>CAVPSA010000016.1:0-289444 GCA_963707905.1 uncultured Actinomycetes bacterium | reverse complement strand
TTCCGCCATCGCGAGCACATCCATCTTGCCTATCTCGCGGTGCGGCGGCACGGCGCGGACCGGGCCGCGGACAAGGTGTCGGGCTGGATCCGGCACCTCGCGGCCTACCAGCGCGCCCCGCAGAAGTTCAACGCGACGGTCACCCGGGCCTGGACGGAGATCGTCGCGCACCATATGGCCGCGGCACCGCATGGCACCGACTTCGCCGGTTTCGCGGAAAGGTATCCCGCGCTGCTGGACAAGCGGCTGCTGACCCGCCACTACACCGCGCGGACCCTGGCCTCACCGGCCGCGCGGACCGGCTGGGCAGAACCCGACCTGATGCCCTTCCCCTGGCGTGCCTGATCGGTCATACCGGGTCCGTGCCAGACCGGCTCCGGGAAGCGTTGTGCCAGCTAGATGGCGTCATCGAGAGCGATCCCCGTGCCACCCTGCGGTCGGGGTCCGCAGACTGGCTGACCGTCGAATTTCACGGGCCGCGAAGACGACGTTTCGCGGCCAGCCTCGTCGAGATCGCGGCCGCGGCGCATCGGCCCGCTGACGGCGCCGCCAGGATGCCGCCGCCAAAGGGTGCCGACCTCGAACGCAGGCGCCGCTTCCATTGAGCCAGGTAAGGCGATGGCCATAGCTTGGTAATGAAGACCTCCTTTCCGCCGGCATGGAATAGCAGACCGCCAGCTCCGCGCGGCCGGATCAGGTCGAGGATGGCGGCGTTGGCTGGCGGTATGGGGATATCTGATGCTGAATGGCCTGATCGAGCGGGATGGTGAGCTGGGCCGTATCGATGCCCTGCTAGCCGGGGCGCGGGCAGGCAACGGCGGCGTGCTGGTGGTTACCGGCCCGGCGGGGATCGGCAAGAGTTCTTTGCTGGGCGAGGCCAGGGAGCGGGCCCGGCTGGCTGGAATGCGCGTCTTGGCAGGCCGTGGCGGAGAGCTTGAGGGCGATTTCTCGTTCGGGGTGGCGCGGCAGTTGTTCGAGAGGCTGCTCACCACCGTGGCACAGGCAGAACGGGATGCGCTGCTGGCTGGTGCGGCGCGCCTGGCGCTGGCCGCCATGGAAGACGCCGGTGCTGCGCCCTCGGCCGTAGCCGCAGGCGACCCGCCGTTCGCGGTGGTGCACGGCCTGTACTGGCTGGCCGTGAACGCCAGCGTGGCCGGGCCGGTGCTGGTGGCAATCGATGACCTGCAGTGGGCCGATCAGGCGTCGCTGCGTTTCCTGCTCTACCTGGCTGACCGCTTGGCGGGCCTGCCGGTCGCGCTGGTGGTTACCTGGCGAACGGGTGAGACCTCGGCCGCCGGGACGGCGGCGGACTGCCTTGCCCGGCTGGCACAGATCGCCGCGGAGGGTGTGGTGTCCCCCGGTGCACTGAGCCGGGCGGCCGTACGGTCGCTGCTGTCCGGGGCGTTCGGAACCACACCCGCTGAGGAGTTCGTGGCGGCGTGCCATGCGGTGAGCGGCGGTAATCCGTTCCTCGTGCGTGAGCTGGCCGGGGAACTGCTCGCGGACGGCGCCGAGCCCGACGAAGCAGCCGCCGGACGGGTGGCGGACCTGGGCCCCAGGCCGGTCGCGCGAGCGGTGGCGCTGCGGGTGACACGGCTCGGGCCGGCGGCTGGTGAGCTTGCCCGGGCGGCCGCGATCCTGGGCGATGGAGCGGCGCTGCGGCACGCCGCTGCCCTGGCCGGCGTCGGTCTGGCGGACGCCGCTGTGGCCGCGGACGGGCTGGCCGGGATCGGGGTATTCGAGCCCGGGACGCCGCTGCGGTTCGTGCACTCGATCGTGCGGACGGCGGTGCACGATGACATCCCGGAGACTATCCGCGGGCTGCGGCACGCCGAGGCAGCGCGGCTGCTTGTCGCCGAGGGTGCGGATGCCGACACGGTGTGCGCGCATCTGCTGGTGTGCGAGCCGGCCGGGTCGGCAGAGGTCGTGGCACAGTTGCGGGCGGCCGCGGCGCGGGCTGCGGGACGGGGGGCCCCGGAGAGCGCGGTGGCCTACGTGCGGCGGGCGCTGACGGAGACGGAGGATATGAGCCTGCGTGCAGTACTGCTGCACGAGCTAGGCCTCGCGGAGAAGGTCCTGCTCGATCCGGCGGCAGCAGGCCACCTGCGCGAGTCGCTGGGACTTGCCGAGACAACGTCACGGCGGGCAGTGATCGCAGCCGACCTGGCAGAGCTGCTGGTGCTCGCTGGGAATTGGGAGGCCGGCCTGGCGATCGTCCATACAGCCCTGGATGAGCTTGCGGGCTATGCGGAGGAACCGGGCGATTCCTTGAGTTCGGCCATCGCCCACTTGCAGGCCTGGTGGGCACGGTTCGCGGCCTACGATCCGGACCTTGTCGGTGAATTCGACCACCTCCTCCCGCAGTTGCTCGATACGGCCCGCGGGCGGGCGGCAGGGCCGCGTACGCTCGCCGGACTGCTTGCGGGCGTCCTTGCATGGCGGGGTGAACCGGCCGCGACCGTACTGGGGCTGCTCGATCACGCGCTCGATGGGAACCGCCTGCTCGCCCAGGTTGACTCGAACCCCTTGATCGTCGCGCAGACGGTGTTCGCCGCTGTTTGGCTGGAGGATCCGGCCCGGGCGGAGGAGCTCGCCAGCGAACTGCTTGCCTTGTCGCGGTCGCGCGGTTCGGTGTCCGCGCTTGCGATCGCTGCCTATGCGCGCGCGGCGATCGGGTCGCGCCGCGGTGAGCTTGTGGGCGCCGAGACCGCTGTGCGCGCGGTCATCGAGACCGCGCAGGAACACGGGGGGACGTTCGCCATCGCGGGGACGCTGTACTGGGCGGCCGATGCGCTGATCGAGCGGGCCGGCCTCGCTGACATCGCCGCGCTCGCCACCGGGATCAAGCTTGAGCCTGCTTTGGCACGGACGGCAACCGGGGCGATGCTGCAGGAGGTCCGCGGCCGGCTCGCGCTGGCCTCCGGAGACTACCTGGCCGCGCGGGGTGAGCTGCAGGCCGCCGCGGAAACCTTTACGGCGCTGCAACAGCTGAGCCCCGGCACCTGCTGGCGCTCAGCACTCGCGCTCGCGCTCGCGGGTCAAGACTCCGCCCAGGCGCTGCGGCTGGCCGACAGTGACCTCGACGCGGCCCGGCGGGCTGGATCGCCGCGCCCGGCCGGGATCGCCTTGCGCACCCGCGGCATGCTGCGGGGCGGCCAGCCAGGGCTGGCCGACCTCCGCGAGGCGGTGGCGGTACTCCAGGAATCCGGCGCGCGGCTGGAGCATGCGCGCGCCCTGGTCGAGCTCGGTGCCGCGCTGCGGCGCGCCAACCAGCGCTCCGCCGCACGCGAGCCACTGCGCGCAGGCCTGGATCTTGCCTATGGGTGCGGCGCGGGACGGCTCGCACATCGGGCAGCAACTGAGCTGCGAGCTACCGGCGCCCGGCCCCGGCGGGCAGCGCTGACCGGGCTTGAGGCGCTGACGCCTAGCGAGCGGCGGGTAGCCGAACTGGCCGCTGGCGGGATGACCAATCCCGAGGTGGCCCAGGCGCTGTTCGTGACGCTCAACACCGTGGAAGGCCACCTGCGCCACGTCTACCAGAAACTCGCGATCAGCTCTCGTGGCCAGCTGCCCGCGGCGCTCCGCTCCGCCGCCCCTCCGCTATCCATGCGGCCGGGCGGGCAAGCGGCGACAGCGGCCCGGTAACGCGGCGGCCGGGCGGTCGGTGCAAACACCACGGTGCCTCCGTGGCGTCAGCACGCGCCGCAGCAGGCACCGTCGTCCCTAGGGGTTGTCCGAGCCAACCGTCTGGGAGCTGATCACAAGCTCCGGAGGGCCTGGCGCGGCGCGCTCCCAGCCCATGTGTCCCGGCCATGGAGAGCCAGCTGACACCTGCGCCCGCCGCCCGGCGGGCCAGCCAACCACACGGAGGTCACCATGAAGATCCGCGCAACGATCGTCGCCGCCGGCACCGCCGCCGCACTCAGCCTGACCGGGGCGATCCTGCTACCGGCCGCCGCCAGCGCCCACGCCGTCTCCCACACCCTGACGTTCACCGCCGTGCAGCAGGCGACAGTGAGCTTCTCCAAGACGACCGGCGGTTCGGCGGACAAGGACGTCGATCAGGCGGGCAAGGTCATCGGCTTCGACGTACTGCGGTTCGTGTTCAACCCGAAGACCGGCACCGCCTCGATCGGAGTCGCCCTCGACACCGCCGGCGGCTTCCTCTACGGCGTGCTGCACGAATCCAGCGGCCCGGTGACTCACGGCACGGTGACCGGCGGAACCGGCGCTTACGCCGGCGCCACCGGGACCATCACCGCCACGAGCAACAAGGCCGGCACCAGGACTGCCGTCACCATCACCTACCAGACCTGACCGCCATCACCAGAGCAAAACCGGCGGGCCACACGCCTGGCCGGGCGGGGGCTCCCGTGCCGCACCGGCCGGGGAGCCCCCGCTGGGACAGGGCTCCCGGGCGTTAACCAGGCATGGTGCCCCGATGGGGCTGACTTTACGATCGGGTGACCTGCCGAGGGAGAACGGGGAATGTTATGAAGCTTCCAGTAACCGTGCGCCGCGCCGCTCATTTCGCCGTGCTGGCCGTGGCCGTGGCGGCCCTGACCGTGACACCGGCCGCGGCCGGCCAGGGCCAGCCCGTCCTGGCCGGCCAGATCAACACCGAGACCGCCGATAGCACGGTCATGTGGAATACGACCTTCTTCCCCGGCACCAACGCCTGCCCGGGAAGCCAGGGGGGTGGCGTGACCGCCTGCGGAGAGACGGGCGTGGAGGGCGTCGGGACGGCCGACGGCGTCGTAGGGACGGGGAGCGGGATCGGGGTGTTTGGCCGGGGCCCGACGGGGATCTCCGGAGACAGCGACACCCAGGGCGGCACCGGTGTACAGGGCGTCTCCACCGACAGCTCCGCGGGTATCGGGGTCGAGGGCCAGAGCAACGGGTCCGGCTCGGGCGTGTACGGGCTGGCCAACGCCGCCGGGGTGGGTGTCTTCGGCGACACCACCGGCGGCACCGGCGTGCTGGCCCGCAGCACCAACGGCACCGCCCTGGACGTGCGCGGCAAGGCCACCTTCTCCCGCAGCGGCCTGGTCACCATCGCGGCCGGCACGGCCAGCAAGAAGGTCACCCTCGCCGGGGTCACCCCCGCCAGCATGATCTTGGCCACCGCCCAGCAAGATGCCACCGTGTCCGTCCGCTCGGCGGTCCCCGCCAGCGGATCGTTCACCCTCCACCTCACCGGCAAGGCCCCGGCCGGCGGCCTCAAAGTCGCCTACTTCGTGCTCAACTAACCCCCAGCGCTCAGCCAGCACGCGGCCCGGCGGCTAGATCCGCCGGTAGTCGCGGGGGGCGTTGCGGGGCCCGTGCCGGGGCGGTCCCTGCCCACTCATCTCCAGCAGCCAGGCAGCCCGGTACCTGTGCCCGGCGTAGGGGGCGAGCAGCTCGCACATGCCCGCGTCGTCCACCTTCTGCCGGATCAGCGCCCAGCCCACGATCGAGGGCAGGTGGTAGTCGCCGACCGACAGGGCGTCGGGGTCGCCGATGGCGCGCTGGCGGATCTCCGCGGAGGTCCACGGCCCGATCCCGGACAGCGTCTGGAGCCGGCGGTCCGCCTCCGCCGGGGTCATCGCGATGATCTCCTCAAGCCGCTCGGCGACCCGGGCCGCGCCGATGATGGTGCGGGCGCGGACCAGTTCCACCCCGGCGCGGTGCCACTCCCAGGACGGGATGCGCACCCAGGTGCGCGGCGGCGGGCAGACCCGCATCCCCGGTGGCGCGGGCCCCGGAGCCGGGTCACCGAACCGGAGCAACAGCAGCCGCCAGGCGCGTTTCGCCTCCGCGCCAACCACCTTCTGCTCAAGCACGGCGGGGATCAGCGCCTCGAAGACCCGGTCAGAGCGCCCGATCCGCAGCGCGTAATGCCGCTGGGACATCTCCCTCAGCAGCGGGTGCACCGGCTCGAATCCGGACGGGTCGTCGGCGGCCCCCAGCAGGCCGGGCAGGCTGCCCAGCAGCCACGCCGCACCAGGCCCCCAGGCGGACGCGCAGATCGTCAGGCGGCCGGCCTCCGCGCCGGGCACGGCATGCCCGGCTCCCCGGCCGGGCACGTCTCCGCCGCCGGGCACGTCCCCGCCGCCCGGCACGTCTCCGCCGCCGGGCACGTCCCCCTCGGGCATGGCGTGGACCCGCATAGTGGCCGGGCCGTCGGGCGTGAGCGAAGTGCGCCACGCCGCACCGTAGTCATCGACCAGGTAGGCGGGATCGCCCCCGCCGCGCCGGTGCACGCCCAGCGTCCGGGACCAGTCAAGGGGGAACGGCGGCTGCCACTGCCGGGTCAGCGCGCCCGCTAATGGCGGGACGGCCACCCCGGCGGGCGGCCCGGCGTGCCCGGCCCGGGGACCATGCGCGGCGTAGGGCACCACCTGCGGTGCTCCGGGGATCCCCGCCAGCACACGGGACACCGACCGGCGGGGCATCGCGGCCTACACGTCCGTGGAGAAGCGCACCGAGGTGGGGCCGAGGGTGACGTCCGGCCACACCCGGACGCCCGCCCGAAGCTCGTTTCCCTCGGCGATGACCGCCCCATCACCGATCACGGCCCCCTCCAGCACCACACCCGCGGCGACCCGCACGCCGCGGCCCAGCACGCTGTCGCTGACCCGCGCGCCCCGGCCGACCCGCGCGCCGTCGAACAGCACGCTCCGCGTCACCTGTGCTCCCGTCTCGATCACCGAGCCCGCGCCGGCCACGGTACCGCCGCCCACCGACGCTCCCGGTTCCACGACCGCTCCGGCGAGCAGCAGCCGCTCCCCCGGCAACTCGTCGGCGGCGCGCAGCGCCGGCGAGGTCACCCGGCCGAGGACAAGATCACACGAGCCCTGAACGAACGCCTCCGGGGTCCCGACATCCAGCCAGTAGGCGCCGTCCACATAGCCGGAGACGACCTCGCCCGCGGCGATCAGGTCCGGGAAGATCTGGCGTTCCACCGAGCTGACCACCCCGGGCGGTATCACGTCGATGACCTCGCGCCGGAACACGTAGCAGCCCGCGTTGATCCGGTTGGTCACCGGGTCCGGGGTCTTCTCCAGGAACGCGGTGACCCGCCCCTCCGCGTCGGTGGGCACGCAGCCGAACCGGGACGGGTCCGCGACCTCGACCAGGTGCAGGGTGACCGCGGCGCGCGCTTCGTGGTGCGCCTTCACCTGCGCGGTGAGGTCATGCCCGGACAGGATGTCCCCGTTCAGCACGATCACCGCGTCACCCGGGCGGCCGCGCAGCCCGGCCGCCGCGTTACGGATGGCGCCGCCGGTGCCCAGCGGGGTGTCCTCCTGGACGTAACAGATCTCCAGCCCGAACGCGGACCCGTCGCCGAGGCTGTCGGCGAACATCTGGGCCCGGTAGGCGGTGGCGAGCACCACCCGGCTGACGCCTGCCTCGGCCACCCTGCTGAGCTGGTGGGCCAGGAACGGGACACCAGCCGTCGGCAGCAGCGGCTTGGGGGTGCCGATGGTCAGCGGGCGCAGCCGGGTGCCCTGCCCGCCGACGAGCAATATGGCTTCGAGCCCTGAGCTGGACGGCCCGGGACCGGGCTGGTCTTGTGGCATAGAGACGGAGGCTACTCTGACTGCTGGGCGGCCGCACGCTGGTAGGAAGCCATGTGCGCTTCGGCCGAGGCGGCCCAGGTGAACTCGCGCGCCCTGGCCTGTTCCAGCTCGCCGAGGGCGGCGCGCCTGGCCGGGTCGTCGAGCAGCGCCCGGAGCCCGCTGCGGATGCTGTCCTCGTCCGGCTCGGTGTAGGCGACCGCGTCACCGCCCACCTCGGGCAGGGACGTGCGGTGCGTGGTGAGCACCGGGGCACCGCAGGCCATGGCCTCCAGCACCGGCAGGCCGAATCCCTCGCCACGGCTGGGGAACGCGACCACGAGCGCCCCGCCGAGGTAGCCGGGCAGGTCACGGAACCTCAGATAACCGGGCCGGACCAGGCGCAGCCGGGCGGGCACGGCCGTGATGGACTCGTCGACTTCCTCGCTCCAGCCGCTGCCGCCGGCCAGCACCAGTGCGGGCGGGTCCTCCATGTCGCTCACGGCACCCACCCACGCGGCGATCAGGGCCGGCACGTTCTTGCGCGGCTCCAGCGTGCCCAGGTAGGCGATGTACGGCTTGCCGTGCAGGCCGAGCCGGTCGGACACCAGCCGTACCGCGTCGGGATCCGGCCGGTGGAACAGCTCGTGGTCCACGCCGTGATAGGCGACGTCGATCCGGGTGGGGTCGGCGCCGAGCACCCGCACCAGCTCGTCGCGGGTGGCCTTGGACGGGACGAGCAGCCGGGTGGCCCGGCGCGCCGCGGTCCGGATGGCGGATTTGAAGAACGTGGCGCTGATCGGGCTGTGCGCGTCGGGCTCGGTGAAGAACGTCAGGTCGTGGATGGTCACCACGACCGGCACACCGGGGCGCAGCGGCATCGTCGACTGCGGGATGTGCATGACGTCGGCATTGGTTTGCTGTGCGACCAGCGGAAGGCCGGTCTGCTCCCAGGCCAGTCTGGCCGGGCGGTGCGCGATGGCGGTGGGGGCTGCGACGATGCGGGCATTGGGCACCATCCGGCCGTACCGCTCCTCGTCGGCGCGCTGGCAGGCCACCACGATGTCCGCCCCGGCCTGGCAGAGCGCGATCACGAGCCCGTCGACGTAGCGTCCCAGCGCCCCGCGATCCGCGGGCACCGCGGTCGCGTCAACTAGTACCCGAGGCGCCACGACCAGTCTCGTTCCTCTCGATCCGGGCAGCGGCCCAGATGTTAACGCTCACTAGGACCGTACCTCGTTCTGGATCTCCCGCCACCACCGAGCGTACGCCCTCCGCCGGGGTCCCGGTGAGCATGCCGCGCGCTATCGCGAGGCGGTGGGAGTCGGGCTCGGCTTCGGGCTGGGCTTCGGCGAGGTCGTCGCCGTATGCCCGGCCTTCGCGTCCGCCTGCGCGTTGGCGATCTGGTCCTCCATCTTGGCGATGTCCTGGCCGTAGGTGGCGAGGTCACCGTTCCGCAAGGCGGCCTGCGCCTTCGTGTAGAACTGCTGCGCCTGCTTCAGATCGGCGATCACCTTGGCGTTGACCGAACCGCCCGAGGTGCCCCCGGGCGTGGTCTGACCTGGCGTGCTGCCGCTGAACACCTGCCTGAGCGCGGCGGACAGGGTCGGCTGGAAGCCCACCGGATGCCCCGCGTAGTAGGCGAACACCCGCTGCAGCGACGGGTAGGACCCGGTGGATCCGACCGCGTTGGCGGTGACGTAGACGGGCTCGATGTAAAGCAGGCCGCCGCCCACCGGGATCGTGATCATATTGCCGAGGGTCACGATCGAGCCGCCCCGGCGCAGCAGGGTGAGTTCCGCTGACGCGGCCGCGTTACTTTCAAAGGCGCCCTGCACCTGCGACGGCCCCTCGGTGACGGCATCCTGTGGCAACTGGAGTACGCGGATCGTGCCAAAACCAGGCTGCGTCGGATTGCTGTCCACCACCATGTCCGCGGCCAGGTTGGCCCGGTTGCGTGGCACGAACGTCGTGGTCTGCGAGAACTCCGGCTGCCGGTACCCGGGGATCGTCTCGGTCAGGTAGTACGGCGGCTGGCTGAACCTGTTGGCCACCGCCCCGGTCGGATCGTTTGGAATTGTCCCAGAAGTTCTGCCCGCCGTAGAACGCCTGCGGGTTCAGCACGTGGTACTGGGAGAGCACCTGGCGCTGGACCTCGAAGAGGTCCGGCGGGTAGCGCATGTGCGGCAGCAGGTAGGGCGGGATCTGGCTGCTCGGCTTGACGACGCCGGGAAATGCCTTCATCCACGCTTCGAGCATCGGATCCGGCGGGCCCCACTGGTACAGATTCACCGCACCGGTGTAGGCGTTCACCACCGCCTTGACCGAGTTGCGGATGTAGTTGATCGCCCCGGTCGGCTGGCCCGCGATGCTCCCGTTCGGCGTCTGGCTGGTGCTGGTGGCCGCGGGCATGCTCAGCCGCTGCGAGTACGGGTACAGGTCGGTCGTGGTGTAGCCGTCCACCACCCAGTAGATGTTGCCGTTGGCCACGACCGGGTACGGGGTGCCGTCCAGGGTGAGGAACGGCGCGACCTTGGCGACCCTGGCCAGCGGCGCGCGGTCGTAGAGGATCTTCGAATCGCTGTTGATGGCGCCGGACAGCAGGATGTTCAGCTCGCGGAACTTGATCGCGTAGAGGAGACGGGCGAGCGGGGAGCCCACCGGCACGCCGCCGCTGCCCTTGTAGGTGGTGTTCCGCTGCCCGCTAGCGTTCGGGAAGGGATAGTCGAGTTCCTCGCCGCTCCCCTGGCCGCCCGGACCACCGACGATGACGTAGTTGCTCTCCGCCTCGCCGAAGTACACCCGCGGCTGGAACCTGCCGAGCAGGCCCCGTGGCGGCAGGTCGCTCTCCACGTAGTCGGGGGTGCCACCGCCGGCCACGGAGTTCTCCCTGGCGGCCACGAGCCCGAAGCCGTGCGTGTAGACCAGGTGGGTGTTGATCCAGTTGCCCTGGCCGGCCGGTGGCCCGGACAGCCCGCGGACCGCCACCGCCAGGTCCTGTGGCACGCGCCCTTCACCGGGCAGCACGTACCGGTCCACCGACAGCGTGCCGGGGAACTGGTAGAACCCCTTGACCTGCTGGAGTTGCTGGAACGCCCGGGAGACCACGGCCGGGTCCATCAGCCGGAACCCGGGCAGGCTGGACGCCTGGTTGTACAGCGTGCCCGCCGACTCGAGGGTGGTCCCGTTGTAGGACTGCGGCTGGACCTGGCTGACCCCGTAGGCCAGCCGGGTCTGGGTGATTTCCCGGTGGATGTACGGATACTCCTTGGCAAGCTCGTTCGGCTTGACCACGAACTGCTGGATGATCGCCGGGTAGACGCCGCCGATCAGGATCGCCGACAGCACCAGCAGGCCAAGCCCGACCGCCGGGAACAGCGCACTGCGCCGCAGCGCGCCGGCGAAGAAGAGCACGGCGCACAGCACCGCGATGACCGCGAGCACGGTCTTGGCCGGCAGCACGGCGTTGACGTCGGTGTAGGACGCGCCGGTCGTCACCGCGCCGCGCTGGGAGAAGTCGATGCCCCACCGGTCCACCCAGTAGGCAAACCCCTTGAGCAGGACGAACACCCCGACCAGGACGAACAGGTGGGCCTGTGCGGCCATGGTCGCCCGCGGCCGCCTGGCCTGCCAGCCCAGCCCGCCGTACAGCACGTGCACCGCCACGGCGGCCAGCAGCGAAAGGAAGACCGCCGCGAACAGGTAGCTCAGGACCAGGCGGATGAACGGGTAGGTGAACACGAAGAACGAAATATCGAGGTGGAACTGCGGGTCGGTGCGGCCGAACGGGACCTGGTTGATGAACAGCAGCCAGGTGCGCCAGGCACCCGAGGCGGTGATCCCGGAGATCACGCCGATCAGGCCGATCACGATGCCGAGCAGCAGCCGCCGGTGCGGGTCGACCGCCATCCGGATGGCTTCCACCCCGGGCCGCTCGGTAGCCGCGGCCGGCCGGTATACCGGCCGCAGCCGGAAGGCGAGCACGGCGTTAAAGCCGATCGTGGCCGTCATGAAGATCCCGACCACGAAGAACAGGGCCCATCGGGTCCCGTAGGTCACGCCGAAGACCGACCCGTAGTCCACCGAGCGGTACCAGAGCCAGTCGGTCCACACCCCGGCGATGATCGTGACCAGCACACCGAGGGCGATCAGCCCGGCCACGACCGGTATCAGGTAACGCGGCCAGCGGGGCAGGCGCAATGCCGGACGGCTCGGCGGCGGCCGGTCGGCCGGGGATGGCCGGAAGCTCATCCGGTCTCCCTCGCGTCAGATGTGCCCGCGGCCACGTCAGCCGTGCCTGCGGCGCGGAAGGGCGTCCATGAGCCGCCAATCTACCGCGATCGCCGGAATCCGTTTCTGAAGGCTGGCTGGACGTCAGAACAAACGGCTAGCAGGAGGGCACGCTGCCGCCGGACCGGAGGGCCTTGAGCGCGCGCACCGCGCCCGCGAGCGTGGACACCTTGATGAGCCGCATCCCCTGCGGAACCGCCCCCGCGGTGTCCGGGCAGTTGGCCGCCGGCGTCAGGAAGACGGTCGCCCCGGCCGCGCGGGCGCCGGCCATTTTCTGCTGTATGCCGCCGATCGGGCTGACCGCGCCATTGGCGGAGATCTCCCCGGTACCGGCGATGAACCGGCCGCCGGTCAAGCCGCTGGGGGTCAGCTTGTCCATGATGCCGAGCGCGAACATCAGGCCCGCGCTCGGGCCGCCGATGTCCCCAATGTTGATCTTGACCGGGAACGGGAACTTGTAGGTCTCGTTCACGCCGACGCCGACCACGGCGTTGCCCTTGTCGTCCGTGGTCTTCATCCGGAACTGGTGGGTGGTCCCCTTCCGGTCGACGGTCAGCCGGACCGGGGCACCGGGCTTGCGGGCGCGGATCAGCGTGCCGGCATTGGCCCGGCAGGTCAGCTTCTTGCCGTCCACCGCGGTGATGACGTCGCCCAGTTTGAGCACGCCGGCTGCGGGCGTTCCCGGCTCGACCTGGATGACCGCGTCCAGGACGGTGTAGGGGATGCCCAGCTGGCATAGCGCGGCCGCCTGGGCGAGCGCCTGCGAACTGGTCATCTGCTGGGTGTCCTGGCGTGCCACCTGCTGCTGAGTCTGGTCCGTGCCGAACAGTTCGGACTCCGGCACCACCGCCTCGTGCGGGGAGAGCCAGGCCTGCAACGCGGTGAACAGGTTGAAGCCGTCCGAAGGGCCGCCCTGGTAGGACACCGTGACCATGTTGAGGTGCCCGTTCGTGGGATAGGTGCGGTGCCCGGAGATCTCGATCAGGGACTTGCCCGACTGGGTGCCGAGCGTGTTGAGCGTCGGGCCCGGGCTCAGGATGACGTAGGGCACCGGGAGCAGGGCGGCCGCCACCACGGCGGCCGCGATCCCGGCCGCCGCGATCAGCAGGGTGAGCTGGCGGCGGGTTCCGGGAGCGTGCCTAGGCACCGCCGACCCACTCGCTGGAGCCGTCGCGGAACTGCTGGTGCTTCCAGATGGGCACCTCGTGCTTGAGCCGGTCGATCAGCGCGCGGCACGCCTCGAACGCCTCCGCACGGTGCACACAGGAGGCCGCGACCACCACGGCGAGGTCCCCGATCTCCAGGTCGCCGACGCGGTGCACCGCGGCCAGCGCGATGACCTCGAAGTCGGCGGCGACCTTCTCGGCGACCCGGCGCATTTCGGTGGCTGCGGAGGGGTGTGCACTGTAGGAGAGCCGGGTCACGTCACGGCCGTGGTCGGATTCCCGGACCGCGCCGGCGAACAAGGCGATGCCGCCCGCACCGGGATCGCTGACGGCGGCGCGCAACTCGTCCACCGACAGCGGGTCCTCGCGCAGTTCGGCGAGCCGGATCACTTCCACGCCAGTCACCGTACCCGGCTCACGAGCCCCGCTTGCGGCGGCGGGCCGCGCGCACCACCGCGGCGGTGCCGATCACCGCGACCGTTCCCGCGGCCGCGGTGATGGTTACCTCCTTGCTGGGCAGGCGGCGCCCGGCCGCGCGATGCCCGGCCCTGGCCTCCATCAGCGCCTCGAGCACCGCGGCGTTGTCCCAGCCGGGACGCCAGCCAGCCGCACGGAGCACCTGGCAGTCCACCACCCAGGGATAGACCAGGTACTGCAGCTCGTTCACCGGCGCCGGGTTGATGCCCACCCGGTGCAGCCGCTGGGCGGTGCCGAACGTCAGCCCGGCCGGCAACTCGATCCGGCGCAGCCCGCTGATCCGCTCCACCTCGTCCTGTTCCAGCCACCCGTCGCAGCCCACGGCGAACGTCCCCGCCACCTCGCCGGCGATGGCCAGTTCGAGCGCGCTGACGAGGTCATCGATGTGACAGAACTGCCAGCGCGGCGAGGCACCCTTCACCGTGAGCAGCCGCGCGGACTCGAAATGCCTGGCGGCCAGGGAGTCGGCGGAGCCGTCCACCAGCGCCGCCGGGCGCACTACGGTCACCGACAGGCCCGGGTGGACCCGGGGCGAGCGGCGCGCCAGGTGCTCGATCTCCAGCAGGTCCCCCGCCACGCTGACGTCCGGGTCGGCGCGCAGCGGCGCGGACTCCTCGAGCGGGACCGGGTTGTCCGGCCGGGCGCCGTAGACCATGGCGCTGGTTACCAGGATCACCCGGCCCACCTGGCCGGCCGCCGCGGCGGTCAGCACGGTCTGCGCGGCCCGCACGTTGGCGGCCCGCCGGGACCGGTGCTCCGTGTCGACGGAAGTGTCGATGTCGGTGTGGACCAGGACGTCCACATCGGCGAGGCGGCCGGCCAGCGCCGGGTCGCGCACGTCGGCCAGCCGCCAGATCACGCCCGCGACGTCACCGCGGTGCTCGTCGATGGCGATGACCTTGCGCACCCGCTCTGAGCCCGCCAGACGGGCCGTGAGCGCGTGCCCCAGGCCATGTGCGGCACCGGTGACGGCTACGGCCGGAGAAGTCCGCCCCTGGCGAACCGGTGCCTGTGCGGTGCTCAAGGTGTGCCGCTCCCGAGATAACGTGGCTGGTGTGATCCTTCCATCCTGCCTGAGAGGTCGCGGCGATGGCTGATCGTCCCTTCGGCTTCGGCCCGCCGGGTGGCGGGCGGCCCGGTTCCGGGTCCGGATCCGGGTCCGGCTCGTCCGGCGGCCCTCCGGATGAAACGGGCGGGGCGGGGCCGCTCGGCCCCCTCGGCGACCCGCAGCAGTTCGCTGATGCGTTGCGCCAGTTCGCCGACATGATGTCCTGGCAGGGCGGCCCGGTGAACTGGGACCTGGCCAAGAACGTGGCACGGCACGCGGTGGCCGCCGAGGGCGACCCGAGCGTGCTTGACGTCGACCGTCAGAAGGTCGTGGACGCGCTCCGGCTCGCGGACCTGTGGCTGGACGAGACCACCACTTTCGCCACCGGCATCCGCCTGACCCAGGCCTGGAGCCGGTCGGAGTGGGTGGAGGCGACGCTGCCGGTCTGGTCGAAACTGTGTGACCCGATCGCCGACCGTGCCGTGGACGCGATGGGCGGCATGCTCGCCGACGACCCCTCGGAACTGGGGTCCGGCCTGCCCCCGGAGCTTAGCGAGGCTTTCAAGGCGATCAGCGGCGGCCTGTCCGGCCTGGGCGGGATGATGCGCCGCATCGGCGGGATGATGGTGGGCAGCCAGACCGGGGCGGCGGTGGGTGCGCTGGCCCGCGAGGTGGTCAGCTCCACCGACATCGGGCTGCCACTCGGCCCGGAAGGGACCGCGGCCCTGCTGCCGGCCGGCGTGACCGCGTTCGGCGACGGCCTGTCGGTGGACCCGGACCAGGTCAGGCTGTACCTCGCGCTGCGGGAGGCGGCGCACCACCGGTTGTTCGCGCACGTGCCGTGGCTGCGGGCGCACCTGCTCGGCGCGGTGGAGGACTACGCCAGGGGCATCACGATGGACGCGGCACAGTTGCGCAACGCCATGCCGCAGATCGACCCGGCGAACCCGGAGGCTATCCAGGAGGCGCTGTCCGGCGCGGCACTGTTCCAGCCGGAGGACACGCCGCAGCAGAAGGCGGCGCTGACCCGGCTGGAGACCGCGCTGGCGCTGGTCGAGGGCTGGGTGGACACGGTGGTCGACGCTGCGGCGCGGGACCGGCTGCCGCAGGCCGGGGCGCTGGCCGAGGCGGTCAGGCGCCGCCGGGCCACCGGCGGGCCGGCCGAGCACACGTTCGCCACGCTGGTCGGCCTGGAACTGCGGCCGCGCCGGTCGCGGGAGGCCGCCGCGATCTGGCGGGGCCTGACGGCCGCGCGTGGCACCGAGGGCCGGGACGCGGTCTGGGCGCACCCCGACCTGCTGCCCACCGCGGATGATTTCGACGACCCGGACGGCTTCGTCTCCGGCAAGAACGAGCTGGACATGTCCGAACTGGAGGCCGGGGCCGCGGACACGCCCGGCGCAGAAGGCACGCCAGGCACAGACGGCACGGCAGGCACACCGGGCGAGGAAGGCACGCCTGGCACCCCGGGCACGGAAGGCACACCGGGCGAGGAAGGCACGCCGGACAACGGCACGAAATAACCGTTGTCCACAGCCGGTGGGCAACCGCCGGGCAGCGCAATGGGCCGTTGCCGCGGCGGCAACACCGGAATTCACAGGCTTTTCCCCCGGGTGTCCACAACAATCACCGGACCGCTCCCCATGTTGTCCACAACGCTGTCCACCGGACAGGTTGACCCCGCCGCGCGCCGTGTCTAGTCTCGGCCGAGATGAGTCCCCGGGCACGGGCCGTAGTCACTACCGGGGAAGGGGGACTACTGGCCCGTTGGGGAACCGCTGGCGCGACAGCCCGGTTCCCGCCCGGGGGCTCGGCATATCCGGCAGAACCTCGCTTAGCCGCCCTTCCGGGCGCAGAACGAGGGCGGTTACCGGAATGAATGCCCGCTTTTTATGCGCTACGGCGGCCGTGCCACTGTCATACCTCCGCGCGAGCATTCTCCTTATGAGACCAGCGTTGAAACCGGGCCTGGAGACCGTATGGCGTAACCGGGACACCGTGCAGATCGGGATCGACCCGCGGCGGGCCATCGCGCTGACCGGCATGCGGGGTGCCGCCGGCCTGCTGCGCCTGCTGGATGGCAGCCGGGACCGGCATCAGGTGCTCGCGGCGGCCGGAGATCTCGGCATGGACGCCGGTACCGCGGACCGGGTACTCACCCTGCTGGCCGCGGCAGGGGCGCTCGACGATTTCCCGGCCGGCGGTCACGGGGCGTTCCCCGCCGGGACGCGAGCCCGGCTCGCACCCGAACTGGCCACCACATCGCTGGCCCACCGGGACGCCGACGGCGGCGCCGGCATTCTGTCCCGGCGCCAGGCGGCCCGGGTGCGCGTGCACGGCGCGAGCCGGGCCAGCTTATGGATCGCCGGGCTGCTGTCCGCCGCGGGCGTGGGACTGGTGCTGTCCACCGGCCCCGCCGCGCCGCCGCCGGGACCGGCCGGATCCCGGGCAACCCGGCCGGCGAGCCCGGGCCCAGCCGGATCCCGCAGAACCCGGCCGGCGAATCCGGGCCCAGCCGGATCCCGCAGAACCCGGCCGGCGAGCCCGGGCCCAGCCCCGATTGTGGGCGATCACGCCAACGACCACGTTCTTTTGTGGTCGCCTGCGCCAACGCCTGCAAAGGACACCCGGGGGCGCCCCGATCTGGTCGTGCTGGCCGACACGCACCGCCGTGAACTCCCGGCCGCGCTGGTCCGCCGGGCAGTGCCGCACCTGGCCGTGTCCGCGAGCGAGGCAATCGGTGTGGTGGGCCCGCTCGTCCTGCCCGGCCGCTCGGCCTGCCTGCGCTGCCTCGACCTGGCCCGTGCGGAGCGCGACCCCGCCTGGCCGCTGATCCTCGCCCAACTGGCCAGCCAGGCAGCCGCGGACCCGCTGGGCTGCGACACCGTGCTTGCGACCACGGTGGCCGCCCAGGCCGCCGCGCAGGCCCTGGCGTTCGTGGATCAGAGCGCCGAGGCGGCCGCCGCGGTGACCAACGGCACGCTGGAACTGGTGCTGCCCGGCTGGCAGTGGCGCCGCCGCAGCTGGCACCCCCACCCCCAGTGCGGCTGCCGTCACCGCGATCAGCTCTGACGGGACAGGGACGTGCCCAGGACGCCGCGATCTGTGCGCAGATAGGACGAACCCGCTAACTGCTAGGCGATGTGCGACTCATGCTGGCCCCGCGCCTGCCCCAGAGGCGAAGGCGATACCGGTAATCAGGCCGAGGAAAAGCAGGAGCGCGAAGATAAGAATCCCGGCCGCTAGCAGATGGCGCTTATTACGTCGTGACCGCGTAACCGCAGCCTTCAATATCGCGTTCATGACTGTGCCCCTCCCCTGGCCCTGCTCCCGCAGCAGTCGAGGGAACCCTAGCGTGAGAATCACACCCATACGCCCCAATTGACCGCCTGGATCAATCGGACAACAGCGCCTCAGCACCCCCGCAGGGGCGTTATTTACCAGGCGACTCCGCTACAAAAGTGCCCATCGGGCAGAAAACCGGCTAGCCCACCGGACTCACGAAGGTCCCCAGGCCCTGGACCGAATAGACGATTCCCTCGTCGCGGAGGGATCTGAGGGCCTTCTGCACAGTTGAGCGGGACAGTCCCGTCTCCTGGACCAGAGCATGCTCACTCGGGATCGGCTGGCGTGGCTGGTACTCGCCGGCTGCGATCCGTTCCTTGATCAGGTCGGCCAACTGTCGCCACCTGGGAACATCCGCAGTGAACATCAGGCGAGGGTACCTGGCCAGGGGAAACACAACATACCTCTACTTGAGTGCACTCGGGTACACTCGATGCATGGAAGACGATCTGGCGAAGTTGCGCGAGGACTATCCCGGCTGGAACTTCGGGTCCGTCTGGGCGAGCGCCGCAAGTGGGCCGGACGCCCGCCGGCTGTGGGCCTCCCGTGACGGCATGCTGCTGTCCGCCTGGACCGCCGCCGAACTGGCCCGCGACATCCGGCAGGAAGAGCAGGGTTACCCGGGCGGTAAATGATCTCAGCCAGGCCACATCACACCGGGCAAGCGCGCAACTCGCTCACATGGGTCACAACTAGCTATCGTGGGGCTACCGGGCCCATCCTGGCCAGCGGCACACAGGGGCCTCAGATGTATCACCCATGACGGGTGGTGGCACTCATCTTGCGGGCTGACGGACAATGGATACTGTGAACGATCTTCCCCGGCGCGCTTTCACGCGCACAGCCAAACTGGCGACCCTACCCGTTGGGCTGGCCGGCCGGACCGCGCTGGGGCTCGGAAAGCGCATCGGCGGGCGCCCCGCCGAACTAGTCGCCGCCGAGATCCAGCAGCGGACGGCCGAGCAGATCTTCCGGGTCCTGGGGGAGCTCAAGGGCGGCGCGATGAAGTTCGGCCAGGCGCTGTCCATCTTCGAGGCCGCGCTGCCGCCGGAGCTCGCCGGGCCGTACCGGGCGACGCTGACCAAGCTCCAGGAATCCGCGCCGCCGCTGCCCGCCCGCACCGTGCACCGGGTGCTGGCCGAGGACCTGGGCCCGGACTGGCGCAACCAGTTCATCGAGTTCGATGACAAGCCGGCCGCCGCCGCGTCGATCGGCCAGGTCCACCGCGCCGTCTGGCAGGACGGCCGCCGGGTGGCCGTGAAGATCCAGTACCCGGGCGCCGGCAATGCCCTGCTCAGCGACTTCACTCAGCTCAGCCGGGTGGCGCGGCTGTTCTCCGCGCTGATGCCGGGCCTGGAGGTGCGGCCGCTGCTCGACGAGCTGCGCACCCGCATAGCGGAGGAACTCGACTACAAGCTCGAGGCGCAAGCACAGCAGGCCTTCGCCGACGCCTACGCGGCAGATCCCGACATCTCCGTGCCGCACATCGTGGCGGCCACCGGCCACGTCCTGATCTCGGAGTGGATGGACGGTATCCCGCTTTCGAAGGTCATCAGCGACGGCTCACAGGACGAGCGGGACCGGATGGGGCTGCTGTTCGTCCGGTTCCTGTTCTCCGGCCCGGCCCGGGCCGGGATGCTGCACGCCGACCCGCATCCCGGCAACTTCCGGATGCTGGCCGGTGGCCGGCTGGGCGTGCTGGACTTCGGCGCGGTGGACCGGCTGCCGGGAGGCATGCCCCCGTTCATCGGGCGGCTGGTGCGCATGGTCCACGATGGCGCGGACCTCGCACCCGCCGAGAAGGAACTGCGCCAGCAGGGCTTCCTCCGCGACAGCGTGAACGTGGATATGGAGGCGCTGCGCGCGTTCCTGGCCCCGATGGCGGAACCGTCCCGCCAGGATCGCTTCAAGTTCAGCCGCGACTGGCTGCGTGGCGAGGCCGCACGGGTCACCGACCCGCGCTCGACCAACCTGAGCCGCCGGCTCAACCTGCCGCCCTCCTACGTCCTGATCCACCGGGTGTCCACGGCGGGTACGGGGGTGCTCTGCCAACTGGGGGCAGAGGGCCCGTTCCGGGCCGAAATGATCAAGTGGCTGCCGGGATACGGGGACACCGATCGGGTCAGCCCTGACGGCGATCCGGACGGCCCGAGCCACGACGAGTGCCTGTCCGACGCCGTCGCCCCGCGCGGCTAGCACGGCTGGCGGCCCGCGTTCCGAGGAGGCCACGGTCATACATGCGTTACGCACGCCCCCTGATCGCTGGCTCCGCCGCGGTCCTCGCGGCCACCCTGGGCGCCACTGCGGCGTTCGCGGCGACCACGTGGACCATCAAGCCCGGCGGCGCCATCTCGGCCAGCGCGCCGAATGCGAGCTTCAAGGACACCACGACCGGGAGCAACCAGACGTGTGAGTCCATGACCGCCAGTGCCACGCTCAAGAGCGGCAGCGGGCTGCCCGGCTCCGGCGCCGGCTCGATCTCCGCGTTCACCTTCCATCACTGCACCGGCCCGCTCAGCATCGGCATCACGTACTCGGTAACGGCAACGGACCTGCCCTGGCACCTGAACCTGTCCTCGGAGAGCAGCGGCGTGGTCACCGGGAGCATCAGCCATATGCAGATCCAACTGGAGGGCCCGTCCTGCACGGCGGTCATGGCCGGCACGAGCGCCACGGCCAGCGACGGCCACGTCAAGTTCCAGTACTCCGGCAGCACCGGTCATCTCACGACCCGCACCACGGGCGGCAACCTGCACTTCTACAACGTCCACGGCTGCGCCGGGCTGTTCAACACCGGCGACCGGATGACGATCAGCGCCAATTTCACCGTGAGCCCCAAGCAGGCGATCACCAGGCCATGACGCGACGGGCCGGTCCACTGCCCGCTGGCGCCCGGACCGTTCCAGAAACGTTACGGGTCAGTGCTGGTTAGTCAATCTCTGTAACAGTTCCCGGGCACAGCGATGGGCCGGTCCCGGGATCGCCGGGACCGGCCCATCATCGAAGTTCACCCTGTGCGGTCAGGACGCGTGGTCACTGCGGGCTCGCAGGACGCCGGTCTGGGCTGCGACCAGGCGGCGTTCCGCGCGCGCGACCCGGCGGGCCGCCTTCCGGAGCGCGAGGACGCGATACGCCTGCCGCTGTTCGTGTGCCCGTGCCAGGAGGTCACGGTGATGTTCCGACGCCTGCCGGGTGTGGGCGTACATGGCTTACCTCCCTTCGGTGCTCGTTAGCCGGTTCACTTGGTAGCCGGTGCTGTTCGTGCCGGTCTCGCCACTGGTTCTGCTGGTGGGCCGGGTGGCCGTGGCCGGCCGTGGCCGGCCACGGCCTCAGGCCGCGACTTCGGTCTTGCGTGGACGCCCCCGGGGGCGCTTCCGCGGGATGACCTCGCCACGCAGGAAGAGTTCGCCGCCCCAGACTCCCCACGGCTCACGGCGCTCTACGGCGCCGGCGAAGCACGCGATCCTGATAGGGCACTCTCGGCACAGGGCCTTGGCCATCTCAACATCGGCTGGTGACTCGGCGAAGAACAGGTCCGGATCCTCCATGCAGCGCAGGTCACGGGCAGCGGGCGCCACGGGCACCTGGGTGCCTGGGAGAGCCTGCCCTACCGGCCTGGAGGTCACCGGCGGCGACGCCACCGATTCCGTCTCTTGCCTCGTCACCCGCAATGCGAGCGCTGCCTCGAACCCCGCCGCGCCCCCCGCGGCGGTGGTGCCGGGCCAGTACATGTCCGTCCCCTCTCGTCCTCGTCGATCTGCTCGTCGTGTGTTCCACTCGGCTGATACGGCGGCCCGGGCATAACTAAGGCCGCGGACCCGGTGTCGGGTCCGCGGCCTAGGGGGATCGAGGCCGGTCTTTCTAGACCGGATCCCAAGCCCTATGCGGACCCAACTTGGCGCCGTTGATGGCGGCACCGTGGGTCATGAACGGGTAGTTCTGGAGCTGCATCTGCGGCCGCTTAACCACGACATCGCCGGGCAGGGCGGTGCACGCGGCCACGAAGCCGCTGCCGTCCGTGAGGAGCTGAGCCGACACCTCGCCCCGCGGACGGGTGCCCGCGACGGCAATGACTCCGCGCGCAGCGGAACTCGCGACGGCGAAGCCACCTGTGATGTTGGTCACCGTGGGCACCTCCTTCCACGCAGCGTTGTGGGCCCACTCTTTGGACATGGATGCAGCCTATGAAGTGGCTGGCCAACGGGGCAACTGGTTTTTCGCCACGTTTTTGTCTCGCCGGGAATGCCCCGCCTTACCGCCCCGACGTCTACAAGGAGCGCCGCCGGCGGCCCGGTGATACATGCCGCGCCCGGCACCGTCACGCGCGGGTGCGCTCCCGGTGTACCCGGGGGCAGGTGACCGGGACCACCGCCAGCAGGTCATCGAGCCCGGCGAAGTCATCGGGATTTGTTGTGTACAGCGGCAGGCCGGCCGCGATCGCGGTCGAAGCGATCATCAGGTCGGCCGCCCTGCGCCGCGGACTGCGGCCGGCGCCGATCACGGCAGCCGTCACCTGGCCGTATGCCCTGGCGGCCTCGGCGCCGAACGGGATCGCGTCGAACTCGTGCTCGGCTCGCTGAAGCACATCGAGCCGCCTGGCGCGTTCCGCGTGCTCGTCATACTCGGCCTGTTCGTGGTCGGGCCGCACCTGGTGCGGGCCGGCCGACAGTTCGGCGAGGGTGATCGCGCTGATGGCCATCTCGTCCGGCAACTCATCAGGGTTCACCCAGCGCCGCAAGATCAGAATGTTGGTGTCGAGCATTCCCTGGGACGGGCGCTGGTGAGCCCCGGGGACCGGCAATTGCCCCGCCGGGCGATCAGCCGGCATAGGGATCGGCGAGGTGGTGGTCCGCCGACGATTCCTGGTCCGCCCGGAACGCATCGACGTCAACGGTGGCGGCGGTTCCTGACATCGCCGCGAACTCCTGTCTGGGAACGAAGCGGCGCCGCCGGCGGAGCGGGATCAGCTCACCGATGCGATGGCCGTCCCGGGTGACCGTGAACGCCTGCCCATTCTCGACCGCGTCCATGATCTCTTTGGATCTGGTCCGCAGGTCGCGCTGGGTGATCTCTGGCTGAACGCTCACGTAACGAACGTACCATCCCGTAGCACCAGGTGCTATCTGGTGCTACTCGGTTGCTTGCGGCAGTCCGCTCGCGTCGTGGCATGGCGGATTCCAACTTTGCCGGGTACTGGCCAGCACTGGGTCAGGACGGCTTGGGGGTGCTGCGGATGAGGCCTTCCTGCATCACCGACACCACCAGGCTGCCGTCCTGGAACACCTGGCCCCTGGCCAGGCCCCGGGCACCGGCCGCGGACGGGGACTCCTGCGCGTAGAGCAGCCACCGGTCGGCGCGGAACGGGCGGTGGAACCACATCGCGTGGTCCAGGCTCGCCCCCGTGGTGCTGCCGTCCGCCCAGGAAAGGCCGTGCCGGAGCAGCACCGAGTCCAGCAGCGTCATGTCCGAGGCGTAGGTCATCAGGCACACGTGCAGCAGTGGGTCGTCGGGCAGTTCGCCGTCGGCGCGCAGCCAGACCAGGTTGCGGTCGGTGCGCAGGGACGGGTCACGTTGCGCCTCGACCGACAGCGGCCCGACGACGCGCAGGTCGATCGGGTTGTCCCTGAAGTACTTCGCGGCCTCGGGGCCCCATGCCTTCTCCAGCCGTTCCGGGTGCGTCGGCACGGACTCCGGCGGCGGCGCCTCCGGCGTGCTGGCGGCGTGGTCCGGCCCGGGCTCTGGGTGATGGAACGACGCGGACAGGGTGAAGATGACCTTGCCATGCTGGATGGCGGACACCCGCCGGGTGGTGAACGACCGCCCGTCCCGCACCCGGTCCACGATGTAGACCAGCGGCACGGACGGGTCACCCGGGCGGATGAAGTACGCGTGCAACGAGTGCACCGGCCGGTCACTTGGCACGGTCCGGCCCGCAGCGACCAGCGCCTGGCCGGCCACCTGCCCGCCGAACACCCGCTGCCGCCGGTCGCTGGGGCTGCGCCCGCGGAAGATGTCCAGTTCGATCTGCTCCAGGTCGAGCAGATCCAGCAACTTGCCCAGAGTGTCGCTCACGGCTGGTCCGACGCAGTCCTCATGCCCGGGACCCTGCTTTCTTCTCGTCCGCGCCGACGCGCGGCGGCGTTGTCGCGCACAACGCCAATACCGCGGCACCGTACCGGTCCAGCCTGCCAGGCCCGAGACCGGGGATGCGGGCAAGCTCCTGGATGCTGCCGGGCCGCTGCGCCGCGATGTTCCTGAGCGTCTCGTCATCGAACACCACGTATGCGGGAACCCCGGCCTCCCTGGCGACCCCGCGGCGCCACTCCCGCAGCGCCTCGACCAGCGCGGGATCGGCATCGGCGAACCGGTAGTGGCTGGCGGCCGGCCTCGCCCGGGCCGTCCTGGCCTCCCGCCGTCCGGGCCGCAGGCCGTCGAGGAACCGGGACGGTGTGCGGTTGCGGCGGCCGCCAGGCAGCCGGGCCAGCGGCCAGGACAGCAGGACCTGCTGGCGCGCCCGGGTCACCCCGACGTACAGCAGCCGGCGTTCCTCGGCCACCGCCTCATCACTGTCCGCGTGCACGATGGGCAGGTTGCCCTCGGTCAGCCCGGGCAGGAAGACCACGTCCCATTCCAGCCCCTTGGCCGCGTGCAGCGACGCCACGGTCACCCCCTCCACCTGGGGAGCACGGTCGGCCACGGCCCGGCGGGCCAGTTCTGTGACCACGTCAGCGAGGCTCGCTCCTGGGCTGGCCGCGCACTGGTCCTCGGCAAGCTGGGCCAGCGCGGCCAGCGACTCCCAGCGGTCCCTGGCGGCACCGCGCCCTGACGGCGGCTCCCTGGTCAGGCCGAGCCCCGCGAGGACATGCCGCACCTCGGCGACCGTATCCACCGAGCCGGGTCCCGCTGATCCCGATCCGCCCGATTCGTCCGGGGCGCGGGCGCTCTTGGCGGCGGCCCGCAGCAGCCCGGTCGCCTGGCGCACCTCGGCCCGGTCGAAGAACCGCTCGGCGCCGCGCACCAGGCAGGGCACCCCGGCGTCGGCGAACGCCCGCTCGAACCGTTCGGTATGGGCGTTGACCCGGACCAGGACGGCCATGTCGCGCGGCGGCACACCCGCGTCCATCCACTGCCGTGCCCGGGCGGCGACCGCCGCCGCCTCCGCGGCCTCGTCGTCGTACTCGGTGAACTCCGCCGGGGGCCCGCTGGCCCGCTGCGCGACCAGGGCCGGGCCACCTTCGCCCCGCCCGGCACCGGCCCGGCCGCCCCTCCCCCGGCCGGGGTGGCCCTGCGCCAGCCGGTTGGCGCAGTCGACCACCTCCGGCGTGGACCGGTAGTTGCGCACCAGCTTCACCACGGTGGCGTGCGGGTACTCCGCCGCGAAGCCCGTCAGGTAGCTGGAGGTGGCCCCGGTGAACGAATAGATCGTCTGCCGCGGGTCACCGACCACGCACACGTCGTCCCTGTCACCGGTCCACACCTCGAGCAGCAGCTTCTGCAGCGGGTTGACGTCCTGGAACTCGTCTACCACGAAGTACCGGTAGCGATCCCGCATCTCGGCGGCCGCCGCCGGGTGCCCGGCCAGGACCGCCGCGGTGAGCTCAAGCACGGACTCGAAATCGACCAGGTGCCGGTCCCGGCGCAGCCGCTCGTACGCGGCGAACACGCGGCCCGCTGCCTCATGGCCCACTGGCGGGGTCCGGCCGTGGCTGGCCGCCGTGGCGGCATATTCCTCCGGGCGCACCTGCAGGACCTTGGCCCATTCGACCTCGGTAGCCAGGTCGCGCAGGTCCGGGCCGGTGGCGGGCACCCGCGCGGCCCGGGCCGCCTCGGCAAGCAGGGCGACCTTCGAGTCGAGCACGGCCGGGGGCCGGCCGCCGACCGTCACCGGCCAGAAGTGGACAAGCTGCCGCAACGCCGCCGAGTGGAACGTGCGCGCCGCCACCTGGTCAAGCCCGGAGCCACCCGGCCCGTCGAGCTGGCGCAGCCGGCCGCGCAACTCGCCCGCGGCCCGGGTGGTGAAGGTGACCGCGAGCACATGAGCGGGGTTCACCACACCGGTCCGGACGGCATAAGCGACCCGGTGGGCGATCGCACGGGTCTTGCCGGTCCCGGCGCCAGCGATCACGCACACCGGGCCGCGGGCGGCCAGCGCCACCTCACGCTGCTCGGGATCGAGCGCGGCGAGCACCGCCTCGGGACCGTCGTCCACCGCGCACCTCCTTCACCGCTGACATCCTCGCGCATCCGTGCGACATGCGGGGAAGCACAAAGCGGGGCGCGGTGTTGCATCAGCGGAACTACTGTGGAGGAGGACAGGAGACGCGGGTGTCACAGCGAGTAACGATGTACACCACGCCGTGGTGCGGCTTCTGCCGTAGGCTCAAGGGCCAGCTCGCGCGGGAGGGGATTGAGGTCGCCGAGATCGACATCGAGCGGGACCCCGCCGCCGCGGACTACGTCATGTCCGTGAACGGCGGAATGCAGACGGTCCCGACCGTCGTGTTCCCCGACGGGACCGCACTGACGAACCCGTCAGCCGCGCAGGTCAGGGACCGACTCAGCGCCTCGCACTAGGACAATGAAAAGCAATACGGCAGACACGGGGGGTCCTGGCCGGCACGCACGTGACCGGAAACCCAGGACGGCTGCCGCCCCGCCGGGCGGCGCAGCCGGGCAGGAGCTGCCCGGATGGCAGCAGGACGGTAGGGCAGGCAGGCACGCTGCCCCCGCCCCGGACGGTCACGCCCGGAGCACCGGCGCGGACCCGGCGCGCAGCGCGGGATTCCCGCCGGACCATGCCCCGGTGGCCCGCCGCACCGCCACCGGCTGGCGGGTCGGTGACGAAGAGGTCTCCGACCTGACCAGCGCCATGGTCCTCGCCGACCTGCTGGCCGCCGACCTGCCCACGCAGGCCATACCGACGGTCAGCGGGCAGGCCGACGGCAGCGAGACGCCGGATCCGCGCAAGCTCGAGCAGACCGTCGCCCAGCTGGAACACGCGCTGACCGCGCGGGTCCGGGTGGAGCAGGCCATCGGGGTGCTGGCCGAACGGCACCGGCTCCGGCCCCGGCAGGCGTTCGAACTGCTCAGGTCCGTGGCGCGGGCCCAGGGACGGCGGGTTCTCGAAATGGCGACCGAGGTCGTGGACAGCGCCACGAACCCGTTGCTGCGCATTCCCGAGGAGCTCGCCAAGCCGCCCGTGGTCCGCCGCCGCGGTCGCCGCCTCGGCCCGGACACCGGCTGACGGGGAACCAGGCCGGTCCTGATCCGCTCGCCGCGGGCACCCAGCCAGGCAAACCCCGCCCGGCCGAATGTGGTCGCTGGCGCCAACGCCCACATTCTTTTGTCGTCGTTGGCGTGAACACCCACATTCGCCGTGGCACGTCGCGGTGGACACTCCTTCACTTTAGGTTCACCATGTATCACTCTGGGTAACTTTCCACAGGTGAGCGACGGGATCCCTAGTGGGCGGCTCTTCATCATCGGCGGCGGCGAGGACCGGTGCTGCGGCGCGGGCGTCCTGGAACGGTTCGTCGAACTGTCCGGCGGCGACCAGGCCCGGATCACGCTGGTGACCACCGCCACGGGCATCCCGGACGAGGTACACGCCGAGTACGAGCAGGTGTTTCGCAAGCTCGGCGTGGAGAACACCACAGAACTGCGGCTGCGCGGCCGCGCCGACGCCGACAGCGACCTGGCCGAGTCCGTGCTGCGCGACGCCACCGGGGTCTTCTTCAGCGGTGGCGACCAGTCCCGGATCCGCGCGCTGGTCGGGTCCCGCACGAACGAGATCCTCAGCGAACGGCTCGCCGCGGGGCTCGTGGTCGCCGGGACCAGCGCCGGAGCGACAGCGCTTGGCCGCACGATGATCCTCGGCGGCCAGCGGGCGGACGTCTCGGCGGCCACCGTGCGGTCCGCGCCGGGCCTCGGGTTGCTCGGCGGCGTGCTCATCGACATGCATTTCGCCGAGCGGGGGCGGCTGCCCAGGCTGCTGGCGGCCGTGGCGCTGGCCCCGGACCACATCGGGGTCGGCATCGACGAGAACACCGCGATCCTGGTCGAGGGATCCCAGTTCGAGGTGATGGGGTCCGGGGTCGCCACCGTGGTCGATCCCGACCGGTCCACCGTCGTCCACCCGGCCGGCGACTACGACCCGATCACGCTGTTCGACGTGCGCCTGCACCTCATGCCCGCGGGGTGCCTTTTCGACCTCGACCACCGGGTCCCGGCCATCGGGCCGCGGCACACCAGGTACTGACCCGAACCCAGACGGAGCCCGTCCACCATCACTCCAGGGAGCAGACGTGCGGCTTACCAACCTGCGCCGCCTGTACGGCCCGAACATCTACACCTCGCGCCCGGTCACTGTGGCCCGGCTGGACCTGGAGGAACTGACCGGGCAGGAGACCACCGGAGCCGAGGGCTTCGCCGCGCACCTGCTGGCCCTGCTTCCGGGGCTGGCCGAGCACCACTGCGCGGCCGGTGAGCCTGGCGGGTTCTGCCACGCGATGGCCAGGGGCACCTACTTCGGCCACGTCACCGAGCACGTCACGCTGGAACTGTCCGCCCTGGCGGGCCGGGATGTCTACTTCGGCCGGACGGAGTGGGCCGGCGCTGACGGCCGTTACGACGTGGTGATGGAGTGCCCGCAGGACGAGCCGGTGGACTCGGCCGTCCCCGGCGACCTGCTGCGCCTGGCGATCGGCGTGGTCACCGACGTGATCGCCGAGCGCTCCCCCGGCCTGGCGGAGGCCATCGCGCCGATCGCGGCCGAGATCGAGCGGACCAGGCCCGGCGTGAGCACCGCGGCCTTGGCTGAGGCCGCCCGCCACCGGGGGATCCCGGTCCGCCGGGTCGGTGACCTGAGCCTGCTGCGGCTCGGCTACGGCAGCCGCCGCAGGCTGGTCTGGGCCGCGCTCACCGACCAGACCTCCGCGGTCGGCGTGGACATTGCCTGTGACAAGGTGCTGGCCAAGCAACTGCTCGCCGACGCGGGCGTGCCGGTGCCGCCCGGCACGGTGGTCTGGGACGCGGCCGGCGCGATCGAGGCGTTCTCCCGGCTCGGGGCGCCCGTGGTGGTCAAGCCGCGCAGCGGCAGTCAGGGCGGCGGAGTCACCGTCGGGGTCACCACGGCCGAGAAGGCCGCCGAGGCCTACCGCCGGGCCGCCGTGGCCGGGCCGGCCGTGATCGTGGAGAAGTACATGCCGGGCACCGACTACCGCGTCCTGGTGGTCGAGGGGCGGATGATCGCGGCGGCCCGGGTGCGCGCCCCGGCGGTGACCGGCGACGGCGTGCACGACATCACCGCGCTGGTCGAGGCGGCGAACGCCGACCCGCGGCGCGGCGAGGGCCACGCCCGGCCACTGACGAAGATCCCGCTGGACGGTGAGGCGCTGGCCTGCCTGGCCGCCCAGGGCCTGGATCCCGGTTGCGTGCCAGGACCGGGCGAAGCGGTCCGGCTGCGCCGCAACGCGAACCTGTCCACCGGCGGCTGCAGCACCGACGTCACCGACCAGGTCCACCCCGACGTGGCCGCGCTGTGCTGCCGTGCGGCCACGGTGACCGGCCTGGACGTATGCGGGGTGGACGTGCGGCTTGGCGACATCTCGGCACCGGTGCGCGGCAGCCTGCCCGGGCAGCGTGGCACCTGGACCGGCGCGGTGCTTGAGGTGAACGCCTCGCCGGGGCTGCGGATGCACCTGGAGCCCAGCGCCGGGCGCGGCCGGGACGTCGCCGGGGCGATCCTGGACCGGCTCTACCCGCCCGGCACCCAGGCCCGGATCCCGGTGGTCTCGGTGACCGGGACGAACGGGAAGACCACGACTGTCCGCATGATCGCCCACATCCTCGGCCAAGCCGGGATGACCGTCGGCATGACCACCACCGACGGGGTCCAGGTGGCTGGCCGGCCAGTCGACTTCGGCGACGCGTCCGGGCCGCGGTCGGCGGAACTGGTACTCGACGACCCTGCGGTCGAGGTGGCCGTGCTGGAAACCGCGCGGGGCGGCATCCTGCGCCGCGGCCTGGGTTACGACCGGGCCGACGTCGCTGTGGTCACCAACATCACCGCCGACCACCTCGGCATGGACGGTATCGACGACCTCGACGAGCTGACCGACGTCAAGGCGCTGGTGGCGGAGGAGATCCAGCCCGGCGGCACGCTGGTACTCAACGCCGACGACAGCCGCAGCGCCGCACTGGCCACCCGGCCCGCGGTGCGGGCCCGCAACCCGGTGGTCAGGTACTTCAGCCTGGACGGCCGCAACCCGGTCGTCCTGGCGCACCGGATGAGCGGCGGCGCTACCTGTGAGCTGCGGGACGGCATGCTCGTGGAGACCCGCGGCGGCGAGGAGCACGAGTTGCTCAGCGTGGCCGAGCTGCCCGGCTCGTTCGGCGGCTCCGCGGCCCACCTGATCGCCAACGCGCTGGCCGCCTGCGCCGCATGCCGCGCCCTGGGGGTGAGCGCGAAGGACATCAGGCGCGCACTGGTCACCTTCACCGCCGAGCAGGCCAACCCCGGGCGCGGCAACGTGTACCAGATCTATGGCCGGCCCGTGGTGGCCGACTACGGGCACAACGCCGCGGCGCTGGCCGCCATGGGACGGCTGATGCACGAGGCCTGGGGCGGTACCCCGGTCGCCGCGGTGACCCTGCCCGGGGACCGCCGCGACGACCTGGTCCGCGAGACGGCAGCCGCCATCGCGGACTGGTTCGGCCGGGTGGTCATCTACGAGGACTCCGACCTGCGCGGGCGGCGCCCGGGTGAGATGACCGAGCTGATCAGCACCACGCTGGCGGCCCGCCGCCCCGGCATCACGATCGAGACGGCCAGCGGCCCGGCCGGGGCCCTCCGCGCGGCCCTGGCGCTGGCCAGTGGCCCCGGCGCGATCCTGCTGCTGCACGAGACGTTCGACGCAGCGCAGGCGGCGCTGGCCACGCACGGCGCCGTCCCCTGGCCCGGCCCGGGCCAGGGGACCGCGACGGAGTAGGCAGGCCCCGGGGAGCGTTCGGCAGCCTAAAGACGTCAGGTGTCGCCGGCCCCTGCCGGACCCGGGGCCGCGGCCGGCCGCGGGCGCGGGCGTGCGCGGTCAGCCGAGGGCGGCGAGCACCTGCCGGGCCATCTCCTGCTCGCCGAGCCTGTTGGGGTGGAACGGCGCCGCGGGCGAGGTGGGGATGAGGCCCTCGACCCACTTGGTCCCTGGGGCCTGGCACACGTCGTGGCCGATGCTCGCGGTGTAGGTGTCCACGAACGTCGCGTTGTTCGCGGCGGCCACCGAGGCGAGCATCGAGTTCAGCGCCTTCTCCACGCCGCGCAGGTAGGGCACGTCGCCGTAGGCGATCGGCACCAGCGGCCAGCAGCCGTCGCCGCTGCTGGGCAGGATCACCGGGTACCCGACCAGGAGCACCTTCGCGTTCGGCGCGTCGGCGTGGATCCCCCGCAGGTCCGCGGCGACCTTCGGTTCGGCCGCGTTGATCTTCGCCTGGAGCTTGTCGGTGCCGCCCGAGGTGTAGTGGTCCTTGCACGGCGAGCCGAACGGGTCGGTCAGGCTCAGCGTCGTGCAGTGGATGATGATGTCGCTGAAGCCGATGTCGTTGCCGCTGATCTGGAGCGTCACCAGCGTGGTGCTGGCGGACAGGGCGTTGTCCTGCGGTGGGTTGGTGCCCAGCGGCACGGACTGGGAGTGCGTCATGTCCACCGTGGTCGCGCCCTGGCAGCTCACGTCGGTGAACGTGGCCGCGCCGGTTCCCGCGGCCACACCGAACGGGTAACTGTGCGTGGACCGCAGGCACCCAGCCGGGGACCCGGTCAGGTTGGGGACCAGCGGGCCGGCCGTGTAGGAGTCGCCGAGCGCCACGTACCGGGGCGGCCCGCTGGCGCCGAGCGGGCCGGAGACACCTGCTCCCGCCGTCCCGGACAGCGCGATGACCAGGAGCGATCCTCCCGCCACTGCGGCGAGGCCGCGAGCGGTCGGCGCCGCAGCGAGACGGGCACGGCGATGGCGCGAGATCCCAAGGCGCATGGCAGACGGCTCCCCTTCCATCCGGTCACTGGCAGTAGTCGAATCATCGGGCCTGGCTAAGCCCCGAGTCAATGGCACGTCAGCCGCCCAGGGCCTGGCCGGCGAGCGGCACGCCGGAATGCGCCCAGGGGCGGGTGAACCCGACCGGGTTCGTGTCGCCGGGGGCCGCCTTGGGCGTGCCGAAGGGCGAGATCCGGATCGGGAACCCGGTCGCGTACGCCTCGATCATCAGGTCGTGCCCGATGACCAGGCCGACATGGCCCGGCGAGGTGGTCGTGCCGTCGGAACCGGCGAAGAACACCAGGTCACCGGGTTCCTCGTGGCCCGGCTGGACTTGTGGGCCCCACACCCACTGCAGCTCCGAGGTGCGCGGGATGTCGATGCCCGCCGAGCGGTAGGCCATCATCATCAGCCCGGAGCAGTCGAACGCGTCCGGCCCGGTCCCGCCCCACTGGTAGGGCTTGCCGATCTGCTGCCGCGCGAAGGCGATCACGGCGGCGACGGTCTGGTTCGGCACCGTGATGGCGGTGGTGCCCGGCTGGCAGGACGCCTGCGGCCCGGGTTGGGCCGCGGTGACCGTGAAGCCACCGGATGAGTACACCCCGGCCCAGTGCAGCACCGCCTGCACATAGGAGGTGAGGTGGTTGTAGGCGAAGATGGCGCCGCTCGGGCTGGTCAGCACCCCGTGCTCAAGCAGGTACTTCGCGGCGCCGCCGATCGCGTCGGCCGGGTCGTAGACACTGGCGGTGCCGTCCCCGTTGCCATCCGTGGCGACCCCGCCGGCATGCTCGCCCGCTGGGTGGATGGGTGCGCCGCCCCAGGTGTTCCCCGCCGCACCGCCGATGCCGATCTGCATCGGCCCGGCCGCGCCGAACGCATTGGCCCCGCTGTGCACGCCGGGCAGGGTGGACCGGCCGTCGTTGGACTCCACCTCGCCGATCCCGGCCAGGATCGTCCACGGCACCCCGTAGGTGTGCCCGGCCTGCTGGAAGAGGTGCAGGTAGTTGGCGGGAATGGCGGTTCCCGCGGCCTTGCTCGGGGCCGGCTGGACCGCCGCGGTCACCACGGCGCCGCCGCCGGCGCCGCAGCCCTGGCCGGCCGCGAACAGCATGCTGCCACCGGTGATGCCCGCGCCGGCGAGGGCGAGGCCGAGTACGAGCAGGCCGACCATGCCGATGGCGACTACCGCTGCGGTACGCCCCGACACGCGCCAGCTGGCCTGCCAGGTCACGTGTTCCCCGCCGAAGCAAGTTCCAGGTCTTCCACCTGCCAGGTTGTTGCCGCACCGGTCACCGTGACGGCGTAGCTGGTGGTGGTCTGCTTGGTGCCCCTGGTGCCGGTGACCCTCTGGGTGATCGCGACGACGAACGTGATGTTGTTGGACCCGAAGCCGCGGATGGCGGTGATCTTCCCGGTGCCGGTGGCGATCTGCTTCTGCTGCGTCCTTATCTGGGCCACGCCGGGGGTGGCGAAGCCGCGCGCGAGCACGGTCGCCAGTTGCGCGGTGGCCAGGCCGCTGAACTGCCGTTCGTAGCTGGCCGTGCTTTGCGTGTAGGTGTAGCTGGCGTACGCCGCCGCGAACTTGCGCACCAGGTCGACCGCCCCGGCCAGGCCAGCCTGGCTGAACGGCAGCCAGGCGTAGATATCCGGCCCGGCACCCGGCGGGGTGGAACCTGGCGCCGGGGTGGAGCCCAGGCCGCCGGATGCCGTGCCCGGCTGGCCGGCCGGACCTGGGGACGGCGACAGCGGCGTGGACAGCCCGACGGCCCGGCCGTGCCCGGTACTGCTGCCCTGGCCCAGCGTGGCGGGGATGATCAGGAACGCGCCCAGCGCGGCGAGGACGAGCACGACTCCAGCGAAGACGAGCTTGCGCTGGGCCGACGTGAGATCCATCGCCGCCGCGCTACTTCCGGCGCCGCAGCGGGCGCAGCCAGAACGGGGTCGGGCCGGCCTCGTCACCACGGGCGCCGTTGCCGGGCGCCGGTGAGCCCGCCCGCGGGGCGGCCGGTGGCGGAGCGTGCGACGCGGCCCGGGGCGCGGCGGGCGGGGCCGTCCGGCGCGTGGGCGGCGCCGAACGGGGTGCCGGCGCGTGGGATGCCGCTGAGCGGGGCGGGGGCGCGGGTGCCGCCCGCGCCGGGGCCCGCCCGTTCCCGGACTGGCCGCCGCCGGACTGGCCGCCCGAGTAGCCGCCGCCCGAGTGGCCGCCGGGGTGGCTGCCGCCACCGAACGGGCCGGGGGCAACGGACCTGGCCTGCTGCTGTTGCGGGCCGCCAGCGGGCTGGCCGGCGGAGCCCGGCGCCCTGGCCCTGGACTGGGAAGGCACGACGAGGGGGCCGTTGCTGCCGGTCCTGGCCCAGCCGGAGGCCGGCCGCGCGGAGCCCTCCTCGGACCGCGGCGGCAGGTCCAGCGGCGGCGGGGTGCGGCCCGGAGCGCCGTTCACCCCGGCCCTGGCCCGCCCCATCGCGGCGGCCCCGGCCCCGGGGCTGACGGTGTGGTCAGGTGCGGCACCCTGGCCTGCCTCGGCAGCCGCGGCGCCTGCCTCGGCGGCCGTGCCCTGGGCACCCGGTGAGCCCGCGGCCGCGGCACCGGCCAGGGCACCCGCCGTGCCAGCCGTCGCCCCGGCCGTCGCGACCTGCGCGGCAACGCCGGCTGCCTGGGCCGGGTTGCGCCGCGCCCAGCGGGCCGCACGGTAGGCGGCGAACCCGGGTACCCCGACGGTGGCCGCGTCGCGGGTGTTGCGGGCCGCGGTGCTCCCTGCCCGGGCAAGGGAAGCGTCGGCCTGTTCCCTGGAACCGATGACGCCGTAGCCGACCGCGGAGAACAGGTGCGTGAACGGTTTGCGGTAGATGAACACCGCCACGGTGACCAGGGAGATCATCAGGATCTTCAGCGCCCACGGCAGCACCAGGTCACTGGTGCCCATGATCAGCGAATAGGCATAGAGCAGCACGGACAGCACGATCGCGATGGCCGCCTGTTTGAGCAGCACCCCGATCAGCAGCTCGCCCCAGCGCAGCGCGACGACCCGGCCGAAGCCCGGATGGGTACCCACGATGAGGAAGAAAGGCCCGGCCACGAGCAGCAGCAGGAACCCGAGTTTCAGCAGGATCAGGGTGATCGCGATGAGCAGCACGAGCACGCCGGCGAGCAGCGCGGCGAACAGTGCCGCGAACCCGATCTCCAGCCGGGTGGTCCACTGTTTGCCCTGGAACAGGGCGTACGCGCCGGGGTCCTTCTGTTTCAGCGAGGCCGCCAGGCCGGTGTAGGCGTTCTCCTTGGCCTGGATGACGTTGGCCGTGGGTTTCTCGTTCGCGGCGATCGCCTGGGCCCACAGCAACTGCCGCCCGTAGGTGTTGACCACGGTCGGGGCGCCCTTGCCCGTGGTGTAGGCCATGGTGCCGAACTCGCCGGCCAGCCAGGGCTTGCAGACCAGCACGGTCCACAGTTCGTTGGCGTTGGCGTCCACGATGGTGTTGCCGGAGGAGAAGTTGAAGTTGGCCTGCGGCGGGGTCTGCGGGTCCTTGGTGCCCACCGGGACGCAGTTGCTCTGGTGCGGCGCGGGCAGCTTGGCGAACGCGACGTTGAGCGCCTGGCTGATGCCGTCGGACACGGCCTTGCCGGCCCCGGTGAAGTCCGCGGGCCGCCCGATCAGCCAGATCGCGGCGGCGCACGCGAGCACCATCCACAGGGTGCCCTCGATGGTGCGGCTGGCCCGCTTGCGGATCAATCCCTGCCAGGCCAGCCAGATCGCGCCGAGGATCACGACCGGCGCCAGGTAGGGGAAGTAGACGGCGTTGCCCAGGGTGGTGACCAGCTTGTCCACCGCGCCGGTGAGCCAGGACAGGATGCCCTCGCCCGCGGCGGACTGGTACACGGTGATGGTGACCCGGTCCAGGGCCTTGGCCGCGTCGAACACCACCCCGGCGATGTTGTTCCCCACCAGCGAGGCCATGTCGGAGCACTGCAGGTCGAAGGCGTTCCAGGACTGCCCGGCCATGCCGTAGCTGTCGTACAGGGTGGGCTTGCCGGCGCTGCCGGTACCGGCCGGCGGCCGGATCAGGGCGTCGATCCCGCCGGTGGCGGATTCCGGGGTGGGCACGGACGGCTGGCAGATGTTGTTCAGGTCGCCGACGATGCCGCTGGACCCGGCCGCGCAGAACCCGAGCAGGCCGCCGATGTCGCCGATCCCCGGAACCGAGCAGATGCCGCCGGTCGGGGCGGCCGGCTGTGCCGGGACCTGAACCGCGGTGGTGGTCACGGCGCTGGCGCGGAGCGCGGAAGAGGCTGAGCTTGTGGCGAGCGTGGCACGGGCGGGTCCGGCGGCCGCCTGGGCCACCGCCGGCATGCCGAGCATCGCTGCGACCGCACCGGCAAGCAGCAGCGCGCGCCAGGCGGGGCGGGCGACGGCACGGCCGCAACGCCGGATCTGGCGCCCCGGCTGCGGGGACTTCAGGAACTGCGAGGTGTGCGGGGCATGCGGGGGCTTCGGGGGCGACGTCGGCATATCCGGGTCTCCGGACCTCGTGGAGTTGGCTAAGTCAGCGACATGGGGGTTGACCTGCGGCGATGGCATATCGGGTTTCCTGATCAATGCGGGGGCCCGCCCGAGAGCGGCTTGTACCGGCGTAACTCACCCGGGGTAGCCTGCGTCTCCCGCGCTGGATCTCCCGGCGGCCGGGCACCCGGTACCCCGCCTCCCAGCGGCTGGCTTTCTCGTCCGTACCCAGCGGGCGGAGGGGCCTGCCCGGCCGCGCGCGCGGGTGGCCCTGATGCGTCCCCCGTGGACTGTGGGCCTGTGGATGTGGCATCGCCGTGCCCTGGCTCGGCCCGTGCGTGCCGGGCGGCCGTGGCGCCCGGCCCTGGCTCCCCGGGCCGGGCCCGGGTGGGGTTGGTGTCCAGCCAGCGCTGCATCTCCTCGGAGATGAGGTCGATGGCGATCCGGCCCGCCCGGCCCTCCAGGTCGCGGAACAGGCATTCCCCGTTGCCCAGCCCGCGCAGCACGGCCTGGTGCTCGGCAGAGGCCTCCACGCCCAGCAGCGCCATGACGTTGGCCACCTCGACCCGCTCGGAGGACCGGAACGCGAACACCGAGGAAATACAGTTGGTGACCTGCTCGGCCAGCAGGTCACCGGCGTTCTGGGAGACCAGGATCAGGGCGGTGTTGCGGGACCGGCCCATCCGCGACACCTCGGGGACCAGCTTGGCCCCCTCCGGGGTCGAGGTGATCGCCCAGGCCTCGTCCAGGAAGATGGCCTTCGGTGCGCGCCGGTCCATCCCGTTCAGCAGCCTGCGCGCGAACTGGGAGACCAGGTACAGCAGGGCAACCGACAGCCGCTGCTCGTAGGAGAAGTCCTCGCGGTTCACGCTGGCGTCCGGCAGGGTGAGCCCGGCCAGGGTGAACACGGTGGTCCAGCCCTCGGCGTCGATCCGCTGCCCGGCGGTGGGCGAGAAGCACAACCGGGCCAGCCGCATCTCCGACATCGAGTGCAGCACCGCGCCCAGGTTCTTCGACGCCGGGTCGGAGGATGCTTCCAGGTGCCGGACCACCCCGCCCAGGCTGGGCTTCTCCCGGGCGGCCACCGCGGCTACCGCCTGGATCATCGCACTCTCGCGTTCTTCCGACATCCGGGGCAGCAGCAGCCGCAGCGTTTCCGTGGCCATGGTGCGCCGGGCGGCCAGGTCGTCGCCGAAAGAGAACGGGTCAAGCAGACCCGGCGCGGCCGACCCGAGCGGCAGCACCCGCGCCCTGCGCCCCCGCGCTTGCAGCACGTCCACCAGCGGCTCGGCGTCCCCCTTCGGGTCGATCACCGCGATCGTCACCCCGCGCAATGCCAGCTGCATGATCAGCAGCAGAGCCAGGGTGGTCTTGCCGCCCCCGGGCTCACCGGTGATCGCCACCGCGGTGGGCCGGTTGCGGACCGCGGCGAGCAGCGGGTCGAAGTGGACGATGGAGCGGGCCCGGCCCATGGTCTCCCCGATGTAGGGGCCGACCCAGCCCAGATCCTGTTCGCCGCTCTCGGTCACGCCCGCGTGGCCCGTGGTGCCACCCGCGGGCATGTCACCCAGCGCGACGGTAGCGGTCGGCACCCCGCCGGCGATCGTGTAGAGCGGCTGGCGCTGCACGTAGGACGACAGGTGCACCCGCTCGCCGGGCAGCGACTCGCGGAGCAGGCTGAACTGGTCGCCGGTGGAGTTGACCACGTCGATGCCGATGTCGCGGTAGTGCTCGACCAGCGCCTCCACCCGGCGCTGGCACAGTTCCCTGGTCGGCGCGGCCACCGACAGCCGGTGCCAGCCGTAGACGAACGGCAGCCGTTCCTTGGTGATCCCGTGCTCCAGCATCCGGGCGGCCTCAAGCTGCTCGGCCAGCGCCAGCGGCAGGTCGACCCCGGCCTCGCGGATGTGCGCGTCCATGTCCCTGGCGTGGGCGAGCCGCCGGCCCACGTCCTTGCTCGCCTTGGCCGGGGAGATGAGCTTCATCCGGGAGCTGATCTCGACCGGGAACGGCAGCGAGTCGGCGAAGTGCAGCCACGGCTCACCGTCGGGGAAGCTCATCACGTCGGGGAACCGGGAGAACGACAAGAACGCCGCCCAGGACTCCCCCTCGGGCTGCTCCAGGTGCAGCAGCGTCCTGCCGTTGTGCACCTGCCCCTCAAGCAGTGCCTCGAGCTCCCCCGCGCCCCAGGTACGCCGCCGCACCGCCGAACTGGGCGGATCCCCCGCCGTCCCGGACAGGGTGTGCCGGAACAGCCAGGCGATCTCCTCGCTGGTCGCGTGCCGGGCACGCAGCACACTCCCGGCCAGGGCCCGGCCCAGCCGCTCGGCCTGGTCGGTCCACTTGGCGATCTCCGCAGCAGAGACCGCCTCGTCGTTCAGCCCCAGTGCCTGCTCACTGGCCCGGTAGGCGTTGATGAACTGGGAGAACATCCCGCCGGACAGCTGCGCCCGCATCCCCCGCTGGCCCAGCCGCACGCCCAGGTAGACCTCTTTGGACCAGAAGTCCTTCGCCCACACGTGCCGGTACATCTCGTCCAGGTAGTCACGCCACCCCGGGCCGCCGTCGGAAGTCGCGTCCAGCCGCGCCGCCCACTGCGCGGCCGGGTAGGACCGGTGCGCCACCCGCAGGTGCACCTCCGCTTCGGGCAACCGGATCGCGGCCATCGCGACCGTGATGTTGATGGCCAGTGCCTCCCGCTCGGCGGGGGTGGTGAACTCGTAGGCGTGCGTCGGCAGCCGGTAGTAGGCCCAGGCATGTGTCTCGGTCAGCAGAATGGATTCGTCGAAGTAGCGGACGCTCATCCGGCTGCGCCGGCGGGTGCGGGCGGTCACCGCGCCGCCCTGCGCCGCACCGGGTCATCCGCGAGCGAACTCACCAGCACCCCGGCCAGCGCGGTGTAGGCCTGCAGCACCGCCGGGCGCAGCCTGGCCAGCCTCGGCGGCCCGCCCACGGCCTCCAGGCTGTCCCTGATGCCGCGCTCCGCCTCCGGCTCGGCCAGGTGGTCGTCCCAGGGCACCCGGACGATGGCCCGGCACCTGCCCCGCAGCACCTGTTCGGCTTGCTCGGCGTGGCGCACGCTGCGCTGGCTGACGCCGTTAAGCACGGCAATGGAGTGCCTGGCCAGGGCGCCGTGGCCGTGACCGGCGAGGTACTCGGAGGTCATGGAGACCGCCTGGGCGGCGTCGGGACTGGCCGGGGCGACCAGGATCAGCTGCCCGGCCTCGGCCAGCAACTTGGCCACTGCCGGGGCGCCCGGGTCCGCGAACGTGAGCGGGTACCGGGATGCCAGGACGCTGATCAGCCGGTCGTGCTGCAGGTTCGGCAGCGCCGTGCCACCGTCGGGTGCCGCGTCCTGGCAGATCACGTCCAGGCGGCCCCGGGTGCGGGCCCCCCTGGTGGGAGCGCCGCGGACGGGAGCAGGGCTCCGGTGCCCGGCATTCGCCGCGTGGGCGCCGGGGGCTCTGTCGGCCAGCAGGGCGCTCACGGTGATCGCCGGGACGCGGGCAAGCTCGGTGAGCGAGGCGGGGCCGGGATTGAGGTCGAGCGCGGCGACGGGCTCCCCGCGCAGGCCGGCCAGCAGGTCGGCGAGCATGAGCGTGGTCACCGTCTGGCCCGCGCCCACGGTGCAGCCGAGCACAACGACCAGCCGCGGCCGGTCCAGCGGCAGCACGGCCCGCGCCCGGGCCTCCTTGACATGGTCGGGACGCCCCGGGCCACGCCCGCCAGGGACCACCGTGACATGGCCACGCCAGCCCGTGGTGCGCCGCTCGCCGGGACCGCTCAGCGCGCGCTCCACGGGAGACGGCTGCGGCCGGGCCGGGGCAGCCGGCGGCGGGCCCGCCAGGGATCGCTGTGCCGGGACGATCACCACCGGCGCGGGCCGGCGAGGGACGGTGGGCGGCGGCGGAGGCTGCTGCGCGGCAGGTGCCTCCGGAGCAGGAGGCTCCTGGGCAGGAGGCTCCTGGGCAGATGCCTCCGTGGCAGGGGGTTCCGTGGCAGGGGGTTCCGTGGCAGGGGGTTCCGTGGCAGGGGGTTCCGTGGCAGGGGGTTCCGTGGCAGGTGCCTCCGGGGCGGATGCCTCCGGAGCAGGGGTTTCTGATGCGGTCGCAGAATCTGGGGCTTGAGGCTGCGCGGGCCGCTGTGGCCCGGCATCGCTCGCTCCGGCCACCGGCGTTCCCGGCCCAGCCGGCGTTCCCGGCCCAGCCGGCGTTCCCGGCCCAGCCGGCGTTCCCGGCCCAGCCGGCGTTCCCGGCCCAGCTGCCGTCGGCTCTGGCCTTCCCGGCGTCGTAGCCGACGTTGGCAGCGCGGCAGTACCCGGAGTGGTGCTGTCCACCCGCCCAATGCCCGGCCGCCCTCCGGCGGCGCCGGCCGCGCCCACGACACGGTCCGCCTCAGAGGCCGGCCCCGCGTCCCCGGCCTGACCGGGACCACGCGCCGCGCCGGGGCGAGCAGCCGCGCCGGGGCCCGGCGCCGGGCCGACGGGCCCTGCTTGCTCGCCAGGCCGCATGCTCGCATCGGTCGGATAGCCGACCGGCCAGCCCGTGCCTGCGGCGCTGTGTGCGCCTTCGTCCGAGCCGGGGCCTGCATTCTGGTCCGGACCGTAATTCTGGCCAGGACGCGAATCCCCGGCCGGGTCACCAGGCCGGGCACCCACAGCCGGATCAGCAGGCCGGGCGCCCACAGCCGGATCAGCAGGCCGGGCACTCACAGCCGGATCAGCAGGCCGGGCGCTCGCAGCCGGATCAGCAGGCCGGGCGCTCGCAACCGTGCCGTAACCGATCATCGGCCAGCCGGTGCCCGCGTCGCCGCCGGTCCCCGAGTCCCGGGGATGCTGGCCTGCGCGGCCGGTGACCGGGCCGCCATCGACCGGGCCACTCGTGCCCGGAGCCATCGGCTGCGCGTTCCCACCCGCGGCATAACCGACCGGCGCGGGCGGCGTGGGCGGCTTGGCCGGCGCCGCGTGACGCCCGTGGCCGGCCGATCCCGCCAGGCCCGGATCCCGCCAGGTTCCCGCGCTCATGCCCCTGGCCCAGCCGACACCAGCGATGGGCGTTCCCTGCGCCTCCCCGGCCTGCCCCGGCCCCTTGACCGGGTCCGGGCCCTTGACCGAGTCCGGTGCCCTGACCGGGTCCGGTGCCCTGACCGGGTCGGGTGCCCCCGGCCGCCCCGGTGCCGGCGTCCGGCGCGACGTACCCGCCGCACGCGCCCAACGGCTCTCCCGCGGCTCGGCGGCCTGCCGGGGCCGCTCGTCCCGTGGCAGCCCGGCCGGAGCCTCCTCAGGCGCCAGGCGTTCCGGAACCTGGCTCTGCCGGACCAGCCGGCCCCGCCCTTGCCGGCCCCGGGCCCGCCGCGCCGGGACGGTAGCCGCGGTGGCGGCCTGCGCAGCGACCGGCCGCACCACCGGGGTCGCGGCCGGCAGCGCGGGCCTCGCGGTCACCGGCAACTCGCCGACGGCCTGGTCCTGCTCGGCGGCGATCTCGGCCTGGGCGGCCTCGGCCGTGGCGGTAGCGCCGACCTGCCGCCACACCCGGCCGACCACTACGACCTGGTCTTTTTCGGCCAATGGTGCCATGCGGCACCAGGTGGACGGCTCCCCCAGATAACGCATCTGGGAAATGAGCAGTTCGGGCAGGCGTTTACTTTCCAGTACCGGCCGGGTAGCCAGCCACGTGAGCAGGCCAGGCGGCAGCACATACAGCCAGAACAAATTGTGGTTAAACGGCAGGCCGAACAGCGTAAGAAGAACTACATAGGGCACCGTAACGGCGGTGAAGACTGCGATCTGCCCAACGGGCAGCGGCATGGGCAGGCGGAAATCGTAGAGCTTGTACAGCCTCTTCTCGATCCGCCAGATGCTCGTATAGGTGGGCAGCTCCACCGGTCGCTCTCCTTACGCCCGGACGGAGATCAGTGGACGCCCAGTGCCTTCGCGATCCCCTGTGCAAGCGTTTGCACGATGCTTGGGGTATAGAAGATCACAGCGATCGCGACGGCAAGGACCACGAATTGGACGAACCGGATGATCTCGCGCGTGAACAGGAAGAAGAGCGCCACGATTCCGACGATCCCCAGGAACAACGGGCCAAAGAGACCCTGCAAGTACGACACCAGGCCGGACGTGTTGAGTGACAGGGGCGCTGCCACGATCAGCGAATGGAACGACATCGTCCTACTCCGGGGTTGGGGGCATTGCGTGTGAGGAGCGTCGCAGAACAGTCAACCCGGCGCGAGGTCACGGCTGCCCGCCGGCCTGGGTGGATGGGGCAATGCTCTGGACATACCAGGTGCCATGCTGCCTCACAATGGTCAGCGCATAGGTCATCTCGAGGTTAGCCGTCGTGTTTACCGCCCGCGTTCCCGTTGCCGCGGCCCCAGGGATTTCCCAGACGACGGTAGCAACAACGTGACGGACGGTGCCGCCGACCGGTGCCGTGACGCCAGTGACAGAACCGAACGTAACCGAGCCGCCCAGGCCGGTCACGGAAGTGCCTGAGGCAAGGAATCGGCCGAGGGTGGATTGATCCCCGCTCGCGTAAGCCTTGAAAAACGCGGGAAGCTGCCCCATCAGCTGCGATTCGGTGGCGTTGTCGGTATTGACTGACGGCGGCGCGGGCTGCGCGACGGACTTCGGCGCTGGCAGCCACGCGGGCTCCCCGGAGATCCCCAGGCCGCCCGCGGCAGCGTAGACCGGCACGCCCAGCTCCATCATCTTGCCGTTCACCCGGGCCAGCAGGGTGACCACCGCATGCTGAGAGTCCTCCACCCGGACACCTGCGACCTGCTCAGACTGGAGAGTCAGCGAGCCGCCCCCGTTCCAGCCGAGCTGCGGATCGGCGGCATTGGGCGGCAGGAACGGCGCCAGTTCACCTTCCCGCTGGCTGGCCGTGGCCGGGCTGGCGTTCAGGTACACCTGGCCGAACTGAAACGCGTACGCGCTGGCTTCCTGGACCGGGAAGCCCGGCGTTGACGCGGCCGGGGCAGGGGTGGTCTTACCGGGCGGCGTCTCGTTCAGGACGATCGCCATCACGCCGCGGTAACCGATGATGAGCAGGACCGCCCAGACCACCACGCGGAACGTCCAGACGAGCCAGCGGCCTCCGGCACCACGCCAGCCGGGGCCGGAGCGCGGTCGCTTGCCGGTACCAGCCTGCTGGTTTCCGGCCCCCGGATCGTAGGCCGTACCGTACAGATCCGGTTGCGGACTGCGATCAACGGTCGACCTGCGAACCATCGCACCTCCGCCCTGCTTCTGCGCACGCACCGCTATGGCTTGCAGTGCTCTCCGTGTCCGTTGGCACCATTCTGCGCCATAACACGCTGCTCGGCAGCCCTTTCAGCACCTCACAAGCCTGCGATCGCCGCCATTGGAAGCAGCACAGACGCGCCACCCTGGTCTTAAGGTTCTTCGGACATTGTTGCCTGATCAGGGCAGATGCCGCTAAAACGGCCCTCGTGTGCGGATCACTCGTCACGGGACGCCAGCCTCTGGTGACTCCGTGGTGACTCCACGTTGGGCAAACCGCGCCTTCCGGTACGCCGCGTCCTGGGCCGCATACCTGGTGATATCCCCCGTTCCGGCTCGGCGAACCCGGGCAAACCCGGCGCCATGGCGACCGCTGCGGCCGGGCGGGCCGGTGCGGACCGGCACACGACGGCACTGGCATGGGCACGGCTCCGCGGCATTACGGACACCCGGAACCCCGGCTGCCCCGTTACACATTGAAGCGGAACTCGACCACATCGCCGTCCTGCATGACGTAGTCCTTGCCCTCGATGCGGGCCTTCCCTGCGGCGCGCGCGGCGGTGATAGACCCGGCGGCGACCAGGTCGTCGTAGGACACGATCTCGGCCTTGATGAAGCCGCGCTGGAAGTCGCTGTGGATCACCCCGGCCGCCTCGGGCGCCGTCGCCCCGACGCGGATCGTCCAGGCCCGGGTTTCCTTCGGCCCGGTGGTCAGGAATGTGGTCAGCCCGAGCGCGTCGAACCCGGCCTTGGCCAGCCGGTCCAGCCCTGGCTCACCGAGCCCGAGTTCGGCGGCGAGCTCGGTCGCCTCGTCCTCGGGCAGCTCCGCGAGCTCGGCCTCGGTCTTGACGTCAAGGAAGATCGGCTCTGCGGGCGCCACCAGAGCGGTCAGCTCTTTGCGCTGCTCATCGGCCAGGCCGGTCATGTCGGTATTGAACACGTACAGGAACGGCTTGGCCGTTAGCAGTTGCAGTTCGCGCAGGTCACTGAGCCTGATGCCGGCTCCCGCCGCGCCCTGCGACAACGTGGTCCCCTGGTTGAGCAGCCGCTGCGCGGCTGCGGCGGCATCGGCCACGCGAAGCCGTTCTGCATCCTTGGCGAACTTCACTTCCTTGGCGAGCCGGGGCAAGGCTTTGTCCAGCGTCTGGAGGTCCGCCAGCATCAATTCCGTGGAAATGGTCTCCACATCGCGCGCCGGGGCGACGTCACCGTCGACGTGGCTCACGTCCGGGTCGTCGAACACGCGCACCACCTGGCAGATCGCGTCGGTCTCCCGGATGTGCGCGAGGAACTGGTTGCCGAGGCCCTGCCCCTCCGACGCGCCGCGCACCAGGCCTGCGATGTCGGTGAACCGGACCGTGGCCGGGATGATCTTGGCCGAGTCGCTCAGCTCCGCCAGCACCTTGAGGCGCGGGTCGGGGATGCCCACGATGCCCACGTTGGGCTCGACGGTCGCGAAGGCATAGCTCGAGGCCAGCGCGCTCGCCCTGGTGAGCGCGTTGAACAGGGTGGACTTTCCGACGTTGGGCAGGCCGACGATGCCGATGGACAAGCTCACCCGCGCAGTCTAGACGCCCACCGCCTGAGCCCGGTTCACGGTGAGAACGGATCCCGGCTGAGAAACTCTGCGGGGTTCACGGATTGATCGGGCCGGGCGCCGGGCGCACGATCTCTGCCAGAAAGTGCCTGCACTATCCGGGACCAGGACGGGTGGTTTTCATGCGCAAGTTCAGAACCTCTATGACCACGATGTGCGCTCTCATCGGCGCGGTCCTCGCGGTGACGCTGTCCCTGGCCACGCTCGGTGCCGTAGCCGCACCGGCCTCGGCGGCGGCGAACCTCAGCTACTTCCTCACCGCCGGCACCGTGGGCATCACCTCGGGCGGGCATACCTGGAAACTGAACGTGTCGCTGATCGGCGGCTCCTCGGGCGGCCCGGTGACCATCGATGTGCTCATCGAAACCCCGCACCTGAGCGGCACCGAGATCCACGACTGGGGCATGCAGATGCCGGGTGCCGACTTCACCGTGAACAAGACCACGGGAGCCGCGACCATCAACTCCCACTCGGACCTCTCCCCGGTCGCCTCGCTGAACCTGTCCTACAAACCGACCTCCCACACCGCGGGGACCTGCTCGTCCGGCAGCGAGACCGACTACCTGGGCACCCTCACCGGCTCGGTGACGCTCACCACGGGCCTGAAGGGCCTGAAGCTCAGCGACGCGAAAGCGACGTTCAGCACGCCGAACTCGCTCCAGGTCGACGCCGCCTGCGTGCCGCCGGTCGCGTGCAGTTTCGCCACGTGGGGCGGCGGGCAAGGCGGCGCGCCGACCGCGCCCATCGCGGCGGGCATCGCCGCAGGCATGCCCGGGCACCTGGTGCACTTCTCGGACGTGATCAGGAAGGTGTCCCTCTCCGCCCCGGCCGGGGCGACCCGCACCGACGGCGCGGAGGTCCAGGCGGCGGCGCCGGTGTTCAACTCGAAGGCGAAATCGCTGACCGTCAAGGGCCTGGCATCCGGCGCGGTCACCGGTGCGGGCGTGATCTCCGGCGCCACGGGGCTCACGCCCATCACCGAGAGCTGCACCCTGGGCGGCACGACCTACACCCAGAAGTCCACCAGCTACATCGGAGCCTCGTGGAGCAGCACCACCCAGTTCGAGGCGCAGACGATCTTGACCGGAACGCTCAAGGTGGCCACCACGGGCTCCGGCGAATTTACCCTCGTTACGCTGACCAAGTGATCCCGCCGACCTGACCTGGCCGGATTCCGGGGTACCCGGAAGCGCTGCGTTTCCGGCGCGAACGGGTTCCCCTGGGCCGGCCGGGTTCCGGGGTGCGCAGCAGGCCCGGCACCGGCGGGATCCCGCCGGCCGGGCGGATTGCGGGGCATTCCGGGCCGCGCGCGGGCCCGGACCGGCGGCCCGCGTGGCGAATGGGAACTGTCATCGCTTGCTGCAAGTATGGCGACATGCCCCTGATCTCACTGCTCACGCTCGTCATCGGCGTGCTGCTGGGCGCGGTCATCGGCTTCCTCGTGGCACGGAACCGGGAGGCAGGTGCCGCGGCAGACCTGGCGGCTCGCGCGAGCGCGGCCGACGAACGCGCCCGGGCCGCCGAGCAGCGGACGGCCCTTGTCGACGGGCAACTCGCGGAGCGGTTCCAGGCACTGTCCGCGCAGGCGCTTGACGCGAGCGCCCGCCGCTTCCTGGAGATGGCGGAGGGACGGTTCAGCGCCGCGAACGCCCGCGCCGCGGGTGAGCTGGAGACCCGCAAGGCCGCCGTGGAGGGACTGGTCGGGCCGCTGAAGGAGACCCTGACCCGGGTGGAGACGCAGTTGCGCGAGTCGGACGCACAGCGTGCCGCGTCGCACGCGGCCCTGGCCGAGCAGATGACCATCACCCGGCGCAGCTCCGAGGAGCTCAAGCAGCAGACCCACGCGCTGGTCACGGCGCTGCGCCGGCCCGAGGCCCGGGGCCGCTGGGGCGAGATGCAGCTCCGCCGCGTAGTCGAGCTTGCGGGCATGAGTGCCCGCTGCGACTTCGACGAGCAGGCAACGGTGGCCACCAGCGACGGGCAACTGCGCCCGGACATGGTGATCCACCTGGCCGGGGGCAAGCACATCGTGGTGGACTCCAAGGTCTCGCTCGCGGCCTACCTGGAGGCCGCCGAGGCCACGGACGAGACCGTGCGCGAAACCCGGATCGCCGCGCATGCCCGGCATCTGCGCGAGCACGTGGACCGGCTGGCCGCCAAGGCGTACTGGGCCGCGCTGCCGACGGCACCGGAGTTCGTGGTGCTGTTCATCCCCGGCGAGGCGTTCCTCGCCCCGGCGCTTGAGTACGATCCCGGCCTGCTGGAGCATGCGGTGGCCCGCCGGGTACACATCGCCACCCCGACGACCCTGGTCTCCATGCTGCGCACCGCGCAGTACGCCTGGCAGCAGGAGGCGCTGTCGGAGAACGCCCGGGCAGTGTTCGACGCCGGGCGGCAACTCTACGAGCGCATCTCCGGCCTCGGCCAGCACATGGACCGGGTGGGCAAGGCGCTCACCGGCGCGGTGGCCGCCTACAACCAGACCGTCGGCTCTCTGGAAACCCGGGTGCTGACGAGCGCCCGCCGGCTGGCCCAGCTCGGCCTGGTCGAAGACACTCAGGAGGCACCGCGGATCGTGGAGGAGACCACCCGGCTGCTGTCCGCGCCGGAACTGACCGCCTCGGTCGTTCCCGCACCCGCGGCAGAGGCTGCCCCTGCCGAACTGACCTCGGCGGCACCTGCCCCGGCAGCCGAACCGGCGCGAGCGGCTCCGCCTGAACTATCCGAAGCTATCCCTCCCGAGGGCTCACCGGCTGAGCTGTTCATGGTCCACAGCAATGGCACCGCTACCTAGCGGTTCGCCCAGGCAGGCTGCTGACCCGGCGGCACGGCCGGACGGGCCGCCGGGCGTTAGCGGCTCGCCCGAGCAGCCCGCTGGCCCCGCGGCACGGCCGGACGGGCACGCGGGCGTTAGCGGCTCGCCCGAGCGGCCTGCTGGCCCCGCGGCACGGCTGACCGAGCGCGGGGCCGTGGCGGCCATGGCCGGGGTGTTCCTGATCGGGCTGCTGCTGGCCGCGTGGCTGGGCTGGGCCGTGCTGGCCGGCCTGGCCTTCGTGACCGGGTGCGTGCTGGCCGCCCGGTACGCCGCGACCGCCGCCCTGCTCACCGTCGTGGTCAGTCCGCCGCTGCTTTTCCTGGCCGCGGTGATCCTCGTCAGTGCGGTGACCGTGCCGGGCGGTCTGTTCATGTCCGTCGTGCTGGGCAGCGTGGTCACGCTCGCGAGCGTGGCGCCGTGGCTGGCCGTGGGTATGGTCCTCACGGTGATCATCACCTGGATCCGCGGCCTGCCGGGATGCATCCAGGACCTGCGCCGGGAGCTGCGTTCCGGCTGACCTGGCCGAGACGGTCAGCCATGCTTGCTGGCCTTCGGCCAGCGGCGCCGTAGTCCGCTGTATTAGCGCGGGGGTCCGAGACCCCCGGACCCCCGCAAATGGTGGTCCCGGTCGGCGGTTCAACCTCTGTCACCTCGCCCGGACCCAACCCAGGGCTGGCCGGGCGCTAGTTCCTGCGGTCCGCCTTGGCCCGGCGCAGTTCGTGCGGCAGGGCGAACTGCATCCGCTCGGGCACCGCCTCGACCTCCTCGACCTGGTCGAAGCCGCTCTCGGCGAGCCGGGCGAGCATGCCCTCCACCAGATCCTCAGGAACCGATGCCCCGCTGGTCAGCCCGACCGTGCTGACGCCCTCCAGCCATTCGGGCCGCAGCGCCGAGGCATCCTCCACCAGGTACGCGGCGCCGGCGCCGCCTTCGCGAGCCACCTCGACCAGGCGCACCGAATTGGACGAGTTAGTGGAACCGACCACCAGGACCAGGTCCGACTGGCTGGCGATGGCCTTGACCGCGGCCTGCCGGTTCTGCGTGGCGTAACAGATGTCGTCGCTTGGCGGGTCGGCCAGCAGCGGGAACCGCTGCCGTAGCGCGGCGACGGTCTGCTGGGTCTCGTCCACCGACAGGGTGGTCTGGGACAGCCAGGCGACCTTGGCCGGGTCGCGCACCTGCGTGCTCGCGCTTTCCTCCGGGCCGTCCACCAGGTGGATGTGCGTGGGCGCTTCGCCCGTCGTGCCGACGACCTCTTCGTGCCCCTCGTGCCCGATGAGCAGGATGTCGTAGCCCTGCGCCGCGAACCGCCGTGCCTCGTTGTGCACCTTGGTGACCAGTGGGCAGGTCGCGTCGATCGTGTGCAGGCCGCGCTTGCGGGCATCCTCGCGGACCTGTGGCGCCACCCCGTGCGCGGAGAACACCACCACCGCGCCTTCCGGTACCTCCTCGGCCTCCTCCACGAAGATCGCACCGCGGGCTTCCAGGGAGGCGACCACGTGGGAGTTGTGCACGATCTGCTTGCGCACGTATACCGGGGCGCCGTACAACTCGAGTGCCACCTCGACCGTCTGCACCGCCCGGTCAACCCCCGCGCAGTAGCCACGGGGCTTGGCGAGCAGGACGCGCCGGGTCTTGACAGGCATGCCTCTCATCGTAGGCGAGCCCGCCAGGGGCCCTGTCCCCCGCCGCGGGGGATACCGCTGACGGGACTTTATCCGTACAAACTCCCGGGCCCCTGCTGCGGTGAACGGGACGGGAAGAGACAATGAACTCACGCAACGCAGGCGGGCGCACACCCGCCGGCGGAGACGCAGACCCGCATGCCAGGAGAACCGCCATGCCAATCCCGCAGGTCAATGACCGCATCAAAGAGGCTCCCGTGGTGATGCTCCGTGCGGTCTTCGCGGGGATCGGCCAGATCCTGCTGACCGCCGACAAGGTCCGCGCCCGGGCGGCCGAACAGGATTTGACGCCGGACCGCGCCCCGGCCGGCCTGCCGGTGGACCGGCGGCCCTCGGATCCGCCACGGAACGGGACCACCCGGACCGAGCCCGCCGCGGCGGATCACCCTGCCGTGCGCGAGGCGCCGGCGAGCCAGGGCCCAGTGACCGCCGAGGCCGCGCCCGCTACGACGACGGCACCCGCCGCCAAGGCCCCGCCTGCTCCGAAGACCACGCCCGCCACGCGCCCCGCCAAGACCACGCCCGCCGCCAAGACCACGCCCGCTGCGAAGGCCACGCCCGCTGCGAAGGCCACGCGGGCCACGAGTGCCGTCCCGGCGCCACCCGCAGCCAAAGCGGAGCCGGCCACCGAGGCGCCACCGCTGCCCGGCTACGACGACCTCTCGCTTGCCTCGCTGCGTGCCCGGCTGCGAGTGCTCGACGCGGCGACGATCCAGGCGATGCTGGCTTACGAGAAGGCTCACGCGCGCCGGGAGCCGGTGGTCACCATGCTCGAACGGCGCCTGGCGAAGATCAGCGCGGGATAACGCGCCTCCGGGCCGCGTCGCAGTGCCATTGTGGTGTTGCCATGCCGCTGCAGACCTCCGCTGACTCACCCGTCCCCGTTCGCACCGCGCTCCGCCTGGTCGGCGACTGGGTGGGCAGACTGGGCAGGATCTGGGTTGAGGGCCAGATCGCCGAGCTGACCAAGCGCGGCAACACCGCGTTCCTGACCTTGCGGGATCCGGTGGCCGCTGTGTCGGTGCGGGTTATCTGCGCCCGCACGGTGCTGGACGCGGCGGACCCGGCACCTGGTGAGGGTGCCCGCGTGGTGGTGTGGGCCAAGCCCGAGTTCAACGTGGCCCGCGGGTCGTTCTCGCTGGCCGCGCTGGAGATCCGGGCCGTCGGCATCGGTGAGCTGCTGGCGCGGCTGGAGCGGCTGCGCCGCGCGCTGGCAGCCGAAGGGCTGTTCGCGGCCGAACGCAAGCGGCGGCTGCCGTTCCTGCCCGGATGCATCGGCCTGATCTGCGGACGCGACTCGGCGGCCCAGCGGGATGTGCAGCAGAACGCGGCCAGGCGCTGGCCCGCGGTGCGGTTCCGGGTCGAGCAGGTGGCCGTGCAAGGTGTCTTCGCGGTCACCGAGGTCACCGATGCGCTGTCGCGGCTGGACGCCGACCCCGCCGTGGATGTGATCATCATCACCAGGGGCGGCGGGTCGATCGAGGACCTCCTGCCGTTCTCCGACGAGACGCTGCTCCGCGCGGTGGCCGCCTGCCGGACCCCGGTGGTCAGCGCGATCGGCCATGAGCAGGACACCCCGCTGCTCGACCTGGTCGCCGACGTCCGGGCCTCCACGCCGACCGACGCGGCCCGCCGGGTGGTGCCGGACGTGACCGAGCAGCTTGGCCTCATCGCCCAGTTGCGCGCCCGCGCATACCGGATCGTCGCGGGCAGGCTGGACCGGGAACGAGCCTGGCTGGACGGCATGCGCTCCCGCCCGGTGCTCGCCGACCCGATACGCGACGTCGACCGGCGGCAGGAGCAGGTGACCGCACTGACCGAGCGCGGTCGCCGCGTCCTGGCCGCCGACCTTGACCGCGCCGCCGACGACATGGGCCATCTGCGGGCCCGGCTGCTCGCGCTGGCGCCGTCGGCGACCCTGAGGCGCGGTTATGCCATCGTCCAGCGGCCGGGCGGCGGCGTGGTCCGCAGCGCCACCGGCGTCAGCCCGGGGGAAAAGCTGACCGTGCGGTTCGCCGAGGACCAGCTGTCGGTCACCGCCGACGAGGGCACCAAGGCCTGACCTTCAGCTTCAGGCCCGGCCGGGGCACCGCCGGCTAGGTTGGCACAGTGACGGAGGCTGCTTCCCCGGTCCCTTACGAGACGGCGCGCGATCAGCTCGCCGACGTGGTCCGGCGGCTTGAAAGCGGGGGACTCACCCTGGAGGAGTCCCTGGAACTCTGGGAACAGGGTGAGCGGCTCGCCACCATCTGCTCGGAGTGGCTCGAAGGCGCCAGGGCCCGGCTGACCGCGGCATCGGCCGACGAGGCGGGGCCGGGCGAGCCAGCCGCACCGTTCTGAGTGTTCGTTTCTGACGGAAGGCGCCGGCCATGGCAGATCACGAGACCGACGGCATCCCAGGCGAGCCGGGGGTCACGGTAAGCGAGCCCCCGAAGCAGCCCCGGCAGGCGCCGGACCGCAACCTCGCCATGGAACTCGTCAGGGTGACCGAGGCCGGCGCCATGGCCGCCGCCCGGTGGGTGGGGCGGGGCGACAAGAACGGTGCCGACGGCGCCGCGGTGCACGCGATGCGCACACTCATCAACACGGTCTCGATGAAGGGCGTGGTGGTGATCGGCGAGGGCGAGAAGGACCGCGCCCCGATGCTCTACAACGGCGAGGAGGTAGGGGACGGCAGCGGCCCCGCCTGCGACGTCGCGGTGGATCCGATCGACGGCACCCGGCTGACTGCCAACGGGATGCCGAACGCGATCTCGGTGCTCGCCGTGAGCGCGCGTGGCTCGATGTATGACCCGTCCGCGGTCTTCTACATGTCCAAGCTGGTCACCGGGCCGGCCGCAGCGGACGTGGTGGACATCGAGGCGCCGGTCGCGCACAACATCGGCAAGGTCGCCAAGGCCAAGGGCTGCGCGCCGCAGGACGTGACCGTGGTCATCCTGGACCGGCCGCGGCACGCGGGCCTTGTTTCCGAGGTCCGCGCGGCGGGAGCGCGGATCCAGCTCATCACCGACGGCGACGTGGCCGGAGCGATCATGGCAGCACGCGACGGTACCGGGGTTGACCTGCTGCTCGGCATCGGCGGCACGCCGGAGGGCATCATCGCCGCCTGCGCCATCAAATGCCTGGGCGGGATTATCCAGGGCCGGCTCGCCCCGCGCGACGAGGCCGAGCGGAAGCGGGCCCTCGACGCCGGGCACGACCTGGCCCGGGTGCTGACCACCGACGACCTGGTCGCCTCCGAGGACGCGTTCTTCGCCGCCACCGGGATCACCGACGGGGAACTGCTCGCCGGGGTCAGGTACCGGGCCGGCGGCGCCATGTCGCATTCCCTGGTGATGCGGGCACGCTCGGGCACGATCCGGACCATCACCAGCGAACACCAGCTCTGGAAGCTGCGCGCCTACAGTTCGGTCAACTTCGACACCGCCGACTGACCCACCGCCGACCGCCGGCCCAAGCCCTCGCTCGGGGGCTCCTACGGTGGTCATGAATGTGAGTTTGGTGTTGCTCTTTGCCCCCCAGATTCACATTCATGGCCGCGAGCGTCACGAGCGGCGGGCTGGGACGGGTGCGAAGTGGCGGGCGAGGCGGGTGGGACTGGCGAGCGGTGGGTGGAGGGCAGATGCGCAGCGTGGCGCGGCGGCGCGCGGCGCGGGTGCGCAAAGGGGGAGGTAAAAGCGCTCCCGGCGCAAGCTTGACCGCATAAGGTACGGTGCGTCTTCTTCGGTGCTCATCGGTTGCCGGGCCCGGCGCGTGCCCGGCGCCCGACTCAATGTTCGGCGGTGTTTCGTGGTAGCGGACCTGATCCGCGCGCTGCTGGCCGGAGCGGCCGGGGCCGTGCTGCCCGGGTACTTCTGGGCCGCGGTGCTGCGGCCGACCAGTGGGCTGGGTGAGCGGCTGGCCTGGTCCACCGGGATTTCGATGGCGTCGGTGCCGACCGTCGCGGTGATCCTCGCCAGGGTCACCCGCGGCGGCATCGCGCTCTGGGTGGCGCTGGCGTCGGTGCTCATCGTGTTCGGCTCGGGCCTGCTCGTCTACCGGCTCAGGGGCCCGGCACCGGGGCCGGCGGCCCCGGTGCTGCGGATGCCGGAACCGACCAGAGACCCGCGGGTTCTCGGCCTGGTCGCCGTCGCGATCGCCCTCGGCCTGCTGATGATGCCGGCCCGCCGCCCACCGGTCCTGGTGCTCGCGGTCATCGCGGTCGCGCTTATCGCCGGTGGTGCCCTGATGGCGTGGCATCGCCCCGCCGAGCCCGCGGAATCCCCACCGGCACCGTCCCCGGGGGCAACCGGGTTCCTGTCGGCGCCACCGGCCGCGCCGGAGCCGGCGTCCCCGGTGTCGGCCGCCTCGGGCCCGCCGGGATCCGAATCCGGCGCGGCCGGGCACCGCGAGCCCTCCCCGGAGTCCCCGCCACGGGCCCAGCCAGCCCCGGCAAAGGCGCAGGCCGCGGCGGCCACCACCGGGCCCGCGCCGGGCCCGCGGCCGTTCGGCCTGCCGCTGCCGGTGGTGCGGGACGGCGGCCTTGCCGTGATCCTGGTGCTGACCGCGTGCCGTGTCTACTCCGGCGTGGTCCGTTTCGAGTGGCCCTACGTCAGCGGCGGGGACCAGTTCTCGCACGCGGTCATGGCCGAGCAGATGCTCGCGCACGGCCAGTACCCCGGTTACCTGATCTATCCGCCCGGATTCTCCGCGCTCACCGCGGTCGTCTGCAGGTTCGCGGGCCTCACCCCGCTGGCGCTGTTCCCGGTGCTGGCCCCGATGCTGCTCGTGGTCACCGCGCTCGGCGCCTACGCACTGGCTACCCGGCTGTGGGGCTGGGAGTACGGGCTCGGCGCGGCGGCGCTGTCCGGGCTGGTGCTGACCGGCGCGTTCAACGGCTTCGCCGGGGGCCGCTATCCCGACCTCATCTCCGCCTTCTTCCTGCTGGTGATGACCGTCGCGGCGCTGATCACGGTCTACGAGGCACCGACGGTGCGCTCTGCCGTGCTGGTGGCCGTGGTGGGCGCCGCCGCGGTGTTCTACCACTCGGTCGCCACCCTGTATGCGGCGGTGCTGTTCGTCCTGGTGGCGCTGATCTGCCTGCCGTACCTGCTGCACGGGCGGCACCGCCGGGAGACCCGGGCGCTGCTGCTGGCGCTGGCCGGGGTGGCGGTGCTGGCGGCCTGCTATGCGATCTACGTCTACAACCCTGGCGGAATCCTCGGCGGCAAGTCCTCCACCGGCGGCGCGGTGTCCATCGTGCTCGGCAGCCAGGCCCCCGCCTCCCAGGGAGCCTTGCTCAAGGAACTCGGGCCGCCGATCGTGTGGTTCGGCATACTCGGGGTCGCCGCGCTCGCGGCGAGCCTGCGCTGGCTGCGCCGCCCGGCCCAGGTGCTCGCCGCGGCGACCGTCGTCGCCTGGTGCGTCGTGATGTACCTGGGCAGCCGGACGTCGCTGGACGGGTTCCCGCAGCGGTTCGAGCGCGACCTCGGCGCGCCCCTGTCGGTCATGGCGGCCTTTGGCATCGGGCTGATCGTCCGTTCACTGCCGATCCGCGGGGCCGCGTCGCGGACGGTGCCCGCCGTTGCCGCCGCGACGGCCTGCATCCTGGCCGCGGTGATGCTCCTCGCCCAGACGGGCCACGCGGTGAACACGAGCGACCGGTCCGCGGGCGAACTGCTCACCCACCGGGTCGCCGCGGCAGGCCAGTGGCTGGCGCAGCACAATACCGGGGGCACGATCATCTCGACGCCGTACATGAACGCAGGGGTCACCAACCGGGCCGTCCTGGCCATGGGCGGCTACACGGGCCTGCAGTCCTACAGCCCGTTCCGGATCGCCCACCCGCGTTCCCTGCCCACGGCGGGCAAGACCCCGCTGCTCGATTCGCAAGAGGTGCTGCTGCACCCGCAAAGCTGCCAGTCCGCGAACATCCTGGTCCGGCAGGACGTGCGTTACGTCGTGCTGTACCGGGTCGGGAACGGCGCCGACCTGCCCGCGTTCGCCGCCGACCCGGCGCACTACCAGCAGGCGTTCGAGAATCCGTCGGTGATCATCTATGCGACACACCGGACCGGCTGCGGTTGACCGCCCCGGCGGCGTTATCCGGTGTACCTGCTGGCGATCAGCACTGTGACGGCTAGCTCGGCAGACCGCGCCACCCGTGGGACCAGGCCACCACGCCGGGCCGTATCGCATGCATCAGATTCCTGACGTTCGCTGATCTCGACCAGCAGGCTGCCGCCGGGGGCCAGCCACAGCGAAGCCTGAGCGGCCACCCGGCGCAGGACGTCCAGGCCGTCGCCGCCGCCATCCAGCGCGACCCGTGGCTCGTGCAGCCGCGCCTCGGCCGGCAGCAGCCCGACCTCCCCGGTGGGCACGTACGGCACGTTGGCGGCCAGGATGTCGACGCGGCCGCGCAGCGCGGCGGGCAGTGCCTCGAAGAGGTCGCCGGAGTGGACGTGGCCGCCGGCCGCGGCGAGGTTGCGGCGGGCGCAGCGCACCGCGGCGGGGTCGATGTCCGCAGCGTGCAGCTCGGCGGGGTCCAGCGCGGCGGCGAGCGCGGCGCCCACCGCGCCGGAACCGCAGCACAGGTCCACGATCACCGGGCGCGGCGGGGCGAGCCCAATTGCCTGGCGGATCAGGAACTCGGTGCGCCGGCGGGGCACGAAGACGCCGGGATCCACGGCTATCCGCAGGCCGCAGAAGTCCGCCCAGCCGACGACCTGTTCCAGCGGCAGGCCGGATGCCCGCCGGTCCACCATGGCAGTGAGTTCCGCCGGCGTGGCGGCCGCGGAGATGAGCAGCTCCGCCTCGTCCTCGGCGAACACGCAACCGGCGGACCGCAGCCTGGTGACAATGGCGGACCGGGAATCCGGGGAAGGTGTGACCGGCATGAGGGGGCCTGGTGTCCTGGTCAGCGCGGCCCCGGGCCCCGCCGGGCGAACCTGTCGCGCCACCGCGCGCCGCCCCGGCGCGGGGCGTGCACATGTACCCGGCCCGCGACGGTGAACGACCGGACCTCGATCAGCGGCGATCCGGGCGGCGTCGGCGCCTGGCGGGTGGCCAGATCCGGCCGGACCCGGCCCGGCTGCCGGGAATTGGTGATCGTGACCTGGACCCGCTCCGGCACGACCAGGTGCAACTGGCCCCCGACCAGGGTGACGTTCAGGACGGTGTGCATGCCCTGGAGCAGCGCCTCGCGCATGTCCAGGATCACCTGACCGCCCACGCCCGTCACGGTGAGCCGGTCCGGCACCACCCAGCGCCCATCCCGCTTCACGGTGGCGAAGAACGCGGTGATCGTCCGGGAGTCGTCCAACTGGAGCGGCTGGCCAGCAGCCGGCACCAGGTCGGTCGTCAGCGTGGCCAGCTCGCCGAGGGTCCGCGCCTGGTAGGCGCGCTGTACCCGGTGGGAATGCTCCTCAAGGGTGAGCCGCCCGTCCCCCACCGCCGTCGCAAGCACCTCCACGACGCGTTCCCTGTCGTCGTCGGAGGCGCGCAGATCGCTGGGTTTGCGTGCCGGGCTCACCTGATGAAACTATCTGCCGCTGGCCAGCGCCGTCACCTCTCTTGGGCAGGCACGGGCCGCGCCGGGCCGGGCCTCGCTTCCGCTCCGGGCACGGGCTTGGCTTCCATCGCGGGCGCGGGCATCGCTTCCGCCGCGGGCGCGGGGCGCGCTGGCGTTCCCGCAGGCCCGGTGGCCGTGAACGGTGGTACACCGCTCAGCGGGAGCGCATCCAGGCGGTCCGGCCCGCGCTGGCCGCTGGTGATCATCCGCCATGGCCTGTCCCGGTGCCCGGCAGGCGGTGCCCGGGCGGCGGTGCCCGGAAACCCGGTCCCTGTCCCGATCAGCCCGGCTTCGGCTAGGTTGGGCGACCGCAGCCCTCTGCCCAGCCTGGCGGACCTGGATTAACGTTGGGTACAGTCCTCTTTCTCTGTTAGTTTGCTAATGGCAATTAATGCTGAGCGAGGAGATCCGCAGCAGGTGAGCGAGTCGGCGAACGGCCAAGCGAACGTACCCGGGCAAGGCGGCTCTGGCGGGCACAACGGCTCCGCTCAGGGCGGGGGGCCACCCGACGGTGGGACGGCCAGTGCCGGGCGCGGTGCCACCCCGAACGGCGCCACCGCGCCCCGGGGTACCCCGGCGAGGTTGCGCGGGACGCACTACAAGTGGCTGGCGCTGTCCAACACGACGCTGGGCATGCTGGCCGCCACGGTCAACGCGTCGATCGTGATCATCTCGCTGCCCGCCATCTTCCGCGGCATCAAGCTCGACCCGCTGACCCCGGGCAACGTCAGCTACCTGCTGTGGATGCTGATGGGTTACCTGGTCGTCTCGGCCGTGCTGGTGGTGACGCTGGGCAGGCTCGGCGACATCTACGGCCGGGTCAAGATGTACAACGCCGGGTTCGCGATCTTCGCGCTGGGCGCGCTGTTCCTGCCGTTCGACCCGCTGACCGGGCCGTCCGGTGCGCTGTGGCTGATCGGCTTCCGGGTGATCCAGGCATTCGGCGGGGCGATGCTGATGGCCAATGCCCCGGCGATCCTTACCGACGCGTTCCCCTCCAACCAGCGCGGCACCGCGATGGGCATCAACCAGGTAGCCGGCATCTCCGGCATGTTCATCGGGCTGATCCTCGGCGGCATCCTCGCCGCGGTCGACTGGCGGCTGGTGTTCATCGTGTCGGTGCCGATCGGCATCATCGGCACCATCTGGTCCTACCTGAGCCTGCGCGAGGTGGGGATCCGGACCCCGGCCCGGATCGACTGGCTCGGCAACGTCACGTTCGCGATCGGCCTGATCGCGCTGCTCGTGGGCATCACCTACGGCCTGCTGCCCTACGGCGGGCACTCGATGGGCTGGACCAGCCCGCTGGTGCTTGGCGGCATATTCGGCGGCATCGCCATGCTGGTGGTGTTCTGCTTCGTCGAGACGCGGGTCGCAGCGCCCATGTTCGACCTGCACCTGATGAAGATCCGGGCCTTCGCGGCCGGGATCAGCGCCACCCTGCTCGCCTCGATTGCCCGCGGCGGGCTGCAGTTCATGCTGATCATCTGGCTGCAGGGCATCTGGCTGCCGTTGCACGGCTACGACTTCAAAGACACCCCGCTGTGGGCGGGCATCTTCCTGCTGCCGCTGACCGGCGGGTTCGTCGTCTCCGGGCCGATATCCGGCTGGCTGTCGGACAAGCACGGGGCCCGCTGGTTCGCCTCCGGCGGCCTAATGGTCTCCGCGCTGGCGTTCGCCGGGCTGCTGCTCATCCCCACCGACTTCAGCTACTGGGAGTTCGCCGTGCTGATCTTCGTGGCAGGCGCAGGCATGGGCCTGTTCTCGGCGCCGAACGCGGCCGGGATCATGAACAGCGTCCCGGCCAAGCAGCGCGGCGCCGCGTCCGGCATGCTCGCCACGTTCCAGAACTCCGGCTTCGTGCTGTCGATCGGGATCTTCTTCACGCTGATGATCGCCGGGCTGGCCGCCACCCTGCCAAGCACGCTGACCCACGGCCTGGCCGCCCAGGGCGTGCCGCACGCCATCGCATTCAAGATCGGCTCACTGCCCCCGGTCGGCAGCCTGTTCGCCGCCTTCCTCGGCTACAACCCGGTCGCCCAGCTGCTCGGCCCGACCGGCATTCTGGCCCACCTGCCCGCCAGCCACGTCGCGCTGCTCACCGGCAAGGTGTTCTTCCCGCAGCTCATCTCCGGCCCGTTCCACCACGGCCTGAACATCGTGTTCGTCATGGCGATCGTCCTGCTCGTCATCGCCTCCGGGGTGTCCCTGCTGCGCGGCGGCCGCTACGTGCACGAGGAGCAGGAGCTCGCGGGGCAGCCGGAGAGCACCGGGAAAGCCGCCCTGGAGCGCACCGGGCGCGCCTGACCCAGCGGGGCCACCGGGGCGGGTGCGGGCGACCCGCCTTTGGCGGCGCGTCAGCCTGCCGCTGGCTCCAGCAGGAAGTAGATGTCGGTCCGCGTCTGCGCCGGGGCCTCGGCCGGATCGCCGTAGACCTCCCAGCTCACCCCGGCGGGCCGCCGCCCGCTGCTGGCGCACCACTGGTCGATGGCTTGGTAGACGGGGGCCATCTGCGTGTAGTCGTCGCCGTAGTACGTGGCCGTGGCCACCTCGCCCGGCGGCGTCTGCACGATCCGTATCTCGCCGCGCTCGGGGAAATCGCCGAGCACCTCGACGCCGATCTCGACGATCAGAGTCCCGGGCTCGCCATCACGGTAGACAAAGACGTTGTGCCCGAAACGCACGCCCTGCTCGCGGATTGCGGGCCAGATGATGCCGAGCGACCGGCCGATGGTCGGCCGCAGGTCCTGCGGCGTAATCACGCTCCGGATCGCCGCGAGCCGACGCGGCGGGGCCTGCTCGGTGCGCACCTCGATGGCCACGCCCGGACCCTATCACCGGGTAACACGTGCCCCGCGGATTCCCCGAGCCTTCGACGCGGCCGCCACGATCCCGGCAGGCCGCCCGACCGCCGCCGGAGGGCCAGCCGTGCTGCGCGCCGGATCAGCTACCGATTCGGCCAGCACCTCGCGGTGGACCGGGTGAGCCTGCGCATCGAGCCGGGCGAGACCTCGGCCGCTCGGCCCGAACCGGGCGGGCAAGACCACGACGATCCGCATGCTGACCACGCTGCTCAAGCCCGCCGAGGGCCCGGTCCTCCCCGAGGACTCCCCGCTGGCCGCGGTCCGCCAGCTGCTCAGCCGGATGGTCACCCTCTGCTGGGTGGAACTGCGCAAGATCCGGCACGACCGGACCGAGATGTACACACGCGCCATCCAGCCCGCGCTCTGGCTGATTATCTTCGGCGAGACCTTCACCCGGATCCATGCCATCGCCGCGCCGAACGGGCTCCCCTACCTGGACTACCTGGCGCCCGGCATCCTCGCCCAGTCCACCCTGTTCATCGCGATCTTCTACGGCATCCAGATCATCTGGGAACGGGACGCGGGCGTGCTCACCAAGCTCATGGTGACGCCGACGCCGAGGGCCGCCCTGATCACCGGCAAGGCCTTCGCCTCCGGAGTTCGGTCCCTCGTCCAGGCCGGTCTCGTGATCCCGGCGTCGCAGTCGCTGCCGGGCGATCAGCGAGCGGCGCTGGGGCCAGGCCGGCGTGCTCACGCGGCTGCCACCCGCCCGGCCATGACGCCGTCGGCATCGAGTCACCGTCTGGACGGGTCACCGGGCCGGTATCGACCCGTGGTCCACTCGACGGTCGGCGTCGTCGCCGCCGGGCAGAGCCGCCGAGCATTGTCCCATTCCACGACACCGGCTGTTGGGCCTCAGGAGCGAGCGAGCCGCGATCACCATGCACGCCGTGGCTCAGCCGTCGCAGAACGCGGTCGTGCGCCGACGCCGTTCGGCTCGGCGTGGCCCATGGCGAGCACGTAGCGGCGTAGTGCCTTCCGACGAGCTGGAACGGCTGTGTGAGAGCTGATCGAGGTACTGACCGATGCCGACCTCGTCCGCGATTTGCGGAAGGCATCGCGGACGCCACGGGCTGGCGCGTGTACTCCGCTACGCGGATCAGCTCCGACTTGCCGCCCGCCGCGCTGCCGGCGAATGGCATGGCCGCGCCGTCCAGCGCCGTCTTTACCGCAGCGGTGCGCCGCGGCCGTACAACTCCGCGCGCGGCCGCGGCTGCGCTGGTTCACCGGAGAGCCCGTCGCCGGACCGACATCGACCACAAACACTGGGCGGCTCAGGACAGGTAGCGTTCGCGGGCCGCGTTGCCGACCGGGCAGCCACCTTCGGCGCCGCGGCACGCCCCGGTGTCGCACAGGCGGCACATCCAGCGCACCGCCCCCGGCCCGCGCATCAGGCCGATCAGCATCGTGCCCAGGATCCGGCGCAGCGCGTCCCTGTCATCGCCGGACAGCCCGGCCAGCGCGCCCTCCAGGACTTCGGTACGGGCCGCGGCCACCCGTTGCGCCGCGGCCTGGCCTGCCTCGGTCAGCGTCACCGACGTGGACCGGCCGTCGCTGCCCGGCCCGCGCGCGACATAGCCCGACTCCGCCATCCGGTCCACAAGCCGCACCGTCCCCGAGGAGGTCAGCCCGAGAACCTGGCGCAGCAGGTCCACGGTGGGCCGGTCGAGGAAGTGCAGCAGCGCACAGAGTGCGGCGGCCGCCGACTCCGGCCTGCCGCCCGCGTCGGCCATGGCGTCGGCCATCCGGTCGGAGATCATCAGCGACAGCGCACCGAGCAGGTTCGCCGTCTGGCCGATTGCGGGCGCGGGCGGCCCTTCAGTCAAGCTCGTAGTCGAACGTGAAGGTGCCTGGCGGCGTGCTGGTCGCGACGCTCGTGCCAGAGCCGCGCAGCCCGGCCAGGCCTCCGGTGCCAGAGCCGGGGATCACCCGCCAGGTGCCGCTGGCCGCGCCATCGGTGAAGGCGCCGTCGGCCACCATGACGCAGGTGCCCGACCGGCCCGCGATCTGGGCGGACACGTGCTGCAAGCCGGTGTACTCGGCGGTGCCGTCGGCCCGGTAGAACATCAGCGCCTCCCAGCTCGCCTCGCCTTCTATGTCGCCGCTGAGCCGGTAACCGACCTTGGCCCTGGTGAGCTTTCGCTTGCCGTCGAGGTCCTGGTAGGTCTCCTCGTCCCAGGACGCGACCGTGAACGTGCCCTCGGCCCGTGCCGTCATCGCTGGCTCCTCTCCGCGATCTTCCCGCGCGATCCCGCAGGGTCCCCATCGCGCGATCTACAGATTGATGTGTGAGTCACACACTAATACATGGCAAGGATGGCCCGCGGGTCGCCCCCTATGTGGAGCGGGACCGGCCCCTCACGGGGGACCAGTTGCGCTGGCGGATCAGTCCGGCCGGGGACCGGGTCCTGGTCAGGCCTCGCCGGGCTGGTGCGTGCCCCCACCGAGCGCGGCGCGCAGCAGGTTCTCGGCGGCATCGGCAGCGGCGCGCGCGGTGATCACGCTGGTATGGGCACGGTCCAGCTCGCCCAGCTGGATGCAGTCGAAGGCCACCCGGGCGTCATGGATCGCGAGTTCCAGTTGCCTGGCTGCCTCATCGATGTCCACCGGACTCGTGCCTGCCTCGGGAATGCTCATCGGCCGCCATCCTTCACTGGTGCACCGGGCCCGGGCGCCGGTGCTGCCATCCAGGTTCCCCGCCGGATCGCATCCATTCCTGCTCTGCCGCGCCCCGGCACGCGACCTACCATAAGACGTCCAGCCCCACCGCACGAGGAAGTGCCTGAATGCCCGAGTTCACGCCCACCGAATTGCTGCCTCTTGGCGCGGATGCCACGGAATACCGCCTGCTCGCCGCGGACGGAGTGACACCACGGGGAGCGTTCGGCAAGAAATTCATAGATGTGGCGCCGGAACTGCTCACGCTTGTCGCACGCGAGGGCATGCGGGACATCGCCCACCTGCTGCGGCCCGGGCACCTGCGCCAGCTGCGGTCGATCCTGGACGACCCCGAGGCCTCCCCCAACGACCGGTACGTGGCCCGCGACCTGCTGCAGAACGCCTGCATCGCGGCCGGCGGGGTGCTGCCGATGTGCCAGGACACCGGCACCGCGATCATCATGGGCAAACGCGGCGGGGAGGTGCTCACCGACGGGCGTGACGAAGAGCACCTGGCCCGCGGCGTGTTCGACGCCTACACCCAACTCAACCTGCGGTACTCCCAGCTTGCCCCGCTGACCATGTGGGACGAGCGGAACACCGGCAGCAACCTGCCGGCCCAGATCGAGCTGTACGCGGCCCCGGGCGCGGAGTACAAGTTCCTGCTGATGGCCAAGGGCGGCGGATCGGCCAACAAGTCGTTCCTGTACCAGCAGACCAAGGCGGTGCTGAACGAGGCCAGCATGCTCGCGTTCCTCGAGGAGAAGATCCGTTCCCTCGGCACGGCCGCCTGCCCGCCGTATCACCTCGCGATCGTGGTCGGCGGCACCAGCGCCGAGTTCGCACTGAAGACCGCCAAGTACGCTTCGGCCCGCTACCTGGACACGCTGCCGTCCGCCGGGTCGCCGTCCGGGCACGGCTTCCGCGACCAGGAACTGGAACAGCAGGTGCTGGGGATCACCAGGAAGATCGGCATCGGCGCGCAGTTCGGCGGCAAGTATTTCTGCCACGACGTGCGGGTGATCCGGCTGCCACGGCACGGCGCCTCCTGCCCGGTCGCGATTGCGGTCTCCTGCTCCGCCGACCGGCAGGCGCTGGCCAAGATCACCGCCGATGGCGTATTCCTGGAGCGGCTGGAGACCGACCCGGCGCGGTATCTGCCCGAGCCGTCGAAAGAGGACCTCACTGCGGACGTGGTGCGCATCGACCTGACCCGCCCGATGAACGAGATCAGGGCAGAGCTTTCCAGGCACCCTGTCGCGACCAGGCTGGCGCTGACCGGCCCGCTTGTCGTCGCTCGCGACATCGCGCACGCGAAAATTGCTGAACGGCTGGCCGCGGGTGACCCGATGCCGCGCTACCTGGTGGATCATCCGGTCTACTATGCGGGGCCGGCCAAGACCCCGGACGGATATGCGTCGGGGTCGTTCGGGCCGACGACGGCCGGGCGGATGGATTCTTATGTGGACCAATTCCAGGCCGCCGGGGGTTCCCTGGTGATGCTTGCCAAAGGCAACCGGTCGCCCGCGGTAACCACCGCCTGCCAGGCGCATGGCGGCTTCTACCTCGGCTCGATCGGCGGCGCTGCGGCGAAACTGGCACAGGACTGCATCACCAAGGTCGACGTGCTTGAGTACCCCGAACTCGGGATGGAAGCGGTGTGGCAGATCGAGGTCCGTGACTTCCCCGCGTTCATCATCGTCGATGACAAGGGGAATGATTTCTTCACTGGTCCGGCAGGCGGCGCATCGGGCCCGCTGCTCACCATCGGCCGCCGCTGACGAGGACCTGCGCACGATTGCCGAATCACCGTCGGATTGTGCGATTCACAGGATTGGTAAGGCGGCCGCCGGCCCCCCCTAGGGGTAGTTAGTAGCAAACCTGGGTGAATTCTTATCTAGCTCCCAGGAAAAGGGGCGGCCGATCGGTGTAATCTCCCGGCCATGCAGTCAGTGACCGGGCCGGGACGTGTGGTCGCCGGGCGCTATGAACTGCTGGACTCAGTCGGGCATGGCGCGATGGGCACCGTGTGGCGGGCGCGGGACCTGCGCCTCGATCGTGAGGTCGCGGTCAAGGAGGTCCGGGTCCCCGGGCCAATGACCTACCAGGACCGGAACGTGCTGCGGGAGCGGTCGCTGCGGGAGGCCCGGGTCGCGGCCCGGCTAAGCCACCCGGGCGTGGTCACCGTGCACGACGTGATCGAGGCCGACGGCACCCCGTGGATCATCATGGAGCTGGTGCCGTCCAGGTCGCTGGCACAGGTCCTGGCCGAGGACGGGCCACTGCCACCGGCGCGCGCCGCAATGATGGGCATGACGCTGCTCGAAGCGCTGGGCAGCGCGCACGCGGCGGGCGTGGTGCACCGCGATGTGAAGCCCGGCAACATCCTGGTCACTCCCGAAGGCCGGGCCGTGCTGACCGACTTCGGCATAGCCACCTTGCACGGCGATCCCGGGCTGACCCAGGCGGGCATGGTCATGGGCACGCCAGGGTTTTGCGCCCCGGAACGCATCAGGGGCGAACCCGCCAGCCCCGCCTCTGACCTGTGGTCCCTCGGGGCCACCCTGTACGCCGCCGTCGAGGGGCGCGGCCCGTTCGAAGGCCAGGGCAGCGCGATGGCCGTGCTGGCCAACATCGTGCACGGCGATCCCCCTCCGGCGAAGTCCGCCGGGCCGCTGGAGCCGGTGATCACCGCACTGATGAAGCGTGACCCGGCGGTGCGGCCCGATGCGATCACCGCCCGCCGGCTGCTCGCCGCGGCGTGCGCCGGTTACGACGGAGGGGCTAGCTCCGGCGCGCAGAACACCTCGGGCGCGCCGGCTGCTTCCGGCGCACAGGCCGGTTCCGGGGCCGGGGTCCTGGCCGGTGCCGTGGGCGAGCGGCCGGGCAGTGCCCCGGGCGGAACCGGGGTACCGGGCGCGACTGGACTCGGCAGCACGCTCGCCTTCCCCGCCTCACCGCCGCAAGGGATCGCGGCCTTCGCCGGGCAGCCGCCGACCGCGGCAGAACTCCCGGAGACGCCCACCGTCCCGGAACCTGCCCCGGCCGCGCCCGGCAGCCCGGGCCCGCACGGGACGGAGTTGGCCGGGGCCGGTGTGGCCGGGGCCGGTGTGGCCGGGGCCGGTGTGGCCGGGGCCGGTGTGGCCGGGGCCGAGATCGCCGGAGCGGGCATCGCCGGAGCCGAGTTCGCCGCGACCGTGGCCGCTTCGCCCTCGCTGGGCACGACGGCGGCTACCGCGCCGCCGGTGGCGGCGGGACGGGTGCCAGGCGCGGGCGGGATGCCAACGCCGGGCGGGATGCCAACGCCGGGCGGGATGCCGGGTGGGATGCTAACGCCGGGCGGGCAGCGGCGGCGCGCGGGACGGCACCGGCGGGCGCTACTGTTCGGCGGCGGCGGAACGGCCTTGGTCCTGGCCGCCCTCGTCGTGGCGGGGGGCTTTGCCCACGCGGCGCGGCTCCAAGAGATCAGGCGCACGGCCGCGAGCAGCCCGATCACGCCCACCGGGCCACTCCCGGCCGGCTACCACTGGTACACCGCGCGGGCCTCGTCCGCGCCACGCCGGGCCGGGTTCTCGATCGCGGTGCCCGACGGCTGGCGGACGCGGCAGCACGGCGACACAACCCTGATCCGCAACCCGGCCACCGACGCCAGCATCACCGTTGGCCGTGCGGCCCAGGGCGGCCCCGGGCCGCTGCGTGAAGCCGCGCTGCTGGCAGATGCCCCACACAGGTCTTTTCCCGGCTATCACCAGATCGCGCTGCTGCCGGTGCCGTTCCACGGGACCCTGGCCGGTGCGTGGCGGTTCGCCTACGCGCGGCCGGGGAGCGGCAATGAGCAGGTGCTGGAACTGGTGGCCCGGCTGAACACCCGGCTCGGCGCCCAGCCGTACGAGCTGACGCTGACCTCACCGCGCCGGGCCTGGCTGGCCAGCCGGGCCGCTTTCGGTGAAGCCATGGACGCCTTCACCCCGCAGCCCTGAGCGCGCCATACCAGGCTCCCTGGGAAACCCCGGACGGACGGTGAACCCGATGGCCCTGCCGGGGCGGGCCGGCAGGGCCATCGGGGTGACACGGTCCTGGCCAGTCAGCGGCCGGGACGGATGCGGCTAGTACCAGCCGTCGCCTGCTCGTGCGACCACGCGCCGCAGGGCGACCCGTAGAGCGACTTGATGTATCCCAAGCCCCAGCGGATCTGGGTGGCGGCGTTGCTCTGCCAGTCCGAGCCCGCGCTGGCCATCTTCGAGCCGGGCAGCGCCTGCGGGATGCCATACGCCCCGCTGCTGGGGTTAGAGGCATAGACATCCCAGCCGCTCTCTTGGTTCCAGAGGCTCACGAGGCAGCCGAACTGGCTCGACGACCACCCGTAGGACCCCAGCATCGCTGCGGCGATCTTCTGCGGGTTCCCTGACGGCGAAGGCGCCGAGCCCGTGGCCGCCTGCGAGCTTGGTGACGGCGCTGGCGTGGCGGCCGCCTGCGCGGCGGCACGTGCCGCGGCCCGCCGCGCCGCTCTGCGGTCGGCGGCACGCTCGGCGGCGCGCTGGGCGCGAACCCGGGTGGCCCCGAGCGAAGCGACCTCACGGCGTGCCACGCCCGCAAGCTGTATCCCACGATCGGGATGGGCAACTGCAGGCCTGGCAGCGGGCTGCGACCCGGCCATCGTCAGCAAGGAGGCTGAGTCTCCGGCGGATGCGCCGGAGGTGGTGATCCCGGCGGCAACCGCGGCCGGCACGGCCACGGCAACTCCTGCCATTGCAACGGTTATCTTGGACAGTTTGCGGTTGTGCGTGAACAGGTTGCGCTTCTTTTTGTGTCGCGCAGACACGAATAACCTTTGGTCGGGCACATTGCGCGCTCGGCTCCCACCCGGGGCACTGCCGGCCGATGACAAGACGCCCGGCCGGGGCAGAGGCGCGCAGATGTGACGCAGGTTCAGGGCGACGCGTCGCTCGGGGCAACCATCACACACGCCGGGTGCTGTCTGCGAACGATTGTGCCGGTCGAGCAGGCCCCCGTGCGCCGAAATTGGCCGAAAAAGGCTGTGACAAGAATCACGAGCAAGATCAACGTTCGGTAACTTACCCGTACGCTTAGTAATAGTCGTGCGCCTGCCAGAAAGCCCATGCATTACACGGGGTGCCGTAAATGGACTTGATGTAACCGAGCCCCCACTTGATCTGGGTGGCGGGGTTTGTCTGCCAGTCCGCGCCCGCGCTGGCCATCTTCGATCCAGGCAGCGCCTGCGGTATACCGTATGCGCCGCTAGCATTCTCGGCGTTATACCGCCAGCCGCTCTCCCGGGTCCAGATGTTATTCAGGCAGCCGAACTGTGTCTTCGGGTCGAAGCCGAACGACGACATCATGTTGTAGGCGGTCGACTGCGCGGTGCCCGGGTTGGGCGGCGGGAAGTTCACCGTGGCGCCGCCACCGGCAGCGCCAGTGGAGCCGGTGGTGGCGGCGGTGGCGCTGGCCGTGCTCGCGAGCTTGGGAGCACCGACCTGGTGCATGGTGTGGGTGGCGGTGTCCATGACGATCATCTGCTGGCGTGCCTGCTCCAGCACGGTCATGGCACGGCTGCCCGGGAGCGCTGCAGCCGCGAAAGCGGCTCCTACATTCGAGTGGTCGGCCCGCACAACCAGGTAGCCAGCGACAGTTGTCCCGGTGATGAGGGCGACGGCCGTGGCTGCGACCGGCAGCAGGAAACCAGACCGGCGCGCGGCGCGTCTCCTTCCGGGACTCCGCCTCCGGTGCTGTGACAAGGCAGTCCTTCCGTCGGCCATGCACTCCGGGGCGGGGCGCCCAGGGTGCGGACCGCTGCGGGGCAGGGCAGCGCATCGCGTGATGGCCTTCCGGGTGCTCCCCGGCCCGGCGCCGGGCGGTGCCCGGGCTCACGGGCCTTCCGCCCTCGGCCATCGGCGATACCTTGCCAGAAGGACAGGTGGGATTCCTGAGAATTCGCGGAAAAAGCTGTGTCGCGCCGCCGTCGTCACCCTCCGTGCAGATCACAGAACGACAACATGTATCGACACAATTACCATCAGTAATTTCTACCGGCCGTTGTGGTGCCTGGGGCCACTGAGGCGGGAGGTACCGTCGGCTGCCACGTTCTCTTGCGGAGACCTGACGCTCGGCACCGGTTCGGCCACGGAACGCAGGCACGATCAAGGACCGGCCCCGTGGCCGGCGCCGTGGCCGGTTAGGTCGCCGGTTTTCCCGCACCGGCGGGCGCGGCACCGGCCGCCTCAGCGCCGGACGGCCCGGGGCCGGCCGCCCCGGCGTCCGCAGCCCCGGCGTCCGCAGCCCCGGCGTCTGCCGCCCCGGCGTCTGCCGCCCCGGTGCCGCCCACACCGGTGCCGCCCACACCGGTACCGCCCACACCGGTGTCACCCACACCGGAGCCGGCCTCGCCCGCATCGGAAAGGGCCGCCACTCCCCCGGAACCAGCGCCCGCTCCCCCGGAACCAGCGCCCGCTCCCCCGGTGCCGGGCCCGGCTTCCCCGGAGCCGGGCCCGGCCGGGAGGGCCAGCATGCCCCCTGGCGCGGTGTCGCGCCACAGCTCGCTCATGATCACCTGGGCCGCTCCCGCGGCCGGGATAGCGAGCAGCGCCGCGACGAAGCCGCCGAAGAACCCGCCGATCCAGCTGCCGATGGACGCCGCGACCAGGATCGCCACGAGCACGAGCAGCGGGTTGATGCGCACCGTCTTGCTCATGATCACCGGGTTGAGCACGTGGTTCTCGATCTGGGTGTAGGCGAGGAAGACGACCAGGGTCACGATGCCCGCGGTGAGCGAATGTGCCGTGGCGAACAGCACCGTGGGTATCCCGGCGAGCGCACCGCCGATCATCGGGAGGAAGTCGACGAGCGCGACCCACAGCGCCCACAGGAACGGGAAAGGAACGCCAAGCAGGAGCAGGGTGACGAATACCACGATCCCGGCGATCAGGGAGGTGAGCACGTTCCCGGCCATGTAGCCGGTGACCGCCCGGTTGACCTGGGCGGCCACCCGGGTCACCGTCGCCGATCGCTGCGGGGTCATGTTGCCCAGGATCCATGCGCGCATCTTCGGGCCCTCGAGGAGCAGCAGCACCACCAGGAAGAAGATCGTGATAAGTGCGACGAGCAGCGACAAGGCGCCCTTGCCGAGAGCGAGGGCGGGCTTGCCGAGGCTCTGCGCGAAGCTGGCGATCTTCGACGCGTTGTGCTGGACCCAGGTCGTTACGTGGTAGTGGCGGGCCACCTGGCCGATCCAGCCCTTACCGTTCTGGGCCTGGTCCACGTAGGAGGGCAGCTGGTCAGCCAGATTGGTGCCCGCCTTGACGAGCGGGGAGCCGAACGCCACCGCCAGGCCGGCGAAGACCAGCACCGCCCAGAAGATGACGATGGCGACGGCAAAGCCACGGCGGCGCACCTTCCACCGCTGCAGGTACACCACCAGCGGATTGAGCAGCAGCGCGATGAACCCGGACACCGCCATGACCAGGAGCACGTCCCGCAGCCGGTAGAGCAGCTTGCCCGCCAGATAGGCCGCCACCACGACGCCCACCGTGGCGAGGATCGCCCGTAGCGGGATGCCCCGGTAATCGGCAGAGCGCCACAGCCGCTCACGCCGGGTCTGCGGTGGCGTTTTGTCAGCCATCAGTCCAGCATTGCAGGTTCATGACCGATGTGCGCACCGGCGCCCGCACGGCAGCGGCGCCGGGGGCGCCCGGGCACGGCATGCGGTCTCCGTGTCAGATCCTGGGAGAATCAGCAGAGACGGGGCACCGCACGTGGGCGGCGCTTTTACCCGGGAGCCGCGGCCTGGGGTGTGACGCCGCCGGGTCCAGGGGGCAACTAGGGGTGTGAGCCAGATATCGTCATCGTCGCTGAACTCACCGTCGTCACGCCTGGCGCCGCAGGAAAGCGGGCCGGCTGCTGGCGCGGTTGCTGAGTTCGAGGCGCTGTACCGGGCCAACGTGGCGGCGGTGACTGCCTACTTCGCGCGGCGCAGTGCGGATCCGCAGACCGTGGCCGACCTGACCGCGGACACCTTCGTCCAGGCGATCACCTCGTTCGCCACCTTCGACCCGCGTAAAGGCACGCCACGTGCCTGGGTGTTCGGCATTGCCCGGCGGATCTACGCCGCGCACTGCGAAGCACACAGCCAACAGCGGAGCAGGGTGGAGCGCCTGGCGGGCCGCCGGGAACTTGCCCCCGACGAGGTCGGGGACCTGATCGACCGGATCGATGCCGAACGCACTGGCCGGGCGCTGGTCACCAGGCTGACCACGCTGCCCGCCGCGGACCGGGCGGTGGTCGAACTGGTGGACCTGGCGGGCCTCCAGGCCAAAGAAGCGGCCCAGGTGCTCGGCATCGCACCGGGCACGCTGCGGATGCGGCTGATGCGGGCCCGGGCCCGGCTGCGGAAAGCGGCTAGCCCGGATCTGGCGCACGGCACCGATCCTGCGAGTGACCCAGAGGTGAAGACATGACGAAGTTCGAGGATCAGCTGTTCGGGCAGCTGATGGCGGAGCACGGGCACCAGTTGCGTGCCGTGGAGCGGCCAGCGCCGGCCCGCCGCAGGGCCCGGCGGCCGGTGTGGCTGGCCACCGGCGCGGCCGGCGTGGTGGCCGCTGTCACCGCTGCGGTGATGGCGCTGGGCAGCGCACCCGCCTTGGCCGCGTATTCGGTGACCCAGCACCACGGCACCGTGACGGTGTCGGTCTACCGCGCGTCCGGCGTGGCCGGTGCCAACGCGGCCCTGCATGCGATACACGCCCGGGTAAGGGTCGTCCCGGTGCGGCCGGGCTGCCCGCCGATCACGTCACTGCCCCGCCCCAATCCGGCCCCGCACCCGTCCGTGTCGGTCGGCACCCGGGTGAGCAAGGGCGGACATCGCTCCGTCACGGTCAAGCTGGGCAAGGGCGGCATCCCCGCCGGGGACACGATGATCCTGGCCTTCAGCGGTAACGGTGGCCCGGGCAGTACCTCGCTGGGGGCGGGGGGCATCATCACCGGGAGCGTGCCCCGCTGCGTGAGCCTCCCGTCCGCCCCGTGACCAAGGTCGGCTGAACAGGTCAGCATCAGGCTGCAGAGGGGTGGCTGCCCGGAGACACGGGTAGCCACCCCGTCCGCACCAGTGCGGCCCGCGTGCGGGGCCACGGCCGCCGGCCACCGTCCGGGAGCCCAGCATCAGCCCTTCAGCAGCTGCCTGGCCATCACCACGCGCTGGATCTGGTTGGTTCCCTCGTAGATCTGGGTGATCTTGGCGTCCCGCATCATCCGCTCGACCGGGTAGTCCTTGACGTACCCGTAGCCGCCGAGCAGCTGGACCGCGTCCGTGGTGACCTCCATCGCCACGTCCGACGCGAAGCACTTGCAGGCCGAGGAGAAGAACGTCAGGTCGCCCACCATCTCACCGGCCATCGCCCGCTCGGACCTGGCCGCGGCCGCGTAGGTGAGCTGCCGCGCGGCCTCCAGCTTCATCGCCGCGTCCGCGAGCATGAACTGCACACCCTGCAGATCCGCGATGGGCCGGCCGAACTGGCGCCGTTCCTGCACGTAACCGGTCGCGTAATCCAGTGCCCCCTGCGCGATCCCGAGCGCCTGCGCGGCGATCGTGATCCTGGTGTGGTCCAGGGTCGCCAGCGCGATGCGGAAACCAGCGCCCTCCTCCCCGATCAGCCGGTCCGCCGGGATCACGCAGTTGTCGAAGTACAGCTCCCGGGTGGGCGAGCCCTTGATGCCCAGCTTGCGCTCGGGCGCACCGAACGAGAAGCCCGCATCCTCCTTCTCCACCACGAACGCGGAGATCCCGGACGGCCCGGCGGCGGGGTCGGTCACCGCCATTACCGTGTAATACTTCGCCACCCCGGCGTTGCTGATCCACCGCTTGGTCCCGTTCAGCACATAACTGTCCCCGTCGCGGACCGCCCGCGCCTTCATGCTCGCGGCGTCGGAACCTGCCTCCGGCTCGGAGAGCGCGTAGCAGAACATCGCCTCCCCGCGCGCGACCGGCGGCAGGTACCGCTGTTTCAGTTCCTCCGACCCGGCGAGCAGCAGCGGCACCGTGCCGAGCTTGTTCACCGCGGGGATCAGCGAGGACGCGGCGCACGCGCGGGCCACCTCCTCAACCACGATGGCGGTCGCGAGCGCGTCCGCGCCGGGCCCGCCGTAGGCCTCCGGGATGTGCACCCCGGTCAGCTCGGCCCTGGCCAGGGCATCGTGCACGTCCCAGGGAAACTCGCCCGTTTCGTCTACCTCCGCCGCCCGGGGAGCGATCTTGTCATCGGCGAGCGCGCGCACGACGGCCCGCAGTTCGCGATGCTCCTCGGTCAGGTCGAACGCGGGAAAGTCAAGGCTCATAGCACTAGATGGTAAGCGGGCACCGCAGCGCGCCCGCTCCCGCCTGCGGGCCGGTAACGGCACCACTGAGCTGCGATGCGATACGCACCCCGTGGCCAGCCAGCCTGCCAGGGACGCCGGCATCCCCCGTGGTGGCCATATACACCCATTCATGGTGTATGCGTTCAAACTGGGCCGACTGGGGCGCCAGGGAACTGCTGGGCGATTTATCCGGGTTGAGGAAACCATTGGCCGGGCATTACCTATCCAGCTTCAACGGCGGTCGGGCAAAGGAGCGGCGGTGGCGGGTGGAGCTCGGGGAAAAAACGGCGCCGGTGTGCCCGGATGGGCGAATGGGGAGGGAGACGGGGCGGCCCGGGTGCCGGCGATTTCCGCGCCAGCCTTTACCGGGCGCCAGGAGGAACTGGCCAGCCTGAGCCGCGCAATGGCCGGGCCCCCAGCGTTGGTGCTGGTCGAGGGCGAGGCCGGGATCGGCAAGAGCAGGTTAGTCCGGGAGTTCCTGGTCCGGGCCGGCGGCCTGGGGCAGCGCAGCCTGGTCGCGGGGTGCCCGCCGTTCCGGCGGCCGTGCACGCTGAGCCCGCTCGTGGACGCGATCAGGGACGCGACCGCCAGCCCGCCGCAGCCCGGGCTGAGCGGCCTGGCCGGAGCCCTGCGGCCGCTGTTCCCCGAATGGTCCGCCGAACTGCCCCCGGCGCCGGAACCGGCCGAGGACGCGACCGCATCCCGGCACCGGCTGTTCCGCGCGCTGGACGAACTCCTGGCCAGCCTGCAGGTCAGCGTGCTTGTCGTCGAGGACGTGCAGTGGGCGGACGAGGCGACCCTGGAGTTCCTGCTGTTCCTCGGCAGCGCACACCGGGCGCGGCCCAGCCTGGTGCTGACCTACCGGCCCGAGGACGTGCCCGGCGACTCGCTGCTGCTCCGCCTGTCCGCCCGGATGCCGGGCGGCACGGCCGGGTTGCGGCTCGCGCTGCAGCCATTAGCTGTCGCCGAGACGCTCCGGCTGGTTTCCTCGATGCTCGACGGCGAGCGGGTGTCCGACGCATTCGCGGCGTTCCTGCACGAGCGCACCGACGGCATCCCGCTGGCGGTCGAGGAGACGGTACGGCTCATGCACGACCGCGCCGACCTGGCGCACCGCAACGGGAGCTGGGTGCGGCGGAGCCTCGGCGAGATCATGGTCCCGGCGACGATCAGGGACGGCGTGCTGGAACGCAGCCGGCGGCTGAGTTCGGACGCCCGGGCCATCCTGGCCGCGGCGGCCGTGCTCGCCGAACCCGCGGACGAGCCGGTACTGCGCGCCGTGGCCGGGCTGACGGCTGCCCGGCTGGGCCCGGCCCTGGCCGAGGTGCTGCGCTGCGGTCTGCTGGCCGAGGCAGGCCGGGGCATGGTGTCGTTCCGGCACGTGCTCGCGGCCCGGGCGGTGTACGCGGGGATCACCGTGCCGGAACACCAGGCGCTGCACCGCCGGGCCGGCCGCGCGCTTGAACGCCGCTCACCCCGGCCGGTCGCACAGCTCACCAGGCATTTCCGGGAAGCCGGCCAGCCGGCCAAATGGTGCCGGTATGCGGAGCAGGCAGCCGACCTGGCGCTGTCCGCGGGCGACGAGGCCACCGCCAGCGTCCTGCTGCTCGACCTGCTGACCAAGGCGGACCTGCCCGCGCATACGGTGGTCCGGCTGGTCAAGAAGATCCCGTTCGGCTCGTTCACCGGGCAGTCCCGGTTCGACGACCTGGTCGCCACGCTCCGGTCCGTGGTGGCCGCCCAGGCGCTGGACCAGCGGGCGCAGGCCGAGGCCCGGATGCTGCTCGGCCGGGTGCTGCTGGTCATGGAGGAACGTGAGGCCGGCCGGACCGAAGTGGAGCGCGCGATCCCCGGCCTGGTGCACGACCCGGTGGAGGCCGCCAGGGCGATGATCCTGCTCGGCCGGCCCGCTGGAGCCGCGTGGCCGGCCTCCCGGCACCGCCAGTGGCTGCGGCGTGCGGCCGAACTGACCGTGCCGGCCTCACCCGCCGACCACCTGAACCTCACCGTGGAGCGGGCGAGCGCCCTGCTGATGCTCGGCGACCCGGCCGGGTGGTCGGTTGCCGCGCAGATCCCCGACGAGGCACCCTCCCCCGGGGAACGGCAGCACGTGGTCAAGGGGCACCTGAACGTCGCCACCATGGCGATGCTGTGGTGGGGCCGCTACGACGACGCCCGGTGGCGGCTGGCGAAGGGTCTTGAGCTGGCCGAGGCCGGCCAGTACTGGCTGTACCGCGACCTGATCCTGGTGAACCAGGTGCACCTGGACTGGCTGGCCGGCGCCTGGGACGGCCTGGCCGAACGGGCCCGGTCGCTGGCCGACGACGCCGATATCCAGCCGCTGACCCGGCTGGAGGCGGTCCTGGTGACGGGGCTGATCCACGCCGCCACCGGGGACCGCGGCCAGGCCGAGCGGGAACTGAGCCTGGTGCTCAGCGAGGTGCGCCGGCGGGCCGCGGTGGAGGCGTGCATGGAGCCGGCGGCGGCGCTGGCCAGGCTGCTGCTCGCCGACGGCCGCGTGGCGGATGCCCTGGCCGTCACCGACGAGCCGACCGGCATCCTGGCCAGAAAGGGAACCTGGGCCTGGGCGGCGGATCTCGCCCCGGCGCGGGTCGAGGCGCTGGTGGCGGCCGGCCGCAGCACCGAGGCCGCCGGCCTGGTCGGGGTGTTCGCCGCGGCGGACCGTGGCCGTGACGCTCCGGCGACCAAGGCGGCGCTGCTGTCGTGCCGGGCGGTACTGGCCGAAGGCCAGGGCGAGCGGGCGCAGGCCGGGGCGCTGTTCGGCCGGGCCGCGGCGGCCTGGCGGGTGCTGCCGCGCCCCTACGAGGCCCTGCTGGCCAGGGAGCGGGAGGCGCGCTGCCTGCTGGCCGACGGCCAGCGGGCCCCGGCCCTTTCGGTCCTTGCCGAGGTCCTCGACGGCCTGTCCGGCCTGGGTGCCCGGGGTGACGCGATGCGCGTGATCCGCACCCTGAACGAGCACGGGGTGCCGGCCCGGCGCCCCTGGTGGGGCGGGCGGCGCAGTTACGGCGACCAGCTCTCCCCCCGCGAACTTGACGTGGTGCGCCTGCTCATCGACGGCCGCACCAACCGGCAGGTGGCCGAGGAACTGGTGCTGTCCCCGAAGACCGTGGCCAACCATGTGGACTCGCTGATGCGCAAGCTCGGCGTCTCCTCCCGGACCGCCCTGGCAGTGCGGGCGGTCGAGGACGGCATCGTCTAGGAGCGCCAGCCCGCGGCACCCATGAATGTGAGCCTGGTGCTCAAAGAGGGTGTCACGAAGAAAGCTACAGTGCCGGCCCGGCCGACCAGGACCGGCGGCTGATTGTCGAGTGGACGACCCACCTGTGACAGAACGCCAGGCTGTCCCCCAGCTCACCCAAGACTGGCGACGAGGAGTCAACAGCAACCAGCTGCCGGACAGGAGCCAGATCTAACCCTGACTCGACCTTGCACGAGGCAACACCCCAGCGAGGGAGACGGCCCACCCACCTGAAGCTCTGGCGCCTGGCTGTCCCGGGGAGTTAGTCGGCGAGCAGGTGGCGGAGGTAGGAGGCTGGCTCGGTCAGGAAGCGGCGCCAGGCACCGACCAGGTGCAGGTCTTCCCACCGGGCGGGGCGGATGCCCCAGTCGCCGAGTTCCAGGATGCGCGCGCCGGGGACGGCGGCGACGATAGGCGAATGGGTGGCGACAACGGCCTGGGAACCTTCCTGGGCCAGGTCATGCAGCAGGGCGACCAGCCCGAGGCAGGCGGTGAACGACAGCGGCGCGTCGGGTTCGTCCATGAGGTAAAAGCCTGGCTGGTTGACCCGGGTGCGCAGGATCTCCAGGAAGCCCTCTCCGTGGCTGAGCTCATGCAGCCGCTCCTGGCGGCGGCCGGGGTTGTCTTCCAGGTAGGTGTAAAGGGTGTGCATGGTGTCGGCGCGCAGGAAATAAGACCAGCGCGGCCGGACCGGCCCGCGCTCCACGATCAGGTGCGTGCCCAGGCCTGGCTCGCTGTCGCGGGTCCGGAACAGCCCGGCCTGGACCGACCCGCCCTGCGGGTTGAGCCCGCAGGCTTCAGCCAGCATCTCCATCACGGTGGACTTGCCAGAGCCGTTCTCGCCGACCAATACGGTCAGGCCCGCAGGCAGTTCCAGCCCTTCACACAGCAGTTGTTCGACTGCCGGGACCGTCGCGGGCCAGCATGAGGTATCGACCGGGCTGGCCGGGTCATGGCGGATCAGCCGGATCGTCCGCCCGTCTGATGCCCACCCGGGGCTGCCGGCGAGGCCCATACGCCCATCATGCCGTGCACGCCGGGCAACATGGCTGACCTGGTGCCTAGTCCGGGCGCCATCGATGCGGCCAGCGGAGCATTGGGTTGTCAGCCTGGTGTAGCAACCAGCGGGGCCGGTAGTCATGTCCGACCACTCCTGAGTGACCCCGAGTTGCTCTGGTTCACTGGCCTCGGCCCGGCCCGGCTAGTGCCAGCATCGTCGTGGCGGGGTGATCTGGAGCAGGTCACCGTAATGGCGGGCGAAGATCGTTCGCGCTACCGGGTCGATGGCGTCGAACCCGGAGATGAGCTGGGACAGGGAGAGGTGTTCGTCGGCTCGTATTGCGCCGGTTCGCGGGTCGAGGCACGCCACGATTGCGGTTTCGTTAGTCAGCCACAGGGCGCCGCCACCGTAGCTGGTCGTCGCGTACATGGGCCAGTGGAAGACGCCGGTCGGCGGGGTCCGCGCGATGCGGGGACCGGGCGGGGTGATCATCGGCAGGCCGTTGGCGCCGAGGTGGATGGTCAGGCCCATCATCCCGGTGCGGAACGACGCCCAGACGCCGCCTGACACAGCGGTGAGGTTGGCCCCGGCCAGCGCGTAGCGGATGACCCCACCGGAGGCGGCCAGCTCGCGGCCGGTTCGGGCGTTGTATTCGAAGATCATGCCGCCCGCCGTGTTGCTGGTGGCCGAGACGTAGAGGGTTGTGCCCGCGGGGTTCACCGCGGCATCGCCGCCTGTCAGGTCGGGCGGCAGCGTCACTGTCGTGAGGGTTGTGCCGGTGGAGACGTTCACTCGCAGCAGCGTCCGGTTCGAGCCGGTCCATACCGACCCCGCAGGTCCCGTGGTGACTGCCACCGGCCATCCGCCGAAGTTGGCAGGCACTGAGCGCAGCCGGATCGCCCGGACCCGCTGCAGGGTCGCCGGATCGACCTCGCTGACGACCGGCTGGGCTTTCGCCCCCGAGGTGCTGTAGATCCATAGGTAGCCGGATGCCATGGTCAGGCCGCCGACCGGGAACGTCGGGCCCAGGCGCACCGCCCCGGTCGCCAGGCTGATACGGCACAACACCCACGGGCCTCGCACCGGCGTGTTCGTCTTCGACGCCAGGAGGAAGACGGCTCCTGCGGCGGGGTCAACAACCTGGTCGGCGATGGCCTCCACGGTGCTTTCGCGCAGCACCGTCCGGGACGGCCACAGCGTCGATTCGCTGCGCTGCACAGCCAGAGCAGGTGGGCATGGGTTCGTCTGAACCGACGCCGCGGAACTGGCCGAGCGGTGCGCGGCTAGGCGCGGAACGCTGCTTGAGCACCCGATGCCTGTGACGATCAGCGCCACCATCGTTGCGGCGACTGCCCGGCGTCCGTTCATCCGGATCCGCCTCTCGCGAAACGCCTCATGCAAGGCTCAGATGTGTAGACGCCACTGCCGTCCGTTGCGTTGCGCTGGGCTGAGGTGGGCGGGCGGGGGAGACACCACCGGGGCACCAGCCCAGGCCGCCCGGTTCCGCCAGAGGTTTCTCCCCCGCACCCCTGTTTCCTTCGCCCCTCCGTCCCACCCTCCGGGGCGGTGGTCACCGCAGCGCTGCAAGCTGACGAGGAACACGCCAGGCCCAGTAGTGAGTTGCGTGGCGGATCAGTCGCGGTGCGCGCCGTGCGGCCAGATCACCTGCACGGGCAGGCCGCTGGCGCGGGCGGCGGCGACCACATCGGCGGTGCCGCCGTAGCCGCGGGCTGGCTGCCCATCCCAGACCGCCCACAACTGGTCGGCGTGTTTGAGCATGAGTTCGCTGGCGGCCATGTGCGCCTGGGAGGTGGACTGGGTGTATGGCAGCCGGTGCACTCGGGCCGCGTGGGCGAGCAGCCGGTCGTATTCGGCGTGCGCGCTGGCGGGGAGCCCGTCGCGGTAGAGCGCGGCCGGGACGACAGCTTCGATCTGCCCGCCGTGGTCGAGAACGGCGGCGGCGAAGATCTGGTCGGGGCCATCGGCCAGGCACGAGAGCCCGGTCACGTGCTGCTGCCCGGCCAGAGCGGCGCGGATCGCCTGATCGACTAGTGCCTGGACCGGGGCGGGCAGGCCCCGGTGCCCGGAGATCGCGATCCGCATCGGGGTGCCCGCCGTTAGGACAGCAGCGCGGCGAGCTGCCGGTCGAAGTGCCGCACCGGGCCGGTGACCGGCCCGGCGTAGGCGCGGCGGAACGCCCGGGACCGTTCGAGCACCCGTTCCGACCCGTACCGCAGCCCGGCCGCCAGCCCTTCGGCAGCTAGCGTGCACGCCTGATCGATCCGGGTGGTGTCCCGGGTTGCGGCACCAGGTCACCATCTACGCCACCATCACCCCCAGCACTGGCCGAGATCATCGCAAGCAGCGAACCCCCCACCCCCCCGGACGGATAAGCCCTTCTCCACAACATCCCAGAACAACACCAGACTCACATTCATGGCCCCGGCGCCCGGCGGATGGCCGCGAAGCCCGCTCAACCGGCCCGCCGTGTTTCCAAATTGGGTACGCGCGTTCCCAAATTAGGTGTCCTGCCGGATAGCCAGCGCGCGGCTCCGCCACGACGCTCGCAGGTAGCCCGGCCGCCGCGGCCGCCCGGGCTGCGCGGCGTGCCGGCGCTGCGCCACCCGCGACGATGACTAGCCGCTATGCGCTTTGCAAGGCCCCCCGCTCACGATGTTCACGGAGGTCAGGTATGAGGCGAAAGCTCCAGCGCTGGCGCGCCCTCGCCGCGATCGCGACGGGCATGGTAACGCTGGCCGGGATGGGCGTGCTGGCCGCGGCGCCCGCTCAGGCAAGCACCGGCGGACATCCCGCCCACAACCCGAAGACGTCCGCCGCCCACTACACGAACGCCCCGTGTAACACCGTCCGCCTGAAGATCAACCACGCCCGCTGCATGGCCATCGTGCACACGGGCGTCAACCACAAGATCGTGGCCACCCCCAACCAGCCGCCCACGGGCGCGCTGGGGCCTTCGGACATCCAGAACGCCTACAAGCTGCCGGCCAGCGGAGCGGGGCAGACCGTCGCGATAGTGGACGCGTTCGGCGATTCGAGCGCCGAGTCCGACCTGGCCACCTTCCGCTCGTTCTACGGGCTGCCACCGTGCACCACCGCCAACGGCTGCTTCCAGAAGGTCGACCAGAACGGCGGCACCAACTACCCGCCGGACGACTCCGGCTGGGCCCTGGAGACCTCGCTCGACCTGGACGCGGTGTCCAGCGCATGCCCCAACTGTCACATCCTGCTGGTGGAGGGCAACGACAACAGCATCGCCAACCTCGGCATCGCCGAGGACACCGCGGTGTCCCTGGGCGCGAAGTTCGTGTCCAACTCCTACGGCATCCTCGGCGAGGACCCGTCCGAGCTCAGCTTCGACCAGTACTACACCCACCCGGGCGTGGCGGTCGTCGCCTCCACCGGTGACACCGGCAACCTGACCAACTGGCCAGCCACCAACCCCAATGTGACGGCAGCGGGCGGTACCACGCTTGACCAAGGACACCTCGGTCACCCGGGGCTGGACCGAGACCGCCTGGGACAGCGGCGGCTCGGGCTGCTCACTGTTCGAGCCGCGCCCCAGCTACCAGAACACCATCAGCACCGACTGCCCGAACAACAAGGCCATCGCGGACCTGTCCGCCGACGCCGACCCGAACACCGGCCTGGCCGTCTACGACACCAACGGTGAAGGCGGCTGGCTGCAGGTGGGCGGAACCAGCCTGTCCTCCCCGCTGCTCACCGCGATGTACGCGCTGGGCGGCACCCCCGCCACCGGCACCTTCCCGGTGACCTACGCCTACAACGACCCGAACCAGTCCAGTGACATCTTCGACGTTACCCAGGGCAGCAACGGCGGCTGCGGCAACGTGCTCTGCAACGCCGGCCCCGGCTGGGACGGCCCGACCGGGCTCGGCACACCGGACGGTGTGGCCGCGCTGACCAGTGGGCCGCAGGGCATCATCGCCGGGGAGGTGACCAACTCCTCCGGCGGCGCGCCGCTCGCCGGGGCGACCGTCTCGGCGACCGGCGGCTACTCGGCCACCACCGACTCCTCCGGCGACTACACCATGACCGTGCCCGTCGGCAGCTACACCGTGACCGCGCAGGCGTTCGGGTTCAAGTCGGCGAGCCAGTCCGGCGTCTCGGTCACCCAGGGGAACACCACGACCGAGAACTTCGCGCTGCACAGCGTGCCGAGCCGGAACCTGTCCGGCACGATCACCGACGGGTCCGGGCACGCCTGGCCGCTCTACGCCAAGATCACCATTGACGGTGTTCCCGGCGGCGCGATCTACACCAGCCCCTACACCGGCCACTACAGCGTCAACCTGCCGCAGCAGCACTCCTACACGCTGCACGTCACCCCGGTGTACCCCGGGTACACGACCAAGAGCCTGACGGCGCACATCGGCACCGCGGACAAGGTCGTCAACGCCAAGGTCACCGTGGATCAGAGCACCTGCTCGGCTCCGGGCTATGCCTACAAGTACCGCGGCACCAGCGAGGCGTTCACCGGCTGGACCGGCACCACGCCGCAGGACGGCTGGAGCGTCGTGGACAACGCCGGCAACGGCCAGACCTGGGAGTTCGACAACCCAGGCGGGCGCACCCCGCCGCCCGGCGGTGACGCCGACTTCGCCATCGTGGACTCCGACAACTACGGGGCAGGCAACAGCCAGGACACCTCCCTGGTGTCCCCGGTGGTCAACCTGTCCGGGCAGACCTCGCCCGAGGTCGGCTTCGACACCTTCTACAACGAGTTCCCCGGCCAGACCGCCGACGTGGACGTGAGCATCGACGGCGGGCAGACCTGGACCAACGTGTGGGAGCAGACCAGCACCTCGGTGACCGGGCATGTGGACATCCCGATCCCGCAGGCAGCCGGAAAGACCAGCGTCCAGGTGCGGTTCCACTTCACCGGCGACTTCGGCTGGTGGTGGGAGCTGGACAACGTGTTCATCGGCACCCGTACCTGTTCCCCCACCCCCGGCGGCCTGGTCGCCGGGATCGTGACCGACAACAACACCGGCGACCCCGTCAACGGGGCCACCGTGGCCAGCAACGCCAGCCCCGGCCAGTTCGGGGTGTCCGCGGCCACGCCGGACGACCCGAACCTGTCCGACGGGTTCTACTGGCTGTTCGCCACCCCGGCCGGCAGCACCGGCTTCACCGCGAGCGACGGTGCCTACACCCCGGCCACCGCGACGGTGAGCGTGGCCGGCAACTTCGTCACCCAGCAGAACTGGGTGCTGAAGGCCGGGCACCTGACGATCGGCCCTGGCAGCCTCTCGTTCACCCAGACGCTCGGCGCCGTCAAGACGAGCAACGTCAAGTTCACCAACGACGGCACCGCGGCGGTGCAGGTCAAGCTGAGCGAGGCCGACGGCGGATTCACCCCGATGGCCGGCCAGGGCGGCGCCTCGGGCGCCCCGCTGGAGCGGATCAAGGGGACCTACCAGCCGATCGCCGCGGTGCGCGGCGTGAAGCCAGGCACGAAGACCGCCAAGGGCCTGCTGCTGCGCCAGCCCACACCGTCCGACCCGCCGTGGGCCGAGATCGCCGACTACCCCACGCCGGTCATGGACAACGCGGCCGGGTTCGATCCAAGCAGCGGCAAGGTCTACTCCATCGCCGGGTTCAACGGGTCGGCAAACGTGGCCACCAGCTACGTCTACGACCCCACGTCCCAGCAGTGGACCCAGATTGCCGACGCGCCGCAGGCGCTGGAGGCACCCACGGGCGCCTTCGTCAACGGCAAGATGTACATCCTCGGCGGCTGGGACAACAACGGCAACGCCACCGCCGGCGTGTACGCCTACGATCCGTCAGGCAACAGCTGGTCCCAGGCCGCCAGCCTGCCCACGGCACTGACCGCCAGCGCCACCGCGGTGCTGAACGGCCAGTTGTACGTGGTCGGCGGGTGCACCACCGGGAACTGCTCGCCCACCTCGGACGGGGTGTACCGGTACGACCCGGGCAGCAACACCTGGACCCAGCTCGCGAACTACCCCACGCCGGTGGCCTTCGGCGCCTGCGCGGGCATCGCGAGTGAGATCGTCTGCGCGGGCGGCACCAACGCCGACACCGGCCAGACCTTCACGTCCACCTACATCTACAACCCGGGTACCAACACCTGGTCGCAGGGGGCGGACATGCCCTACGACGACTGGGCGATGGCCTACAGCGGGTCCGGCGGCAAGCTCCAGGTCGCGGCCGGGGTCACCAGCAACAGCGCGGTGGTCACCAACCAGGCCGCGGAGTACGACCCGTCAAGCAACACCTGGACGCCGCTGCCCAACGCGAACAACGCCGAGTACCGCGGCGGCAGCAGTTGCGGCCTGTACAAGATCGGAGGATCGACCGGCGGCTTCTCGCCGCAGCCGTTCGCCGAGGTGCTCCCCGGGGACAACCAGTGCGGCGCCGAAGACGTGCCGTGGCTGTCGGAGGGCCAGACCGCGTTCACCGTGTCCCCCGGTCAGACGGTGACCGTCGCCGTCACGGCCGACTCCTCGGCGGTATCCCAGCCCGGCGGCTACGCGGCGCAGTTGCTGGTCAACACGAACACGCCGTACCAGAACCAGCCCATCAGCGTCGCCATGCAGGCGAACCCGCCCGCAACCTGGGGCAAGATCACCGGCACGGTGACGGACGCGAGCACCGGCAACCCGATCCCCGGGACCACGGTCCAGATCTGCACGATGTACAACCCGCAGACCGGAACGTGCGGCCCGGTGACCTACACCCTGAAGACCGACAACTCCGGCAACTACCAGTTGTGGCTCAACCAGGGCTTCAACCCGCTCCAGGTGATCGCGGCCAAGGACGGGTACCAGCCCATCGCGAAGCTGGCCCGGATCATCAGGGGTTCCTCGGTGACCGTCAACTTCTCGCTGAACAAGTCCTAGGGAGACGGGGCAGGGCGCCCGGGCAACCGGGCGCCCTGCCCGTCTCGGCCGGCTCCTCAGCGGTCCGCCGCCCCGGTGGCCCGCTCCCGCAAGGCGGCGCCCTTGGCCAGGGCCTGGGCGCGCAGGTCCGCCTGGAAGCTGACCATGCGCTCCCGCAGCGCCTCGTCGCCGACCGCGAGGATCCGGACCGCGAGCAGCCCCGCGTTGCGGGCGCCGCCCACCGCCACCGTGGCCACCGGCACACCCGCCGGCATCGACACGATGGACAGCAGCGAATCCAGCCCGTCCAGGTGCGCCAGCGGCACCGGCACCCCGATCACCGGCAACGGCGTCACCGCCGCCAGCATGCCGGGCAGGTGCGCCGCGCCGCCGGCGCCCGCGATGAGCACGCGCAGGCCGCGCCCCGCAGCGTCGGCGCCGTAGCGGATCATCTCGTGCGGCATCCGGTGCGCCGACACGACATCAGCCTCGTAGCCGACGCCGAACTCCGCCAGCGCCTGCGCCGCGGCCTGCATCACCGGCCAGTCGGAGTCGCTGCCCATCACCACGCCGACCATGGGGGCCACGGTCCCGCTCATGCGCTCTCCTCGTTCCCGGTCGCCAGGTAGGCCGCGGCGCGGGCGGCCCGGTCCCGCAGGTCCGCCACGTCGCCGCCGAGTACGGTGACATGCCCGATCTTCCGCCCCGGGCGGACCTGCTTGCCGTACAGGTGCACCTTCACGCCCGGGTCCGCGGCCATCACATGCACGAACCGGGAGTAGATGTCCGGGCTGACGGACCCCGGTGGCCCGGGCCTCCCGGCGCCGAACACGTTCGCCATCACCGCGTGCGGGGCAGCCATCCGCGGGTCGCCGAGCGGCAGGTCGAGCACGGCCCGCAGGTGCTGCTCGAACTGGGATGTCCCGGCTCCCTCGATGGTCCAGTGACCGCTGTTGTGCGGGCGCATCGCCAGTTCGTTGACCAGCAGGCCGCCGCCGGCCAGGAACATCTCCACCGCCAGCAGCCCGGTGACGTCCAGTTCGGCGGCGAGTTCCAGCGCCATCCGCTGCGCGTCCCGCGCCAGCGCGGCGGGCAGCCCGGGGGCGGGGGCCAGCACCTGGTGGCAGACCCCGTCCCGCTGCACGGTCTGGACCACCGGGTACGCCGCCGCCTGGCCGTGCGGCGAGCGGGCCACCACCGCGGCAAGCTCGGCCTCGAACCCGACATGCTCCTCGGCGAACACCGCGACCGGGTGGGCCAGCACCGCAGCCGCCTCGCCGGGCGTGCGGCAAACCCACACGCCCCGGCCGTCGTAGCCGCCCGTAACCGCCTTGAGGACGAGGGGCCAGCCCCAGTCCGCCGCGCAGGCGCTCACCCCGGCCAGGTCGGTCACCGGCGCGTACCGCGGGCAGGGCACGCCCAGCGCGCGCAGCCGCTCCCGCATCGCGAGCTTGTCCTGGGTGTAACGGAGCGCGTCGCGGCCGGGCCGGATGGCCGGGCCGGGCCGGCCGTCCCCGGCCCGTTCCAGCTCGGCCAGGTGAGCGCCCGGCACGTGCTCATGATCGAAGGTCACCACGTCGCAGCCGCGGGCGAACGCGAGCAGGTCGGCCAGTTCGGTGTAGTCCCCGGTCACCGTGCCGGCGCAGACCAGCGCCGCGCTGTCGGTGGGCGAGGCGGCCAGCACCCGGAACCCGATGCCCAGGCCGATCGCCGCCTGGCAGGTCATCCGCGCGAGCTGGCCCGCCCCCACCATGCCCACCACTGGCGGGCGCGGGCCGCGCTGATCATCGGTCACCCGCTTGACCTCCTCTCCCGCAGAACGCGGAAGATTCCGTCCACCCCGCTTGCGCGGCGTCCCGGTGGGTTCCTGCTTCACCGTCCACCGCCAGTATTCTCGCTGGTCTTACACGGACTCCACAGGCTTTCGTGCCTCTTGGGGCACCGTTCCCGCCAGCCCGGCGGTACCTGACACCAACCACGCTATCGCTGGACCGCCCGCCTGCGCCCCCGCCGCGCCGAAGGCATGCGAACTGGGCCTTGCGCAGCCACGGCATCACGCTGAACACTCAGGTAACTGGCCAGCCATGAGAGCCAGCCCAAAGGAGCACAGGCGATGGCAGGATCGGACCAGGAAATCACCACACTCGCGACCGAGGACGCGCCGGCCGGCGTGCTGGTGCGCGAGGGTGACTACGGCGACAAGATCGGCGCCGTCGAGCCCGGCGGGGCCGAGTTCATCCCGTTGCATGAGCGGCATGGGAAGCCGCTGCAGCTGTTCTGGACGTGGACCTCGCCGAACCTGGAGTTCGCCACAATCTTCGTCGGCGTCCTCGCGGTCGCCGTGTTCGGGCTCAACCTCTGGCTGGCACTGCTGGCTATCATTGTCGGCTCCGCTGCCGGCTCGATCTCCCAGGCCGTGCTGTCGGTACGTGGGCCGGTCTTCGGGGTGCCGCAGATGGTCCTGTCCCGTCTTGGCTTCGGCTACTGGGGGAACATCCTGCCGGCCGGGCTGAACTCGATCACGGCGGGCATCGGCTGGTTCGCGGTCAACAGTGTCAGCGGCGCTTTCGCCCTGAACACACTGACTCACCTGCCGTCGGCCGCGTGCCTGACCATCATCGTCGCGTTGCAGATCGCAATTGCGTTCTTCGGGCACAACCTGGTACAGGCCTTCGAGCGGTACGCGTTTCCCGTCCTGGCGGTGATCTTCGTGATCGCCACCGTGGTGATCCTGGCCAAGTCACACCCTGGTTATCAGCCCACCGCCCCGCCCTTCGTAGGCGGCAAGGTGGGCGGCTTCCTGCTCACGACCGGCGCGGTCTTCGGCTACGCGGCTGGCTGGAACCCGTATGCGGCCGACTACACGCGTTACTTCCCGCCCAAGGTCAGCAAGGCCGCGATCGGGTTCTGGGCCGGCTTCGGAGTCTTCCTGTCCTGTGTCGTCCTGGAGTTCGCCGGCGCCGCATCAGCCACTTTGGCCAGCAACCCCCACGACACACCAACCGCGGCCTTCACCAGTCATCTGCCGACCGCCGTCGCGGACCTCACCTTGCTGGCCATCGCGATCGGCGCGGTCTGCGCGAACGTGCTCAACATCTACTCGGGCGCGATGTCGTTCGTCGCCATGGGCATCAAGCTGCCCCTGGCGCTGCGCCGTGCGATCGTCGCGCTGGTGTTCGGCGTAATCGGCTTCATCGTGGCGCTCACCGGGCTGCACGACGCTGGCGCCAGGTACGAGAACTTCTTGCTGATCATCGCGTACTGGATCGCGCCCTGGCTGGCGGTGTTCTTCTGCGACCAATTCCTGTACCGCAACCGGGATGTCGCTGTGACCGAAGCCATGCTGTTCGACAAACGCCACACCAACTGGGCGGGCCCGGTGGCGATGGCCGTCGGGATGGGCCTGTCCATCTGGCTGTTCTCCAACCAGAGCGAGTACGTCGGCCTGGTTCCCACGCACGTCCCGGCCTTCGGGGACATCACGTTCGAGGTCGGGTTCGTCATCACCGCCGTGGTCTACCTGACCTGGCATGCGATCGCCGGCAACGGCGCACGCCCCAGGGCTAGCACCGCCCAGGTCACGCCGGCCCGCTGACCACCGGCGGCTCGTCATCGTTCACCGGCAGCCGCGGCAGGAAGATCGCGAACACCGCGGGGCGGGGCCGGACCAGCACCACCTGGCCCCCCTCCGCGGCGGCGATGCTGCGCGCCAGGGCCAGGCCAAGCCCGGTGCCGCCCGGCTTGCCGCTGACGCTGCGCTCGAAGATCCGCGGCACCAGGTCGGCGGGCACCCCCCGGCCGGAGTCCCTGACCTCGATCACCACCGACCTGGGGGTGAGCGAGGTGCGGATCCCCACGGTCCCTGCCCCGTGCGCCAGCGCGTTGTCCAGCAGCGTGGCGATCAGCTGGGACAGCGTGCCCGGGGTGATGTACGCGGTGAGGTTCTTCTCCCCGGTGACCTCGAGCTTGCGGTTCCTGCGCCGGAACGCCGGGTCCCACTCGACCACCTGCTGGGCCACGACGTCGTCCACCGACACCCGGGCCGGCCTGCGCGCTGTGGCCCGGCTGGTGCGGCCGAGCAACTGGCCGACCACGTCGGTGAGCCGCTCCGCCGCCTGCAGCGCGGCCACCCCCTCCTCCCGGACCACATCGGGCTCCTCGGCGGCGGCGAGCATCTCCTCCAGCCGCATGGACAGCGCGGTCAGCGGGGTGCGCAGCTGATGGGAGGCGTCCGCGGCGAACTGGCGCTCGGCGGCAAGCAGTTCGCTGATCCGCTGCGCGGACCCGTCCAGTCCCTCGGCCACCCGGTCCAGTTCCGGTATGCCGTACTTGTGCCCGAGCGGGCTGGCGTCACCCGAGCCGAGCCGGTCGGCCGCGCCCGCGAGTTCCTGTAGCGGCCGGGTCAGCCGCCGGGCCTGGAACATCGCCAGCGCCACGGCGACCGCCACAGCGAGCCCGGCGAGCGCAGCGACGAGGGCCAGCTTCCCGTCCGCGTCCTCGATCGACTTGCTCGCCTCCACGGTCACCCGGAAGTTGCCGGCTTGCGCGCGGCCGGTGATCGCGCCGCCGCGCGGGGGCAGCCCGCCGGTCCGGAATGGCGGGCTCCCGTTCCCGGTAATGCTGACGTAGCGGTCCGGCAGCGATCTGGCCGCGTCCTCGGCGTCCTGGAGGCCGACGTCCACCCCCGAGCGGACCCGGTTCTGCAGGATCCTGGCGACCGTGGTCGCATCCCGCTCTACCTGGTCCTGGGCGGTGGTGACCTGGAGCTGGCGGAGCACAAAGGCCAGTGGTACGCCGAACAGCACGACCGCGGTGACCGCCACCGCCAGGGTCGAGAACAACAGCCGGCGCCGCATGTCAGCCCACCCGGCCCCAGCCGGGCGTCACACCCGGCTCCGGCTGGGTGTCACGCCGGGCATCGGGCGCGCTGCCTAGTCGCCCCGCTCGAACCGGAACCCGACGCCGCGCACCGTGGTGATGTAGCGCGGGCTCTGGGCGTCGTCACCGAGTTTGCGGCGCAGCCACGAGATGTGCATGTCGAGGGTCTTGGTGGACCCCCACCACTTGCTGTCCCACACCTCGCGCATGATCTGTTCCCGGGTGACGACCTTGCCGGCCTCGTTCACCAGCACCGACAACAGGTCGAACTCCTTGGTGGTCAGGTCGAGCTCGGTGTCGCCAAGCCACGCCCGCCGGGCCTCGGTGTCCACCCGGACCCCCTGGGCCATGCTGGTTTCCGTGCTGCCACGGCGCAGCAGGGCACGGACCCGGGCGAGGAACTCCGCGAGGCGGAACGGCTTGGTGACGTAGTCGTCCGCACCGGCGTCGAGGCCAATCACCGTGTCGACCTCATCGGCGCGCGCCGTGAGGATCAGGACGGGCACAGACTGGCCTTCGGAGCGCAGGCGGCGGCAGACCTCGAGACCGTCCAGGCGCGGCAGGCCGAGATCGAGCACGATCAGGTCGATCCCACCGGCCAGAGCGGCGTCCAGGGTGGTCGGGCCGTCCGCAGAGACGTTCACGTCGTAACCCTCGCGCCGGAGCGCACGTGCAAGAGGGTCGGAGATGGAGGCATCATCCTCGGCAAGCAGAACGCTGGTCATACTCAGATGTTATTGCCCTCGGCCGCCTGAATGGTAAAAAGCCCTGCTGGCCCGGGGGGTCGGCCCCCCGGGCCCCGTCAGACAGGGGTGACGCCGTGGCGGCGGCGGGAGAACGAGCGGTCCTTGCCCGCGGCGGCGGCGAACCTGCGGATCAGCTCGCCGCGCAGGCCCGCCGGTTCCACCACGTCATCCACGACCAGTTCGCTGGCCAGGCGGAGCACGTCGATGTCGCGGTCGTACTCCTCGCGCAGGCGGCGGGTCTCCTCGTCCCGGGCGGCGGGGTCATCGATGGCGGCCAGCTTGTTGAAGTACACCGCGTTGACCGCCGCGTCCGCCCCCATCACCGCGATCTTGGCGGTGGGCAGCGCGATCGTCGCGTCCGGCTCGAAACCGGGACCCGCCATGGCGTACAGGCCGGCCCCGTAGGCCTTGCGCACCACGACGCAGATCTTCGGCACCGTGGCCTCGGACACCGCACTGATCATCTTGGCACCGTGCCGGATGATGCCCTGCTTCTCCACCGCAGTGCCGACCATGAACCCCGGCACATCCGCGAGGAACAGCAACGGCACGTTGAACGCATCGCAGAGCTGGATGAACCGGGTGGCCTTGTCGGCGGAGTCCACGAACAGCACGCCGCCCTTGAACAGCGGGTTGTTCGCGACCACCCCGATGACCTGGCCGGCCAGCCGGGCGAACCCGATGGTCAGCTCCCTGGCCCACAGCTCGTGGATCTGGAAGAACGAGCCGGCGTCCACCAGGCCGCGCACATAGCGCCGCATGTCGAAGGCCTGCCGCTCGCTAGCTGGGACGAGCCCGGCCAGGTCGATGTCCTCCGGCTCCGCGGCCGGGCCCGCGCCCGGGCGCTGCTGCCAGCTGGACGGCAGGTAGGACAGGTAGCTGCGGACGGCCGTGAGTGCATCGGCCTCCGTCGCGGCGAGGTGGTGGCCGCACCCGGACACGGTGCAGTGCATCCGGGCCCCGCCCATCTCCTCCAGCGTGGTCTTCTCCCTGACCACCATCTCGACCATCCGCGGGCTGCCCAGGTACATGGAGGCGTTGCCGTCCACCATCGCCACGTAGTCGCAGAACGCGGGTATGTAGGCGCCACCGGCCGCCGAAGGCCCGAACAGCGCGCACACCTGCGGGATCGCGCCGGACGCGCGCACCTGGGTATGAAAGATCTTCCCTGCGCCACGACGGCCGGGGAACATGTCGACCTGGTCGGTGATCCGCGCCCCCGCCGAATCGACCAGGTAGATCATGGGGATGCCGGCCCGGTAGGCCTTCTCGATGATCCGGATGATCTTCTCCACGGTGCGTGCTCCCCAGGAGCCCGCCTTGACCGTGGAGTCGTTGGCCATCAGCGCCACCGGCCTGCCGTCGATCGTGGCCGTCCCGGTGACCACGCCGTCGGCGGGCAGCCCGTCAGCGAGGACGTTGGCGTACCGCCCGTCCTCGGTGAAGCTGCCCTCGTCGGTGAGCAGGGCGATCCGCTCCCGGGCGAACAGCTTGCCCGCCGCCGCCGCGGACTCGTGATACTTGCGCGCACCGCCCCGCTCGATGCCGGCGCGCACCTCGGCCAGATCTGAGTGCTCAGCCACGAGGGGACTGTACCTCGGGCTCCCCGCCGGCCAGATCAGCCGGCCAGATCCGCCCTTCATCTGCCAGGCCGGCGGCCTGGGCCCGCGCCGCGATGGCCTCCTGCCAGCCGGGCTCATCGATCTCTACGCCGGCGGTCATGCCGGGATCGTCCGGGTCCGCGGGCCCGCCCGCAGCACCTGGGACGGCAGTTCCCGGCCGACGATCCGCTCCGCCTCGGCCGCGGCGCCGATCATGGCATCCAGGTCCACGCCGGTGGCCACGCCCATGTCCTCGACCATGTGCACGAGTTCCTCGGTGGCGATGTTGCCGGTCGCCCCGGGCGCGTACGGGCAGCCGCCCAGGCCGCCCACGGACGCATCGAAGTCGTCCACGCCCAGTTCCAGCGCCGCGAGCACGTTGGCCAGGCCGGTGCCGCGGGTGTTGTGGAAGTGCAGGTTCAGCGTGGTGTCCGGGTAGCGCGACCGGAACCCGCCGACCAGGTCACGCACCCGCCGCGGGGTCGCCATCCCTGTCGTGTCGCCGAACGAGACCGAGTCGGCCCCGTCGGCCACGGCGCGGCCGGCCACCCACAGCACCCGGTCCACCGGCACGTCCCCCTCGTACGGGCAGCCCCACGCGGTGGACACGATCACCTGGCAGGTCGCGCCGCGCTGGTGCGCCTCGTCGATGACCACCGCGATCTCGTCGAGCGACTGCTCGGTGCTCCGGTTCACGTTCTTGCGGTTGTGCGTGTCCGAGGCGGACACCACGACCTCGACCTCGGTGAACCCCGCGGCCAGGGCGCGCCGCGCACCACGCAGGTTCGGCGCCAGCGCGGAGTACCGGACCGTTGGGACCCGGGCCACCCCGGCCCACACCTCGTCCGCGTCGGCCATCTGCGGGATCGCATCGGCCCGCACGAACGAGACCGCCTCGATCCGGCTGACCCCGGTGTGGCCCAGCCGGTCGATCAGCGCGATCTTCGCGGGCGTGGGCACCGGGTCCTCGTTCTGCAGCCCGTCCCTTGGCCCTACCTCGCGCAGCGAGATGCGGGAAGGCAGATCACTCATGCCGGCCTCACTCCCCCGGCCACTGCGGCTGGCGCTTCTCGTTGAAGGCGGCGATGCCCTCGCGCCGGTCGGCGGACAGCGCGGCGGTGCGCCAGGCCGCGTCCTCCACCTCCAGCCCGGCCGCGAGGCCGATGCCTGCGCCCTGGCGGATGGCCCGCTTCGCCGCCTTCACGGCTACCGGCGAGTTGGCCGCCATCCGCGCGGCGATCTCGACCGCGTGCGGGCATGCCGTGCCGGCCGGCACGACCCGGTCGGCGAGCCCGATCCGCGCGGCTTCCTCCGCGTTCACCCGGCGGCCGGACAAGACCAGGTCAGCGGCGCGGCCCGGGCCCAGCCGGCGCAGCGCAAGCTGGGTACCGCCGCCGCCGGGCACCAGGCCCACCGTGGTCTCCGGCAGGCCGAACACGGCGGTCTCGTCGGCCACGATCACGTCGCAGGACAGGGCCAGCTCACAGCCGCCGCCCAGGGCGTAGCCGTGTACCGCGGCGATCACCGGCTGGGGCAGCGCCAGCAGGCCGCCGAACGCCGCCCGGAACACCGGCCGCTGCCGCAGGAAGTCGGCATCGGACATCCGGTTGCGTTCCTTGAGGTCCGCGCCCACGCAGAAGGCACGTGCGCCGGTGCCGTAGAGCACGACCGCCCGGACCTGCTGGTCGGTGGCCAGTTCGGCACAGGCCTGCGCCAGCCGGAGCGCCATCGCGGTGTTGATCGCGTTCATGGCCTCCGCGCGGTCGAGCATGATCTCCGCGACCCCGGGGTGCCCCGCGATCCGTTCCCGCACAATCACGCCGTCCATAGCCGGAGATTAACCCCTCGGCCCCGGCCCCGGGCTAGCGGTCCTCCCGGGCCAGCCTGGCCTGCTCGTCCTCGACCAGCTGGAACAGCGTGGCCTGTACCTTCTCCACGTTGGGGATCGCATTGAGCACGAGTTGCCCGTGTTCGCCCGCTGACTCGATGACGAGCCGGCCGCAGCCGAGCATCCGGTCGATCAGGCCGTGCGAGAACGAGACATCGCTGATCCGGATCAGCGGGAAGTCACGGCCGGTCCGGGACAGGACGCCGTAGCGCAGCCGGAACCGCCGGGTGGTCAGCTCGTAGGTGGTGGTCTTCCAGCGCAGTATCGGCACCCCGACCCAGACGGCGGCGATCACGATCGCCACCGCGCCGACCGCGATCCGCTCCGCCCCCTGCAGGCGGTTGTGCGGGATCACGATGAGCAGCACGGCCGCTGCGACGGCGACGATCACCAGGAGCACGAACGGCCACAACACCGTCTTCCAGTGCGGATTGAGGATCAGGACGGTCCGTTCGCCCTCGGACAGGTCAACATCGGGCATGTGCACATGGTGGCATGGAATGTGTCAATGGCCGCGCTATGCCACCGGCCGGACGTGCAGCACGTCGCCGGCGGTGACCGCGACCAGCCCGCCGGCGGTGCGGACCTCAAGCCGGCCTGCCCCGTCCACCCCGGTCGCGGTCCCGGTGACCGGCTCGGTGGCCGGCATCGTGACGGTCACCTCGCGGCCCAGCGTGGCGCACCGGCGGGCGTACTCCTGGCGCAGCCCGCACGCATCCGCGTCCCCCGGGCTGTCCTGGTCCCGCCAGGCCAGGTACCAGCGCCCGAGTTCGTCCAGCACCCCGGCCAGCAACCGCTCGCGCAGGCCCGGGCTGCCGGATTCCACCGGCGCGGCGCCGCCCGCCCCGGCCGCGACCGCCAGGGACGTGGCGGCCGTGTCCGGGGGCAGGTCCGCCTGCGCCTGCCAGACGTTGATGCCGATGCCGATCACGACCGCGGCCCCGGCCTGCTCGGCGAGGATGCCGCCCAGCTTCTTCTCGCCCACGAGCATGTCGTTCGGCCACTTCAAGGTGGCGTCCACGGCCGCCACGGCGCGCACCGAGGCGGTGGCGGCGACCCCGGCAAGCAGCGGCAGCCAGCCGAGCAGCGCGGCCGGCACGGCGCCGGGGCGCAGCAGCACCGAGAACGTGAGCCCGGCCCGCGGCGGGCTGGCCCACCGGCGGCCCAGCCGGCCCCGGCCGGTGGTCTGTGCCTCGGCCACCAGGACCGTGCCCTCGGCCGCACCGGCCCCGGCCGCAGCGAGCAGGTCGGCGTTGCTGGATCCGGTCTCGGCCACGGCGCGGACCTCGCGCCACAGGCTTCCAGGACGGACAAGCCCGGCCGCGACCCCGGTCACGTCAAGCGGCAGAAGAGCATCCATATCGTCACTCATTGTTCTCAAAACTTCACGAAGAGTTGTCGTTGCTCGCTACGGTGAGAGATCCATCGTGCCATTAGGAGGCCGGGTGACCTGGTTCCGCCCGCGCCAGCACGCCGTGGCCCTGTGGCGGGACCACCGGCTCATCACCGTCGCGGTGGCCCTGTCACTGGTCCCCCGGCTGCTGGCGATGCTGGCCTTCCGGCCGGCGCTGTTCACCCCGGATTCATTCGCCTACCTGGCCGAAGGTGCGCATCCGAACCTGTCGCAGTGGCACCCGTCCGGCTATCCGCTGTTCCTCTGGCTGCTGTCGCCGCTGCACTCCCTGCTGCTGGTCACCGCCTTGCAGCACCTCATCGGCATGGCCACCGCGGCCGGTGTCTACGCGCTGCTGCGGCGCTGGGGGCTGCCGGCCTGGGGCGCCACGCTCGCCGCCTGCCCGACGCTGATCGACTCCCGCCAGGTGGCGCTGGAGTCCGCCGTCCTGCCGGACACGGGTTACGCGCTACTGCTCACCGCGGCGGTCGCGGTGATGCTGCTCCGGCGCGCGCCGGGGCCGGCCGGCCCGGCGCTGAGGCCCCGTGACGAAGGAACGCCTCAGGCCATCGGGGGGTTCCAGGGGGGTCGCTCCCCCGGGCCAGCACAGTGCGCCGTGGCCGGGGCGCTGCTGTTCGGGGCGGCGATCCTGCGCGGCAACGGGGCACCCGAGGTGCTGGCACTGCTGGCCGTGCTCGCCGTCTGGCGGGCCGGCCTGCGGGCGATGGCGGCCGCCGCGATCGCGTTCACCCTGCCACTCCTGGCCTACATGGGCCTGTTCGCCGCGAAGTACGGTAACTACGCGCTGACCAACAGCGACGGCATGTTCCTGTGGTCGCGGACCATGTCGTTCGCCGACTGCTCGGTCATCAGGCCGCCGGCGGCCCTGCGGATGCTCTGCCCGGATCGCCAGCCGGACCCGCCGCGCCCCGCGGGTCCCTGGTCGGTGCCCGCCATGCTGGGGTCGCCCACCCCCGCGGCGTACCTGTGGGCGCCCGGTGCCTGGTGGCGGAAGGACGCGCACCCGGGCTTCAACGCCGCCAACAATGGCCTGGCGCTGCATTTCGCGCTCGACGCCATCCGCGCCCAGCCGGCCAGTTATGCCCGCACGGTCGCCAGCGGCGTCATGCTCACGTTCCTGGCCACCGACCGGACGCTGAACGTGCGGCAGTTGCACTTCACCCCGGTCCCCGACGTGGTCCGGCTTGACCGCTCGCAGCGGCGGCACCTGGAGGCGTACGGGCACGTCGGCAGCGACACCCACCCGGTCGAGCCGTACGCCTACTTCCTGTACCTCTACCAGGAACCGGTGTACTTCCCCGGGATCGTGTTCGGCCTGGTGCTCGCGGCCGGGCTGGCCGGGGCGGTACGGCAGTGGCGCCGTGGCGGCGGGCCGCCGGCCCTGCCGTGGGCGGTCGCCGCGGTCGGCATCGTGGTCCCCGTCGCGGTGCACGAGTACCACTACCGGTACGCGATCACCGTGATCCCGGTCGCCTGCCTGGCCGCGGGGCTGGCCTTCGCCCGGCACCCAGGCCCGGTGCCGCAAGCCGCTCCGCCCCTGGCCAGCGCGGCACCCACGCCGGAGCCGCCAGGGCCATGCCCGGCCCCGCCGGCTGAAGCCGTGCCCGCGCCGCGGGCGGCCCGTTCTCCAGCACCCGGGGCCGTGCCCTCGCCGCGCCCCGGCGGAGCAGGCGCCGCGCCCGGGTGAGCCGGATTCCGGGGAGCGCACGGGTTCGGTGCCCGCCCAGGAACCAGAACCGTGAGCCGGCTCGCGGTGCTAGCCCGGGGGGCGACCCCCTGGAACCCCCGCTGGCTCAAGGCCCCGTTCCTTCGTCACGAGGCTTTGGCCGCGGCCGGGGGACTGCTGAGCCGGCACCGGTGGTTCGCCGCCGCGGCCGCGGGCGGGCTGGTGCTCCGCGTGCTCACCATGCTCGCCTTCCCGCCCGCGATCTGGTTCGGCGGGGATTCCGCGTCCTACCTGTCCACCGCGCTGCGCCATGTTCCTGGCACCTCGCGGCTGTCCGGATACGGGCTGCTGCTGCTTGTGCTGCGCCCGTTCCACAGCTTCGCCGTGGTCACCGCCGTCCAGCACCTGATGGGCCTGGCGATCGCGGTCCTCACCTATGCGCTGCTCCGCCGGTACGGCCTGCCGGGCTGGGGCGCCACGCTGGCCGCGCTGCCCGTCCTGTTCAGCGCGTACCAGGTTCAGCTCGAGCAGGAGATCCTGCCGAGCGCTGCGTTCTGCTGCTTGATCATGACAGCGGTGGCGATCCCGCTGTGGTGGCGGGACAGGCGGACACCGCAGGCGCCGGCCGCCGCCGCGGGCCTGCTCGCGGTCGGTGCCTGTTTCTGGCCGGTCGGGCTGCCGCTGCTGGTTGTGTTCGTCGGCTTCCTTGTGCTGCGCCGGGCCGGCTGGCGGGTGCTGGCCGCGACCGTGGCGGCCGCCCTGCTGCCGCTGGCCGGGTACCTGGCCTGGTTCGACCACACCTACCACCGGGTCGCGTTCAGCAACAGCGACGGCATATACCTGTGGTCCCGGACGATGAGCTTCGCCAACTGCGCGGTGATCAAGCCGCCGCCCGGCGAGTCGGCGCTGTGCCCGCCCCCGGGTGACGGCCCGCGCGCGGCGGCATCCAGCTACATCTGGGCAGCCGATTCGCCGCTGGACCGCCTGCCCGGCAAGAAGTTCTCCGCCGGCAAGAACTCCCTGGCGATGAAGTTCGCGCTGCGGGCGATCGCCGCACAGCCGCTCGGCTACCTGGCCGCCGTGCTGCACGACACCTCGCTTGCGTTCGCCTGGAACATCCCCGCGCACCCGAGTGCGCTGATGACCAGGCGCTACGAGTTCGGCTACGCCACCGACCGGTGGATCTCCCCCGGCGCCGTCCTGGTCCCCGGCCACACCGTCGCCGCCGACCAGCTCGCCTACGGCGGAGCGTCAAGCACCCGGGCCGTCCAGCCCTTCGCCGGCTGGCTGGTGGCCTACCAGCGGGTGGCCTACCTGCGGGGCACGCTGCTCGCGGGTGTGCTGGCCGCCGGGCTCGGCGGGATCGTGCGCCGCTGCCGGGGCGGCCGGCGCCGTGACGGCGGGGAGTGGGGCGGCCCGGGCCTGTACCCGTGGCTGGCCGCGGTCACCGTGCTCACCGCACCGGTGCTGACCGCCGACTACTCCGAACGGTACGTGCTCATCGCGGTGCCGCTGGCCTGCCTGGCTGCGGGGCTGGCGTTCGCCCGGCCACCGTCACCGCCCGGCCCGCCCGCGCCGGTGACACCGCCGCGGCCACCGGTGCCGGCGATCACCGGGTCGCCCGCACCGTGGATCATCGCGCCTGACAAGGCACGGGCGGCGGCGGCGCTTACGCATGCATGCCGATGTGAATTAGTGCGTTCAAGCTTTCTCGACGGGACATGCCAGCTGGTAATTCAGGGTTGAGCGCGCCAGAAGCTGGTCCCTGCACCAACGAGAGCGATTGGCTCAAGAGCAATGAGCGCCACGCCATATTGACCAGGCGATGATTGCGGAGCGCCTGACGGAGAGGCCGGCCAAGTTATGACTGAGAGTTTGGTCCCAAACTATTGGTCAGCCTCGCGCAGCCTCCCCGCTACTGCCTTTAGGCCGCAGGCGTACCATGTGCCAGCTACACCGGGGAGGGCCAGGTTTTCAGGGCCGAAATGGGAAACTCCGGTATGCAGCGTGCGAGGCGTTCTCGTCATCTGGCCAGCGGGATGATCCAGAAGACCAGTCCCTGAGGTTCGGTGTTGAGCGGTACAGGATCGATGGTGAGCACGGCAATTTGCCCTTCGGTGATGTTGTGGTCGTGGGCCCACACTGTCAGGCCCAGGACGATGGCGCCGATATGGGCTGCGCAGGCTTGAGAAGCGACGCATACGGGCGACGTGCCTGTTCGTGTTTCCAGTAAGGCCTGGAACCAGGGCGGAGCCTGGCAGACGGTGCCCGATTGGCAGGTGCGCGGGATCACAGGGACGGCAACGAGAGTCACAACAGATCCCAGGCCGGTGGCCGGGAGCAGAAAGAACAATCACAGACCGCTGTGCCGAGAGTGAGTGAGTGGCAAGAACAGCCCGCTGGTGGCCGCGCCTGTGTCCCTGGGTCATGGGGCGGCATTCCCATGTGGGTTACTTCCGCGTACAGTCATAGAAGTCGATCCCTTCCGTGGGTCGGCGTCTGGAAACAGGTGACGGCCCCTGCTGCTACAGGGGCCGTTGCCATCTGCCGTGGCAACGGATCTCGCCTCCCGGGCGGAACGTCTGCCGGGCCGGGGAGGCGTGCCGTCATGAGTCATATTCTCGGTACCGGAGCGCAGGAACCATCGTAATACAAAGAATGAGCATCGATGCTGTGCAAGAGGCACACGGCATATCGGCGAACTAGGCATAGTGCCACCCCAGCACAGCCATGACACCCAGCAACTCCGTTGGCAGTTCATGCAGTGAGATGATGCATGGCAGGCGCTAGACATGAACTGAATCAACAGTCAGCAATCGTTAGGGAGTGCTGCTGCGACTCTTGAGATTATTGGGGAAGTACTGCTGGCCAAAGTTCGACCATAACAAGTCACCTTTCCTGCACCAAGTTCTCCGGCGGCTTGGTGAGGGGCCGGTTCAGCGAGCGGTGCCGGGGGCACGGGCGCGCGGCCCGTGCCCCCGGGCGTTCAGCGGGCGGTGCGGGTGCGCAGGGTGGCGAGGATGCCGCCGATCATGGCCCCGGCGGCGAGCACCACACAGGTCACCGCGACCGCGTGCGCCGAGACCAGGCGGAACCCGGCCGCCGCATCCAGCGGCAGCCGCCCGGCCAGGTTCAGGTAGAGCGTGCCGAACGTGGCCACCCCGACGACCAGGGCTAGCTGGTTGACCGTGACGATCACGCCGGTCGCGTCGGCCGCATCGGTCACCGGCACCCGCATCACCACCGCGGTCATCAGCGGGCTGAACGCGGCCGCCATCCCAGCGCCGGCCAGCGCCAGCGCCACGATCAGCCACGCCCCGCCGGGGCCGCCGCCGCGCAGCCGGGCAGCCAGCATCAGCAGCCCGGCACCGTAGACCGCGAAGCCGGCGATGCTCACGCTCACGTGCCGGCCCGCGGGCAGGCGCTGCCAGTTCAGGCTGACCACGGCGAACGCCAGCCCGGCGGGCGCGAACGTAAGCCCGGCCCGCATCGGCGAGTAGCCCAGGCCGCCCTGCAGGTGCAGGGCCAGCACGAAGAAGAACCCACCGAACACGGCCATCACGCAGAACAGTGCCGCGATCCCGGCCGCCGTGCCGGGCAGCCGCAGCAGCCGGCCGGGGATCAGCGGCGCGCCACCACGGGCCGCGACCCGGCGCTCCACCACGGCGAACAGTGCGAACAGCACCCCGCTGCCCGCCAGGCAGGCCCATCCCCAGGCGGGCCAGTGTTCGGACTGGCCGAGCACCAGGGGCAGGACCAGGGCCAGCACGGCCGGGGTCAGCGTGGCCAGCCCGGCCAGGTCCAGGGTGCGGCCCGGTTCGCCGCGGCCTTGGGGCAGGGTCCGCAGCCCAGCCAGGAACAAGATCGCCCCGATCGGGACGTTCAGCAAGAACACCGGTCGCCAGGTGCCGCCCAGCAGGTCCGCGCTGACCAGCACACCACCGACGACCTGCCCGGTCACCGCGCCGCCGGCCAGCACCGCCGCGTAGAGGCGCATAGGGCGGCCCCGGGCGGCGCCGGTGAAGGTCCGCTGGATCAGGCTGAGAACCTGCGGGATCATCGCCGCCGCCCCGGCGCCCTGGATGAAGCGCAGCGTGACCAGAACGGCGGCCGAGGTGGCCAGCCCGCAGCCGAGCGAGGCGAAGGTGAACGTGGCCAGGCCGGACAGGAACAGGCGCCGGTGGCCAAGGATGTCACCGAGCCGGGCACCGGTGACCAGAAGCACCGCGTAGGTGATCACGTATCCGGCGATGACAAGCTGCAGGCCAGCGCCGGAGGTGTGCAGGCTGGCATGGATGGAGGGCGCCGCGACGTTGACCACGGATGCGTCGAGAACGGCCATGAACTGCCCCGTGAGAACCACCGCGAGGGCCGCCCAGGGGCTCCGGGCGGGCCGCTGGGAGGGGCGGGTGGCCCGGGCAACGGCGAGGGTGTCTGTCATGACTCCCAGCCTGCCGGGGCTCTGATGCCAGTACCAAGAGCCTGCTTATCCTGGTATTAGCACTACCTGGCAACCACGCCGCAGCCCCGGCAGGATGGAGTCATGGACACCGTGACCATCGCGAACGGGCACCACCGCCGTGCCGAGCTGGCCGCGTTCCTGCGCTCCCGCCGGGAACGGATCACCCCCGAGCAGGCAGGCCTGCCACCGGGCTCCCGCCGCCGGACTCCTGGGCTGCGCCGCGAGGAGGTCGCACAGCTCTCCGGCGTCGGCGTGACCTGGTACACCTGGCTGGAACAGGGCCGCCAGATCAATGCGAGCCCGCAGGTGCTCGGCGCGGTGGCCAGGACCCTGCTGCTCGACCAGGCCGAGCGGGAGCACCTGTTCCGGCTGGCCGACCTGCCGGATGCGGCGGCCGCCGCCGGTGGCGCCACGTCCGGGTGCGAGCAGGTGCAGCCGGAGGTGCAGGAGATCCTCGACGCGCTGGCGCCGAGGCCGGCCAGCGTGGTCAACGAGCGGTTCGACCTGCTCGCCTGGAACGCCGCGTACCAGGTGCTGTGGCCGGGCGTGACCGGCGCGGCCCCCGGCGAGCGCAACATCCTCTGGCAGTGCTTCACCTACCCGGAGTGCTGCCATCCCTACGTGAACCGGCACGAGCAGGTGGCGATGCTGGTGGCCCAGTTGCGCGGCGCCTACGGCCGGCACCTGGGCGAGCCCGCGTGGACCGGGTTCGTCCGGCGCCTGTCGGCGGTCAGCGCCACGTTCGCGCGGCTGTGGGACGAGCACGAGGTGGCCAGCCAGGCGACCTACCTGAAGATCTTCCGTCACCCGGCGTACCCGAAGCTGGCGCTGACCACCACCAGCCTGGCGGTGCAGGCGGTGCCGGGCACGCGGATGGTCGTGTACCGGCCGGCCGACGAGGTGACCAGGGACGCCATCGCCAGGCTGCTGGCCGGTGAGGGCGCCGGCGCCCGCTACCCCTGCTGGGAGGCCCATCAGCGGCGCAAGACCAGCCTGGCGAGCTGAGCCGTGCTGGCCCGGGGGAGCGACCCCCCGGAACCCCCCGGGGCGCCGATGGCGCCTGGCCGGCAAGCCGGCAGGCCCCATCGCGCGTGCCGGCCCGGGGGAGCGACCCCCGGGGACGCCGAGCTCAGCCGGTGTTCTGTAGGCCGGCTGCGACTCCGTTGACCGACAGGAGGAGCAGCCGTTCCAGCTGGTCGCGCTCCCCCTGATCGCCGGGCTCCCCGTCGGCACCAGGCCCGCCGCGCAGCCCGGCCAGTGCCCGCAGTTGCAGGTAGGAGAGCGCGTCCACGTACGGGTCGCGAAGCGTGACGGCCCGCGACAGCACCGGCCGGTTGGCCAGCAGGCGCGGGTGCCCGGTCACCTCGAGCAGCAGCCGCCGGGTCAGGTCGTACTCGGCCAGCACCCGGGCGGTCAGGTCGTCGCGGCCGCCCAGGGCCAGGTGCCGCGCGGCCATCCGCCTGTCGGTCTTGGCCAGGCTCATCTCGGCGTTCTCCAGCAGCACGGTGAGCACCGGCCAGCCCTGGTAGGCCTCGTGCACCCCGGCCAGCCCGCCGGGCCCGGCGAGCACCGCCGCAAGCCCGCTGCCCAGGCCGTACCAGCCGGGCAGGTTCAGCCTGGTCTGCGCCCACGCGAACACCCACGGGATCGCCCGCAGCCCGGCCAGGTCGGCGGGGCCGGGCGCCCCGGCGGTGCCCCGGCGCGGCGGCCGGGATCCGATCCGCATCCGGCCGAGTTCCTCCAGCGGGCTGATCCGCGCCAGCCAGCCGGCGAACCCGTCGGCCTCGACCAGTTCCCGGTAGGCCGCCACCGCCGCCCCGGCCATCCGGTCGGCCACCGGCCGGAACCGCCGCGCCGCGTCCCGGCCCTGGTCCAGCACCGCCGGCGCGGAGGCGACCAGCACCGCCGAGGTGACCTGCTCCAGATGCCGCTGCCCGATGACCGGGTCCCCGTACCTGGCGAAGATGACCTCGCCCTGCTCGGTGACCTTGAGCCGCCCGTCCACAGACCCCGGTGCCTGGGCAAGCACGGCCCGCCCGGCCGGGCCGCCGCCCCGCCCCAGCGCCCCGCCACGCCCGTGGAACAGGGTGAGCCGGATGCCACGCTCGGCTGCCCACCGGGTGAGCCGCTCCTGCGCGTCGTACAGCGCCAGGGTGGCGCTGACCGGGCCAAGCTCCTTGGCCGAGTCGGAGTACCCCAGCATGACCTCAAGCCCCGGCCCGCCGCCCCTCTCCCCGTCACCGGCCAGCCGCTCGGCCACCGGCCTCAGCGCCAGCATCTCGTCCAGCACGCGCGTCGCGTTACGCAGGTCCGCGCCGCTCTCGAACAGCGGAACCACGTCGAGGACCGGCTCCGGCCCGCCGTGCGCCGCCATCCGGGCCAGCCGGTAGACCGCTTCGACGTCATCCGCCGAGCGGGTGAAGCTGACCACGTACCGGCGGCAGGCGTCCACGCCGAACCGGCCCTGGATCCACGCGACCGCCCGCAGCGTCGCGAGCACCTCGGCCGTCTGCGCCGACAACTCGCCGCCCCCGATGATCTCGCGGAGCGCCTGGCCGTGCACCGCGCTGTGCTGCCGCACCTCGAGCGAGGCCGCGTGGAACCCGAACGTCTCCGCCTGCCAGATCAGGTTCTGCAGCTCCCCGAACGCCTGCTGTGCCGCGCCGGCCGCGGCCAGCGACTCCTGGACCAGGCGCAGGCCGGCGAGGAAAGCCGCGCAGTCCGGGAAGGCCAGGTCGGCATGGCGCAGCCGGGTGGCACGGATCCGCTCCGCGAGGAAAAGCAGAAAGGTGCGATACGGCTCCTCGGGGGACCGTGCGCCGATCTCCGCAAGCAGTTCGGGGTGCTCGGTCTCGGCCACCGCCAGCGCGAGCGTGAGGTCCGCACTGGGCGGTGCGGCCGCGGCGTGAATGGTGAGGGCACGGCCGATCCTGGTAGTGGCGTTCTCCAGCGCACGCAGCGCGTGATCGGCGTGGATCATCGCCGCGTCCCTGGTGACCTGCGCGGTCACGGTGGGGTTGCCGTCCCGGTCCGCCCCCACCCAGCTGCCGAACCGCAGGCACGCCGCGGCCACCGGGGCCGGCCCGGCGGCGGCGCCTGGCACGGTGCGGCAGGCCGCATCCAGCGCCCGGTAGAACGCCGGGGCCAGGCTGAACAGCGTGTCGTCGAACACGGCCATGATCGTGCGCACCTCGTCGACCGGCCCGATCGGCTTGACCCGCAGCGGCGTGGTGAGCCACAGCAGGCCGATCTCCTCCCGCAGCCGCCGCCTGACCTCGGCCGGGCCGGCCTGCGCCGGCCTCGTCCAGCGCCTCCACCAGCGCTGCGATGCGGCGCAGCGCGGCGGCCACCGCACGGCGGCGGGCCTCGGTGGGGTGAGCGGTGAGCACCGGGTGGACCCGCAGCCCGGCCAGCAGCCCGGCGAACCGTTCGGGCTCTGCGGCGAACTCCGCCACCGCCGCGGCCAGCGACTCGCGCCGCGGCCCCGCGCCCCCCGCCGGCCTCTCCATTCCCCCTTCGCTATCCCCGTTCTCCTGCGCGAAGTCCGCCTGGCCGCGCAGCACCCGGACCCGGTGCCGTTCCTCGGCCAGGTTGGTCAGGTGGAAGTAGACCGTGAAGGCCTTGGCCACCAGCTCGGCGCGGGCCAGCGGCCAGCCCGCCACCAGCGCCGCGATCTGGTCACCGGCCAGGTCGGCGTCGTCTCCGGGCGGCTTGTCCCTGGCCGCGATGACCGCACGGCGCAGCCGTTCGACGTCGTCGAGCAGGTCCTGGCCGCCCGACTCGCGGATCACCTCACCGAGCAGGTCGCCGAGGAGCCGGACATCCCGGCGCAACGGGACGGGCAGTTGCTGGCGGTCCGCTTCCCGGCTCACTGTGCTCAGCCTAGTGCGGTCCAATTCCCTGGAACGGGATGCCAGGTGCGCAGGTAATGATCGTGACGGCCACTACCCTGAGGCGCATGACCAGCCAAGCGCCAAGCCAGCCACAAGCCATCTCGGACGAGCCGGCAGCCGACCTGCACACCACCGCGGGGAAGATCGCCGACCTGCGACGGCGCCGCGACGAGGCGATCCACGCTGGCTCGCAGCGCGCGGTGGAGCGCCAGCACGCCAAGGGCAAGATGACCGCCCGCGAGCGGATCGAGCGGCTGCTGGACCCGGGCTCCTTCACCGAACTCGACGAACTGGCCAGGCACCGCGCCACGGACTTCGGGATGACCGCGAACCGGCCCTACGGCGACGGCGTGGTCACCGGGTTCGGCACGATCGACGGCCGCCCGGTCTGCGTGTTCAGCCAGGACTTCACCGTGTTCGGCGGCTCGCTCGGCGAGGTGTACGGCGAGAAGATCGTCAAGGTCATGGATCACGCCATGAAGGTCGGCTGCCCGATCATCGGGATCAACGACGGTGGCGGTGCCCGGATCCAGGAGGGCGTGGTCGCGCTCGGCCTGTTCGCCGAGATCTTCCGCAGGAACGTGCTCGCGTCCGGGGTCATCCCGCAGATCAGCCTGATCATGGGACCGTGCGCGGGCGGCGCGGTCTACTCCCCCGCGATCACCGACTTCACCCTGATGGTCGAGGGCATCTCGCACATGTTCATCACCGGGCCTGACGTGATCAAGACGGTCACCGGGGAAGAGGTCAGCTTCGAGGAACTGGGCGGCGCGCAGGCGCACAACGCCAAGTCCGGCGTGGCCCAGTTCCAGGCCAAGGACGAGGACGAGTGCCTCGACCTGGCCCGGGACCTGCTCTCCTACCTGCCCTCCAACAACCTCGACGAGGCCCCGGTGTTCGACGGCGGCCCGGGCGAGTGGGGCGGGGCGGCGGGGTCGGAACCAGCAGACGTCCTGGCGGTCACCGATTTCGACGCCGAACTGGACACGGCGATCCCCGACTCCGCCAACCAGCCCTACGACATGCACAACGTCATCGAGCACGTGCTGGACGGCGGCGAGTTCCTTGAGGTCCACGCCGGTTTCGCGCACAACATCATCGTCGGCTTCGGCCGCGCCGACGGGCACCCGGTCGGCGTGGTGGCCAACCAGCCGATGCACCTGGCGGGCTGCCTGGACATCGACGCGTCGGAGAAGGCGGCCCGGTTCGTCCGTACCTGCGACGCGTTCAGCATCCCCGTGCTGACATTCGTGGACGTGCCCGGGTTCCTGCCGGGCACCGGGCAGGAGTGGGGCGGGATCATCCGGCGCGGCGCCAAGCTCATCTACGCCTACGCCGAGGCCACCGTGCCCAAGGTCACCGTGATCACCCGCAAGGCCTACGGCGGCGCCTATGACGTCATGGGTTCCAAGCACCTCGGCGGCGACGTCAACCTGGCCTGGCCGACCGCGCACATCGCGGTGATGGGCGCGCAGGGCGCGGTGAACATCCTCTACCGCAGGGAACTGGCCGCCGCCGAGGATCCCGACGCGCTGCGGGCCCAGCTGGTCACCGAATATGAAGACACTCTCGCCAATCCCTATATTGCGGCCGAACGGGGGTACGTGGACGCCGTGATCCGACCCGCTGAAACCCGCTCCCAAGTCATCCGCGCGCTCCGGGCGCTACGCACGAAGCGACAGTCCCTGCCTCCCAAGAAGCACGGGAACATCCCCCTGTAGCCGGCTGGTGACTTAGGGTCGTATTCACCATGACTGATTTCCCTCCCCCGTCCCCGCTTCCCACCCTGGCCCGCTACGCGGTCATCGTGGACGTCGGCTACATCTACGCGGCCGCTGGTGAGCTGTTGTTCAACACCTCGTCCCGGCGCGAGTTCCGGGTGGACGCGGACAAGCTCATCGGCGCCCTTACCAGGCACGCGGACGGCTTCGTCCGGGGCGAGCTGCTCCGGGTGTACTGGTACGACGCCGCACGGGACCGGGTGCCCACCATCGACCAGCGGGTGATCGCCCAGATGGCCTGGGTGAAGCTCCGGCTCGGCAACCTGAACGCGCGCGGCCAGCAGAAGGGGGTGGACGCGCAGATCCGGGCGGACATGGAGGCCCTGGCCCGGCACCGCGCCGTCACCGACGCGGTGCTCATCGCCGGCGATGAGGACATGGTGCCGGCCGTGGAGGCCGCGCAGGCGTTCGGCGTCCGGGTACACCTGTGGGGCGTGGAGCCGCCGTTCGGCACGAACCAGGCCGAACGGCTGGTCTGGGAGGCGGACACGGTCGAGGTCCTGGACCGGCCGTTCCTTGAGCCGTACTTCACCCGGCAGCCGACCGCCACCGAGCAGCCAGGACCCGTGGTCATCGTGTCGCCGTCGGTTCCCTCGCCCGCGCAGTTGTTCGGCGAGCGGCCCGCGCCGCCGCCGTACCGGCCCGCGCCCAAGCCGGTGGCCGCGCAGCCCCGGCTCGGCCCGGACCGCGAGCGGGTGGAGGAGGCGGGCGAGCACGTGGCGCACAAGTGGATCCTCACCCGGGGCGCGGACAACATCCGCGACCTGCTGCCGGGCCCGATCCTGCCGCCGGTCATCGACAAGGAACTGCTGGTCGACGCGGAGAAGGAGCTTGGCCTGTCGCTGCGCCCCTACCAGGAGGCGCGGGAGTGGCTGCGGGACGCGTTCTGGGCGCGGGTGCGCCGCGAGTTCGCCGTGGGACCGGGCTCATGACGGAGCCGGAACCGCTGCTTCGCGTGGTGCGGGGCCAGCCGACGGATGAAGAGACCGCCGCGCTGGCCGTGGTGCTCACCGCGAAGCTGGCCGCACGCCCGGCGTACGGCCACGCTGGGCGTGCCGCCGGCGGCTGGGCGGACCGGGCACGTGCGCTGCGCACCCCGCTGACCCCCGGCCGCGGGGCCTGGCGGAACGCCGCCCACCCTGGTTAAAACGCTGGCGGACAGAAATGGCGGCGAGCCCGGCCTACCGGGCCCGCCGCGCCATGCGCAGCCTCGTGCTCACCGAGCACGTGGCCGCCACAGGTCACTTGCCCTGCGCAGCCTTGGCCGGCTTGAGGTGCGTGCTGAGGCGCAGCACGTCCTCAGCGAACTTCCGCTCGCTCGCCACGAACTGCTCGACGAAGTCGTAGGCCACCGGCGGCGTCACGGTTGGGATCACCGCGATCACCGGCTTGACGGCGTCGGTCATGACCTTGAGCGTCTCGTAGGCCACTGTGTTGGTCTTCTGAACCGCATCCAGAATCCAGCCTTCCATCTCCTGGACGACAGTCGCGCTGTCTGTCATAGCTCCTCCTGATATTCTCGTTTCCATCTGTGCTCAGTATATCAAGCAAATGTACGGTTTATCAAGCGAACCGGGCGGCGGCATCCTGCCGGGCAGCCGCGAGCGCCGGGCATACAGGTCCGATTCCCGCCAGTATCGGTGCGCTGCCTCGGGTTAAATCGAGGTATGACGCTCGACTTCGACACCTGCTACCGCGCGGTGCTTGCCCGCGACCCGAGGTTTGACGGGCGTTTCTTCACGGCCGTGACGAGCACCGGGATCTACTGCCGGCCGGTCTGCCCGGCCCGCACGCCGGCCAGGCGGAACATGCGCTTCTACCCGCACGCGGGCGCGGCCGAGGCGGCCGGGTTCCGGGCCTGCCGCCGCTGCCGCCCGGAGGCCAGCCCCGGCTCCCCGGAGTGGAACGTCCGGGCCGACCTGGCCGGGCGCGCCGTCCGGCTGATCTCGGACGGGTATGTGGATGAGCACGGGGTGGACGGGCTGGCACGCAGGCTCGCGGTCACCGAGCGGCACCTGCGCCGCCTGCTGGTGGACGAACTCGGCGCGGGGCCGCTCGCGCTGGCCCGGAGCATGCGGATGCAGACCGCACGGCGGCTGCTCGCGGAGACCACGATGCCGATCACCGAGATCGCGTTCGCGAGCGGGTTCTCCAGCGTCCGCCAGTTCAACGCGACGTTCCTTGAGGCCTACGGCAAGCCGCCGTCGGCGCTGCGGCCGGTGCTGCGCCGCCCGGCACCGCCCGAAGCCAAGGCCGGGCCGGACGGCGCGTGGCTCACGCTCAAGCTGGCCTGCCGGGAGCCGTTCGACGGCGCGGCGCTGCTGGGCTTCCTGGCCATGCGGGCGGTCCCCGGGGTGGAGCAGGTCACCGGCAACAGCTACGCGCGGACCATCCGCGCACCGGGCGGGCCTGGCCTGATCGAACTGACGATGCCGGATGCCCTTGACCCGGGTGACCGGCCCGCGCCGAGGCACGTGCTGCTCCGCGCCCGGCTGCCCGGGCTGCGCGGCGTCGGCCAGGTGGTGTCCCGGTGCCGGCAACTGCTCGACCTCGACGCCGACGCCTGCGCGATCAACGCGGTGCTGGCCGCGGACGGCCTGCTCGCCGCGCTGGTGGCGGCCCGGCCCGGGCTGCGCGTGCCCGGCACGTACGACGGGTTCGAGCTTGCCGTGCGCGCCGTACTCGGCCAGCAGGTGTCGGTGCCCGCCGCCCGGACCCTGGCAGGACGGCTGGCCGGCCGGTTCGGCACCCGGCTGCAGATGCCGGACCGGTCGCCGTCGGTGCTTTTCCCCGGGGCCGCCGACGTGGCGGACGCGGATCTGTCCGGGCTCGGCCTCACCACGGCCAGGCAGGCGACGCTGCGCGCGCTGGCCGCCGCCGTGGCGGACGGGTCACTGGAACTCGACCACGGCGCGGACCCGCAGCAGACCGCGGCCCGCCTCGCCGAACTGCCCGGGATCGGGCCGTGGACCATCTCCTACATCCTGATGCGCGCGGTGGGCGACCCGGACGCCTTCCCCGCCAGCGACCTCGGGCTGCGACGGGCACTCGACCGCCTCGGCGGCAGTACCGCCCAGGCCGACCGGTGGCACCCCTGGCGTGCCTACGCAGCCGTTCACCTGTGGACCTGGTACGCCGGGACACCGGCCACGGAATACGGGCCACCGCTGGCCGGGCAGGACGATGGCCGCCGTATCGCTGCCCGATGAAGACATTGACCCTGAATCCCCCGCGACAATACGAAGGAGCAATCATGTCCGCCCGTTCTTCCAGCCCGGTCCTGGTGACCGTCCTCGACACCCCGGCCGGCCCGCTGAGCCTGCTCGCCTGCGACGACACCCTGGTCGGTGCCGGATTCACCGGTGACCCCGAGTCGCTGCACGCCCGCCTGGAGCCGGCGCTGCGCGAGACGGCGCTGACCGCCGCGCGGCCGCAGGACCTGGCATGGCTGGTGAAGCCGATGCGTGACTATTTCGAGGGTGACCTCAAGGCGCCGGACGGGCTGCCGGTCCGCCAGCCCGGCAGCCCGGGCCGCCAGCGGCTGTGGGACGCGATGCGCGCCGTGCCCGCCGGGACCACGATCAGCTATGCCGAACTGGCGGCCCGGGCCGGCCAGCCGACCGCACCACGGGCGGCCGGCGCGGCCTGCGCCGCGAACCTGATCGCGCCGGTGATCCCGTGCCACCGGATCCTGGGCAGTGACGGCAGCCTGCACGGCTACTACTACGGGCTGCCCTGCAAGGAGTGGCTGCTCGCGCACGAGCGCGCGGCTCTGTCTTTCCCGCCCCCGCGCTCTGCTTCTCCCGCCCCCGGCGCTGCGCGCTCCCGCCCCCGGCCCGGCGCCCGCCCCCACTCTGTCCGGCTGAGGTGCGCCGCGGGATGGCCGGCCTGTTTCCAAGCAGGCCGGCCATCGCACTGTTTCGCACCGGAGGCGACTACCTGGCCTGCGGTCACTAGACTCCTCGCAGTCGGGAGGAGTCGTTCGTGCGTAAGGTGCTGATCGCCAACCGCGGCGAGATCGCCGTGCGCATCATCCGGGCCTGCACGGACGCCGGCCTGGCCAGCGTCGCCGTCTACGCGGAACCTGACCTCGACGCACTGCACGTCACGATGGCCGACGAGGCCTACGCCCTGGAGGGCCAGAGCGCGGCCGAGAGCTACCTGTCCATCGAGAAGATCCTCAAGCGGGCCGCCGACTCCGGCGCCGACGCGATCCATCCGGGCTATGGATTCCTGGCCGAGAACGCCGGGTTCGCCCGGGCGGTGATCGACGCCGGGCTCACCTGGATCGGCCCGCCGCCCGCGGCGATCGACGCACTCGGCGACAAGGTCGCCGCACGGCACATCGCGACCGCGGTCGGTGCGCCGCTGGCGCCGGGCACCGACGGGCCGGTCAGCGGCGCCGGTGAGGTGGCGGCGTTCGCCGCCGAGCACGGGCTGCCGGTCGCGATCAAGGCAGCGTTCGGTGGCGGCGGCCGCGGGCTGAAGGTGGTGTACGAGGCCGGCCAGATCGCCGAGATGTACGAGTCCGCGGTGCGGGAGGCGGTGGCCGCGTTCGGGCGCGGCGAGTGCTTCGTGGAGCGCTACCTGGAACGCCCGCGCCACGTGGAGACGCAGTGCCTGGCCGACCAGCACGGCGAGGTGGTCGTGGTGTCCACCCGGGACTGCTCGCTGCAGCGGCGGCACCAGAAGCTGGTCGAGGAGGCGCCCGCCCCGTTCCTGACCGGTGCCCAGCAGGCCCGGCTCTACGAGGCGTCCAAGGCGATCCTGCGCGCGGCGGGCTACGCCGGGGCGGGCACCTGCGAGTTCCTCGTCGGCCAGGACGGCACCGTGTCGTTCCTTGAGGTCAACACCAGGCTGCAGGTCGAGCACCCGGTGTCCGAGGAGGTCACCGGGCTGGACCTGGTGCGGGAGATGTTCCGCATCGCCGACGGCCAGCGGCTGGGCTTCAGCGACCCGGAGGTGCGCGGCCACTCGATCGAGTTCCGGGTCAACGCGGAGGACGCCGGGCGCAACTTCCTGCCCGCGCCCGGGACGATCACCCGGTGGCGCCTGCCGTCCGGGCCGGGGGTCCGGGTGGACGCCGGTTACACGGCGGGGATGACGGTCCCGCAGGCGTTCGACTCGCTGCTCGCCAAGCTCATCGTCACCGGCGCGACCCGCGGCCAGGCGCTGGAGCGGTCCCGGCGGGCGCTCGCCGAGTTCGACGTCGGCGGCATGCCCACGGTGCTCCCTTTCCACCGGGCCGTGGTCCGCGACGAGGCCTTCACCGGCGAGCCGTTCTCGGTGCACACCCGGTGGATCGAGACCGAGTTCGGCACGCGGATCCCGCCGTACGCACCGGAGGCAGACTCGGCCGCCGGTGCCGGGGCGGCGCCCGGTGCGGGGGGCGCGGCCGAGCGGGAACGGATCGTGGTAGAGGTCGGCGGCAAGCGCCTCGAGGTGGTGCTGCCTGCCGGGCTGGGTGCGGTGGCAGGGGGCGGCAGGGCCGGTGCCGGCCCGGCGGACCGGGCCGGGTCCCGGCAGCGGTCCGGCCGGTCCCGGGCCGCCGGAGCGGGCGGCGACGACCTGACCAGCCCGATGCAGGGCACGATCGTCAAGATCGTGGCCGGCGAGGGCCAGCAGGTGGCCGCCGGGGACACCGTGGTGGTGCTGGAAGCCATGAAGATGGAGCAGCCGCTGACCGCGCACAAGGACGGGACGGTGACCGGGCTGGCCGTGGAGATCGGGCAGACCGTGTCCGCGGGCACCGTCATCTGCCGGCTGGCAGACTGAGGGCGTGCCCCCTCCCGCCGCCCCGGCCCTGGGCCCGGGGTGACCAGCCTGCCGGGTGACCCAGGGCCGCTGCGATGGCTCAGGTTCGCCTTCGGGTTCCGGCTGCCGCCGGAGAACGTGCACTGGGTCAGGCACGAACTGACCGACGCGGGCTGGCGGTGGCGGACCGTGCTGCGGCACCTGGTGGTGATCCTGCCGGTCTGCGCGGTCGTGGTGGTGGTGCTTGAGGAGTTCCTGCCCGCCCCGGCCTGGGTGAGCGCGATGATGGTTGCCCTCATCCTGGCGGGCAGCGTCCTTTCCGTGGCCACCTACGCCGACGACATCCGCGCGGCCCGGCTGCGCCAGCACGGCCTGCCCGTGCCCAGCGATCCCGACCTGGGCCGTCCCACGCACTGAGGCGCGGGGCCGGGGGCCAGCGCGACACTGCCGCACGTTTGCCACACGGTGGGATTCGCATGGGCTAGGCATTGACAACTCCCTGCCGGTGCGGAAAGACTCCGGCCAGGTCAGGGAGAGGAGACACCCATGCGCAGGCCGGTCACTCGCTCGTGCCTCATCGCGCTCACCGCCCTCGCCACGGCGGGTGCCCTGTTCCCCGGCGCCGCCCAGGCGGCCGGAGCGCGAGTGGGGCACGCACCGCGGGCCGTCACGACATGGACCAAGATCTCCACCGACACCAGCCTCGGCATCGCGTCCGCGGGTCTGTACCGCACCGCGGACGGGATGCTGCACGTGGCCTGGGCGCGCCAGGACGGCAGCAACAGCTTCTCGCTGAACTACTCCACCGTCGGGCCGAACGCCACGCTCGAAGGCACGGGGACGATCGTGAACGGCTGGACCGGCATCTCCTTCTACCCGCGGCTGGTCGCCGGGCCCAGTGGAGGCATCCGGGTCGTATTTACCGGGGGCAACGGCGTGAGCGGCAGCCCCTACAACCTGGGCGCCATGTACTCGGCCACGGCCAGCTCGGCCGGGACGACGTGGAAGTCTGGTCAAGGGCTCGATGTCGCACACCACGCTCATCCCGGCGACCAACACGTCGGCGACCACGCAGAGCACCGGGACGCCGATGGCGAGCTGGCCGGGCGGCAGTGGTGTCGCCTTCCACGTCGGGACCGATCCGAACACGCCGGCCACCAAGGCGGACGGGACCGTGGCGGTCGCCTCGGGCTCAGGCACCGTGGTCGGGACCACGCTCGCCCGGGAGACCGACGGCAGCGTCTGGGTGGCCTGGTTCACCGAGTCTTTCGCCAGCGACCAGGGCTACTGGGTGGACAAGATCACCCCGACGCAGGTGGCGAAGACCGAGGCGCCCGGATCGGGCAGCCCGAGCCTGGCCAACAACCAGCCGCTCCAGTCGGTGGCGTTCGCGGCCGGCGCCAAGGGCGGCGGGTATCTGGCCTACTGCGTACCGACTGCGAGTATCCCGTGCGCACACATCGCGCTGTGGAAGGTGGGCGCGGCCACGGCCGCCACGGTGCCCGGGTCGTCCTCGCAGCACTCAGCCCACGTGGCGATCGCCGCGGCGCCCGGCGGCCACCTGTGGGTGCTGTGGTACGACACCAGCCAGAACAAGATCCACGTGATCCGCAGCAACGCCGCGGTGACGAAATTCGGCCCGGGCCAGACCATCGCCGCGCCGCCCAAGACAAGCGAACTCGACGGGCTCCAGGCCGAGGGCAGCCAGGGACCGCTCGACGTGGTCGCGCTGGTGCTACCGACGACGGCCGGGTCCACCCCGTCCTACTGGGACATCCAGTTGCTGCCCAAGCTCACGCTGACCGGCTCGCCCGCCACGGTGGCCCCGGGCAAGGTGGTCACGTTCACCGTCACCGACGTGGGCGACCCAGTGGCCGGCGCCAAGGTCACGTTCCTGGGCAAGAACGCGACGACAAACAGCAGCGGTGTCGCCACGATCACGGTGCCCACGGGCACCGCGGCGGGCAGCTACACGGCCACGGCGGCCGAGACCGGTTACACGGCCGCGACGTTCATCGAGAAGGTGAGCTAGGGTCACGGCGCCGTCGCCCGAGCGGGCGCATCGACGTCGCCGGGCGGCCTCGGTCAGGCTGCCCGACAGCGAGGGGTAGACGGCGAACGTGTGTGCGATCTGGTCCACGGTCAGCATCTGCTCCACGGCCAGGGACACGGCCAGGATCAGCTCGCTGGCCCGTGGCGCGACCACGACGCCGCCGACCACGGTCCCGCTGCGCGGGCGGGCGAACAGCTTGACGAAGCCGTCGCGGAAGCCCTGCATCTTGGCGCGGGCATTGGTCGCCAGCGGCAGCTTGACCATGGCCGCCTCCACCTGCCCAGAATCGACGGCGGCCTGGCTCACCCCGACCGTCGCGATCTCCGGCTCGGTGAAGATCGTCGCCGCGACATGGCTCAGCCGCAGCGGCTGCACCGCCTCGCCGAGCGCGTGCCACATCGCTATCCGTCCCTGCATCGCCGCCACGGAGGCCAGCATCATGACGCCGGTGCAGTCGCCGGCCGCGTACACGCCCGCCGCCGAGGTCCGCGACACCTTGTCCACGGTCACGAAGCCCCGCTCATCGAGCGTCACCCCCGCGTCTTCGAGCCCCAGGTGCTGCGTGGCGGGCACCAGCCCGACCGTGAGCAGGCAGTGCGACCCGCGAACCGTCCGGCCGTCGGCGAGCGTGACGACGACCCCGTTCCCCTCCCGCTTGACCCCGTCGGCACGGGACCGGCTGAGCACGGTCATCCCCCGCCGCCGGAACACGTCCTCGACCACCATCGCCGCGTCCGGGTCCTCGTGTGGCAGCACCCGGTCACGGGAGGAGATCAGCGTGACCTGGGAGCCCAGCGCCTGGTAGGCGCTGGCGAACTCGGCGCCGGTCACCCCGGAGCCCACCACGATCAGCTCTTCCGGGAGTTCGGCCAGATCGTAGAGCTGACGCCAGTTGACTATCCGCTCACCATCCGGCTCGGCGCCGGGCAGTTGCCTGGGCACGCCGCCGGTGGCCAGCAGCACCACCCCGGCAGTGACCTCGTGGTCTCCCGCCACCACGGTGTGCGGGCCGGCCAGCCGGCCCCGCAAGGAGATCACCTCGACCCCCTCAGCGGCCAGCCGCGCGGCGACGTCGGCCGACTGGGCCACGGCCAGCGCCTTGACCCGGCCGTTCAGCCGCGCGGCGTCCACGGTGACCGGGCCGGCGGGCGCCCCTGGCCGTGGCCGCACCCGGCCGGTATGGCCCTCGATGCGGATGCCGAGCGCGGCGGAACCGCCCAGGATGCCCATGGTTTCGGACGTGGCGATGAGGGTCTTGGACGGCACGCAGTCGGTCAGCACGCAGGCCCCGCCGAGCCCGTCGGCCTCTACCACGGTGACCTTGGCCCCGAGCTGCGCGGCAACCAGGGCGGCCTCGTAACCGCCCGGGCCGCCTCCGAGTATCGCAACGTCCGCGTGCGCCTGGCTCACGATGCCCCATTCTGTCGCACCGGCCCGGCCCGCCCTGCGCTGCCTGCGCGCTGGCACGCCACGGGCCCATCTTCGCGCCGACCAGCCACCGAGAGGAGCCGCGGCTCGTACGCTTATCACCCGTGGAGATGTACGCGGCATATGGCAGCAACATGGACCCGGCACAGATGGCGCTGCGCTGCCCGCACTCCCCGCAGCGCGGCACCGGCTGGCTGGAGGGCTGGCGGCTCACCTTCGGCGGCGCGGACATCGGCTGGGAAGGTGCCATGGCCACCGTTGTCGAAGACGAGAAGGAACGAGTCTTCGTGGTGCTCTACGAGGTCACCGAGCAGGACGAGCGGGCGCTGGACAGCTGGGACGGCGCGACCCTTGGCTATTACAGCAAGATCAAGGTCCGGGTGGAGACCCTGGACGGCGACGTGCTCACCTGGCTCTACGTGCTCAACGCCTACGAGGGCGGCCTGCCGTCGGCGCGTTATCTCGGCATCCTGGCCGACGGCGCGGAGAAGGCCGGGGCACCGGTGGACTACGTGGCGGGCCTGCGGGCCCGGCCGTGCGGCATGCTCGGCCGCGGAACCGGGGAACTCTAGCTAGACCAGCACCGCGAAGAGCAGGGCGGCCAGCGGCACCACCATGGCCGCGATGGAAAGCCAGGCCCACTGCGCCACGGGCTGCGCCCCGGCCATGGCCGGGGCGCCGTTACCGGCCACCGGGCCGTCATCGGCCCGGGCGCCTGCCTGCTCGCCGGCTGGCCCGGCATCTTCGGCCCCGTTCCCGAACCAGGGTTCCGGCTTCCCGGCGTGTGCGGCTGGGGTGCCGGCCTGCTCGCCGGCCGCGGCCGGCCCGTCAGCCGAGGGCGGGCCGCCAGCCAGCGGCGCACCGGCCAGGGGTGAGCCGTCCGCGGAGGGCTGGCCACCGGCCGGAGGCAGTTCGGCCGCCCGTGCCGCCGCCCGCCGGGCGTGCTGCGCGCGCTCGGCGAGGCGCCCGGCGGTGAACTCGGTGGAAGAGCGCTCCAGCGCATCCTTGGCCGGCTCAGGCAGTTCCCCGTACCCGCGGGGCACCGCGCCTGGCGGGGGCTGCAGCGACCGTGGCCGCGGTGACAGCCTGGGCCGCGGCTGGCTGGCGGCCTCACGGCGCAGGGCGGCCTTGCGCGCCGACCGCGGCGAGGACTGCACCGCCCAGCTGTAGAGGACCTTGCCGCGAGCCGCGCCCGGTGCGGGTTCACAGTGCACCCGGACCGCGTTGACCACGTCCACCTTGCTCACTGCCACCCAGGGCACCCGGTGGTCGCGCGCCGGGTTGATGACCGTGATCCCGCTGGAGTCGGCCACGATCTTGGGCCGCCAGGCGCAGGCGTACACGACCCCGGTGATCGCCAGCACCAGCACCGCCGTCACCAGGGCGGCGTGATCCCGGCCCTGCACGGCCAGATCCACCAGAATGATGACCGCGACGACGAACCACGCCCACGACAGGGCCGTAGAACCGGCGCTGCGGAAGACCTCCCGCTCGCTGTCCGGGTCCTTACGTGACGATGCCTGTTGTGACAACACGGCCGGCCTCCATGTTCGCGGCCAGGGCAGCCGCACTGAGGTGTCGCGGCGCCGGAACCAGGCCGGAAACCTCGCGCCTGCCCACTGTATGCCCGTTTAGCGACTCCCGGTCACGAACTGAAAAGCGCGTGACGCACGAGGTTCAGGCGCCCACGCCGTCCGGCAGCCGGTCGGATACCGAAGGGCCGTTGGCGTGCAGCGCGGTGAGGGCGGTGGCGGCCATCAGCCGCACCCCGACCCCGATCGCCCGCTCGTCCACGTCGAACACGGCCTGGTGGATATCGAAGTCGGCCGCTGAGCCCGGAGCCCGGGTGCCCAGCCTGGCCAGGCTGCCGGGGACCGACTCCAGGTACCAGGCGAAGTCCTCACCACCCAGGCTCTGCGGGCTGGGAGTGACCGCCTCGTGGCCGAGCACCTGAGCGGCGGCCGTTTCCAGGATCGCGGTGCTCACCGGCTCGTTCACCGTGGGCGGCACATTGCGCTGGTAGTGCAGTTCCGCGATGACCCCGTAGGCACTGGCGACCGATTCAAGCAGCGCCTTGAGCAGGTCCGGCGCCTCGTGCCAGGCCCCGTCGTCGAGGCAGCGCACGGTCCCCTCGACGATGCCGTCGTCCGGGATGGCGTTGGCCGCGGACCCGGCGCTCACCCGGCCCCACACCAGGCTGAGGCTGGAGCGCGGGTCGACCCGGCGGGACAGCGCGGCGGGCAGTTCCGTGATGATCTTCCCGAGGGCGTAGACCAGGTCCGCGGTGAGGTGCGGCCGCGCGGTGTGGCCGCCGGGCCCGGTGACCCGGACCTTGATCTTGTCGCAGGCCGCGGTGATCGGGCCGGTCCTGGTCCCGACCTTGCCAACCTCGAGCCGGGGGTCACAGTGCAGCGCGAAGATGCGGTCCACCGAGGCGATGCCACCCGCGGCCATGACGTCAAGGGCTCCCCCGGGGACCTCCTCGGCCGGCTGGAAGATCAGGCGGACGCGGCCCGGCAGGGTCCGGGCGGCCGCCTGCCCGGCCAGGAACAGGCCGGCTCCGAGCAGCACCGAGGTGTGCACGTCGTGACCGCACGCATGACAGGCGTTCGGGACGGTGGACCGGTAGGGCACGTTCTTCTCGTCGTTGATCGGCAGCGCGTCCAGGTCGGCCCGCAGTGCCACCAGCGTGCTCCCGGCCGATTCGTCCCCGATGTCCACGATCAGCCCGGTCCCCTTGGGCATGATGACCGGCCGCAGCCCCGCGGCGGCGAGCCGCAGCGACACCCTGCTGGTGGTCCGGTGCTCGTGATACCCCAGTTCGGGGTGCGCGTGGAGGTCCCGGCGGAACGCGATCAGCTCGTCCTCACGTACGGCGAGGAACTGGTCGAGTTCCTCAGGCAGGTTATGCCCGAGCATGAAGGGCCTCCCTGAGCCCAGTGAGAACGCGCAACCGGATGCACCAGGTACCCCTGGCCGACCGGAATATGCCGGCGCCGATCAGCGTGTCCATCTTCTCCTCGAACTCACGTCCTGTCACGACCAGCCGTGCTGTGACCGCACGCCGGCCCCCCGATGACCGCCCGGCCCGCTGGCGGGCCCCACGCCGGCGCGGGCGGGCGTGGTTCCAGCGCCTGGAAACACGACAGGGACCCAGCGAGGGCATTATGGCGAGAACTGTCGCCTTTGCCCCCGTCATGGACCCTGTTAACTCACACGCCACCGATTAGCAGCCTGTAAGTCACCGCATGTGCTCGGCGAGTTCGGATAGCGCTGAACGGGCGCCTTCGCCGTGCTCCGTGCTATCGCGTGGAGCACCTTCCGGCGCAGGTAATTATGGTATCGCGCGACCAGGTGATCCGCTGGGGATGCGCGATTGTCGCCGTCCGGCTCACGCTCCGTGGGACGGATGGTCCTGGCTGGCGCAGGTTTGTCAGGAGATGTCCGGCGGCCGGTAGGTTCCCCAGACGTCCCGCAGTGCGTCGCACACCTCACCGACCGTGGCCTGGGCCGCCAGGGCGCTGCGCAGCGGGACCAGGACGTTTTCCTGGCCCGCCGCGGCCCGCTTCAGCTCATCGATCCGGCGGCGCCACTCGTCGCCGTCGCGGCCCGCGCGCAACTGCGCCAGCCGTTTCGCCTGCTCTTCTTCGATGGCCGGGTCCAGCCGCAGTGGCTGGTAGCCGTGCTCGGCCTCGGAAATGAACTTGTTAACCCCCACCACAACGCGCTCACCGGTGTCAATCTGGCGGGCCACCTGATAGGCCGACCGCTCGATCTCGCCCTTCTGGAAACCACGCTCGATCGCCGCGACCGCGCCCCCCATTTCGCTGATGGTGGTCATCAGTTGCGCTGCCGCGGCCTCGACGTCGTCGGTCATCGACTCCACCGCATACGAGCCGGCGAACGGATCCGCGGTCACGGTGAGGTCGGTCTCGTGCGCGAGCACCTGCTGGGTCCGCAGCGCCAGCCTGGCCGCCTGGGCCGACGGCAGGGCGATCGCCTCGTCGTAGGCGTTGGTGTGCAGGGACTGGGTGCCGCCGAGCACTGCCGCGAGCGCCTGGACGGTGACCCGGGCGAGGTTGACCTCGGGCTGCTGCGCGGTCAGTTGCACGCCGGCGGTCTGGGTGTGGAACCGCAGCATCTGTGAGCGCGGGTCGGCCGCGCCGAACTCGTCCCGCATGATCGCCGCCCACATCCGGCGCACGGCGCGGAACTTGGCGACCTCTTCGAGCAGGGTGGTCCTGGCCACGAAGAAAAACGACAGGCGCGGGGCGAAGTCGTCCACCGCGAGGCCCGCGCCGAGCGCCGCCCGGACATACTCCTTCGCGTTGGCCAGCGTGAACGCGATCTCCTGCGCGGGCGTCGCCCCCGCCTCCGCCATGTGGTACCCGGAGATCGAGATGGGGTGCCAGCGGGGCATCTCGTCGCGGCAGTAGGCAAAGGTGTCGGCGACCAGCCGCAGCGACGGCTCCGGGGGATAGATATAGGTGCCGCGGGCGATGTACTCCTTGAGCACGTCGTTCTGGATGGTCCCGGCCAGCGCGGCGGGTGCGACGTTCTGCCGCTCCGCGACAAGCTGGTAGAGCAGCAGCAGCACGGCCGCGGGCGCATTGATCGTCATCGAGGTGGAGACCTGGTCCAGCGGAATCCGGTCGAGCATCGCGGCCATGTCCGCTACCGAGTCGATGGCCACGCCCACCTTGCCGACCTCCCCGTGCGCGGCCGGCGCATCGGAGTCGTACCCCATCTGGGTGGGCAGGTCGAACGCGACGGAGAGCCCGGTGGTGCCGGCCGCGATGAGCTGGTGGTAGCGCTCGTTGGACTCGCGGGCGGTGGCGAACCCCGCGTACTGGCGGATGGTCCACGGCCGGGTCGTGTACATGCCGGGATAGATGCCGCGGGTGAACGGAAACTCGCCGGGGCTGCCGAGCTGCGCGGCCGGATCGAATCCCGGCGGCTGCCCCGGACCGTACACCGGCTCGACCGGCAGCCCAGACTCCGACTGGCGTCCCATGCAGCTAAGGATAGGCCGCGCTGCACCGGCGGCCCCGGGTGAGATCGCTCACCCGCGGGGCGGCCAAGTCGCCAGCGCTGCCCCGGCAGGCCATCGGCGGGTCGCTTCCGCGTTGTCGGCACGCAACCCGAACACCAAGAGATAGCAAAGAAAAGATTGCATCTCTATAACAAAATCGTAACAACATTAAGAACTTATATCGTACAACGATTCGTAAAACAGCGATGACGTGGCGGTCGCTCCCCGGCGTCCTGGAAAGACTCATTTCGGGATGTTGTGATGCGTATCACATCATGCCGCCAATACCCGGATTAGCGCTATTCTCATTGCAGGGGGACGCCATCGCGCGTTTTTACTCAGACGCTGTAAACCGGCAACTGCCGCAGAGCGTCATCTTTCAGGAATGATCGTGAACCGGCCTGCCCCGGGCGGTCCGGTCATGACCCCGGGGGGGATCCGTGGTCATAAGCTGCCGCAGGCTTGGACGCCTGCCGCGGGCATGGTACATACCGTTCTCCAGTTACCTGAGGTCAGCGTGTTAGCGCTGCTCAAAGCGCTATTTAGTGCTCATCCAGGCCGTGCCGGCGGGTCTGCCGGAGATACTTCACGACCGGCCGCAGGCTCCGGCCAGGCCGGTCACCACCACCGCGTGCAAGCGCGGAGTCAACCATGCCCTTGGCCACACCTGGCCGTACGTTACGGCCATTCGAATAACCGCAAAACGCTCATCCATCCCAGATCCGGGGTAATTCGGACCCCGGCTGGGCCAACAAGGGAGGGAACACACCCGATGAAACTGCACAGAAAGGGGCTGCTCGCAGCCACAGGGGCCGCGGCAGCGGGCCTGGCACTTACCGGCGGCCTGATCGCCGCGTCCGCGGCCTCAGCCGCCACCGCCGGGCACCGCGCCATGACGCCCCAGGGATCGGCAGCCATCTTCAACACCGTGTCCGGCGGCCACATGGACACGACCAGCTACTCAGGCCCGGCCACCTTCACCTCGTCCAACGGCCCGGTGTGGGCCATCGACACGCTCAGAGAGCACTGGGTCGTCACGTCGTGTGCCGCCAGCCCCACCTGCACGAGCGACAACGACGGGGCCAACTACGCCGTGACCCTGACCCTTCAGAAATACAGCAAGTTCGCGGAGTTCGCCGACCCCGGCCAGGGCACCAACGAGACCTCGGACCCCTGCCCCGGAGCAGGTGCGAACGCTGGCGGCCCGCACACCGGCCAGGGCAATGTCCTCGGCACCATTGAGTACGACATCCAGTCGTCCTCGGCACCAGACCTGAGCGGCGTTCCCGCTGTCCAGGCTCCCAACACCAGCCTGGGCACGGTGATCGGCCAGATCTTCGACGGCAACCAGAGCATTGCCGGCGGCGGCCACTACAGCTTCACCTACACCAACGTCTGCGGCAAGGTCTACGGCCAGTCAGGCTGACCTAGCCCGGACAGCATAAAGCGATCCAGCCGGGCCAGCACAGCAACCGGGCACACGCCGTAATCACGACGCTGCCGGATCTGACCGGCAGGCAAAGGCTGACGGCCGGGGCATTCGCCCCGGCCGTCAGCCTTTCTATGTGAGGGTCAGCCGAGCTTCCACAGGCCCTGGCCGTGCGTGGCCACCAGCAGGTAGCCCTGGTCCGGAGAGACGTTGAGGTCGACCGACGGAGCGGCCGGCTGCCCGCCGCCCACCCGGACCCAGTTGCCCGGCCCGCTGTACGACGTGGCGAAGATGCCCACGTCGGTGCTGACGACCAGCTTGCCGCGCCAGATGACCGAACTGTTGGCCGGTGCGTCCGGCAGGTTGCCGCTGACGTTGGTCCACGTCTTGCCGCCGTTCAGGGTGACGAACACGTGGCCGGTGCCGGCGTTGGGAATCCAGTGCCGCGAGAAGCCACCGAAGGTGACCACCACGTGCGCCGAGTTCGCCGGGTCGATGGTGAACGAGGTAGGTACCCGGTTCGGCAGCACCTTGGACGTGACGGTGTGCCAGGTCCCGCCGAAGTTGGTGTCGATGCCCGAGGTGAAGGGCGCCGATCCGCCGGGGTTGCAGCCGTTGCCGCACCAGCCCGCGTAGGTCACCGGGCCGCTGTCGGCGATGGTGTTGATGGAGTTGCCGACGCCGGTGTCGTGCACGATCTTCCAGTCGCACGCCGTCGCGGAGCAGTTGGTGTTCCAGCCCTTGCCCTGGTTGTCCCAGACGAACTCGCCGCCGGCCACCCAGTGGTTGATGTTGTGGATGTCGGCGCTGAACGGCGCGACGAAGCGCGGGTTCGGGTCGCACGGGTTCGAGATGAAGATCGGGTTCGCGCAGGACGGCGAGATCGTGTTGTAGACCTCGGTGTGACCGTCGGACCGGCCGCCGTTGGTGGTGGTGGCCATCACCATGTCGACGTACGAGTTGACCGCCCGGTTCCCGTTGTTGGGGTCGACGATGTTGTCGGTGCCGTCGCCGCCGAACGGCGAGACCATCTGCTTGGCGCCCGGCTTGAGCAGGCCGACGCCGTTGTCCTGCATGCCGCCCCAGATGTAGTCGCCGTTGCCGTTCGGGGCCCGGCCGATGGCGGAGTAGTAGTACTCGAGCGTGTGCAGGGTGGCGTTCAGGTCACGCCACTGCACCACGCCCACGTTGGCCAGCTGGTGCGCGTACACGCCGCCGTCGGTGGCGGTGTACAGGGTGCCGCCGGAGATGGCCAGCGCGTGCTGGTCGGCGTGGACCGTACCCGGGCAGGTGTCCAGCTTCGGGTCCACGTTCCAGCACGGGAACGGGAAGTTCCAGTACGGGCCGGTGGTGGTCCAGGTCTGGCCGGCGTTGTCGGTCTCGAAGACCTCTTCGAGGTCCACGAACACGTGGTTGGCGTTGTTCGGGTCGACGATGATCGCCTGGTTGTACCAGGCCTGCTGACCGGGCGTGCCGCCGGACATGGCCAGCGCCGAGCCTGAGTTGGCGAGCGTCTGGGCGTTCGCGAGGAGCTTCCACGGCCCCGTCAGGCTGCCGCTCGGCGACTCGTACACGCCCTTCAGCGCGACCGTGGCGCTGGATTCGATCAGGGCGTAAAGCCGCTTGCCGTTGGCGGAGTATGCGAACGTGGTCCGGCCGATGTCCGTCGCGCCCTTCAGCGCGCCGGTGGGCGTGACCTCGCTGAACGTCTTGCCGCCGTTGACCGATTCGTAGAAGCCGTTGTACAGCACGTCGGTCGGCAGCGTGCCGCCGCGCCAGCCGAGCGCCGCGATGACGACGTTTCCGCCGGTGCCCGGCTGCACCTTCACGTCGGTAACGAAAGAGGTGCGATACGGAGAGTTCGTGGGGTTGGGATCCGGCTTGAGCACGGTCTTCCACGATGACGTCAGGTCAAGCGCGGGGCGCTTGAGCAGGCCGTAGCTCGTGGCCGCGTAGACGTTCCCGGCCCCGTCGAAGGTGATCTGGTAGACGAGGCGGTTCGGCAGCGAGTTGCCGACCAGTTGCCAGGACCGGCCGCCGTCGCCGGAACGGTAGATGCCGTTACCGGCGTAGGAGTCCTGGCTGGTGTTCGGCTCGCCGGTGCCGACCCAGATGGAGTGGTCGGCGGGGTCCACCGCCAGCGCGCCGATGGACAGGTTGTTCTGCTGGCCGAAGACCTGGCGTCCAGTGCCCGCCGCGGTCGGTGGACTTCCAGACACCACCGGCCGCCGCCCCGGCGTACAGGGCATTGCCGTCCACCGCGAGCGCGGTCATCCGGCCGGCCACCAGCCGCGCGCCGCCGCTGGAGTTGGACCAGGTCGGGTCCCGGTAGCCCAGGGCGTCGGAGTTGTAGGGCTGGTTGGTGACCTCCTGCCAGCGGCCGCCCGTCTGCGCGAGCTTGCCCGCCGCGGTGGTCGCCGCGGCGAACGCGGCCGGGCTGACCTTGGTCCCCGGTGCGGTCCGGACCGCGGAGTACTGCTGGGCGGAGTCAAGGATGTCGTCGCCTTCGCCACCGGGGTCGTCGCCGTTCGTGAGCGACGAATGCCCGCGTAGTGCGGGCAGCAGCCCAGCCGGCCCTGGATGATGGCTTCCCGGCGAGGCGGAGACCGGCACCGAGCCGATCATGGTGATTAGGGTGATCGCCGAGCCTGCGGCAGCAAGGTGCAGGCCCGCCCTCCATGTGAGGCGCATGAGACTCCTCGAGATTGCAAAGGCCCGCCCGCGCGAGGTCACGCGAAGCAGTTACACGCGCTCGCGCAGCAGCGATCGGCGCGTGGTCACGCGGTCGCTGTCCCCGGGGCGGGCACGTGGTGCCTTTGGTAACGGTGTGGGCAGGACTTTACGGCAGCCTTACCGCGATTGGCCAGACCTGCTCCGGTGCGTCACGATAAGAACCAGGGCATGCCGGTCCTGCCCGCAACCGCCGGATTAGCAGCGGCCGCTTCGGCGCGGCGCGCTGTGCAAGGCGGGTTCCGCGGATAGGACTGAGCACGCATAGCACGGATAACCCACACGGCGGCAGGCACCAGGGATATCGGACCAGCGAGTGATTAACTACTTACCGTGATGGAACTCGATACCAGGGGGCAACGCGGGGTGCGGGCAGCACGCCCGCGCCGGACGGTCCCGGTGCACCGGCCGGCTGCCCGGCGGGCGGCCAAGCCGCGGGTAGCCATGCCGCTCGCGGCCGGGCTCGCGGTGACCGGGCTGGCCGCCGGGCTGGCGCTGGCACCGGCACTGCCGGCGGGTGCCGCAGCGCGCGGGCGGGGGACCGTCGGCGGGCCGCAACTGGCCGGCCACGGGGTGATCGTCAACTACCCCGCTGCCAAGGCCAAGCCGCTGCCGAAGGTGGACGCCTCCGCCTACGTCATCGCCGACGCCGGTACCGGCCAGGTGCTCGCCGCCAAGGACCCGCACGGCTGGTACCTGCCCGCCAGCACCCTGAAGGTGCTGACCGTGATCACCTTGATGCCGGTGCTGAACCCGAACACGACAGTGGTGACCACGCGCCGGGCCGCCAACGTGGAGCCCAGCAAGGTGGGACTCATCGCCGGCCACAGTTACCGGATATCCGACCTGTTCAAGGCCATGCTGCTGATCTCCGCGAACGACGCCGCCATGTCCGTGGCCCAGGCGACCGGTTCTGTCAGCAAGGGCGTCGCGATGATGAACGCGGAAGCGCACCACCTGCAGGCCGACGACACCGTGGCCCGGCGGCCGAATGGCCTCAACGGCCCGGGCCAGCATGTGTCCGCTTACGACGAGGCGCTGTTCGCCAGGCAGGCGCTGGCCATCCCGCAATTCATGCAGGACGAGCAGTTGCGGACCACGCGCTTCCCGCTCAAGCCGCACCACAAGCCGGTCACCCTGTGGAACCAGAACACCATGCTGGAGACCTACCGCGGTGATCTCGGCGGGAAGATCGGCTGGACCACGGCCTCCAAGACCACGTTCATCGGGTGGGCCCGCCGTGGCGGCCACACCCTGGTGGTGACGATCCTGCACTGCAAGCCGCTCTACGAGCTGACCTACGCCGCGCGCCTGCTGGACTGGGGCTTCGATGAGGACGGAAAGGTCAAGCCGGTCGGGGTCCTGGTGCCGCCACTGCCCGTGCACACGGTGGTGCACGCCGCTCCCCGTCCCGCCAAGCCGCGCGCGCTCCCGCCGCCGGCCAAGCTCTCCCTGCCGGGGATCCCGATGCTGGCCGGCCTGGGCACGCTGATGCTCGCCAGCGTGGCCGGGGTTACGGTGCTGGTGATCACCCGCCGGGGGCGCCGGGCAGGAAGCCCACCCGCTGGCTGACCTGTGTCATGGTCTCGCGGGCGACCGGCCGGGCCCGGGTGGCGCCATGCGCCAGCATCCGGTCGAGCGCAGCCTCGTCGGCCAGCAGCTTTTCTGTCCGCTCCCGGATCGGTGCCAGCGCACCGGCCACCACCTCGGCCAGATCCTTCTTGAACGCCCCATAGCCGGACCCGGCGTAGCGCGATTCGAGCGCGCCGATCGTCTCCCCGGACAGGGCGGAATAGATCCGGAGCAGGTTGGTGACTCCCGGCTTCTGCTCGTCGTCCGCGCGTACCTCGCCGCCGGTATCGGTGACCGCCCGTGCGATCTTGCGGCGGATCACGTCCGGCTCGTCGAGGATGTCGATGATCCCCTGCGGTGACGAAGACGACTTGCTCATCTTCGCGGCCGGGTCCTGCAGGTCGGTGATCTTCGCGACGCCGCCGAGTATGTAGGGCGCGGGCACCGTGAACGTGGCGCCGTACCGGTGGTTGAACCGGGCGGCCAGGTCCCTGGACAGCTCCAGGTGCTGCCGCTGGTCCTCCCCGACCGGCACCTGCTCGGTCTGGTAGAGCAGGATGTCGGCGGCCTGCAGGACCGGGTAGCTGAACAGCCCGAGGCTCGCCTGACCGGCGCTGCCCTTGGCGGCCTTGTCCTTGAACTGCGTCATCCGGCTCAGCTCGCCGAAGCCGGTCAGGCAGCCAAGGGTCCAGGTCAGTTCGGTGTGCTCGGCCACGTGGCTCTGCACGAACACCGTGCACCGCTCCGGGTCAAGCCCGGCGGCGAACAACTGGGCCGCGGCGACCCTGGTCCGGTGCCGCAGGCCGGCCGGATCCTGCGGCACTGTGATGGCATGCAGGTCCACCACGCAGTAGAACGCGTCATGGGACTCCTGCAGGGCCACCCACTGGCGCACCGCACCCAGGTAGTTGCCGAGATGAAAGGAGTCGGCGGTCGGCTGGATGCCGGAGAACGCTCGTGGGGCTGACATGCCCCGCAGTCTAGCCCCGGGTCAGGGCTGGCCTTCGCCATCACGCTGACCCGTACGGAGATCCGGCTTATCACGCGACCTTGGCGCGTGATAAGCCGGGAAGTGGGATCGCGGCTGGCCTGGTCACCAGGGCGACCACGTCGTCAGCGGCTGGCGTGGGTGCAGGCAGCAGGCCGAAGGCATCGGCGACCGCCAGCGCCCCGGACCTGTTCCGCACGCCTAGCTTGCGGAACAGGCGGGTCTGCACGTTCTCGACGGTCTTCGGCGCGATGCCGAGAGCCCGCGCGGTCTGCCGGATGGAATGACCCTGGGCCATGGAATTGAGGATGTCGCTCTCCCTGGAGGTGAGTTCGGGCAGCCCGACCGGCCCGGTCGCGTGCTCGTCCCACCTGACCCGGGCGGCCCCGAGCAGCGGGCGCATCGGCTTGGAATCCACCACCAGGTACCCCTGGCTCACCATCCGCAGCACGGCCAGGAAGTGATCGTCGATCCGGTCCGACGCGACGAGCGCACTGGCACCGGTCGCCAGCGCGCCGGCCAGTTCCGGCGAGTCGAACGGCTTGCTGTGCACCAGGATGGCCGGAATGCCGAGGTCGGCGACCAGGTCCCAGTCCGGCGTCTCGGGATCCACCAGCACGGCCACCAGCGGTCCCCGGTGCCACCGTGCCCAGTGCGCGTCCACCGCAGGCCCAGGTCCCCGCATCAGCACGAAGGGCTGGCAGCTGGTCAGCAGCGCGACCACGACCCGGTCCAGGGCCCGGCCGGGCGCGCCGCACACCACAGAAAGGACGCCTGCCTCGCCCTCGGGCTCCGGCCTGCGCGGGGCGGGCGGGGCCTCCCGGTCCAGCATGCCGAGCGACGCGGCCCGCGCCACGGCGTGTGCGCCGCTGCTCACGTCGAGCTTGGCGTAGACGCGGCGCTTGAGGTTCTCCACTCGCTGCGGGCTGATGCCAAGCAGTGCGGCGATCTCCGGGACGATGTGGCCCGATCCGGTCAGCACGACGATCTCAAGTTCCCGGTCGGTCAGGCCCTGGCGGCCGGGGCTGCGCTGGCCCTCCCTGGCATGCCTCGCCCTTCTGCGGCGCACCTGGGCGAGTACGGCGGCCAGCCCGTGCGACTCGGGGACCAGGGAGGACGCGCCCGCCCTGCAGGCCGCGGCCAGGTCCTCCTCGGACGCTTCCCGGTACACCACGATGACGTTCAGTTCGGGGAAGCGCCGCACCAGCGTGCGGACCCGTTCGGCCATCTCGCCGAGCCGGCGGCCCGCGTCCAGGATCACCACGTCGGGATTGCTCAGCTCGCAGAGGCCGGGAACCTCGTCGGCCTCGGCCACCCGGCCGACCACGGTCACATCGGGACGGATCGCGAGGCAAGCGGCGAGGGTGTCGCGGAGAAGCCGCTGCGAGGACTGTACGGCAACCCGTACTGAGACGCGCGCGGCGAGCATGGTCATCGCTGACAGGGTTTCCGTTTTCTCCGCTCCCAGCGGATTTATGCCATTCCGGAGTGTAGCGTGGGGCGCCTGTGGATCGCTGGTAAATCGGCGCTCCGCCCAGCGGACCGCAAAGTGCCCAGCTCAGCAGGCCAATGTTCACCACCGCGAACAGGTGCGCGCATGCCGTACCCGCGGGTAGGCGAGTTTCCGGGCTACCGGCGGCCGGCGTCCGCCCCGGAGCGGACCGGCACGATGTCGGCCACCGCGCCAGCGATCGACTCGGCGTCCGCGTCGCTGCCGGCCTCCTCGGAGGCGCGCTGAGCCGCCACCTCCGCCCGGTAGTGCTCGACCTCCCTGGCCCGCTGGCCGGAATCCCAGCGCAGCGCCGCGGCGACCAGCTCGGCGGCCTCCGCCACGGCGTCCAGCCCCCGGTCAGGTGTTTCCATGGCGATGTGCGTGCGCCGGGCGAGCACGTCGTCGAGATGCCGGGCGCCTTCGTGGGAGGCGGCGTAGTAGATCTCGGCGCGCAGGTAGTCGTCCGCGCCAGCCAGTGGCCTGCCGAGCGAGGGATCGGCCTCGACGAGGGCCAGCACTTCCCGGGCCAGCGACCCGTACCGGCGCAGCAGGTGCTCGATCCTGGCCACGTGCAGGCCCGAGGAGGTGGCCAGCCGCCGCCGGGCATTCCACAGCGCGAGGTAACCGTCCGCGCCGGCCAGTGGCACCCGGTCCGTGCATGACGGCGGTGTGCGCCAGTCCAGCCCGTGCACCACCGCGTCCACCGCGTCCCTGGCCATCAGCCGGTAGGTGGTGTACTTCCCGCCGGCGACCAGCACGAGCCCGGGGACCGGGTTGGCGACTACGTGCTCCCGCGACAGCCGGGAGGTGAGGTCGGACTCGCCGGACAGCAGCGGCCGCAGGCCCGCGTACACCGCGGTGACGTCATCGCGGGTCAGCGGCGTGGCCAGCACCCGGTTCGCCTGTCCGAGCAGGTAGTCGATGTCGGCGCGGCTGACCGCGGGACGGGCCTTGCTGCCGGACCACTCGGTGTCGGTCGTGCCGATGATCCAGTGCCGTTCCCACGGGATGATGAACAGCACGCTGAACGGGGTCTTCAGGATGATCCCCGCGTTGGAGTGGATCCGGTCCTTGGGCACCACCAGGTGGACGCCCTTGGAGACCCGCAGGTTGATCGTGCCCCGGCCGCCGACCATGGCCTGGATCTCGTCGGTCCACACCCCGGTCGCGTTGACCACCTGCTGCGCGCGGATGTGCAGTTCCGCGCCGGACTCCAGGTCCACCGCCCGGACCCCGGTCACCCGCGCGCCCTCCCGGAGGAACCCGGTCACCTGGACCCGGGAGGCGACCTGGGCGCCGTAGTGGGCCGCGGTGCGGACCAGGGTGAGCACGTACCTCGCGTCGTCCACCTGGCCGTCCCAGAACGCGATCGCGCCGGTGATCGCGGACCGCTTGAGCCCGGGGACCAGCCGCAGCGCCCCCCTGCGGGAGAGCTGACGGTGCCCGGGCAGCCCCCTGGCCAGGCCAAGCGAGAAGCCGAGCGCGTCGTAGGTGCCGATCCCGGCGCCGATGTATGCCCGCTCCCAGACGTGATGGGTCAGCGGGAACAGGAAGGGCACCGGGCGGACCAGGTGCGGTGCGATCACCCCGAGCAGCAGCGACCGCTCGGTGAGCGCCTCGCGGACCAGCCCGATGTTGAGCTGTTCCAGGTAGCGCAGACCGCCGTGGATGAGCTTGCTGGAGCGGGAGGAGGTGCCGGCCGCGAAGTCCCTGGCCTCGACCAGGCCCACCGAGAGCCCGCGGGTGGCAGCGTCCAGCGCCACGCCCGCGCCGACCACGCCGCCGCCGACGACCAGCACCTGATGCTCGGTACCGGCCAGCGCTGCGAGCGCCGCGGACCGCGCGTCCGCGCTCAGCCTGACCGCACCGGCCCCTTCGGCCATCACATCCGGAACGCTAGCATCCGCAAGCGGGTGACCATTCCGCTGGTCAGCGCCGAGGCGGTGCGCTCGGGGTGACCACCACTTCGACCCGCTGGAACTCCTTGAGGTCGGAATAGCCGGAAATGGCCATTGTCCGGCGGAGCGCACCCACGAGGTTCAGCGAGCCGTCGGCCACCGCGGACGGGCCGCACAGGATCTGCTCAATCGTGCCCACCGTGCCGACCTTCACCCGGGCACCGCGCGGCAGGTCCGGGTGGTGCGCCTCGCTCCCCCAGTGATAGCCGCGGCCGGGCGCCTGCTCGGCACGCGCGAACGGGGAGCCGACCATCACCGCATCCGCGCCGCAGGCCAGTGCCTTGGCGATGTCGCCGCTGCGGGTCATCCCGCCGTCCGCCATGACGTGCACGTACCGCCCGCCGGATTCGTCCAGGTAGTCCCGGCGCGCCGCCGCGACGTCGGCGATCGCGGTCGCCATCGGCACCGCCACCCCGAGTACCGCCGCAGTGGTGTGGCCGCTGCCGCCCCCGAAGCCGGCCAGCACCCCCGCCGCGCCGGTGCGCATCAGGTGCAGCGCGGCGGTGTAGGTCGCGCAGCCGCCGACGATCACGGGAATGTCCAGCTCGTAGATGAACTGCTTGAGGTTGAGCGGCTCGGCCTGGCCGGACACGTGCTCGGCGGACACGGTGGTGCCGCGGATCACGAAGATGTCCGCGCCGGCGTCCAGCACGGTCTTGTAGTAACGCACGGTGCGCTGCGGGGACAGCCGCGCGGCAGTGGTGACTCCGGCGGCACGGATCTCCGCGATCCGCCGGCCGATCAGGTCCTCCTTGATCGGCTCGGTGTAGATCTCCTGCAGCCTCCTGGTGGCCTCCGCGTCGTCCAGGCTGGCCACCTCGGCGAGGACCGGCTCCGGATCCTCGTACCGGGTCCACACCCCCTCGAGGTCGAGGACGGCGAGCCCGCCGAGGCGGCCGATCGCCACCGCCGTGGCCGGTGAGACCACGCTGTCCATCGGGCAGACCACCAGCGGCAGGTCGAACCGGTACGCGTCGATCTGCCAGGCGGTGGACACCTCCTCGGGATCCCTGGTGCGCCGGGACGGCACGATCCCGATCTCGTCGAGGGAGTAGGCCCGGCGGCCGCTCTTCCCCCGCCCGATCTCCACCGTCACATCCGCCTCCCTGGCTTCGGGCGGCTGGTCCTCGGGGACAGAAGATGCTTCATCCGAGCCGCCCGCGGTAGTTCGGCGCGTCGGTGGTCATCTGGATGTCGTGCGGGTGGCTCTCGGTCAGGCCAGCGGCGGTGACCTGGATGAACCGCGCCTCCTGCAATTCGGCGATGGTCCGCGCGCCGCAGTAGCCCATGGCGGCGCGCAGGCCACCGACGAGCTGGCCGGCCACCGCGGCCAGCGGGCCGACGAACGGAACCTGGCCCTCGACGCCCTGCGGCACGAGCTTGTCCTCGCGGAGCACGTCGTCCTGGAAGTACCGGTCCTTGGAGTAGGACCTGCCCCGCATGGCGCCCAGCGAGCCCATGCCGCGGTACTCCTTATACGGCTTGCCGTTAACGAAAACCATCTCGCCAGGCGCCTCTTCGCACCCGGCGAGGAGGCTGCCCAGCATCACCGTGTCCGCGCCGGCCGCGATGGCTTTGGCGATGTCGCCGGAATGCTGCAGCCCGCCGTCCCCGATCACCGGGACCCCGGCCGGGCGGGCGGCCTGGGCGGCCTCGTAGATCGCGGTGACCTGCGGGACGCCGACTCCGGCCACGACCCGGGTGGTACAGATCGAGCCGGGGCCGACCCCCACCTTCACCCCGTCGGCGCCCGCGTCGATCATGGCCTGGGCACCGGAGCGGGTGGCGATGTTGCCACCGATCACATCCAGCCGGGTGTTCGCCTTGATCTGCGCCACCATGGCGAGCACCGCCTCGGCGTGCCCGTGCGCGGTGTCCACCACCAGGAAATCCACCCCGACGTCGGCCAGCGCCTGGGCCCGCCGCTTGCCGTCCTCGCCCACGCCGACCGCGGCACCGACCAGAAGGCGGCCCTCGGCGTCCTTGCTGGCATTCGGGAACTTCTCGCTCTTGCTGAAGTCCTTGACCGTGATCAGCCCGCGCAGCCTGCCCTGGCCGTCGACCAGCGGGAGCTTCTCCACCTTGTGCTGGCGCAGCAGGTCAAGTGCCTGCTCCCTGCCCACCCCGACGGGGGCGGTGACCAGGGGCATCGGTGTCATGATGGCGGAGACTCGCCGCGAATGGTCGGCCTCGAACCGGATGTCGCGGTTGGTCACGATGCCAAGCAGCGTGCCGTCGGTACCGGTAACCGGCAGCCCGGAGATGCGGTACCGGCCGCACAGCGCTTCCACGTCGGCGACCGTGGCATCCGGGCCGCAGGTCACCGGATTGGTGATCATCCCGGCCTCGGACCTTTTCACCATGTCGGCCTGCTGCGCTTGATCCTCGATCGACAGGTTTCGGTGCAGCACGCCAGCACCGCCCTGGCGGGCCATCGCCACGGCCATCCGCGCCTCGGTGACCGTGTCCATGGCGGACGAGATCAACGGGACCCCAAGCCGGACCCGGCGGCTGAGCCGGGCCGCGGTGTCGGCCTCCGCGGGGAGTATCGCCGAGTGCGCCGGCAGCAGCAGCACATCGTCGAAGGTCAGCGCCTGGGGGGCGAACTTGGCGTCGTCAGTCATGGCACCTTCTCTGCGAGCAGCCGGATCCCCACAGTCTAGAGCCGCCGCCACTCCCCCGCTGGTCAGCAGCCGCCGGGCCGCGCCCAGCGCAGCCGGATCCCCGCAGCACCCCCAGAGCCGCCGCCACACCCCCGCTGGTCAGCAGCCGCCGGGCCGCGCCCAGCGCAGCCGGATCCCCGCAGCACCCCCAGAGCCGCCGCCACACCCCCGCTGGTCAGCAGCCGCCGGGCCGCGCCCAGCGCAGCGGCATGGGAAGCGTCAGGCCAGCTGCGCGCCGATGAAGCTGCCGACACCGAACGTCACACCGATAGCCAGGCCGCCCAGGACGAGTTGGCGCAGGCCCGAGCGCAGCAGTGACCTGCCGGTGAGCTTTCCGACGGCCGCCCCGCCGGTGACCAGGGCCACGGCGGTGATACCGAGGGTCGCGGCGAGGACGGGGAAGCCAGCCAAGTAGGGCAGCAGCGGCAGCAGGGCACCGAATGAGAACGCGAGCAACGACGCCGTACCCGCGACCAGAGGGGACGGCAGCTCATGAGGGTCGACTCCCAGTTCCTCCCGGGTGTGCACCCGCAAGGCCGTGCCCGGATCCCTGGAGACCGCCGCGGCCATCCGGGCGGCGGTCTCAGAGTCGGCGCCATAGTTGCGGAAGTAGCCCGCCAGCTCGTCTTCCTCCGCGGCGGGGAAGCGGGCGAGCATCTGGCGCTCGAGCGCGACTTCTGCATGGACCAGTTCGTTTTGGTTCGTGACCGAGATGTACTCCCCGGTGCCCATCGAGAACGCACCAGCGACCAGCGCCGCCACGCCAGTCAGCACGACCGTGTGCGCCGAGACGCCGCCCCCGCCGACCCCGGCGATCAGCGAGGCGTTGGTGACCAGGCCGTCTACGGCGCCGAACACGGTGGGCCGCAGCCAGCCGCCCGACACATCCCGGTGCCCATGCGACCACCCGGCGTTGCGGGCCGCCGCCCCGACGGCGCGGGAGGGCTCCTGCGGTTCGTCGTCACTCACCCCGTGATTATCACCTGGCGACAACAGCTCCGCGGCGGCGTCAGCAACGGGGCCGATGGGCATGACCGTGGGCCGCGCCCATCCGGGCGAACATGCCGACGATCATCAGCGTGGCGGCGGCCACCGCGGTGAGCGTAGCGATCGCCGCTGCCACGGCGGCCGCCGCGGCAGCGTGCGGCCAGGTCCCAGCCGGCCGGGCACGCCCGGCCCGGTGCCGCGGCACCGGACGCCAGCCCGCCGGGGCGGCGCTACCCGCCGCCGCGGCGGTGCCATCGATGTCGGCGCTGAGGCTGCTGAGCAGCGCGACCGCGGGGTCGCTGAGCGCGGCCGCCGGGACAGCGCGGCCGGCGAGCATGTCAATGACCTCCCCGGACCGCCGTATCGCGCCGAGGTCCGCCGCTGGCCAGCCCGCCGGGCCACGGCGCGGCGGCGGCCCCGGCTCCGGGCCCCTGCCCCGTCTGGGCGACCGGGCCCCTGGTGCTCCCGGCCTGTGTGCGCCGGGCCTGGCGGCTCCGGGCCCGCGCCCGTGATTACGCAATCGACTCCTCGGTCGCGAGCGCGCGCAACCTGGCTAGCGCACGATGCTGTGCCACCCGGACCGCCCCTGCTGACATGCCGAGTACATTACCCGTCTCCTCGGCGGACAACCCGGTTACTACTCGGAGTATCAGCAGCTCACGGAGGTGCTGCGGCAGCCGCGCGAGCAGTGCCCTGGCCCGCTGCGCCTCCAGCCAGGCGACCACCGTCTCCTCCGGGCCCGGCTGTTCGTCCGGGCCGTCGGGCAGTTCCTCGGTGGGCACCGCGAGCCGCGCCGCCGCGCGCACGGCATCCGCCACCTTGTGCGAGGCGATGCCGAACACAAAGGACGCGAACGGGCGCCCCATGTCCCGGTACCGGGGAAGCGCGGAAAGGACGGCGATGCACACCTCCTGTGCCACATCGTCCGCGACATGGTAATGGCCGGTAATGCGGCCCAGGCGGGCCCGGCAGTACCTGACCACCATGGGGCGGATCTGCTCGATCAGCGACTCGATGGCGGCCGGCTGCCCGTGCACGGCACGGGTGGTCAGTTCCGCGAGCCGTGCCGCATCGGCCTGGCCCGGCCCCGGCGGAAGGGGGGCAAGTCTGGGTACGCGAGACCGGCCGCCCGCAGGTGCGGGCACAGGTGCGAGATCCGTGGTAAGCCCGGCCAGGCCAGCCTGGCCGGGCCCGCGCTGCGCCCCGGTTGCCTCCGGCGACCACCTCTCGCCCGGCACCGGCCGAATGAAGCATCCCTCCGTCACGAGTGCATGATGCCCACGTCAACGGGGGTTGATCGCATCCAGGCAGGCAACAGAAAGGTCACATTGATGTACCAAGCAGCGACTCACAGTACATTAATTACGGTCAGTAATCAAGTGACTACTGACCGTAATTAATGTCTACGCGGAACGGGCGAATCTCAGTGTGCGTGCCCGTGACCGTGTGAGTGACCGTGCCCGTCGGCCGGTGCTTCGTTCTCCGGCTTCTCCACCACAGTGGCCTCGGTGGTCAGCAGCATGCCGGCGATCGAGCCGGCGTTCTGCACCGCCGACCTGGTGACCTTGACCGGGTCGATCACGCCCTGCGCCATCAGGTCGCCGTACTCCCTGGTGGCCGCGTTGAAGCCCTGGCCGTGGGGCAGCTCCGCGGTCCTCGCCACCACGATGGAACCTTCCTGCCCCGCGTTCGTGGCGATCCAGTAGCACGGCGCACTCAGCGCGCGGCGGACCACGCGCACGCCGATCGCCTCGTCCCCGGTCTTGCCGAGGTCACCGAGTTCACCGGCGATCTGCACGAGCGCGCTGCCACCGCCGGCGATGATGCCCTCTTCGATGGCCGCACGGGTGGCCGAGATGGCGTCCTCCAGGCGGTGCTTCTTCTCCTTGAGCTCCACCTCGGTGGCGGCGCCGACGCGCAGCACGCACACGCCGCCGGCCAGCTTGGCGACCCGCTCCTGCAGCTTCTCCCGGTCCCAGTCGGAATCGGTGTCCTCGATCTCCATCTTGAGCTGCCGGATCCGGTCGGCGATCGCGGTGGCGTCGCCCGCGCCGTCCACGAGCGTCGTGGTGTCCTTGGTGACCACGACACGCCGCGCCCGGCCGAGCGAGCTCAGCCCGATGTTCTCCAGCTTGAGGCCGAGTTCCTCGCTGACCAGCTCGCCGCCGGTGAGGATCCCCAGATCGGCCAGCATCGCCTTACGCCGGTCACCGAACCCAGGCGCCTTCACCGCGACCACGGTCAGCAGGCCCCTGATCCTGTTCACGACCAGGGTGGACAGGGCCTCGCCATCGACGTCCTCGGCGACCACAAGCAGCGGCCGCTTGGACTGGGCCACCGCCTCGAGCACCGGCAGGAAGTCCGCCATGGAAGAGATCTTCGCGTTGTGCAGCAGGACGTAGGCGTCGTCCAGGACCGCTTCCAGCCGCTCGCTGTCGGTGATGAAGTACGGGGAGATGTAGCCCTTGTCGAACTGCATGCCCTCGGTGAACTCAAGCTCCAGGCCCAGGGTCGGCGACTCCTCGACGGTGATGACACCGTCCTTGCCGACCTTGCTGAACGCCTCGGCGATCAGCTTGCCGATCTCCGCGTCCTGTGCGGAGATCGTCGCGACATGGGCGATCTCGTCCTTCTCGTCAACCTCGCGGGCCTGGGCAATCAGCGCGTCCGAGGTGGCCGAGGCAGCGGCGTCGATGCCCCGCTTGAGCGCGATCGGGTTGGCACCCGCGGTCACCGCGCGGCGGCCCTCCCGCACCATGGCCTGGGCGAGCACGGTGGCCGTGGTGGTGCCGTCACCGGCTACGTCGTTGGTCTTGGTCGCTACCTCCTTGGCGAGCTGTGCGCCCAGGTTCTCGGTGCGATCTTCCAGCTCCACCTCCCGCGCGACGGTCACGCCGTCGTTGGTGATGGTTGGAGCGCCCCACTTCTTGTCGATGACGACGTTGCGGCCACGCGGGCCCAGCGTCACCTTCACGGCGTCCGCGAGATGGTTCACGCCGCGCTCCAGCGCGCGCCGTGCCTCCTCGTCGAACTCCAGCATCTTGGCTGCCATGACTACCCCTGACTACATAGGCACGATTGGCCGGCGGCACGGCACGCGGGCGGGTGCTCGCGCCACCGCCCCAGACGCCGCATTGGCGCCCGGGGCGGTGAGGCTAGGCAAGCACCCGCCGCGGGGCTCGCCCGCGGCGAAGGTTCGCCGACTGACTACTTCTCGACGATTGCGAGTACGTCACGGGCGGAGAGCACGAGGTACTCCTCGCCGTGGTACTTCACTTCGGTGCCGCCGTACTTGCTGTAGAGCACCACGTCGCCAACCTTGACGTCCATGGGCACTCGCTTGGCACCGGCGTCGTCGAAGCGACCAGGGCCCACCGCAAGGACCTCACCCTCCTGGGGCTTCTCCTTTGCGGTGTCCGGGATGACCAGTCCCGATGCGGTCGTCTGCTCAGCTTCGAGCGTACGGACCACGATGCGGTCTTCCAGCGGCTTGAGAACAACCTTGGTGGCGGTCGTCACGATCTGACCTCCCCCTCCGGAAAGGCGGGTTGCATTGACACTCTTGTGTGATGTTGCGGACCTCGGCTGCCTGTCGTCGCGGGTGCCAGACCAGCCATGTCGTGTTAGCACTCTACCTTACCGAGTGCTAGTCCCGAACAGTATCGCCGGGATGCTGGCGAGTCAATTCGGGCCGACGAGAACCTCGGTGACCGGAAGCGCGGAGTCGGCGGCCACACTCAGCGGCGACGGCTCCGCGCCGCGGGCCATGAGCTCCGCCCCCAGCGCGGCCACCATCGCGCCGTTGTCGGTGCATAGCCCGGGCCGGGGCACGCGCAGCGCGATCCCGGCCGCTTCGCACCGCTCTCCCGCCAGGGCGCGCAGCCGTGAGTTGGCGGCGACGCCACCGCCGATAATCAGGTGCGCTACGCCATGCGCATGACAGGCGGCGACCGCCTTGCGAGTCAGCACATCGGCGACGGCCTCCTGGAAGGACGCGGCCACGTCGGCCACGGGCACCGGGAGGCCCGCCGCCTGCCGGGTCTGCACCCAGCGCGCGACCGCGGTCTTGAGGCCGGAGAAGGAGAAGTCGAAGGTGCCGTCGCGGTACTTGCCGCGCGGGAAGGCGATGGCGCTGCCGTCGCCGTCGCGGGCGGCGGCATCCACCGGCGGCCCGCCGGGGAACGGCATCCCCAGCAGCCTCGCCACCTTGTCGTAGGCCTCACCGGCCGCGTCGTCGATGGTGGCGCCGAGCGGCACCACCTCACCCGCCACGTCCGGGACGAGCAGCAGCGAGGAGTGCCCGCCGGAAACCAGCAGGGCCACCGAGGGCCGCGGCAGCGGGCCGTGCTCCAACTGGTCGACCGCGATGTGCGCGGCCAGGTGGTTCACCGCGTACAGCGGCTTGCCAAGCGCGAGCGCGTAGGCCTTCGCGGCGGACACGCCCACTAGCAGCGCGCCTGCCAGCCCTGGGCCCGCGGTGACCGCGATCCCGTCCACCTCGGCGAGCTTCACCCCGGCCGTGGCGAGCGCCCGGTCCACGGTGACGACCATGGCCTCCAGGTGCGCCCGGCTGGCCACCTCCGGCACCACGCCGCCGAACCGGGCATGCTCGGCCACGCTGGACGCGACCGAGTCGGCCAGCAACTCGTGGCCGCGTACCAGGCCGGCGCCGGTCTCGTCGCACGAGGTCTCGATCCCCAGGACCAGAGGCTGCGTCATTTCACCCGCCTGCCCCGGTGGCGGCCGGCCAGGTACTTCTTCCTAGCGCCCGGCGGCGACTCCTGAATCCGCCGCATCACCAGGGCGTCGGTACCCGAGGGCTGGTAGTACGCGCGCCGGATGCCGATGTCGGTGAACCCGCGCCGGCGGTACAGGTGCTGGGCGCGTTCGTTGTCGACCCGCACCTCCAGGAAGACCTCGGTGCAACCGCGCCGTGCCGCCTCGGTGAGCAGCCCGTCGAGCAGGGCACCGCCGATGCCTTCGCCCCAGCGGTGGGCCGCCACCGCCAGCGTGAGCACATCGGCCTGGCCACCGCGCTGGGCCAGCAGCCCGCCGTACCCGGTGATCACGCCTTCGTCGTCGGCCACGATGTAGTACCTGCTCACCGGGTCCGCGGTCACCTCGGTGGCGAGTAGCTCCGGTGACCACGCCTCCGCCCCGAACAGGGTCTCCTCCATGGCGGCCACCGCGCCGACGTCGGCGCGGTGCATCGGCCGCAGCACCATGCTCATGGCGCCACCGCGCTGGCCCCGGGCGGCAAGCCGCCCGGACCCCCCGCTGCAGTGCTAGCCCAGGGGGGCGACCCCCTGGAACCCCCGCTGGCCTGCGGCCCCTGCGACTCCGTCGCGGGGGCCGTAGCCCGGCCGGCGGAGGCCGGCGCAGGCAGCACGCTCTTGGGCGCACCTGGCACCCTGGCATCGGGCCTGCGCAGGTACAGCGGATTCGGGGGGCCGAGCGGCTCACCCGCGGCCAGGCGGGCGGCGCACCACACCGCGGCGGTGGCGGCACTGGGATAGCGGGGCCCGATCGGCTCGCCGAGCAGCTCGGGGTAGGCGTGCGCGCCCTCGCCAGCCACCGGCAGCCCGGCGGGCAGCGCCGCGGGGACCGCGACTTCCGGCCCGGACAGCCGCACCCCGGAGGCCGAGTAGCGGGCCCAGTAGAGCTCCCTGCGGCGGGCATCGGTGGCGACAAGGAACTCGTGCCCGGCCGCGGCCGTGACCGCGTCAGCGGCGATGACGTCGAGGGTGCAGATGCCATAGGCGGCGACACCGAGGGCGCTGCCAAGCACGCGAGCGGTGACCAGCCCCACCCGGAGCCCGGTGTAGGGTCCCGGCCCGGTACCAGAGACGATCGCGTCCAGGTCGCCGTGGGTCACGCCCGCCTCGGCAAGCACCGCCCCGATGCCCACCGCCAGCAGCTCACCCTGGCGCCGTGCGTCCACGACAGTCCGCTGTGCCAGCACCTGTCCCGCGTCGCCCACGGCGACGGTCACCGCGGGTGTCGCGGTATCGAAGGCAAGCACCAGCACGGTTGCCCAGAATAGAGCACCCGCGAGACCAGCCCGGCCCTGCTGGCCCGGGGCGCCAAGCCGCCCCGGGAACCCAGGTGCCAGCCCGGGGACGGCCCCCGGACCCCGCTGGCCGCGGCCCCCGCGGCTGCGTCGCGGGGGCCTTGCCGCAATCCGCGGCGGCTGGCTGGCGCAACGTCAGTGCAGGCCGCGGGAGATATCCGTGGCCGCCGCTATCGCACCGGACTGCAACTCGGACTGGGACGCGGCGCGGTATCTCCCGCTGCGCGCGTGCGGGCCCTGCATGACCACGGTGATCACCACGTTGCGGTCCCTGGCCACCACGGTCTCCAGGTCGGTGGAGTAGCCCCGGGCCAGCACGACCTGCAGCGCGGCGAAGGCGGCGGTCCCGAGCCCATGCAGTTCGGTCACCGTAGCGGGAGGCAGGTGAGTGGCCCGCGGCGGGTGGCGCATGGCCGCCAGGGCCTGCTGGTAGGCGTCGGTCGCGGCGTTGGTGGCGCTTCCGTTGCCGGTCGCGAGCCCGCTCGGCGAGTAGGCCTGAGCGTTCACCTCGAGCACCCGGTAGAGCGGCGGTGCGTCGAGGGTCCAGTTGCACAGGCTCTGCGCGCTGCCATTCAGCGAGCGAGGCGCGACCATGCGGCGCTTGCCCGGCAGGTACTGGCCCAGGGTCGCGCTGGTCACTGCCGTGCATGAGTTCGGCACGGTCTTGAACTCACCGCGCTGGAAGGTGGTGACGAAATCGCTGTGGGACACCGGCGCCGCCTGGTGCCCGCTCAGCTTCACCACCACACCGGCCACGATCAGCACCACGGCCACCGCCGCCCCGGCCCAGACCCAGGTGATCCGGGATCTGCGCCGGGAGCGGGCCGCCGCCCTGCGGCTGCGGGATCCGGGCTCCCAGCCCGTCTGGCCGGGCTCGTCGTCCTGCCAGGTACGGGCCGCGGCCCGGGCGTCCCCGCGGTCAGCGGGGCCGCCATGGCTCCCGGCGCCCTGCCGCGCGGGCGCCCGGCGCTGGCGGGCATCCTGATCGGCGTAGTGCGGGGTCACGCCGGGCCCGGCCCAGGGCGGCTTCTCCTCGTCAGGGCCGGCCTCGTCCCAGTAGCGCCGGCCCGTGGCGCGGGAATCCTCCCGGCGGCCTGCCGTGGGCAGCCTGCCGGACCGGGGTGGCGGGGGTCCCTGCTCAGCCACGGCGCCTCCGGGGACAGGATCTGGTCGGGCCACACAAAGCGGCGCTCATTTCATGGCCTCCCTCGCGGGACGTCGTGCCGGAGGCACGCAAGCACGCTCAGCGCTGGCTGCGGAAGGCCTCTTGGGCCCGGAGGGCCCAAGACAACAGTCTCGGCGCCGGGCCCGCGACGTAGTCGCGGGGTTCGGCCCGGCGGCTGCGGCGCGACACTTCCCGTGGTCGGCAGAGTGCGTCTCATCACCAGCCGCAGCACGCAACCAAACGACGGCGGTATGCAATGTTGGGACGGGACGAACTATAGGCCCTCAAGACCACCGGACAGGGCCAGAAACGCCGAATCGGGGAGCCCGGACCACCGCTCGCCGTGACCGGTGATCCGGACGTCCCGCCCCTGCCCGGCAGGGGTGATGATCACCTCAAGCCGGTCGGCGGCCAGCCCTTCGGCGAGGCCGCCGCCCCACTCCACCACGGTCACCGAGGAGTCCAGGGTCTCGTCGAGATCGAGGTCGTCGACCTCGGCGGGGCTGGTGAGCCGGTAGGCGTCGGCATGGACCAGGTCCGGCCCGCCGGACAGGGCGGGATGAACCCGGGCGATCACGAACGTCGGCGACGTGACTGGCCCACGCACCCGCAGGCCTGTCCCGATGCCCTGTACCAGGGTGGTCTTGCCCGCCCCAAGGTCGCCGATCAGGATGACCAGGTCGCCCGCCCGGAGCAGGCCGGCCAGCCGGCTGCCGAGCGCCCGCATCGCCGCCGCGGTCGGGACCGTGACCGTGGCCGCCGGGCCCGCGACCTGACCTGGGCCGGTCATGCCGACCGCGGCAGGCCGCCGGCGGCCACCCGGGCCAGCAGGTCTTTGATCGCCCGGTTGACCAGTTCCGGCTGCTCAAGGATGAGCACATGCCCGGCGCCGGGCAGCCAGACGAGCTGGGCACCGGGGATCTGGGCGGCGAGTTCGAGGCCGAGCCTGGCCGCGATCAGGCGGTCCTTCTCGCCCACGATCACTGTCACCGGGATCCGGCCGAGGGTGGCCAGCGAGCCGCGCATGTCGCAGCCGAGCAGCGCCTGGCAGAACCTGGCCACCACCTCGATGGGCGTGGCCCTGATCATCTCCTCGAGGAAGGCGACCGTCGCCAGGCTGACGTCGCCGTGGCCGAACCCGATCAGCCGCGTGGTGAGGAACGCCAGGTCGGGCGAGACCCGGCGGCCCCGCTCGACCAGGATCGCCCGCTTGCCCTTGGCCGCGCCGTTCAGCACGACGGGCAGGGCCCGGGTCAGCGCGGGCCGGACCGGGGCCGGCATCCACGGGCTGCCGCTCTCCAGGCCCCGGGCCGCGGTGGCGATGAGCACCGCGCCGGCCACCTTGGTGCCGAACATCTCCGGGTGCTGGTCGGCGAGGGCCATGATGGTCATCCCGCCCATGGAGTGGCCGACCAGGACGACGGGGCCCGGGCCGGGTGCCGCCGCGTCGATCACCGCCTTGAGGTCGGCGCCGAGCTGGCCGATGCTGCCGCTGCCCTCCGCCGACCGCCCGGACCGGCCGTGGTCGCGCTGGTCCCAGAAGACGAGCCGGTGATCGCCGAGGGCGCGGCGCTGGAAGTGCCAGCAGTCCTGGTTCAGCGTGTACCCGTGGCAGAAGATGATCGTGATCGGCGCGGTGTCGGGACCGTTGATCTCCACGTGCAGCGGCACGCCGTCCTCGGCGAGGACGGTCAGTTCCAGGCCCCGCAGCGAGCCGAACGGCTCGTCGCCTGGACCGGCCCGGCCGCGAAGGCGGTTCAGCGCGATCCGTTCCGCGGCGACGACCGCGCCCGCGCCCGCAGCGGTGGCGCCCACCACCAGGCCGGCCGCGCCGGTGATCCGCCGCCAGTTAGCCATCGGTCCTCCTTGGGCGGGGTGGTGGGGTCGGGACTAGCAGAGCGCGGGGTGGTGGGGTCGGGACTAGCAGAACGCGGGGTGGTGGGGTCGAGGCCAGCTTGCCTGCCGGGCACGCTCGTGCCGGCGGCGTTCCGCCTCCCAGACTTCCCCCGGTTGCCCGCCGCATGCGCGGAATGCCGCCCTATGCTACTCCCAGGTAGCTTCGCGGAAGCTGGCCGCCGAACCTGGTGGCGATCTCGTAGCTGACGGTGTTCAGCGCGTCGGCCCAGTCCTGCGCGGTCGGCTCGCCGTCGTCACCGGGCCCGAACAGCAGCACCTCGTCGCCTTCCGCGGCGGGCTCGGCCCCGAAGTCCATCACGAACTGGTTCATCGACACCGTGCCGGCGATGAACCACCGCCGGCCCCTGGCGTAGACCTGGACCAGGCCGGACGCGTCCCGCGGCACACCCTCCGCGTAGCCAAGCGGAACCAGGCCAAGCACGCTCTGGCTGCTGGTGAAGTACCGGTGCCCGGAGGAAACCCCCGCGCCGGGCGGCACCTGCTTGACCTGCACCAGCCGGGCCCGCACGGTCATCGCGGGCCGCAGCCAGCCCGGCATGGGCCCGGGCAGCGTGGGCAGGCCGACCACGCCGCCGCCGCACCGGACCAGGTCGAACCGGGCCTGCGGCAGCGTCAGCGTGGCGGGAGTGTTGGCGAGGTGGCGGATCTGTGGCCGGGCGCCCGCCGCCTCGGCGATGGCAATGGCCTCACGGAACGCCTTGAGCTGTGCGTCGATGGAGCCATGCCCCGGCATGTCGGCACAGGCCAGGTGGGACCAGACACCGACGATGGCGACATGGCCGGCCGCCTCCGCCGCCAGCGCCGCCGCCACGACCCCTGGCCAGTCGGACATGGTGGCCCCGCCCCGCGACATCCCCGTGTCCACCTTGAGATGCACCCGGGCCGGCCGCCCGGCGCGCTGCGCCGCGGCTGCCAGTTCGGCTACCATCCCCGCCGAACCGGCGGCAAGGTCCACGTCCCGGCGGATGGCGTCCTCGTGCGGGCCGCCAGGCACGCTCATCAGGCAGAGCAGCGGCGCCGTCAGCCCGGCGCCGCGCAGCGCGAGCGCTTCCTGCGCCCGGACCACCCCGAGCCACCCGGCGCCGCCGGCCAGCGCCGCCTTGGCGACGGGGATCATGCCGTGGCCGTACGCGTCCGACTTGACCACGGCCATGAGGTCGGCCGTGCCGGCGTGCTTACGCAGGCCCGTGACATTGTCACGGACCACGTCGAGATCGACCTGTGCTTCCGCCGGAGCGTCCATGACCTCACAGTGTGCCAGCAGCGGGGATGGCGGGGTGGCCGTTGTGGCCTGCCGCGCCGCGCACACGGCGCGGCAGGCCACACTCGCCTACGACGGCAGCGTCCACGTCTGGTCGGCGAAGGCGGCGCACTTGCGGACCACGACCTGGGTGCCGTTCGTCGCCGAGCCGCTCGGATCGGTCAGGCACATGCCGTTGAGCTTCAGCACGTATTCGCCGTTGGACTTGTGCGTCCAGATCTGGGCGGCGTGGCCGTTGCAGGTCCAGATCACAAGCGGGGCACCGGAACCGCCCTGGCTGGAGTCGTCCAGGCACTTGCCGAGGACCGACAGCTCGCCGTTGACGAACGTCCACTGCTGGGACGAGGTGTTGTTGCAGTCCCAGATGTCTACCTTGTTGCCGTTCGTCGTGGAGCCGCCGAAGTCGTCCAGGCACTTCCCGTGGTCGCCCTTGACCGGCTTGCCGGTGACCGCATTATTGATCGTCCAGTTGAACGCCACCGACTTCTTCGCGCCGGTCCCGTCCTGGGCGGTCACGGTGACGCTGGACGTGCCCGCTGTGGTGGGCTTGCCGCTGACCGTGCCGGTCGTGGCGCTGATGGTCAGGCCGTTCGGCAGCCCGGTCTGGCTCCAGGCGAGCGGGTTGCCCGCGGTGGAGCTTCCCACGATCGGCAGGTTGACGGTGTCACCGACGTTGTTGGTCTGGTTGCCCGGGCTGGTGATCTTGATCGAGTCCTTGACGGCCCCGGTCGCCGCGCAGCCACCGGCGGCGTTGCTCCACAGGTCCTCCATGGCGAAGGTGCCGGTGGACAGCGTCTGGTTGAACGCCCCGCCCGGGCTGCCCGCCGGGATCCCGGCGCACTGGTCGCCGATCTCGCCGCCGGTGGCGGTGTCGAACCAGGCGGTGCCGAACGGGTCGGTGATCGTGCCGGCGTACAAGGCGCCGCCGATAATGCTGAAGCCGTCGTTGGTCCCGGTCGTCGGGTTGACGAAGTCCTCTCCGCAGGCTCGTGCCCGCGTCGGGCTCGTACGGCAGGTTGATGAACGGCTGGTTGGACGAACTGTGGTAGCCGCAGTTGTTGCGGGTGCCGCCGGTGCAGGCGGTTCCCGGCGAAGCCCTGCGGGCAGGTGCCCGACTGGGTGGCCACGATGATCTCGCGCGTCGTTGAGGTCGGTGATGCCCTGGTTCTGCGCGAACGTGTCCGCCTCGGCGCCGATCTGGACCAGGCTGGTGTTGCGCGTGCGGCACGCTGGTGTCGTTGAACGCGCCCTCGAAAACCAGCCCGGTGAACGAGGGCGCGCCGGTGGTGTCCGCGTACTGGGAGGTGATCGTGGACCAGTTGTCGTCCGGCGGCCGTCGCCGAGCCCGGAGAAGAAGTTCTCCAGGTAGGTCGCGCTGGCCTCCTGGTTCGGGTCGGTCGTCCAGTTCGGGCCCCACAGCAGCAGGTACACGTGCGGGGTGTGCTGCACCGCGCCGCCCTGCCAGGTCACCGGGCAGGCGGGCTCGGTGCACGTCGCCGCCGTGTTCGCCGCCGCCTTGGGCCGGTGGCCCTTCGCGTACACGATCCCGGAGATCTTGCCGACTTTGGTATGGCGAAGCTGGGCCTCGAATGCCCGGTGCAGGTTGACCACCCGCACCCCGTGCAGATGGCCAGCCGGTCGCGCCTGTGGCTGCGCCTGGGCCTGCGCGGCAGCCGTGGCCCCGAGCACGCTGAGCGAGGCTGCAGCAGCCACCGCGAAGATCCGCTTGAACATCAGTGAACCCCTTTTTATGCGGGATAAATGGCCGGTCAGCGCCGGGCGGCCCCCTGGCAATGGGGATGCTATTACCGATTTGCGTAATAGTGCAATCTAAACCACAAGATGTAACCACAACCGACAATCAGTCACTATTGATCAAGAAACCAATAACCACGGTAGCCTCATAATCCTGTAGGAAATATAGTAATCCCAGCCAGCCTGCTCACCGGCCGGGCGGCGGGATGTCGCCCCGTTCGATGGCCGTGGTCACCGCGGCGGTCCTGTCCGACACGCCGAGCTTGCCGAACGCCCGCAGCAGATGCGTCTTGACGGTCGCCTCACTGATGAACAACTGCTGCCCGATGTCGGCGTTGGTCATGCCGCGCGCCACCAGTTGCAGCACCTCCACCTCACGCGCGGACAGCGAATCGCGCTGCGGGCGGCGGACCCGGGTGACCAGACGGGCGGCCACCGACGGGGCCAGCACGGTCTCGCCGCGCGCCGCCGCCCTGATGGCGTTGGCGACCTCGGCCCGCGGTGAATCCTTGAGCAGGTAGCCCGCGGCGCCCGCCTCCACGGCCCGGAGGATGTCCGCGTCCGTCTCGTAAGTGGTGAGCACCACGATCCGGGCCGCAGGGTCACCCGCCACGAGCCGGCCGATCGCGTCGACGCCGTCGGTGCCCGGCATCCGCAGGTCCATCAGGATCACGTCGAAGGCACGGTCGCGGGCCAGGGCGACCGCCTCGTCGCCAGAACCGGCCTCCCCGGTCACCTCGATGTCGGGTTCCGGGGCGAGCATGGCCCGCACCCCTTCCCGTACCACCGGGTGATCGTCCACGAGCAGCACCCGGACCCGGCTCCCGGTCACCCCGGCACCTCCACCGAAAGGGAGGTGCCGGCGCCGGGGCGGGCGCGGACCAGCAGGCTGCCGCCCACCTGGAGGATCCGGCTGCGCATGCCGCGCAGGCCGTAGCCGCCGTTCACCTGCTCGGGGTCGAAACCGGCCCCGTTGTCACGGACGTCGAGCCGGACGGCGTGCGGCTCATAGGACAAGATCATCCGGACGTCGGCGGCGCAGGCGTGCTTGCGCACGTTGGCGAGCGCCTCCTGAGCGGCGCGCAGCAGCACCACTTCGGCGGTGGCCGGCAGCGGCCGGGGCGGGCCGCAGACCTCGAACCGGGCCGCGATGGTGAGTTCGGCCCCGATCCGGTCGGTGAGCCGGCCGAGCGCCTCGTGCAGCGGGCCGGTGTCGAGGTGGGCCGGGGTGAGCGTGGCCACCATGGCCCGGGCCTCGGCCAGGCCTTCCCTGGCGGTCTGGGTGGCGAGGCCGACGTGGCGCCGCGCCTCGGCCGGGTCCGAGCCGATCTCCGTGTCCGCGGCCTGCAGCAGCATGACGATGCTGGTGAGCCCCTGAGCCAGTGTGTCGTGGATCTCGCCGGCCAGTCGCTGCCGCTCCGCCAGGGTCCCGGCCTGCCTGCTGACCTCCGCCAGTTCGGCCTGCGCCGCCTCGAGCCGCTCGATCAACTGCGCGCGTTCCCTGCTCTGCTCGATGATCCGGGAGATCCAGGTGCCGAACACCACAGAGAACGCCAGGCCGAGCACCACGGTGCCGAGCACGAACGTGACCGAGCCGGGGTTGCGCCGTATCGATTCCACCCCCAGTGCCACCGGTGTCATGTTGAGCGCCACCACCCCGGCGAAGGCACGGGGCAGCGACATCGCCATGAAGCACTGCGGGCAGGCGGCGAACATGATCCAGGAGGCGGGGCCGACCTGGGTCTGCGCGATGACGACGAGGACCACCATGCCGGCCACGTAGATCGTGCCGCGCCGGGTGTCCCTGTCGGCCGCGATGGCCGGGCGCCCGATGAGGATGTACAGCGGCGCGATGGCGACCAGGGAGGTGGCCGCCACCAGGCGCGCGGTGAGCGGATCCGAGGTGGACAAGACGATCAGCAGGGTGGCCGCCAGCACCACGGCGAAGTAGGCGTCCCATACTCCGCCGCGGTTCCAGGCATGCTGGCTGGCCGGATGAGCGGGCCAGAGACCTCGTCTCACCTGTCGTTCTGCCAGCGGAATGTTCTCAGGCACAGAATCAAGCTTCCAACGAGCCAGGCGATGAGCACCAGTGCCACCTTGCCGAGTTCCCAGCTGTGCGCCGGCTCGGCGGGCAGCAGCGAGTTCGGCAGCAGCGCCGCCCGCAGCCCCTGGCAGAGCCATTTGAGCGGGAACAGCGCGGCCACCGTCTGCATCCCCTTGGGCAGGCTGCTGAACGGGAAGTACACACCGGAGATGAACTGCAGCACCAGGTACGGCAGGTTCAGCACGGCCGCCGCGCTGCGGCTGGAGCGGGGCACGCTGCTCACCGCGATGCCGAGCATCGTGCAGGTGGCCACCCCGAGCAGGAACACCCAGGTGAAGGTCACCCAGCGCGCGGTGCTGTTGGGCAGCTTGAGCCCGTAGAGCGCGATACCGATGCCGAGCAGGATGGCGACCTCGATCGCCGCGATGACCAGCGAGGACAGCGCCTTGCCGGCGAAATAGGCACCCTTGGGCATCGGCGTGCCGGCCAGCCGCTTGAGCGTGCCGTCCTCTCGTTCGAGGACAATGCTGATGCCCAGGTTGACGAACGTCGTGGACATGATGCCGCTGGCAATGATGCCTGCGGTGAAGTAGAGCCGGTAGCTCACCCCGGTGACACCGACCGTGCCGTGGAAGATCGAGCCGAAGATGATCAGCAGCACCACCGGCAGCGAGAACGTGAAGACGACCGCCTCGCGGCGCCGGAAGAACGACCTGAGCTCCAGCACGGTGCGGTTCAGCGACAGCCGCGCGGCCGACGGCAGGGCCACCGCGGGACGGGTGGCGACAGCGGTGCTCATTGGTTTGCTCCAGTCGTTGCGGGAGACCGCCCCGGCACGCCGTCCGCGGCTCCGTCCCGGGCATGACCGATCATCGCGAGGTAGATGTCTTCCAGCGACGGCCGGGTGACCGTCAGCTCAGGGATCTCGCCGCCGAGCCGGCTGGCGAGTTCCGCGACCACCCGCGTCGGGGTGTCGGTGCGGACGCTCTGGCGGCCGTCCGCCGCCAGCCAGCTCACCGTTGCCGGTGCCGTGGCCCGGCCGCCGAGCTCGGCGGGGGCATCCACGGCGCGGATGCGCCCGGCGGAGATGACGCCGACCCGGTTTGCCAGCGCCTCCGCCTCGTCCAGGTAGTGCGTGGTGAGCAGGATCGTGGTCCCGCTGTCGGCCAGGCCCTGGATGAGGTGCCAGAACTGCCGCCGCGCCTCGGGGTCGAAGCCGGTGGTCGGCTCGTCAAGGAAGAGCAGTTCCGGGCTGCCGACGATGCCGAGCGCCACGTCCACCCGGCGGCGCTGCCCCCCGGACAGCTGCCGCAGCTTGGCGCCCGCCTTCTCGGTCAGCCCGACCGCCTCGATGACCTCGTCTGGGTCTCTCGGGTGCGGATAGTAGGCGCTGAAATGGCGGATCATCTCCCGCACAGAAAGTTCCGAGGCGTCGGCGTTGCTCTGCAGCACGATGCCGATCCGCGACCGCCATTCCCGGCCGCCTTCGCCCGGGTCGGTGCCAAGCACGGTGACCTCGCCGCTGTCGCGGCGCCGGTACCCCTCCAGGATCTCGACCGTCGTGGTCTTGCCCGCGCCGTTCGGGCCGAGCAGGGCGAAGACCTCGCCGTACCGGATGTCCAGGTCGACACCGTCGACGGCCACGGTGTCGCCATATGACTTGCGCAGCCCCCTGACGCGCACACTCGCAGTGGTGTCCATGACCCAAGCCTGGGGCCATGGCCCTGCCCGGCACAACGACCGGCCGGCCGGATCCGCCGTCCACCGTTCGGTGGACGCCCACCGTTCGGGTGGGCGCCCGCCCCGGAGCGGGCGAGGCGTCAGGCCTCGTGCACGGCGCGGATGGCGTCGGGCAGGGCGCCGATCACGTCACCGGCCCCGATCGGCGCCTCACCGCGAGGGAGCGGGCCAGCCCCGCCCGCTGCGTAGCGGGCCGAAATACCGTGCAGGTACGCCGCCGCTGCCGCCGCCTCGCCGGCGTCAAGCCCCTGGGCGAGCAGCGCGCCCGCCAGCCCGGAGAGCACGTCACCCGTGCCGGCGGTGGCCAGCCAGCCCGTGCCGGTCGGGTTGACAAGCAGCGGGCCGCCGGGGGCCGCGATCACCGTGGTGGAGCCCTTGAGCAGCACGCAGCAGCCGTAGCGGCGCGCCGCGGCCCTCGCGTGCTCGGTACGCCGCGCGGTGACCTGCGCCGGTTCCGTGCCAAGCAGCCTGGCCAGTTCCCCCGCGTGCGGGGTGAGCAGCGTGGCTGCCCGGCGCTCGGTGACCAGCGCCGGGGACTCGGCCAGCAGCGTGAGCCCGTCGGCGTCCACGAGCACCGGCAGGTCGGTGGCGAGCACCGCCGCGAGCCTGCGGCGTGCCTGCTCATCGGTGCCCATGCCGGGACCGGCCAGCCAGGCCTGGACCCGGCCCGCGGTGCCCACCTCGCCGCCGTCCTCGCCGGTCACCGTGAGCACCGCCTCCGGCCAGTGCTGCCGGACCACGGCCGCGGCCGCCGGGGCGGTCACCAGGCGCACCATGCCCGCACCGCCGCGCAGTGCCCCGCCCACGGCGAGCGCCGCGGCCCCGGTGAACCGGTCGCTGCCCGCCACGATGCCAAGGACCCCGCGGCGGTACTTGTCCGACTCGCGGCCGGGCCTGGGCAGCAGCGCGGCCACGTCGGCGGCGCCGTAGGCGGCCGCGGCGGGCGTGGGCAGGTGCGGTGCCAGGCCGATGTCCACCAGGTGGGCCAGGCCGGCCCGGGCGGCGCCGGGGTCGATCAGGAGCCCGGTCTTCCAGGTGCCGAACGTGACCGTGACGTCGGCGCTGACCGCTGCACCTGTCACCTCGCCGGTGTCCGCATCCACCCCGCTGGGCAGGTCCACCGCGACCACCGTGGTGCCGCCGCGGCGGGCCGCCGCCGCCAGCGCGGCGAGCGTGGCCTGCGGCTCCCGCAGCCCGCCCCGGCCGCCGATGCCGAGCAGCCCGTCGAGCACCAGGTCCGCGGCCCGCATCGTGGCAGGCAGGCCCTGCTCGCCGGTCCCGGTGACAAGTCCGCCCGCGGCCCGCAGCGCGGCGGCGCCCCCGGCGTGCAGCCGGGTGCCCGCGGTGACCGCCACCACCTGGGCGCCGCGGCGGGCCAGCCTGGCGCCCGCGTACAGCGCGTCGCCGCCGTTGTCCCCGCTTCCGGCCAGCACCACCACGCGCGCCCCGTAGACCCGCGGCAGCAGGCCGGCGCAGATCGCCGCAAGCCCGGCCGCGGCGCGCTGCATCAGCGTCCCGGGCGGCAGGCCGGCCATGAGGGCCTGTTCCGCGGCCCTGACGTCGGCGACGGCGTGTGCGTACCTCATGCCTCGGCCACCACGAATGCCACGCTGACTCCTCCGTCGTGGGTCAGGGACACGTGCCACCGGCGCACCCCCAGGCGGTGCGCGGCGTCCGCCACGGTGCCCCGCACGGTCAGGGCAGGCCGGCCCGCTGGATCGTGCCCGACCTCCACATCGGCCCAGCGCAGGCCCGCCGGGGCGCCGAGCGCCTTGGCAACTGCTTCCTTGGCGGCGAAGCAGGCGGCAAGCGAGGCGGCCGGCGCGGCCCGTTCGCCTTCGGTGAACAGCCGGGCCGCGAGCGCGGGCGTACGGCGGAGCGCCTGCTCCAGGCGGGCGATGTCGACCAGGTCGATGCCGATGCCAACGATCACCCCCCAAGCCTGCCACGCCGCCAGGTGCGGCTTCCTGGCCGCCCGGCTGGCGTGGCCCCCGCTGCCCGGCCGGCGCCCAGCGTCGTGCAGGCCGGCGCCCGGCTGGCGTGCGGCCGGCACCTGCCAAGGCGCTGGCCCAATTGGCCGCCCGCGCCGGCAAACCAGCGGCCATTACCACGTGAGCCGATATTTCCGGACCTCGCGAATACCCGTGGCACGTGGTGGCCATTTACACCGGCTTTGCCTTCCCGCAGGCATTGTCCAGCGGCGGGATCAAGCGGTCAGGACAAGGACCGGATGGCGGCGGCCAGCCCGTCGGCGAGACGCTGGGCGTGCTCGTGGTCGCTGGCCTCGACCATGACCCGCACGGCCGGCTCGGTACCGCTCGGCCGGACCAGCACGCGTCCCGCCGCGCCGAGTTCCGCCTCTGCCGCGGCCACCGCCGCGGCCAGTTCCGGCGACCTGGCGGCACGCTCCTTGTTCACCCCGGCGACGTTCACAAGCACCTGCGGGTACCGCTTCATCACCCGGGCCAGGTCCGCCAGGGCGATCCGCTGCCGGGCGGCGGCCGCGAGCAGGTGCAGGGCGGTGAGCATGCCATCGCCGGTGGTCGCATGGTCGAGCATGATGATGTGCCCGGACTGCTCGCCGCCGATGGCGAAGTGCCCGGCCCGCATCGCTTCCAGCACGTAACGGTCGCCGACCGCGGTCTCCACCACGGTGATCCCTGCCTTCGCCATGGCCTTGCGGAAGCCAAGGTTGGACATGACCGTGGCCACCACGGTGTCGCCCGCCAGCAGGCCCTGGGCCTTGAGGTCCAGGGTCAGGATCGCCAGGATCTGGTCACCGTCGATGATCTCGCCGGTGGCGGCCACCGCCAGGCAGCGGTCGGCGTCTCCGTCGTACGCGATCCCGGCGTCAGCCCCGTGCTTGGTCACCGCCGCCGACAGGGCCTCCAGGTGCATGGAACCACAGTCGGCGTTGATGTTCTCGCCGTCAGGCTCGGCGCAGATCGCGATCACCTCGGCTCCGGCCCGCCGCAGCAACTCGGGTGCCAGCGCCGAGGCAGCGCCGTGCGCACAGTCCACCACCACGCGCAGCCCGGTCAGCGCCGCGGTGCCGTGCGTACCGGCAGATGCCACGTGTGCGGCGCTCAGCCCCGCTGTGCCGGGCTGGGAGGCCAGCAGGTGAGCCAGGTAACGCTCGTGCTCGCCGGCCGCGTCACGGACCCGGCCAAAGCCGCTGGCGGGCAGGCCCCCGGTCCGGCCGGGGAGGGCCATCCGCGCCTCGATCTCGTCTTCCGCGGCGTCGGGCAGCTTGAACCCGCCCCGGGCGAACAGCTTGATCCCGTTGTCGGGGGCAGGGTTGTGGCTGGCCGAGAGCATCACCCCGAGGTCGGCCCCGAGCGCTGCCGTCAGGTAGGCGACGCCCGGCGTCGGGATGACGCCAAGGCGCAGCACGTCCACTCCGGCACCGGCCAGGCCCGCCACCACGGCGGCCTCAAGAAACTCACCGGACGCCCGCGGATCGCGGCCCACCACGGCCACCAGGCGGCCGCCGTTGTTCCGGCTGGCCGTCGCGGCCCGCATCTCATGCAGCATTCCGGCGGCAGCGGTCGCGAGGTCCATGGCCAGCTGACTGGTCAGGTCCTCGCCCGCAACCCCCCGAACGCCGTCCGTGCCGAAAAGCCGGCCCATGAAACGTTCCCCCGTTGTCGGCGTGCCGCTTTCGCCGGAAATGTTGAGCCCCGGATCCGGGCGCTAGCGCTTGGAGTACTGCGGCGCCTTCCGGGCCTTCTTCAGCCCGTACTTCTTGCGCTCCTTGATCCGGGCGTCACGGGTCAGGAAGCCTGCCCGCTTCAGCGTGGTGCGGTTCTCCGGATCCACCACCGTGAGCGCGCGCGCGATCCCCAGCCGCAGCGCCCCCGCCTGCCCGGTGACTCCGCCCCCGGAGACCCGTGCGATCACGTCGAACTGCTCCTCGGCGCCGAGGGTCACGAACGGCTCGCTGATGAGCTGCTGGTGCACCTTGTTCGGGAAGAACTTCTCCAGCGGCCGGTCGTTGACCCGCCACTGGCCGGTGCCCGGGGCGATGCGGACCCGCGCGATGGCCTCCTTGCGACGGCCGGTGGCGATCGCCTTGCCGGTCACCACCGGCTTGGCCGCCGCCTTGCGGCCCGCATCCGGGGCCGTCTCGGTGGTGTACTCAGACACGCTCGCTGCTGCTTCTTCCTCCGGCGCAGCGCCCGCGCCCTCATCGGCTTCCTTGGTGGTTGTGGACTCGGCCACGGTACCTTCCTCGCGCTTGGTCATCGGCTCTGGTCGCAAGCCTCGTTATTGCTACTGCCTGTGTACCCGGCGGCGTTACTTGGCGCTCACCGGCGGTGTCCCGGCCGGCTGTGCGACCTGGGTGATGGTAAAGGGGACCGGCTGCTGCGCCTGGTGCGGGTGGTCAGGCCCGGCGTACACCTTGAGCTTGCTCAGCATGTGCCGGCCCAGCGTGTTCTTGGGCAGCATGCCCTTGACAGCGTTCTCCACCAGCCGGTCGGGGCGCTTGGCGAGAAGTTCGCCAAAGGTCACCGAACTGATGCCGCCCGGGTAGCCCGAGTGCCGGTAGGCCCGCTTGTCGGCGAGTTTGTTGCCGGTCAGCGCGACCTTCGAGGCGTTGACCACGATGACGAAGTCGCCCGTGTCCAGGTGCGGCGCGTAAATGGGCTTGTGCTTGCCCCGCAGCAGGATGGCCACATGACTGGCCAGGCGGCCGAGCACGACATCAGAGGCGTCGATGACGTGCCACTGACGCTGGATGTCAGCGGCCTTTGGGCTGAAAGTGCGCACAGTCGTAAGCCTTTATCTGTGGGACCTGTTCCGGACCCGCGCCCTGGGCGAGCCCGGCAGCGAGGGAGTCCGCCACACCGGCCGCCACATCGCCTCACGCAAAGCGAGGCACCGCGGGCATGCTGATGCTCATGGACGTCAGGTAAGGATACCGGCCTACGCCAAGTGACGGCAAAGCGAAGCATGCGATACGCCCCGGCGTGGCCCGCCAGGCCCTCGCTGGGGTGACCGCCACCCGTGGCCGGCCCGGCCCAGGGCGGTGGCCGGGGCGGGCATCATCCCGCGCCGCACGAGGGTATCCGGGCGAACACCCCAGGTGAGGCAACCGTCCCGGGAGCGGGTAACCGGGTGCCCGGGCGAGGAGAAATGCCTGACCGCGCCATGCGGAGCCGCCAGAAGAAATACGCTCGCGGAATGGGCTATCCGGATCTGCAGGACGGCCGGCCACCGCGCAGCAGTGCGGGCGCCGGTGTGCCAGACGGCCCTGTTCCTGCGGAGATGCCCGGCGAGGAGGCACCAGAGTACCGTCCGCCGCCGGTTCCTGGCGCGGACGAGGCCGCGTGGCGCGGGGGGGATCGCAGCGCGGATGAGGCCGCGTGGCGCGGGGCGGACCGCGGCGCGGATGAGGCCGCGTGGCGCGGTGCGGACCGCGGCGCGGACGAGGCCGCGTGGCGCGGTGCGGACGAGGCCGCGTGGCGCGGCAACGGCACGACGGCCCGGCCTGCCTACGCCGCGCCGGGCATCGGCGGCCCGGGCCCGGGATCCGGCAGCAGCAGCCCAGGCCCCGGCAGCAGCCCAGGCCCCGGCAGCAGCCCAGGCCCCGGCAGCAGCCCGGCACCCGGTGGCTCGCGGCCCGCGACACGAACCGGTGCGCACCGGGCGGTGCGCGGCGCCGAGCCCGGGCCAGGGCCCGCGGGGCCTGGCGCGGCGGGAAGTACGGAAGCCCGGTCGGGTAATCCTGGCTCGCACCGCATGAGCAGCGGGGGGCAGCACAGGCAAGCCGTGCCTGCCCAGCCCGCTCCGGGAAGCAGCCCGTGGCCGGCGTGCGCCGGCACCGGGCCCAGCCGCCCCGGACAACAGAACGCAGCCGCCCAGCCGGCCTGAAACCGGCCCGCAGGACCAGCCCTGGCGCCCCAGCCCGGCGGCACCAGGCCCGACCGCCCCGGACAACAGAACGCAACCGCCCAGCCGGCCTGAAACCGGCCCGCAGGACCAGTCCTGGCGGTCCAGCCCGGCGGCAGGCCGCCCGGGCGACGGATCCCTGTTGCCGAAGCGGGCCGTCACCGGCCCCCAAGACCAGGCGTGGCTGTCAAGCCCGCCGCCCGCCGTGCCGGACAGCGGATCGCGGCTGCCCAGCAGGACCGGGCCGCAACACTCCGTCCGGCCCACGGATCACCGACCGCCCGCCACCCGGCCGGGACTCACCCGCCGCCCCGCGGGCGACGGACGTTCCCTGCCACAGGGACCTGCCGGCACGGGTCCGCAGGCGCCGTACCGGGCACGGCCGGACGACCAGGGCGACGCGCCGCCGGGCCTGGCCATCACCCGGGAGCCGCCGGGTGCGGGCCGCACCGCCCCGCAGCAGGCCGGCTCACCCAGGGATGGCGGCCGGGGCGGCCCCATCCGTGGCTACCCGCCGCGGCCGGGCCAGCCTGACCCGGTCTACCCGCCGGGCCAGTTCTCCTCGTGGAACCACGCCTCCACCCGCGCCGCATGGCTTGGTGTCACCGGCGGGACGGGCAGTGGTGCCGAGGCCGAGGCGGAGCCTGGGTATGCGGCCCTAGCGCTGAGCGACGCCGCTGCCGACCTGACCGCCACCCAGACCTGGGCCGTGATCGACGACGAGCCGCCGCCCGGCCCCGCCCGGCGCACCAGCCGTGACTGGGGCTCGCACGCCGAAGACGTGGCCCCGGGCCGGCCGCGCACCGCCCGTGACGGTGGCCCCCCCGGTGGCGGTGCTCCTGGTGGCCAGGCCTTCGGGCCCCGCGGCGTGCACGGTACCGCCAGGCCCGCGCCGGGTTCCGGGGACCCGGCCGCCGCAAGACAGCAGCGTGCGCCCGGCTCACTGGTCCGACGGCCAGGCGGACCGGGCATGGGCGCCTCCGGGCCGGACGCGGGTGCGACCGGGCCTGGTGCGACCGGGCTTGGTGCGACCGGGCCGGGTGCCACCGGGTTCGGCCCCCGGGGGCACCGTACGGCGGGCGCCGCGGGACTTGGCGCCGCGGGACTCGGCGCCGCGACGGATCGGACGCCGCCGCGGCTCGGATACCGCCGACGGTGGATGCCGCCGCGGTGGATGCCGCCGCGCCGGGCGCGGCCCCCGGAGCACTGGCTGGCGCCGGACGGCCCGGCGCCAGCGGGCCGGACACCGACGCGGGGTGCCGGGAGGACCTGCGGGGCTGGCTGGGCCCGGCGGACCGGCCGGGCCAGGCGGTCCAGCCGCAGGCACCGGGGAACGCACGCGGCCCGGTGGCCGGGCGGCCGCCCGGCGGGCCGCGGACACGGCGCGGCAGGCCCCGACCGCCTTCGACGAGACCAGGCGCGGCCGGCCGCCCCGCGGCGCCACGCGCCACCGCCCGGCCGCCGACGACCAGCCAGCCACCACCCGCCGCTCCGGCAGGCGCGGCGTAAGGCGCAACGGCATGATGGCCGGGCTGCTGCTCGCCCCGGTCCTGGTCGTGGTGCTGGTGGTCGGTGGATATGTCTACCTCAGCAGCAGGCACGCACCGGCCGCCCCGCATTCGGCCCCGTCCAGTCACCCCGCCGCCGCGCCGAACAGCCCGGCGCCCACGCTCGGACCGTGGAAGCACATCGAGAGCCGCAGCCAGGACGCGGTACCGCTGACCATCGGCGAACTGTTCCCCGCGAACTTCAAGGCGGATGAGCAGTCCGGGACGCTGACCGTGAGCAAGGAAGGCACCAAGTGCACCCATGAGGTGATCGGCTCGAAGCTGGCCAAAGCGGTCCACAAGGCGGACTGCACCCAGGTGCTCCGGGCCAGTTACCTGTCCACGGACCACAAGATCATGGCCACCGTGGGCGTGCTGAACCTGGAGGACGCCACGGCGGCAGGGAAGGCCGGGAAGGCGGCCGGCGCCGTGGAGTTCATCAAGCAACTGGCGTCCAAGCACGGTCCCACCCGCAACATCGCCAAGGGCACGGGAATCGTCGCGGCCTACGTCAAGGGGCACTACTTGATCTTGACCTGGACGGAGTTCGCCAACCTGCACGCACCGTCGGGTAAGACCAAGCGGAAGCAACTGGAAGAGTTCTCGACGGGCCTGGTCGCGGGAACGGCCAACGTCAGCCTGACCAGCCGGATGGTCACCGGCCATCCGTCCTGACCCGCGAGCCTGACCCGCCGCCGCGAGGACCGTAGCGGGTGGGTAGCGTGCCGGATCCGGCACCGCCCGGAGCCGCCACCGCCCGCACCTTCCCCGTCATATCACGTGAGACGTGCCCCCAAAACGGGGCAAACCGGGCGCCAGACCGCACCGTTCGCGTGATAAGTGGCCATGATCATGGAAGTAGTACCGGCGGAGCAGCGTGATGCTCATGGCTAAGGGCCATGATCACGAACCGGGAGGAGCCGTGCGCAGGTTCCGGGCGGCGGTGGCGCGGGCGGCCAGGTCAGCGTCCGCTGGGTAGCCGACCTCCTCCAGGCACAGCCCATGCGGGCCCACCACCGGCGCGGCCGGGTCCCGGACCCGGGCCGCGAGCACCTGGGCGGGCCAGCCGGGGGGCCGGCTGCCGTCCCCGACCTTGAGCAGCGCGCCGACCAGTGCGCGGACCATGTTGTGGCAGAACGCGTCCGCCACCACCGTCGCCTCGGCCACGGCCGCCCCCGTCCTGGCCCAGTCCAGGCGCAGCAGCGTGCGGACGGTGCTGGCACCGTCGCGGCGGCGGCAGAACGCGGCGAAATCGTGCTCGCCCAGGCAACCCTGGGCCGCCTGGTTCATGGCCGCGACGTCGAGCCTGCCGCGGTACCAGAGCGTGGCATGGCGGGCCAGTGGGTCGGCCAAGGCCAGGTCGTCGCAGACCCGGTAGGCGTAGCGCCGCCAGATCGCGGAGAACCGGGCATCGAAGCCGGGCCGGGCAGGTGTGAGCCGGTGCACACGTACGTCGGGCGGCAGCAGCCGGGCCAGCCGGTGCGCCGCGATGTGCCCGCCGTCCGCCCAGCGGTCCGCCGGGATGTCAGCATGCGCGACCTGGCCGCGCGCGTGGACGCCCGCGTCCGTGCGGCCGGCCACGGTCAGCGCGGCGGGCTCCGCCAGGTTGAGCACCCGGGCAAGGGCGTCTTCCAGTGTCCCCTGCACCGTCCGCTGGCCGGGCTGGCGCGCCCAGCCGGAAAACCCGGTGCCGTCGTAGCCGATGTCCAGCCGGACCCGGACAGCCGTGAGGCCGGCCACGGGACCGGGCTCACTGTCCCCGAATCCCATGGCCGGCCTCTGGCGTTATGCGTTACTTGGTGTCGTCCTCGGCCTCGGCATCCTCGTCCGCGGCCTCGTGCTCGGCCGCCGCTGCCTCGTGCTCCCCGGCCGCGGCTTCGTGCTCGGCCGCCGCCGCTTCGTGCTCCTCGGCCGCGGCTTCGTGCTCGGCCGCCGCGGCTTCGGCGCTGGCCGGAGCAGCTTCTTCGGCCTTGGGCCTGGACGTGCGCGCCGGTGCCGCCGGCAGGCGCGGGCGACGGCGCCGTGACGAGGGGACCGCAGTCTCCTCCTCGACCAGCTCGATGACGGCCAGCGGCGCGTTGTCACCCTTGCGCGGACCGATCTTGGTGATCCGGGTGTAACCGCCCTCGCGGGTGGCGAACCGTGGGCCGATCTCGCTGAACAGGGTGTGCACGACGCCCCTGTCCGTGACCACCGTGAGCACCTCGCGGCGCGCGTGCAGGTCACCCCGCTTGGCGAAGGTGATCAGGCGCTCCGCGTACGGCCGTAGCCGCCGTGCCTTGGCCTCGGTTGTAGTGATCTTGCCGTGCTCGAACAGCGCCGTGGCGAGGTTCGCCATGATGTGCCGCTGATGGGCCGAACTGCCACCCAACCGTGGGCCCTTGGTGGGCGTGGGCATGGAAGCTTCTCTCCTTGGATCTGCCTGCGGGCTGGGCCCGTCAGTACTGCTCGGTCTCGACGTAGCTCTCGTCGTCGTCCGCGCTGTAGTTGTCCACGGCGCTGCCGGGGTCGAATCCAGGCGGGGAGTCCTTGAGCGTCAGCCCCATGTCGGCCAGCTTCTGCTTGACCTCTTCGATCGACTTGGCGCCGAAGTTGCGGATGTCCAGCAGGTCCTGCTCGCTGCGGGCGACAAGCTCACCGACGGTGTGGATGCCCTCCCGCTTGAGGCAGTTGTAGGACCGGACGGTGAGGTTCAGCTCCTCGATCGGCAGCGCCAGGTCCGCGGCCAGCGCGGCATCCGTGGGCGACGGGCCGATGTCGATGCCCTCGGCGTCCAGGTTCAGCTCCCTGGCCAGGCCGAACAGCTCGACCAGGGTCTTGCCCGCGCTCGCGACCGCATCGCGGGGGCGCATGGAGGGCTTGGTCTCGACGTCGATGATCAGCCGGTCGAAGTCGGTCCGCTGCTCGACACGGGTCGCCTCCACCTTGTAGGTGACCCGCAGCACCGGCGAGTAGATGGAGTCGATCGGAATCCGGCCGATCTCCTGCCCGAGCTGCTTGTTCTGTGCGGCCGAGACGTAACCGCGGCCGCGCTCGACCGTCAGTTCCATCTCGAGCTTGCCCTTGCCGTTGAGTGCGGCGATGTGCAGGTCGGGGTTGTGCACCTCGACGCCCGCAGGTGGCGCGATGTCGGCCGCGGTGACCTCGCCGGGGCCCTGCTTGCGCAGGTACATGACCACCGGCTCGTCCTGCTCCGAGGAGACCACGAGTTCCTTCAGGTTCAGGATGATGTCGGTGACGTCCTCGGTCATCCCGGCCACGGTCGAGAACTCGTGCAGCACGCCCTCGATCCTGATGCTGGTCACTGCCGCGCCGGGAATCGACGACAGCAGGGTCCTCCGCAGCGAGTTACCGATGGTGTACCCGAATCCCGGCTCGAGCGGCTCGATGACGAACCTCGACCGGAACTCGTCCACAGCCTCTTCGGTCAGAGTGGGACGCTGGGCGATGAGCATGACAACCCCTCTCCGCGACGACCGCTATATGACGCCGCGATCTTCGGCGGCGGCTGCTGCCGCCGCCTTGGCCCGCGCTTCGCCCCGCGGGCCTGTACTTTCCGTTACTTCGAGTACAACTCGACGATGAGTTGCTCTTGCACCTGGGTGTCGATCTGGGCGCGGACCGGCATGGCGTGCACGAGTACGCGCATCTTATCCGGGATGACCTCCAGCCAGGCCGGCACCTGGCGCTCGCCGGCCTCGGCCCGGGCGACGATGAACGGTGTCATCTCCAGCGACTTGGGCGCCGCCTCGACGATGTCGCTCTCGCTCACCCGGTAGGACGGGATGTCCACCTTGCGGCCGTTCACCAGGAAGTGCCCGTGCCCCACAAGCTGCCGTGCCATGTCCCGGCTCTTGGCGAACCCGGCACGGAAGACGACGTTGTCGAGACGGCTCTCCAGGATCTGGAGCAGGTTGTCGCCGGTCTTGCCGCGCCTGCGGGAAGCCTCCTCGTAGTAGCCGTGGAACTGCCGCTCCAGGACCCCGTAGATCCGGCGCGCCTTCTGCTTCTCCCTGGTCTGGAGCAGGTACTCGCTCTCCTTGGGACGGTTGCGGCCATGCTCCCCCGGCGGGTAGGGCCGGATCTCGATCGGGCACTTCGGCGAATCGCACTTGGCGCCCTTGAGGAAGAGCTTCATCTTCTCCCGGCGGCACCGCTTGCAGTCCGGTCCCGTGTACCGAGCCATGTGTCAGTTCCTCTCAGACCCGGCGCCGCTTCGGCGGGCGGCAGCCATTATGCGGGACCGGCGTAACGTCCTGAATGGAGCCCACCTCAAGGCCGGTCGCCTGGAGCGACCGGATGGCGGTCTCCCGGCCCGAACCGGGGCCCTTCACGAAGACATCGACCTTCCGCATGCCGTGCTCCATGGCGCGGCGCGCGGCGGCCTCCGCCGCCATCTGCGCGGCGTAGGGCGTCGACTTGCGCGATCCCTTGAACCCCACCTGGCCCGAGGAGGCCCAGGAGATGACGTTCCCGACCGGGTCGCAAATCGACACGATCGTGTTGTTGAACGTGCTCCTGATGTGAGCGTGCCCGTGGGCGATGTTCTTGCGTTCCTTCCGGCGCACCTTCTTGGCGGCACCGGTACGGCTCTTTGGAGGCATCTGCTTCCTGTTCGCGAGGTCGTCGGTCCGGTATGCGGACTACTTCTTGCCGGCCTTCTTCTTGCTGGCCACGGTCTTCTTCCGGCCCTTGCGGGTCCGGGCATTCGTCTGGGTCCGCTGGCCATGGACCGGGAGCCCACGACGGTGGCGGATGCCCTGGTAGCAGCCGATTTCCACCTTGCGCCTGATGTCGCCCTGAACCTCGCGGCGAAGGTCACCTTCGACCCGGTAGGTGGCGTCGATCCAGTCGCGGAGCTTGACGATGTCGTCGTCGGACAGGTCGTGCACCCGGGTGTCGCCACTGACGCCCGTGGCCGCCAGTGTCTCGTGGGCGCGGGTGCGGCCTATCCCGTAGATGTAGGTGAGGGCAACCTCAAGGCGCTTCTCGCGCGGGAGGTCGACACCAACCAAACGTGCCATTTGCGGGCAGTTCTCCTTCTCTTCGCGGAGGTCTCACCCACCGCCTCCCGTCCCTGCCCAGGACGGGCCCCGGCCTCCTTCCGGGGGCTGCCCTGACCAAAGGAGCCTGGTCGGGGCTGCGGTGCGCCTGATGCGCCGTTACCCCTGGCGCTGCTTGTGCCTGGGGTCGGTGCAGATGACCATGACGCGGCCATGCCGACGAATGATCCGGCATTTGCTGCAGATCTTCTTCACGCTCGGCTTGACCTTCATCCGGGTCTCCTTATGGGGCCGGGCACCTGCCCGGCGGTGTTCGTTCGTGCCTGTCCCGCAGCGATCGCCTGCCCTTGGGGCCGGTGCCGCGTTCGGAACTGGTTCGTTACTTGTACCGGTAGACGATTCGCCCACGGCTCAGGTCGTAGGGGCTCAGCTCCACGACCACCCGGTCATCAGGCAGGATCCGGATGTAGTGCATCCGCATCTTTCCGCTGATATGAGCCAGGACCTTGTGCCCGTTGTCCAGCTCCACCCGGAAGAAGGCATTCGGTAGTGACTCGACGATCCTGCCCTCGATCTCGATGGCGCCATCCTTTTTGGGCATGTCCTCCGCACTTCGCTTCCCGGCCGTGGCACCCGGCCTGCCTGGCCGGCCACCAGGGCCATGTTTCTTTTGTCCGTGCCGCGCCGCAGTAGCTCAGTTTCGGGCTTTCCCGCAACCGGGCACATACTCAGATGATCACCGGATACGGCGGCCCGCCCCACGGCTGCCTCCGCGCCTTCGGCAAAACAGGGCAGGAGAAACTCACGGGCCGGAGGAGAGTCTACGCGACATCAACCGACAATGCGAACGCGGGCACCGGCCCCGTTATTCCGCCTCCCGGGTGCCGCACGGCGCCGTCAGGAAGCCTAGCCAGGCCGGCGACGGTCCCGGCGCCGGTCGCGGTCCCTGCCCCGGTCCCGGTGCGGTGACCCGCCGGAAACCCACCGCCCGCACAAGACGATGCCGTACACCCCGGCGACCCACAGGAACCACAGGCTACCCGGGTGGCCGCTGAGCAGCCAGGCGAGGAACGCGACGAGGCTAACCGTGGCCCAAGAGCCCCAGGCCGCCCGCCAGGCAGGCGAGATTCCGGCACCGCGCGGCGCGAGCAGCCAGGGCAGGCCGAAGCCCGTCGGACCGCGCCGCTGCACCGAATGGTCCGGCAGCTCGTACAGGTCGATGCCGGGGAGGTCAGACAGGAGCTGGTCCAGGTCGCCCAGGGTCTTGGCGGCATAGGCATTGTCGAGGCGCTCGTTGAACTCCTCGGCGGTCAGCCTGGCCGCATGGTGCTCGCGCAGCAGCGCGGCGGTCCTGTCGCGGTCCGCGTCGGAGGCGCGGATCCTGGGATCACTGGCCATCCAGTACTCCTCCTCAGCCGGCCGGATGCGGTTGCCTGACGGGTGCCACCGCTGCGCGGACGATGACCTGGCCGGCCGTGACGGTACCGGCCGGCGGTCCGGCGGATGCCGTCAGCACCCAGGGCCCCGCCGCCGTGATGGCGACCGTGTGCTCGAAGTGGGCCGACCAGCCGCCGTCCTCGCTCACCACGGTCCAGCCATCATCCAGCAACCGGGTCTCCGGGCTGCCAAGTACCAGCAGCGGCTCGATGGCCAGCGCCATGCCCTCGGCGAGCAACGGGCCCCGGCCCGGCCTGCCGAAGTTGGGCACCGGCGGGTCCATGTGCATCTGGCTGCCGATGCCATGGCCCACGTAGTCCTCGACGATGCCGTACTCACCGGCTGCCCGCGCGCTGCGCTCCACCGCGTGCGAGATGTCGGACAGCCGCGCGCCCGGCCGGGCGGCGGCCAGGCCCTGCCAGAGCGCCCGCTCGCAGTCGCCGATCAGCTTGGCGAGTTCCGCCGGGATGGCCCCCACGCCCACCGTCAGCGCCGCGTCGGCGTGCCACCCCGCGACGCTGGCGCCGCAGTCGATGGAGACCACATCGCCCTCCTTCAGCTCCCGTGACGCACTCGGGATTCCGTGCACGATCTCATCATTGATACAGGTGCAGATCGTCGCGGGGAAGCCGTGGTAACCCAGGAACGAGGGGACGGCCCCGGCGGCCGCGATGCTGGCGCGGGCGACGGCGTCGAGTTCGGCGGTGCTGACGCCCGGGGCCACGGCCGCCACGGCCGCCTCCAGGGCGGCCGCCACCACCTGCCCTGCTTCCCACATGAACGCCAGCTGCGCCTGCGTCTTGACCTGCACGCCCGGCTCGCGCTTACTCCGCATGGTGCCTCCGGATCCCCTCTCACGGTACCTGCCACCACACCGGGCAGCGGCGCTGCGGCAGGTGGCAGAGGACTCCTCAGCGCATGAACCGGCGCAGCGTGCTCAGCGCCCGTTCGGTGATCTCGTCCACCGGCCCGGTGGCGTCCAGGCCGAGCAGGGTGCCCTCGTCCGCGTAGAAGGAGACCAGCGGGGAGGTCTGCTCCTGGTACACCTCCAGCCGGTGCCTGATCGTCTCCTCGCGGTCGTCATCGCGCTGGAACAGCTCACCGCCGCAGTCGTCGCAGATACCGGCCACCGTTGGCGGGTCGAAGCTCACGTGCCAGATCCGGCCGTCGCGGCGGCAGGTGCGCCGGCCGGACAGCCGCCGCACCACCTCGTCGTCGTCGACCACGAGTTCCAGCACCACGTCCAGCTTGGTGTCCCAGGAGAGCAGCATCTTCTTGAGCGTCTCGGCCTGCGGCACGTTCCGCGGGAAGCCGTCGAGCAGGAAGCCCGCCTGCGTGTCCTCGTCCGCGAGCCGGTCGGTGACCATGGCGATGGTGACCTCGTCAGGCACCAGGTCACCGCGCTCCATGTAAGCCTGGGCCCGGCGCCCGAGCGCGGTTCCGTGGCTCACGTTGTCGCGGAAAATGTCACCTGTCGAGATCTTCGGGATGGACAGGTGCGACGCGAGGAACTGGGCCTGTGTCCCCTTGCCCGCACCAGGGGGGCCCACGAGGACGACACGCACTACCGAAGGAAACCCTCGTAATTGCGCTGCTGGAGCTGGCTCTCGATCTGCTTCACCGTATCTAGGCCCACCCCCACCGCGATCAGGATGCTTGTCCCCCCGAAGGGGAAGTTCTGCGTCGCTCCGACGAGCGCGAGCGCGATCATCGGGATCAGCGCGATGACCCCCAGGTACACCGACCCGGGAGCGGTCAGCCGGTTGAGCACGTAGCCGAGGTACTCGGCCGTCGGCCGGCCCGGGCGGATGCCCGGGATGAACCCGCCGTACTTCTTCATGTTGTCGGCGACCTCGGTCGGGTTGAACGTGATCGACACATAGAAGTACGTGAAGAAGATGATGAGCACGAAGAAGCTCAGCATGTAGTACGGCGAGTCCCCGCGCACCAGGTAGGTCTGCACCCAGGCGACCCAGCCCGTCGCACTGGTCTGGTTCCCGAACAGGGACGAGGCCAGCTGCGGGATGTAGAGCAGGGACGAGGCGAAGATGACCGGGATGACACCGGCCTGGTTCACCTTGAGCGGGATGTAGGTGGAGGTACCGCCGTACATCCGGCGCCCGACCATCCGCTTGGCGTACTGGACCGGGATCCGGCGCTGCGCCTGCTCCATGAAGACCACGAAGCCGACGATCGCGACGCCTACGGCCAGCACCACGGCGAAGACGAAGGCATGCCGGGACTTGTAGATGTTGAGCAGCTCACCGGGGATCACCGAGATGACCGTGGTGAAGATCATCAGCGACATGCCGTTCCCCACGCCGCGGTCGGTGATCAGCTCGCCCAGCCACATGATGACCGCGGTGCCGGCGGTCATGCAGATCACCATGGTGGTGATCGTGAAGATGGAGTCGTTGATGATCAGCGACCTGGTGCAGTTGACGCCCTGGAACAGCTTGCCCGACCTGGCGAGGGCCACGATGCCGGTGGACTGCAGGATGGCCAGGCCCACGGTGAGGTACCGGGTGTACTGAGTGATCTTGGCCTGCCCGGACGGGCCCTCCTGGCGCAGCGTCTCCAGCCGCGGGATGACCACCGCGAGCAGCTGCAGGATGATGCTCGCGGTGATGTAGGGCATGATGCCGAGCGCGAACACCGACAGCTTGAGCAGCGCGCCGCCGCTGAACAGGTTGACCAGCTGGTAGACGCTGCCACCGCTCTGCGCGGCCAGGCCGGTGCAGTAGTTGACGTTCTTCTCGGAGATCCCCGGCGTGGGCAGCGATGCGCCCAGCCGGAACACCGCGATGATGAAGAGGGTGAAGAGCAGCTTCCGGCGCAAGTCTGGCGTCCGGAACGCCCGGATGAACCCGGTGAGCATGCGCCGTCCTAGGTTTAGAAGGTGCCAGTTTGGCGCGGGGCAGCCACCCGGCTGGTGGCGCCGCGCCCAGCCGTCGCGATGTCACGCGCTCGCTGCACTGTAACAGCCCGCACAGAGTGCTGGTACCCGCGCGCGCTTCCCCTGGAGCCAGGAGATGCTACCCGGGCACCAGGCTTGAGCTGGTGCAACGGCCCGTTCATCACGGGAGGAGTCACAGCGTGGTAACGGTTCCCCCCGCCGCGGTGATCTTGTCCCGGGCGGAGGCGGAGAAGGCATGCGCGGTCACCTGGAGCGGGGCGGTCACGTCGCCCGTACCGAGGATCTTGACCAGTTTGCCGGAGCGCACCGCGCCCTTGGCGGCCAGGTCTTCCGGGGTAACTTCGCCGCCCTCGGGGTACAGCGCGGCCAGCCTGCCGGTGTTGACCACCTGATAGGTGGTCTTGAACTGCAGGTTGGAGAAGCCAGGAAGCTGCGGCACCCGACGGTGCAGCGGCATCTGGCCACCCTCGAAGCTGGCCGGCACCTGGGTCCGTGCCTTGGTGCCCTTGGTGCCCCGGCCGGCCGTCTTGCCCTTGGATGCCTCACCCCGGCCCACCCGGGTGCGCGCCTTGTGCGCGCCCGGCGCCGGGCGCAGGTGGTGGAGCCGCAGGCCGGCCTTGCCGGCCGCTGGCTTTCCCTCGCCTGCCATGGTCAGTCCACCTCCTCGACGGTGACCAGATGGCGCACCGCGCGAATCATGCCACGAAACTCGGGCCTGTCGTCCTTGACGACCACGTCACCGATCCGCTTCAGGCCCAGTGACCGCAGCGAGTCCCGCTGCTGCCTGGTGCCGCCGATCTTGGACTTGGTCTGGGTTACCTTCAACTGTGCCATCGGCCTGCTCCGCTCAGCTCGTGCCGGTCGCGACGCTGGCAGCGGCCGCCGCATCGCGGCGGGCGCGCAGCATGGCTGCGGGCGCCACGTCCTCGATCGGCAGCCCGCGCCGGGCGGCGATCTCCTCGGGGCGGCTGAGCCCCTTGAGCGCCGCGACGGTCGCGTGCACCACGTTGATCGCGTTGGACGAGCCCAGGGACCGCGACAGCACGTCGTGGATACCGGCGCACTCCAGCACCGCCCGCACCGGGCCGCCGGCGATGACGCCGGTACCGGGGCTGGCGGGCTTGAGCAGCACCACGCCGGCCGCGGCACGGCCCGTAATGGCGTGCGGGATCGTGCCACCGATGCGCGGGACGCGGAAGAAGCTCTTCTTGGCCGCCTCGACGCCCTTGGCGATCGCCGCGGGCACCTCCTTGGCCTTTCCGTATCCGACACCGACCATCCCGTTGCCGTCGCCGACCACGACCAGGGCGGTGAAACTGAACCGGCGGCCACCCTGGACCACCTTGGCCACCCTGTTGATGGTCACGACTCGCTCGAGGTATGCGGTGCCCTTGTCCGCCCCGCCACGACGGTCGTCACGGCGCTCGCGCCGCTCACCGCCGCCTCCGCGTCGGGGTGCTGCCATTAGATTTCCTCTCCAGTGTTAGGCCGGCGGTTCACAGCGTCAGCCCGCCTTCGCGGGCGCCGTCAGCGAGCGCGGCCACCCGGCCGTGGTAGGCGTAACCGCCCCGGTCGAAGACGGCGGCGGTGATGCCCGCCTCCTTGGCACGGCTGGCCAGCAACTGGCCGACCTGGTGTGCCCGCGCCTTCTTGTCCCCCGTGACGTCCCTGATGCTGGCATCCAGGGTAGATGCTGACGCGAGCGTGCGGCCCGCGCTGTCGTCGATGAGCTGGGCGAAGATGTGCCGGGCGGACCTGTTCACGGCCAGCCGCGGGCGGGCGGCGCTGCCGGTGACCTTCTTGCGCACGCGCACATGCCGCCGCTTCCGCGAAGCCGCGCGAGCGCCGGCCTTGCTGCGCCCCCTGCTCTTGGTGGTGACAGCCATGTCCTACTTCCCAGCCTTCCCGACCTTGCGGCGGATCTGCTCGCCGGCGTAACGCACGCCCTTGCCCTTGTAGGGGTCGGGCTTGCGGAGCTTGCGGATGTTGGCGGCGACCTCGCCGACCTGCTGCTTGTCGATCCCCTCCACGACGAGCCTGGTGGGGGTCTCCACCCGCAGGGTCACCCCGTCCGGCGGGATGACCGGCACCGGGTGGCTGTAGCCGAGCGAGAACTCCACTCCGCTGCCCTTGGCCTGCACCCGGTACCCGACGCCGACGATCTCCAGGGTCTTGCTGTACCCCTCGGTCACCCCGGTCACCATGTTGGCGACCAGCGTGCGCGACAGGCCGTGCAGTGCCCGGACCTTGCCCTCGTCGTTTGGTCTGGTCACGGTTATGACGCCGTCGGATTGGTTAACCTCGATGGGCTCGGCGACCTCAAGCGACAACTTGCCCTTGGGCCCGCGGACGGATACCGAGCGGCCGTCGATGGTGACATCGACGCCCGCCGGGACCACGACCGGGAGCCGTCCGATTCGTGACATCTAAGGTCTCCTCACCACACGAAGGCGAGGACTTCCCCGCCCACGCCGCGCCTGACCGCCTGCTTGTCGGTCATCAGCCCACCTGAGGTGGAGATGATCGCGATGCCCAGTCCACCGAGCACCCGCGGCAGGTTGTCCTTTTTCGCGTACACCCGCAAGCCCGGCTTGGACACGCGCTTGAGCCCGGCGATCGAGCGCTCCCTGGTCGGGCCGTACTTGAGCGCGACCACAAGGTTCTTGCCGACCTCGGCGTCACGGACCTCAAAGCCGCCGATGTAGCCCTCCTGCTGGAGGATCTCGGCCAGGTGAGCCTTGATCTTGGAATACGGCATGCTCACCGAGTCCTGGTAAGCCGAATTCGCGTTTCGCAGACGGGTCAGCATGTCTGCGATCGGGTCGGTCATCGTCATGGCCTGATGGCCCTCCTCACCGTGGTTTCCCTGCGGGACCTACGGCGTGGTCGGTGGGCGCCGGTGGCGCCCAGGTCGGTCGGTGGGCGCACGGCCTGCGTGCGCCCAGGTTCTCAGCTGGTGCCGGGCTGGCTACCAGCTTGACTTGGTGATGCCAGGCAGTTCGCCGCGGTGGGCCATGGTCCGGAAGCAGATCCGGCAGAGCCCGAACCTCCGGTACACGGCGCGCGGGCGCCCGCAGCGTGCGCACCTGGTGTAGGAGCGCACCCCGAACTTCGGGGTCCGGTTCGCCTTGGCGATCAGTGCCTTCTTCGCCACTGGGTCAGCTCTCCTTGAAGGGGAAACCGAGCAGCCGCAGCAGTGCGCGGCCCTCGTCGTTGGTGGTGGCGGTCGTGACCACGGTCACGTCCATGCCGCGCTGGCGGTCCACCTGGTCCGGGTTGATCTCGTGGAACATCAGCTGCTCGGTGAGACCGAAGGTGTAGTTGCCCCGGCCGTCGAACTGCCGGTCGGACAGCCCGCGGAAGTCACGGATCCGGGGCAGCGCAAGGGTAAGCAGGCGGTCGAGGAACTCCCACATCCGGTCGCCGCGCAGCGTGACGTGCGCGCCGATCGGCATCCCCTCGCGGAGCTTGAACTGGGCGATGGACTTCGTGGCCCGGGCAACAGCGGGCTTCTGCCCGGTGATGATGCCCAGGTCCTTCACCGCGCCCTCGATGAGCTTGGCGTCCCGTGCGGCTTCCCCGACACCCATGTTGACCGAGATCTTCACCAGGGCGGGAATCTGCATCACGTTGGCGTAGCCGAACTCCTCGCGCAGGGCCGGCGCGATTTCGGTGCGGTAGCGCTCCTTCAGCCGGGGCGGCACACGCTCTGCTTCTCCCGCCCCCGCGCTCTGCTTCTCCCGCCCCCGCGCTGGCGCAGCCTGCTCCGTTGCCGTATCTGACATCAGATTTCCTTACCGCCCGGGCGGGTGACCCGGACCTTCTTGGCGCCCTCTTCGATCCGGTAGCCCGCGCGGGCGGGCTTCTTGGTGTCCGGGTCGACCAGCGCCACGTTGCTCACGTGGATCGGCGCTTCCTGGGTGACGATGCCACCTTCCTTGGCGCCCCTGGCGCCCTGGAAGTTGACCTTCTTGTTCTTGCGGATGATGTTCACGCCGTGGACGAGCACCCGCTGCCGGTCGGGGTAGACGAGGATGACCTTGCCCTCGCGGCCGCGATCGCGGCCGGCGATCACCACGACGTCATCGCCCTTCTTGATCTTCATCGCAGGCGCCTTGCCCTTCGGGGCCGCCTGTGCCTTCTTCGCCATCTAGAGCACCTCCGGCGCGAGCGAGATGATCCGCATGAACCGCTTCTCGCGCAGTTCCCGGCCCACGGGGCCGAAGATGCGGGTACCACGTGGGTCGCCGCCGTCCCTGATCAGCACGGCCGCGTTCTCGTCAAAACGGATATAGGAGCCGTCACCCCTGCGGCGCTCCTTGCGGGTGCGGACCACCACTGCCTTGACCACGTCGCCCTTCCGCACCGCCGCCCCGGGAAGGGCGTCCTTCACCGTCGCCACGATGACATCGCCGATGCCCGCGTATCGCCGGCCGGAACCGCCGAGCACCCGGATGCACAAGATCTCCTTGGCTCCGGTGTTGTCGGCGACCTTGAGCCGCGACTCCTGCTGGATCACGTCAACTCCTGCTTCTGCGACGCCGGCCCGTGTGCGGCCTGGCGGGGTGGTGGTCCCGGGGCGTCCCCCGGGTGATTACTTGGCCTTCTCCAGGATCTCGGTGACGCGCCAGCGCTTGGTCGCCGACATCGGCCGGGTCTCCATGAGCCGGACGCGGTCGCCGACGCCACAGGCGTTGTCAGCGTCGTGTGCCTGGTACTTCCTGGTGCGGCGGATGACCTTGGCGTACTTCGGGTGCTTCACCCGGTCCTCCACCTCGACCACGACCGTCTTGTCCATCTTGTCGCGGACGACGTAGCCTTCGCGGATCTTGCGGTAACCGCGCACGGGCGCGGCCTGGGTCTCGTCACTCACTGTCTTCCTCCGCCTCTTCCGCCAAGGTCACGATGCCGAGTTCGCGCTCCCGCTTCACCGTGTAGATGCGGGCGATCTCCTTGCGCACGGCACGCAGCCGCCCATGGCTCTCCAGCTGCCCGGTGGCAGCCTGGAACCGCAGGTTGAACAGCTCGATCTTGGCGTCCGCGAGCCTGCTGTCGAGCTCTTCCTCGGTTGCGCTCCGCAGATCGACGGCGGTCAAGCCCTTAACCATCAGCCCTCACTCCCGGCCTCGCGGGTGACGAACCTGCATTTCATCGGGAGCTTGTGCATGGCCCGGCGGAGTGCCTCCCTGGCCACCGGCTCGGCCACGCCGGACAGCTCGAACATGACCCGCCCCGGCTTGACGTTGGCCACCCACCACTCGGGTGAGCCCTTGCCCGAGCCCATCCGGGTCTCGGCGGGCTTCTTGGTCAGCGGGCGGTCCGGGTAGATGTTGATCCACACCTTCCCGCCGCGGCGGATGTGCCGGGTCATCGCGATACGGGCGGCCTCGATCTGCCGGTTCGTCACGTAGGCGTGCTCCAGCGCCTGGATGCCGTACTCGCCGAACGACACGCTGGTGCCGCCGGTGGCCTTGCCGTGCCGGTCCGGCCGGTGCTGCTTGCGGTGCGCGATCCTGCGCGGGATGAGCATTCCTCAGCCCTCCCCGCCTGCGCCGGCCGCGGCCTCAACCGGAGCAGCGGCCCGCGCGGTGGCCTCATCGTTGCTGGGGCCATCGCCGCTGCGGCGGCCGCGGCGCGGCGGGCGGCCGGAGTCGGGGCGGCCGGAGTCCCGGTCACGGCGCTGGCCGCCCGCCCGGAGCGCTGCCGCGACGGCCTCGCGCTCGGCCCGGGTGGACGGCGCGTCGCCCCGGTAGATCCAGACCTTGACGCCGATCCGGCCGAACGTCGTGCGGGCCTCGTAGAAGCCGTAGTCGATGTCGGCGCGCAGCGTGTGCAGCGGCACCCGGCCCTCGCGGTAGAACTCCGACCGCGACATCTCCGCGCCGCCGAGGCGGCCCGAGCACTGCACCCGGATGCCCTTGGCGCCGCCCTTCATGGCCGTCTGCATGGCCTTGCGCATGGCCCGCCGGAACGACACCCGGCTGGACAGCTGCTCGGCCACGCCCTGGGCGACCAGCTGGGCATCCGCTTCTGGGTTCTTGACCTCGAGGATGTTCAGCTGGATCTGCTTGGCGGTGAGCTTCTCCAGGTCGCTGCGGATCCGGTCGGCCTCGGCGCCGCGGCGGCCGATGACGATGCCGGGCCGTGCGGTGTGGATGTCCACCCGCACCCGGTCCCTGGTCCGTTCGATCTCGACCTTGGAGATGCCCGCGCGCTCCATGCCGCGCTGCAGCATCCGCCGGATCGCCACGTCTTCCGCGACGTAGTCCTTGTACAGCTTGTCGGCGTACCACCGGCTCTTGAAGTCGGTCGTGATGCCCAGCCGGAACCCGTGCGGGTTCACTTTCTGGCCCACTAGCGGGTCCCTCCTCGGCCGTTCGGTGCGCTGTTCTCGTCGGAGACGATGACGGTGATGTGGCTGGTCCGCTTGAGGATCCGGTAGCCGCGGCCCTGGGCGCGCGGCCGGAACCGCTTGAGCGTGGGCCCTTCGTCCACCCAGGCCCGGCTGATCACGAGGCCACCGGCATCGGGACCGCCAGCCTGGCCCGCGTTCGCGACGGCGCTCGCCAGCACCTTGCCCACCGGCGCGCTCGCCGCCTGGGGTGCGAACGAGAGCACGGCCTGCGCCTCTTCGGCCGGCATGCCGCGGATCATGTCCACCACCCGACGGGCCTTGCGCGGCGTCACGCGGACGTACCGCGCCATCGCCCTAGCCTCCATCGCTTCTTCTCCAGTCTCTGTCCGGGCAGGCGCGGCTAGCGCCGGCTCCGGCGGTCATCCCTAACATGGCTGCGGAACGTGCGGGTGGGGGCGAACTCCCCCAGCTTGTGGCCGACCATCGCCTCGGTGATGAACACCGGGACGTGCTTACGGCCGTCGTGCACCGCGATCGTGTGGCCCAGCATCGCCGGCACGATCATGGAACGGCGCGACCACGTCTTGATGACGTTCCGCGTCCCCTTGTCGTTCTGGCCGTCCACCTTCTTGATCAGGTGGTCGTCCACAAAAGGGCCCTTCTTCAGGCTACGAGGCATTATCGGGTGCTCCTACCGCTTCTTCTTGCTGCGCCTGCGGACGATCAGCCGGTCACTTGGTTTGTGCTCGGGCCTGGTCCGGCCCTCCGGCTTGCCCCACGGGCTGACCGGGTGGCGCCCGCCTGAGCTCTTGCCCTCGCCGCCACCCAGCGGGTGGTCGACCGGGTTCATGGCCACGCCGCGCACCGAGGGCCGCTTGCCCTTCCACCGGTTGCGGCCTGCCTTGCCGAGCTTGATGTTGCCCTGCTCGGAGTTGCCGACCTCGCCCACGGTGGCGCGGCAGCTCGCGTCCACCCGCCGGATCTCGCCCGAGGGCATCCGGAGCTGGGCGTACCCGGCTTCCTTCGCGAGCAGCTGCACGCTGGCCCCGGCCGACCGGGCGATCTTGGCGCCGCCACCGGGCCGAAGCTCGATGGCGTGCACCATGGTGCCGGTGGGGATGTTGCGCAGCGGCAGGCAGTTCCCCGGGCGGATGTCGGCGCTGGGGCCGTTCTCCACCCGATCCCCCTGCCGCAGGCCCTGCGGGCACAGGATGTAGCGCTTCTCGCCGTCGGCGTAGTGCAGCAGCGCGATCCGCGACGTGCGGTTCGGGTCGTATTCCACGTGCGCCACCTTGGCGGGCACGCCGTCCTTGTCCGCCCGGCGGAAGTCGATCAGCCGGTACGCGCGCTTGTGGCCGCCGCCCTGATGCCGCGCCGTGATCCGGCCGTGCACATTCCGCCCGCCCCGGGAGTGCAGCGGGCGGACGAGGGCCTTCTCAGGCTCGCCGCGAGTGATCTCGGCGAAGTCCGGGCCGCTCGCGCCCCGCCTGCCCGGGGTGGTCGGCTTGTACTTGCGGATGGCCATGTCTGCTCAAGCTCCTGTCAGTGTTCCGCGGCCTAGCTGACCGGCCCGCCGAAGACGTCGATCCGCTCGCCTGACGCCAGCGTCACGATGGCACGCTTGGTGTCCGGGCGCCTGCCCCAGCCGTACCGGGTGCGGCGGCGCTTGCCCGGCCGGTTGATGGTGTTCACCCCGGTCACCTTGACGTGGAAGATCTGCTCGACCGCCTGCCTGATCTGCGTCTTGTTGGCATCCGGCGCGACCAGGAAGGTGTACTTGCCGTCATCCACGAGCCGGTAGCTCTTCTCCGAGATCACCGGCTTGAGCAGGACGTCCCGCGAATCCGCGATCTTGCTCATTCGTCGTCCTCCTCCTTCTGCGCCGCGCCCTGCCCGGAGGAAGCAGCCTTACGAGAGGCTCCAGAACTTCGCTGCTTTACGGCAGGCCCCGCCTCATCGGAGTCCGCATCGTCAGCGGGCTCCGTGGCAGCCGCGGCCGGCTTGCGTGCCCGGCTGGCGGTGGCCTTGGCGGGCTTGGCGTCGGGCTCGCCGTCCTCGGCGGCGGCCTTGGCCTTGGCAGCCCTGGCGGGCTTGGCTGCGGGCTCGTCGCCGTCCTCGGCAGCTTCGGCGGCAGCCTTGGGCTTGGCGGCCCTGGCCGGCTTGGCCGCAGGCTTGTCCACCGTCACAAGCTCGCCGCCCGTGCGGGCCACGAACTCGGCCAGCGCGGCCTGGGTGAACACGATGTGGTCGCAGGCCAGCACGTCATAGGTGTTGAGCTGGCCGGAGGCGAGCACCCGGACCCTGGGGGCGTTGCGCAGGCTCTTCTGGGTTATCGCGTCGTCGGTGCTCAGCACCACCAGCACCGGCCGGAGCAGCCGCGTCCCTGGCGCGCCCACCGCGGTGCGCAGCACCGTCAGGGCTTCCCTGGTGCTCGGCTCGTCGCCCTCGACGAACGCGCTGACCACCGCGAGACGGCCGTGGCTGGCCCGGTCGGACAGCGCGCCGCGCAGCGCGGCGGCCTTCATCTTCTTGGGGGTGCGCTGGGCGTACGAGCGCGGCACGGGGCCGTGCACGATGCCGCCGCCGGCGTACTGCGGGGCGCGCAGCGAGCCTTGCCTGGCCCGCCCGGTGCCCTTCTGCCGGTACGGCTTCTTGCCGCCGCCGCGGACGTCACCCCGCGTCTTGGTGGCGTGCGTGCCCTGCCGGGCCGCCGCCTGCTGTGCCACCACGACCTGGTGCATGAGCGGGATGTTCACCTTGGCGGCGAAGATCTCACCGGGCAGCTCGACATCCGCCCCGCCCTTGCCGGACGGCGTTACAACACTGACCGTGGTCACTTCGCCTCCTTAGCCGCGAGCTGCTTGGCCGCACTGCGGACCAGGACCAGGCCGCCCTTGGGCCCGGGGACCGCACCCTTGATCAGCAGCAGCCCGCGCTCGGCGTCCACCGCGTGCACGGTGAGCCTGGGCACGGTGGTCCGGGCGTTGCCCATCCGGCCCGCCATCTTCAGGCCCTTGAACACTCGCCCGGGCGTAGCGCACCCGCCGATGGATCCGGGCGACCGGTGCTTGCGCTGGGTGCCGTGGGAGGAGCCCAGGCCCTTGAAGCCGTGCCGCTTCATCACGCCCGCGGTGCCCTTGCCCTTGCTGCGCCCGGTCACGTCGACCAGGTCACCGGCACCGAACGTCTCGGCCGTGAGCTCCTGGCCGAGCGTGTACTGGTCGGCGTCGTCGGTGCGCAGCTCGACCAGGTAGCGGCGCGGGGTAACGCCGGCCTTGGCGAAGTGTCCCGCCACCGGCTTGGTCACCCGCCTGGGGTCAATCTCCCCGTACCCCAGCTGGACGGCGGCGTAGCCGTCCTGGGGGGCGGTGCGCACAGCGGTCACGACGCAGGGCCCGGCCGCCACTACGGTGACGGGGACGACCTTTCCCTGGTCGTTGAAGACCTGTGTCATGCCGAGCTTGGTGCCCAGCACGCCCTTGAGTTGCTTGGCCATGTCGGTCGGATCCCTCTACAGCTTGATCTCGATGTCGACGCCGGCCGGCAGGTCGAGCCGCATCAGCGAGTCGACCGTCTTCGGCGTGGGATCGATGATGTCGATCAGGCGCTTGTGCGTGCGCATCTCGAAGTGCTCGCGCGAGTCCTTGTACTTGTGCGGCGACCTGATGACGCAGTACACGTTCTTCTCCGTGGGCAGCGGCACCGGCCCGGCCACCCGCGCGCCGGTACGGGTGACCGTGTCCACGATCTTCCGCGCCGAGCTATCGATGACCTCGTGGTCATAAGCCTTGAGCCGGATGCGGATCTTCTGTCCCGCCATGTGGCCTCGTTGTCCTTCGCCTCGTGTGCTGCCCGCTGTTGCCTGCTCGCCCGGGGCCCAGGCGCCCTGGCGATCGCGTTTTGCGAGCGCCAGGGTTCCCTGGGATCCGGGCCCTATGTCACTTGACGATCTTGATGACCCTGCCCGAGCCAACGGTCCGGCCGCCCTCGCGGATCGCGAACAGCAGGCCCTCCTCCATGGCGATGGGCTGGATCAGGTCGACCTTCATCTCGGTGTTGTCACCGGGCATGACCATCTCGGTGCCCTCGGGCAGATGGACGACGCCGGTCACGTCGGTGGTACGGAAGTAGAACTGCGGCCGGTAGTTGTTGAAGAACGGCGTGTGCCGCCCGCCCTCGTCCTTGGACAGGATGTAGACCTGGCCTTCGAACTCGGTGTGCGGGGTGTTGGTGCCCGGCTTGATCACGACCTGGCCGCGCTCCACCTCCTCGCGCTTGATGCCGCGCAGCAGCAGGCCCACGTTGTCGCCGGCCTGGCCGTCGTCGAGGATCTTGCGGAACATCTCGACGCCGGTGACCGTGGTGGTCTGCGCCTTGTCCTTGATCCCGATGATCTCGACCGACTCGCCGGTGTGGATCTTGCCGCGCTCGATCCGGCCGGTCACCACGGTGCCGCGGCCGGTGATCGAGAACACGTCCTCGACCGGCATCAGGAACGGCTTGTCGGTCTCGCGGGTCGGCTCGGGGATGGACTCGTCGCACGCGGCGAGCAGCTCGAGCACCTTCTCGCCCCAGGCCGCGTCGCCCTCCAGCGCCTTCAGCGCGGACACCCGGATCACCGGGACGTCGTCGCCGGGGAACTCGTAGGTGGTCAGCAGCTCGCGGACCTCGAGCTCGACGAGCTCCAGGATCTCCTCGTCGTCCACCATGTCGGCCTTGTTGAGGGCCACCACGATGTACGGCACGCCGACCTGGCGCGCGAGCAGCACGTGCTCGCGGGTCTGCGGCATCGGGCCGTCGGTGGCGGCGACCACCAGGATCGCGCCGTCCATCTGCGCCGCGCCGGTGATCATGTTCTTGATGTAGTCGGCATGACCAGGGCAGTCCACGTGAGCGTAGTGACGGTGCTCCGTCTGGTACTCCACGTGCGAGATCGAGATGGTGATCCCGCGCTCCTTCTCTTCCTTCGCGTTGTCGATCTGGTCGAAGGGCGTGAAGGGGTTCACGTCGGGGTACTTGTCGTGCAGCACCTTGGTGATCGCCGCGGTCAGAGTGGTCTTGCCGTGGTCGATGTGCCCGATGGTGCCGATGTTCACGTGCGGCTTGGTCCGCTGGAACTTGGCCTTGGCCACTGAAATCTCCTCGTTGTCCTCCCCCCGTCGAGGGGGGCCAGGCTCCCTCCTAGGGGGCCTTGCTCCTGACGTTGTTGTGTGAGTAGTTATTCGCCTCGAGCCTTCGCGATGATCTCCTTGGCGATATTCGGCGGCACCTCGACATAAGAGTCGAACTGCATCGTGTAATCCGCCCGGCCTTGCGTCCTGCTGCGCAGGTCGCCGACGTAGCCGAACATCTCCGACAGCGGCACGTTCGCCCGGACGACCCGGGCCCCGGACTGCTCCTCCATCGCCTGGATGTGGCCACGGCGGCTGTTCAGGTCGCCGATGACGTCGCCCATGTACTCGTCGGGAGTCCGGACCTCGACCGACATCACCGGCTCGAGGAGCACGGGGTCGGCGAGCGCTGCCGCCTTCTTGAAGGCCATCGAGCCGGCGATCTTGAAGGCGAGCTCGGAGGAGTCCACTTCGTGGTACGCGCCGTCGGTGAGGGTGACCTTCACGTCCACCATCGGGTAGCCCGCCAGCACGCCGAACTCCGCCGCCTCCTGGCAGCCGGTGTCCACCGACGGGATGTACTCGCGCGGGATCCGGCCACCGGTGATCTTGTTCTCGAACTCGTAGCCGCCGCCGTCGCCGCCAGTCGGCCCCAGGTTGATCAGGACCTTGGCATACTGCCCGGCGCCGCCGGTCTGCTTGCGGTGGGTGTACTCGACCTTCTCCGCCAGGCGCCGGACCGTCTCCCGGTAGGCGACCTGCGGGCGGCCGATGTTGGCCTCCACCCGGAACTCGCGCTTCATCCGCTCGACGAGCACCTCGAGGTGCAGTTCGCCCATCCCGGAGATGATGGTCTGGCCGGTCTCCTCGTCGGTGCGCACCTGGAAGGTCGGGTCCTCCTCGGCGAGCCGCTGGATGGCGGTGCCCAGCTTGTCCTGGTCCGCCTTGGTCCTCGGCTCGATCGCGACGTTGATGACCGGCGCGGGGAACGTCATCGACTCCAGGATGACCGGCGCGGACTGGGCGCACAGGGTGTCGCCGGTGGAGGTGTTCTTCAGCCCCATCACGGCGACGATCTGCCCGGCGATCGCCGACGGCCGCTCCTCACGCTTGTTCGCGTGCATCTGGTAGATCTTGCCGATCCGCTCCTTGCGGTCCTTGGTGGAGTTCAGCACCGCGGTGCCGGTCTCCAGCGTGCCCGAGTAGATGCGGATGTAGGTCAGCTTGCCCAGGTGCTGATCGGACATGATCTTGAAGGCGAGCGCGGCGAACGGCTCGGCCGGGTCGGGGTGCCGCTCGACCACCGCCGACTCGTCGCCGACCTTGTGGCCCGCGACCGCGGGGATGTCCACCGGGCTCGGCAGGTAGTCCACGATCGCGTCGAGCATCGGCTGGACGCCCTTGTTCTTGAACGCGCTGCCGCACAGCACCGGGGTGACCCCGCTGGCGATGGTGGCCCGCCGGATCGCGGCCATGAGCTGCTCCTCGCCGGGCTCGGTGCCCTCGAGGTACAGCTCCATCATCTCCTCGTCGTTCTCGGAGATGGTCTCGATCATCCGGTCCCGCCACTCGCGCGCCGCCTCGAGGTGGTCGTGCGGGATGGCGACGACGTCGTACGTGGCGCCCTTGCCCTCGGTCTGCCACAGCAGGGCGCGCATCCGGATCAGGTCGATGACACCGCGGAAGTCGGACTCGGTCCCCCACGGCAGCTGGATGACCAGCGGGGTGGCGCCGAGCCGGTCGGAGATCATGTCCACGCAGCGGTGGAACTCCGCGCCGACCCGGTCCATCTTGTTGACAAAGCAGATCCGCGGCACGCCGTACCTGTCAGCCTGCCGCCAGACGGTCTCGGACTGCGGCTCCACGCCCGCCACGCCGTCGAACACTGCCACGGCGCCGTCAAGCACCCGCAGCGACCGCTCCACCTCCACGGTGAAGTCCACGTGCCCGGGCGTGTCGATGATGTTGATCGTGTGATCGCGCCAGTGCGTGGTGGTCGCGGCCGAGGTGATGGTGATGCCGCGCTCTTGCTCCTGGTCCATCCAGTCCATGGTGGCTGCGCCCTCATGGACTTCACCGATCTTGTAGTTGATGCCGGTGTAGAACAGGACTCGCTCGGTGGTGGTCGTCTTGCCCGCGTCGATATGCGCCATGATCCCGATGTTGCGGACCTTGGCGAGCTCCACGGCGGTCTGAGTGGCCACGTCTTTCGTTTCCTCGTTGTCTCGTCGGTTCCGCCGCTAGGTCGTAAAGCAGCGGTGGTGCCGCCTGTCTGCGGCGCCCGGCCTTCTCACCAGCGGTAGTGGGCGAAGGCCTTGTTGGATTCGGCCATCTTGTGGGTGTCCTCGCGGCGCTTCACGCTTGCCCCGAGGCCGTTGCTCGCGTCCAGCAGCTCGTTCATGAGCCGCTCGGTCATCGTCTTCTCGCGGCGCTGCCGGGAGTAGGCCACGATCCAGCGCAGCGCCAGGGTGGTGCTGCGGGAGGCGCGGACCTCGACCGGCACCTGGTAGGTGGCGCCACCGACGCGGCGGCTGCGCACCTCGAGGGTCGGCTTCACGTTGTCAAGCGCGCGCTTGAGGGTGACCACCGGGTCGTTGCCGGTCTTCTCCTTGGCGCCCTCCAGCGCCCCGTACACGATCCGCTCGGCCAGGGAGCGCTTGCCGCTCCGCAGCACCTTGTTGACCAGTGCGGTCACCAGCGGGGAACCGTAGACGGGATCGGTGACGAGCTGCCGTTTGGTCGCGGGGCCCTTGCGCGGCATGTCAGCTCTTCTCCTTCTTCGCGCCGTAGCGGCTGCGCGCCTGCTTGCGGTTGCGCACGCCCTGGGTGTCGAGGGAACCGCGGATGACCTTGTAGCGGACACCCGGCAGGTCCCGCACCCGGCCGCCGCGTACCAGCACGATCGAGTGCTCCTGCAGGTTGTGCCCGACGCCAGGGATGTAGGCGGTGACCTCGATCTGGCTGGTGAGCCGGACCCGCGCCACCTTGCGCAGGCTGAGTTCGGCTTCTTGGGCGTGGTGGTGTAGACGCGCGTGCAGACCCCCCGGCGCTGGGGACTGCCCTTGAGCGCCGGCGTGGTGGTCTTGGCTACCTTGTCCTGGCGGCCCTTGCGGACCAGCTGCTGGATAGTGGGCACCGCGTCTCCGTCTTCCTTCTCCTCGCGCCGGGTGGCGCGACGTTCTTTATCGGGGCCCGCACCTTCCGGCACGGGTTTCGGCGACCGTGCGCTGCGCACGGTCCCGCTATTTTCAGGGCATTGCTGATGCCCTGAACTGCTGGTTTCTAGGCCTCTCCGACCCCCGTGGTCGGGCGTGTCGCGCTCGCCACGGCACACCAGCCCCAGCCGGGGCCGGATGTCAGAAAGGGGTAAGCCTTCGCGCGTGCTGCTTGCTGCCCTGGCCTTGCAGCCGGGGGGCCGCCATCCTGCTAACACGCGTGCGCCCGCGTACCGGGCACGAGGAGTAAGAATACCCAACGGTTGCGGTACTGGCAAAGCGAACGGATAAATGGTTCACACGCGTAACACGCTGCGGCGCCTGGCTATTCCGCCGGAACGGCCGGAGGGCGTTCCCCGGACCCCGGTGGCCACAAGGCTCCACAGTTGGCCGTGTGCCCGGGGTCTGACGGCCCCGGGCGCACGGCTTACCGCGGGAGTTACTGGTTGTAGGGGAAGTCGTAGTCCTCGAGGCGGATGGCCTCCCCGCCCGCGGGCTGCCCGAACGCGTAGTCCGGTACCTCCTCGTAGGCGGCCGCGGCCGGGTAGACCGAGGAGCGCGCATCTTCGGTCGGCTCCACCCGGACGCTGCGGTACCGGAGCATTCCGGTACCGGCCGGGATCAGCTTGCCGATGATGACGTTCTCCTTCAGGCCCAGCAGCGGGTCGGACTTGGCGTGGATGGCGGCGTCGGTAAGCACCCGGGTCGTCTCCTGGAACGAGGCCGCGGACAGCCACGACTCGGTGGCGAGAGAGGCCTTGGTGATGCCCATGAGCACCGGCCGGCCGGACGCGGGGGTACCGCGCTCCTCCACCACACCGCGGTTCATCTCCTCGAACCGGGGCCGCTCCACGAGTTCGCCGGGCAGCAGTTCGGTGTCACCCGACTCCAGCACGTTCACCCGCTTGAGCATCTGGCGGATGATGATCTCGATGTGCTTGTCGTGGATGGACACGCCCTGCGACCGGTACACCTCCTGGACCTCGTGCACCAGGTGCATCTGCACCTCGCGGGAGCCCAGGATGCGGAGCACCTCGTGCGGGTTGACCGCGCCCTGGATGAGCTGCTGGCCCACCGTCACGTGGTCACCGTCGGCGACCAGCAGCCGGGACCGCATCGGCACCGGGACGGCGACCTCCTCGGCCCCGTCGTCCGGAACGACGATGATCTTCCGGGCCTTCTCGGTCTCCTCGATCTTGACGGTTCCCTCGACCTCGCTGATCGGCGCCATGCCCTTGGGGATGCGCGCCTCGAACAGCTCCTGGATCCGGGGCAGGCCGTGGGTGATGTCCTGGCCCGCCACACCACCGGTGTGGAACGTCCGCATGGTCAGCTGGGTACCAGGCTCACCGATCGACTGGGCAGCGACGATACCGACCGCCTCGCCGACGTCAACCCGCTTGCCGGTGGCCAGCGACCGCCCGTAACACTTGGCGCAGACCCCGACCTTGGACTCACAGACCAGCACGCTATGCGTGCGCAGGGAGTCCACCCCGGCCGCCACGAACTGGTCGATCATCATCTCGGTCGTGTCGGAGCCAGCGGCCGCCAGCACGGTGCCATCGACCTCGACATCCTCGGCGAGGGTCCGGCCGGTGCCGGTGTTCTCGATGTTGGCCAGCTTGCGCAGGGTGCCATCGGTACCATGCTCGGCGATCTTCATCACGAGCGCCCGGTCGGTGCCGCAGTCCTCCTCGCGGACGATGACATCCTGTGCCACGTCCACCAGGCGCCGGGTGAGATACCCGGAGTCGGCGGTGCGCAGCGCGGTGTCGGCGAGGCCCTTGCGGGCGCCGTGGGTGGAGATGAAGTACTCCAGCACGGACAGCCCTTCGCGGAAGCTGGCCTTGATCGGCCGCGGGATCGTCTCACCCTTGGGGTTGGAGACCAGCCCACGCATGCCGGCGATCTGCCGCACCTGCATGGGGTTGCCTCGGGCACCGGAGTTGACCATCATCCAGACCGAGTTGGTCTCGGGGAAGGCCGCCTCCATGTCCTTGGCGACGTCCGCGGTCGCGTGCGTCCAGATCTCGATCAGCTCCTGGCGCCGCTCCTCGTCGGTGATCAGGCCGCGCTCGTACTCACGCTGCACCTTGTCGGCCCGCTTCTCGTAGGACTCCAGGATCTGCGCCTTGTTCGGCGGCGCGACCACATCTTCGATCGCGATCGTCACGCCGGCCCTGGTGGCCCAGCGGAAGCCCGCGTCCTTGAGCGCGTCGAGCGCCGCCGCCACGTCCACCTTGGGGTAGGTCTCCGCCAGCTCATTGACGATCGCCGAGAGCTGCTTCTTGCCCACCTCGTAGTTCACGAAGGGGAAGTCGGCGGGCAGGGCCTCGTTGAGGATGCACCGCCCCAGTGTGGTCTCGATGCGGAACGGGCCGCCTTCGGCCCATCCCTCGGGCGGCTCGAAGCCACGCGGCGGGCGGACGCCGCGGAGCCGGATCTTGATCTTGGCCTGGAGGTCGAGCTCGCCGCGGTCGTAGGCCATGATGGCCTCCGACGGCGAGGCGAACACCCGGCCCTCCCCGGTGCCACCGTCCTCGGCCCTGGTCAGGCAGTAGATCCCGATCACCATGTCCTGGGTCGGCATGGTCACCGGCTTGCCGTCGGCGGGCTTGAGGATGTTGTTGGTGGACAGCATCAGGATCCGGGCCTCGGCCTGCGCCTCGGCCGACAGCGGCAGGTGCACCGCCATCTGGTCGCCGTCGAAGTCCGCGTTGAACGCGGTGCAGACCAGCGGGTGGATCTGGATGGCCTTGCCCTCCACGAGCTGCGGCTCGAAGGCCTGGATGCCCAGCCGGTGCAGCGTCGGTGCCCGGTTGAGCAGCACCGGGTGCTCGGCGATGACCTCTTCGAGCACGTCCCAGACCACCGGCCGGGCACGCTCCACCATCCGCTTGGCGGACTTGATGTTCTGCGCGTGGTTGAGGTCCACCAGCCGCTTCATCACGAACGGCTTGAACAGCTCGACCGCCATCTCCTTGGGCAGGCCGCACTGGTGCAGCTTGAGCTGCGGGCCGACCACGATGACCGAGCGGCCGGAGTAGTCCACCCGCTTGCCGAGCAGGTTCTGGCGGAACCGGCCCTGCTTGCCCTTGAGCATGTCGGACAGCGACTTCAGCGGGCGGTTGCCAGGTCCGGTGACCGGGCGGCCGCGGCGGCCGTTGTCGAACAGCGAGTCGACGGCCTCCTGGAGCATCCGCTTCTCGTTGTTCACGATGATCTCGGGAGCGCCCAGGTCGAGCAGCCGCTTGAGCCGGTTGTTCCGGTTGATCACCCGGCGGTACAGGTCGTTGAGGTCCGAGGTGGCGAACCTGCCGCCGTCGAGCTGCACCATGGGCCGCAGGTCCGGCGGAATCACCGGGATGCAGTCAAGCACCATGCCCATCGGGCTGTTCCTGGTGGACAGGAACGCCGACACGACCTTCAGCCGCTTGAGCGCGCGGGCCTTGCGCTGGCCCTTGCCGGTGCGGATGATGTCCCGCAGCGACTGCGCCTCGCCCTCCAGGTCGAAGCTGGCCAGCCGCTCCTGGATCGCCTGCGCGCCCATGCCGCCGCGGAAGTAGCGGCCGTAACGGTCGCGCATCTCGCGGTAGAGCAGCTCGTCGCCCTCCAGGTCCTGCACCTTGAGGTTGCGGAACCGGTTCCAGACCTCGTCCAGGCGGTCCAGCTCACGCTGGGCACGGTCGCGGATCTGGCGGCACTCGCGGTCAGAGCTCTCCCTGACCTTGCGCCGCGCGTCGCCCTTGGCCCCGGCAGCCTCCAGCTCGGCCAGGTCGGCCTCCAGCTTGGTCTGCCTGGCTTCGATGTCGGCGTCGCGGCGCTGCTCGATCTGCTGGCGCTCGACCGAGAGCCGCGCCTCCAGCGAGGGCAGGTCACGGTCCCTGGCGTCGTTGTCCACATAGGTGATCATGTAGGCGGCGAAGTAGATGACCTTTTCCAGGTCCTTCGGCGCCAGGTCGAGCAGGTAGCCGAGCCGGCTGGGCACACCCTTGAAGTACCAGATGTGCGTGACCGACGCGGCCAGCTCAATGTGGCCCATCCGCTCCCGCCGCACCTTGGCGCGAGTGACCTCGACACCACAGCGCTCGCAGATGATCCCCTTGAACCTGACCCGCTTGTACTTGCCGCAGTAGCACTCCCAGTCCCGGGTCGGGCCGAAGATCTTCTCGCAGAAGAGCCCGTCCTTTTCCGGCTTGAGCGTGCGGTAGTTGATGGTCTCGGGCTTCTTGACCTCACCGTGCGACCACTGTCTGATGTCGTCCGCGGTGGCAAGGCCAATGCGCAGGTCGTCGAAGAAGTTGACGTCAAGCACGTGTGTTATCCCCTGGGGTAGTTCTTCGGTATTTCAGACCTCTTCAACGCTGCTCGGCTCACGCCGGGACAGGTCGATGCCGAGTTCCTCGGCGGCGCGGAACACATCCTCGTCGGTGTCGCGCATCTCGATCGCGGCACCGTCGCTGGAGAGCACCTCCACGTTGAGGCAGAGGGACTGCATCTCCTTGATCAGCACCTTGAACGATTCCGGTATCCCGGGCTCGGGGATGTTCTCGCCCTTCACGATGGCCTCGTACACCTTGACGCGGCCGAGGACGTCGTCGGACTTGATGGTGAGCAGTTCCTGGAGGGCATAGGCGGCGCCGTAAGCCTCCAGCGCCCACACCTCCATCTCGCCGAACCGCTGCCCGCCGAACTGCGCCTTCCCGCCCAGCGGCTGCTGGGTGATCATCGAGTAGGGGCCGGTCGACCTGGCGTGGATCTTGTCGTCCACCAGGTGCAGCAGCTTGAGGATGTAGATGTAGCCCACCGCGATCGGGTCCTTGAAGGGCTCACCGGTCCGGCCGTCGAACAGCCTGGCCTTACCGCTACGGCCGACCAGCTGCTGCCCGTCACGGTTGGGCAGGGTGGCCTCGAGCAGCCCGGTGATCTCCTCCTCGCGGGCGCCGTCGAAGACCGGGGTGGCCACATGGACGCCCGGCTCCGCGCTCGCGGCGCCGATCTGCTTGAGCCGCTTCTTCCACTCGGCGTCCTCGCCGTCGACCTGCCACCCCGCCTGGGCCACCCAGCCGAGATGAGTCTCAAGCACCTGGCCGACGTTCATCCGGCCAGGGACGCCGAGCGGGTTGAGGACGATGTCCACCGGCGTCCCGTCCTCGAGGAACGGCATGTCCTCGATGGGCAGGATCTTCGCGATGACGCCCTTGTTCCCGTGCCGGCCCGCCAGCTTGTCGCCGTCGGTGATCTTCCGCTTGGCGGCCACGTAGACGCGCACGAGCTGGTTCACGCCGGGCGGCAGCTCGTCGCCGTCCTCCCTGGTGAACACCCGGACGCCGATCACCTTGCCGGACTCGCCGTGCGGCACCTTGAGCGAGGTGTCGCGGACCTCCCGCGCCTTCTCGCCGAAGATGGCCCGCAGCAGCCGCTCCTCCGGGGTCAGCTCGGTCTCGCCCTTGGGCGTGACCTTGCCGACCAGGATGTCGCCAGTGACCACCTCGGCGCCGATCCTGATGATGCCGCGGTCGTCCAGGTCGGCGAGCACCTCGTCGGAGACGTTCGGGATGTCCCTGGTGATCTCCTCGGGGCCCAGCTTGGTGTCCCGGGCGTCCACCTCGTGCTCCTCGATGTGGATCGAGGACAGGACGTCGTCCTGCACCAGCCGCTGCGACAGGATGATCGCGTCCTCGTAGTTGTGGCCCTCCCACGGCATGAACGCGACGAGCAGGTTGCGGCCGAGCGCCATCTCACCTTCGCTGGTGCACGGCCCGTCCGCGATCACCTGGCCCGCCTCGACCCGCTGGCCCTCGGTCACCACGGGCTTCTGGTTGAAGCAGGTGCCCTGGTTGGACCGGCGGAACTTGGCCACCAGGTAGGTGGCGCGGGTGCCGTCGTCACCCGCCACGGTCACGTAGTCGGCGCAGACCTCCTCGACCACGCCCGGCTTCTCGGCGACGATGACGTCACCTGCGTCCACCGCGGCGCGGTACTCCATGCCGGTGCCGACCAGCGGGGACTCGCTCCGCAGCAGCGGCACCGACTGGCGCTGCATGTTCGAGCCCATGAGGGCACGGTTGGCGTCGTCGTGCTCCAGGAACGGGATCATGGCGGTCGCCACCGACACCATCTGCCGCGGCGAGACGTCCATGTAGTCGACGTCGTCCGGCGGGATGTAGTCCACCTCGCCGCCCTTGCGGCGCACCAGGACGCGATTCTCCTCAAAGGACCCGTTGGCATCGAGCGGCGCGTTGGCCTGCGCGATGACGTGCCGGTCTTCCTCGTCGGCGGTGAGGTAGTCGATCTGAGCTGTGACCTTGCCGCCCTTCACCTTGCGGTAGGGCGTCTCCACGAAGCCGAACTCGTTGACCCGGCCGTAGGAGGACAGCGAGCCGATGAGGCCGATGTTCGGGCCTTCCGGCGTCTCGATCGGGCACATCCGGCCGTAGTGGGACGGGTGCACGTCGCGGACCTCGAACCCGGCCCGCTCACGGGACAGGCCGCCGGGGCCGAGCGCGGACAGCCGCCGCTTGTGGGTCAGCCCGGCCAGCGGGTTGGTCTGGTCCATGAACTGGGAGAGCTGGCTGGTGCCGAAGAACTCCTTGATGGAGGCCACCACCGGCCGGATGTTGATCAGGGTCTGCGGCGTGATCGCCTCGACGTCCTGGGTGGTCATCCGCTCCCGTACCACGCGCTCCATCCGCGCCAGGCCCAGCCGGACCTGGTTCTGGATGAGCTCGCCGACGGTGCGCAGCCGCCGGTTGCCGAAGTGGTCGATGTCATCGACCTCGACCGGGATGATCGCCTCGCCTGCCTTCATCTCCTCCTCGCCGGCGTGCAGCCGGACCAGGTACTCGATGGTGGCGACGATGTCCTCCTCGGTCAGCGTGCCCTTGCGGATGGGCAGCCCCAGGCCGAGCTTCTTGTTGATCTTGTACCGGCCGACCTTGGCCAGGTCGTAACGCTTGCCGTTGAAGTACAGGTTCTCCAGCAGCGCCTGGGCGGACTCCCTGGTCGGCGGCTCACCCGGGCGCAGCTTGCGGTAGATGTCGAGCAGTGCGTCGTCCTGGGAGGTGGTGTGGTCCTTGTCCAGGGTGGCCAGCATCGACTCGTACTCGCCAAAGCGCTCACGGATCCGCTGCTCGTCCCAGCCCAGCGCCTTCAGCAGCACGGTGACGCTCTGCTTGCGCTTGCGGTCGATCCGCACGCCCACGCTGTCCCGCTTGTCGATCTCAAACTCGAGCCACGCCCCGCGCGAGGGGATCACCTTGCAGCTGTAGACGTCCTTGTCCGAGGTCTTGTCCACCTGACGGTCGAAGTAGACGCCTGGTGAACGGACCAGCTGCGAGACGACCACGCGCTCGGTGCCGTTGATGATGAACGTGCCCTTGGGGGTCATCAGCGGGAAGTCCCCCATGAACACGGTCTGGCTCTTGATCTCGCCCGTCGAGTTGTTGATGAACTCCGCCGTCACGAACATCGGGGCGGAGTAGGTCATGTCCTTGTCCTTGCACTCCTCCACGGAGTACTTGGGCGGCTCGAAGCGGTGATCACGGAACGACAGCGACATGGTTCCGGTGAAGTCTTCGATCGGGCTGATCTCCTCGAAGATCTCCTCAAGCCCCGACTGCTCAGGAACGTCCTTGTCACCTGCCTTCTTGGCCGTCTCGATGCGGCCAAGCCAGCGCTCGTTCCCGAGCAGCCAGTCAAACGAATCAGTCTGCAGGGCAAGGAGGCCGGGAACCTCGAGCGGTTCCTTGATGCGGGCGAATGAGATACGACGAGTGGCGGAAGCGGTAGCCGAGACGCTGCGCGATGCTGCCAACAGGGGTCCTTCCAGAGTTCACGCGAACTTTCACCGCATGCACGCAAAACGCCCTTCGGACACGCCACGAGGGGTTCGGGTATGTCGAGGACGTCAGAGTGCAGCGCAAATTAGCAGTGTAGTCACAACCTACACTGCTCGTCAACTGTATCTCACTATGAGGTTCACGGTTCTCCGCAGCATGGCTGGTTCTGGGCGAAACGTCAAGTCCAGAGAGCCTGGCAAAGGCACCTGATCCGACGTGACGAACGCCACACCCGGAGCTTGGTGTGGAGTCCATCCCTCATGGGTAAAAGTATCAGTTCCCCGGGGAAGCCGCCCGCCTGACCCGCAGGTGGCGGACAGCGCCCGGATGAAAACAGTGCGGTGACTGGTGCCCGGCCAGCGCGAAGCTGGCCGGGCACCGGTCCGGCGGCCCGCGCGGGCCGCCGCTCTTGTGCTACTTGACGGTGACCGTCGCGCCAGTGTGCTACTTGACGGTGACCGTCGCGCCAGCGCCCTCCAGGGCTGCCTTGGCCTTGTCGGCGGACTCCTTGTTCACCCGCTCGAGTACCGGCTGCGGCGCGCCGTCCACCAGGTCCTTGGCCTCCTTGAGGCCGAGGCTGGTCAGCGACCGGACTTCCTTGATGACCTGGATCTTCTTCTCGCCCGCCGCCTCCAGGATGACGTCGAACTCGTCCTTCTCCTCGACCTCTTCCGCCGGGCCGGCGCCGCCGGGGGCGGCAGCCTGGGCCACCGCGACCGGGGCCGCGGCCTTCACGTCGAAGGTCTCTTCGAACTGCTTCACGAAGTCGGACAGTTCGAGGAGCGTCATCTCCTTGAACGCGTCAAGCAGATCGTCGGTGCTCATCTTCGCCATGGTGGTCAGTCCTCCGTTGCGTCTTCAGTCGTCGCCTGCGCGGCGACATCGGCCGCGGCGTCTTCGTTGGTGTTGGAATCGTCGGTGCCGTCGGCTGCTGGTGCCTCGGCCTCGGGTGCGTCGGCCGGCGCCTCGGCGGCCGGTGCCGATGCCGGTGCGGCCTCGGCCGCGTCGGCCGGTGCCGATGCCGGTGCGGCCTCGGCCGCGGGCTCCTGCTCGGCTGGCGCCTCGGCGGCCCGCTTGGCCTCCAGCGCGGCGGCCAGCCTGGCCATCTGCGTGGGCAGCGCCGCCATCGTGGCCGCGGCGCGCGCCATCGACGCCTTCATGGCACCGGCCAGCATCGCCAGCAGCACGTCGCGCGACTCAAGGTCGGCCAGCCTGTCGATCTCGGACGGCGTCATCGACTTGCCGTCGATGATCCCGCCCTTGATCTCCAGCGCCGGGTTGGCCTTGGCGAAATCGCGCAGGCCCTTGGCCGCCTCGACCACGTCGCCCTTGACGAAGGCGATCGCCGACGGGCCGGTGAGCAGGTCGCCGAGCTGGTCGGCGACCCCCGCCTCGGTGGCGGCGATCTTGGTCAGGGTGTTCTTGACAACCGCGAAACTGGCGTGCCCGTTGAGGGCACGGCGCAGCTCGGCGAGCTGGGCGACGGTCAGGCCACGATAGTTGGCCAGCACGGCCCCGCTCGAGGTCTCGAACCGCTCCTTCAGCTCGGCGACCGCGGCCACCTTCTCCGCATTCGCCATGGGCCTCCTTTCGGGCCGGGCGGTGCTAGCCCAGGGGGCGAACCCCTGGAACCCCCGATGGCCTGCGGCCTCCGCGACTTCGTCGCAGGAGCCTTGGCACTGGCGGTGGCTCACACTGCCCGGCAAATATCCGGCTTTGCGTGCCGCCGGCGCGGAGGCCCGGTAAAGGCGAACGCCCCGGCGCGGCGCACCAGGGCGTGGACACCGCCCGGTGCACACCGGGGCGGCGGATCAGCTCGGTCACCTGCGCGGGCCGCCCGCTCTCGCGGGTCCTTCGGTCGCCGCGCGCTGGGCGCACGGCAACAGCCGACGGTCTTTGGCTTCGGTCCTAAGGGTAGCGGCGCGGGGCCGCCCGCCAAATCGCGCCCGTACGGGGATGGCAGGGACGTCATTCCAGGCTGCGTTTGTCGTCGTTGGCACAACGACCACACCCTTTAGTCGTGGTTGTGGCAACGACGACATCCAGTCCCGGGCGGTGCGCGGACCGCGGACGCGGCGGGGCTCTGCCGTCGGCCGGGTGGTCACCCGGCGGTGGTCACCCGGCGGTGGTCAGCCGGGGGCTGCGGGCCGGGGGCTGCCCCCGGTGGTCAGGCGGCTGGTGGTCAGCCGGCGGCGGCTTCCAGTTCCTCGGTCAGGCCGCGGGTCTTGGCCGGGTCGACCGGGACGCTCGGGCCCATCGTCGTGGTGATGGCGGCCTTCCTGAGGTACCGGCCCTTGGCGGCGGACGGCTTGAGCCGCATGATCTCGTCGATCGCGGCCGCGTAGTTCTCCAGCAGCGCGGTGTCGGCGAACGAGGCCTTGCCGATGATGAAGTGCAGGTTGCCGTGCCGGTCCACGCGGAACTCGATCTTGCCGCCCTTGATGTCGGTGACCGCCTTGCCCACGTTGGGCGTGACCGTGCCGGTCTTGGGGTTGGGCATCAGACCGCGCGGGCCGAGGATGCGGCCGAGCCTGCCGACCTTGCCCATCAGGTCCGGCGTCGCCACCACGGCGTCGAAGTCGAGGAAGCCGCCCTGGATCCGCTCGATCAGGTCATCGGAGCCGACGTAGTCGGCCCCGGCCGCCCGGGCCTCCTCGGCGCGGTCGCCAGTGGCGAAGGCCAGCACCCGGGCGGTCTTGCCGGTGCCGTGGGGCAGGTTGACCGTGCCCCGGACCATCTGGTCGGCCTTGCGCGGGTCCACGCCGAGCCGCAGCGCGACCTCGACGGTGGGGTCGAACTTGGCCGGCGAGGTCTTCCTGGCCAGCGCCACCGCCTCGGCGGGGCTGTACAGCTTGCTGCGGTCGATCTGCTCGGCCGCGGTGCGGTATGCCTTGCTGCGCTTCATGGTGTCTCCTTCGAAACGGAGGTTGTGGTCAGTGGGCCAGCGCAGGCCCTGCCACTGGGGGGTGACTCAGCCCTGAACGGTGATCCCCATCGACCGGGCGGTCCCGGCGATGATCTTCTCTGCTGCTTCCATCGAGGTCGCGTTGAGGTCGGGCATCTTGGTCTGCGCGATCTCCCGCACCTGGGCGGCCGTGATCGAGCCGACCTTGGCCGTGTGCGGGGTGGCGCTGCCCTTGGCCACCCCGGCGGCCTTCTTGATCAGTTCAGGGGCTGGCGGGGTCTTCGTGATGAAAGAAAACGACCTGTCCTCATAGATCGTGATCTCCACCGGGATGACATTGCCGCGCTGGGACTCCGTAGCCGCGTTGTACTGCTTGCAGAAGTCCATGATGTTGACGCCGTGCGGGCCAAGCGCCGTGCCCACCGGCGGGGCCGGGGTAGCCGCGCCCGCGTTGAGCTGCACCTTGACTACCGCAGCGATCTTCTTCTTCCTCGGAGCCGCCATCAGTTGATGTCCTTAACTCTCCTGCTAGATTCCAGTGCCCGGTCAGATCTTGGAGACCTGATCGAAAGAAAGCTCGACCGGCGTCTCCCGGCCGAAGATCGACACCAGCACCTTGAGCTTCTGGGTGTCGGAGTTGATCTCGTTCACGGTAGCCGGGAGCGTCGCGAACGGGCCGTCCATTACGGTAACGGATTCGCCGACGGCAAATTCCACGGCGGTCCTGGTGACCTCGGCCTTGGCCGCGGCCTCCTCCGGCTCGGGCGCGAGCAGCGACGCGACTTCGCCGAGGGACAGCGGCGAGGGCCGGCTCGACAGGCCGACGAAGCCGGTGACCCCGGGGGTGTTGCGGACCACGGCCCAGGATTCGTCGGTCAGGTCCATCCGGACCAGGATGTAGCCGGGAAGTACCTTCTCCGAGACCTGCTGCCGCTTGCCGCCCTTGATCTCGATCACCTGGTGTACCGGGACCTCGATCTGGAAGATGTAGTCCTCCATGTTCAGCGACTGGGTGCGGCTCTCCAGGTTCGCCTTCACCCGGTTCTCGTAGCCGGCGTAGGAGTGGACCACGTACCACTCACCGGGCAGCCGCCGCAGTTCGTCGGTGAACTGGGCAACCGGATCCGGCTCGCCCGCCTCGTCGGCATCCTCGGCGGCCGCAGCATCGTCGGCGGACGCAGCATCGTCGGCGGACGCAGCATCGTCGGCGGGCGCAGCATCGTCGGCGGGCGCCGTAGCGTCGGCCGCCCCGGCACTCGGGTCGTCAGCCACGGCAGCAGCGTCGGCAGCACCGTCCCCGGCCTCGCCGAGCTCACCGGCCGTGCCGGGCTCCTCAGGCTCGTCGAACACGTCGGCCTCACCAACCTCGCCGTCTGTGACCGGGGCTTCTTCCGTCTCGTCATCGATACGGACCCGGGACTCGGACACGATCGCTCTTTCTCCGCTCTCCTGGCGGCACCGGCGCTCTAATGCTGCGACGGCACCGTTATCCAGGCCTTGGTTCTTCCCCCGGCATCGCCATGGCGCCAGGTGCACAGGCCACCAACCGCTGGCACGTGGCCCTCCTGCCAGGCCGGTCCTCCGGCGCGTCCGCGCCGGCGCCGGCTCAGCCGAAGGCCCAGAACACCAGCTTGGTGAACGCGTAGTCCAGGCTGGTCACGATGACGACCATCACGAGTATGAACATCATGGCCACGATCGTGTACGTGCGCAGCTCGCGGCGGGTCGGCCAGATGACCTTGCGCAGTTCCGCGGTGACCTGCCGCAGGAAGAGCGCGGGAGTCGTCCGGTCCCGTTTCGCCGGGCCGGGCTTGTCGCGCTTCTCCGTGAGCTGAGTCGCCATGTCCTCACCTGAACAACGTCACTCGCTGATGCAGCAGGCCCGCAAGCCGCGGTCCGTGCTCGCAGGGCAGGAGGGACTCGAACCCCCAACCACCGGTTTTGGAGACCGGGACTCTAGCCAATTGAGCTACTGCCCTGTGTGATGGTCACGGCCGTGAGCTGACCGTGCCACCGCTGGCGGAGGCCCGCAGACGGTCTCCGTAAGCCCTTTCGGGCGCACGAGGTCCGCAGCTGAACCGCCACCAATGGGTGAAGTGTAGTTGCCCGGAGCCCTGCCGTCGAACCCACCAGTGGCGTGACGGCCCGATCGCTGTCGCGATGGTGACAGGATGGCCTTATGACTGCCGCCCACCGCCGTATTTCCGAACGTGTCAGCGCCATTACCGAGTCCGCCACACTCGCTGTGGACGCCAAGGCGAAAGCGCTCAAGGCGGCGGGCCGTCCGGTGATCGGCTTCGGCGCGGGAGAACCGGACTTCCCCACGCCCGGTTACATCGTGGCGGCGGCGCAGCGCGCCTGCGCGGAGCCCCGGTTCCACAAGTACTCCCCCACGGCGGGCCTGCCCGAGCTGCGCGAGGCGGTCGCCGCGAAGACGGCGCGCGACTCGGGATACCAGGTCACCGCGGGCCAGGTGCTCATCACCAACGGCGGTAAGCAGGCCGTGTACGAGGCCTTCGCAACCCTGCTCGACCCCGGTGACGAGGTGCTGCTGCCCACCCCGTACTGGACCACCTACCCCGAGGCGATCTCGCTGGCCGGGGGCGTCGCGGTGCCGGTGCTGACCGACGAGCGGTCCGGGTACTGCGTGTCGGTCGCCGACCTGGAGGCGGCCTGCACGCCCCGCACCAAGGCACTGCTGTTCGTGTCCCCGTCCAACCCGACGGGTGCGGTGTACCCGCCGGACCAGGTCGCCGAGATCGGCCGGTGGGCGGCGGGCCGCGGCCTGTGGGTGCTCACCGACGAGATCTACGAGCACCTCGTCTACGGCACCGCCAAGTTCGTCTCCATGCCGGTCGTGGCACCGGAACTGACGGACAGGTGCGTGGTGCTCAACGGGGTGGCCAAGACCTACGCGATGACCGGGTGGCGGGTCGGCTGGATGATCGGCCCGGCCGACGTCGTCAAGGCGGCCACGAACCTCCAGTCGCACGCCACCTCCAACGTCTGCAACGTCGCCCAGGCCGCTGCGCTCGCCGCGGTCACCGGCGACCTGTCGGCGGCTGAGGCGATGCGCCAGGCATTCGACCGGCGGCGGCTGGCGATGACTACGCTGCTGAACGAGATGCCCGGGGTGATCTGCCCCCTGCCAGAGGGTGCGTTCTACTGCTACCCCTCGGTCAAGGGCGTGCTCGGCAAGGAGCTGGCCGGCGCCAGGCCAGGCAGTACCACGGAACTGGCCGAGGTCATCCTCGAGCACGCCGACGTGGCCGTGGTGCCGGGCGAGGCCTTCGGGACCCCGGGCTACTTCCGGCTGTCCTGCGCACTCGGTGACGCCGACCTGGAGGAAGGGCTCACCCGGATGCACAAGCTGCTCGCGCAGGCGAAGTAGACCACGCTCGCCGGATGGCACGACCGCTCGCCGCACTCCCCAAGGCGCACCTGCATCTGCACTTCACCGGCGCCATGCGGCACGCCACGCTCGTCGAGCTGGCCCGCGATCGCCGGGTACACCTGCCGGACGCGCTGGCGTCGGCCTGGCCGCCGCAGCTGCGCGGCACCGACGAGCGGGGCTGGTTCAGGTTCCAGCGGCTCTACGACATCGCCCGCTCGGTGCTCCGCGAGCCCGCCGACGTCTTCCGCCTGCTGGCCGAGACCGCGGCGGACGAGCGGGCGGAAGGGTCCGGCTGGCTGGAGATCCAGGTAGACCCGTCGGGGTACGCGGCGCGCTTCGGCGGCCTCACCCCCACGGTGGAGCTGGTGCTCGAGGCGGCGGCGGCCGCGCAGGCCGCGACCGGGGTGGAGATCGGCGTGATCATCGCGGCGAACCGCACCAAGCACCCGCTGGAGGCACGCACGCTGGCCCGGCTCGCCGCGCAGTACGCCGGCCGTGGCGTGACCGGGTTCGGCCTGAGCAACGACGAGCGGCGGGGTGCCGCTGCCGACTTCGGGCCCGCGTTCCGCATCGCCGCCCGCGCGGGCCTGCTGCTGGCCCCGCACGGCGGCGAGCTGGCCGGCCCGGACAGTGTCCGCGCCTGCCTGGACGCGCTCGGTGCGCACCGCATCGGGCACGGCGTGGCCGCCGCGGCAGACCCCGACCTCATCAAGCACCTGGCGGCTGGCGGGATCACCTGCGAGGTCTGTCCCACCTCCAACGTCGCGCTCGGGGTCGCCGCCCGGCCCGGCGACGTCCCGCTGCCCACCCTGCTTGACGCGGGGGTGCCGGTGGCGCTCGGTGCCGACGATCCGCTGCTGTTCGGCTCGCGGCTGACCGCGCAGTACGAACTGGCCAGGAGCGTGCACGGCATGAGCGACGCGGAACTGGCCAGGCTCGCCGCGATGTCGGTGCGCGGCTCGGCCGCCCCGCCTGCTGTCGCAGCCCGCCTGCTCGCGGGCATCGACGCCTGGCTGCAGTGCTAGCCCGGGGGGGCGACCCCCCGGAACCCCCCGATGGCCTGCGGCCCGGTTCCTCCGTCACCGGGCCAGGGCCCTGTCAGCTGAGGCCAGACCCCGGAGGCTCAGCGGCGGCCTGCTGGCTGGGGCCCGGAACCCCCGATGGCCTGCGGGGTGGCCGGGTGGCTAGTTCGGGGTGACGGGGGTGAGCGTGCGCTCCCGCCCCATCTTGGCCACCTTCGCCCGGCGCCTGGCGGGCAGCATCGCCTTGGGCTGCGGCGGCGCGGTGGTGATGTCGACGACGATCAGATCGGTGTAGGCGTCCTGGCGAAGGCGCAGCAGCAGGGCCTGCGCCTGGTTCTTCAGCTTGGCCGACAGCCCGGCAACGGAGAACCCGGTGATCCCGGCGGTCGCCAGCAGGCCCCTGGCCCACGTGGTGCCCTGCGGGCTGGCCAGCAGGGCGGCGAACGCGATCAGGGCGGCGGCGCCGAGGCCGGTCAGGACGAACTGGATCCAGAAGGCCCGCAGCACCCGCGCGACCATGCGGAAGTTCCGCAGCAGCGCGTAGGGCCCGATCAGCGTCGTCGGATCCTCGGCGACGATCGTGAGCTCGTACCAGCGGCGGATCTGCTGGTACAGGGCTGGCACGGCACCCGCGCGCCAGTTCTGGTCGGCCGCGACGTTCTTCCAGACCATCGCCGAGCCCGCGATGGCCGCCGACGTGTACGGATGGAAGTAGCGGGACAGGCGGCCCGCGAGCCGGCCTATCTCGCGGCAGCGTTCCCCGCTCAGCAGGAACCACCAGGCGGAGGAGTCGCTGGTCCCGGCAGGCACCGCGGGATCCAGCGCCCAGTAGGCCTCGGCCATGGCGCGGCCCAGCTGGTAACCGGACGCCTGCGTCTCCGACCGCGCGGACAGCATGTCCTGGATGTGCGCGTCGAACTTGTAGATCAGCTCGGCCAGGGCGTCCCACTTCTCGGCGGCGGAGCCATCACCGCTTGCCCGCGCCTTGGCAAGCACCTGGGCATCACTGTCCAGCGTGCGCGCGTAGCTGGTGTGCGTCTTCCCGTCGCCGTCCACGCCCAGCTTGATGGTCAGCACGACGAGCAGCGACTGGGCCTCGATGCGCAGTTCGGCCGGGGTGCGCTCGATCTGGAGCGGCAGCGCGTGGCCGGTACGGGGCGGTTCCACCCCGGAACCGCGCGGGGCATCGGGCCGGTTACGTCCCCGTACTTCGGCCATGCACCAGCCCAGCCGCAGCGCCGTCACAACGGTGGCCGCGTCTCCGGGTACAGCCATGGCACCGCCCTGCCCCGTGGGTCGCCCCGATGGGAACACCCGCCGCTATGGGACCAGTCCGGGCACGCCGCATCGTATTTGCACGACAACGTATGCCAAGGCGGGAGTTAAGACACGGTAATTGACGGTAAATGGCGGCACAGGAACAGCGGGCCGGTTCCGGCCGCTGGCGGGCGACCGGAACCGGTCCTTCACCGGCCCGGGCCGAGGACGGCCGTCCACGGGCCGGCAAGATGAACGGTGATCACGGCGAGCAGCAGCCCGGCCAGCAGTGACGCGGTCAGCAGCAGCCAGCGCGCGGCCCGGCCGCCCAGGACCTGTTCCGCCCGGTACCCGGCGCGGCGGGCCAGGTCGCTGCCGACCAGCCTGGGCAGCCGCCAGACGTAGGCGAGCACGTGGATGGTCATGGCACCGAACCACAGCACGAACGCCGCCTTGTGCGCGAGCAGCCAGATGCTGGAGCCGGGCCCGGCGAGCGCGAGCATGATGCCGGTGCCGATCACCGCGAGCGAGGTGAGGATCACGAACGGCCCGAGCAACCGCAGCGGCAGGGCGGGCGGGCCCTTCCGCCGGTAATCGGCATCCCCGGTGTAGTACCGGGTGAACCGGTAGATCGTCGAGCCGACCTTGAGCAGCACCGGGCCGAGCAGCAGCATGCCGAGAAAGAAGTGCAGGGTGAGCATCTGGCGGACGGCCAGGATGGTGAAGCCCTCGGCCGCGAACAGCACAAGCAGCACCATGCCGGTCAGCCCGGTGAGCCGCTCGTTTCCGTCGGCACCGCCGGTCGCGCTGTCCGCGCGCCCGTGATACTCCGCATCCTCGTCGTCCCAGTAGCCCCAGGCGGCGGGGGCCTGGCGCTCGTGGTGCCGGTACTGGCCGTCGCTGTGGCGGTATCCGGCCGTCTCGCGGTACCGGTACTGGTCGTCGTCGTGGCGGTATCCGGCCGGCTCGCGGTACCGGTACGCCTCGCCCTCGTCGTCGTCGCGGTACCCGGCAGGCTCGCGGTAGTTCTGCGACTCGCCACGCATGTTCCCAGCCTGCGGCATGGCTTGCCGGGAACCTGTTCAGCAATGGTTCAGAACTAGTAAGGAATCGCCGCCCTCCCGGCGGGCCCGTCGGCCGCCAGGATGGCCGGGTCGGCCGGCCCGGCGGGCAGGTCGAGGGTGACCGTGAGGCCGCCGCCCGGGGTGTCCGACAACTCGGCGGACCCGCCGTTGGAAGTCACCAGCCGGTGCACTATGGCCAGGCCGAGCCCGGTCCCGCCGGAGGTGTTGCTGGCGAACCTGCGGAACGCCGCCTCCTGCTGCGGCCGGCTCATGCCCGGTCCGTCGTCGGCCACCACGACCTGGGCGCCCCGGCCGCCCACCTGGGCGCTGACCCGGACATGGCCGCCCGCCGGGACCGCGTCCAGTGCGTTGGCGATCAGGTTGTCCAGTATCTGTTCCAGGTGGCCCTCGCCCAGGCTGGCGCGCAGCTGGCCAGGCCCTGAGGCGGACAGGCTGGCCGCACGCTCCTCCGCCACCGGGCTCCAGGCCGCGACCCGGTCCCTGACCACCTCGGCCACCGGCACCGGCACAGGTACCGTCACCGCGCTCTCCGCCCTGGCGACCGCGAGCAGCCCGTCCACCAGCCGGGACAGCCGGGCGATCTCTCCCTGTGCGCCGGCCAGTTCCGCCGCGGTGGCCTCGTCGGCGTCGGCCGCGAGCAGGTCAAGCCGCAGCCGGAGCGCGGCGAGCGGGGTGCGCAGCTGGTGCGATACGTCCGCCATCATGGCCCGGTTGCCGTGCACCAGGGCCTCCAGCCGGCTGGCCATGGTGTTGAAGGTGCTGGCCAGGCGGCGCACCTCGGGCGGTCCGTGCCGGGCGGCCGACCGGGTGTCGAGCGCGCCGCCGCCCAGCCGCTGCGCGGCCGCGTCCAGCGCCGACAGCGGCCGTCCCGCCCAGCGCCCGACCCATACGGCGGCGATCGCCCCGGTGACCAGCCCGGCGGCCGCGATCGCGGCGAGCACCGCCCAGAGCACCCGGAGCCGCTCGTCAAGCTCGGCGGTGGACCGGGCGAGCACCACCACTCCGGCCGGCGGCCGGCCGCTGGCCGTGTCCACGGCCACGGCCACCTGCAGCCGGCCTGGCGGCTGGGTGATGGCGATGCCGCCGCCGCGCTGGACGGCGCGCATCATTGCCGGGACCGGCGTGGCCGGCCCGGCGGGCAGGCCCGGCTCGCCGAGCGGTGCCGCCCCGATGGTGTGCGCGATCAGCCGCCCCGACGCGTTGTAGATCCAGCCGATCTCACCCGACTCGCTCGCCCGGGCGAGGAAGGCGGGGATGGCCGGGCTGTGGCCCGGCTCGGTGAGGCCGTCCTCCGCGATGGCCGCGAACGCCCGGGCGGTCAGCACCGTGTCCTGCCGGAACGAGGCCCGCTCCCGGCCGGTGGTGATCAGGCCGAGCGGGACCACGGCGGTCAGCAGCAGGGCGCCGACCAGGGACAGCATGGTGAGCGCGATCCGGCGGGCCATCACGCGCCGCCGAGGCGGAAGCCCCTGCCGTAAACGGTCTCGATCAGGCCGGGCACCCCGAGCTTGCGGCGCAGCGCTCCCACATGCACGTCAAGCACCTTGGTGGGCCCGTACCAGTGGGCGTCCCACGCGCTCTCCAGGATCTGCTGGCGGCTGAGCACCCGCCCCGGGTCCGCGGCCAGGCACTCCAGGATGTCGAACTCCTTGGCGGTCAGCGCCACCTCCTGGCCGGACACGGTGACCTTGCGGGTGCGCAGGTCCACGGTGAGCGGGCCGTGCTTCAGCAGTTCGCCGCCGGGGCGCACGCGGCGCAGCACCGCCCGGATCCTGGCCAGCAGCTCGGCCAGGCCGAACGGCTTGACCAGGTAGTCGTCCGCGCCGGCGTCGAGGGCGAGCACCCGCTCGGGCTCCTCCCCCCGCGCGGTGACCACGATGATCGCCACCGGCGACCGTTCCCGCAACTGGCGGCAGACCTCCACGCCGTCGGTGTCGGGCAGGCCGAGATCCAGCAGGACCACGTCCGGCTCGCCCCAGCGCAGCGCCGCACCTCCCGTGGTGACGTGATCCGCGTCGTACCCGCCGCGGCGCAGCCCGCGGACGAGCTGGGTGGCGATCCCCAGGTCGTCTTCCACGACCAGCACGCTGGTCCGCCCCACAGCCACCGAGGCAATCGGGCCACCGTTAGTCATCACAGTCTCCACCTACGGGTGCCGTGGGTACGGCGCTAGCGTAGGTACGAGGCTAGCCCTGAACCGGACCGACCGGGGTTCAGGCGAGCGTCCAGCGCCAGGTCGGGAGCAGTTCGTCCAGGAGCGCCTCGGTTTCTGTGGTCAGCTCCGGCGGCCCGTCCAGGGACGCACGGGTCCAGATCTCGCCTGCCGCGGCGTAGAGCAGGTTCTCCTGGCCGGTGGCGTGCGCGGCGGTCAGCAGGTCCCGCCAGAGCAACTCGTCGTCCGGCGCGATCCGCAGCCCGGTGCGCACGGCGTCCACCGCACCGCGGGAGTCCCCGTCGTTCAGCCGCAGCTCGCACAGTCGGTGCGCGGCGTCGGCGACCCGGGCGGATACCTCGTACTCCAGCCCATCGGTGACGATCCAGGAGTAGCCGCCGGGCCCGCAGTCGGCCAGGAAATGGCCGTCGACCAGGCTCAGCGCCTGCGCCAGCTTGGCCTGCTCCGGCGAGTGACCGCCCTTGCCGCCCGGCCCGGCCGCCTGCCCGGCCTGGGCCACCAGGGTGAGGAACACGTGCCAGTCCACCTTGACCCCTGAGCCGAGGCGCAGCCGCCCGCTGGCATCGGCGGCCAGGTGCGGGCGGCCGATCCCGTCGGTGCCGAGCCAGTAAGCGACCTCATCAAGCACGGCATCCCTGGTCTCGTCGGCCACGCCCTGCGGCCAGATCGCCCGGGCCAGCACGTTCGGGTGTACCCCCGCGGGATGGGTCGCCAGGTAGACCACGATCTCGGTGGCGAGCGGGAGCATGCCGGGGTCGATCTCCCCGGTGGCGCGCACGGACACCGGGCCAAGCAGGGTGACCTCGGCCGGCATCGTGGCGTCTGGGGCCAGGTGCGGGGCCGGCGCCGCGTCCACCGGTGGCGCGGACATCAGCGCTCCCCCCATGTCATCCGCGGCGCCGAACAGGCCCGCCAGCGCCGCCTGCTGCTGCGCCGGGATGAGCTGAGCGGTGACGTCCAGGCCCAGCTCGGGCGCCCGCAACTGCCCATCCGGGGTGATCTCCCAGGCCCAGGTGGCGCCGGGGGTCTCACCCGCGACCAGGTATCCGGCGGCGAGACTGCCCGCCCGGCCGAGCGTGGCCAGCCTTCGCGCCTCCTGTGCCGTCGGCGGGATCAGCGTGATCAGGTAGTGCGGCGTCCAGGCCTCGGGGATGAGTCCCTCCGCCCGGCCGGCCAGCACCGACCCTGCGCCGGAGGCGGCCAGGGCGTCCGCCACGCCGGCGGCGTGCGCCTCAAGCAGCGGCAGTGCCTTGGCCACGGAACCTGCCACGTGCACCCGGTCGGGCGCAAGCACGGCCAGGTCCTCACCGGCTCCCACCAGCGTCAGGTGCATCGTGTCGGACCAGAGGCTGGTGGCCAGTTCTGTGGCCATCGCGCACAGCGCGTCGGCGACCAGATCCTCCGGGCCGGTGACCGCGATCGGGCCGCGCGCGGCCTCCAGGTCCACCAGCACCCGGCCGGTGGCATCGGTGCCGATGGTCACCAGGCCCGGGTACAGGGCGGTGCCGCGGCCGTCCAGGCCAGGCATGTCGGCCAGCGGCAGCCGCCACACCTGGCCGTCGCCCACCGCGTACCAGGGCGCGGGCACGTCATGGCTGGGCGGGGCGACCCACAGATCCAGGTTGTCATCGCCGACGTGCGCGGCGAACACGGTCGGTGGCGTCCGGCCCTGCCGCTTTAGCGCGCGGCTGAGGTGACGCAGGCCCGCGTCCAGCATCCGGGCGGAGCTCTCGTCCTCGCCCAGGCGCAGCGCCGCCTCCGCCCACGCGGCGTCCGGCTGTGGCGCGACCACCCGCCGGCCGGGCGGCCTGCGGCGTGCCTGCTTGCGGCGACGGCGCTCCAGGGCGGCCAGGACGCCCGCGGCAAGCAGACCGGCGGCGGCGAGTTCCAGTGGATAGCCGGGTGCGGACCGCGGCGCGGCGTGGGCGGGCGCGGACTGCCCGGGTGCGGACGCGCGGCGCGGCGTGGGCGGGCGCGGACTGCCCGGGTACGGACCGCGGTGCGGAGTGGGCGGGCGCGGACTGCCCGGGTGCCGACCGCGGCGCGGCGTGGGCGGGCGCGGACTGCCCGGGTGCGGGCGCGCCCCGGGCCGGGGCGGACCGGCCAGGAGTGGACCGGGCCGGGGCGGACCGGCCGGGTGCGGGCTGGCCTGTCTCGGCCCGGCCGTTGGCGCCGGGCGCCGGGGCGGCCGAGGAGTCCGGGGCCGGCGTGGCATGGGCCGGCCCGCGCCCGGCCGAGGTGGCGGGGGCCGGGGTTGCCGGGGCCGGGGTTGCCGGGGCCGGGGTTGCCGGGGCCGACGCGGCGGGCGTATCGGCGGCCGATGGCGCCTGCGCCGGCGGGGTCTGCGCCGGCGGTCTGCGGCGGCGGCACCGCGGCGGGCGGGGAGGCGTGCTTGCCCGGCGCGGGCGGGTGCGCGGCGGGCCGCGGCTCGTGCGGCCGGCCGGAATGCCGGGCCGGCGGGCTGGCCTTGACCTCCTCGATGCCCGGGCCGTAGGCGTCGTGCGGCATCCGCAGCACCCAGCCGGGCCGGATGAGGCTGGCGATCGTGAGCATGGAGCCGTCCGGCTGAGGCAGGTCCCTGTTCAGCTCGAAGATCTCCCGGTAGCGCCTGCCGTCACCCAGGTGGTTCTCGGCGATCTCCCACAGGCTCTCGTGGAACCTGCCCACCGGCGGCTTCACCACGTAGATCTTTTCCGTACGGTGCGCCCACCTGTCCTGAACGCCGTCCAGGCTCGCGGCGGCGGCCTGCGTCCCGTTGCCGCCCGGGGAGCCCGTCACGGGCCGGAACTCCTGACTCACATCCGCGGGGCCGAGCAGCCGGTGCGCACCACCGTTGGCCGCCGGGGCGACCAGCAACGCCGGTGGCAGCGACTGACCGGGGATGGTGCCGCCAGGCGCGGCATCCCGGACAGCGGCATCCCGGACCGGGGCATCCCGGACCGGGGCCAGGGCCGCCGCCGTGGGCGGGGTGGCGGCCAGGGCGGCGGCCGGTGCCAGCGCGGGAGCCACCGCCGCGGCGGCGGAGACCAGCAGCGCGGTGGTGACCAGGCGGTGCACGAGCGCCTGGATTCCCCCAGCCAGCGGTACCCGGCGCGGCATGCCGATGTTGCGCACGGCCGCGGAAACCTCGGCGATGACGCACCACACCAGTTGCAGCCAGGCCAGCCACACCACCACGGAACAGGCCTTGAGCACGGTCGCGGTGCCGAGCCGGTGGGTGAGCAGGGACGCCGACGGCATGGTGTGCGGTACCGGCAGGCCGAATACCGTGATCAGGGCTACCGGGGGCCCGATCACAAGCACGAGCAGCACCATGACGGCGCCCAGGCCGGTGAGCACGTCCCATCCGGAACGTGCCCGGCCCGGCTTGCTGTCTTGCCTGGCCATCAGCACAACGCTCCTTGGTTGATCCCGCACTCGGGAGTGGCGGTCGCCTGCGCGGACTCGTGGAAGCCGGCGAAGACGCCGGGTATCAGGGGCCGGGTCGACACGGTGACCAGGACGGTCGCCCGCTCAGTGCCCGGTGGTGCACTGCAGCTCACCATGCTGGTGCTGGTGACCTTGTCCAGCCCGCTGGACAGCAGTTGCCCATAGCTCCTGACCAGGCTGGCCGCCGCGACGCAGGCGCCAGGCCCGATGACCGCCCTGCCGCTGGTGCGCAGCGCCTGGAGGTCGATGTTGTCGGCGGCGGCGCGGGCCGCCTGGCCAGCTATGTCCATGGCCCGTTCCTTCGCGTTCAGCGCCGAGCCACCGTCCAGGATCAGCGCGAGCAGGAAGATCACCGCGATCGCGAACACCGCGGTGAACACCGAGACAGAGCCCCGCTCGCCGCGAGCCAGCCCAGCAAGCCGGGTCAGCATGGGAACACGTCCCGGCACATGAACGGGTCGAGCGGCGCCACCGCGTGCCCGGTGAAGCCCTTGGTCACCCCGAAGCCGAGGGCCTTGAACGGGCTCATGTCCACCTGGCAGGTGACGGTGACCGTCACGGCGGCACCGGCTACGGTGACAACCGGCACCGCCGGGTAACCGGCCACCCGGACGGCGACGGTGCCGGGTGTGCACAGGCTGGTGGTGCCCAGGTCCGCCTGCGCGGCCTGCTGGGCCGCCGTGACGGCCTGGCCATAGGACCGGGCGATGCTGGCCGCCCGGGCGGCGTCCCTGGCCGCGCCGTCGATGTGGCCCTGTACCTCCACCACCCGCGCACCGGCCGCGACCAGCAGCAACAGCAGGACGAGCCCGGGCGCGAGCACCGCCAGCTCGACCGAGATCGACCCGCGCTGGGCCCGCCGGTCGCGGCGTCCCGGCACCCTCTGCCCGATGCGGCACAGCGCGCCGGGCGCGTTCCGGCCCATCAGCACGCCCCGCCCTGGCCGGCCGGCCGGAAGCACTCGACCGGGCCGCCCGCGGTCGCCGACACGGTCAGATGCAGCCCGAAGAACGGGAACACCGAGACGGCGACCTGGCCGCTCACCGTGACGTAGACGTTCCCTCCTGCCGCGGTAGCGGTGGTCGCGTTGACCTGCTTGAGCAGTTTGCTGTTCAGCTTCTGGTAGTACTGCCGGGCGGTGCTCTGTGCGTCCGCCTGCCAGCCGCCCGGCTTGCCGGCCGCCTCCTGGCGGGCGACCACCGCCCCGGCCTGCGCCGCCGCCAGTGCGGTCTGCCGCGCGTTGAACCACAGGCCGAACTGGAGGATGAGCATGCAGATCATCAACAGCGCGGGGGCCAGCACGGCGAGTTCGACCGCGCTGGAACCGCGGTCGGCCAGGGCCGCGCGCCACCAGCGTTGCAGGCGCTGGGCGGTCAACTTCTCCCGCCCTACGGGGTCGTGCCCTTGATCTGCTTCGCGGCGCCCCGGACGAAATGCTGGATGGCCACCAGCAGCACGACCGCCACCACGAGGATCATCGCGGTGATCACGGCGAGTTCGACCGCCGATGCACCACGGTCCTGCTCCTGCCATGCCGCGCGCAGCGCGGCCAGGTGCACGCCGAGGAAGGCCCGCACGTAGCCTGACACCGGGTTGTTCATGCCCTTCTCCCAACTTTCTCTCCGCCACGACCGCTTCGCGCATTGCCTCAGACACCCAGCAGCCCCACCACCGGGAACACCAGGAAGAGCAGGAAGCCGGCGCACAGCATGAGCTGGGCGACCAGCATCGACTGGGACCGCTCCCCCGCCTGTCCCTCCAGGTCGGTCAGCTCCCTGCGGCGCAGGCTCTCCGCCCGCGCCACCAGTGACTCGCGCACCTTGGCCCCGTCCTCGGCAACCAGGCTGAGCGCCGCGGACAGGTCGCGGAGCTCGTCGATGCCGACCTCCTCACCCAAGGCGCCCAGTGCGTGCCAGGGGGTCTGGCCGGTGATCCGGGCGTTGGCCAGCGCATCCCGGATCCGCCAGAACGCCCAGCCGGTGCCCACGTCGCCGGCCGTCATCAGCGCCTCGGGCACGCCGCGCCCCCCGGCCAGGTTCATCGCGAACAGATCGAGGAAGGACCCGATCGCGTGCCGGAAGTCCCGCCGCCGTTTGGCGGCCTTCTGCTTGATCTCCAGGTCGGGCAGGAAGCTGAAGACGGCGCCGAACAGCAGCCCGAGCCAGGCCTGGATCCAGACCGAAATGTGGACCCCGAGCAGGCCTGCCAGCAGCCCCAGCGCCGGGCCGAGGACAAAGCCGAGCACTGCGAGCAGCACCTTGGTGGCCAGGAAGATCTCGAAGCCGATCCCGGCCAGGGACAGGTTCTTGCGCAGCGAGGAGAACTCCCAGCCCTGCTCGGCGCACAGCCGGGCCAGCCACGAGCCGAGGCGCCAGCGGGGGCCGGCGGCGGGGGCGTCGTGGCCGCCGGTCCAGTGGCCGTTCGACCCGCGCCGTGCCGCGTCGAAGGCGGCCAGGCGGCGGGCCAGCCGCGGCCGCGGTGGATGGAGCGCGAGGCCGAGCAGGAACAGGCCGAGGCCCGCCAGGCTGCCCACGAGGAATGCCGCGGTCATGACGTACCCCCCTGCCAGGCTGCGACCGCTTCGGGGATCTCCGGTGTGGCCGCGGGCCCGCCGCCGGCCAGCAGCCGCTCGGGCACCGGGAACCGGGCCAGTGCCCGCATCCACATCACCCCGGCCGCATACAGCGCCACCACGATGCACAACACGAGCTGGCCGCTGACGCTGTCGTAGACCTGCACGTAGGCGTGGTTGAACAGGGCCAGCCCCAGGGCCAGGCCCACCGAGATGCCCACCACGATCTGGGCACCCCGCCGGGTGGACCGGCGCTGCGCGTTCACCTTGCGGCGCACGTCAAGCTCTTCCCGCACCGAACGGGACAGCGCGCCGAGCAGGTCCCGCAGGCCGGGGCCGCGCAGCCGGGCGTTGATCATCAGCGCGGCGATGATCAGGTCGGCGCTGGGGTCGGCGAGGTCGTCGGCGAACCTGCGCAGCGCCTCGGGCATGGGCACCCGGGTGTGCAGCCGCTCCACCAGGGCCGCCAGCGGATCGCGCAGCGAGGGCGCCGCGGCGCGGAGCGAGGCAGGGATGGCCTGCTCCAGGCCGACCGCGCCGGCGATCGTGTCCCGCAGCGACTCGGTCCAGGTGGCGAGCGCCTCGAGCCGGGCCATCGCGGCCCGCTCCCCGGCCACGCCGGACAGGCCGCGCCAGCTCAGCACGAGCAGGGCCGCTCCCACGCCAGCGACCAGCCACCGGGTCGCCACCAGCACCACCAGCCCGGCCAGCACGGCGGCGGCGGCGCGGGCGGGCCCGGTCTCGTGGGCCCAGCGGCGCAGCCGGCCGGTCTCGCCCGGCGGCCGGGGCGGGAGCCCGCGCACGGCCACCACGAACAGGAACAGCCCGGTTCCCGCCAATGCTCCGGCCACGATGGCGAGCAGGCCGGGGCCGGCCAGGACCGGGCTCACCAGGCCCTCCTGACCGGGTCGTAGCCATGCTCGGCCATTTGCGGCAGGCAGGACGGCGGCGCGTGCGGGACGGCGCGGCCGTCCGGGCCGGGCGCGAAGATCTCACTGGACAGCACCCGGGTGTCGATGCCGGTGATCTCCCGCACGCTGCTGACGTACCGGCGCAGGGTCCCGCCCCGGGCATAGTCGTTGCGCTTCTCGATGAAGATCACGAAGTCGATGGCCCCGGCGATGAGCATGTGCGTGGCCTCCACCGGGAGGCGTTCGGCCGCCTGGATGGCGTAGGTCGCGATGCGGTTGAACACCTCCATCGAGGAGTTGGCGTGGATGCTGGACAGCGAGCCGTCATTGCCCTGCGTCATCGCGTTCAGCATGGTGACGATCTCGTCCCCGAGTACCTCGCCGACGATCACCCGGCTTGGGTTCATCCGCAGCGAGCGGCGGACCAGCTCGGCCATGGAGATGGCGCCCTGGCCCTCGGAGTTCGGCAGCCGCTCCTCCATCGCCACCACGTTGGGGTGCAGCTCGGGGAACTGGTCGAGGCCCAGCTCGAGCGCGCGCTCCACGGTGACGAGCCGTTCGCTCGGCGGTATCTGGTTGGCCAGTGCCCGCAGCAGCGTGGTCTTCCCCGCGTTGGTCGCCCCGGCGATCATGATGTTCTTCCGCGCGGCAACGGCCGCGGTGAGGAACCCGCCAAGCTCGGGCAGCAGCGTGCCGTTGCCGACCAGGTCGGCCAGGAGGACCTTGCCCAGCCGGGCCCGGCGGATGGAGATGGCCGGCCGCAGCGTCACGTCCATCACCGCCGACAGCCGGGAGCCGTCCGGCAGCCGCAGGTCCAGTTGCGGGTGTGCCGCGTCGAAGGGGCGGCTGGACAGGCCGGAGTAGGCGGCAAGCGCCTGGATCAGCTCGACCAGTTCCCCGTCGCTTTCGGCGACGGGCTCGCCGAGCACCTCGCGACCGTCGGCGTACCCGAGGAACACCCGGTCGCAGCCGTTGACGTCGATGTTCTCGACGCGGTCGTCCTCCAGCAGGGGCTGCAGCCTGCCGACGCCGAACAGCGCGGCGTGGATGCCGGTGGCGAGCTCTTCCTCCTCCTGGGCGGTGAGCGGGGCCCGGCCCGCGGTGATCTCCGCGCGGGCGTGACCCTCCAGGGCCGCGACGATCAGCGCCCGGGCGAACTGCCGCTCGTCCTCGGCGGACATCGGCGGCACGCCGGACACCCCGTCGAGCCGGCGCTGCCCGGCCAGCCGGTCCCCCACCTGGCTGCGCAGCCGCTTGACCACGGCATGATCCACGTGGTCACCCCCGTCCGGCCGGGGCGGCCACGTCCGGGGCAAGCGAGCGGGACAGCCGCCCGGCCAGGTCGCGGGCCGTGCGCAGCAGCAGCGACCGGCCGAGGTGGCCGCGTTGCTCGCCGCCGAGCGCCTCGGCGGCCTTCGGCTCGTAGGCGAGCCCGCCGAGTATCCGCGCCGCGCCGCCGGGGCCGAGCGCCTGCCCGGTCTCGGTCAGCGCCGCGTGGAACCGGCGGTGGTCGGCGACCACCATCACGCCGACCGGGATGCCCTGCCGGTGCCGCAGCGCCAGCGCACCTGTCACCGCCGCGACCCGTTCCCGCAGCCGCACCACCTCCTCCAGCGAGGCACGGGTGACCAGCACCACCGAGGATGCGTAGGCGAGCAGGTCGTAGTGCGGGCCGTCGGCGCCGATCCGGCCGCAGTCGGCGATGACGTCGCAGTCCGGCAACCGGGCCAGGGCCGCGCCGACCGGGCCCCACAGCGGCTCGAGCCCGGTGCCCTGCTCCGCGGTGACCACACCGACCAGCACATCGAGGCCGCCCTGCAGTTTCTGGGCGTGCTGGAGCACCTGGTCGGGGGTCAGCCCCCGGCGGGCGGCGACGGCCAGGCTGAGCAGCCCGCGCCCGGGGTCGAGCTGGCCGCCGCGCGCGGCGGGCAGGCGGTAGACCAGGTCACCGCCGGCCGGGTCACACTCGGCCAGCAGCACCGGCCGCGGCCAGACCAGGGTCAGCGCCAGGCACGCGGTGGTGACCCCAGGTGCTCCCTTGTCGGCCGCGATCGCGATCAGGGCCATCGTTAGCCCGTCCCGCCGGTCGCCGACCCCGGCAGTACCGCGACCGCCACGTTGCTGTTGGCCGCGTTGCAGGTGACGGCGCCGGCCGCGGCCGGGTCCAGAGCCACCCGCACGTCGACGGCGGAGGCGCTCGCGGCCGCGGGCGGGGCGCCGATGCCGAGCACCACCGCGTTCGACGCGAGCAGGCTGCCGGGCGTACCCGGGCACGACTGCGAGGCGTCGCTGACCTGGTAGAGGTTCACGTGATCGCCGGCCTGCAGCCCGTCGGGAAGCTGCCCGTCCTTGAGCGCCAGCCCGACCACCGACTTGCCGCTGGCCAGGCCGTTGACCCTGGCCACCATCGAGTTGGTGAGCAGGCTGCCTGGCGGGATAGCGCTGGCCGCGTAGAACCGGCTGACCTGGCCGGCCTCGCTCCACGGCACGTAGCCGATACCGCCGCTGACCGCGATGTCCACCTCGCGCAGGGCGCTGAGCGGTATCTGCTGCCCGGCGCCGAGCTGCTGAGTGACCTCGATGGCCGCCACCCGGTGCCCGTTCTGCAATACCAGGTAGGCGGCGCCCAGGGCCCCGCCGACGATGAGGAGTAACGCGAGGGCGGCGAGGGCAGGCCTGCGCTCGCGCGCCACCTGCGGCGGGCGCCGGCCGCCCGGCGCGGTTGGCCGCCGTGGCGCCTTGTCCCGCGCGGGCTGCGCGCCGCGGGTCAGCGTGCCTCGGTCACCGGACATGGTCTGCGTCTCCCCTGCCTCGTGCACCGCCCTGGGTCACCGGTGCCATTTCAGTTGACCGCCTGGATTTCCCGCACGGTCACGGTCGCACTGCCGGTCTGCACAGGAACCGGCCACGGCGGCGAGTTGAACGTGCCGCCCTCCCCTGCGCTGTCGGTCCACTTCACGGTCCAGCGCGCGGTGACCGTGAGCTTGTAAGGGCCGTTGGTGGAGGGGGCGAGGAAGGTCACCCCGCACGGCGGAATCGCGGCCGGATCGCCGTTGTACCTGCTCCCGGTGGCACCGCAGTTGTTGTAGACGTGCGCGGCGGCGGTGTTCACCGAGACCGACACCTGCGGCGGCGAGGTCGTGACCGTGGCCGACAGCGCGCCGCCGCCGGGCAACGGCACGCTGGCGGTGTCGGCTGGCCGCTCCGGGCCCGCGTAGCCGACCCATACCCACAGGGGCAGGTTGACGTCGCTGGGCTTGCCCACCGCCGGGTTGGTGAAGACTTTGATCGCGGGCAGGGCGAGCTCCGCGCGGGCCAGCGCGGCCAGGATCCGCCCGTCGATCGGATGGCCAGGAGTGGCGGGCCCGCCGGTCTGCGGGGGCAGGTACTCCAGGTACTGCGCGCTGAAGTTGAGCATGTGCACCAGGCCCCAGGCGCACGAGTAACCGTTCAGGCCGCCGTTGATCCAGCCCGGCACCCACCACCAGCCACTGCCGCCCTGGCGGGCTTTGAACACCTTGTTGACGGCCTGTTTGAGGCCCTGGATCCGGCCGAGCACCCCGGCCAGGGCCGGCTCCTGGCCGACGAACCACCACCAGTAGGAGTCGGCGTCCCCGGTCGCGCTCGGCTGGGGATCGCCCTTGTGGTAGGAGTCAGCGCCGGTGAAGCGCGGTTCGACCCAGCAGGGTGCGGGCGTGTACGCGGTGGGGCTGGCTAAGGCACTGGGGTTGGTATCGCCGGTGACGCTCACCTGGGAGTACGCGAAATGGGAGTACACCGGACCGCCGCCGGCGGGTGCGGCGGCCGCCTGGCGCGCCGCCGGGGCGGCGCCCAGGGCCAGGGCCGGGGTGCCCTGGCTGAGCGCGGCCAGCGCGGCGAACGCCGCGAGCAGCGCCATGCTGGTGAGAAGGCGGGTTCTCATCGGCACATCGCTCCCTGGGTGCTGGTTGCCGGGTAGATGGCCAGCCGGGTGACGGACCAGGTGCCGTCGCTGTTGCGCCCCTCGGCCACGTTTTCCAGGTAACGGGTCAGCCGGGCCGGCAGTGCTGCGCCCTCGGTGGCTCCCGTCTGCGCGTTCACCTGGTGGAACGCCGAGGCGTCCACGCAGGAGAGCACGTCCGCGCCGGTACCGAAGTAGACCCCGGCGATCCTGGTGTCGTTGTAGGAGATGGTCCCCCTGACCGTCACCCCCGGTGCTGCGTACCGCGCGGCCTCGCGGTGCACGAACCCGGCCGCGTTGCCGCCGGCGTGCCGCAGGTAGGTGGTGTTCTTGCCGTGGGTGAGTACCGCGGCCCACAGCGAGAGGACGTAGTCCTGGTAGCCGGCGATGACCGCCCGCCGGACCGGGTCGGCCGGTGCCGGGGCGGTGAAGTCGATGGACACGTCACTGGGGAAACGGAAGCTGCCCAGGTGCTGTCCCCCGGGCCCCGGTAACGTCGCCTGGACCGGCGCCGACGACACCGAGCCGGCCGGATGGAAAACGGCGGCGCTCCCGCTGCCGCATGCGACCGCGCCCGCAAGGATGCCCGCGGCTAATAACGCCGCAGACCCGTGCCGGCCCCGCATGGTGCCTCCCTGGCCGCCAGGATCGGGATGACGCGCTCAGACCAGCCCTGGCGCTCCCGCCGGCCGGCTCGTTCGCCGGACGGCGCCCACCCAGATCCACCTAATAAGCTACAGAACGATATCTACCGTTCGCAGCCCGTGCGCCACGACGAAAACGGGACTATTCATGGCCTTTTCCCAGGTTGGAAGCCGGACCTGGGTCCTAACAGCCACATTGGTCACAATCGTCACAGTGGCCGCAGTCGCGGTGCGGTTCGGGCTGAGCCCGCAGGCGCCGGCGTTCTGCGTGCTGGCCGCCGGGGGTGTGCCGCTCGCCTTCTTCGACGCCCGGACGGCGCGGCTGCCCAACGTAGTGACGCTGCCGGCCTATCCGGTCAGCCTGGCGCTGCTCGGCGCCGCGGCGCCGTTCCTGGCCGACGGCACCGGCCGGTTCGTCCACGCCCTGATCGGGATGGCCGTGGCGGTGGCGTTCTTCCTCCTGCTCGTTCTCGTATCGCCCGCGGGCATCGGCATGGGCGACGTGAAGCTGGCCGGGCCGCTCGGCGCCTACCTGGGCTGGCTGGGCGCGACCGCATTCGCGGCCGGGCTGGTGGCCGCGTGGCTGCTCGCCGCGGTGACCGGCCTCGGGCTGATGCTGGCCCACCGGGCCAGCCGCACCACGCAGATCCCGTTCGGGCCGTTCCTGATCGCGGCGACCCTTGCGGTCGTGCTCGCCAGCGGGACCCTTAGGTCCCGAGCTAGGGCAAGGATCAGGACTCCGGGTCCTGGCCCGCGTCACGGGCCGCCGACCGGGCAAGGCGCGCCAGGCCGGCCCGCAGCCGCGCCTCGCCGAGTTCCGGCAGGACGGCGGTCACATGCTCGGCGGCCAGGGCGGCGAGGAACGCATGCGCGGCGTACCCGGGATCCGGTGCACCGGTGAGCAGTATCGCCACGTGCCGGTGCCAGAACCGGTAGGCGCCGATCCGGTACCGGGCACCAGGCGCCGCGGTCTCCGACATCCGGACCAGTTCCAGGTGCGCGAGCAGATAACCGAGGTAGCCGCCGGTGAACGCGACCAGCCGGTCGGCCGCCGCGGCGCCCGGGCCGAGCGGCGGCGGCCCGTGCAGTATCGCCTCCTGCAGTTCCCGCTCCCTCGCATCGAGCAGCGCCGCCGCGAGCCCGGCCTTGTCGCCGAACCGGCGGAACACCGTGCCCTTGCCCACCCCTGCCGCCGCGGCCACCTGATCCATCGATACGGCGGCCACGCCGTGCTCGGCGAACAGCCGCGCCGCGGCCTGGAGCACGGCCGCGCGGTTGCGGGCCGCGTCCGCACGCTCCCGGGGCGGCGGCGTCCGCAGCAATTCCAGCGGGGTTGCCGAAACGGACCGTAGTCCGGTACTGTCGTCAGGCATAAGCGGACTATAGTCCGAATCTCTGGAGGTTGCACCATGACCACACTCATCTCCCGCGACGCCCTGCAGGCAGGCATCGATGCGGGAACCGTGACCGTCGTCGACGCGCTGGGCGGGGATTACTACGCCAAGCAGCACCTGCCGGGCGCCGTTGCCCTGGCACCGGGTGACGTGGACGCGCTGGCATCGGCCGTCCTGCCCGACAAGAACGCCGCGATCGTCACCTACTGCACCGGGCCCGCCTGCCCGAACAGCGGGCAGGTCGCCGATAGGCTCACCGCGCTTGGCTATGCCAACGTCCGCAAGTACGCCGCGGGCATCGAGGACTGGACCGGCGCCGGCCTGCGAACCGAATCCGCCTGAGCGTTTGCCGTTGCTGGCACGCCACCCACATAAGAATGTGGTGGCGTGCCAGTCACCACTACCAAACGGGGCGTGGCGGCGGTCAGAGTTCTGCGCCAACAAGCACGGGCTCGGGCGCCAGTTCGACGCCGAACAGCTTGCGCACCCGGCCGGCTATCTCCCGGGCCAGCGCGAGCAGCCCGGCGGCGCTCGCCCCACCGGGGTTGACCAGGGCCAGCGTGTGCTTGAACGAGATCCGCGCGCCGTCTCCGCCCGGGTAGCCCTTGGCGAACCCGGCCCGCTCGATGAGCCAGGCCGCAGGCACCTTGACCTGCTCCGGGCCGGCCGGGAACGTCGGCACCCGGACCCCGGGCCCGAAGCTGGCGGCCACGGTCCGCTCCAGTTCCGCGAATGCGGCCAGGTCCAGGACCGGATTGGTGAAGAACGAGCCTGCGCTACGCGTGTCGGGGTCGACGGCATCCAGCACCATGCCCTTGCCCCGGCGCAGTGCCAGCACCGCGGACCTGACCTCGCCGAGCGGCGCCCGGCCGCCCTCGGATACCCCGAGGCTGCGGGCCAGTTCGCCGTAGCGCACCGGTGCGGACCGCGCCGACCGCTCCAGCCGGAAGGTCACGCCGAGCACCACGAAACGGCCGGTGACACCGGGCCCGCCGGACCCGGCCCCCGCCCAGGAGCGCAGCGACCGCTTGAAGGCGCTGGTCCGGTAGCCGAATCCGCAGTCGGCGGCGGCCAGGTCCACCACCTCGCCCCGTTCCCGGTCGTAACCCCGGACCGCCACCAGCGTCTGCGCCACCTCCTGGCCATAGGCGCCGACGTTCTGGATCGGCGTCGCGCCGGCCAGCCCAGGGATCCCGGACAGGCACTCCAGACCGGCCAGGCCGTCCGCCACGGTGCCGGCGACGACCGTGTCCCAGTCCTCACCGGCGGCCACGGTCAGCAGGACGCTGTCCCGGTCCGGTTCGTGGCGGATGCCCCGCGTGGCGACGTGCACCACCATGCCGGGGAAGCCCTCGTCGCCGACCACCAGGTTGCTGCCGCCGCCGAGGACCAGCAGTGGCTCGCCGCGCTCATCCGCGGCCCAGACCTGGGCGACGAGTTCGATGTCGTCGGCCGCTTCGGCGAAGCGCCGGGCCGGGCCGCCGAGGCGCAGCGTGGTGTACCCGGCCAGCGGGACCTGCGTCTGCGCCGGCCTGGGGGGGCGCTCCCCCTGGAACCCCCCGGCGGCACGCGGGTCAGTCGGCACGCTGCGCCATGGCGGTCAGGGCAGGCGCACGACCGCGCGCGCCCGGGTCAGCACCTTGGCGCCGCCGGACCGGGCGGTCAGCGCCACCGCCACCAGGTTGCCGTCGAGCTTCTCCTCGACCGTGCCGCTGACCTCGATGGTCGCGCCGGTGTCGTCGTCGGGGACGACCACCATGGCGGAGAACCTGACGCCGAACTCCACCAGGGCCCCGGCGTCCCCGGCCCAGTCGGTCACGTACCGGCCGGCCTGTGCCATGGTGAACATGCCGTGCGCGATGACGTTGGGCAGGCCGACCGAGCGGGCGATCCGCTCGTTCCAGTGGATGACGTTGAAGTCGCCGGATGCGCCGCAGTACTTCACCAGGCTGAGCCGGCTGGCCGGGTAGGACACCACCGGCAGTTCCGCGCCGGCGGTCACGTCCGCGTACTTGGTCATGCGCTCCCCCGCTCCACCAGGGTTCCGTAACCGGTGCAGACCAGTTCGCCGTCCACGGTCTTGATCTCGGTCTCGGTGGTCACCATGGTCATGCTGCCCACTTCGCGGATCCCCGAGATCGTGGACTGCGCGACCACCACGTCGCCGGCGTGCAACGGCCGGGAGTAGGTGAACCGCTGTTCCCCGTGGACCACCATGGCGTAGTTGATGCCGAGGCCCGGATCGCCGATCGCGGCCCGGCTGGCGGCCATGGTGATCACGATCGGGAACGTGGGCGGGGCGATCACGTCGGGGTAGCCGGCCGCCTTCGCGGCGGCGGCATCGGTGTACAGGGGATTGCGATCCCCGATCGCCTCGGCGAAGTCCGCGATCTTGACCCGGCTCACCTCGTAGGGCTCGGTGGCCGGGAAGGTGCGGCCGAGGTAGTCGGCGTTGACGCCCACCGCGGCTAGCGTGTCTCGCGGTGCGGCCGGTGGCAACGGCAGTTCGGGCAGTACTTCATCAGTTCCATCCGGTCCGGGTCGTTGCGCCGGTTCTTCCTGGTGATGTAGTTGCGGTGCTTGCACTCCTGGCAGGCCAGGGTGATCTTGGGCCTCACATCGGTGGCAGCCACGAGGGAGTGCCTTTCTCTTGCGTCGGTCCCCGGCCGCAGGTCGGACCGGGGGTTCCAGGGGGTCGCCCCCCTGGGCAATACCGCGGGCTATGGCGCAGCCGCGCAGCGGCAAGCAAGGCATGCCTGCCTCGTAGCGGAGGCCGGACTTGAACCGGCGACACAGCGATTATGAGCCGCTTGCTCTGCCTGACTGAGCTACTCCGCCGCCTGCCCGGCCAACAACGTGCCGCCGCGGAGGCGGCCGGGAGCGCCGGAAGCGCACCTAGCTTACCGGGAACTGCCGCAAACGCGCATCGCGGCCGGTCCGGGCCGGCTGACGATCATGCGGGCAGGTCTGGCCGGCGGGCCTGGTACAGCAGCAGGCCCGCGGCCACGGCCAGGTTCAGCGACTCCGCCGTGCCGGTCATCGGGATCCGCACCTGGAGGTCACCGGCGGCCAGCACGTCGTCCGGCAGCCCGGCCCCTTCCGCCCCAAGCAGCAGGGCGAGGGGCGGGGGATAGCCGGCCTCCCAGAAGCTGGCCCGTGCCTTCGCCGAGGTGGTGATCACGGTGACCGCGGAACCGGCTGCCCAGGTGAAGAACTCCGCCGGGTCCGCGGCGCGGGCGACCGGCACGGCGAACAGCGCCCCCATCGATGCCTTGACCGCCGCTGGGTCGAACGGGTCGGCGGCCGCGCCGATCAGCACCACCCCGGCTCCCCCGGCCGCGTCGGCGGTCCTGATGATCGTGCCCAGGTTGCCCGGGTTGCCGATCTCGTGCAGCGCGACGAACACCGCGTCCGGGGTCACCGGCAGGCTGGCCAGCCCCGGCACCCGGGCGCGGACGATCGCCGCCAGCCCCGACGGCCCGTCCCGCGCCGAGACCCGGGCGAACAGTTCCCCGGTCAGCCTGGCCACCCTGACCCCCGCGGCCTCCTGCGCGGCGACCATCCCCGCGGTACGGGATCCGAGCAGGTCCGGGGCCACCACCAGGACCTCCACGCTGGCGCCGGCCTCGACGGCCTGCCAGACCGGCTGGATGCCCTCCACCACGAAGGCGCCCTCGCGCCGCCGGTGCCTGCGGTCACCGAGCAGCCGCATCCGCTTGACCACAGGGTTCGCGGCGCTGGAGATCAGCTCTGTCATCGGCCGGCCACGTCGAGGACGACCTTGAGCTGCGCCGGGTCCTCGCTCGCGGCCAGGGCCCGCGCCACGTCGGGCAGCGGGAACCGGCCGGTGACCAGCGGCGTGACGTCGAGCCGCCGCTCCGCGCAGAGCCGGATCGCGGTGTCGAAGTCCCTGGGCCGCGACGCACGCGGACAGCGGATCGTGAGTTCCTTGAGATACCCCTCGTAGGCCGGCAGCCCGTCGGCGGCCCGCACCGTGCCGAAAAGGATCACGGTGCCGCCGGGGCCGGCCAGCCGGATGGCCCCGGCCAGCGTGGCGGCTGTGCCGGCGCACTCGATCGCGATGTCGGCGCCATGTCCCCCGGATGCCCCGGCGACCGCCGCCGCCGCGTCGTCCGGGGCCACCACGGCGCTGGCACCGCAAGCCAGGGCCAGGTCACGCTTCCAGGCCGCGCGGGTGACGCCGACGATCTCCCGCACCCCCTGAGCCCGCAGCAGTTGCACGTGCAGCAGGCCGGCCACGCCGAGGCCGACCACGACGGCGCTGGCGTCCGGGGACACCGTCACCCCGGACAGCGCGTGCACGCAGGTGGACAGCACCTGGATCAGGGCCGCCTCGTCGGCGGTGACCTCGGCGGGCAGCGGGTGCAGCAGTGTTTCCGGTACCGCCACGTACTCGGCGAAGCAGCCATCGAGGTCGCGGCCGAGCAGCCCGCCGCGGGCGCACAGGTGCGGCAGGTCCCTGCGGCACTCCCGGCACAGGCCGCAGAAGGCGGCCGGGTTGACCACGACCCGTGCGCCTGCGGGCACGGCTCCCCCGGGACCCGGGACCTCCACCCACCCGGTCATCTCGTGCCCGAGCACCCGGGGCGCGGTGACCGGGAACACACCGGCGGCGAGCTTGCGGTCGGTGCCGCAGATGCCGGCCACGCCGACCCGCACCAAGGCGAGACCGGCGGCCTGGGGCACCGGCACCTCGCGCACCGTCACCGCTCCAGTCCGCTCGATGACGGCTGCCAGCATGGTGCAATGCTCTCACCCGCGAATGAAAGGCAGGCGCCTGTGACACCGCCGACCGCAGCCGTGGGCTTCGTCGGGCTTGGCACGATGGGCTCCGCGCTGAGCGCCCACCTGCTCGCCGCGGGCTACCAGGTCATCGGCTACGACATCGAGCCGGCCCGGTTGGCCGCGCATGCCGGGCGGGGCGGCGAGGTGGCCACCAGCCCGGCCGGCGCCGCGGCCCGCGCGGACGTCGTGGTCACCTCGCTGCCCACCGCGCAGGCGCTCCTCGACGTGGCGACCGGCGAGGCCGGGCTGGCCGCCGATCCCCGCCCTGGCCTGGTGGTCGTCGAGACCTCCACGCTGCCGCTCGCCGTGAAACGCCAGGCTCGCGATGCCCTGGCCGGACGCGGCACCGTGCTGCTCGACTGCCCGCTGTCCGGGACCGGCGGGCAGGCCCTGGCCAAGGACGTGGTCGCCTATGCCAGCGGCCCGGCGGCGGCGAAGGCCCGTGCGCTGCCGGTACTGCGGGCGATGACCCGGGGTGTCCATGACGTGGGCGAGTTCGGCAACGGGTCGGCGGTCAAGTTCATCGCGAACCTGCTGGTCGCCATCCATAACGTGGCCGCCGCCGAGGCCCTGGTGCTCGCCGAGCGGGCCGGCCTGGACCTGGCGGCAGTGCTCACCGCGGTCGCCGACGGGGCAGGCTCGTCGGACATGTTCGAGGTCCGCGGCCCGGCCATGGCCGCCGCCGACTATTCCGGCCCCGGCGTGACCACCACGGTGTTCGCCAAGGACCTGGAGATCATCGCGGGGTTCGCCAAGGACACCGGCACACCTACCCCGCTGTTCGCCCTGGCGTCCTCGTTCTATGCCGCGGCGCTGGCCCAGGGCCATGCGGACGACGACACCGCCTGCGTCCACGCGGTGCTGCGATCGATGGCCGGGCGGTGAGCGGCGTGCTCACCGTGGATGTGCACACCCATTTCCTGCCGCTTGACGTGCTGTTGGCGGCCCGCCGCGGGCAAGGGTTCGACGGGATGACGGCCGAGCGCGACGCCGGCCAGGAGTGGCTGGTGCACCGGCAGGGGTTCCGCTGGCCGGTGCCTCCGGTGTTCTACGACCTGACCGCACGGCTGGCGGCCATGGATCAGCGCGGCGTCGGCCACGCGGTGCTCTCGGCCGCCCCGCAGCTGTTCATGTACTGGTCGGACGCCAGCGAGGCGGCCGGGTTCTGCCGGGCGGTGAACGACGCGCTGGCCGCCTTTGCGGCCGGTTCCGACGGCCGGATCACCGCGGTGGCCACGCTGCCCATGCAGGATCCGGCGGCGGCAGTCACCGAACTGCACCGGGCAGTCACCGAACTGGGCATGCGCGGCGCGGAGATCGGCCCGGACGTGGCAGGTACCCCGCTGGACGCCCCGGGCCCCCGCACGGTACTTGCCGCCGCCGCGGACCTCGGGGTGCCGCTGATCGTGCACCCGTACTACGTCGGCGCCCGCCCCGGGCTCGCGGACTTCTACCTGACCAACCTGATCGGCAACCCGCTGGCCACCACGGTGTGCGCGGCCAGGCTGATCTTCAGCGGGGCGCTGGACGAACTCGGCGGACTGCGGCTCGTGCTGACACACGGCGGCGGTTACCTGCCGTACCAGATCGGCAGGCTGGATCACGGGCACCAGGTCCGGCCCGAGGCGAAAGGCTGCGTCCTGCCCCCGTCGGCGTACCTGACCAGGTTCTGGTTCGACACGGTGACGCACGCGCCGGGCCCGCTGCGGTTCCTGGCCGATTCGGCCGGCGCGGACCATGTCCTGTACGGCACCGACTTCCCGTTCGACATGGCCGCCGGCCCGCTGGCGGATCAGCTGGCCGGCACCGGGATCAGCGACGCCAGCGCCGAGCTGATCGCCGGGCGTAACGCCGCCGCCCTGTTCGGCCTGGCCCGACCCGGATCCCGGTTATGAAATTGAGCGCGACTTTGCTCGGGAACCGCGACATGCGCCTGTTCCTTGTCGCGCAGGGGCTGGATTCCGTGGCGATCGGCGTGGCCGGCGTGGCCCTGCCGTGGCTGCTGCTGAGCGAGGGTCACTCCGTCGGTCTGGCCGGCCTGGTTTACCCGGTGACGATCGTGCCGTTCGTCGTGTTCGGGCTGCCGGCCGGTGCGCTCGGGGACCGGCTCCCCTGGCGCCGGGTCATGTACGCCAGTCATGCCGTTCAGGCGGCCGCCAGCGCGTCGATTCCGTTGTGGGCGCTCGCCGGTCCGCCGCCGGTCGCGCTCGTCCTCACGGCGGGTTTCGCGGTCGGGTCCGGTCGTGTCTTTGCCGACGCGGCGGCCTTCGGCGCGGTCGCCTCGGTTGTCGGCCCGGAGAACTTCACCCGCGGCCAGTCCGCGCTTTCCGCGGCGTGGTCCATCGGGTTCCTCGCTGGTCCCGCGCTCGCTGGCCTGCTGGTCGCGGCGATCGGGCCGTCGTTCGCCATCGCGGCAGAAGCCAGCGCGCTGGTTCTCGCGGCGGCGCTTATCGCGGCCGTGCGCACCGGCAGGGCCGTCTCCGTCACCAGCCCGGACGAGCCGCAGGACGTCGCGGCCGGCCTGCGGTTCATCCGCCGTGACCCGGCGGTACGGATCTTCACCGCGGCCAGCTTCTGTTTCGCGCTTGTCACCGCGGGCGCCGTCGGCCTGGAAGTCCCCCTGCTCAAGAACACCATCGGCCTGAGCTCAACACAGACCGGCTGGACCCTGGCCCTTGGCGCGCTCGCCGGCACGGCAATGTCCCTGGCCACCAGCAAGCTGGCTCAGCGGATCCGGCCATCGGTCCTCTGCCTGGCCGGCATGGTGCTGGCGGCGGCCGCTCTCGCCGGCCTCGCTACGGCCAGCGCGCTGCCCGCCGCGGTCCTCACCTTCATGGCCTACAGCGGGTTGAGCTGGCTGTTGTCCACGATGTTCATCAGCGAGCGCCAGCGCCGCGCACCTGCGGACCTCCAGGCCCGCGTCGGCATTGCTGGCCGGATGCTCCTCCTCGGCGCGGTGGCGGCCGGCTCCGCTGTTGCCACCGCCCTGGCCGCAAAGGCCGGCATCCGCGTCACCTACCTCGCCATGGCCGTCTCCGCGGCCGTTGTCGCCTGCGCGGTCGGTCTCCCGCTCATCCGCCGGGCGGGCCTGCGGTAAGCCCCGCCGCGGCGGGCTCACAAATATCGCCCTTGCGGTTGCCCCCCCGCTACTGCGCCGGGCGGGCCCGCGGTAGGCCGGGACGGAGCGGGCTCACAAACGTTTGTACCTGTCGGCGGCGCGGCCATGCGGGCGCTGCTATCGTCCGGCCATGGTGATCGAATGGGACGTTCCGATCACGATGGACGACGGACTGGTGCTGCGCGCCGACGTGTTCCGCCCGGACGGGCCGGGGCAGCATCCGGTGATCCTCACCTATGGCCCGTACGCCAAGGGACTGGCGTTCCAGGAGGGCTACGCCGACCAGTGGCGGCACATGGTCGCCGAGCACCCCGACGTCGCGCGCGGATCGAGCAACCGGTATCAGAACTGGGAGACCGCCGACCCGGAGAAGTGGGTGCCCGACGGGTATGCCTGCGTGCGGGCCGACTCACGGGGCGCGGGCCGCTCCCCCGGCTTCCTCGACCCGTTCTCCCCACGCGAGGCGCGCGACCTCTACGAGTGCGTCGAATGGGCCGCGGGCCAGCCATGGAGCAGCGGCAAGGTCGGCATCAACGGCATCTCCTACTACGCGATGAACGCCTGGCACGTCGCCGGGCTGCAGCCGCCGCACCTGGCCGCGATCTGCGTCTGGGAGGGCGCCGCGGACTTCTACCGGGACGCCACCCACCACGGCGGCATCCTGTCCACGTTCTTCCGCCACTGGTACGACAAGCAGGTCACCGTGGTCCAGCACGGGATCGGCGGCCCGCGCAGCGCGGTCACCGGGGAGCCCGTGGCCGGGCCGGAAACCCGCACCGAGGCCGAACTGGCGGCCGCGCGGGCGCAGTTCGGTGAGCAGATCGCCGCACACCCACTGGACGGCGAGTTCTACCGCGACCGGTCCGCGCGCTGGGACCGGATCACCGTGCCGCTGCTGACCGCCGCCAACTGGGGCGGCCAGGGCCTGCATACCCGGGGCAACTTCGAGGGCTTCACCCGCGCCGCGTCGGCGCACAAGTGGCTGGAGGTACACGGCCTCGAACACTGGACGCACTTCTATACCGACTACGGCGTCGGCCTGCAGAAGCGGTTCTTCGCCTGCTTTCTGCACGGAGACGACGCAGGGTGGCGGGATCAGCCTCCGGTCCAGCTACAGGTCCGCTCCCTGAGCGGTTTCACCCAGCGTGCCGAACGACAGTGGCCGCTGGCCCGGACCCGCTGGACCAAGCTGTATCTGTGGCCGGACAGGAGCCGGCTGGCTACCGCGCCACCGGACGCCGACGGTGGCGTGCCGTACCGGGCGGACTCCGGCGGGGTCACCTTCACCGCACCGCCACTCGAAGCCGAGACCGAGATCACCGGGCCGGTCGCCGCGCGGCTGTTCGTGTCCTCCACGGTGCCGGACGCCGACCTGTTCTGCGTGCTGCGGGTGCTGGCGCCGGACGGGGCCGACGTCACGTTCCCCGGCGCGATCGACCCGCACACCCCGGTCGCCCAGGGCTGGCTGCGGGTGTCCCGGCGCAAGCTGGATCCGGGCCTGACCACCGAATACCGGCCGTATCACAGCCATGACGAGATCCAGCCACTGGTGCCCGGTGAGGTCTACCAGGCCGACGTGGAGATCTGGCCTACCAGCCTGGTCATCCCCGCCGGATACCGGATCGCGCTCACCGTGCGCGGCAGGGACTGGGAAGTCCGCTACCCCGGCTCGCCCCGGCTGGGCTCGTTCAAGAACGAGATGACCGGCTGTGGGCCGTTCCTGCACGACGACCCCGATGACCGGCCGCCGTGGCTGACCGGCAGCTCACAGACCCTGTGGGCCGGCCCCGGGCGCGCGTCGTTCCTGCTGCTGCCGGTCATCCCCGCCGACGGCAGGCCCTGACCGGCCATGGCCGGGCGCCCGCGAGAAGTGAGGAGCTAGCGATGAAGGAAGCGTTCGGCGGCTTGAGCACGGATTGGAAGGAAGGCATCAACTGGCCCGCCGTGCGGGAGTGGCGCCTCACCCGGGCCAGAGAGGCGATGGCGCGGCACGGGCTCGGCGCGCTGCTGCTGATGTACGACGAGAACATGCGGTACGTCTCCTCGACGTACACGCCGGGCTGGAACCGGCTCAAGCCAGGGCTGCGTTACGTGGTGCTGTGCGAGGGCCGCGAGCCGATCGTCTACGAACAGGGCGACATCGGCATCCACCTGAAGGTGCATAACCCGTGGATCCCGCCCGGCAACGTCCGGCACTCCTATTCCTGGATCAAGGGGGCCGCCGGGCCCGCGTCGCAGAACCAGGTGGCCAAGTTCACCCGCGCCCTGGTCAATGACCTGGAGGACGCCGGCGTGCTGGACAAGCCGCTAGGCGTGGACTTCATCGACCTGAACATGATCGCCGCATTCCAGCAGGCCGGGATCACCTGGGCGGACGGGATGACGCCGATGATGGAGGCGCGCGCGATCAAGAGCGTCGACGAGCAGAAGGCACTGCGCATCGTCGGCGCGATCTGCGACACGCTGCACTACGAGTTCACCCAGTTCCTGCGGCCCGGGCTCACCGAGAACGAGGTCGCGGCGTTCGGGTTCTCGTACCTGTACAACATCCCGGGCATGGAGGACGTCGAGGACATCATCGTGTCGTCCGGGCCGAACGCCTGGCCCAACTGGCGCAACTTCTCCGACCGGATCATCCGCCCGGGCGAACTGGTGATCATCGACCTGGCCGCGCTGACCTGGAACGGGTTCAAGTCGTGCGTGTACCGGACGTATTGCGTGGGCGGGACGCCGACTTCGGAGATGAAGCAGTACTACGAGACGGCGCACAAGTGGCTGTGGGACGCGATCGACGTGGTCCGGCCGGGGGTGACCACCCGGGACATCGCCTTGAAGTGGCCGTCCGCGCGGGAAGCCTGGGGCTACGACGAGGAGGACCAGGCCGCGGCGAACCTGTGGGGGCACGGGCTCGGGCTCGCCCAGTACGACCGGCCGGTGATCTCGCGGATCTGGTCGCTGGACTACCCGGAGGAGATCCGGCCCGGCATGGTGTTCGCGCTGGAGACCCAGCACGGGAAGGTGCACGAGTTCGGGGTACGGCTCGAAGAGATGCTCCTGGTGACGGATTCCGGGCACGAGCTGTTGTCTACGTATGCCTCGGACTCGATCATCTCGGCCGGATGAAGCTGGTTCCGCTGGCTGGGCCTTGCGGGGCTGGTGGGGGGCCGGGCGAGGATGCTGTGGCAACTGGCGGCAAAACGCCATTTGCCACAGCAACGCTTGCCCGGCTCGATACGGATACCGGCGTTCTCAGTACTGAGTACGTCGGGGTCAAGGCCGCCCGGCTGGGGGCCGCGCTGCGGGCGGGGCTGCCGGTGCTGCCTGGGTGGGTCGTGCCGGTGGGTTTGGGGGAAAGCGCGATGGGGGCCGGGGTGGATGCCATTCGCGCGAATGGGGTGGGGGCGGGGCGGGTGGCTGTGCTGGGGCAGGTGCTTGATGCCGGGCTCGTTGCGGAACTGCGGGCCGTGGTGGATGGGCTGGGGGGGCGGGTGATTGTGCGGTCGTCCAGTCCGCTGGAGGGGGATGCGCGGTGGGCGGGGGCGTTTTCCTCGGTGACTGGGGTCGGGCGGGAAGACGTCGCCGGGGCTGTCAGGAGTTGCTGGGCTTCGGCGTTTGCTGTCGATCCGTTGCGGCGTCTGGCGGAGTGCGGGCTGGGGCTGGACGCGCTGGGGCTGGGCGTGCTGGTGCAGCCGGAGATCGTGCCTGAGGCGGGGGGCGTGGCGCGGGTTCGGGCGGGCGAGGTGACCGTGGAAGGTGTCCGGGGGCACCCGGGGCCGTTGCTCTCCGGGTGGGCGGACAGTGAGCCGCTTGGCCCGGAGGTGGTGGCAAATGTGGTGGCCCTCGCGGGGCGCGTTCATGCCGGGCTCGGGGATGACGTGATCGAGTGGGCGGCCTGCGACGGGAAGGTGTGGCTGCTTCAGTCGGCGCGGAGCGCGCCGACTGATCGCGGCGCGGCGCAGGCCGTGCCGATGCCAGCGGATGGCCTGCGGGTTGCGGGCAGGCCCGCGGCGCCGGGGACCGCGGCCGGGCCGCTGGTCGCCTGCTGGCCGCACGAGACCGGGGCGAAGGACTGCCTGGGCGCCATCATGCTGGTGGACCGGCCGGTACCTGCGCTGGCGCCGTTGCTGTTCGGCGCCCGGGGGGTCATCGCCCGGGCCGGGGCAGCCAGTTCACACCTGGCCGAGGTGGCCCGCAGCCTGGGCGTCCCGATGGTGGTCGGCTGCCGCCACGAAACGGTGACCGGGCCGCACCCGGCTGCCGGGGCCTGGTTCGCCACGATCAACGGCGCAACCGGCGAGGTCGTGCTGGCCCCGGCGTGACGCCGGCCAGCTGGCGGCTGGCCGGCGTCATTCGCCATCACGCAGCTAGGGCACGGACCAGTGCTGGTCCGAGGCGTTCGAGCAGGTCTGGGCCTTTACCTGGGTGCCGTTGGTGGTGGCGCCACCCGGGTCGGTCAGGCACAGGCCCTGGAAGGCCAGCACGTACTCGCCGCTGGTGTTCTGCGTCCACTGCTGGTTCCGCTGGCCGTTGCAGGCCTCGATCACCAGCTTGGTGCCCGTGCCGCCCCAGCCGTTGTCGGTGAGGCACTTCCCGGCGACCTGGAGTTCACCGTTCTGCTGCGTCCACCGCTGGCGCGAGCCACCGATGCACTGCCAGATGTCGACCGGGTTGCCGTTCGCGCTGAGCCCGCTGTTGTTGTCCAGGCACAGGTTCCGGAATCCCTTCAAGGCCCCGATGGGCTTCATCACGCACCCGTCACCGCCGTTGGCGAGGGCATTGTTGTCGAACAGCGGCTGCATGGCGAATGTGCCGGTAGACAGCGCCACGGTGCTGATGTCGATATTTCCGCTCACCGGGTCGCGCCAGGCACATTTGTCCCCGATCTCACCGCCGAATGGGTCACTGGGATCCCACCAGCCGGATACCGGGAAGGGGTCGGTGACTGTCTCGGCATATTCGTGGCCGCCGACGATCGAGAAACCGTCGTACTGGCTGCGCAGGATGCTTTCACCGCAGCCGCTGCCCGCGTCGAGTATGTACGGCAGGTTGGTGTAGGGCTCATTGGAGTTGGAATGCCAGGCACAGTAGTTTCCCGTGCCACCGTCACAGCTCGGGGAGTAGAAGCCCTGCGGGCAGGTTCCTGACTGCGTGGCGACCACGATCTGCGCATTGTTCAGGTCCGTGATGCCATCGCTGCTGGCGAAGGCGTCAGCCTCCGCGGCGAGCTGGCTCTGATCGACGCCGGCCGGCGGAGTGCTGGTGTCCTGGAAGGCACCCTCGTACACCGAACCGGTGAACGTGGGGTACCCGCTGCTGTCGCCGTACAGCGAGGTGATCGTGGACCAGCTGTCCTGCGGCTCCGCTCCGAGGCCGGCGTAGAAGCTCTCCATGTAGGCGGCGCTGGCTGCCTGGGCTGGGTCCGAGCTCCAGTTCGGGCCCCATAGCAGCAGGTACAGGTGCGGTGAGTGCTGGACCGAGCCCCCGTTGTAGACCAGCGGACAGTTCGGCTCCGTACAGCCCGCGGCGGTCTTCGCTCCCTTGGGCTGCTTGCCCCGGGCGTACATGACTCCGGCGATCTTGCCGGCCTTCGTGTGGCCGAGATGCGCCAGGTAGGCGTGATGCAGGTTGATGACGGTGGTGTGCGGCAGTGGCCTGGCAGCCGGTGCCGTGCGCACGGCCTGCGCCTGAGCCGCGGTGGCGGCCGACATCAGGGTCACGGCGGCCACAGCCGTCCCGGTAAGGACGCGTTTCAGCATGAAATCCCCGTATCTGTTGATGAGAGATGCCCGGATTGCACCGGGTAGAGTGAATACCGGTAGCTCGCGGCATAGTGAATATGACGCGAGTTTGACGCTGGATTAAAGTGCGCTTGCCCCTTTTGGGCGAGGGTTTGAGCGGCAGCCCGGGGTTAGGCTACAGCCTTACGGAACTCTTGCAAGATAGCCAGGCCGGTGTTTATCGCAGAGGCATTCCAGAAAGCGCCTGACGCGGATCCGCCGGGTACGTGAGCCCTCGACTTTCGCGGTTATGCGGCGATGATGACACGGCGGAGCCTGGCGGCCATGTCCGCGGTTGCCGGACGATGGCTGCTGGCGGGCTGAGCCGCGGTTGCCGGGCGGCTCAGGCGGCGCGGCGGCGGACCAGCCAGACGGTCGCGGCGATGAGCAGGACCGACAGCGCGAGCAGCCAGCCGCCCTCGATCCACTGGAATGGCCAGAACCGGCTGCCAGGCTGGTAGCTGATCCAGTGCGTGTAGCCGTGCTTGGTGAGATAGCCCACCGCGTTGAGGATCGTCTCGAACATGTTCGGCCCGACCCGCGTCGTTGGGGCAGGGTGGTGGCCCTGGAGGATGTTCCTGATCGCGGACTGGCTGACCAGCTTGCCGTCCTTGGTGTACCAGCTATTGATGATCCACGCGGAACCAGGCAGGTTGGTGCTGCTTGTGACCAGCGGTGTGATGTAGTGCTCGCGCAGCCACAGCGCGGTGGCGAAGGCGAGGCCGGCGTAGGCGGCCAGGCTGGCGGCGATCGCGGGGACGGCCCGGCGGATGAGCATCCCGGCCAGGACGCCGATCGCGAAGGCGGCCAGCGTCCAGGCGGCGAACGCGACCCCGAGCAGGTCGAACACGCGGGCCGAGAACGGGATCACGTAGCCCGCGGCGACCCACGGCTGGTTGTACCAGGCAAACAAGACGGTGAACGCCCCAGCCACGGCTGTCACCGCGACCGCCAGCGGCACCAGCTTGCCGACCGTCCAGCGGAGCCGGCCGATGCCCTGGGTCCAGGCGTACCGGAAGGTGCCGGTCTCCAGCTCCCGGGCCAGCACCGGTGCCCCGGCAAACGCCCCGATCAGCGCCGGCACCGCCTGCAGGGCGATGCTGACTATGATCGCGGTCTCGCCGTATCTGCCGGTGAAGTTGATGGCGCAGCCGAGTGAGCCGGCCGGGTGGCAGTAGGCCGCCTCGGCGTGGTGCATCTGCAGGCCGGTCAGCCACAGGTACACCGCGAACGCGCCGAGGAAGGCGGCCACGCCGCCCAGCGCGGCCCGGTGCTGCCGCCAGGTGACCCAGGCCATCCGCCGCCACGGCACCGGCCGCAGGCGGGCGTCGTGCGCGGGACGGCCGGGCATCGTTAGTGCGGTCATTTCGTCACCTCCGTCGGGTGGCCAGTTTCAAGCGGCGAGTCCGGCCGCGGGCCGGGCCGGGCAAGACACCGGCGCCGGGCTGGCGCAGGTAGGCCATTGCGAGTTCCTCCAGGCCGACCGGGTGCGCCTCCCAGCGCGGCGGGACAGGGTCGTCCGCGGTGGCCCGGACCAGCAGGTGGGCCTGGGCGTCGGCACGGCGGGCATGTACCAGCGGCCGTTCGGTATATCTATCGGCCTCGGCGGCGGGGCCGGTCAGCACGCGGTGGCTGGCGATCAGGTCGTCGACCTCCCCGGCCACCTGGACCCGGCCCCGCGACAGCAGGATGAGGTAGTCGGCCACCCGCTCCAGCTCGGCCAGCACGTGCGAGGACAGCAGCACCGACACCCCATCGTCGGCCGCCGCCGTCAGCACAAGGGCCATGAAGTCATGCCGGGCGAGCGGGTCGAGCATCGCCACCGGCTCATCCAGCACCAGCAGCCGCGGCCGGCGGGCCAGCGCCAGGGTCAGCGCGAGCTGCGCCTGCTGGCCGCCGGACAGCTTGCCGGCCCTGCGGTCCAGCGGGATGCCGAGCTCGCCCAGCCGGGCCTTGGCGTAGGGCTGGTCGAAACGCCGGTTCAGGTTGCGGGTCAGGTGCAGCATGTCGGCGGCCGGCAGGTTCTTGTACAGCGGCGTGTCCTGGGCGACGAACGCGATGCCGTCCAGCGCGGCCGGGGATCCCGCGGCCACGCCTCCGAGCACGGTGACGGCGCCCGCGGTCGGTGCTGTCAGGCCGACCGCCAGGTTCAGCAGCGTGGTCTTGCCGGCGCCATTCGGGCCGACCATCGCGGCCACGTGCCCGGCGGGGACCGCCAGCGAGCACTCGCGCAGTGCCCACGTGCTGCCGTACCGCTTGCCCAGGCCGCTGGTCTCGATGACGTTCACGTTCATGCGACACCCTCCGCTTCGCCGCTTCTTGCGCCGCGCCGTTCCCCTGTGCCGCTGCGGCGCTCATAGAAATCCCGCAGCGCGCTGGCGAACAGCGCCACGATCCCGTCCTCATCCAGGCCCGCCGCGTCGGCGGTGGTCAGCCAGCCCAGCAGGGACTTGCGCAGCCCGGCGAGTTCCGGGAGCGCTACCTGGCCCAAGGTGGCCTGGATGAACGTGCCCTGGCCGGGGCGCCCGGCCGTCAGGCCCTTGACCTCCAGCTCCTTATAGGCCTTCAGCACCGTGTTCGGGTTGATCGCCAGCGAGGCCACCACGTCCCGGACCTTCGGCAGCTGATCGCCCAGCGTGAGATAACCCAGCCGCAGCGCGTGCTCCACCTGGTGCACCAGCTGCAGGTAGGTCGGCACCCCCGAGGCCGCATCCAGCCGGAACTCGATCGGCGACCCCGGCCCGCGCGGCCCGTCCCCCGGCGTGCCGCCGCTCGCAGGCAAAGCACCAGCCCCGCCGCCCGCCGGGCCGTCCCCTTTATCTATAACCATAAGACATGGATACAGTAGTTATTCTTACTTGCCAACGTGCCGGCCTACCGCCCCGGCCCGCCAGCATCACCGGCAAACCCGAGAACTACGAAAGCCGGGTGAGCCGGCGCACCGCGTCAGCGCACAGCGGGCCGGGCGTCAGAACCGGCGCCTGGTCAGGACGACCAGGGGATGACGGCTGCTTCTCCGGCCAGCAACTGGCGGTGGGCCGCCTGCTCGTCCCTGATCACGTGCATGACCGCGTTGATGAGGGCCAGGTGGGTGAAGGCCTGCGGGAAGTTGCCCAGGTGCCTGCCGGACCGCGGGTCGATCTCCTCCGCGTACAGCAACAGCGGGCTGGCGTAGGACAGCACCTTCTCGCAAAGGTCCCGGGCCCGGCGCTGCTCGCCGATCTCGGCCAGGGCGGAGACGAGCCAGAACGTGCAGATCGTGAAGGTGCCCTCTTCGCCGGGCAGCCCGTCGTCCGTCTCGGCAACCCGGTAGCGCAGCACCAGCCCGTCTCTGGTCAGCTCGTTCGCGACGGCCAGGACGGTGGCACGGATCCGCGGATCCTCCGGCGGCAGGAATCGCAGCAGCGGCATCAGCAACAGGGATGCGTCCAGCGCCGTTGTGCCGTAATGCTGGCAAAAAACGCCACGATCATCGAGGGCATTGGCGCAGATGTCGGCGTGGATCTCGTTGGCGGCCTTCTGCCACATCCTGGCCGTGTCGTGCTCGTCGCGGAGCCTGGCCAGCCGCGCGCCACGGTCCGCGGCCACCCAGCACATCACCTTCGAGGACGTGAAGTGCTTCGGCTCCCCGCGGATCTCCCAGATGCCGCGGTCCGGCTCGCGCCAGTGTTCGAGGGCGTGCTCGACCTGCTGCCTGGCGACCCGCCAGACCCGTTCGTCCAGCCGGTCACGCGACTTGGTGTGCAGGTAGACCGATTCCAGCACGGTTCCCCATACGTCGTTCTGCTGCTGCTGGTAGGCGGCGTTGCCGATCCGGACCGGACGTGCGTCCTGATATCCCTGCAGGTGGTCGAGCACCCGTTCGGTGAGATCCGCGGTGCCGTCGATGCCGTAGACGATCTGGAGGCTGCCGCCGTCGCGTTCGGCCAGGTCTGCGATGAACGCGAAGTAGTCGTTCGCCTCCCAGTCGAAGCCCAGGGTGTACAGGCCCCAGAGCGCGAAGGTGGCATCGCGGATCCAGCTGTAGCGGTAATCCCAGTTCCGCTCCCCGCGCGGGGTTTCGGGCAGGGACGTGGTGGCCGCCGCGGCGATCGCGCCGGTCGGGGCGAATGCCAGGCCCTTGAGCGTCAGCGCGCTCCTGGTGAGGTGGCTGCGCCAGCGGTGGTCGGGGAAGTTGCCCCGGGCCAGCCAGTGCTGCCAGTGATGCGCCGTCCACATCAGGCGCTTGTCGGCTTCTTTGTAGCTCTTCGGCGGGGTCTGGCTGCCCCAGGACAGCGCACAGAACCGGGTGTCGCCCTCACGCAGCAGAGTCCGCCCGCGGGCGGTGGATCCCTCGATCCCGAACCGGATGTCCGAGGTGAGGGTGACCACCAGTCCGCCGCTGTCCTCGGCCGCGGCCTGGTGATAGCCCTCATCGGGCCGGTACCAGCGGGCCCGGTCCATGCCGTAGCCGAACACCGGCTCGCAGTCCAGCGCCAGTTGCACCGAGCCCTGCACACAGCGGACCGTCCGGATCAGCGTGTGCTCTGCGTCGTAGTCGGTCGGCGGCCTGATGTGCGTGGTGCGCCCCGGGTGCTCGTGCCGCCACGGGCCCATCACCAGGCAGTCCCGTACGACGATCCAGCCTTCGCCGCAGTCCCAGCTTGTCTCGAGCACCATGGTCCCGGGCAGGTAGCGCCGGTCGGCAGGCACGTCCACGTTCTCCGGGCCGAACCGGAAACTGCCCGCCCGCCGGTCGAGGATGGCGCCGAACACGCTCGGGCAGTCCATTCGGGGCAGGCACATCCACTCGATGGCACCGCTCGGCGCCACCAGCGCGGTTACCTCGCAGTCGGACAAGAAGCCGTAGTCCGCGATCGGCGGGTAGGCGGAGAACTCTCCGGTACTGCGGATCAGCCCCATGTAGTCGGGCTCGGCCTCGTCCGGGGCCGGCGTCGCTGGCTCGCCATCCATCGTCACAATCCCCCTGTTGCCACAGGTATGCCAGGTAGCTACCCCGGTGCCCGCCGATGCACCCTCTCCTCACCTGCGCGAAAGGGCCTGTTTCGCCGCGTTCGCGAACAACACCGCGAACGAGGACCTGATGGCCGCGGTTCCCGGTCCCGGGCTGGTGCTGAACTTCTGCCGGACACGCCCGGCCGCATCGATCACGTAAGCCTCTTCCGTGTGCAGCGCTGCCGCACCGGAGAGGTCCTGCGCGGTGATCCCATAACCGTGCCACACCTGGTGGAGCTGAGACAGCGTCCCGGTCAGGTACAGCCAGCCTGGTACCTGGCCCAGCCCCTCCCGGCGGTCGAACGCCCGCAACGTGCGCACCGGGCGGTACACCGGGCTGAGCACGATCCCGACGAGTTCCACCTGATCCCCCCCGAGCAGCGCGGCGGCCTTGCGGAACTCCGGCCCGATCGGCGGGCACCCGGCCGTGCACACCGGGTCGAAGAAACTGAGGAGGACCACCTTGCCGCGCAGGCTCGCGAGCGTCACCGTCCGGCCGTACTGGTCGGTCAGGGCAAACCCCGGGGCAGGATAGTCGAGCCGCACGGCCGGTCCCACGATGGACTCGGCCAGGATCGGGTCGGCGTTCGGGCTGGCCTGCGCGACCGCCATCGGCGCAGCGCCGAGGACGATCAGGGCGGCCCCGCCCAGCGCGGCCACCGACCGGCTGCCCGCGGCGGCGGCCTGCTGGCAGAGCAGGCCCAGCCGGACCCGCTGCGGCGCCGGCGCGGCGGCGGCCGGGGCAGCGGCGGCCGGGGCGGGCTGCGGTGCCCGGGTGAGGGCGAGGTAGCCGGCGCCCGCCAGCAGCAACAGGGGGAGCATGCTGTTCGGGTCGGTGCCGAGTCCCCCGAGGAACCCCAGATCCTGGACCAGTACCCAGTCGGCCAGGCACAGCACGACGAACGCGGGGAACGCCAGCCGGATCAGCCGTGGGCGGCCACTCAGAAACGCGGCGCCCACCGCGGCGAGAGCAGCCACGGCCACCATGTTGACCGCGAATCCGTGCGCCTCGTCGAAGGTGCCGAAGGCGAACAGCCACCCGGACAGTACCCCCGGCTGGGGGGTCAGGGACATCGACTGCGCCATCGCGGCCAGGGTGCCCGGCTGCCCGTTCGAGATGCCCTGCCAGAACCCGCGGCCCGGCCAGGCTTGCAGGACTACCATCCCGGCCAGGAAGAGGCCCAGGCCAGCCAGGATCAGCCGGCCCAGTCGCGGCGCGTGCCAGGCGCTCTCGGGCAGCGCGATCAGCAGCCCCGCGGCCATATACAGGGCCGCCGCGCCGGGGGCACCGGTCAGCCAGGTCAGGCCGGGCGCGAAGATTCCGCCGAACGACTCTCCGAAGACCCAGACGACCAGGGCCCAGCCGGCCCCGGCCAGACCGGCGAGGCGGGACATGGCGCCGCGGGGCGCGGTCACCATCCAGATGCCGATCCCGGCCTGTATCCACACCGCGGCGGCACCGGCCTGGACCGGGTGATACGACCAGGTGGTGCCGGCCCAGTTCACCAGGTGCTGCACCCAGGCCGGAGAGCTTGCCGCGGCCGGCTCGATCACGAGGGACGGCAGTCCGATCGCCATCTTTGGCTGAGCTTGCAGGAACGCGTCGAACAGCCACAGGTTGCCGAAGCCGATCACCAGAAGCTGCCAGCAGGCCGGCTCGGGACCGGCGGGCGGCGCCGGGTACAGCGTCCCGGCGGGCCGCCAGGCGCGCAGGCCGGCCCAGGCCAGCCCGAGCACCGCGAAGATCAGCAGGGCGATGAGCGCCTGGTGCAGCAGCGCGGACCGGAACGCCGCGACGACCGTGGGGTCGTTGACGTTCAGCCCCGAATTCATCCCGGGCATGGTGCCCCATCCCGGCAGCCCGGCTTGCCGGGCCGCGGTGACCCAGTCGGGGCGGGGCAGACCGGCCGCCTAACCGTGTCCTCCTCCGCTCAGACGGACGCGGGCTGCGGCGCCGGGGCGGGCTGTGCGGGAACCGCCTCCGGCACCGTGCCGGCGGCGCTGGCCCGGTACTCCGCCATGGTGCGCTCCCGGCCGTACCGGTGCCTCATCCACAGGTAGCACAGGAAAGCCGCCGGGGCGAAGAACAGCTGGGACGGGATGACTACGTCGTTGCGGAAGTCGACCAGGTCGTGAATGAGGGGGAACAGGCTGGGCGCGGCGGCACCGAATACCACCATCACACCGAACGCGAGCCGGGCCGCCGCCTTGCCATACGCCTTGTAGGAAGCGACCACGAACAAGGCATAGAACAGCAGGTCGCCGATGCCGATGCCGTAGTTGTTGACGCCGCCCCTGATGCCGAACGTCGGGTCGAGCGGGTGGCCGATGAAGTCCTCGACCAGGACCGCGGTCACGTTGACCACCAGGGTGGAGCCAGCGTCGTAGAGAGCGAGCGTGAGCCCGAACCACGCCACGTGCTTCAGCTTCATCCCGCCTTGCACGTAGAGGTTGGCCACCGCGATCGCACCGAGCGCCACCAGGATGTCAAGCTCAACCCACCACAGTTCCCATCCGGCCGTGGTCCCCATCATGGCGTGGCTGGTCCAGAGGTTGGCGCCGACCAGCAGGCCGATGCCCAGCCACACCGGAGCGGCTCCCCACACCAGCCGGTAGCCGATGGAGAGCGCGGCGGCGAAGGTGAGCGCGAGGACGCAGGTGATGGCCCAGCCTGGCAGTGCCGCGTACAGGAACGGCAGCCCGATGATCAGCGCTAGCAAGATCGCGATGTCACGGCCGTTGAACGTGCCGACCGGCGGCCGCTCCTGGCGGACCCGGCGGAAGTAGAGCAGCGCGCCCCCGCTCACCACGACAACGCCGACCAGGGCGACGATGAACTCGGTCATGCTCTGCTGGAGGAGGGATACCGGCATGCTGTACGGGTTCGGCATGTCACGCTCCTACCAGTGCTTGCGGGGCGGCGAAGGTGGCCTCGCGCAGGTCGCTCCGGGTGTGACGCAACGAGGCGGCCCGGTCATCGCCGACGATCGTCAGGTCTGCGTCCAGCCCGGACTCGGCAAAGTGCCGGCGGGCCGCGGCCTCGCCGAAGCCATCGACCGCGGCGGCGGGCAGGGTGAGCCGCACCCGGCCGTCCCGGAGTTCGGCCCGGTACCGGGCGGGCCACGGCGTGGTGGGCAGCGCCTCGATGGCGTCGATCACCTGCCGGGGTGTGATCACCTCGCTGGCGCTGAGCCGCAGCAGCTGGCTCGCCTTGCCGAGAACCTGGCTGGTGCCGGGAATGCCGGCCAGTTCGCAGCCCAGGGACTCATCGGGCAGGCGGCGAACGACGTCGCGGGTGTCATACCGGAAGACCGGCATGCAGTCGCGGTACGGAAAGTACGGCGTGATCACGAGCGTGCCGAGCGCGCCCGGGGCGGCCGGCTCGCCGGTCTCCAGGTCCAGCAACTCGGTCAGGCCGGTGTTGAGGTCCGGGTGCAGGTGCGCTCGGCTGCAGGTCCGGCCGGTGACCGGGATCACCTCGGTCATGCTGAACGTGTCGTCTACGTGGGGCACACCCAGCGTCTGGCAGGCGGCCTGGGCCAGGCTCGGCGACAGCACCTCGCCGCCGACGTTGATCCGCCGGAGCCGGAACGCATCCGGTCCCAGGCCGCGGCGCCGGGCAGCAGTCACCAGCTCGGCGAGGTAGCTGGGGTAGGTCGACAGGAGCGTCGCCCCGCTTTCGCCGAGGCTGTCGAGGGCCTGGTCCGGTGACACGACGCCGAGCAGGTCGCATCCGGTGCGGGCCAGGCGGCAGGTTGCCGCGGACAGGTGCATGGCCGCGGTCGCGCGGGAGCTGATGTTGACCTGCATGACATCGCCGGGATGCAGCTCATCACGCAGTACCGACGACAGCGCCCCCAGCACGGGCCACAGTTCCATCTCGTACCGGGACAGCCAGATCTCCGCCGGGCGCCCGGTGGTGCCGGTGGTGCGGGTGGTCAGGTAGCCAGCCACATCCGCGCAGCGGAAATCGTCCGGGCGCTCCATAAGATCTTGCTTGGTGGTGACCGGGATTGCCCGCAGCCCTGCGACGTCGAGCCTGCCGGGCTCGGCGCTCGCGGCGGAGAACCGGCGCGCGTAGAACGGCGACGCCGCGGCAAGCCGGCGGGCGGTACGGCGCAGGCCGCGGTTGGCGAACTCCAGCCGGTCCGCCGGATCCGCCAGCGGGCCGCCGAGAACCTGCTGAGCGTCGGCACCCGGCTCACCGAACTCGGCGATGGTGGCCAGCGCGTCGTCTACCAGCCTGGCGATGTTACGGGTATCCAGCCGGCGTCCCGACAGCATGCCGATCGCCATCCTGATCTGCCTGATGCCGGTTTCGAACATCGTCGTCCGTTCGTTGTCCTTGCCCTGGCGGCGGCCGGCCATCCCGGGCAGACTTGGCTAGACCGCGCTGGCGAGGCGACGGCCGTGCTTCGCCAGCGACCAGGCTTCGCCAGCGCGGTCAGCCCTGCGGGTTAGAAGGTTGCGCCAGCGGACGCGCTGAACAGCACCGCGCTCATCGAACCCAGCACGTAACGGACGTGCTTGAGAGCTGCCTTCATGTTTCACCTCCTCTTGGGGGTCGATGCGGCCTTTGCGAGTGTGGCTAGGGGGTGACGATGACCTTGAGGGTCATGTCGGGGTGCACCGAACAGGTCAGGTAGTAGGTGCCCGGCGTGGTCCACGGCGGTGTCCGGTAGACGCCGTTGGTCTGCATGAGGTGAAAGCCGAGCACCGGCACATGCCGTTCGGTGCCCCAGATGCGGCCGCCCCGGCCCGGGCCGATCACGTGGATCTGGTTCGAGTTGTTGAACATGGTGACCCGCCCGCCCACGTGGATCGTGACGGCATGGCGCGTGAAGTTGTCGGCAACCATCCCCACATCACCTGGGGGAAGGGACTTCGGCGCGTGGCCGAGAGCGGGGATGAGCAGGCCGGCTAACAGCCCAGGGACAACTAACAGGATTCGCGGCAACATCACAGATTCATAACCGCACGGCCGGTGCAAGCCGTCAAGAGTCCAGTTTGCGGGACATAACTGCCATGCGCACAAAAGGAAACCAACTGGTCGCAGCGCGTATCCAAAATCGGACAGTCGGACCGTTACCTCCCGGAGACGCCCCGTCAAATTGTTGGCATAACCAAACTTTTACCTTCGGCCGGGGCCCCGGCCCAGATGCTCAAGCGTGACAGGCTGCCGGACAGCCCGTCGGGCTCGGCACGCTCGGCGGCGTGCAGAATTGGCATAGCCGCTTTACCAAAGGAGGCCGCGCTGACCGCGAACGCCGACGCGACCGAGCCCGGGCTGCGCCGACTGGCCACGGCGATCCGGTTGCGCGCCGTGGCAATGGTGGCGCCGCAGGGGTTCGGCTATCTGGGCCAGGCCCTATCGGCGGCCGAGCAGTACGCCGCCGTCTATGGCGCGGCCTACCGGCCCGGGACCGACCGGGTGGTCTGCTCGCCTGGCCACTACGTCATCGCCGCCTACGCCGCCGCCGCGGAGACCGGCCTGCTCGCAGAGGCGGCTCTGGCCAGCTACGGGCAGAACGGTTCTTCGCTGGAAGCCATCGGCACCGAGCGCAGCCCGGTCCCCGAGTACACCTGTGGCTCGCTCGGCCAGGGCTTGTCGGCAGCCGCGGGCTTCGCCCTGGGGGACAGGCTGACCGGCCGCGACGATGCCCGCACGTTCGCGTTCATCAGCGACGGCGAACTGCAGGAGGGCCAGGTCTGGGAGGCGGCGATGTTCGCCGGCCATCACCGGCTGGCCCGGCTCACCGTCCTGCTGGACGCGAACAACTCGCAGGTCGATGGCCCGGTGGACAGCATCACCACGATCGAGCCGGTGGCCGCGAAATGGCAGGCGTTCGGCTGGGATGCCGCCGAGCTGGACGGTCACGACGTCGCGGCGATCGCCGCCGCGCTCGCGGCTGGGGGCACCCGGCCCCGGGTGCTCATCTGCCGGACCTCGACCCGGCATGGGCTGGCCTGCCTGCCGCCCGACGCCGACGGGCACTTTATCAAGCTGCCCGCGGATCTCGCCGGGGCGGCCGCCGCCGAACTCCGTGCCGAACTCGGCCGTTTCGAGACGACCAGCCATGACTGACCTCATCCGGCAGGCCGTACTCGGGCCCCCATACCGCACGGCGCTCAAGCCCTATGGCCGGGCCCTGGCCGAACTGGCCCGCGCCCGCCCCGAGGTCGTGTGCCTGTCCGGCGACCTGACCCGCCAGTGCGAGGTGGATCTGTTCCAGGAGGAATTCCCCGGCCGGTTCATCCACGCGGGCATGGCCGAGGCCAACATGATCGGGGTCGCCGGTGCCCTGGCCCGGCAGGGGCTCATGCCGTTCGTGCACTCGTTCGGCGTGTTCACCACGCGCCGGCCGCTGGACCAGATCATCAACGCCGTGGCCTACCCGAGGCTGCCGGTGCGGATCGTGGGCTTCATGCCCGGCGTGTCCAGCCCTGGCGGCCCAAGCCACCAGGCCATCGAGGACATTGCCCTGATGCGCGCCATCCCCGGCATGACGGTCATCGACGTGGCCGACGCGACCGAGACGGCGCAGGTGGTCGCCGCCATGGCCGACGTCCCAGGCCCGGTCTACCTGCGGCTCAAGCGCGGCGAGATCCCGGTGATCTTCCCCGGCGATCACCGGCTGTCGCTGGACCGTGCCCAGGTGCTTGAGTGGCGCCCCGAGGCGACGGGCGGCGGTGCGCAGACCATGGGCGGGGCGGGCACCGCGGGCGGCGGGTCAGCAGCGGCGGAGCCGGAATCGGTGACGGCGGGTGGACTTCGGGCGCAGCCCCATCCTCCGACGTAGCTCTCCTGGTCAGCGGCATGATGGTCGCCCCTGCGCTCGCCGCAGCCCGCGTCCTGCAGGCTGCCGGTGCCGTCACCGCAGTAGTGAATGTTCCCGTCATCAAGCCCCTGGACACGGCTACCGTCCTCGCCATTGCCGCGGCATCCACGGCAGTCATAACGGCCGAGAACCACACGATCATCGGCGGCCTGGGTTCGGCAGTAGCCGAGGTGCTGGCCGAGGCCGGCCTGGGCCGCCCCCTGCGCCGCATCGGCCTCCAGGACACCTTCGCCGAGGGCGCCAAAGACGCGGCCGTACCTGTTCACCAAGTACGGCCTGACCACACAGCACATAGTCGACACGGCCTGGTCCGTACTACGATCGCCCCGGACCCACCCCTCGCTCCCCCACCCTTCCAGCGGATGTTGGCGAGTACGCGCCCGTGTGAGGGCGGCCGGGGGAGGGCGCCAGGCGCTTTCGCTTCGCTCTTTTACGCTGCCTGGCCCCCTCCCCCGTCCCCCTTTGAGCGGCTGAGGCCACACTGGCCGGGCAACCCGAAGACCCCGGCGGGAGCAGATGCGGACAGTTGTCAAACAGACCCAGGCGTGGGCGGGGTGGGGCGAAGCGCGCGTATAAGAGCGGAGCGCCAGCGGAGCGGAAGCGCGCGTAGTCCCACCCCGACCGCGCCCCACCGCGGAGAGATTTAAAAGCGAGAAGTGGTTCCTAGGCAATGGGATACCGAGGAGGCAGTGATGGTCCAGAATTACGATGCCACGGCGCAGTCCGTTCCTATCGCGTCGCCGGGGGCGACGCTGGGGACCGATTGGGAGCAGCGGGTTGACTTTGCCCGGCTGAGGGCTGAGCGGGCGGGGAAGGTACGGGACGCGCTAGCTAACTCTGAAATAGGTTCATTGATCTTGTTCGACATGAACAACATTCGCTATGTTACCGGTACGCATATTGGGAACTGGGCGCGGGACAAGTTGTTCCGGTGCTGTTTGGTGATGCGGGGGCAGGAGCCGATTCTGTGGGATATCGGGTCGGCGGCCAGGACGCATCAGATGTTCGCTCCCTGGAACGGCAGGGAGAACTGGAGGGCCGGGATTTCCAGCTGGCGCGGAGCTATTCCGGAAGAGGTGGGGGTGGAGCGGGGGAATGCCCGGCGGCTGGCCGGTATCCTGCGCGATCACGGCCTGGACGGTGCGCCGGTCGGGGTGGATGTGGTGGAACTGCCGGTGCTGCGGGCACTGGAGGCGGAGGGCCTGAACATCACCGACGGGCATGGGTTCATGCAGGATATCAGGGCCATCAAGACCGCCGATGAGATCGCGCTGCTCGACCATTCCGCCGGCCTCGTGGACGGCGCCTACGACGAGCTGTACCGGTACCTGCGCGCGGGTGTCAGGGAGAACGCCTGCGTCGCGCTGGTGACCCGCTATCTGTATGAGAACGGCTCGGAGGAGGTCGAGGCGGTCAACTCGATTTCCGGTGAGCGGTGCAGCCCGCACCCGCATGTTTTTTCCGACCGGCTGATCCGGCCGGGCGACACCGCGTACTTTGACATCATCCATTCGTTCAACGGATACCGGACCTGTTATTACCGGACGCTCAATGTGGGCAGCGCGGACCGCCAGCAGCGCGCCGCCTACCGGAGAGCCAGGGAGTTCATGGACAACGCGATCGCCGAGATCCGTCCTGGGGCAACCTCGGCCGATGTGGTGCGCCATTTCCCCGCTGCTACGGAGTTCGGTTTCGCCGACGAGGAGGAGGCGTTCGGCCTGCAGTACTGTCACGGGCTGGGCCTGTCGAACTGGGAACGGCCGCTGATGAGCCGCTACCACTCGTTCGAGCATCCGGTCGAGCTGAAAGAGGGCATGGTGTTCGCGATCGAGACCTACTGGCCGACCCCGGACGGGACGGCGGCGGCCCGGATCGAGGAAGAGGTGGTCGTCACCCCGGGCGGCTGCGAACTGCTGACCCGGTTCCCCGCCGACCAGTTGTACGTGGCCGGTACCCGGCTGTTCACCGGCGTGGACCTGCCCGCCCCGGGGGAAAGCGCATGACGGCAAGCCTCGGCTGGCTGGGCACCGGCAGGATGGGCTCGGCCATCGTGGGCGGCCTGCTCGACGCCGGGTCGCCCGGACCGTGGTCCACGTCGGTGAGCAGGAGCAGGCCCGGCTGGTGAAGCTGGCGCACAACCTCTATCTGGGCATGATGGTGCAGTCGCTGGCCGAGGTGGTGACGCTGGTCGAGAAGGCAGGCACCAGCCGCACGGCTTTCTTGGAGTTCTTCAACGGATCCGCGCTGACCTCCGCCTGGATCCAGCGGCGTTCCCCGGAACTGGCCAGCCGGGACTGGCACCTGACCTTCACCAACGAACTGCTGCGCAAGGACTTCGACCTCGGCCTGGGCGCGGCCAGGGATCTGGAGGTCCCGATGCCGGCCGCGTCCGCCGTGTACCAGATCATCCAGTCGGCCATCGGGCACGGGCTGCGGGATGAGGACTTCCTGTCCCTGTACGAGCTGCAGGCCAGGACGGCAGGTCTGCCGGACGCCGGTCAGGAGCCGGGCGGCAGGTAGACGGCGCCGTGCTCGACCGTCTGGTAGATATCCATGCCGATCGGGCGGCGGGCCTCCTCCGCCAGGTGGCCCAGGAGGCCCGCCGTCCGGGCCAGCAGCGCGAACCCGCGCAGCAGGCCGGGCGGCAGGCCGAGGTCGGCCAGGGCCGCGCCGCAGGTTCCCGCCCCGTTCAGCGGCAGGGTGCGGCCGAGCACCTGCGGGTGGACCCGGCCGATCGCCTCGAACAGGCGCAGGTGCGGGCCGCGGGTGCCTTCCTCGTCCGCGATCCGGATCAGCACCGGGGTGCGCGGGTCGGTGACCTTGTGCACCGGGTGGCCGAGCCCGGGGACCAGCCGCCGCTGCTCGCGCGCTGCCCGCACCGCGGCCAGGGCGAGGGCATCGAAGGCGGCGTCGTCACTGGGCAGATCGGCAGCCCCGGCCAGCGTATCGGCCAAAAAACGACCGGCGTCCTCGGTGACGCCGAGGAACCGGGAGCCGCCGCCGAGCAGGCCCGCGGCCAGGGCGCCCTGGACCGAGTCGGGCGCGCTGAGGTAGGTGAGCCGCGCGGCGATGGCCGTCGGGGTGAAGCCGTGGTCAGCCAGCGCCACCAGGACGGCCTCGAACACCCGGACCTGGGCCGGGGCCGGGCGCCGCTGGGTCACCAGCCACAGCGCCAGTTCCCCGAAGCCGACCTTGCCCATCAGGTCGGCAGCGAGATCCTGGCCGAGCAGGGTGATGCTGTCGGCGTCCGAAGTGCCAAGCGAGGTGGGGAAACTGCGGCGCCTGGGCTGGTTCGGTCATCGGCTGGTCCCTCTCTATTGACGCCACGGCACCGGCCCTGGCGGGCCGGCGAGCCAGGCGCGGATCTGGTCACCGTGCTGGTCCAGGGCTGGCGGCGGCAGCGGGTAGCGCGGCGGAGTCGCGGAGAAGTCGACCGGGTGCCGGACGGTGGGCATGGCGTCCGGCCCGGTTCCGGCGGTCGCGACCGGCCTGAGCCCGACGCGGTCGGCGAACTGGACCCCGGCGTCCACCGTGTTGATCGGGCCGCAGGGCACGCCGGCCGCGATCAGCAGGTCGAACCACTCCGCCGAGGGCCTGGCCGCCAGCCTCTCCTCCAGTAGCGGCCGCAGTTCCTGCCGGTGGGCGGTGCGCTCCCCGGTGGTGGCGAACCGCGGGTCGTCGGCGAGCTGTGGCGCCCCGATCACCTCGCACAGGCGGCGGAACTGCCCGTCGTTTCCCGCGGTGACGATCAGCTCGCCGTCCGCCGTGGGCAGCGGCTCGTAAGGCGTCAGGCTGGGATGGGAGTTGCCCATACGGAACGGGACCACTCCCCCGGCGACGTAGGCACTTGTCTGGTTCACCATCCCGGACATAGCCGAGCCGAGCAGCGAGGACTCGAGGCGCTGCCCTTCGCCGGTGGCCGTCCGGTGGTGCAGTGCGGCCAGGATCGCGATGGCCGTGTGCAGGCCCGTCATCACATCGATGACGGAGATGCCCGCCCGCTGCGGCGGGCCGTCCGCCTCGCCGGTCAGGCTCATCAGGCCGGAAACGGCCTGCGCCATCAGGTCATAGCCGGGCAGGTGAGCCCCGCCCGTGGTACCGAAGCCGCTGATCGAGGCGTAGATGATCCGCGGGTTGGCCGCAGCGACCGAGTCGTAGCCGAGCCCGTACCTGGCCAGCCCGCCCGGCTTGAAGTTCTCCACCATGATGTCCGCACGGCGGGCAAGTTCGGCGCCGGCCGCGCGGCCCGCGCTGTCCTTCAGGTCGAGCACGACGGAACGCTTGTTCCTGTTGATCGCGAGGTAGTAGGTGGCCACCCCGTCTCTGGTCGGCGGGACCCAGCGGCGGGTGTCGTCCCCGGCCGGGCTTTCCACCTTGATCACATCCGCGCCGAGGTCCGCGAGCAGCATCGTGCAGTACGGGCCGGCCAGGACCCGGGAGAAGTCAGCCACCAGCAAGCCGTCGAGCGGGCCGGGGCGGTGATCTGGCTGCGCCATGCCTTAGGTCGGCCGGTAGTAAAGGACGTCGCCGCGATGGTCGGTGGCCACGCAGAACGTCGTGCTTGCGCAGCTCAGGGCGTTGATGGCAGTGGCTCCATCGACCACAGACAACGGCGACCAGCTGCCGTCACGGTAGGCCGCCGTCCCGCCCGCGGTGTTGGTGGCCACGCAGAACCCCCGGGCCGGGCAGGAGACGGTGACCACGGTGCTTCCCATCGGGTGCACGCTCCAGGTTCCGTGGTTGAGCACCGCGGCGTTGCCGGAGTTGTCGACGGCCACGCAGAACGACGCCGTCGCGCACGACACCGCGGTGAATGAATGGCCCACGTCGATCGCTGAGACCGCGCTCCACGAGGTGCCGTTGAACTTATAGACGCCGCCACCGTTGTCCACGGCCACGCAGAAGCCGGCGTTCGCACAGGACACGCCGGTCAGGCCGCCGCCGCTGGTATCCACGGTGAACTGCTGCCATCCGGCCGGGGTGCTGGCGAATGCCGCGCCGCTGCTGTCGGTGGCCATGCAGAACGTCGCGGTGGGACAGGACAGCCCGGTGAATGTCCCGGTGCCGGTGTCCACCATGGCCGGGCCGGTCCAGGTCCCGTTGCTGAGCGTGACCGCATGGCCGGAATGGTCCACCGCGACACAGGTGTCAGGGGTCCCGCAGGAAATGGCCACCAGCTTGCCGGACGGGTCGGCGAACGCGTTGCGCCAGCCAGCCGGCGGGGTGGACGACAGCACCTCCCCGCTGCTGTCCGCCGCGAAGCACGCCGAGGTGCTGGGGCAGGACACCCCGGTGATGCGGGCATCGGCGTGCAGTGGCTGGACCGGGAACGGGCTGGTCCAGCCGGGCGACCCGGCCGGCTGGGCGGGGGACGACGCGGCTGGTGACGTGCGCGCCGAGGCGCTCGGGCTGGCTTGGGATCCCGTCTTGACGGCCGGCTCGGCCGGACCGAGCGGTGCGGTGAGCCTGGCCGCGTAGTGCCGGTGCAGCGCCAGGGCACCGACGGTGCCACCAGCGCCGACCGCGGCCACCAGAAGCACGACGGCGATCACCCGGGCGCGGCTGGGCCACCGGGGCTGGAGTTCCGGCTCTGGCTCGGGTTCTCCCGCCAGGCGGGGCCCGTCGTCGTGGTGTACGCCTCCGTCGGGACCGGGCGCGTCACGCGGCTTGGTGCTGCTCCGCCAGGTGCGGGCCGGATCACTGGGGACCGGGAACCGCAGGTCCGGTGACAGGGCAGGAGCCGGGCCGCCGTTCGCCGCAGGCGGCGCGGGCGGAGCCGCGGGCGGCGCGGGCAGAACCGCGGGCGGCGCGGACGGAGCCGCGGGCGGCGCGGGCAGAACCGCGGGCGGCGCGAGAGGCGCGTTCTGCACCGGCGTGATGGCCTGTGCCATGGACACCGGGGCCGGCGGTGCCGGGGCCGATGCCGGCGCGGGGGCCGGCGGTGCCGGGGCCGATGCCGGCGGGGCGGCCGGCGGGGTCGGGCTCCACGGCGGCGGAGCCGGGGCCGGAGGCGTCGGCGGGTCCGGGCTCCGCCTCTCCCAGACGGAGAATGGGGCGGGCGGCTCGGGCTCGGGCACGGGCGCCGGTTCGGCCAGCGGTTCCGGTTCGGCCAGTGCCTCCGGCTCGGCCAGTGCCTCCGGCTCGGCCAGTGCCTCCGGCTCGGCCAGTGCCTCCGGCTCGGCCAGTGCCTCCGGCTCGGCCAGTGCCTCCGGCTCGGCCAGTGCCTCCGGCTCGGGCGGCGGTTCGGGCTCCGGCTCCTGTTCCGGCTCGGGCGCTGCGGTCCGGGGTTCGGGGACCAGGTCCGCCGGTGCCATCGGCGCTGGCTCGTCCATCACGGCGACAGCCGACTCGGGCACCTCCGGCCAGGACCCGGACATCCCGCCCGGGTCCTCGCTGCCGCCGGCAATGAAGTCGGAGAACGATCCGCTGCTGTAGTCCATCGTGAGCGGTGCCGCGGGAGTCATCGCACGCTGATCGGCCGAGAGGGGCAGCAGTTCTCCGCAGGTATCACAAAAGAGCTCGCCTGCCCCGCTCGTGTGACCCTGGCTGCAATAACGCCTCAGGTCATCGCCGCAAATCTCGCAGGACTGCATCCCGTGAGAAACGGAATGGCCCAGCGTGCAACTCGACACCGTATCCCGCCCTCGCTCACCGCGTCACCGGTTGGAAATGCTATGGCAGATACACTCGGCGGGCGGCGCGGTTGGGCAAGGTGGCCGGAGCCGGGGCGCGCCGGGCCGGCCCCGCAGCCCAGCGTCAGGACCCGGTCACGGCGCCGTCGGCGAGCCCATCCGCCATAGCTCCGGCTCGTCCCAGGCGCCGACGATCGCTGCGTCCGGGTTCTGGCGGCGGAGCCGGGCGAAGTTCTCGGCGAGAAGCTGCAGCCGCACGGTCATCGGGATCTGCGCCAGCAGCGGCGCCAGGTCGCCGTTCGGGGCCGCAAGCTCGGCCACGGGCATGTTCTCCATGCGGGCCGCCGCGGCAACCGCCCCGGTGAGGCCGTCCGGATCGGCCGCGGGTTCCAGCACCACGAGCCCGTCCGCCGCCGTGTACGGCACGGCACCGCCGTGGAGGAGCCGGTCGGTGTCGAAGCCCTCGGCGAGCATCCGGGCCGCTTCCCTGATCTTCAGCGCGCCCTCACGCGCGGTGACCGCCCACGGTCCGCAGCCGGCGATCGCCAGGCTGCGCGCGGGCATGGCGACCGCCGCGGCGTCCGGGCCCGGATCCGCGCAAGCACGGCGGACCTGCGCGATGGCCAGGGCCAGCTGCCCGGGAGAACCTTCCGGCGAGCCCAGCGCGTGGGCGAGCCGGGCGAGCACCGCCAGCACGGTCGTGTAGCTCACCGTGTAGGTGTGCGACTCGTCCGGGGCGACCGTCTCGATCGCCTCGGGCCAGCCCCGGCCGGTCCCGGTGATCGAGACCACGGGCACGCCCGCGGCCAGTGCGTCCGCACGGGCCCGGGCCGCGTACGCCGTCTCCGCCGTGTGCGTGATCACACAGACCACGTCCGTCGCGCGCGGCCCTGCGCCCCAGCGCGCCCAGGCGGCCGCGGGATAGGCGTAGGCATCGCGGCCCGCCTGCGTGAGCATCATCGCCCCGAGTTCCGCCGCGTGCAGGCTGGTGCCCGTCCCCACCAGGAGGATCCGGCGGCCCTGGGCGAGCACCTCCGCGGGCCCGGCCAGATCCAGCCCGCCAACCCGCTCCAGGGCGTCCGCCTGGGAGCCGATCATGCGCAACAGCGCGGTACCGCTCATGTCCCCCCTCAGCATTCGATGACGTTCACGGCCAGCCCGCCACGGGAGGTCTCCTTGTACTTGTCCTTCATGTCAGCGCCGGTCTCCCGCAGCGTCTTGATCGCCTTATCCAGGGACACATGGTGCGTGCCGTCACCGCGCACCGCCATCCGGGCCGCGGTGATGGCCTTGACCGAGGCGATGGCGTTGCGCTCGATGCACGGGATCTGGACCAGCCCGCCCACCGGGTCACAGGTGAGGCCCAGGTTGTGCTCGATGCCGATCTCGGCCGCATTCTCCACCTGCTCGGGCGTCCCGCCCAGCACCTCGGCGAGGCCGCCCGCGGCCATCGAGCAGGCCGAGCCGACCTCCCCCTGGCAGCCCACATCGGCTCCGGAGATGGAGGCATTCTGCTTGAACAGCACTCCGATCGCGGCGGCGGTGAGCAGGAAGGCGACCACGCCGTCGTCGTCGGCGCCAGGCACGAACGTGGTGTAGTAGTGCAGCACCGCCGGGATGATGCCCGCCGCGCCGTTGGTGGGCGCGGTGACCACCCGCCGGCCCGATGCGTTCTGCTCGTTGACGGCCAGTGCGTAGAGCGTCACCCACTCCATCGCATACAGCGGGTCGGCCCGGTTGCCGGTGCGTTCCAGCGTGTCGCGCAGGCCGGCGGCCCGGCGCCGGACCTTCAGCCCGCCGGGCAGCACCCCCTTCGCCTGGCATCCCGCCTCGACGCACTCCTGCATGACCTGCCAGATCCGCAGCAGCCCGGCCCGGACCTCCGCCTCGTCCCTGCGGACGTTCTCGTTGGCCATCATCACACCGCTGATGGGCAGGCCGGTTCTCCCGGTGTGGCCGAGCAGGTCCGCGGCGGTGTCGAAGGGGTAAGGCACCGGCGTCGCGTCCGCCTCGATCCGGGGCGCGCCATGCTCATCCTCGCCGAGGACGAAGCCGCCACCGATCGAGTAATAGGTGCGTTCGAGGATGGTCTCGCCCTGGCCATCCATGGCGGCGAAGAGCATCGCGTTGGAGTGGAACGGCAGGCGCTTGCGCCGGTGCAGGACGATGTCGTTATCGGGGTCGAAGCTGATCTCGCGGCCACCGGGCAAGGCCAGCCGGCCGTTCTGCCGTACCTGGTCGACCAGCGGCTCGGCGGCCACCGGGTCCACCGTCTCCGGGTGCTCGCCGGTGAGCCCGAGCACGACCGCCTTCACGCTGCCGTGGCCGTGCCCGGTGGCGCCGAGCGAGCCGAACAGCTCCACCCGCAGTCCGGCCACTCGCGGCAGCAGGCCCTCGGCGGCCAGCGCCTCGCCGAACATGCCCGCCGCCCGCATCGGCCCGACGGTATGGGAGCTCGACGGGCCGATCCCGATCTTGAACAGCTCGAAAGCGCTGACCGCCATGGCCCGGCTCCCTTCTGCGGCACCGCGCCGCTGCGGTACCACGTCTTCGCCCCGCGACGCCGTGGCAAGGACCACGCTAGGCGGCGCTGCCCCGTACCCGCTCCCCCGATGGGTCGAACGGCGGGCGCAGCGATATCGTCACCGCCCGGATCTCACTGCCCACGTTCACCTGGTACGAACCGGTTCGCACGAACTCCGGTGTCACCGGGTCGCCCGCCGGATCCCTGATGTAGGCCAGGCCCGCCGTCGCGCCGAGCGCGGCACCCCAGGCAGCCGAGGTGACCTGGCCCACGGGCACGCCGTCGCGCAGCACGAGCTCGCCGCCCCACATCATCGTGCCCGGGTCGCTGGCGACCAGCGACACCAGCCGCCGCCGCGAGCCCTCGGCCCTGACCTTCTCCACCGCTTCCCGGCCCAGGAAACTGATGTCGGTGCGCAGCTTGCAAACGAACCCGAGCCCGGCCTCCACCGGCCCGTAGTCCGGGGTCAGCTCCCGCCCGTAGGCCCGGTAGCCCTTCTCCAGCCGCATCGACTCGATGGCGTAGTAGCCCGCATTGACCAGCCCGAACTCACCGCCGGCACGGGTCAGCAGGTCGAACACGCCGACCGCGAAGTCGCACGGCACGTAAAGCTCCCAGCCCAGTTCGCCGACATAGGTGATCCGGGTCGCCCGGACGGTGAAGTAGCCGAGGCTGATCTGCCTGCTGGCACGGAACGGGAAGGCATCGTCGGACAGGTCGGCGTCAGACAGCGCGGCGAGCAGGTCGCGCGACCGCGGCCCCATCACGCCGAACACCGCGTACGCCGAGGTCACGTCCACCAGCGCGGCCCTGGCCCCGGCGGGCATCCGGGTGCGGATGTGATGTTTGTCCCGCTCGGTGGTCGCCGCGCTGCTGATCAGCAGGAAGTCCGACTCGGAAACCCGGGTCACGGTCAGGTCGGACTCGTAGGTGCCGCGCTCGTTCAGCATGCCGGTGTACACGGTCCACCCGGGCTCCACGGCCACGTCCGCGGTACACAGCCACTGCAGTGCCTGCTCCGCATCCGGCCCGGTGAGCAGGTACTTGGAGAACGAGGTCTGGTCGAACAGCGCCACGTCACGGCGGGCGGCCCGCTGCTCGGCCGCGCAGGCGGGCAGCCAGTTCTGCGCTCCCCAGGCGTACTCGATGACGGGGTCATCCCCGCGCAGTGCGAAGAAGTTGGGCCGCTCCCAGCCGTTCCGGCTGCCGAAGCAGGCACCGGCCGCCGCCACCAGGTGGTGCACGGGTGAACGGCGGAACGGGCGCGCCGTGGCCAGTTCCCGGTTCGGCCAGGGCAGCGCGTAGTGCAGGCCGAGGATCTCGCCGACCCGGTCGCGCAGCCACAGGTTGTTCCCGTTGAACGACGCGAACCGCCGGATGTCGGAGGCGGTCAGGTCGATGCCGGGGTCCCCGGTGAGGATCCACTGGGCCAGCGCCTGGCCAGCGCCGCCCGCGGACGCGATGCCGACCGAGTTGAACCCGGCCGCGACGAAGAAGTTGCGGCACTCCGGCGCCTCGCCGATGAGGAACTGGTTGTCCGGGGTGAAGCTCTCCGGGCCGTTGTACATCTTCTTGATCCCCGTGGTGCGCAGCGCGGGGACCCGCAGCTGGGCCTCGTCGGCCAGCAGCGAGAAGTGGTCCCAGTCCTCGGGCAGCAACTGGAACTCGAACGGGTATGGCAGCGCGTCGGGCGCCACCCACGGCTTGGCGTTGGGCTCGAACCCGCCCACCACCAGGCCGCCCACCTCCTCCTTGAAATAGGTGTAGCCGTCAGGGTCGCGCAGGATCGGCAGGTCGCGATGCACCCCGTCGATCTGTTCGGTCACCACGTAGAAGTGCTCGCATGAGTGCAGCGGCACGCTCACCCCGCACCACGCGCCGACCTGCTTTGCCCACTGCCCGGCGCAGTTGACCACGATCTCGGCCTCGATGTCCCCGTTCGCGGTGCGGACCCCGGTCACCGCGCCGCAGGCCGTGCGGATGCCGGTGACCCTGATGTGCTCGGCGATCACCACGCCCGCGTCCCTGGCCCCCTTGGCCAAGGCGTAGGTGAGGTCGGCGGGGTTGGCCTTGCCGTCGTCGGGCAGCCAGATCGCGCCACACAGGCCGGTGGTGTCCATGACCGGCCACAGCTCGCCTGCCTGCTCCGGCGTGATGATCTCACAGGACAGGCCATACGCTGCCGCGGCCGCGGCCGTCCGCTTCAGCTGAACCATGCGCTCCGGGGTTCGCGCGACAATGACGCCGCCGCACCGGACGAACCCCGTGTCCTGGCCCACCTCCGTGGCCAGCCTGGAGTACAGCTCGGTGGAGTACTGGACCAGCCGGGTCCCGCTCTCCGAGGCCCGCAACTGGCCGACGAGCCCCGCGGCGTGCCAGGTGGTCCCGCAGGAGAGCTGCCCCTGTTCCAGCAGCAGGACGTCGCGGCAGCCGGCCGTGGCCAGGTGGTAGGCCACACTGGTCCCGATCACGCCCCCGCCGATGATGACGATGCGGGCCCGCTGCGGCAGCAAGTGCTGGCCCTGGGGTGCGCTCCGCCTCCCCGGGGGCCCGCCCCCGGGCCCCACGGCCCGGAGCCCCCCGGTGCCCGGCTCCCGGCCACTAGTCCTCACGTTGCACGTCCTCCAAGAGCCGGGCGAAGTCCTTGCTGGTCAGACCCTGCGCTGCGCCGTCGAAGCGCTCCATCGCCCAGGACCAGAAATCGAAGTCGAGCGGGCTCGTCGCATGCTGGATCGCACCCCACAGCGTCCAGCCGTACTTGCCCACGATGCCGAGCAGCCGGGCCCGCGCGACCTTGTTCCGCAGCGGCGTCCCGTAATAGGCGGCGGTCAGGGCGGCCAGCGCGTCCAGGGACAGCCTGCACTCCCCCCAGATGTTGCCCAGCTCGAAGCAGGCGTCGTTGTTGCCCGAATACTCGTAGTCGATCAGCCAGATCCGCTCCCCGTCGTCGATGAAGTTGGCGGCAAGCAGATCGTTGTTGCACGGCACGGTGCGGTCCTCCCGGACGGCCAGCGCCGCGCGGGCGTCCTCGACGTGCCCCATCAGGTCGTCGTAGCCGGCCGGGATGGCGAACCCGTGTTCGCGCGCCACGGCCCGGTAGCGCCGCTGGATGGCGAACATATTGAAGTCGCCGAGGAACCTCGGGCCGGCGTGCAACAGGCGGCAGGCCCGGGCGATCCGGCCGATGTTCGCGGGCTCGGCCACGTCGGCGTTGCCGAAGGTGCGCCCGTCGATGTAGCCGAGCACCAGCAGGCTGTCCTCGGGACGGTAGGCCACCACCGGCGCACCGACCCCTGCCCGGGCCGCGGCCATCGAGTTGTGATGCTCGTGGTCCCGGTTGATCGCCAGCATGTCGCCCTTGGACCAGATCCGGGCCACGTAGGCGCCGTCGGGCGTGGTCACCTTGTAGTTCCGGTTGGTCAGCCCGCCCGGCAGAGCCGTCACCGACCGGGGGGTGTGGGCCAGCGCCGGAACGCGGTCAAACAACTCAGTGACATCGGACACGAGATGAGAGTAGACCCCATAAGGTCTAGACGAAAAGAGACAAGTAATCCTAAGTTGTCAAAGGTCTAGACAGTTAGGCCTTGAGAAGCCTACGCTACGCCTCATTCTGCGCAGGACCGCAACGGAAGGACCAGCGGATGAGCGCCAGTCCCGGCACCTCAAGCGATCACCAGACCGATGCCGCCGACTTGGCGCGTTTCGGCTATCAACAGGAATTGAAGCGCGGGCTGGGCCTGTTCAGCTCGTGGGCGGTCGCGTTCAGCTACATCTCGCCCTCGACCGGCATCTTCACGCTGTTCGCGCTCGGCCTGACCACCCTGGGCGGGGTCTTCATCTGGACCTGGCCGGTGGTGGCTCTCGGCCAATTCATCATCGCGCTGAACTTCGCCGAGGTGACCAGCCACTATCCGGTGGCCGGCTCGGTATTTCAGTGGACCAAGTACCTGAGCACCCGGAGTTATTCCTGGATCACCGGCTGGATTTACCTGTTCGCCGGAATCCTGACCGTGACCGCGGTGGTCGCCACGCTGCCGCTGGCGCTGATTCCGGCCCTGAACGGCCTCGGCTGGCACAGCCTGCAGCTGACGCTGCACACCGAACTGGTCTTCGCGCTGATCACCCTGGCGGTGATCACCGTGCTGAACATCTACGGCGTCCGGCTGGTCGCGCTGATCAACAACACCGGCGTGGTGTTCGAGATTCTCGGCATGTTCGTGTTCGCGCTGATCCTGATGGCGTTCCACAACCACCAGGGCTTCCATGTGGTCACCAACAGCGCCGGCTTCCACGTCAACGGCAGTTCGTTCCTGGCGGCGATGTTCATGTCGCTGTTCGTGATCTACGGTTTCGACACCGCTGCGACGCTGGCCGAGGAAACCAAGGATCCGCGCCGGGCGGCGCCCAAGGCGGTGCTCTTCTCCATCATCGGCGCGTTCATCATCGGCGGCGTGTTCCTGCTCGGCACGCTGATGGCCATCCCGAACATGCATACGGCGGTCACCAACGTCTGGTCCCCGGCCAACGTCATCGAGGCCAACTTCTCGACCGGGTTCGCCACGCTCTACCTGTTCGTGGTCTCCGCCGCCATCTTCGTCTGCTGCCTGTCGATCATGGCGGCGACGATCCGGCTGTGCTTCGGCATGTCGCGGGACAACACGCTGCCGTTCTCCAAGCCCTTGTCGAAGGTCGCACCCAGCCTGCACACCCCGGTCTGGACCTGCATCGTGATCGCGGTGCTCGCGGCCGTGCCGTTCATCCAGTACTCGGGTGCCGCCACCGTCGCCATCGCGGCGACCGCGATGATCTACCTCAGCTACTTCCTCGGTAACATCGCGATCCTGCGGGCCCGGCTGGGCGGCTGGCCCAAGACCACCGCGCCGTTCAGGCTCGGCCGCTGGGGGCTGGTGGTCAACATCGTCGGGCTGATCTACGGCGGCGCCATGCTGATCAACTTCGCGTGGCCGCGCGCGGCCAGCAACCCCGAGCCGAACCAGACGGTCATCGGCGGCGTGCAGCAACTCGACTTCCACCTCGAGTTCCTGAACAAGATCCCGATCCTGTGGACGGTGTTCGTGGTCATCGCGGCCATCGGCGCGATCTACTACCTCGCGGTCGGGCGCACCAAGGAGTTCGCCCCGGTGATCTCCCCCTCCGCCGACGACCCGCCGCTGGTCGCGGCCACGCCGCCCAGCCGGGCGACCCAGCCAGAGGGATGAGCGATGCTGGACTGAGCATGCCTTCCCCGCCATGGCCCGGGCCAGCGCCCGCGGCAGCACAGATCCTCGGCCCGGCGCCACCGCCGATCAACCGGGGCCCGGGCACCACCGTGCACGCCCAGATCGAGGACTGGCTGGCGGAGCTGATCTCGGTCGGCCGCCTCGCCCCGGGCGACCGGATGCCCACCGAGCAGGACCTTGCCGCCTGGCTCGGGATCAGCCGGATGACGCTGCGCCATGCGCTGGCCAGCCTGGCCAGGCGCGGGCTGGTCACCCGCACCGTCGGGCGCCGCGGCGGCACCTTCGTCGCCGAGTCCAAGCTGGAGCAGGACCTCACCACGCTGGCCGGCTTCTCCGAGCAACTGCGCCGGCACGGGATGGTGGCGGGTGCCAGGGTGCTGTCCGCCACGGAGCGGCCGGCCGGCCCGGTGGCCGCCGCCGCGCTGGAGGTGGCGGAGGGGGTGGCACTGTACGAGGTGCGGCGGGTCCGCCTCGGCGACGGCAAGCCCATCGCGCTTGAGCACTCGCTGTTCCCGGCCGCTGTCTTCCCCGGCATGCTCGGCTGCCGCCTCGACGGCTCACTGTATGAACTGCTCGAAGCCAATTACGGGCAGCGCCCCTGCCGCGCCAAGGAAAGCCTGGAGCCGGTCAGCGCCGGGGTACGGGAGGCGGAAGCGCTGGAGGTGAAGGAAGGGGCGGCACTCATGCTGGTGGAGCGGACCGCCTACGCCGACGAGGGCACGCCGGTGGAGTTCGCCCGCGACCTGTTCCGCGGCGACCGCACCCGCCTGGTCATGTGGACCTCGGAGCTGCCCGCCCGGCTCTGACGGCGCACGCCGGCCTGGTCTTCGCGCTGATCAGCAACATCGGCCTGGTGTTCGTAGAGTCAAGCCCCCCGTCCCGTGTGACCCATGCCGCACGCCTGGACGTTTAGCCACAACCCGCGAGGGCACCAGTTGACGCTGTCAGGGGACCCAATTAATCTATCAACTAGGTCGGAATTATCGATTTACGCATGGCCGCAGGCCGTGCCCGAGGAGGTCTCCCCCGTGACCTTGCCGGATTTCCTGGTCATCGGCGCGCCCAAGGCGGGCACCACGGCGCTGCATGCCGCCCTGGCCGCACATCCGGGCCTGTTCATGTCGCCGATCAAGGAGCCCAAGTTCTTCCTCACCGACGGGCCTCCGCCGGTCCGCGGTGGCGGGCCTGGCGACGTGCAGACCTACCGCGAGCATGTCTGGCGGCGCACCGACTACGAGGCGCTGTTCGCTGCCGCCCCGGCCGGCACCCTGCGCGGCGAGTCGACGCCTTTCTATCTCTATGACCGTGCCGCACAGCGCCGCATCGCCGAACTGATCCCGCACGTCAAGATGATCGTGATCCTGCGCGACCCGGTCGAGCGCGCCCATTCCAACTGGACCCACCTGTGGTCGGCCGGGCTGGAGCCGGTCAGCGACTTCGTCCGTGCCTGTGCGGAGGAGGACGCCCGCGTGGCGGCCGGCTGGGCGCCGTTCTGGCACTACACCCGGCTCGGCCGGTACGCCGAGCAGCTCGAGCACCTGTTCCTCAGGTTCCCCAGGGAACAGGTCTTCATCCTGCGCTACCGCGCCCTCCTGGACACCCCGGCGCTGGCCCTCGACGACATCTGCCAGTTCCTCGGCGTCCATCCGGGCATCGTCGCGCACGTACCCAGGGAGAACGTCACCGCGCAGCCGCCCGGCTCGGTCACCCACCTGGCCGTGTCCAAGCTGGCCAGGGGCGCCGCCGCGGCCGGCCGGCACTTGCCGGGCGGGGCGGGCAACTCCCTGTCGCGGTCGCTGGAGCGCTTTCTGCAGCAGAACGCCGGCCAGCGCCAGCCGCTGTCCTGGGAGCAACGCCAGGCCATGCTGCCCTACTTCGAGGACGACACCAGGCAGCTCGAGCGGCTCACCGGCGCCTACTTCGGCGACTGGCTGCGGCCGAGGGAGCGTTCCGGCGGGCTGGTCGGCGCTAGGCCGGCCGGGCAGTCGCAGGCCCGCAACGGCCAGCCCCGCCTCTAACGGCTTCCAGCACCGGGCAGCGTGGCCCCCGGGGGGTCGCTCCCCCGGGCCAGCAGGGCCCCGGCCCGGTGACGAAGGAACCGGGCCGCAGGCCACCGGGGGTTCCGGGGGTCGCCCCCCGGGCTAACGCTGCCGCAGTTCGGTGCGCAGTTCGTGGGCGCCGTCGGGCCGGGTCATCTCGTAGTAGAGGCGGAGCGCGCCACCGGGAAGCTCGATGAAGTCGAGGTAACGCAGGCCCTTGCCGGCGTAGGGCGACTCGGCCGCCGGATCCGCGCCCAGCGCCGCCAGCGAGACGGGTCCGTCGCCCTTGGCGACGCCGGTGCGCTCCTCGTAGTTCTCGGCCGCGGTGGCCCGCCCGTCGTAGAACGCGACCACGGACTCGCCGTCCTGCCACACCGCGCTGATCCGGGTGCCCCGTGCGTCCCAGTGACCAGGCCGGCCGCTCAGCGCGGTGCCGTGCCAGGTCCAGTCGAGCCCGTCGGGGCTTGTCGCGTAGTCGGTCACCATCTGGTCGGCCTCGGCGGGATCGGCCAGCGGGTGGCAGCACGCCCACATCTGCCAGCTGCCGTTCAGCCTGATCACCGGGTCCTTGACGCCGGTCTTCGCATCCCCGGGAATCACGACCACGCGCCTGGCGACGTCGAACTCGGCCGGATGCGCGGCCTCAAGCAACTCGATCCGCCAGTGCTTGGTGCCGGGCGTGGCACAGCTCAGGTACAGCCGCCACCGGCCCGAGCTGTCGCGCACCAGCCCCGGCCGCTCCAGGGACTCCGCGCCGGCCTCGTCGCGCCCGATGGTGGTGAGCGTCTCGAAGTGCACTCCGTCGGCGGACCGGGCCACGGCGATCGCGTAGCCCCGGCCCGCCCCGATCGGCCGGCGTAGCCGGTAGGCGAGGTAGATTCCATCGTCGCCCAGGGCCGCGCTGGGAGCACCGGCCCAGTAGCCAAGGCCGGGAGCAGGCGGGGCGATCACAACTTCGGACTCATCGGGGCGCGGCAGCAGCGCTGCTCCCGGGCCCTCGGCAAATATTCTACTAAGCATATCGAAATACTAGACAGTTGGCCCGGCCATGCGCTCGGCGAATGTGACATCGCCCGTATTTGTCCATGGCTGACCCCTTGCGCGCAATGTTACGTCCCGGTAACGTACTCGCCGGTAGCCTATCGGCAGACCGGGGTCCACGATAGGCGGCCTGATCACCGGGCGGGGTCAGGTGTACCGATTCAATGGAGAGAGGTACGGATGGCGATTCGTAAGCGACTTACCCGCAGGGTCCTGTTCACTGGTATCGCGACGGCCGCGACGATCGGCGCGACCGCCGGCGTCGCCCTCGCGGTGGCAATCACCTTCACGATCACCCCGGGCGGCGCGATCACCGCAACGGCTGGCACGACGACTCTCAAGGACACCAACACTGGCAGCGTGCTGACCTGCACGTCGTCCACTTCGTCCGGCACGCTGAAGAGTGGCAGCGGTATCAGCGGAACCAACATCGGCTCCATCACCAAGCTGTCCTTCAGCAACTGCACGGGCCCGCTGGGCCTGACCTTCACGGTCACCAACAGCGCCTTCCCGTGGACGCTGAGTGGCACCTCCTACAACGCCGGCACCGGCACCACGACCGGCTTCATCAACGGCATCAAGTCCAAGCTGTCCGGCCCGAGCTGCACCGCCAACGTAGGTGGCACCACCGCCACCAGCAAGGGCAAGGTGAAGGTCACCTACAAGAACAGCACCCACAAGCTCTCGGTGCTCGCCACCGGCGGCAACCTGCACGTCTGGGGCGTCGTCGGCTGCGCCGGCCTGATCAACACCGGCGACGCCACCCAGTTCACCGGCGTCTACACGGTGACCCCGTCACAGAAGATCACCTCCCCGTAACGAGCACGGCAGGCCGTTAGCGGCCTGAGGGGCAGCCACCGGACTGCTGGCACTGCCCGGCACTATCCGGTGGCTGCCCTACTGTTTTCCGGACAATGAATCCCCATTCATCCCACCCGTATCTCGAGACCAAGGAGATCTCATGAACCGGCTCGTGCGGATGCCAGGCCGCGGCATGGCAGCCACGGCCATTGCCGGCCTGCTCGCGGTCGCGACGATCGCCGCCACCCCGGCGGCCGCGTCGGCGGCCACGACGCTCAAGGTCAGGTACCCGGTGAACGGCAGCACGTTCCTCAAAGCCGCCAACGCGACCGTCACCCTCGGCCCCGGCACGCTGCGGTCCAAGGTGAACCTCAGCACCGGCAAGGTGACCGCCAGTCTCAACCTCCCGCCGGCCACCGGGTCGTTCAAGGAGTTCGGCGTGATCCCGGTCACCGCAACGGTGGCCTTCATCCAGGACGGGCCGACGACCGGAACTGTCAACCTGAGCACCGGCGCGGTCAGCACAATGTCCAACATCACGCTGCAGGTCACCAGCCTGTCGGTGGGCGGGCTGCCGGTCCCGGTCGGCCCGGCGTGCGAGAGCGCGACCCCGGCCTCGGTGGCACTGGCCAGCCAGCCGGGCTTCAGCATCGTCAACGGCGGTACCGTCAGCGGCACCTACACGGTCCCGCCGTTCGCGGGCTGCGGCCTGGTCACACCGGTGCTCAACCTGACCGTCACAGGGCCGGGCAACACCATCTCGCTCACCCTCGGCAAGGCCCACGTGATCCCCTGAGGGTCACACTGCCGGGCTGAGGCCCACGCGGGGCGATCGCCATAACCTGGCGGTCGCCCCGCTTTATCCATGCTTCCGATGAATATTACTGATGAGTACGTTTCATTCCCCCCGGAGCCGGGCAAAGCGAGGGGGTCCATCACAGCAAGCCTGCTCACGGGATGGGCGGGCAAGCCGATCAGGGAGAGGGACAACCATGACAATCCTCAAGCGTGCCGGGAGCGTTCTGGTCACCGGTGCCGCACTGGCCGGGATGCTGGCCCTGTCCGCCAGTTCCGCAGGCGCGGCGACCAACGCCGGGGTCGCGGCCACCTGGACCGTCAAGCCCGGCGGGGCCATCACGGCCAAGGCCGGCACCACGACACTGAAGGACACGAGCACCGGCAGCGTTCTGACCTGCACGTCATCGAGCGGCAAGGGCACTACCAAGACGGGCAGCGGGCTGTCGGGCACCGGTATCGCCTCGATCACCGCAATGTCCTTCAGCAACTGCACCGGCCCGCTGGGCCTGCAGTTCACGGTGAAGACGAGCCACCTCCCGTGGAAGCTGAACGCCAAGACCTTCAAGAACGGCGTCACCACGGGCACCATCACCGGCATCCACGCCACGCTGACCGGCCCCAGCTGCTCCGCCACCGTGGACGGTACCGGCGCGACCGCCAACAACGGCATGGTGACGGCCACCTACACCAACAGCACCGGCAAGCTGGCCACCACGGGCGCCGGCAACCTGCACGTCTACAACGTCAACGGCTGCGCGGGCCTGATCAACAGCGGCGACGGCAGCTCGTTCAAGGGCTCCTACGCCGTCAGCCCCAAGCAGACCATCACCAGCCCGTGACCCATCGGGATCACTGAGCATGCCGCTGGGCCGCCCGGGTCACCGGGCGGCCCAGCGGTTCCGTCTCATCATTCACCTTCGGGTGAACAACACTCATAAGCTGAGGTTCGTCCGGACCGGCGGTGACCTGCACGCCTATGAGGTGATAGGCGGCTGCGGCTTCCTGGCCGGGGTCAACAACGGCGATTCCTTCGCCCTGACCGGCACGGGCACGGTGACCCCGGCGCAGGCCATCACCAGTCCGTAGCGAGGCGGATGCCGTGCCGATGACCAGGAGAATCCGGCCGCCGCCCGGTGACCGCCGTGACGCGGCTGTGACCTGCGGAGACCTGGGCGAATCGGGGCTTGTCTCGGTTCGGTATCTGTTAACGTGCCCTTGACCCTGATATCCGTAATACCTAGGATACTGGCCGGTAACAAAACGGCTTGCCGCAGCTAGCACGGGCGGGCTGCGGGCAGGGCCGACGATGAGGCCGGGGCGCGCGCATGTGTGGCCTCCAGCGCGCTGCTGCACGGGTGACGCGGAGGTCAGGCCGGTCATGGACGGAGGCGGATGCGTGGCTCTCGCCATCTCTGAGATCGGGCTTGTCCCCGCAGGCGCGCCCGCGCACAGGCGCCGTGGCGAGCGTCCCGTGGGGAGCGCCGGCCACGCATGAAGTGGACGCGGAGGACTGCGCGGCGTGTCCCCAGGGCTGCGGCCCGGGTCGCGGCCCTGGCCGGGATGGTGGCGGCCACCGGCCTCGCCGCAGGCGCCGCCTCGGCTTCCGGGAGCCAGGGCAGCGCCCCGTCTGCCGCGGCACTCTCGCTGACCTACCAGTGCCGTTTCCCCGCAGGACCGCACCCGGTGACCGTTGGCGTGACGGCGCGCTTCCCGCCGTGGCGAAGGTGGGCAAGCCCATCCAGCCGACCGGCGTCACGCTGACCATGGCCCTGCCACCCGCGGCCGTCTCCGCGCTGGCCAGCCTGCACTCCGCTACCGTGAGCGCGGCCACCAGGCTCACCGTCAGCGAATCCGAAGGCTCCGTCGGCACTAGTGCCGTGTGGCCGGGGGTCACTGCCCACCCGGTCCACCGGCCGGCGCACGGCGCCCTGACCTTGACCGCCGCGGGCACGGTGCCGTCGGTGACCGCGTCCTCGCCTGGGGCCGTCGCGCTCACCGCCGCTGGCCTCTCGGTCTCATTCACCGCGGGCAGGGCCGCCGCGCCCGCGCCGGGCCCGGCGACGACGCCGGGCCCGGGAGCCGTTCCCGCGCCAGGCCCGGCGGCGAGGCCGGGCGCTCCCGGGCTGGCCACGCCAGCGCCAGGCGGGCGGGCCACCCCAGCGCCGGGCGCCCACGCCCCGCTCGTGGTGACCTGCGTGCTGGCTCCGGGTCAGCGCGCTGCCCTGGGGGCCGTGCTGGTCACCGGGAAGGCGCGCCGGGCCGGGCCGCAGCACAACCCCACCACGGGGAAGTGCCCCAAGCTGCCACCGGGCGGGCTGAAACTGAACCCCCGCTTCCCGCCGCCGCCCCACCCGAAACTCACGCTCCACGCCCATACACCGTCGCAAGGGTGCGCCTTCGCAACCGGGTATGCCGACGTGCGCAAGCTGAAAGGCGCCGCGTTGCTCGCGCCAGTTATCACGAATGTGTATGAAACAATAAATACACTGGCGAATCTCACGCCACAGGTGAATTACCTCCAGCTTGACAATGCCGCGGAGCTGGAGTTCCACGGACTGCACCAATTCCCGCCGTCGACGGCAACGTTCCTCAGCTTCGGCTTCGTGCCCACCACCGCCACATTGGATCTGATGGAGCAGGGCACGATCAACATTTTCGTCGTAGGGCCCGCCCTGCCCGGTACGCCATGCAATCCCAACAAGTTCCGGAGTTGCGAGAATGTCGCCACGGCATACTCGCGGCTACGGGCGCTGATCGCCCCGGGCAGCGTCAAGGTCAACGGCGTGCCGCTCGACGTGGGATCCCACTGCGAGACGCCGCCATTCGACGTCATATTGACGGGAAGCAACGCGACGAACCCCCCTTACAGCATCCAGTTCGGCGGCCCACTCACCGGCAATGCCACGATTCCGCACTTCAAGAATTGCGGGGCGGCGGCGGACAAACTGGACCTGATCTTCAATGCGGCGATCTCGGGCCCCCGGAACTTCACCGTGCTCACCCAGGGCCCACTGTGCACCGTACAAGGCGCCTTTGGCTGCATACCGAAGACTGGGACACCGATGCCGGTGAAGCCGATACGTAAGGTTATCGGCTGAGATGGCGGGCAGCAGTGGCCGCCAGTTCTCCAGGGAGGTGAGATGGGCACCGAGGTGGTCGTTGAAGGGCTGACCAAGTCCTTCGGGCGCCATGTCGTGTGGCGCGATATCTCGCTCTCCCTGCCGCCCGGCGAGGTGAGCGTCATGCTGGGGCCCTCCGGCACCGGCAAGACGGTGTTCCTCAAGTCGCTGGTCGGCCTCATCAGGCCCGACCGCGGCCGGGTCATGGTCGACGGAATCGACACCGTCCATTGCTCGGAGCGCCAGCTCTACCAGGTACGCAAGCTGTTCGGCGTGATGTTCCAGGACGGTGCGCTGTTCGGCTCGCTGAACCTGTATGACAACATCGCCTTCCCGCTGCGCGAGCACACCAAGAAGACCGAGGCGGAGATCCGCGAGATCGTGCACGGGAAGATGGCCATGGTGGGCCTGACCGACCAGGACCCTAAGTTTCCCGGCGAGATCTCCGGCGGCATGCGCAAGCGCGCCGGGCTGGCCCGTGCCCTGGTGCTCGACCCCGAGATCATCCTGTGCGACGAGCCGGACTCCGGGCTCGACCCGGTGCGCACCGCCTACCTGTCACAGCTGCTGATCGATCTCAACGCGGAGATCGACGCCACCATCCTGATCGTCACGCACGACATCCAGATCGCCCGGACCGTACCGGACAACATCGGCATGCTGTTCCGCGGCAACCTGGTCATGTTCGGCCCGCGCGAGGTGCTGCTCACCAGCGAAAACCCGGTCATCACCCAGTTCGTGAACGGCCGCAGGATCGGGCCGATCGGCATGTCGGAAGAGAAGGACGAGGCCACGCTGGCCCTGGAGAAGGCGGCCAGCCTCAGAGATGGCGAACCCCTCACCATGGGGAGCCCCGCCCTCATGCCGCAACTGGTCCCTACCCCCGGGCTGCCTGAGCGGCAGGCCGTGCAGCGGCGGATGGACCGGGTGATGTCCATCCTGCCCACCCTGCCCACCGCGGCGCAGCAGGCGATCCTCGCCGACATCGCCGGCACCGGCCAGCAGGCCGGGCCGGCCCGGCCAGCGGCCCCGCAACGGCCAGTGACCCGGAGCGGGAGCGGGCCCAGGCCCAGGCGCGCGCCGAGGCCTGGCGGCTGGCGCGGGAGCGTGAGGCGGCGCAGCGCGAGGCCGAGCAGGAAACCGCGGAGCAGGAGCGGCCCGGCCGCTGGCCGCCCGACTGGCCGGGAGGCAGCGGGTGACCACACAGGAGCAGCAGCCGGAGACCACGAGCCCAGAGCCGGACACCAGGCGGGAGGCCAGCTTCTTCGGCGCCGGGGCGCTGCGGCAGACCGGCAACCTGTTCGTGCTCGCGGCGAGCGTGATCCGGCTCACGTTCAAGCGCCCGTTCCAGGCCCGCGAGCTGACCGAGCAGTTCTGGTTCATCGCCTCGGTGACGATCCTGCCGACCGCGCTGGTGTCGATCCCGTTCGGCGCGGTGATCACCCTCCAGGTCGGCTCGCTCACCCAGCAGCTCGGGGCGGAGTCGTTCACCGGCGCGGCGAGCGTACTGGCCGTCGTCCAGCAGGCCAGCCCGATCATCGTGGCGCTGCTGATCTCCGGGGCGGGCGGCTCGGCCATCTGCGCCGACATCGGCTCCCGCACCATCCGCGAGGAGATGCAGGCCATGGAGGTGATGGGCGTCTCGCCCGTCCAGCGCCTGATCGTGCCACGGGTGCTGGCCGCGATGTTCGTCGCTCTGCTGCTCAACGGCCTGGTGTCGGTGGTCGGCGTGCTCGGCGGCTACTTCTTCTTCGTCTTCCTCCAGCACGGCACCCCCGGCTCGTTCCTGGCCAGCTTCTCCGCGCTCGCGCAGACCCCGGACCTGTTCATCAGCGAGATCAAGGCGCTGATCTTCGGGTTCATCGCCGGGGTGGTCGCCGCGCACCGGGGCCTGAACCCCAAGCCAGGCCCCAAGGGCGTCGGCGACGCGGTCAACCAGTCCGTGGTGATCACGTTCCTGCTGACGTTCTTCGTCAACCTGGTCCTCACCGCGATCTACCTGCAGATCGTCCCCCCGAAGGGATCGTGACCCATGGGCGTGGTGACCGGCACAGGCGCGGGCAGGTGGCCTGCCCGCTTCGCCGCGTTCGGCGACCGGAGCCTGTCCTGGCTGGACATGCTCGGCGACCAGCTCCTCTTCTACGCACGGGCGCTGGCCTGGACCCCCCGCGCCGTCCGGCGCTACTTCAAGGAGGTGCTGCGGCTGCTGGCCGAGGTCAGCTTCGGCAGCGGCGCGCTGGCCCTGATCGGCGGGTCGGTCGGCGTGATGGTCGCCCTGACGCTGTTCACCGGAACCGTCGTGGGCCTGCAAGGCTATGCCGCGCTGAACCAGATCGGTGCTGCCGCGTTCACCGGCTTCGTCTCCGCCTACTTCAACACCAGGGAGATCGCGCCCCTGGTCGCCGGGCTGGCACTGTCGGCCACCGTGGGCGCGGGATTCACCGCGCAACTGGGCGCCATGCGGATAAACGAGGAGGTGGACGCGCTGGAGGGGATGGGCGTGCCCAGCCTCCCCTACCTGGTGACCACCCGGATCGTGGCGGGCTTCATCGCCGTCATCCCGCTGTACGCGCTGGGCCTGGTCAGCTCCTACTTCGGCTCCCGCCTGGTCACCGTGCTGTTCAACGGACAGTCGGCGGGGACCTACGACCACTACTTCGCACTGTTCCTCTCACCGGTGGACGTGCTCTGGTCCTTCCTCAAGGTGATGCTGTTCAGCGTCGTGGTGATCCTCATCCACACCTACTACGGGTACCGGGCCAGCGGCGGCCCGGCGGGTGTGGGCGTCGCCGTGGGCCGGGCGGTGCGCACCGCGATCGTCATGATCAACATCATCGACTTCTTCATGAGCCTGGCGATCTGGGGCGCCACGACGACCGTACGAGTCGCCGGATGAGGCTGTCCCCGGCACAGGCCAAAACCAGGCGCCGGCTGGTCGGCGTGGTGTTCCTGCTGGTCTTCGCCCTGCTGGTGTGGCTGTCGGTGGCTCTGTACAACAAGCAGTTCACCCCGGCGGCCATGGTGACGCTGTACACCGACAGCGTCGGCAACGAGATGCACCCGGGCGCCGACGTGATGATCCGCGGCGTGCAGGTCGGCGAGGTGCGGCAAATCTCCGCCGCCGGCACCGGGGCCCGGCTGGAGCTGGCGATCCAGCCCGGCATGGTGTCCCAGATCCCGGCGAACGTGACCGCCGAGATGCTGCCGACCACGCTGTTCGGCGAGCGGTACGTGGACCTGGTCATGCCGGCCGCGCCCGCACCGGCCCGGCTCACCGCGGGCGCGGTCATCACGCAGGACCACGCCGCCGACGCGGTGGAACTGGAGAAGGTGCTGAACAACCTGCTCCCGCTGCTGCAGGCCTCGGAGCCGGACAAGCTGTCGGTCACGTTGACCGCGCTCGCCCACGGCCTGCAGGGCCACGGCAAGGAACTGGGGCAGACCCTGGTGGCGCTCAACGCCTACCTGGCCAAGTACAACCAGCACCTGCCCGCCCTGGACAACGACATCAAAGAGCTCGCCACGTTCGCCAGGAACTTCAATCAGGCGTCGCCTGACCTCGTCCAGGCCCTGACCGACTTCACCGTCACCAGCCAGACGGTCGTGGCCGAGCGGGCCAGCATCTCCGCGCTGTACAGCACGGTGACCACGGCCTCCGGTGACCTGCAGGCCTTCCTCGACGCCAACTCGTCCAACATCATCCAGCTCAACGCGGACAGCGTGGGCACGCTGCAGATCCTGGCCCGCTACTCCCCCGAGTTCCCTTGCTCGCTGCAGGACCTGGTCAACTTCGAGCCCGCGGTCAACAAGCTGCTCGGCAAGGGCACCAACCAGCCGGGCCTGCACGTCCAGGCGGTCGTGGTGCCGCCGCTCGGGCCACACAACATCGGCCGCTACGTGTTCGGCCAGGACACCCCGAAGTTCGGTGACAACCTGGGGCCGCACTGCTATTCGATCCCGTTCCGCGGTATCACCCTCAACGACGGCGCCGCCCCGTCCAATGCCGCGGCCACGTCCGTTCCCGCGGGCACGCCAGGCAAGGCCGGGCGCCCGGCGGCCGGGCGCCGGCCGGCCGGGCCGCAAACGCACACAACCGCAGCCCAGATCGCCGGCTCCCCGGCAGAGAGCGAGCTGGTCAGGGAGCTGACCGGGATGGAGCTCGGCCGCTCCCCCGCCCTGATCCCCGGCTGGGGCAGCCTGCTCACCGCCCCGCTGTTCCGCGGCACCACGGTGACCCTGAGGACCCCGGCATGAAGCGCAAGAGCCTGGCCGGCCCGGTCATCAAGTCGCTGATCTTCATCGTGATCACGGCCACGGTCACCGCGCTCCTGGGCATCAGCATCGCCCACAGCGGGGTCTCCGCCACGGTCGGCTATCAGGCGGTGTTCACCGACGTGACCGGGCTGAACGTGGGCGACGACGTGGACATCGCCGGGGTGCGGGTCGGTGACGTGACCTCGATCAGCGTCTACGGGCGCGACCAGGCGCTGGTCGGCTTCGCCGTGCAGTCCGGCCGGACGCTGCCCGCCTCGGTAACCGCCACGATCAAGTATCTCAACCTGGTCGGCCAGCGCTACGTCGAGCTCGGCCAGGGCACCGGCCCGGTGGGCCGGACGCTCCCGCAGGGCGGCACCATCCCGGAAACGCACACCACCCCCGCGCTGGACCTGACCGAGCTGTTCAACGGGTTCCAGCCGCTGTTCCAGGCGCTGTCCCCCGGCGACGTGAACCAGCTTTCCGCCGAGATCATCCAGGTCTTCCAGGGCGAGAGCCCCAACATCACCGCGCTGGTGGCCAGCGTGGGGTCGCTGACCACCGCACTGGCTACCAGGGACCAGGTCATCGGCGCGGTGATCGACAACCTGAACTCGGTGCTGCACACGATCGGTACCCGCAGCGGCGAGCTGTCCAACCTGGTCAGCACGCTGCAGGAACTGGTCTCCGGGCTGGCTGCCGACCGGCAGCCGATCGGCAGCGCCATCTCCGCCATCGCCAGCCTGTCCAGCGCCACCGCTGGCCTGCTCCAGGTATCCCGGCCGCCGCTGACCGCCGACATCACCCAGCTCGGGCGGGTGGCCGGCAACCTCGCGAACAACACGCCGACGGTCAACACGTTCCTGAAGAACCTCCCGGTCAAGATGTCGCAGATCGCCAGGCTCGCCTCCTACGGTTCCTGGCTGAACTTCTTCATGTGCGACGCGCTGGTGAGCGGGGTCAAGGAGCAGTTCGGCCCCAACCCCACCGGGGTCCCGGTCACCGCGGCGAGGTGCAAGTGATGAAGCCCCTGTCCGAGCGCAACCCCATCGCCGTCGCGATCGTCGGCCTGGTGCTGCTCGCCGTGCTGGCGTTCGGTGTCTTCGACTCGGCCAACCTGCCGATCATCGGCGGGGGCACCGGCTACACGGCGTACTTCGCCGAGGATGCCGGGCTGCAGGCGGGCAACGAGGTGCGGGTGGCCGGGGTTATCGTCGGCCGGGTGACCGGCGTCTCGCTGGCCGGCAACAAGGTCGCGGTGAACTTCAAGGTGAAGGGCACCTGGGTGGGGAACCAGACCAAGGCCGCCATAAAGATCAAGACCCTGCTCGGCGACAAGTACCTGGCGCTTGACCCGCTGGGCACCCAGCCGCTGAACCCGGCCACACCGATCCCGCTGTCCCGTACCACCTCGCCTTACGACGTGACACAGGCGTTCAACGGGCTCGGCCAGGAGGTCAGCCATATCAACACCGTCCAGCTCGGGAAGAGCCTGCAGACGCTCTCCGAAGCGTTCTCCGGCACGCCGCCGTACACCCGCTCGGCGCTGCGCGGGCTCGCCTCGGTGTCCCAGTCGATCGCCTCCCGCGACAACCAGCTGGCCGGCCTGCTGCGGGGCGCCAAGAACGTCACCGGGGCGCTGGCCGGCGAGGACGCCAAGTTCGCCAAGCTGCTCGGCGACGGCAACCTGCTGCTGGGCGAACTGCGCCAGCGCCAGGCCGCGATCCACGAGCTGCTGACCGGCACGCAGGCGCTGGCCATCCAGCTGTCCGGCCTGGTCAGCGACAACCAGGCCAAGCTCGGCCCGACGCTGCAGGCGCTCAACCAGGTGACCACCGTGCTGGAGGCCAACCAGGCGAACCTCAAGAAGGCACTGGCGCTGGCCGGGCCTTACTACCGGCTGCTCGGCAACGCCCTGGGCAACGGCCGCTGGTTCGACACCTACCTGTGTGGCATCGTCCCCAAGTCCTACCTGCCGCCCGGCACGGGTCCCGCCACCGGGTGCGAGCCCCCGAAACCCTGAGGTCCCGGCGATGATGACAATGCGGATCGGCGGCCTGCTGCGGACGCGGCGGGACCGGCTGGTGCTCGGCGCCGGCGCGGTCATCGTGGCCGCGGCCCTGGTGGCCGGCGGCGTCCTCGTGTACCACGCCACCCATAAGAGCACGCAGGTCACGGCGTACTTCCGCGAGGCGATCGGGGTCTACCCCGGCTCCACTGTCCGGGTGCTCGGCGTCCCGGTCGGCACGGTCGACTCGGTCCAGCCCCAGGGCACCGAGGTCAAGGTCACCATGACGGTGAACTCCGGCGTGGCGGTGCCCGCCGACGCGACGGCCGTGGTGGTCGCGGCCAGCGTGGTGTCCGACCGGTACGTGCAGCTCACCCCCGCCTACACCGGCGGCCCGCAGCTCACCGCCAACGCGGTGATTCCGGTGAACCGTACCGCGGTGCCGGTCGAGGTGGACCAGATCTACACCAGCATCAACCGGCTCACCCAGGCGCTCGGGCCGAACGGGCTGAACAAGAACGGGGCATTGTCCGAGCTGGTCAAGACCGGTTCGGCCAACCTGGACGGCAACGGGGCCAACCTGCACGCGATGATCACACAGTTCGGCGCGCTGTCCAAGACGCTGGGCGACAACGCGGGCAACCTGTTCGCCACCATCACCTACCTGCAGCGGTTCACCTCGATGCTGAAGGCCAACGACGGGCAGGTGCGGCTGGCCGAGCAGCAACTCGCCGATGTGTCCGGCTTCCTGGCCAGCGACCGGCAGGACCTGGGCGGTGCGCTGCACGAACTGTCCATCGCGCTCGGCCAGGTGCAGGTCTTCATCGCGAACAACCGGGGCCTGATCAAGACCAACGTCACCAAGCTGGCGTCGATCACCAAGATCCTGGTGGACGAGCGCGCGTCGCTGACCGAGGCGCTGGGCAACGTACCGCTGGCCGTGGACAACGTGGTCAACGCGTACGACGCGACGAACCACACGCTGGACGGCCGCGGCGACCTGAACGAGCTGAGCATGGGGCCAGGTGCGAACAACCTGACCGCGATCACGGCGGGCGGCACGGGCGCGGGCGGCAGCGGGCCGGCGGGCGCGGTGCCGCTGTCGCCTTCGGCACTGCGCGCGGTCCCGCCGCTGCCACTGCCCGCTGTGGGCTTGTACGGCACACCCGAGGCTGTGCAGGCGGGAGGCCGCTGATGCGTTTCGCTGCCATACGCAACCCCGGGGCTGCCCGGCCCCCGCGGCGCGCCCGGATAGCGGCGCTGGCCGCCGGGGTGACCGCCGCCGTGACCGCGGTGTGCCTCGCGGGATGCAGTTCGGGGGGGTTCAACGGGATCTACAGCATCCCGCTGCCCGGCGGCGCCGACCTGGGCCCGCACCCCTATCAGGTGACCGCGGAGTTCAGCAACGTGGTCGACCTGGTGCCCCAGTCCTCGGTGAAGGTGAGCGACGTCTCTGTCGGCCGGGTGACCCGGATCTATCTGCCGCCGCACAGCTGGACCGCGCGGGTGACCATGGAGATCAACGGCAGCGTCCACCTGCCGGCCAACGCGATCGCCCAGGTGCAGCAGGCCAGCCTGCTCGGCGAGCAGTACGTGGGGCTGTCCGCGCCGCCGGGCATCCCGCCGCAGGGCCAGCTGACCAACGGCTCGGTCATCCCGCTGTACCGCACCACCACCAACGCCACCGTGGAGGAAGTCTTCGGCGCGCTGTCGCTGGTGCTCAACGATGGTGGCCTGGCCCAGCTGCACGTGATCACCACCGAGCTCAACGCCGCGCTGGCGGGCAACGAGCCGGAGATCCGGTCGCTGCTCGGCCAGCTCGCCACGCTGATCGGCAACCTCAGCGACCACCGCCAGGACATCATCCACGCGCTGGACGGGCTGGACGCGCTGTCCGCCACCCTGGCCGCCCGCAACCGGCAGATCGGCCACGTGCTCGACCACATCACGCCCGGCCTTGAGGTGCTCGCCGAGCAGCGCACCCAACTGGTCACGATGCTCAACGCGCTGCACAATCTCAGCGGCATCGCGGTGCACACGATCAACGCCAGCGAGGCCAACTTCGCCGCGAACCTGCGGTCGCTCGAACCGATACTGCGCAATCTGGCCGACGCCGGGCAGAACCTCCCGCTGGCCCTGCAGGTGCTGCTCACCTATCCGTTCACCGACCAGGTGCTCAAGGACATCAAGGGCGACTACCTCAACGCCTACCTGTCCGTCCAGGCCGCCCCGGGCACGACCGTCATCGCCCCGGTCCGGCCGCACCCCGCCCCCACCCCCACGCCGACGGCCGGTTCGCAGGGGGGTGGGCACTGATGCTGACCCGCGCCACCAGGATCCAGCTCGTGGTCTTCGCGGTGATCGCCGTCCTGGTGATCGGCTACACCGGGTTCCACTACGCCAACCTCGGCCGGCTCCTCGGCCTGCGCGGTTACTACACGGTGCAGATGGAGCTCGCCAACGCCGGCGGGATCTTCCCCCAGGCCGACGTGACCTACCGCGGCGTATCGGTGGGCCGGGTCGGCGCGGTGCGGCTCACCCCGACCGGGGTCGAGGCGGAGCTGAACATCAGCAACTCCGCACCGCCGATCCCGGCGGACCTGTCGGCCAGCGTGGCCGACCTGTCCGCCGTCGGTGAGCAGTACGTCAACCTGCGGCCGGCCACGAGCAGCGGGCCCTACCTCACCCAGGGCAGCGTGATCCCGCGCGCCGACACCACGCTCCCGCTGCCCGTGACCAGCCTGCTGACCAGCGTCAACGAGCTGGCCACCTCGGTACCGCTCGGCGATCTGCGCACCGTGCTCGACAACCTGGCCACCGGGTTCGGCGGCACGAGCACCAGCCTGCAGGCCCTCATCGACGGGCAGAGCAAGTTCGTCCGCGCGTCCGGCGCCGCGCTGCCGCAGACCGACACGCTGATTCAGGACGGCCAGACGGTGCTGGCCACCCAGAACGCAGAGGCGGCGGCGTTCCGCTCGTTCGCCGCCAGTTCGCGGCTGTTCGCCGGGCAGCTCGTCGCCTCCGACGCCGACCTGCGCCGGCTGTTCGCGAACGGCGCCCCGGCCGCGACCCAGGTGGCCGGCCTGATCACCGACAACACCCCGACGCTGGGCGCGCTGATCGCCAACCTGCTGACCACCGCGCAGATCACCCTCACCCGCGGGGCCGCGGTGCAGGAGACGTTCTCCGCCCTGCCAGCCGCGATCGCCGCCGGGTCCACGGTGATCACCAACAAGGGAGCGCGGTTCGGCGTGGCACTCACCTTCTTCAACCCGCTGCCCTGCACCGCCGGGTACCAGGGCACGAAGATCCGCAACGGCCTGGATACCTCACCGGGGCCGCCGCTGAACACCAAGGCCCGGTGCACCTCGCCGGCGAGCAGCGGGATCGACGTGCGCGGCTCGGCACACGCCCCGGCGCCCGCGGCCTCCTCGCCGCTGGCCGGACTGCTTGGGCTGTCGCCATGAGCCTGGTCCGAGCGCTCCCGGGCATCGCCTAGGGTTTGTGCGCATGACGACGGCAAGCGCGACCACCAGACCGGGCGCCCGCGGGCGGCTGGCCGAGCCGCTTGTGGCCACCGCCCTGGTGCTGGCCGTCCTGGCCGCCGGGTTCGCGGCCTGGTCGGGCTGGTCGCTGTACCGGGCGTCGAGCGCGGGCCCGACCGCCTCGGCCCAGCTTCGGGACCAGGTGCTGCAGGCGGGTGAGCAGGCGGTGCAGAACTTCAACACGCTCGACTACCGCAAGGTCGCCGCGGGCCTGGCGCTGTGGGAGCAGTCCTCGACCGGGCCGCTGCACACCGAGATCAGCGCTGGCCGCACACAGTTCACCCAGCAGATCGAGCAGACCAAGACGGTCACCACCGCGCGGATCCTGGACGGTGCGCTCACCGCGCTGAATACAAGGGCCGGCACCGCCAGCATCATGGTGGCCGTCCAGATCAGCGTGACCCCCGTCAGCGGATCACCGGTCACCAAGCAGAGCCGCCTGCTCGGCACGCTGGCCAGGACGTCGTCCGGGTGGAAGCTGAGCGCCCTCGGCCAGGTCCCGGTCGGCGCCGCGTCGCCCAGCAGTGGAAAGGGCTCCGGCGGTGGCTGACAAGGACGTCAAGGTCACCGAGGTGCCGCCGGACGAGGACGCCGCCCTGGTGGCAGGTGCCACGACGGCCGCGAAACGGGCCGGCCCCGCCGGCACGGCGCAGGCCGGAAAGTCCGATCTCGTGCAATCCGGGATCGCACAACCCGAGAACACACCACCCGGGAACGGGCGGGCCGAGGCCGGAAAGTCCGATCTCGTGCAATCCGAGATCGCAGAACCCGGGAAGGGGCTGCCCGAGGCGCCCGCAGCGTCCGGGGAGACCACGCCGTCCGGGCGGCCGGGCTGGCGGATCGCCGCCGCGCTCGGGGCAGCCACGGTCGTCCTGGCCGGGTTCGGGGTGTGGGCCACGCTGCACGCCAGCAGCCTGCGCAGCGACGCGGCCGCACAGGCCAACACGGCGCTCACCGACGGGCCGGCCACCGCCACGGTCCGCCGGGAAATCTCCGCCGCGGTCAACACGATCTTCTCCTACAACTATGCCGACACCGCGGCGACCCGGCGGGCGGCGCAGGCCGTGCTCACCGGCCCGGCGGTGCGCGAGTACAACACCCTGTTCGCGCTGGTGACCAAGAACGCGCCGGCCCAGAAACTGGTCGTCACCACCAGGGTCACCAACACCGGGGTGGAACTGCTCAACGGCAACACGGCCCGGCTGCTCGTCTTCGCCAACCAGCAGGACACCAAGGCAGGCACCGGCCAGGCCAGCTACGCCGGCGCGATGTTCGCCGTCACCGCCCTGCACCAGGGCGGCCGGTGGAAGATTGAGAACATCGACACGTTCAGCGGCTGACCCATCCTGCGCGAGGGAGCGAGCCATACCGTGACCAGCACCGGGCGGGCCAGCCGGGGACGGCTGATCCCCGCGGTCGCCTGCCCGGCGGTCCTGGCCTGCCTGCTTGCGGCGTGCGGCAGCCCGCAGCCCGCAGCCAGCGGGACCAGGTCCGCCGGTGACACCGTGGCCTCCCCCGCCGCCGTGCGGACGCCGGACCCGGGCCCGGCCACACCGGCTCCGCAGCCGACCGCGGCGGCCAAGCCGCTCGCCGGGATAACCGTCGGCATCGACCCCGGCCATAACGGCCTCAATGGCACCGACCCCAGCTTCATCAACCACCTCATCTGGAATGGCCGGGAATCCGAGACATGTGACACCACCGGCACGCAGACCGCCAGTGGGTACACCGAGGCGCGGTACAACTTCAACGTCGCGCGCTATTTGCGGGCCGCCCTGCTCGCGGATGGCGCGCACGTGGTGATGACCCGGCCGGACAACCACGGTGTCGGGCCGTGCGTGGACCGCAGGGCGCAGATACTCAACCATTCGGGCGCGCGGGTGGCGATCGACATCCACGCCGACGGCGGCCCGGCCTGGGGCCGCGGCTTCACGGTGCTCGAACCGGTCGCCGACGGGCCCAATGACCAGGTAATCCGCGCCTCGGAGCGGTTCGGCCGGGACGTGCGCGCGGCCCTGCTGGCGCACACCAGCATGCCGGAGAGCGACTATTACGGCAGTCACGGCGTCGAGTTCCGCAACGACCTCGCCGGGCTCAACCTGACCACTATGCCTAAGGTGCTCATCGAGAGCGGCAACATGGTCAACGCGACCGACGCCGCGCTGCTGACCTCGCCCCGGTTCCAGCGGCAGTTCGCAGCCGCGCTCCTCGCGGCGATCCTGGAATTCCTGCACCGCTAATAGTTAATAGTTCGCTTTCCCCAACATCCGGTGCCGCCGGGTGCGCACTCGTGCGCCAAGGGTGACCATGAATAAACAATTACCAGTAATAGAACTGAATGTTTGGCTTTGATGGGATTGTCATGGGTTGCACCGCGTGGTGGCATTGGGACGTGACGAAGCGGGCGCGTCCTTCCAAGCTGGCCGTAGTTGCGATCGCCGGGCTTGCCGCCGGCCTGATGATGCCCGTGCTCGCCACCACGGCGGGCGCGGCTACCGCGGGCGGGCTGGGCCCGCCGAACACCTTTGTCGCGACGGCTCCGCTGGGTGTCGCCCAGTCCGGGCAGACCGCCACGCTGCTGCATAACGGGCAGGTGCTGATCGCCGCCGGGGGCACCACGAACGCCGAGCTGTACAACCCGGCCACCCGCACTTTCGCCCCGGCCGCGAAGATGCCGCTAGCGGTCCGCGACGCCACGGCCACCCTGCTCCCCGACGGGAAGGTGCTGGTGGCCGGCGGGGTGCACGGCTTCGAGCAGGTAACCAACGCGGAACTGTACGACCCCGCGGCCGGCACCTGGGCCGCGACCGGCGCGATGAACGTGGCCCGGTCCGGGCAGACCGCCACCCTGCTGTCCGACGGCCAGGTGCTGGTCGCCGGCGGCGGCTGCAACGGCCACGCGTACGGCTGCGACGCTGGCAGCTTCGAGAGCGCCCTGGCCAGCGCCGAACTGTACAACCCGGCCACCGGGACGTGGACGGCGACCGGGTCGATGAAGTACGGCCGCGAGTCCTTCACCGCCACCCTGTTGCCGAACGGCCAGGTACTGGCGGCCGGCGGCTTCAACAACTGCGACGACGACTTCTGCAGTGACGTCGCCACCGCGGAACTGTACAACCCGGCCACCGGGAAGTGGGCGCAGACCGGCTCGATGCAGGGTGCGCGCGAGCAGCAGAGCGCCACGCTGCTGCCCGCGGCAAGGTGCTCGTCGCCGGCGGCCTCAACGACGGCGGCACCTGCTGCACGCGGTTCGAGTACTCCACCGCGGAGCTCTACGACCCCGCGACCGGGACGTGGGCCGCCACCGCTTCCATGGCGGCCAAGCACGCGGGCCAGACCGCCACGCTGCTGCGCAACGGCTGGGTGCTGGTCGCCGGCGGCGGCACCTCGGTGGCCGAGATCTACGAACCGGGCCCCGGCATCTGGGTGCCGCCGGGTGCGATGAGCACCACCCGCACCCACCAGACGGCGACGCTGCTGCCCAACGGGCGCGTGCTCGTGGCCGGCGGTGACGGCCCAGACGGCCAGCCGCTGTCGACCGCCGAGGAGTTCCTGACCGGCAACGGCCCGCTGGTCACCGTCACGCCCGGCTCGATCGCGTTCGGCGGGCAGCAGGTCGGCACGGTCAGCGCCGCGCAGTTCTACAAGGTCACCAACGTCGGCTCGGCCGATCTGGTGGTCACCGGGGCGACGGTGACCGGTAAGAACCCGGGCGACTTCCGGGTGCACACCGGCTGCGCTGGCGTCCCGGTGCCGCCCGGTGGCACGTGCACCGTGGCGGCCAGGTTCGCTCCGTCGTCCACCTCCCTGCGCACGGCCACGATCGCGGTGTCGGACAACGCGCCGCTCAGCCCGCAGGGCGTGCCGGCCACCGGGTACGGCGGCGGGCCCGACGCGTGGGTGCCCGTCGGGCCGATGACCGCGGCCCGCGAGCACTTCACCGCGACCCTGCTGCCCGGCGGCAAGGTGCTGATGGCCGGCGGCCAGACGGCGACCGGCAGCAGCCTGGCCAGCGCCGAACTGTACAACCCGGCGACCCGCACGTTCTCCGCCACGGGTTCGCTGCACACCGCCCGCGGCTACCCGGCCGCGGCCCTGCTGCCCGGCGGCCAGGTCCTCGTCGCCGGCGGCCTGTCCGGCAACTTCGTCGCGGTCAACAGCGCGGAGCTGTACAACCCGGTCACCGGCACGTGGGCGGGCACCACGCCGATGAACGCGGCCGGCTACGGTCTCACCGCGACGCTGCTGCCCGACGGCAGCGTGCTGGTGGCCGGCTTTGGCGGGACGTCACCCGCCGAGGTGTACAACCCGGCCAAGGCGACCTGGACCAGCACCGGGCCGATGGCGGCTTCGCAGGGCATCTTCCCCACCGCCACCCTGCTCAAGAACGGCCAGGTGCTGCTGGCCGGCGGCGGCACCACGGCCGCCGAGCTGTACAACCCGGCCGCAAACGCCTGGACCGCTACCGGCTCGATGAGCACCCCGAGACAGTTCGCGGCCGCGGCGCTGCTTCCCGACGGGGATGCGCTGGTGACCGGCGGGAACACACCCGACGGCGGTGCCTCGCTGGCCAGCGCGGAACTGTATGACCCGGCCACAGGGAAGTGGAGCGTCACCGGCTCGATGACCGACGCCCGGTCCGGCGCGACCGCCACCGCACTGCCCGATGGCACGGTCCTCGCCGCTGGCGGCTGCAGTTCGTGCAGCAACCAGCCCGCGCTGGCCAGTGCCGAGATATACAGCGACGGCTTCTGGTTCCCGGTGCAACCGATGACGCAGCCCCGGGTGTTCCAGACGGCCACGCTGCTGCCCGACGGCAGTGTGCTGGCCGCTGGCGGCGGCCCAACCTACTACGGCGCGGCGGCCAGCACCGCCGAGGTGTTCACGCCGGTCCTGATGTCGGTGCACCCGGCCAGTGGCCCGGCAGGCACCCAGGTCGCCGTCACCGGCAGCGGCTTCTACGCGGGTGAGACGGTGACGCTGTACTGGGACGGTGGCACGGTCCTCGGCCATGCCAAGACCACGGCGACCGGCAGCTTCCGCACGGCGATCACGATCCCCCAGGCCACGGCCGGTGCGCATGTCATCGCCGCCCGCGGCCGGCGCAGCTTCGCCGGCACGAACGTCACCTTCACCGTGACCGGCTGACCCCTGAACCCCTAGGTAAACCGGACCAGTTCGAGGCGGCCAGCGCCCTTGCGGCGGATCAGTATCTGGTCCCCCGCTGCCCGGCCGCTGTCTACGAACTCGTACAGGGTCAACGCCCGGTTGACGATGTCCGCGACGCTCAGGCCTGAGCGTTCCTGTGTGTGCCGCAGGTCCCGTGCGGCCTTGGCGATCAGCCCAACGCTGATCCTCAACGCGACGGTATTACGCGCCAGCCGCTCTGTGGCTGCCACGACCCTCATCTCCTTCTCCTGACCGCTGCAATGGAGTCGGCAGCCCCGGACCCGATCCCCCGGTTAGAACTAGCCTGCTCCTTCGCCAGCCCTGCTGCTGTCCTTACATGCGCAGCATATGTAACTATAGCAGCTTTTTCATGCAACTTGCGCTAATATTGGCCATGAACTTCGCACAAACGACGCGAAACCGGCGAACTCTGTATCACCCGCTGAGGCTGCTCACCGGTCTCATCGGGCTCGCCCGTCAGTTCCTCGGCAAGGCACGCCCGTGAAGTGCGGGCCCGCCGCCGGCCCCGGACCGCCTGGTCAGCACCGGGGGAGCGTCCGGCCAGCCGCGACCGCGGCCAGCTTGTCCGGGTTGGCCAGCAACTGGATCGCGGTGATCCGGCCATCCGAGACAGTCAGCGTCAGGGCCGCGATCGCCCGGCCGCCCGACATGATCAGTGTGCCCGGGCTGCCGTTGATCTCGGCTGCTTTCAGCGTCATGCCGGAGACATCCATGCCCATGTAGGGCCGGCCGGCGATGGCCACGAGGAACCGGGCCGTCTTGGCAGGCCCGGTGATCGGGCGCAGCGCGGCACGCGCCTTGCCCCCGCCGTCGGTGAGCAGCGTCACGTCCGGGGCGAGCACGGTCATCAGCCCTTCGATATCGCCGCCTGCGGCAGCGGCGAGGAACCGCTCGGTCACCTCACGCTGCTGGTTCCAATCCACGTCGAACCGTGGCCTGCGCGCCTGGACATGCTCCCGCGCCCGATGGGCCAGCTGCCGCACCGCGGGAGCGGACCGGCCGAGGGCCACGCCGATCTCCGCGTGCTCGAAGCCGAACACTTCCCTGAGCACGAAGACCGCCCGCTCCTCCGGCGTCAGCGACTCCAGGACCACCAGCATGGCGACCGACACCGACTCGGCCAGCTCCGCGCGTTCCACGGCGTCCGGGCCTGCCTCGGTCAGCAGCGGCTCGGGCAGCCAGGGCCCGACATAGGCCTCGCGCCGGGAACGGGCCGAGCGGAGCCGGTTCAGCGCGGTGTTCGTGACGACCCTGGCCAGGTAGGCCCGTGGGTCGGCGACATCCGCGCGGGAGGCCGCTGACCAGCGCAGCCACGCGTCCTGGACCGCGTCCTCGGCGTCCGCGATCGTGCCGAGCATCCGGTAGGCGAGAGCGAACATGAGCCCGCGGTGCGCCTCGAACACCTCCGCGTCGGTCACCCCACCCGCCTCTCCTTCCCCCTTCACTGCCCGGCCGGCTGCGCCGCACCGTTGGCCACCGGTATCTCACACCGGTCCTTGAATCCCTGCGCGGTCAGCCCGAGTGCCGAGTTGATCCGCGACCGCAGGTTCTCCACGGCCACGATCGCGGTGAGTTCCACCAGTTCCGCCTCGCTGAGATGAGCGTTCAGCCGCGCCACCATCTCGTTGGTGACGCCCGGTGGCGTGTCCGTCATCGCCTCGGCGTACTCAAGCACGAGCCGCTCCAGTTCGGTGAACACGTCGCTGTCGCGCCAGTTCGGCACGGCGCGGATCTTCTCCACCGGCACCTTGTGGTTCATCGTGGTTTCCCAGTAGCCGAAGTCCAGGCACCAGGCGCAGCCGATGGCGGCGGCCGCCGCCATGACCGCGAGGTCCTTCAGGCCGCGGTCCAGGGTCCGCCACCGCTCCACGCCGAGTTCGAAGAGCGCGTACGAGCGGCCGACCCGCACGTTGTGCGCCATGGCGGCCACGGGGTCGGGCATCACCCCGTACCTGTGGCGGGCGAACCGCGTGCCGATCCGATAGCTCAGTGTCTTGGGCGGATCAAGTGAGATGCGCGCCATGTCCGTGTCCTTTCCTGGTCAGCGTGCGTCGTCACCCACCTACGACACACGAAACCGGCCAGATGTGACAGGTGGCACCGGATCAGGCCCTATTGGAGCGGGGAGCGGCCCCGGGCCTCATGCCGCGTAGGTCCGCAGCAGCCGCAGCGCGGCCGCGCCGTGCGGGCCGGTGGCCTTCAGCCCCGACTGCCCGGGGGCCAGCCGCTGGGCGGCCACCCGGCAGAAATCGCCGGCCGGGCCGCTGATCGCCGATCCCGCGGCGTCCGGCCCGAACTCCCAGGCCGTCACCCCGTCCGGGGCGGTCAGGTCGCACCGCACGTCCGGGGTTCCCTCGCCGGCCAGGGCGAACGCGTAAGGCAGCGTGCGGTGTGCCAGCCAGGCGACATTCCGCAGCCGGCCGGTGTCGGGGAAGGGGATGCCCAGCGGCCCGGTGATGTCCAGGCCGTGGGCCCAATGCTCGGCCAGCCGGGTGGTGGCCATGGTGGCGGGCTTCATCGGCGCCGCTACCCAGGACAGCGACTGCCCGGGGTCGGCCGCGCGCAGCGCGCGCACCGCCGCGCGCCGGGCCTCGCGCCACCGCTCGAAAACCACGGCCGGCTCCGCCCGCTGCGCCCTGACCAGATCGTCCATGATCTGGTCCACCGTGGCACCGGACCGCGCCGCGGGACCGAGCGCGGCACCATCGGTGCTGGCGACCACCGCTTCCTCGGACTGCGCGAGGTGCAGCACGACGTCGGCGACGCTCCAGCCGCCAGCCGCCGACGGCGCGCCCCACTGCGCGTCGTCGAGGCCGGCGAGGATCCCCTCCAGCCGGACCTGCTCCGCCTCAAGGTCGTCAAAGATGGCCATGACTGGACTATGTCACGACCCCGCCTAAGGCATACCTCAGGCCCGCGAGCGGGGCTAAGACCTGCGCGGGGATGGAAATAGGGCATTCGTACGATCCGGCGGCAGGGGCCTTACGGCGAAGCTGAAGGCACGAACGGACAAGGGGTCCGTGTGGAGAGGAGCACCTCAGATGACTGCGAACAAGTCCCGGACGCGCTTCGGCCGGATCGTGCACCGCGTGGCCAGCGTCGTGGAAGAGATGAACTATGGGCAGCGGCGCGCCACGGAGCTGTTCCTTGGCCTCGACGAGCGGCGCTAAGCCGCCCGGGCCCAGGCCGGCCGCTATCCCGCCTACTTAGCCGCCCGTCCCCCGGATCCGGGGGGCGGGCGACGATCATCTAGCTGCCACGTGCCTGTTACCGCCTTGCTGCCCGGCCTAGGCTGGCGCCGCCGTTTCGTCCGGCAGAGCCACCCCTTCGTCCGGCAGAAAGGTACAGGTCATGCCAAAGCGCCAGGTCATCGCCCTCGCCGCCGCTATCCTCGCCGTTGCTACCGCAGGTGGTGCCACCTCGGCCAGCGCGGTGCCACGCACCCCGCAGGCGGCCGGGCACGCCCGGGCCATGCAAGCCAGACCGGCGGGCTTCACGGTGCAGCCAGCCGGCACGTGGCGGGGTGCCCCCAGCGGACCCGGCTGTGGCTACACCAAGGCGATACCGTTCGACAGCTTCAAGGGCCTGCCCAACTTCACCAAGAAGCGGGCGGCGCGCCCCTACGTCGCGGTCATGCACACCACGCAGGGCGTCATCACGGTCCGGATGCTCACCGCCCAGGCACCGTGCACCACGTACTCGTTCCGGTTCCTGGCCCAGCGCGGCTACTTCAACGGCACCCACTGCCACCGGCTCACCGTCAAGGTGATCTACGTGCTCCAGTGCGGTGACCCGACCGGCACCGGTTCCGGCGGTCCCGGGTACCGGTTCAACGACGAGAACCTGGCCGGGGAGACCTACCCGGCCGGCACCGTGGCCATGGCGAACGCCGGGCCGAACACCAACGGCAGCCAGTTCTTCTTCTGCTGGAAGAACAGCAGCAAGATCCCCCCGGACTACACGCCGTTCGGGACGGTGATCGGGGGGATGAGCGTGCTGGAGAAGATCGCGGCCGCCGGCGACGACAGCCAGAACGGCCCCGGCGACGGCTACCCGCACGCCTACACCGGCTTCAACCGCGTCGAGATCGTCTTCACCAGGTAGGGGCCATCGGTCATCCGTGCTGGTCCGGGGGGGCGACCCCCCGGACCCCACGGCGGTCCTAGCCGAGCTGGGGGATGACCTCCGCGGCCAGCCGCTCGGCGTGTTCGGCCTGCTCGAACATGGCCGTGAACAGGATCAGTCCGGCACCGGCCGCGGCGGCCTCGCGCACCGCGGCGGCGCAGTCGGCCGGCGTGCCCGCGACCGCCGCCGCCTCGATGTCCGCCGACCGCCGGCCGTAGAGGTGTTCCATCGCCTCGTTCATCCGGCGGCGCGCCCGCCCGGCGTCGTCGTCGATCGCGACGTACAGGCGCTTGGCGATGGCGAAGCCGGCGGCCGGGCGGCCCGCCTCGGCAAGCGCCTCCCGCACGATCTGCACCTGCTCGGCGAACCGCGCGGTGGGGGTGGAACCCGCACCGAAGAAGCCATGGCCCAGCCGGACGGCCCGGCGCAGCGCGACCGGCCCGTTCCCGCCGAACCACAGCGGCGGGTACGGCTTCTGGAACGGCTTGGGCTCCATCGGCGTGTCCCGCAACTGCCAGAACTCCCCGTCGAAGGTGACGCGGGGCTCCGTCCACAGCGCCTTCATCAAGGCGATCCCCTCGGTGAACCGCGCGACGTAGCGGTCCGGGTCCACCCCGAAGGCGGCGAACGGCCGCATCTTCCCGCCGGTGCCGACCCCGACGTCGATCCGGCCGCGGCTGAGCTGGTCGAGCGAGGCCAGGCTCTTGGCCAGGTGCACCGGGCTGTGCAGGGTGGACACGAACACCACGCAACCCAGCCGCAGCCGCTCGGTGCACGCGGCCGCGTAGGTCATCGCTTCGAGCGGGCTGAGCTGCGGCGCCGCCCCGAGCATGTTCTCCTGCGCCCAGGCGCTGTCGAAGCCCAACTCCTCGGCGCGGGCGAAATAGCTGCGATACGCGGCCGGGTCGAACTCACCATCCGCGAAGAACTGGGGTATCGCTATGGCGAACTTCACAGCCGCATGGTAGCTCGGCGGCGAGCATGTCCATCAGCAGCCCGTCGTGGAACCGGCCGTCCGGCCCGCGCTCGTAGGCGCGCATCACCCCGACCGGGCGGAAGCCGGCCTTGGTGTAGCACCGGATGGCCTGGGTGTTGGCGGCTGCCGGGTCGATCGTGAGCCGGTGGTGACCGCGGGCCCGGAACAGGAACCCGGCAAGCAGCGTCACCGCCTCGGTGCCCGCGCCCCGGCCCTGGAACCGGCTACCGAGGTAGATATCGATCCCGGCGTGCCGGTATTGCGGGTCGTCCTCTTCGTGGTACTGGATGCCACCGGCCACCTGGCCGCCAATCTCCACGACGAGGAGCACGGTGGGCCCGCCGGAGCGCAGGCTGGCCTCCACCTCCCCGACCGGGTCCGGGTCTCCCCACCAGCGCGACACCGACGGTTCGGCCAGGATCGCGCGCAGCCGCGCGGCGTCGCCCGGGCTGCCCGGCCGCAGCGTCACCGTACGGCCCGTCAGCACCGGGTGAGCCGGCGCCGCTCCCCCGGCTTCCTCGCGCTCCAGCGCGCGGTCAGCCAAGGTTCTTCTTGACCTCGGTGTACAGGTCGTCCGGCAGCGGCCCCTTCGCGGCGATGGCCAGGTTGGCACGCAGGTGCGCCGGGCTGGACGTGCCCACGATCGTGCTCGACAGGTCCGGGTGGCTGAGCGTGAAGCGCAGCACGAACTCATGCCGCGGCATGCCGCCGAGCAGGTCGTCCAGGCCGGCCGAGTCCCAGCGGCGCTGGCCCTCACCTTGGGGCAGCCCGAGCGGCCCCTGGGCCCAGTTCTTGTCCTCGGCGGTGCCACCGCGGGCCACCCCGCCCCGGATCAGCGTCCCGGCGCCGGCCTGTGCCGCGGCGGTGATGAGGTCCTCATGCTCGCGCTGGACCACCGAGTACGGGATCTGGAACACGTCGAAGACGCCCATGTCGATGTGGCCGGGCAGGTTCGGCAGGATGCCCGACATGCCGACGAACCGGGTCTTCCCCTCGTCGCGCAGGTCCACCAGGGTCTCGATGGTCTGCCCGGCCTCCATCTGGGCCCGGCTTGGCGACATGTGTACCTGCACCAGGTCCAGGTGGTCGGTGCCCAGCCGGCGCAGGCTCTGCTCGACCCCGGCCCGGACGTTGGCGGCGCTCCAGTCGTGCGGGAACGGCGGCCTGGCATCGGGCGGCGGCGGGCCGAGCAGGCAGCCGCACTTGGACGCCAGGAAGTACTCCGCGCGGCGGTGGCTCAGGTAGCGCCCGATGAGTTCCTCACTGCGGCCGTAGTCGATGGATGTGTCGATCAGGTTTATGCCGCTGTCGAGCACCTCGTTCAGCAGCCGTCCCGCGTCGTCGTCCTCGGTCGCCGGGCCGTGCGGCTGGCCGCGCAACTCCATGGCGCCGTAGCCGAGGATGGTCACGTCCGCTCCGGTCCGCCCCAGGCGGCGGGTCTGCATCGTCATGCCCAGCACGCTACGCCAGGCGGGTAATCGTGGGTGACGGCGCGGGTGTGGCCCAGACCGGTGTGCGTAGCGCATGATCGGCGCGTCAAGCGTCACGCAGCCGCAGCAGCAGGCCACCGGCCAGCAGCGCGCCTGCTGCCCAAGCGGCCAGCACGGCCAGGCCCTGCCAGGGGGTCAGCGGCAGGCTGCGCAGGCCGGTGGTGGCCTGGATATCCAGCCCGGAGGTCATCGGCGCGGCCTGGAGCAGGTGACGCTGCACGGTCGCGTTGGCCACCACGGCAGCGACGATCGGGAGCAGGTAGAGCACGCCGAGCACGAGCCCGATGGCCACCGCCGAGTCCCGCACCGCGGCGGCGGCACCCAGGCTGAACAGGCCGATCAGGGCGAGATAGAGGACAGAGCCGGCGGTGGCGCGCAGCACGGCACCGTCGGCCAGGGTCAGCGGCGCGAACCCGTGCGCCCGGGTGAAGCCGTGCCCGGGCAGGATGAGCCGCCCGGTGAGCAGGCTGCCTGCCGCCGCGATCACCCCGGCGGCCAGAACGAGCGCGCTGACCACGGCTGCCTTGGCGGCCAGCACAGTGACCCGGCCCGGCATCGCCGCCAGGGTGGTGCGGATCATGCCGGTGCTGTACTCGGTGCTGACCGCCAGCACGGCCACGATGGCCACGGCCGCCTGGCCCAGGTCGACCCCGGTAAGGCTGATCTTGCCGGGATCCTGGCCGCAGCCGGCGGCCGGGCACCGGGCGGACGCCGCGGCCGCGGCGCTGACCGCCACGGTCACCGCCACGGCCCCGAGCAGCAGCCAGGCCGTGCCCCGGGTGGTGCGCAGCTTGGTCCACTCGGCACGCAGCGCCACGGTCACGCGTCCCTCCGGCGCAGCAGCAACAGCGCCAGGCCCAGGGCGGCCGCGGCCCAGGCGCAGAGCACGGCGAAACCAGCCCAGGGTGCCAGCGGGTAGCAGCCCTGCGCCACCGAGCAGGCGTTGCTGACCTGCGGGTAGTTCGGAATGGTCTGCTGCACCGCGAGGCCGGCCGCCGGGGCCAGCCGCATCAGCCAGTTGCCCGCGGCCACGGGCAGGGCGTTGGTGACCGCGACGAGGAACGGCAGGATGATCAGCGCGATGACCACGGTGACCGCGACGGCGCTGCGGCGCAGCATCGCCCCGAGGGCGAGGGCGAGGACGGCGGCGGCGGCGAGCAGCGCCGCGGTGCCGGCCGCCATGCGCACCAGCGTCAGCAGGTTCACCGGGTACAGGTAGTTGCCGTTGGCGCGCAGCACATGGCTGTTCAGCGGGATCGCGACGGCCGCGGCGGCCAGCCCCGCGGCGAAGCTGACCGCGGCGATCACGATCGCCTTGGCGGCCAGCACCCGGCCCCGCCGCGGGCTGGCCGCGAACGTGGTGCGGATCAGGCCGCGCCGGTACTCGGCGGTGATGAACATCGCCGCCACGACCACCACGGCGATCAGCCCGGCCAGCGCGCCGACGAGGGTGTGGTCGAGGGTCTGGCCGGGACCCGCGCCGCCCGGCCCGTCCGGCGCGATGTCCCCGGACCCGGTCACGGTGAACGCGCCCCCGGCCTGGTGGTAGCTGCCGGGCATGGCCGGGGAGGCGTCGCCGGGGCCGCCGCCGAGCTGGGTGCCGGTCCAGGCGCCCGGCGCGGTGCCGCGGAGGCTGACGTGGTCGAGTACGGCGCTGGCCAGAGTGGGCCCCCCGGTGCCGCTGGTGCCGAGCAGGCCCTGGGCCGTCGTGACGTTATAGGGCGGCGAGGTGGCGAACAGGCCGGCCTGGACGGTCGCCGGGAGCCCGGGCAGGGTGGCGGTGCCGACCTGCGTCCAGTGCGTCCCGTCGGCGGACGCGTAACCGGTGATCGTGTCACCGGCCCGGGTGAGCCGCAGCCACCGCGGGGACGCCGCGGCGGGGCGCCCCGGCGGCCCGGCGATGTCCTGGGTGAAGTTGTACTGCATCCGGACCCCGTGGCTGCCGGTGACCATGACCGCCGCGTAGGCCGAGCCCTGTGTGGTGCTCGCCTTGATGATCAGGCCGCCCTTGGACCAGGGTTCCAGGCCTTGGCGCATGCCCGACGTCGGGTTCTGGCCGGCCCGGACCCGCCCACCGGTCGCCGTCGACAGCAGGCCGGTGAGCGAGGTCACCCGGGCGGTGATGCTGCCGCTGCGCGGCAGTGGCCGGTGCACGAAGTAGAAGCTGTCGGTCACCGCCCCGCCGCCGGGACCCACCGGGTACCGGAAGTGGCACGGCCCGCCGTTGCACGAGCTCATGCTGCCGGCTGCGGACAGCAGCCCGACCAGCACGGTCACCAGTGCGGCGACGATCATGCCGATGACCCAGCCGCGCACGGTGCGGAACTTGGTCCACTCCGCGCGGAGCGTCCCGGCGAAACTGTCGCGGCCGGTGGCGGCGGCCGGCTGGGGCGGGGCTTGCGTGGCCGCGGTCATGGCCGGACGCCCGCGGCCGGCTCGGCGCGGTACTCGACCGCGTCCTGGGTCAGGCCCAGGTAGGCCTCCTCCAGCGTGGCGCGGTGCGCGGACAGTTCTGAGAACGGGACCGCCTGCCCGGCGAGCAGGGCCGAGATCTGGCCGGTGTCCAGCCCGGTGACGGTCAGCAGGCCGGCGCCGGTGACGGTGACGGCGGCCCCCGCGTGCGCCAGCACCGTCGCCGCCCGGTCCGCATCCGTGGTGCGCAGCAGTGCCCGGTCGCCGGAAGCGGCGGCGAGCAGCCCGGCCACGCTGGTGTCGGCGATGACCTTGCCCCGGCCGACGATCACCAGGTGGTCGGCGGTGTCCTCCAGTTCGCTCATCAGGTGGCTGGACACCAGCACCGCCCGGCCCGCCGCGGCCAGCGACCGCAAGAACCCCCGCATCCACACGATGCCCTCCGGATCCATCCCGTTGAACGGCTCATCCATCATCAGCACCGGCGGATCACCCAGCATGGCCGCGGCGATACCCAGCCGCTGCCGCATGCCCAGCGAGAACCCGCCCGCCCGGCGCCGGGCGGCCTTGCCCAGCCCGGCCTGCCCCAGCACCGCATCGACCCGCGCCGCGCCCAGGCCCTGGGAGTGGGCCAGCCACAGCAGATGATTGCGCCCGGTCCGGCTGGGCTGCACCGCACCGGCGTCCAGCAGCGACCCCAGGTGCGTCAGCGGCCGGCGCAGGCTGGCATACCGGCGGCCGCCGACCAGCGCGGTGCCCTCGTCGGCGGCGTCCAGGCCCACGATCACCCGCATCGTGGTGCTCTTCCCCGCGCCGTTCGGCCCGACGAACCCGGTCACCAGGCCCGGCGCCACGGTGAACGTCATGCCATCAAGAGCCACCGTCGCGCCGAAGCTCTTGCGCAGCCCGCGTACTTCGATCGTTGCTTCCATAAGCCTGGTTGTAGGGCAACGGCGCTAACACCGGCCGAACACGGGCTGTTATTCCGTTGTTAGGCCCGGCCGGGCATCCTGGGGTTCGGGAGGCGAGGAATGAGAATGCTGCTGGCTGGCTTGCTGCCGCGCCGCACCGTGCGGATGCGGCTGACCGCCCTGTACGGTGCGCTGTTCGTGGTGTCCGGCGCGGTGCTGCTGGCCATCGCCAGCGGCGTGGTCGTATCGTCGTCCCAGGTTTCGGTGAGCGGGGCGAACCAAGCCCCGTTGTCCGCCTTGGCCCAGGCCCGGAACCAGATCCACGAACTGCAGGCCAAGCTGGCGGCCGCGGAGTCGCAGCTCCATTCGGGTGTCTCACACGACCTGCTGGTCGGGTCGGGGATCGCGCTTGGCATCATGACAGTGGTGTCGCTGTTGGTGGGCTGGCTCGTGGCCGGCCGGGTGCTGCGCCCGCTGCGGCAGATGACCGCGGCCACCCGGCGCATCTCCGCGGACAGCCTGCACGAGCGGCTGGCCGTGGCCGGTCCCGGGGATGAGCTGAAGGATCTCGCGGACACCATTGACGGGCTGCTTGAGCGGCTGGAGCGAGCCTTCGCGGCGCAGCGCCGGTTCGTCGCCAACGCCTCGCACGAGCTGCGCACCCCGCTGACCACGATGCGGGCCAGCGTCGATGTCGCGGTGGCCAAACCAGGACCGGTGCCCGCGCAGACGATCGCCCTGGCGGACCGGCTGCGCGGCGAACTCGACCGGGTCGACGGGCTGCTCGACGGGTTCCTGGCGCTCGCCCGGGCGCAGCACGGTGACCTTCCCGGTCAGGCCACGCTCTCGCTGGAGTACATCACCGCCGCGGCCCTCGCGGTGCGGGCCGGCCCGATCGCCGCCAGGCACCTGACCGTGCACCACGCCACCGGCGGGGACGGCACCTGGGTGACAGGAAGCCAGGCGCTGCTCTGCCGGATGGTGGACAACGTGCTCGACAACGCGGTCGGGCACAACAGGGACGGCGGCTGGATCAGCGTCGCCACGGGCGCGGGCGAACACCTGGCCCGCCTGGTGGTGGAGACCGGAGGGGACGTCTTCGACGCCGGCCAGGTGGCCCGGCTCGCCCAGCCGTTCCGGCGGCTCGGCGCGGACCGGACCGGTTCTGATCACGGTTCCGGGCTCGGCCTGTCGATCGTGGCGGCCATCGCCGCGGCCCACGGCGGCGCCCTCGACCTGCGCGCCAGGCCCGAGGGTGGCCTGCGGGTCAGCATTGCGCTGCCGCTGGCCCCGGCCAGCCGCACGGCCGGGGCTGTGGTGCCGGGATGAGGGTGCTGGTGGTGGAGGACTCCCGGTCCTTGGCCGAGGTGCTGGTCGAGGGCCTGCGCGATCAGGGCATGGCGGTGGACGCCGCCGGGGACGGGCTGGAGGCCGCCGCCAAGCTGGGCGTCAACTCCTACGACGTGGTGGTGCTGGACCGGGACCTGCCCGGCATTCACGGCGACGTGCTCTGCCAGATGATCACCGGGCACGACAACAACAGGGTCATGGTGCTGATGCTGACCGCGGCCGACTCCCCGGGCGACCGGGTCAGCGGCCTGTGCCTGGGCGCCGACGACTATCTGGCTAAGCCGTTCCACTTCCCCGAACTGGTGCTGCGCATCCGCGCGCTGGCCCGGCGCCAGCCCTCGGCCCGCGGCCGGACGCTGCGCGCGGCCGGCATCGAACTGGACCCGTCGCAGCGCACGGTCACCAGGGACGGACGTCAGCTTGACCTGTCGGTCAAGGAGTTCGCCGTCCTCGAGGCGCTGCTGCGCGCCGCGCCTGCCTTCCTGTCCGCCGAGGACCTGCTCGAACAGGTCTGGGACGAGCAGGCCGACCCGTTCACCAACACCGTCACGGTGACCGTCGGCCGCCTGCGGCGCAAGCTGGGGATCCCCAGGTGATCACCACCACCCCGGGCGTCGGGTACCGCCTCGGCACCCGGAGTGGCGATGGCCCCGGTTACTCGTAGCGGACCGGGTGTTTCTACGGGCTGGTGATGACCTGGCGCGGGGAGATTGTGTAGCTGGCGGAGAGCGTGGC
>CAVPSA010000015.1:0-34597 GCA_963707905.1 uncultured Actinomycetes bacterium | reverse complement strand
TTGACAATGCCGCGGAGCTGGAGTTCCACGGACAGCACCAATTCCCGCCGTCGACGGCAACGTTCCTGAGCTTCGGCTTCGTGCCCACCACCGCCACATTGGATCTGATGGAGCAGGGCACGATCAACATTTTCGTCGTAGGGCCCGCCCTGCCCGGTACGCCATGCCATCCCAACAAGTTCCGGAGTTGCGAGAATGTCGCTACGGCATACTCGCGGCTACGGGCGCTGATCGCCCCGGGCAGCGTCAGGGTCAACGGCGTGCCGCTCGACGTGGGATCCCACTGCGAGACCCCGCCATTCGACGTCATATTGACGGGAAGCAACGCGACGAACCCCCCTTACAGCATCCAGTTCGGCGGCCCACTCACCGGCAACGCCACGATTCCGCACTTCAAGAATTGCGGGGCGGCGGCGGACAAGCTGGACCTGATCTTCAATGCGGCGATCTCGGGCCCCCGGAACTTCACCGTGCTCACCCAGGGCCCACTGTGCACCGTACAAGGCGCCTTTGGCTGCATACCGAAGACTGGGACACCGATGCCGGTGAAGCCGATACGTAAGGTTATCGGCTGAGATGGCGGGCAGCAGTGGCCGCCGCCAGTCCTCCAGGGAGGTGAGATGGGCACCGAGGTGGTCGTTGAAGGGCTGACCAAGTCCTTCGGGCGCCATGTCGTGTGGCGCGATATCTCGCTCTCCCTGCCGCCCGGCGAGGTGAGCGTCATGCTGGGGCCCTCCGGCACCGGCAAGACGGTGTTCCTCAAGTCGCTGGTCGGCCTTATCAGGCCCGACCGCGGCCGGGTCATGGTCGACGGAATCGACACCGTCCATTGCTCGGAGCGCCAGCTCTACCAGGTACGCAAGCTGTTCGGCGTGATGTTCCAGGACGGTGCGCTGTTCGGCTCGCTGAACCTGTATGACAACATCGCCTTCCCGCTGCGCGAGCACACCAAGAAGACCGAGGCGGAGATCCGCGAGATCGTGCACGGGAAGATGGCCATGGTGGGCCTGACCGACCAGGACCCTAAGTTTCCCGGCGAGATCTCCGGCGGCATGCGCAAGCGCGCCGGGCTGGCCCGTGCCCTGGTGCTCGACCCCGAGATCATCCTGTGCGACGAGCCGGACTCCGGGCTCGACCCGGTGCGCACCGCCTACCTGTCACAGCTGCTGATCGATCTCAACGCGGAGATCGACGCCACCATCCTGATCGTCACGCACGACATCCAGATCGCCCGGACCGTACCGGACAACATCGGCATGCTGTTCCGCGGCAACCTGGTCATGTTCGGCCCGCGCGAGGTGCTGCTCACCAGCGAAAACCCGGTCATCACCCAGTTCGTGAACGGCCGCAGGATCGGGCCGATCGGCATGTCGGAAGAGAAGGACGAGGCCACGCTGGCCCTGGAGAAGGCGGCCAGCCTCAGAGATGGCGAACCCCTCACCATGGGGAGCCCCGCCCTCATGCCGCAACTGGTCCCTACCCCCGGGCTGCCTGAGCGGCAGGCCGTGCAGCGGCGGATGGACCGGGTGATGTCCATCCTGCCCACCCTGCCCACCGCGGCGCAGCAGGCGATCCTCGCCGACATCGCCGGCACCGGCCAGCAGGCCGGGCCGCCCGGCCAGCGGCCCCGCAACGGCCAGTGACCCGGAGCGGGAGCGGGCCCAGGCCCAGGCGCGCGCCGAGGCCTGGCGGCTGGCGCGGGAGCGTGAGGCGGCGCAGCGCGAGGCCGAGCAGGAAACCGCGGAGCAGGAGCGGCCCGGCCGCTGGCCGCCCGACTGGCCGGGAGGCAGCGGGTGACCACACAGGAGCAGCAGCCGGAGACCACGAGCCCAGAGCCGGACACCAGGCGGGAGGCCAGCTTCTTCGGCGCCGGGGCGCTGCGGCAGACCGGCAACCTGTTCGTGCTCGCGGCGAGCGTGATCCGGCTCACGTTCAAGCGCCCGTTCCAGGCCCGCGAGCTGACCGAGCAGTTCTGGTTCATCGCCTCGGTGACGATCCTGCCGACCGCGCTGGTGTCGATCCCGTTCGGCGCGGTGATCACCCTCCAGGTCGGCTCGCTCACCCAGCAGCTCGGGGCGGAGTCGTTCACCGGCGCGGCGAGCGTACTGGCCGTCGTCCAGCAGGCCAGCCCGATCATCGTGGCGCTGCTGATCTCCGGGGCGGGCGGCTCGGCCATCTGCGCCGACATCGGCTCCCGCACCATCCGCGAGGAGATGCAGGCCATGGAGGTGATGGGCGTCTCGCCCGTCCAGCGCCTGATCGTGCCACGGGTGCTGGCCGCGATGTTCGTCGCTCTGCTGCTCAACGGCCTGGTGTCGGTGGTCGGCGTGCTCGGCGGCTACTTCTTCTTCGTCTTCCTCCAGCACGGCACCCCCGGCTCGTTCCTGGCCAGCTTCTCCGCGCTCGCGCAGACCCCGGACCTGTTCATCAGCGAGATCAAGGCGCTGATCTTCGGGTTCATCGCCGGGGTGGTCGCCGCGCACCGGGGCCTGAACCCCAAGCCAGGCCCCAAGGGCGTCGGCGACGCGGTCAACCAGTCCGTGGTGATCACGTTCCTGCTGACGTTCTTCGTCAACCTGGTCCTCACCGCGATCTACCTGCAGATCGTCCCCCCGAAGGGATCGTGACCCATGGGCGTGGTGACCGGCACAGGCGCGGGCAGGTGGCCTGCCCGCTTCGCCGCGTTCGGCGACCGGAGCCTGTCCTGGCTGGACATGCTCGGCGACCAGCTCCTCTTCTACGCACGGGCGCTGGCCTGGACCCCCCGCGCCGTCCGGCGCTACTTCAAGGAGGTGCTGCGGCTGCTGGCCGAGGTCAGCTTCGGCAGCGGCGCGCTGGCCCTGATCGGCGGGTCGGTCGGCGTGATGGTCGCCCTGACGCTGTTCACCGGAACCGTCGTGGGCCTGCAAGGCTATGCCGCGCTGAACCAGATCGGTGCTGCCGCGTTCACCGGCTTCGTCTCCGCCTACTTCAACACCAGGGAGATCGCGCCCCTGGTCGCCGGGCTGGCACTGTCGGCCACCGTGGGCGCGGGATTCACCGCGCAACTGGGCGCCATGCGGATAAACGAGGAGGTGGACGCGCTGGAGGGGATGGGCGTGCCCAGCCTCCCCTACCTGGTGACCACCCGGATCGTGGCGGGCTTCATCGCCGTCATCCCGCTGTACGCGCTGGGCCTGGTCAGCTCCTACTTCGGCTCCCGCCTGGTCACCGTGCTGTTCAACGGACAGTCGGCGGGGACCTACGACCACTACTTCGCACTGTTCCTCTCACCGGTGGACGTGCTCTGGTCCTTCCTCAAGGTGATGCTGTTCAGCGTCGTGGTGATCCTCATCCACACCTACTACGGGTACCGGGCCAGCGGCGGCCCGGCGGGTGTGGGCGTCGCCGTGGGCCGGGCGGTGCGCACCGCGATCGTCATGATCAACATCATCGACTTCTTCATGAGCCTGGCGATCTGGGGCGCCACGACGACCGTACGAGTCGCCGGATGAGGCTGTCCCCGGCACAGGCCAAAACCAGGCGCCGGCTGGTCGGCGTGGTGTTCCTGCTGGTCTTCGCCCTGCTGGTGTGGCTGTCGGTGGCTCTGTACAACAAGCAGTTCACCCCGGCGGCCATGGTGACGCTGTACACCGACAGCGTCGGCAACGAGATGCACCCGGGCGCCGACGTGATGATCCGCGGCGTGCAGGTCGGCGAGGTGCGGCAAATCTCCGCCGCCGGCACCGGGGCCCGGCTGGAGCTGGCGATCCAGCCCGGCATGGTGTCCCAGATCCCGGCGAACGTGACCGCCGAGATGCTGCCGACCACGCTGTTCGGCGAGCGCTACGTGGACCTGGTCATGCCGGCCGCGCCCGCACCGGCCCGGCTCACCGCGGGCGCGGTCATCACGCAGGACCACGCCGCCGACGCGGTGGAACTGGAGAAGGTGCTGAACAACCTGCTCCCGCTGCTGCAGGCCTCGGAGCCGGACAAGCTGTCGGTCACGTTGACCGCGCTCGCCCACGGCCTGCAGGGCCACGGCAAGGAACTGGGGCAGACCCTGGTGGCGCTCAACGCCTACCTGGCCAAGTACAACCAGCACCTGCCCGCCCTGGACAACGACATCAAAGAGCTCGCCACGTTCGCCAGGAACTTCAATCAGGCGTCGCCTGACCTCGTCCAGGCCCTGACCGACTTCACCGTCACCAGCCAGACGGTCGTGGCCGAGCGGGCCAGCATCTCCGCGCTGTACAGCACGGTGACCACGGCCTCCGGTGACCTGCAGGCCTTCCTCGACGCCAACTCGTCCAACATCATCCAGCTCAACGCGGACAGCGTGGGCACGCTGCAGATCCTGGCCCGCTACTCCCCCGAGTTCCCTTGCTCGCTGCAGGACCTGGTCAACTTCGAGCCCGCGGTCAACAAGCTGCTCGGCAAGGGCACCAACCAGCCGGGCCTGCACGTCCAGGCGGTCGTGGTGCCGCCGCTCGGGCCACACAACATCGGCCGCTACGTGTTCGGCCAGGACACCCCGAAGTTCGGTGACAACCTGGGGCCGCACTGCTATTCGATCCCGTTCCGCGGTATCACCCTCAACGACGGCGCCGCCCCGTCCAATGCCGCGGCCACGTCCGTTCCCGCGGGCACGCCAGGCAAGGCCGGGCGCCCGGCGGCCGGGCGCCGGCCGGCCGGGCCGCAAACGCACACAACCGCAGCCCAGATCGCCGGCTCCCCGGCAGAGAGCGAGCTGGTCAGAGAGCTGACCGGGATGGAGCTCGGCCGCTCCCCCGCCCTGATCCCCGGCTGGGGCAGCCTGCTCACCGCCCCGCTGTTCCGCGGCACCACGGTGACCCTGAGGACCCCGGCATGAAGCGCAAGAGCCTGGCCGGCCCGGTCATCAAGTCGCTGATCTTCATCGTGATCACGGCCACGGTCACCGCGCTCCTGGGCATCAGCATCGCCCACAGCGGGGTCTCCGCCACGGTCGGCTATCAGGCGGTGTTCACCGACGTGACCGGGCTGAACGTGGGCGACGACGTGGACATCGCCGGGGTGCGGGTCGGTGACGTGACCTCGATCAGCGTCTACGGGCGCGACCAGGCGCTGGTCGGCTTCGCCGTGCAGTCCGGCCGGACGCTGCCCGCCTCGGTGACCGCCACGATCAAGTATCTCAACCTGGTCGGCCAGCGCTACGTCGAGCTTGGCCAGGGCACCGGCCCGGTGGGCCGGGCGCTCCCGCAGGGCGGCACCATCCCGGAAACGCACACCACCCCCGCGCTGGACCTGACCGAGCTGTTCAACGGGTTCCAGCCGCTGTTCCAGGCGCTGTCCCCCGGCGACGTGAACCAGCTTTCCGCCGAGATCATCCAGGTCTTCCAGGGCGAGAGCCCCAACATCACCGCCCTGGTGGCCAGCGTGGGGTCGCTGACCACCGCCCTGGCCACCAGGGACCAGGTCATCGGCGCGGTGATCGACAACCTGAACTCGGTGCTGCACACGATCGGTACCCGCAGCGGCGAGCTGTCCAACCTGGTCAGCACGCTGCAGGAACTGGTCTCCGGGCTGGCCGCCGACCGGCAGCCGATCGGCAGCGCCATCTCCGCCATCGCCAGCCTGTCCAGCGCCACCGCTGGCCTGCTCCAGGTATCCCGGCCGCCGCTGACCGCCGACATCACCCAGCTCGGGCGGGTGGCCGGCAACCTCGCGAACAACACGCCGACGGTCAACACGTTCCTGAAGAACCTCCCGGTCAAGATGTCGCAGATCGCCAGGCTCGCCTCCTACGGTTCCTGGCTGAACTTCTTCATGTGCGACGCGCTGGTGAGCGGGGTCAAGGAGCAGTTCGGCCCCAACCCCACCGGGGTCCCGGTCACCGCGGCGAGGTGCAAGTGATGAAGCCCCTGTCCGAGCGCAACCCCATCGCCGTCGCGATCGTCGGCCTGGTGCTGCTCGCCGTGCTGGCGTTCGGTGTCTTCGACTCGGCCAACCTGCCGATCATCGGCGGGGGCACCGGCTACACGGCGTACTTCGCCGAGGATGCCGGGCTGCAGGCGGGCAACGAGGTGCGGGTGGCCGGGGTTATCGTCGGCCGGGTGACCGGCGTCTCGCTGGCCGGCAACAAGGTCGCGGTGAACTTCAAGGTGAAGGGCACCTGGGTGGGGAACCAGACCAAGGCCGCCATAAAGATCAAGACCCTGCTCGGCGACAAGTACCTGGCGCTTGACCCGCTGGGCACCCAGCCGCTGAACCCGGCCACACCGATCCCGCTGTCCCGTACCACCTCGCCTTACGACGTGACACAGGCGTTCAACGGGCTCGGCCAGGAGGTCAGCCATATCAACACCGTCCAGCTCGGGAAGAGCCTGCAGACGCTCTCCGAAGCGTTCTCCGGCACGCCGCCGTACACCCGCTCGGCGCTGCGCGGGCTCGCCTCGGTGTCCCAGTCGATCGCCTCCCGCGACAACCAGCTGGCCGGCCTGCTGCGGGGCGCCAAGAACGTCACCGGGGCGCTGGCCGGCGAGGACGCCAAGTTCGCCAAGCTGCTCGGCGACGGCAACCTGCTGCTGGGCGAACTGCGCCAGCGCCAGGCCGCGATCCACGAGCTGCTGACCGGCACGCAGGCGCTGGCCATCCAGCTGTCCGGCCTGGTCAGCGACAACCAGGCCAAGCTCGGCCCGACGCTGCAGGCGCTCAACCAGGTGACCACCGTGCTGGAGGCCAACCAGGCGAACCTCAAGAAGGCACTGGCGCTGGCCGGGCCTTACTACCGGCTGCTCGGCAACGCCCTGGGCAACGGCCGCTGGTTCGACACCTACCTGTGTGGCATCGTCCCCAAGTCCTACCTGCCGCCCGGCACGGGTCCCGCCACCGGGTGCGAGCCCCCGAAACCCTGAGGTCCCGGCGATGATGACAATGCGGATCGGCGGCCTGCTGCGGACGCGGCGGGACCGGCTGGTGCTCGGCGCCGGCGCGGTCATCGTGGCCGCGGCCCTGGTGGCCGGCGGCGTCCTCGTGTACCACGCCACCCATAAGAGCACGCAGGTCACGGCGTACTTCCGCGAGGCGATCGGGGTCTACCCCGGCTCCACTGTCCGGGTGCTCGGCGTCCCGGTCGGCACGGTCGACTCGGTCCAGCCCCAGGGCACCGAGGTCAAGGTCACCATGACGGTGAACTCCGGCGTGGCGGTGCCCGCCGACGCGACGGCCGTGGTGGTCGCGGCCAGCGTGGTGTCCGACCGGTACGTGCAGCTCACCCCCGCCTACACCGGCGGCCCGCAGCTCACCGCCAACGCGGTGATTCCGGTGAACCGTACCGCGGTGCCGGTCGAGGTGGACCAGATCTACACCAGCATCAACCGGCTCACCCAGGCGCTCGGGCCGAACGGGCTGAACAAGAACGGGGCATTGTCCGAGCTGGTCAAGACCGGTTCGGCCAACCTGGACGGCAACGGGGCCAACCTGCACGCGATGATCACACAGTTCGGCGCGCTGTCCAAGACGCTGGGCGACAACGCGGGCAACCTGTTCGCCACCATCACCTACCTGCAGCGGTTCACCTCGATGCTGAAGGCCAACGACGGGCAGGTGCGGCTGGCCGAGCAGCAACTCGCCGATGTGTCCGGCTTCCTGGCCAGCGACCGGCAGGACCTGGGCGGTGCGCTGCACGAACTGTCCATCGCGCTCGGCCAGGTGCAGGTCTTCATCGCGAACAACCGGGGCCTGATCAAGACCAACGTCACCAAGCTGGCGTCGATCACCAAGATCCTGGTGGACGAGCGCGCGTCGCTGACCGAGGCGCTGGGCAACGTACCGCTGGCCGTGGACAACGTGGTCAACGCGTACGACGCGACGAACCACACGCTGGACGGCCGCGGCGACCTGAACGAGCTGAGCATGGGGCCAGGTGCGAACAACCTGACCGCGATCACGGCGGGCGGCACGGGCGCGGGCGGCAGCGGGCCGGCGGGCGCGGTGCCGCTGTCGCCTTCGGCACTGCGCGCGGTCCCGCCGCTGCCACTGCCCGCTGTGGGCTTGTACGGCACACCCGAGGCTGTGCAGGCGGGAGGCCGCTGATGCGTTTCGCTGCCATACGCAACCCCGGGGCTGCCCGGCCCCCGCGGCGCGCCCGGATAGCGGCGCTGGCCGCCGGGGTGACCGCCGCCGTGACCGCGGTGTGCCTCGCGGGATGCAGTTCGGGGGGGTTCAACGGGATCTACAGCATCCCGCTGCCCGGCGGCGCCGACCTGGGCCCGCACCCCTATCAGGTGACCGCGGAGTTCAGCAACGTGGTCGACCTGGTGCCCCAGTCCTCGGTGAAGGTGAGCGACGTCTCTGTCGGCCGGGTGACCCGGATCTATCTGCCGCCGCACAGCTGGACCGCGCGGGTGACCATGGAGATCAACGGCAGCGTCCACCTGCCGGCCAACGCGATCGCCCAGGTGCAGCAGGCCAGCCTGCTCGGCGAGCAGTACGTGGGGCTGTCCGCGCCGCCGGGCATCCCGCCGCAGGGCCAGCTGACCAACGGCTCGGTCATCCCGCTGTACCGCACCACCACCAACGCCACCGTGGAGGAAGTCTTCGGCGCGCTGTCGCTGGTGCTCAACGATGGTGGCCTGGCCCAGCTGCACGTGATCACCACCGAGCTCAACGCCGCGCTGGCGGGCAACGAGCCGGAGATCCGGTCGCTGCTCGGCCAGCTCGCCACGCTGATCGGCAACCTCAGCGACCACCGCCAGGACATCATCCACGCGCTGGACGGGCTGGACGCGCTGTCCGCCACCCTGGCCGCCCGCAACCGGCAGATCGGCCACGTGCTCGACCACATCACGCCCGGCCTTGAGGTGCTCGCCGAGCAGCGCACCCAACTGGTCACGATGCTCAACGCGCTGCACAATCTCAGCGGCATCGCGGTGCACACGATCAACGCCAGCGAGGCCAACTTCGCCGCGAACCTGCGGTCGCTCGAACCGATACTGCGCAATCTGGCCGACGCCGGGCAGAACCTCCCGCTGGCCCTGCAGGTGCTGCTCACCTATCCGTTCACCGACCAGGTGCTCAAGGACATCAAGGGCGACTACCTCAACGCCTACCTGTCCGTCCAGGCCGCCCCGGGCACGACCGTCATCGCGCCGGTCAAGCCGCACGCCGCCCCCACCCCCACGCCGACAGCCGGTTCGCAGGGGGGTGGGCACTGATGCTGACCCGCGCCACCAGGATCCAGCTCGTGGTCTTCGCGGTGATCGCCGTCCTGGTGATCGGCTACACCGGGTTCCACTACGCCAACCTCGGCCGGCTCCTCGGCCTGCGCGGTTACTACACGGTGCAGATGGAGCTCGCCAACGCCGGCGGGATCTTCCCCCAGGCCGACGTGACCTACCGCGGCGTATCGGTGGGCCGGGTCGGCGCGGTGCGGCTCACCCCGACCGGGGTCGAGGCGGAGCTGAACATCAGCAACTCCGCGCCGCCGATCCCGGCGGACCTGTCGGCCAGCGTGGCCGACCTGTCCGCCGTCGGTGAGCAGTACGTCAACCTGCGGCCGGCCACGAGCAGCGGGCCCTACCTCACCGAGGGCAGCGTGATCCCGCGCGCCGACACCACGCTCCCGCTGCCGGTGACCAGCCTGCTGACCAGCACCAACGAGCTGGCCACCTCGGTGCCGCTCGGCGATCTGCGCACCGTGCTCGACAACCTGGCCACCGGGTTCGGCGGCACGAGCACCAGCCTGCAGGCCCTCATCGACGGGCAGAGCAAGTTCGTCCGCGCGTCCGGCGCCGCGCTGCCGCAGACCGACACGCTGATTCAGGACGGCCAGACGGTGCTGGCCACCCAGAACGCAGAGGCGGCGGCGTTCCGCTCGTTCGCCGCCAGTTCGCGGCTGTTCGCCGGGCAGCTCGTCGCCTCCGACGCCGACCTGCGCCGGCTGTTCGCGAACGGCGCCCCGGCCGCGACCCAGGTGGCCGGCCTGATCACCGACAACACCCCGACGCTGGGCGCGCTGATCGCCAACCTGCTGACCACCGCGCAGATCACCCTCACCCGCGGGGCCGCGGTGCAGGAGACGTTCTCCGCCCTGCCTGCCGCGATCGCCGCCGGGTCCACGGTGATCACCAACAAGGGAGCGCGGTTCGGCGTGGCACTCACCTTCTTCAACCCGCTGCCCTGCACCGCCGGGTACCAGGGCACGAAGGTCCGCAACGGCCTGGATACCTCACCGGGCCCGCCGCTGAACACCAAGGCCCGGTGCACCTCGCCGGCGAGCAGCGGGATCGACGTGCGCGGCTCGGCACACGCCCCGGCGCCCGCGGCCTCCTCGCCGCTGGCCGGACTGCTTGGGCTGTCGCCATGAGCCTGGTCCGAGCGCTCCCGGGCATCGCCTAGGGTTTGTGCGCATGACGACGGCAAGCGCGACCACCAGACCGGGCGCCCGCGGGCGGCTGGCCGAGCCGCTTGTGGCCACCGCCCTGATGCTGGCCGTCCTGGCCGCCGGGTTCGCGGCCTGGTCGGGCTGGTCGCTGTACCGGGCGTCGAACGCGGGCCCGACCGCCTCGGCCCAGCTTCGCGACCAGGTGCTGCAGGCGGGTGAGCAGGCGGTGCAGAACTTCAACACGCTCGACTACCGCAAGGTCGCCGCGGGCCTGGCGCTGTGGGAGCAGTCCTCGACCGGGCCGCTGCACACCGAGATCAGCGCTGGCCGCACACAGTTCACCCAGCAGATCGAGCAGACCAAGACGGTCACCACCGCGCGGATCCTGGACGGTGCGCTCACCGCGCTGAATACAAGGGCCGGCACGGCCAGCATCATGGTGGCCGTCCAGATCAGCGTGACCCCCGTCAGCGGATCACCGGTCACCAAGCAGAGCCGCCTGCTCGGCACGCTGGCCAGGACGTCGTCCGGGTGGAAGCTGAGCGCCCTCGGCCAGGTCCCGGTCGGCGCCGCGTCGCCCAGCAGTGGAAAGGGCTCCGGCGGTGGCTGACAAGGACGTCAAGGTCACCGAGGTGCCGCCGGACGAGGACGCCGCCCTGGTGGCAGGTGCCACGACGGCCGCGAAACGGGCCGGCCCCGCTGGCACGGCGCAGGCCGGAAAGTCCGATCTCGTGCAATCCGAGATCGCAGAACCCGAGAACACAAAACCCGAGAACACACGACCCGAGAACGGGCGGGCCGAGGCCGGAAAGTCCGATCTCGTGCAATCCGAGATCGCAGAACCCGGGAAGGGGCTGCCCGAGGCGGCCGCAGCGTCCGGGAAGACCACGCCGTCCGGGCGGCCGGGCTGGCGGATCGCCGCCGCGCTCGGGGCAGCCACGGTCGTCCTGGCCGGGTTCGGGGTGTGGGCCACGCTGCACGCCAGCAGCCTGCGCAGCGACGCGGCCGGACAGGCCAACACGGCGCTCACCGACGGGCCGGCCACCGCCACGGTCCGCCGGGAGATCTCCGCCGCGGTCAACACGATCTTCTCCTACAACTATGCCGACACCCCGGCGACCCGGCGGGCGGCGCAGGCCGTGCTCACCGGCCCGGCGGTGCGCCAGTACAACACCCTGTTCGCGCTGGTGACCAAGAACGCGCCGGCCCAGAAACTGGTCGTCACCACCAGGGTCACCAACACCGGGGTGGAACTGCTCAACGGCAACACGGCCCGGCTGCTCGTCTTCGCCAACCAGCAGGACACCAGGGCAGGCACCGGCCAGGCCAGCTACGCCGGCGCGATGTTCGCCGTCACCGCCCTGCACCAGGGCGGCCGGTGGAAGATTGAGAACATCGACACGTTCAGCGGCTGACCCATCCTGCGCGAGGGAGCGAGCCATACCGTGACCGGCACCGGGCGAGCCAGCCGGGGACGGCTGATCCCCGCGGTCGCCTGCCCGGCGGTCCTGGCCTGCCTGCTTGCGGCGTGCGGCAGCCCGCAGCCCGCAGCCAGCGGGACCAGGTCCGCCGGTGACACCGTGGCCTCCCCCGCCGCCGTGCGGACGCCGGACCCGGGCCCGGCCACACCGGCTCCGCAGCCGACCGCGGCGGCCAAGCCGCTCGCCGGGATAACCGTCGGCATCGACCCCGGCCATAACGGCCTCAATGGCACCGACCCCAGCTTCATCAACCACCTCATCTGGAATGGCCGGGAATCCGAGACATGTGACACCACCGGCACGCAGACCGCCAGTGGGTACACCGAGGCGCGGTACAACTTCAACGTCGCGCGCTATTTGCGGGCCGCCCTGCTCGCGGATGGCGCGCACGTGGTGATGACCCGGCCGGACAACCACGGTGTCGGGCCGTGCGTGGACCGCAGGGCGCAGATACTCAACCATTCGGGCGCGCGGGTGGCGATCGACATCCACGCCGACGGCGGCCCGGCCTGGGGCCGCGGCTTCACGGTGCTCGAACCGGTCGCCGACGGGCCCAATGACCAGGTAATCCGCGCCTCGGAGCGGTTCGGCCGGGACGTGCGCGCGGCCCTGCTGGCGCACACCAGCATGCCGGAGAGCGACTATTACGGCAGTCACGGCGTCGAGTTCCGCAACGACCTCGCCGGGCTCAACCTGACCACTATGCCTAAGGTGCTCATCGAGAGCGGCAACATGGTCAACGCGACCGACGCCGCGCTGCTGACCTCGCCCCGGTTCCAGCGGCAGTTCGCAGCCGCGCTCCTCGCGGCGATCCTGGAATTCCTGCACCGCTAATAGTTAATAGTTCGCTTTCCCCAACATCCGATGCCGCCGGGTGCGCACTCGTGCGCCAAGGGTGACCATGAATAAACAATTACCAGTAATAGAACTGAATGTTTGGCTTCGATGGGATTGTCATGGGTTGCACCGCGTGGTGGCATTGGGACGTGACGAAGCGGGCGCGTCCTTCCAAGCTGGCCGTAGTTGCGATCGCCGGGCTTGCCGCCGGCCTGATGATGCCCGTGCTCGCCACCACGGCGGGCGCGGCTACCGCGGGCGGGCTGGGCCCGCCGAACACCTTTGTCGCGACGGCTCCGCTGGGTGTCGCCCAGTCCGGGCAGACCGCCACGCTGCTGCATAACGGGCAGGTGCTGATCGCCGCCGGCGGCACCACGAACGCCGAGCTGTACAACCCGGCCACCCGCACTTTCGCCCCGGCCGCGAAGATGCCGCTAGCGGTCCGCGACGCCACGGCCACCCTGCTCCCTGACGGGAAGGTGCTGGTCGCCGGCGGGGTGCACGGCTTCAAGCAGGTAACCAACGCGGAACTGTACGACCCCGCGACCGGCACCTGGGCCGCGACCGGCACGATGAACGTGGCCCGGTCCGGGCAGACCGCCACCCTGCTGTCCGACGGCCAGGTGCTGGTCGCCGGCGGCGGCTGCAACGGCCACGCGTACGGCTGCGACGCTGGCAGCTTCGAGAGCGCCCTGGCCAGCGCCGAACTGTACAACCCGGCCACCGGGACGTGGACGGCGACCGGGTCGATGAAGTACGGCCGCGAGTCCTTCACCGCCACCCTGTTGCCGAACGGCCAGGTACTGGCGGCCGGCGGCTTCAACAACTGCGACGACGACTTCTGCAGCGACGTCGCCACCGCGGAACTGTACAACCCGGCCACCGGGAAGTGGGCGCAGACCGGCTCGATGCAGGGTGCGCGCGAGCAGCAGAGCGCCACGCTGCTGCCCGGCGGCAAGGTGCTCGTCGCCGGCGGCCTCAACGACGGCGGCACCTGCTGCACGCAGTTCGGGTACTCCACCGCGGAGCTCTACGACCCCGCGACCGGGACGTGGGCCGCCACCGCTTCCATGGCGGCCAAGCACGCGGGCCAGACCGCCACGCTGCTGCGCAACGGCTGGGTGCTGGTCGCCGGCGGCGGCACCTCGGTGGCCGAGATCTACGAACCGGGCCCCGGCATCTGGGTATCGCCGGGTGCGATGAGCACCACCCGCACCCACCAGACGGCGACGCTGCTGCCCAACGGGCGCGTGCTCGTGGCCGGCGGTGACGGCCCGGACGGCCAGCCGCTGTCGACCGCCGAGGAGTTCCTGACCGGCAACGGCCCGCTGGTCACCGTCACGCCCGGCTCGATCGCGTTCGGCGGGCAGCAGGTCGGCACGGTCAGCGCCGCGCAGTTCTACAAAGTCACCAACGTCGGCTCGGCCGATCTGGTGGTCACCGGGGCGACGGTGACCGGTAAGAACCCGGGCGACTTCCGGGTGCACACCGGCTGCGCCGGCGTCCCGGTGCCGCCCGGTGGCACGTGCACCGTGGCGGCCAGGTTCGCTCCGTCGTCCACCTCCCTGCGCACGGCCACGATCGCGGTGTCGGACAACGCGCCGCTCAGCCCGCAGGGCGTGCCGGCCACCGGGTACGGCGGCGGGCCCGACGCGTGGGTGCCCGTCGGGCCGATGACCGCGGCCCGCGAGCACTTCACCGCGACCCTGCTGCCCGGCGGCAAAGTGCTGATGGCCGGCGGCCAGACGGCGACCGGCAGCAGCCTGGCCAGCGCCGAACTGTACAACCCGGCGACCCGCACGTTCTCCGCCACCGGGTCGCTGCACACCGCCCGCGGCTACCCGGCCGCGGCCCTGCTGCCCGGCGGCCAGGTCCTCGTCGCCGGCGGCCTGTCCGGCAACTTCGTCGCGGTCAACAGCGCGGAGCTGTACAACCCGGTCACCGGCACGTGGGCGGACACCACGCCGATGAACGCGACCGGCTACGGCCTCACCGCGACGCTGCTGCCCGACGGCAGCGTGCTGGTGGCCGGCTTTGGCGGGACGTCACCCGCCGAGGTGTACAACCCGGCCAAGGCGACCTGGACCAGCACCGGGCCGATGGCGGCTTCGCAGGGCATCTTCCCCACCGCCACCCTGCTGAAGAACGGCCAGGTGCTGCTGGCCGGCGGCGGCACCACGGCCGCCGAGCTGTACAACCCGGCCGCAAACACCTGGACCGCTACCGGCTCGATGAGCACCCCGAGACAGTTCGCGGCCGCGGCCCTGCTTCCCGACGGGGATGCGCTGGTGACCGGCGGGAACACACCCGACGGCGGTGCCTCGCTGGCCAGCGCGGAACTGTATGACCCGGCCACAGGGAAGTGGAGCGTCACCGGCTCGATGACCGACGCCCGGTCCGGCGCGACCGCCACCGCGCTGCCCGATGGCACGGTCCTCGCCGCTGGCGGCTGCAGTTCGTGCAGCAACCAGCCCGCGCTGGCCAGTGCCGAGATATACAGCGACGGCTTCTGGTTCCCGGTGCAATCGATGACGCAGCCCCGGGTGTTCCAGACGGCCACGCTGCTGCCCGACGGCAGTGTGCTGGCCGCTGGCGGCGGCCCAACCTACTACGGCGCGGCGGCCAGCACCGCCGAGGTGTTCACGCCGGTCCTGATTTCGGTGCACCCGGCCAGTGGCCCGGCAGGCACCCAGGTCGCCGTCACCGGCAGCGGCTTCTACGCGGGTGAGACGGTGACGCTGTACTGGGACGGTGGCACGGTCCTCGGCCATGCCAAGACCACGGCGACCGGCAGCTTCCGCACGGCGATCACGATCCCCCAGGCCACGGCCGGTGCGCATGTCATCGCCGCCCGCGGCCGGCGCAGCTTCGCCGGCACGAACGTCACCTTCACCGTGACCGGCTGACCCCTGAACCCCTAGGTAAACCGGACCAGTTCGAGGCGGCCAGCGCCCTTGCGGCGGATCAGTATCTGGTCCCCCGCTGCCCGGCCGCTGTCGACAAACTCGTACAGGGTCAACGCCCGGTTGACGATGTCCGCGACGCTCAGGCCTGAGCGTTCCTGGGTGCGCCGCAGGTCCCGTGCGGCCTTGGCGATCAGCCCAACGCTGATCCTCAACGCGACGGTATTACGCGCCAGCCGCCCTGTGGCTGCCACGACCCTCATCTCCTTCTCCGCACCGCTGCAGTGGAGTCGGTAGCCCCGGACCCGATCCCCCGGTTAGAACTAGCCTGCTCCTTCGCCAGCCCTGCTGCTGCCCTTACATGCGCAGCATATGTAACAGTAACAGCTTTTTCATGCAACTTGCGCTAATATTAGCCATGAACTTCGCACAAGCGACGCGAAGCCGGCGAACTCTGTATCACCCGCTGAGGCTGCTCACCGGTCTCATGGGCTCGCCCGTCAGTTCCTCGGCAAGGCACGCCCGTGAAGTGCGGGCCTGCCGCCGGCCAGCCCGCCTGGTCAGCACCGGGGGAGCGTCCGGCCAGCCGCGACCGCGGCCAGCTTGTCCGGGTTGGCCAGCAACTGGATCGCGGTGATCCGGCCATCCGAGACAGTCAGCGTCAGTGCCGCGATCGCCCGGCCGCCCGACATGATCAGTGTGCCCGGGCTGCCGTTGATCTCGGCTGCTTTCAGCGTCATGCCGGAGACATCCATGCCCATGTAGGGCCGGCCGGCGATGGCCACGAGGAACCGGGCCGTCTTGGCAGGCCCGGTGATCGGGCGCAGCGCGGCGCGCGCCTTGCCCCCGCCGTCGGTGAGCAGCGTCACGTCCGGGGCGAGCACGGTCATCAGCCCTTCGATATCGCCGCCTGCGGCAGCGGCGAGGAACCGCTCGGTCACCTCACGCTGCTGGTTCCAATCCACGTCGAACCGTGGCCTGCGCGCCTGGACATGCTCCCGCGCCCGATGGGCCAGCTGCCGCACCGCGGGAGCGGACCGGCCGAGGGCCACGCCGATCTCCGCGTGCTCGAAGCCGAACACCTCCCTGAGCACGAAGACCGCCCGCTCCTCCGGCGTCAGCGACTCCAGGACCACCAGCATGGCGACCGACACCGACTCGGCCAGCTCCGCGCGTTCCACGGCGTCCGGGCCTGCCTCGGTCAGCAGCGGCTCGGGCAGCCAGGGCCCGACATAGGCCTCGCGCCGGGAACGGGCCGAGCGGAGCCGGTTCAGCGCGGTGTTCGTGACGACCCTGGCCAGGTAGGCCCGTGGGTCGGCGACATCCGCGCGGGAGGCCGCTGACCAGCGCAGCCACGCGTCCTGGACCGCGTCCTCGGCGTCCGCGATCGTGCCGAGCATCCGGTAGGCGAGGGCGAACATGAGCCCGCGGTGCGCCTCGAACACCTCCGCGTCGGTCACCCCACCCGCCTCTCCTTCCCCTTCACTGCCCGGCCGGCTGCGCCGCACCGTTGGCCACCGGTATCTCACACCGGTCCTTGAATCCCTGCGCGGTCAGCCCGAGTGCCGAGTTGATCCGCGACCGCAGGTTCTCCACGGCCACGATCGCGGTGAGTTCCACCAGTTCCGCCTCGCTGAGATGAGCGTTCAGCCGCGCCACCATCTCGTTGGTGACGCCCGGTGGCGTGTCCGTCATCGCCTCGGCGTACTCAAGCACGAGCCGCTCCAGTTCGGTGAACACGCCGCTGTCGCGCCAGTTCGGCACGGCGCGGATCTTCTCCACCGGCACCTTGTGGTTCATCGTGGTTTCCCAGTAGCCGAAGTCCAGGCACCAGGCGCAGCCGATGGCGGCGGCGGCCGCCATGACCGCGAGGTCCTTCAGGCCGCGGTCCAGGGTCCGCCACCGCTCCACGCCGAGTTCGAAGAGCGCGTACGAGCGGCCGACCCGCACGTTGTGCGCCATGGCGGCCACGGGGTCGGGCATCACCCCGTACCTGTGGCGGGCGAACCGCGTGCCGATCCGATAGCTCAGTGTCTTGGGCGGGTCAAGTGAGATGCGCGCCATGTCCGTGTCCTTTCCTGGTCAGCGTGCGTCGTCACCCACCTACGACACACGAAACCGGCCAGATGTGACAGGTGGCACCGGATCAGGCCCTATTAGAGCGGGGAGCGGCCCCGGGCCTCATGCCGCGTAGGTCCGCAGCAGCCGCAGCGCGGCCGCGCCGTGCGGGCCGGTGGCCTTCAGCCCCGACTGCCCGGGGGCCAGCCGCTGGGCGGCCACCCGGCAGAAATCGCCGGCCGGGCCGCTGATCGCCGATCCCGCGGCGTCCGGCCCGAACTCCCAGGCCGTCACCCCGTCCGGGGCGGTCAGGTCGCAGCGCACGTCCGGGGTTCCCTCGCCGGCCAGGGCGAACGCGTAAGGCAGCGTGCGGTGCGCCAGCCAGGCGACATTCCGCAGCCGGCCGGTGTCGGGGAAGGGGATGCCCAGCGGCCCGGTGATGTCCAGGCCGTGGGCCCAATGCTCGGCCAGCCGGGTGGTGGCCATGGTGGCCGGCTTCATCGGCGCCTCTACCCAGGACAGCGACTGCCCGGGGTCGGCCGCGCGCAGCGCGCGCACCGCCGCGCGCCGGGCCTCGCGCCACCGCTCGAAAACCACGGCCGGCTCCGCCCGCTGCGCCCTGACCAGATCGTCCATGATCTGGTCCACCGTGGCACCGGACCGCGCCGCGGGACCGAACGCGGCACCATCGGTGCTGGCGACCACCGCTTCCTCGGACTGCGCGAGGTGCAGCACGACGTCGGCGACGCTCCAGCCGCCAGCCGCCGACGGCGCGGCCCACTGCGCGTCGTCGAGGCCGGCGAGGATCCCCTCCAGCCGGACCTGCTCCGCCTCGAGGTCGTCAAAGATGGCCATGCCTGGACTATGTCATGGCCACCCGGCCTAAGGCCGCGCGCCGGGGCGGAATTAGGGCATTCGTACGATCCGGCGCCAGGGGCCTTACGGCGATGCTGAAGACACGAACGGACAAGGGGTCCGTGCAGAGAGGAGCACCTCAGATGACTGCGAACAAGTCCCGGACGCGCTTCGGCCGGATCGTGCACCGCGTGGCCAGCGTCGTGGAAGAGATGAACTATGGGCAGCGGCGCGCCACGGAGCTGTTCCTTGGCCTCGACGAGCGGCGCTAAGCCGCCCGGGCCCAGGCTGGCCGCTATCCCGCCTACTTAGTCGCCCGTCCCCCGGATCCGGGGGGCGGGCGACGATCATCTAGCTGCCACGTGCCTGTTGCCGCCTTGCTGCCCGGCCTAGGCTGGCGCCGCCGTTTCGTCCGGCAGAGCCACCCCTTCGTCCGGCAGAAAGGTACAGGTCATGCCAAAGCGCCAGGTCATCGCCCTCGCGGCCGCTATCCTCGCCGTGGCCACCGCAGGTGGTGCCGCCTCGGCCAGCGCGGTGCCACGCACCCCGCAGGCGGCCGGGCACGCCCAGGCCATGCAAGCCAGACCGGCGGCCTTCACGGTGCAGCCAGCCGGCACGTGGCGGGGTGACCCCAGCGGACCCGGCTGTGGCTACACCAAGGCGATACCGTTCGACAGCTTCAAAGGCCTGCCCAACTTCACCAGGAAGAAGGCGGCGCGGCCCTACGTCGCGGTCATGCACACCACGCAGGGTGTCATCACGGTCCGGATGCTCACCGCCCAGGCACCGTGCACCACGTACTCGTTCCGGTTCCTGGCCCAGCGCGGCTACTTCAACGGCACCCACTGCCACCGGCTCACCGTCAAGGTGATCTACGTGCTGCAGTGCGGTGACCCGACCGGCACCGGTTCCGGCGGTCCCGGGTACCGGTTCAACGACGAGAACCTGGCCGGGGAGACCTACCCGGCCGGCACCGTGGCCATGGCGAACGCCGGGCCGAACACCAACGGCAGCCAGTTCTTCTTCTGCTGGAAGAACAGCAGCAAGATCCCCCCGGACTACACGCCGTTCGGGACGGTGATCGGGGGGATGAGCGTGCTGGAGAAGATCGCGGCCGCCGGCGACGACAGCCAGAACGGCCCCGGCGACGGCTACCCGCACGCCTACACCGGCTTCAACCGCATCGAGATCGTCTTCACCAGATAGGGGCCATCGGTCATGCCCTGTTGGCCCGGGGGGCGACCCCCCGGGAACCCCCCGGTGGCTCAAGGCCCCATTCCTTCGTCACGGGGCCTCGGCCGTGCTGGCCCGGGGGGCGACCCCCTGGGCCGGCACGGCGGTCCTAGCCGAGCTGGGGGATGACCTCCGCGGCCAGCCGCTCGGCGTGCTCGGCCTGCTCGAACATGGCCGTGAACAGGATCAGCCCGGCACCGGCCGCGGCGGCCTCGCGCACCGCGGCGGCGCAGTCGTCCGGCGTGCCCGCGACCGCCGCCGCCTCGATGTCCGCCGACCGCCGGCCGTAGAGGTGTTCCATCGCCTCGTTCATCCGGCGGCGCGCCCGCCCGGCGTCGTCGTCGATCGCGACGTACAGGCGCTTGGCGATGGCGAAGCCGGCGGCCGGGCGGCCCGCCTCGGCGAGCGCCTCCCGCACGATCTGCACCTGCTCGGCGAACCGCGCGGTGGGAGTGGAACCCGCACCGAAGAAGCCATGGCCCAGCCGGACGGCCCGGCGCAGCGCGACCGGCCCGTTCGCGCCGAACCACAGCGGCGGGTACGGCTTCTGGAACGGCTTGGGCTCCATCGGCGTGTCCCGCAACTGCCAGAACTCCCCGTCGAAGGTGACGCGGGGCTCCGTCCACAGCGCCTTCATCAAGGCGATCCCCTCGGTGAACCGCGCGACGTAGCGGTCCGGGTCCACCCCGAAGGCGGCGAACGGCCGCATCTTCCCGCCGGTGCCGACCCCCACGTCGATCCGGCCGCGGCTGAGCTGGTCAAGCGAGGCCAGGCTCTTGGCCAGGTGCACCGGGCTGTGCAGGGTGGACACGAACACCACGCAACCCAGCCGCAGCCGCTCGGTGCACGCGGCCGCGTAGGTCATCGCTTCGAGCGGGCTGAGCTGCGGCGCCGCCCCGAGCGTGCTCTCCTGCGCCCATGCGCTGTCGAAGCCAAGCTCCTCGGCACGGGCGAAATAGCTGCGATACGCGGCCGGGTCGAACTCACCGTCCGCGACGAACTGGGGAACCGCGATCGCGAACTTCACAGCCACATCTTGACCTCCACCCCTCCCTGCGGGGAGGGATTCCTGCCTGTCACGCCGCTGGCCGGGGTGACTTCGGGTGGGTTCCTGCTTCATCGCACTGTGCCAGAAGCGATGCTACTGGTCTTACCTGCGCTCGACAGGCTGTCACCGCCAGCCCGGCGGCCTTGGCGACGTTGACCGCCGCGTTGATGTCCCGGTCCAGCCATGCCCCGCACGCCCCGCATCGCCACTGGCGGACGTGCAGGGGCTTGGGGCCGTCCTTCGCCCCGCAGGCGGAGCACACCTGCGAAGTTGGCACGAACCGACCAATCTTGATGAAGGTGCGCCCATACAGCCGGGCCTTGTACTCCAGCATGGCCACGAAACCGGACCAGCCAGCGTCGTGGACCGACTTGGCCAGGCGGGTGCGCCCGAGCCCTTTCACCGCCAGGTCTTCCACAGCGACCACTTGGTTCTCGCGAATCAGCGCCGTGGACACCTGGTGGTGAAAGTCCCGCCGGGCATCGGCCACCCGGACGTGGGCCCGGGCGACCTTAAGCCTGGCCTTCTCCCGGTTTCGGGAGCCTTTCTGTTTGCGGGACAGCTCCCGCTGCCTGAGCCTGAGCTTCTTTTCCGCCCGGCGCAGGAACCGGGGTGCGGCTATCTTCCGCCCGTCCGACAAGACGGCGAAATGTGTCAGTCCGAGGTCAATGCCCACGACGGGCACTGCCTCAGGGAGGGAGCCAGACCGGGTCTCGATCACGAACGAGGCGAAGTACCGGCCTGCGGAGTCTTTGAGAATGGTCACCGATGACGGCTCAGACGGTAGCGGCCTGGACCAGCGCACCGGCACGTCCCCGATCTTCGGCAGCCGCAGCCGTCCGTTTCCCAGCACCTTGAACCGGGCGTTGGTGGTGAACCGGATCGCCTGCCGGTGATCCTTGCGGGACCGGAACCTGGGCTTGCCTGCCTTCGGGCCCGCCTGCCCGCGCTTCAGGGAGGCGAAGAAGTTCCGGTATGCGGCATTCAGGTCCGCCAGCGCCTGCTGCAGCACCACCGCCGATACCTCGCCCAGCCAGGCCCGCTCGGAGGTGCGCTTGGCCGCGGTCAGCCGGGCCGACACCTTCGCGTCGGTCAGGTAGGGCAGCCCGGCCTTGTGCGCCGCCTCCCTGGCGGCCAAGGCATCGTTGAACACCACCCGGGCGCAACCGAACGCCTTGGCTAAGGCGGCCCGGTGCCGGGCAGCCGGGTCGAGGCGGTAGTTGTACCGGAGTTGCACACCTATAGCATGGCCGAGGACACCGACATCCGCTCCGGCAGGCACTGCGCGTTCACCCTGCATGCCCGCCTGAGGGCACCCTCGGGCTCGTCCGCTTTCAACACCGGCCTGAAGGTCGGCGCACTAGCCGACATCTTGGTAGCTCGGCGGCGAGCATGTCCATCAGCAGCCCGTCGTGGAACCGGCCGTCCGGCCCGCGCTCGTAGGCGCGCATCACCCCGACCGGGCGGAAGCCGGCCTTGGTGTAGCACCGGATGGCCTGGGTGTTGGCGGCTGCCGGGTCGATCGTGAGCCGGTGGTGACCGCGGGCCCGGAACAGGAACCCGGCAAGCAGCGTCACCGCCTCGGTGCCCGCGCCCCGGCCCTGGAACCGGCTACCGAGGTAGATATCGATCCCGGCGTGCCGGTATTGCGGGTCGTCCTCTTCGTGGTACTGGATGCCACCGGCCACCTCGCCGCCAATCTCCACGACGAGGAGCACGGTGGGCCCGCCGGAGCGCAGGCTGGCCCCCACCTCCCCGACCGGGTCCGGGTCTCCCCACCAGCGCGACACCGACGGTTCGGCCAGGATCGCGCGCAGCCGCGCGGCGTCGCCCGGGCGACCCGGCCGCAGCGTCACCGTACGGCCCGTCAGCACCGGGTGAGCCGGCGCCGCTCCCCCGGCTTCCTCGCGCTCCAGCGCCCGGTCAGCCAAGGTTCTTCTTGACCTCGGCGTACAGGTCGTCCGGCAGCGGCCCCTTCGCGGCGATGGCCAGGTTGGCACGCAGGTGCGCCGGGTTGGACGTGCCCACGATCGTGCTGGACAGGTCCGGGTGGCTGAGCGTGAAGCGCAGCACGAACTCATGCCGCGGCATGCCGCCGAGCAGGTCGTCCAGGCCGGCCGAGTCCCAGCGGCGCTGGCCCTCACCTTGGGGCAGCCCGAGCGGCCCCTGGGCCCAGTTCTTGTCCTCGGCGGTGCCACCGCGGGCCACCCCGCCCCGGATCAGCGTCCCGGCGCCGGCCTGTGCCGCGGCGGTGATGAGGTCCTCATGCTCGCGCTGGACCACCGAGTACGGGATCTGGAACACGTCGAAGACGCCCATGTCGATGTGGCCGGGCAGGTTCGGCAGGATGCCTGACATGCCGATAAACCGGGTCTTCCCCTCGTGGCGCAGGTCCACCAGGGTCTCGATGGTCTGCCCGGCCTCCATCTGGGTCCGGCTTGGCGACATGTGTACCTGCACCAGGTCCAGGTGGTCGGTGCCCAGCCGGTGCAGGCTCTGCTCGACCCCGGCCCGGACGTTGGCGGCGCTCCAGTCGTGCGGGAACGGCGGCCTGGCATCGGGCGGCGGCGGGCCGAGCAGGCAGCCGCATTTGGACGCCAGGAAGTACTCCGCGCGGCGGTGGCTCAGGTAGCGCCCGATGAGTTCCTCACTGCGGCCGTAGTCGATGGATGTGTCGATCAGGTTTATGCCGCTGTCGAGCACCTCGTTCAGCAGCCGTCCCGCGTCGTCGTCCTCGGTCGCCGGGCCGTGCGGCTGGCCGCGCAACTCCATGGCGCCGTAGCCGAGGATGGTCACGTCCGCTCCGGTCCGCCCCAGGCGGCGGGTCTGCATCGTCATGCCCAGCACGCTACGCCAGGCGGGTAATCGTGGGTGACGGCGCGGGTGTGGCCCAGCCCGGTGTGCGTAGCACATGATCGGCGCGTCAAGCGTCACGCAGCCGCAGCAGCAGGCAACCGGCCAGCAGCGCGCCTGCTGCCCAAGCGGCCAGCACGGCCAGGCCCTGCCAGGGGGTCAGCGGCAGGCTGCGCAGGCCGGTGGTGGCCTGGATATCCAGCCCGGAGGTCATCGGCGCGGCCTGGAGCAGGTGACGCTGCACGGTCGCGTTGGCCACCACGGCAGCGACGATCGGGAGCAGGTAGAGCACGCCGAGCACGAGCCCGATGGCCACCGCCGAGTCCCGCACCGCGGCGGCGGCACCCAGGCTGAACAGGCCGATCAGGGCGAGATAGAGGACAGAGCCGGCGGTGGCGCGCAGCACGGGACCGTCGGCCAGGGTCAGCGGCGCGAACCCGTGCGCCCGGGTGAAGCCGTGCCCGGGCAGGATGAGCCGCCCGGTGAGCAGGCTGCCTGCCGCCGCGATCGCCCCGGCGGCCAGAACGAGCGCGCTGACCGCGGCTGCCTTGGCGGCCAGCACAGTGACCCGGCCCGGCATCGCCGCCAGGGTGGTGCGGATCATGCCGGTGCTGTACTCGGTGCTGACCGCCAGCACGGCCACGATGGCCACGGCCGCCTGGCCCAGGTCGACCCCGGTAAGGCTGATCTTGCCGGGATCCTGGCCGCAGCCGGCGGCCGGGCACCGGGCGGACGCCGCGGCCGCGGCGCTGACCGCCACGGTCACCGCCACGGCCGTGAGCAGCAGCCACGCCGTGCCCCGGGTGGTGCGCAGCTTGGTCCACTCGGCATGCAGCGCCGCGCTCACGCGTCCCTCCGGCGCAGCAGCAACAGCGCCAGGCCCAGGGCGGCCGCGGCCCAGGCGCAGAGCACGGCGAAACCGGCCCAGGGTGCCAGCGGATAGCAGCCCTGCGCCACCGAGCAGGTGTTACTGACCTGCGGGTAGTTCGGAATGGTCTGCTGGACCGCGAGGCCGGCCGCCGGGACCAGCCGCATCAGCCAGTTGTCCGCGCCCACGGGCATGGCGTTGGTGACCGTGACGAGGTACGGCAGGATGATCAGCGCGATGACGGCGGTGACCGCGATGGCGCTGCGGCGCAGCGCCGCCCCGAGGGCGACGGCGAGGACGGCGGCGACGGCGAGCATCGCCGCGGTGCCGGCCGCCAGGCGCACCAGCGTCAGCAGGTTCACCGGGTACAGGTAGTTGCCATTGGCGCGCAGCACGTGGCTGTTCAGCGGTATCGCGACGGCCGCGGCGGCCAGCCCGGCGGCGAAGCTGACCGCGGCGATCACGATCGCCTTGGCGGCCAGCACCCGGCCCCGCCGCGGGCTGGCCGCGAACGTGGTGCGGATCAGGCCGCGCCGGTACTCCGCGGTGATGAACATCGCCGCCACGACCACCACGGCGATCAGCCCGGCGAGCGCGCCGACGAGGGTGTGGTCGAGGGTCTGGCCGGGGCCCGCGGCGCCCGGCGCGTCCGGCGCGATGTCCCCGGACCCGGTCACGGTGAACGTGCCCCCGGCCTGGTGGTAGTGGCCGGGCATGGCCGGTGAGGCGTCGCTGGGGCCGCCGCCGAGCTGGGTGCCGGTCCAGGCGCCCGGTGCGGCGCCGCGCAGGCTGATGTGGTCGAGCACGGCGCTGGCCAGGGTGGGCCCGCCGGTGCCGCTGCTGCCGAGCAGGCCCTGGGCCGTCGTCAGGTTGTAGCCAGGGGAGGTGGCGAACAGGCCGGCCTGGACGGTCGCCGGGAGCCCGGGCAGGGTGGCGGTGCCGACCTGCGTCCAGTGCGTCCCGTCGGCGGACGCGTAGCCGGTGATCGTGTCACCGGCCCGGGTGAGCCGCAGCCACCGCGGGGACGCCGCGGTGGGGCGGCCCGGCGGCCCGGCGATGTCCTGGGTGAAGTCGTACTGCATCCGGACCCCGTGGCTGCCGGTGACCATGACCGCCGCGTAGGCCGAGCCCTGTGTGGTGCTCGCCTTGATGATCAGGCCGCCCTTGGACCAGGGTTCCAGGCCTTGGCGCATGCCCGACGTCGGGTTCTGGCCGGCCCGGACCCGCCCGCCGGTCGCCGTCGACAGCAGGCCGGTGAGCGAGGTCACCCGGGCGGTGATGCTGCCGCTGCGCGGCAGTGGCCGGTGCACGAAGTAGAAGCTGTCGGTCACCGCCCCGCCGCCGGGACCCACCGGGTACCCGAAGTGGCACGGCCCGCCGTTGCACGAGCTGATGCTGCCGGCTGCGGACAGCAGCCCGACCAGCACGGTCACCAGTGCGGCGACGATCATGCCGATGACCCAGCCGCGCACGGTGCGGAACTTGGTCCACTCCGCGCGGAGCGTCCCGGTGAAACTGTCGCGGCCGGTGGCGGCGGCCGGCTGGGGCGGGGCTTGCGTGGCCGCGGTCATGGCCGGACGCCCGCGGCCGGCTCGGCGCGGTATTCGACCGCGTCCTGGGTCAGGCCCAGGTAGGCCTCCTCCAGCGTGGCGCGGTGCGCGGACAGTTCGGAGAACGGGACCGCCTGCCCGGCGAGCAGGGCCGAGATCTGGCCGGTGTCCAGCCCGGTGACGGTCAGCAGGCCGGCGCCGGTGACGGTGACGGCGGCCCCCGCGTGCGCCAGCACCGTCGCCGCCCGGTCCGCATCCGTGGTGCGCAGCAGTGCCCGGTCGCCGGAGGCGGCCGCCAGCAGCCACGGCCACGCTGGTGTCGGCGATGACCTTGCCCCGGCCGACGATCACCAGGTGGTCGGCGGTGTCCTCCAGCTCGCTCATCAGATGGCTGGACACCAGCACCGCCCGGCCCGCCGCGGCCAGCGACCGCAAGAACCCCCGCATCCACACGATGCCCTCCGGATCCATCCCGTTGAACGGCTCATCCATCATCAGCACCGGCGGATCACCCAGCATGGCCGCGGCGATACCCAGCCGCTGCCGCATGCCCAGCGAGAACCCGCCCGCCCGGCGCCGGGCGGCCTTGCCCAGCCCGGCCTGCCCCAGCACCGCATCGACCCGCGCCGCGCCCAGGCCCTGGGAGTGGGCCAGCCACAGCAGGTGATTGCGCCCGGTCCGGCTGGGCTGCACCGCACCGGCGTCCAGCAGCGACCCCAGCTGCGCCAGCGGCCGGCGCAGGCTGGCATACCGGCGGCCGCCGACCAGCGCGGTGCCCTCGTCGGCGGCGTCCAGGCCCACGATCACCCGCATCGTGGTGCTCTTCCCCGCGCCGTTCGGCCCGACGAACCCGGTCACCAGGCCCGGCGCCACGGTGAACGTCATGCCATCAAGAGCCACCGTCGCGCCGAAGCTCTTGCGCAGCCCGCGTACCTCGATCGTTGCTTCCATAAGCCTGGTTGTAGGGCAACGGCGCTAACACCGGCCGAACACGGGCTGTTATTCCGTTGTTAGGCCCGGCCGGGCATCCTGGGGTTCGGGAGGCGAGGAATGAGAATGCTGCTGGCTGGCTTGCTGCCGCGCCGCACCGTGCGGATGCGGCTGACCGCCCTGTACGGTGCGCTGTTCGTGGTGTCCGGCGCGGTGCTGCTGGCCATCGCCAGCGGCGTGGTCGTATCGTCGTCCCAGGTTTCGGTGAGCGGGGCGAACCAAGCCCCGTTGTCCGCCTTGGCCCAGGCCCGGAACCAGATCCACGAACTGCAGGCCAAGCTGGCGGCCGCGGAGTCGCAGCTCCATTCGGGTGTCTCACACGACCTGCTGGTCGGGTCGGCGATCGCGCTTGGCATCATGACCGTGGTATCGCTGTTGGTGGGCTGGCTCGTGGCCGGCCGGGTGCTGCGCCCGCTGCGGCAGATGACCGCGGCCACCCGGCGCATCTCCGCGGACAGCCTGCACGAGCGGCTGGCCGTGGCCGGTCCCGGGGATGAGCTGAAGGATCTCGCGGACACCATTGACGGGCTGCTTGAGCGGCTGGAGCGAGCCTTCGCGGCGCAGCGCCGGTTCGTCGCCAACGCCTCGCACGAGCTGCGCACCCCGCTGACCACGATGCGGGCCAGCGTCGATGTCGCGGTGGCCAAGCCGGGACCGGTGCCCGCGCAGACGATCGCCCTGGCGGACCGGCTGCGCGGCGAACTCGACCGGGTCGACGGGCTGCTCGACGGGTTCCTGGCGCTCGCCCGGGCGCAGCACGGTGACCTTCCCGGTCAGGCCACGCTCTCGCTGGAGTACATCACCGCCGCGGCCCTCGCGGTGCGGGCCGGCCCGATCGCCGCCAGGCACCTGACCGTGCACCACGCCACCGGCGGGGACGGCACCTGGGTGACAGGAAGCCAGGCGCTGCTGTGCCGGATGGTGGACAACGTGCTCGACAACGCGGTCGGGCACAACAGGGACGGCGGCTGGATCAGCGTCGCCACGGGCGCGGGCGAACACCTGGCCCGCCTGGTGGTGGAGACCGGAGGGGACATCTTCGACGCCGGCCAGGTGGCCCGGCTCGCCCAGCCGTTCCGGCGGCTCGGCGCGGACCGGACCGGTTCTGATCACGGTTCCGGGCTCGGCCTGTCGATCGTGGCGGCCATCGCCGCGGCCCACGGCGGCGCCCTCGACCTGCGGGCCAGGCCCGAGGGTGGCCTGCGGGTCAGCATTGCGCTGCCGCTGGCCCCGGCCAGCCGCCCGGCCGGGGCTGGGGTGCCGGGATGAGGGTGCTGGTGGTGGAGGACTCCCGGTCCTTGGCCGAGGTGCTGGTCGAGGGCCTGCGCGATCAGGGCATGGCGGTGGACGCCGCGGGGAACGGGCTGGAGGCCGCCGCCAAGCTGGGCGTCAACTCCTACGACGTGGTGGTGCTGGACCGGGACCTGCCCGGCATTCACGGCGACGTGCTCTGCCAGATGATCACCGGGCACGACAACAACAGGGTCATGGTGCTGATGCTGACCGCGGCCGGCTCCCCGGGCGACCGGGTCAGCGGCCTGTGCCTGGGCGCCGACGACTATCTGGCTAAGCCGTTCCACTTCCCCGAACTGGTGCTGCGCATCCGCGCGCTGGCCCGGCGCCAGCCCTCGGCCCGGGGCCGGACGCTGCGCGCGGCCGGCATCGAGCTGGACCCGTCGCAGCGCACGGTCACCAGGGACGGACGTCAGCTTGACCTGTCGGTCAAGGAGTTCGCCGTCCTCGAGGCGCTGCTGCGCGCCGCGCCTGCCTTCCTGTCCGCCGAGGACCTGCTCGAACAGGTCTGGGACGAGCAGGCCGACCCGTTCACCAACACCGTCACGGTGACCATCGGCCGCCTGCGGCGCAAGCTGGGGGATCCCCAGGTGATCACCACCACCCCGGGCGTCGGGTACCGGGTCGCCGGCCGGGACGGCCCCGGATCCCCGCCGGGGGCCTAGGGGCTGGTGATGACCTGCCGCGGCGAGATCGCGTAGCTGGCGGAGAGCGTGGCGGGTCGCCGTTCCGGCCGCGGCAGTAGGATGCGCTGGCTGGTTCGCGAGGAGACTTCACGGGGAGGCGAGGCAGGGATGTGGCTTGACGGGGCGGAGGTGGCCGCCGAGGTGCGGGCCCTGCGGCCGGACTACACCGCGGTGCTTGTCGTCGCCGAGGGACTGCTGCCCGGGCCCAGTGACCAGGCCAGCGACGCCCTGCTTGCCGACGCCGAGGACCGCGCCCGCAAGCACCTGGGTGGAGCGCGGCCCGAGGAACTGCCGCAGGTGGCGCAGTGGCGGGAGGCGTTCCGCGCCTTCGGCGCCAAGCCGCAGCGGACCAGGCCAAGCGTCGAGGCCCTGCTGCGCCGGGTGGAGGCAGGCCTGCCGCGCATCGACCGGATCACCGACGCCTACAACGCCGTGTCCATCGCCTGCCTGCTCCCGGTCGGCGGCGAGGACCTGGCCCGCTACGCCGGGCCTGCCAGGCTCGTCCGGGCCACCGGGGATGAGGACTTCGACACCACCGCCGACGGGCAGCCTGCCATCGAGCACCCTGAGCCGGGCGAGGTGGTCTGGCGGGACGACCGCGGCGTGACCTGCCGGCGCTGGAACTGGCGCCAGTGCGTGCGCACCCGGATCACCCTCTCGACCACGACGGCCATGTTCGTACTGGACGGGCTCGCCGCACTCGGCGCCGGCGGCCTGCGCACCGCCGAGGCGGAACTGACCGGGTCGCTGGCCCGGCTCAGCCCCGGCGCAACGTTCACCTCCCGGCTTCTCCAGCCATGATCATGGGACCACCCGGTAAGCGACCCGCGCCGCGGTAAGCGTCCCGCGCGGGGGTAAGCGTCCCGCGCCGGGCGGGACCATCGGCCCGCCGTTCGTCCCTGTTCCCCCGCCCGCTGGGGGTGTGCTGTTGAGGTGCCGGTCTATGCATGCTTCGCTCTGACACCATGAGGCAACCGATGCGTTACGGATTTTTTGACGATGAGCGCCGCGAGTACGTAATCACCCGCCCCGATACCCCCTTGCCCTGGATCAACTACCTGGGCACCGGCGCGTTTTTCGGCATTATTTCGAATACGGCGGGCGGCTACTGCTGCTACCGTGACGCCCGGCTGCGCCGGATCACCCGCTACCGATACAACAGTGTGCCGCCGGACTCAAGTGGGCGTTACATCTATCTGCGGGACGATGACTCGGGCGAATACTGGTCACCGTCATGGCAGCCCACGCAACGCGAACTCGACGACTACGAGTGCCGGCACGGGCTCTCCTACACGCAGATCACCTCCCGCTACCTGGGCGTGCGTGCCGAGATCCTGTATTTCGTGCCGCCCGGCGAGACGCTTGAGGTCTGGCGGCTGCGCATTTCCAGCGAGCGCGCCACCCCGGCCACGCTGTCGGTATTCTCGTCGGCCGAGTTCTGCTTGTGGGATGCCCTTGACGACGCGTCGAATTTCCAGCGCAACTATTCCACCGGTGAGGTAGAAGTCGCGGACGGCGTTATTTACCACAAGACCGAGTACCGGGAACGGCGCGACCATTTCGCTTATTTCGCCTGCTCCGAGCCACTCGCCGGGTTCGACACACAGCGCGAGAAGTTCCTCGGCGCTTACCGTGGCTGGGACCGCCCGCTGGCAGTGGAAAGAGGTGAAACTTTCAACTCCGTCGCCCACGGCTGGTCGCCGCACGGCAGCCACCATGTGCGGATCACGCTCGCCCCGGGCGAGACGAAGGAAGTGATCTTCCTGCTCGGCTACTGGGAGAATCCCCGGGACCAGAAGTTCGACCCGCCAGGGTCGGGAATCCTGAACAAGGCTCTCGTCCGGCCGGTTATCGACCGGTGGCTGCAGCCGGCGACGGTGGCCGAGGGTTTCGGCCGGCTGCGCGAGTCATGGGCCTCGGTGCTGTCGAAACTGCAGGTCCAGACCCCCGACCCGGATACGAACCGGATGGTGAACATCTGGAATCCCTATCAGTGCATGGTGACCTTCGAGATGAGCCGGTCGGCATCCGGTTTCGAGTCCGGCATCGGCCGGGGCATGGGGTTCCGCGACTCCAACCAGGATCTGCTGGGGTTCGTGCACCTGGTCCCCGAACGCGCTCGCGCGAGGATTCTCGACCTGGCCGGCACGCAGCTCGCCACCGGCGGGGCCTACCACCAGTACCAGCCGCTCACCAAGCGCGGTAACGACGGCGTCGGGTCCGGGTTCAACGACGACCCGCTCTGGCTCATCCTGGCCGTGGCTGCCTACCTGAAGGAGACCGGCGACTACTCGATCCTGGACGAACCGGTGCCCTACGACAACGCCCCGGGCAGCGCGACGGTGCTTTACGAGCACCTGGAACGATCGGCGCGCTACACGCTCGACCGGCTGGGGCCGCATTCACTGCCGCTCATCGGCAGGGCGGACTGGAACGACTGCCTGAACCTCAACTGCTTCTCGGACACGCCGGGGGAATCGTTCCAGACGACCGAGAACAAGACGGGCGGCGTTGCCGAGTCGGTCTTCATCGCGGGCCTGTTCGTGCTCGCGGCCAGGGAACTCGCGGAGATCGCGGAGCGGCGCGGCCTGGCTGAGGATGCCATCGGCCACCGGGCCGAGGCGGACAAGATGGCCACGGCGGTGGCCGAGCATGGCTGGGACGGCGCGTGGTTCCGCCGCGCCTACGACTATTTCGGCAACGCCGTCGGCTCGGGCGAGAACGCCGAGGGCAAGATCTTCGCCGAGCCGCAGGGCATCTGCGTGATGGCCGGCATCGGCATCGGCGACGGCACCGCCGCCCGGGCGCTCGACAGCGTGCGCGAGTACCTCGCCACCGAGCACGGCATCGTGCTGCTGCACCCGGCCTACACCCGCTACCACATCGAACTGGGCGAGATAACGTCCTACCCGCCCGGCTACAAGGAGAACGCCGGCGTCTTCTGCCACACCAATCCGTGGCTGATGATCGCCGAGGCGATGGCCGGCCGGGGCGGCGCCGCGTTCGATTACTACCAGCGGATCAACCCGTCAGCGCGGGAAGAGCTCAGTGAGATCCACCGCTGCGAGCCCTATGTGTACGCCCAGATGATCGCCGGGAAGGACGCGCCCACCCACGGCGAGGCCAAGAACTCATGGCTGACCGGGGCCGCCGCCTGGAACTTCGTCGCGATCACCCAATGGATCCTTGGCATCAGGGCGGAGCACGACGGGCTGCGCATCGACCCGGTACTGCCGCCCGGGTGGCCCGGTTTCACGGCCACCCGGCAGTTCCGCGGCGCGACCTACCAGATCAGCGTCCGTGACCCGGCGGGCGCCGGCGGCCGGGTCAGCCGGCTCCTCGCCGGCGGGGAGCCGGTGGCCGGAACGCTCCTGCCGGTGGCGGCGGTGGGCGCGACCGTGCTGGTCGAGGCGGTCATCGCAGTGCCGCATAGCCAGGTCACGGCCGGGGCGGGCGGGTTACCGAGCCGCGCGGGACCAGGCTCATCGGTTGGCGGACCATGACATCGCTGGCAGGCTCGCGCTCGATGCGCACGATCAGCGCGTCCACGGCAGCGCTGCCCAGGTCGGCCAATGGCATGGCCACGCTGGTCACCGGTACGTCGAGGAAGGCCAGGCACTCATCCTCGTCGAAGCTCACCACCGACATCTGGGACGGTACCCCGATGCCCGAGTGGCGGAGCGCGGCGAGCACCCCGAACAACTGGTTCAGGCTGCCGACCCCGCAGGCGGTGGGCAGGGCCCCAGGTCCCGGCAGCCGGGTCACGGCACGCCAGCCGCCCTCCTCGGTGGGTGCCTCGTGGCGCACGGTGAGCCCGATCCCCCTGGCGGCACAGATCCGCCGGGCCGCGCTCACCCGGCGGTGCACGGTGTCCACCTCGGGCGGCCCGTCGATCAGCACGACGCTGCGGTGCCCGAGGCCGGTCACGTAGTCAAGGAACAGCCGGACCGCCCCGGGCTCGTCCATCACCACGTCGTTGCCACGATCGGGCCCCCGGCGATTCACGTACACATGCGGCACCGCGGGCACTCCCCCGGCGTGCTGGGGAATCCGCAGCGCGGTGGCCAGCAGCAGCCCGTCGACCCGGCTCTCCTCCACCAGGTACCTGTAGTCGTCGGGGGGCGTGGCGTTCTCGCCGGGCTCCTCCATGATCATGACGACGTAGCCGCGCTCCCCGGCCCGCTGCAGGGCGCCGCGCTGCAGCCGGACCCAGATCGGGTTGCGCAGCAGCGGGATGACGAACGCCAGGGCACCGGTGCGGCGGCGCTTGAGCGCCCTGGCCAGTGCGTTCGGACGGTAGCCCTGCTGCCGTGCGGTCTTGAGGATCAGTTCGCAGACCTCGGGGCGGATCGACTGCGCGGGGTCCCCGTTGAGCACCCGGGACACGGTGGACACATGGACCCCGACCGCCTCCGCGATATCGACCAGGCGGGACGCGCGGCGCTGGCTGCCGGGCGTACCTCCGGTCACACCACCTCCGCAACGGCGCGGGTCAGCAGGATCGCCGCGCAGAAACTGCGGTATACGGCAAGCGGATCCTCGCCGTCGAAGCGCAGTTCGCGGGGCCCGGTGCGCGCCACGCCGCGGACCCAGCTCGCTGCCTCGGCGATGTCGGTGGTACGCACGGAGATCTCCAGCGGGGCTGAGCCCACCGGAGGAGGGCTGGCGCCGGCCGCGCCCTCGATCGCCCGTTGCGCGGTCTCCCGGATCAGTGTGCGGGCGCGGGCCGGGTGCAGGCTGTGCGCGGCCAGCCGGCTGACGTGCTCCTTGACCACGGCGGCGTGCACCCCGGGGATCAGTGCCGCCGCCTCCTCGCAGGCGCACCGGTCCCCGGTGACCAGCACGACCGGCACCCCGTAGTGCGCAGCCACCAGCGCGTTGATGCCCGCCTCCCCGGTCACTACGCCGCCGAGCCTGGCCTCCATGACCGCGCGCGGGTTGTAGGTGTGCGACAGCCCGGCCGGTGCTCCCACCGACCCGTGGTAGGACACGAACATCACCGCGTCGAAGCTGCCGTCCAGGCCCTGCATCATGTACAGCGGCTTGTGGCTGCCGGAGATATAGGACGCCCCGCCGGCCAGCGCGTCGGCCGGGAGGTTGCGCATGGTCGAGTGCGAGTCGTTGACCACGATCTCGGTCGCGCCACCGGCCACGGCGCCCTCGATGGCCGCGTTCACCTCCGCCAGCAGCAGCGCGCGCCCAGCCGCCGCCTCCGGCCCGTCACCGACGCACTGCTGCCAGTCGACGACCCCCGCCGTGCCCTCCATGTCGCTGGACAGGAAGACCTTCATGGCTGCCCCTTTCCCCGAGTCATGCCTGCTCCACGGCCCGCGCCAGGCCGGTCCCGGTGGGCGGCGCGGGCGCGAAGGCGAAGTGGCACGCGCCAGGTGCCCCGGGGCCGCCGCGGCACCGGTCAGCTCCGGGTCCTCCTCCTCGCAGCGTTGCTGTGCCATCGGGCACCGGGTGCGGAACCGGCACCCGGAGGGGATGCGCAGCGGGCTCGGCGGGTCGCCGGTGATCGCGGGCGCCTCGGTGTCCGTGGCGTTGTTCGCCAGCCGCGGGATCGCGGCGAGCAGGCCCCGGGTGTAGGGGTGCCG
>CAVPSA010000014.1:0-27572 GCA_963707905.1 uncultured Actinomycetes bacterium | reverse complement strand
TTCTTTTCCGCCCGGCGCAGGAACCGGGGTGCGGCTATCTTCCGCCCGTCCGACAAGACGGCGAAATGTGTCAGTCCGAGGTCAATGCCCACGACGGGCACTGCCTCAGGGAGGGAGCCAGACCGGGTCTCGATCACGAACGAGGCGAAGTACCGGCCTGCGGAGTCTTTGAGAATGGTCACCGATGACGGCTCAGACGGTAGCGGCCTGGACCAGCGCACCGGCACGTCCCCGATCTTCGGCAGCCGCAGCCGTCCGTTTCCCAGCACCTTGAACCGGGCGTTGGTGGTGAACCGGATCGCCTGCCGGTGATCCTTGCGGGACCGGAACCTGGGCTTGCCTGCCTTCGGGCCCGCCTGCCCGCGCTTCAGGGAGGCGAAGAAGTTCCGGTATGCGGCATTCAGGTCCGCCAGCGCCTGCTGCAGCACCACCGCCGATACCTCGCCCAGCCAGGCCCGCTCGGAGGTGCGCTTGGCCGCGGTCAGCCGGGCCGACACCTTCGCGTCGGTCAGGTAGGGCAGCCCGGCCTTGTGCGCCGCCTCCCTGGCGGCCAAGGCATCGTTGAACACCACCCGGGCGCAACCGAACGCCTTGGCTAAGGCGGCCCGGTGCCGGGCAGCCGGGTCGAGGCGGTAGTTGTACCGGAGTTGCACACCTATAGCATGGCCGAGGACACCGACATCCGCTCCGGCAGGCACTGCGCGTTCACCCTGCATGCCCGCCTGAGGGCACCCTCGGGCTCGTCCGCTTTCAACACCGGCCTGAAGGTCGGCGCACTAGCCGACATCTTGGTAGCTCGGCGGCGAGCATGTCCATCAGCAGCCCGTCGTGGAACCGGCCGTCCGGCTGCGCCTCGGTAGGCGCGCATCACCCCGACCGGGCGGAAGCCGGCCTTGGTGTAGCACCGGATGGCCTGGGTGTTGGCGGCTGCCGGGTCGATCGTGAGCCGGTGGTGACCGTCGGGCCGGGAACAGGAACCCGGCAAGCAGCGTCACCGCCTCGGTGCCCGCGCCCCGGCCCTGGAACCGGCTACCGAGGTAGATATCGATCCCGGCGTGCCGGTATTGCGGATCGTCCTCTTCGTGGTACTGGATGCCACCGGCCACCTCGCCGCCAATCTCCACGACGAGGAGCACGGTGGGCCCGCCGGAGCGCAGGCTGGCCTCCACCTCCCCGACCGGGTCCGGGTCTCCCCACCAGCGCGACACCGACGGTTCGGCCAGGATCGCGCGCAGCCGCGCGGCGTCGCCCGGGCGGCCCGGCCGCAGCGTCACCGTACGGCCCGTCAGCACCGGGTAAGCCCGCGCCGCTCCCCCGGCTTCCTCGCGCTCCAGCGCCCGGTAGCCAAGGTTCTTCTTGACCTCGGCGTACAGGTCGTCCGGCAGCGGCCCCTTCGCGGCGATGGCCAGGTTGGCACGCAGGTGCGCCGGGTTGGACGTGCCCACGATCGTGCTGGACAGGTCCGGGTGGCTGAGCGTGAAGCGCAGCACGAACTCATGCCGCGGCATGCCGCCGAGCAGGTCGTCCAGGCCGGCCGAGTCCCAGCGGCGCTGGCCCTCACCTTGGGGCAGCCCGAGCGGCCCCTGGGCCCAGTTCTTGTCCTCGGCGGTGCCACCGCGGGCCACCCCGCCCCGGATCAGCGTCCCGGCGCCGGCCTGTGCCGCGGCGGTGATGAGGTCCTCATGCTCGCGCTGGACCACCGAGTACGGGATCTGGAACACGTCGAAGACGCCCATGGCGATGTGGCCGGGCAGGTTCGGCAGGATGCCCGACATGCCGATGAACCGGGTCTTCCCCTCGTCGCGCAGGGCCACCAGGGTCTCGATGGTCTGCCCGGCCTCCATCTGGGCCCGGCTTGGCGACATGTGTACCTGCACCAGGTCCAGGTGGTCGGTGCCCAGCCGGCGCAGGCTCTGCTCGACCCCGGCCCGGACGTTGGCGGCGCTCCAGTCGTGCGGGAACGGCGGCCTGGCATCGGGCGGCGGCGGGCCGAGCAGGCAGCCGCACTTGGACGCCAGGAAGTACTCCTCGCGGCGGTGGCTCAGGTAGCGCCCGATGAGTTCCTCACTGCGGCCGTAGTCGATGGATGTGTCGATCAGGTTTATGCCGCTGTCGAGCACCTCGTTCAGCAGCCGTCCCGCGTCGTCGTCCTCGATCGCCGGGCCGTGCGGCTCGCCGCGCAACTCCATGGCGCCGTAGCCGAGGATGGTCACGTCCGCTCCGGTCCGCCCCAGGCGGCGGGTCTGCATCGTCATGCCCAGCACGCTACGCCAGGCGGGTAATCGTGGGTGACGGCGCGGGTGTGGCCCAGCCCGGTGTGCGTAGCGCATGATCGGCGCGTCAAGCGTCACGCAGCCGCAGCAGCAGGCCACCGGCCAGCAGCGCGCCTGCTGCCCAAGCGGCCAGCACGGCCAGGCCCTGCCAGGGGGTCAGCGGCAGGCTGCGCAGGCCGGTGGTGGCCTGGATATCCAGCCCGGAGGTCATCGGCGCGGCCTGGAGCAGGTGACGCTGCACGGTCGCGTTGGCCACCACGGCAGCGACGATCGGGAGCAGGTAGAGCACGCCGAGCACGAGCCCGATGGCCACCGCCGAGTCCCGCACCGCGGCGGCGGCACCCAGGCTGAACAGGCCGATCAGGGCGAGATAGAGGACAGAGCCGGCGGTGGCGCGCAGCACGGGACCGTCGGCCAGGGTCAGCGGCGCGAACCCGTGCGCCCGGGTGAAGCCGTGCCCGGGCAGGATGAGCCGCCCGGTGAGCAGGCTGCCTGCCGCCGCGATCGCCCCGGCGGCCAGAACGAGCGCGCTGACCACGGCTGCCTTGGCGGCCAGCACAGTGACCCGGCCCGGCATCGCCGCCAGGGTGGTGCGGATCATGCCGGTGCTGTACTCGGTGCTGACCGCCAGCACGGCCACGATGGCCACGGCCGCCTGGCCCAGGTCGACCCCGGTAAGGCTGATCTTGCCGGGATCCTGGCCGCAGCCGGCGGCCGGGCACCGGGCGGACGCCGCGGCCGCGGCGCTGACCGCCACGGTCACCGCCACGGCCGTGAGCAGCAGCCACGCCGTGCCCCGGGTGGTGCGCAGCTTGGTCCACTCGGCATGCAGCGCCGCGCTCACGCGTCCCTCCGGCGCAGCAGCAACAGCGCCAGGCCCAGGGCGGCCGCGGCCCAGGCGCAGAGCACGGCGAAACCGGCCCAGGGTGCCAGCGGATAGCAGCCCTGCGCCACCGAGCAGGTGTTACTGACCTGCGGGTAGTTCGGAATGGTCTGCTGGACCGCGAGGCCGGCCGCCGGGACCAGCCGCATCAGCCAGTTGTCCGCGCCCACGGGCATGGCGTTGGTGACCGTGACGAGGTACGGCAGGATGATCAGCGCGATGACGGCGGTGACCGCGATGGCGCTGCGGCGCAGCGCCGCCCCGAGGGCGACGGCGAGGACGGCGGCGACGGCGAGCATCGCCGCGGTGCCGGCCGCCAGGCGCACCAGCGTCAGCAGGTTCACCGGGTACAGGTAGTTGCCATTGGCGCGCAGCACGTGGCTGTTCAGCGGTATCGCGACGGCCGCGGCGGCCAGCCCGGCGGCGAAGCTGACCGCGGCGATCACGATCGCCTTGGCGGCCAGCACCCGGCCCCGCCGCGGGCTGGCCGCGAACGTGGTGCGGATCAGGCCGCGCCGGTACTCCGCGGTGATGAACATCGCCGCCACGACCACCACGGCGATCAGCCCGGCGAGCGCGCCGACGAGGGTGTGGTCGAGGGTCTGGCCGGGGCCCGCGGCGCCCGGCGCGTCCGGCGCGATGTCCCCGGACCCGGTCACGGTGAACGTGCCCCCGGCCTGGTGGTAGTGGCCGGGCATGGCCGGGGAGGCGTCGCTGGGGCCGCCGCCGAGCTGGGTGCCGGTCCAGGCGCCCGGTGCGGCGCCGCGCAGGCTGATGTGGTCGAGCACGGCGCTGGCCAGGGTGGGCCCGCCGGTGCCGCTGCTGCCGAGCAGGCCCTGGGCCGTCGTCAGGTTGTAGCCAGGGGAGGTGGCGAACAGGCCGGCCTGGACGGTCGCCGGGAGCCCGGGCAGGGTGGCGGTGCCGACCTGCGTCCAGTGCGTCCCGTCGGCGGACGCATAGCCGGTGATCGTGTCACCGGCCCGGGTGAGCCGCAGCCACCGCGGGGACGCCGCGGTGGGGCGGCCCGGCGGCCCGGCGATGTCCTGGGTGAAGTCGTACTGCATCCGGACCCCGTGGCTGCCGGTGACCATGACCGCCGCGTAGGCCGAGCCCTGTGTGGTGCTCGCCTTGATGATCAGGCCGCCCTTGGACCAGGGTTCCAGGCCTTGGCGCATGCCCGACGTCGGGTTCTGGCCGGCCCGGACCCGCCCACCGGTCGCCGTCGACAGCAGGCCGGTGAGCGAGGTCACCCGGGCGGTGATGCTGCCGCTGCGCGGCAGTGGCCGGTGCACGAAGTAGAAGCTGTCGGTCACCGCCCCGCCGCCGGGACCCACCGGGTACCCGAAGTGGCACGGCCCGCCGTTGCACGAGCTGATGCTGCCGGCTGCGGACAGCAGCCCGACCAGCACGGTCACCAGTGCGGCGACGATCATGCCGATGACCCAGCCGCGCACGGTGCGGAACTTGGTCCACTCCGCGCGGAGCGTCCCGGCGAAACTGTCGCGGCCGGTGGCGGCGGCCGGCTGGGGCGGGGCTTGCGTGGCCGCGGTCATGGCCGGACGCCCGCGGCCGGCTCGGCGCGGTATTCGACCGCGTCCTGGGTCAGGCCCAGGTAGGCCTCTTCCAGCGTGGCGCGGTGCGCGGACAGTTCGGAGAACGGGACCGCCTGCCCGGCGAGCAGGGCCGAGATCTGGCCGGTGTCCAGCCCGGTGACGGTCAGCAGGCCGGCGCCGGTGACGGTGACGGCGGCCCCCGCGTGCGCCAGCACCGTCGCCGCCCGGTCCGCATCCGTGGTGCGCAGCAGTGCCCGGTCGCCGGAGGCGGCGGCGAGCAGTCCCGGCCACGCTGGTGTCGGCGATGACCTTGCCCCGGCCGACGATCACCAGGTGGTCGGCGGTGTCCTCCAGCTCGCTCATCAGATGGCTGGACACCAGCACCGCCCGGCCCGCCGCGGCCAGCGACCGCAAGAACCCCCGCATCCACACGATGCCCTCCGGATCCATCCCGTTGAACGGCTCATCCATCATCAGCACCGGCGGATCACCCAGCATGGCCGCGGCGATACCCAGCCGCTGCCGCATGCCCAGCGAGAACCCGCCCGCCCGGCGCCGGGCGGCCGTGCCCAGCCCGGCCTGCCCCAGCACCGCATCGACCCGCGCCGCGCCCAGGCCCTGGGAGTGGGCCAGCCACAGCAGATGATTGCGCCCGGTCCGGCTGGGCTGCACCGCACCGGCGTCCAGCAGCGACCCCAGGTGCGTCAGCGGCCGGCGCAGGCTGGCATACCGGCGGCCGCCGACCAGCGCGGTGCCCTCGTCGGCGGCGTCCAGGCCCACGATCACCCGCATCGTGGTGCTCTTCCCCGCGCCGTTCGGCCCGACGAACCCGGTCACCAGGCCCGGCGCCACGGTGAACGTCATGCCATCAAGAGCCACCGTCGCGCCGAAGCTCTTGCGCAGCCCGCGTACTTCGATCGTTGCTTCCATAAGCCTGGTTGTAGGGCAACGGCGCTAACACCGGCCGAACACGGGCTGTTATTCCGTTGTTAGGCCCGGCCGGGCATCCTGGGGTTCGGGAGGCGAGGAATGAGAATGCTGCTGGCTGGCTTGCTGCCGCGCCGCACCGTGCGGATGCGGCTGACCGCCCTGTACGGTGCGCTGTTCGTGGTGTCCGGCGCGGTGCTGCTGGCCATCGCCAGCGGCGTGGTCGTATCGTCGTCCCAGGTTTCGGTGAGCGGGGCGAACCAAGCCCCGTTGTCCGCCTTGGCCCAGGCCCGGAACCAGATCCACGAACTGCAGGCCAAGCTGGCGGCCGCGGAGTCGCAGCTCCATTCGGGTGTCTCACACGACCTGCTGGTCGGGTCGGCGATCGCGCTTGGCATCATGACCGTGGTGTCGCTGTTGGTGGGCTGGCTCGTGGCCGGCCGGGTGCTGCGCCCGCTGCGGCAGATGACCGCGGCCACCCGGCGCATCTCCGCGGACAGCCTGCACGAGCGGCTGGCCGTGGCCGGTCCCGGGGATGAGCTGAAGGATCTCGCGGACACCATTGACGGGCTGCTTGAGCGGCTGGAGCGAGCCTTCGCGGCGCAGCGCCGGTTCGTCGCCAACGCCTCGCACGAGCTGCGCACCCCGCTGACCACGATGCGGGCCAGCGTCGATGTCGCGGTGGCCAAACCAGGACCGGTGCCCGCGCAGACGATCGCCCTGGCGGACCGGCTGCGCGGCGAACTCGACCGGGTCGACGGGCTGCTCGACGGGTTCCTGGCGCTCGCCCGGGCGCAGCACGGTGACCTTCCCGGTCAGGCCACGCTCTCGCTGGAGTACATCACCGCCGCGGCCCTCGCGGTGCGGGCCGGCCCGATCGCCGCCAGGCACCTGACCGTGCACCACGCCACCGGCGGGGACGGCACCTGGGTGACAGGCAGCCAGGCGCTGCTGTGCCGGATGGTGGACAACGTGCTCGACAACGCGGTCGGGCACAACAGGGACGGCGGCTGGATCAGCGTCGCCACGGGCGCGGGCGAACACCTGGCCCGCCTGGTGGTGGAGACCGGAGGGGACGTCTTCGACGCCGGCCAGGTGGCCCGGCTCGCCCAGCCGTTCCGGCGGCTCGGCGCGGACCGGACCGGTTCTGATCACGGTTCCGGGCTCGGCCTGTCGATCGTGGCGGCCATCGCCGCGGCCCACGGCGGCGCCCTCGACCTGCGCGCCAGGCCCGAGGGTGGCCTGCGGGTCAGCATTGCGCTGCCGCTGGCCCCGGCCAGCCGCCCGGCCGGGGCCGGGGTGCCGGGATGAGGGTGCTGGTGGTGGAGGACTCCCGGTCCTTGGCCGAGGTGCTGGTCGAGGGCCTGCGCGATCAGGGCATGGCGGTGGACGCCGCCGGGGACGGGCTGGAGGCCGCCGCCAAGCTGGGCGTCAACTCCTACGACGTGGTGGTGCTGGACCGGGACCTGCCCGGCATTCACGGCGACGTGCTCTGCCAGATGATCACCGGGCACGACAACAACAGGGTCATGGTGCTGATGCTGACCGCGGCCGACTCCCCGGGCGACCGGGTCAGCGGCCTGTGCCTGGGCGCCGACGACTATCTGGCTAAGCCGTTCCACTTCCCCGAACTGGTGCTGCGCATCCGCGCGCTGGCCCGGCGCCAGCCCTCGGCCCGGGGCCGGACGCTGCGCGCGGCCGGCATCGAGCTGGACCCGTCGCAGCGCACGGTCACCAGGGACGGACGTCAGCTTGACCTGTCGGTCAAGGAGTTCGCCGTCCTCGAGGCGCTGCTGCGCGCCGCGCCTGCCTTCCTGTCCGCCGAGGACCTGCTCGAACAGGTCTGGGACGAGCAGGCCGACCCGTTCACCAACACCGTCACGGTGACCGTCGGCCGCCTGCGGCGCAAGCTGGGGGATCCCCAGGTGATCACCACCACCCCGGGCGTCGGGTACCGGGTCGCCGGCCGGGATGGCCCCGGATCCCCGCCGGGGGCCTAGGGGCTGGTGATGACCTGCCGCGGCGAGATCGTGTAGCTGGCGGAGAGCGTGGCGGGTCGCCGTTCCGGCCGCGGCAGTAGGATGCGCTGGCTGGTTCGCGCGGAGACTTCACGGGGAGGCGAGGCAGGGATGTGGCTTGACGGGGCGGAGGTGGCCGCCGAGGTGCGGGCCCTGCGGCCGGACTACACCGCACTGCTGATCGTCGCCGAGGGGCTGCTTCCCGGGCCCAGCGACCAGGCCAGCGATGCCCTGCTGGCCGGCGCCGAGGACCAGGCCCGCAAGCACCTGGGTGGAGCGCGGCCCGAGGAACTGCCGCAGGTGGCGCAGTGGCGGGAGGCGTTCCGCGCCTTCGGCGCCAAGCCGCAGCGGACCAGGCCAAGCGTCGAGGCCCTGCTGCGCCGGGTGGAGGCGGGCCTGCCGCGCATCGACCGGATCACCGACGCCTACAACGCCGTGTCCATCGCCTGCCTGCTCCCGGTCGGCGGCGAGGACCTGGCCCGCTACGCCGGGCCTGCCAGGCTCGTCCGGGCCACCGGAGATGAGGACTTCGACACCACCGCCGACGGGCAGCCTGCCATCGAGCACCCCGAGCCTGGCGAGGTGGTCTGGCGGGACGACCGCGGGGTCACCTGCCGGCGCTGGAACTGGCGCCAGTGCGTGCGCACCCGGATCACCCTCTCGACCAGCACGGCCATGTTCGTACTTGACGGGCTTGCCGCGCTCGGTGCCGGCGGCCTGCGCACCGCCGAGGTGGAACTGACCGGGTCGCTGGCCCGGCTCAGCCCCGGCGCAACGTTCACCTCCCGGCTTCTCCAGCCATGATCATGGGACCACCCGGTAAGCGCCCCGCGCCGGGGTAAGCGCCCCGCGCGGGGGTAAGCGTCCCGCGCCGGGCGGGACCATCGGCCCGCCGTTCGTCCCTGTTCCCCCGCCCGCTGGGGGTGTGCTGTTGAGGTGCCGGTCTATGCATGCTTCGCTCTGACACCATGAGGCAACCGATGCGTTACGGATTTTTTGACGATGAGCGCCGCGAGTACGTAATCACCCGCCCCGATACCCCCTTGCCCTGGATCAATTACCTGGGCACCGGCGCGTTTTTCGGCATTATTTCGAATACGGCGGGCGGCTACTGCTGCTACCGTGACGCCCGGCTGCGCCGGATCACCCGCTACCGGTACAACAGTGTGCCGCCGGACTCAAGCGGTCGTTACATCTATCTGCGGGACGACGACTCGGGCGAATACTGGTCACCGTCATGGCAGCCCACGCAACGCGAACTCGACGACTACGAGTGCCGGCACGGGCTCTCCTACACGCAGATCACCTCCCGCTACCTGGGCGTGCGCGCCGAGATCCTGTATTTCGTGCCGCCCGGCGAGACGCTTGAGGTCTGGCGGCTGCGCATTTCCAGCGAGCGCGCCACCCCGGCCACGCTGTCGGTGTTCTCGTCGGCCGAGTTCTGCTTGTGGGATGCCCTTGACGACGCGTCGAACTTCCAGCGCAACTATTCCACCGGTGAGGTAGAAGTCGCGGACCGCGTTATTTACCACAAGACCGAGTACCGGGAACGGCGCGACCATTTCGCTTATTTCGCCTGCTCCGAGCCACTCGCCGGATTCGACACACAGCGCGAGAAGTTCCTCGGCGCTTACCGTGGCTGGGACCGCCCGCTGGCAGTGGAAAGAGGTGAAACTTTCAACTCCGTCGCCCACGGCTGGTCGCCGCACGGCAGCCACCATGTGCGGATCACGCTCGCCCCGGGCGAGACGAAGGAAGTGATCTTCCTGCTCGGCTACTGGGAGAATCCCCGGGACCAGAAGTTCGACCCGCCAGGGTCGGGAATCCTGAACAAGGCTCTCGTCCGGCCGGTTATCGACCGGTGGCTGCAGCCGGCGACGGTCGCCGAGGGTTTCGGCCGGCTGCGCGAGTCATGGGCCTCGGTGCTGTCGAAACTGCAGGTCCAGACCCCCGACACGGATACGAACCGGATGGTGAACATCTGGAATCCCTACCAGTGCATGGTGACCTTCGAGATGAGCCGGTCGGCATCCGGTTTCGAGTCCGGCATCGGCAGGGGAATGGGGTTCCGCGACTCCAACCAGGACCTGCTGGGGTTCGTGCACCTGGTCCCCGAACGCGCTCGCGCGAGGATTCTCGACCTGGCCGGCACGCAGCTCGCCACCGGCGGGGCCTACCACCAGTACCAGCCGCTCACCAAGCGCGGTAACGACGGCGTCGGGTCCGGGTTCAACGACGACCCGCTCTGGCTCGTCCTTGCCGTGGCTGCCTACCTGAAGGAGACGGGCGACTACTCGATCCTGGACGAACCGGTGCCCTACGACAACGCCCCGGGCAGCGCGACTGCGCTTTACGAGCACCTGGAACGATCGGCGCGCTACACGCTCGACCGGCTGGGCCCGCATTCACTGCCGCTCATCGGCAGGGCGGACTGGAACGACTGCCTGAACCTCAACTGCTTCTCGGACACGCCGGGGGAATCGTTCCAGACGACCGAGAACAAGACGGGCGGCGTTGCCGAGTCGGTCTTCATCGCGGGCCTGTTCGTGCTCGCCGCCAGGGAACTCGCGGAGATCGCGGAGCGGCGCGGCCTGGCTGAGGATGCGGTCGGCTACCGGGCCGAGGCGGACAAGATGGCCACGGCGGTGGCCGAGCATGGCTGGGACGGCGCGTGGTTCCGCCGCGCCTACGACTATTTCGGCAACGCCGTCGGCTCGGGCGAGAACGACGAGGGCAAGATCTTCGCCGAGCCGCAGGGCATCTGCGTGATGGCCGGCATCGGCATCGGCGACGGCACCGCCGCCCGGGCGCTCGACAGCGTGCGCGAGTACCTCGCCACCGAGCATGGCATCGTGCTGCTGCACCCGGCCTACACCCGCTACCACATCGAACTCGGCGAGATAACGTCCTACCCGCCCGGCTACAAGGAGAACGCCGGCGTCTTCTGCCACACCAATCCATGGCTGATGATCGCCGAGGCGATGGCCGGCCGGGGCGGCGCCGCGTTCGATTACTACCAGCGGATCAACCCGTCAGCGCGGGAGGAGCTCAGTGAGATCCACCGCTGCGAGCCCTATGTGTACGCCCAGATGATCGCCGGGAAGGACGCGCCCACCCACGGCGAGGCCAAGAACTCATGGCTGACCGGGGCCGCCGCCTGGAACTTCGTCGCGATCACCCAATGGATCCTTGGCATCAGGGCGGAGCACGACGGGCTGCGCATCGACCCGGTACTGCCGCCCGGGTGGCCCGGTTTCACGGCCACCCGGCAGTTCCGCGGCGCGACCTACCAGATCAGCGTCCGTGACCCGGCGGGCGCCGGCGGCCGGGTCAGCCAGCTCCTCGCCGGCGGGGAGCCGGTGGCCGGAACGCTCCTGCCGGTGGCGCCGGTGGGCGCGACCGTGCTGGTCGAGGCGGTCATCGCAGTGCCGCACAGCCAGGTCACGGCCGGGGCGGGCGGGTTACCGAGCCGCGCGGGACCAGGCTCATCGGCTGGCGGACCATGACGTCGCTGGCAGGCTCGTGCTCGATGCGCGCGATCAGCGCGTCCACGGCAGCGCTGCCCAGGTCGGCCAATGGCATGGCCACGCTGGTCACCGGTACGTCGAGGAAGGCCAGGCACTCATCCTCGTCGAAGCTCACCACCGACATCTGGGACGGTACCCCGATGCCCGAGTGGCGGAGCGCGGCGAGCACCCCGAACAACTGGTTCAGGCTGCCGACCCCGCAGGCGGTGGGCAGGGCCCCAGGTCCCGGCAGCCGGGTCACGGCACGCCAGCCGCCCTCCTCGGTGGGTGCCTCGTGGCGCACGGTGAGCCCGATCCCCCGGGCGGCACAGATCCGCCGGGCCGCGCTCACCCGGCGGTGCACGGTGTCCACCTCGGGCGGCCCGTCGATCAGCACGACGCTGCGGTGCCCGAGGCCGGTCACGTAGTCAAGGAACAGCCGGACCGCCCCGGGCTCGTCCATCACCACGTCGTTGCCACGATCGGGCCCCCGGCGATTCACGTACACATGCGGCACCGCGGGCACTCCCCCGGCGTGCTGGGGAATCCGCAGCGCGGTGGCCAGCAGCAGCCCGTCGACCCGGCTCTCCTCCACCAGGTACCTGTAGTCGTCGGGGGGCGTGGCGTTCTCGCCGGGCTCCTCCATGATCATGACGACGTAGCCGCGCTCCCCGGCCCGCTGCAGGGCGCCGCGCTGCAGCCGGACCCAGATCGGGTTGCGCAGCAACGGGATGACGAACGCCAGGGCACCGGTGCGGCGGCGCTTGAGCGCCCTGGCCAGTGCGTTCGGCCGGTAGCCCTGCTGCCGTGCGGTCTTGAGGATCAGTTCGCAGACCTCGGGGCGGATCGACTGCGCGGGGTCCCCGTTGAGCACCCGGGACACGGTGGACACATGGACCCCGACCGCCTCCGCGATATCGACCAGGCGGGACGCGCGGCGCTGGCTGCCGGGCGTACCTCCGGTCACACCACCTCCGCAACGGTGCGGGTCAGCAGGATCGCCGCGCAGAAACTGCGGTATACGGCAAGCGGATCCTCGCCGTCGAAGCGCAGTTCGCGGGGCCCGGTGCGCGCCACGCCGCGGACCCAGCTCGCTGCCTCGGCGATGTCGGTGGTGCGCACGGAGATCTCCAGCGGGGCTGAGCCCACCGGAGGAGGGCTGGCGCCGGCCGCGCCCTCGATCGCCCGTTGCGCGGTCTCCCGGATCAGTGTGCGGGCGCGGGCCGGGTGCAGGCTGTGCGCGGCCAGCCGGCTGACGTGCTCCTTGACCACGGCGGCGTGCACCCCGGGGATCAGCGCCGCCGTCTCCTCGCAGGCGCACCGGTCCCCGGTGACCAGCACGACCGGCACCCCGTAGTGCGCGGCCACCAGCGCGTTGATGCCCGCCTCCCCGGTCACTACGCCGCCGAGCCTGGCCTCCATGACCGCGCGCGGGTTGTAGGTGTGCGACAGCCCGGCCGGTGCTCCCACCGACCCGTGGTAGGACACGAACATCACCGCGCCGAAGCTGCCGTCCAGGCCCTGCATCATGTACAGCGGCTTGTGGCTGCCGGAGATGTAGGACGCCCCGCCCGCCAGCGCGTCGGCCGGGAGGTTGCGCATGGTCGAGTGCGAGTCGTTGACCACGATCTCGGTCGCGCCACCGGCCACGGCGCCCTCGATGGCCGCGTTCACCTCCGCCAGCAGCAGCGCGCGCCCGGCCGCCGCCTCCGGCCCGTCACCGACGCACTGCTGCCAGTCGACGACCCCCGCCGTGCCCTCCATGTCGCTGGACAGGAAGACCTTCATGGCTGCCCCTTTCCCCGAGTCATGCCTGCTCCACGGCCCGCGCCAGGCCGGTCCCGGTGGGCGGCGCGGGCGCGAAGGCGAAGTGGCACGCCGCCAGGTGCCCCGGGGCCGCCGCGGCACCGGTCAGCTCCGGGTCCTCCTCCTCGCAGCGTTGCTGTGCCATCGGGCACCGGGTGCGGAACCGGCACCCGGAGGGGATGCGCAGCGGGCTCGGCGGGTCGCCGGTGATCGCGGGTGCCTCGGTGTCCGTGGCGTTGTTCGCCAGCCGCGGGATCGCGGCGAGCAGGCCCCGGGTGTAGGGGTGCCGGGGGTCGCTGAACAGTGCCTCGGTGGGCGCCACCTCGACGATCCGGCCCAGGTACATGACCGCGACCCGGTCGCACAGGTGCCGGACCACGGCCAGGTTGTGCGAGATCAGCAGCAGCGAGAGCCCCAGCTCCGAGCGCAGGCTGGCGAGCAGGTTGAGGATCGTGGCCTGCACGCTGACGTCCAGCGCGGACACCGGCTCGTCGGCGATCAGCACCTCGGGGCGCAGCGCCAGGGCCCGGGCGATGGCGATGCGCTGGCGCTGGCCGCCGGAGAACTGGCGGGGGTAGGCGCTCACCGCCTCTTCGGGCAGCCCGACCAGGGTGAGCAGCCGCCTGCTTTCCGCGGCCACCTGGCCCCTGGGCACCACATGGTGCACCCGCAGCAGTTCCCGCAGCACCCCGCCCACGGTCAGGCGCGGGTTCAGCGATGAATAAGGGTCCTGGAACACCATCTGGACCCGGCGCCGGTCCGCTTGCGAACGGCGGGCCCCCACGGCCTTTCCGTTCAGCTTGATCTCGCCGTTGTCGACCGGGCACAAGCCGGTCAGCGCAAGGGCAAGCGTCGACTTGCCAGAGCCTGACTCGCCCACCAGGGCGAGTGCCTCACCGCGGCCGATTTCCAGGTCCACGCCGTCGACCGCGCGCAGCCGCCGTTCCTCCTGCTGCACGCGCGCCATGATCTGCGACCCGACCGGGAAGAACACCGACACCCCGCGCGCCGCGAGCGGTGCCTCCGGCTGGCCTGCCGCGCCGTCCGCCGCGGTCACGGCTGGGCCCGATCCGCGGCCACCGCGTCCAGGCAGCGCTCATAGTGCAGGCAGGCGGTGGCACGGCCGCCAGGCAGCACCCGCAGCGGCGTTTCGCTCACCCGGCAGTCCTCCTCGGCGAACTCGCACCGGGGGTGGAACCGGCACCCCGGCGGCGGGGTGATCAGGCTCGGCGGGGCCCCGGGGATCGGCACCAGCGACTCGCGCACGTAGTCGAAGTCCGGTGCGGACCGGACCAGTCCCAGGGTGTACGGGTGCCGGGGGTCGAGCAGCACGTCACTGACGGCGCCACTCTCGACGAGCTGCCCGCCGTACATCACCGACACCCGCTGGCAGATCTGCGCGACAACCGGCAGGTCATGGGTGACGAACACCAGGCTGACCCCGGACTCGCGGCACAGCCGGGCCAGCAGCCGGAGGATCTGGTCCTGGATGGTGACGTCCAGGGCGGTGGTCGGCTCATCGCACAGGATGATCTCCGGGTCGCAGGACAGCGCGATCGCGATCATCACCCGCTGGCGCATACCGCCGGAGAACTCGTGCGGGTAGGCGCGGAACCGGCGCTCCGGGTCGGAGATGCCCACCCGGCGCATCAGCTCAAGGGCCCGCTCCGCAGCCTTGGCCCGGCTGAAGCCCAGGTGCACCTGGGGTCCCTCGGCGATCTGCCGGCCCACGCGCATCACCGGGTTGAGCGCGCTCATCGGCTCCTGGAAGATCATCGCCAGCTTCGTGCCGCGGATCCGGTTCAGCTCGGCCTGCGTCCGGGTCACCAGGTTCACGCCGTCCAGCAGGATCTCGCCCGAGGTGACCCGGGCCTCGGGAGGCAGCACGCCGAGCACGGCGCGCAGCGTCATGCTCTTGCCGGACCCCGACTCCCCCACCAGGCCGAGCGCCTCGCCCGCGCTGACGTCGAACGACACGCCGTCCACCGCGCGCACGGTGCCCGCCCGGCTGGCGATCCGCACGTGCAGGTCGCGGACCTCCAGCACGGTCCCTTCGGGCACGGCCCGCTGAGGCGCGGCACCCTGGGGCGCAGCCTTCGCCGGCTGGGTCCCCTCCGGCGCGGTCATCCCTGGCCCGGCCGGAGCACGTCGGCGAGGCCGTCGCCGATGAGCGAGAGCCCCAGGCCCACGAGCACCACCGCGAGGCCGGGGAAGGTGGTGAGCTGCCAGTGGGTGGACAGGAAGTTCTGGCCGTCGTTGATCATGGAGCCAAGGTCCGCGGTCGGTGGCGGCACGCCAAGGCCGAAGTAGCCGAGCGTGACGATCGCCACGATGTCCTGGACGATGTCGGACATGGAATAGATGATCGCCTGGGTGATGACGTTGGGCAGCAGATGGCGGCGCATGATGCGGACGCTGCCCAGGCCGCCCGACTGCGCGGCGAGGATGTATTCCTGCCGTTTGGCCACCAGGATCTCGCCGCGGATGATCCGTGCGTAGGAGACCCAGCCCACCAGCGTGATCGTGATGATGATGCTGCGCACACCCGGGCCGAGCACGAACACCAGCGCGATGACCAGCACGTAGAACGGAAACGCCACCACGACGTCCACCACGCGCATGATCACGGTGTCGACCCACCCGCCGGAGTAGCCGGCCACGCTGCCGAGGATGGTGCCGAGGGTGAACGGGAAGAGCACCGCGAGGAACGCGATCCGCACGTCCAGCCACGTCCCGTAGAGCAGCCGGGTCCAGGTGTCCCGGCCGAGCTGGTCGGTGCCGAGCAGGTGGTGGGCGCTCGGCCCGAGCAGCGTCGCGTTGAGGTTCTGCGCGTTCGGGTTGTAGGAGGTGAACAGCGGCGCGCCGATCGACATGATCAGGATGACGGTCATGATCGCGATCCCGGTCATCAGCGCGGGCTGGGTGTACCAGCGCCGCGCGCGCCTGGCCTCGCGCGGCTCCGCCCGCGCTCCTGGCGCGGTGGCCGGCGAGGGCGCCGCTGCCCCCGGCTCGGGCGTCAGCGGGATGGCGCTCACCGGGAGAACCGCACTCTCGGGTCGAGGGCCGCGTAGGCCACGTCGGCCGCCAGGTTGAGCAGGATGACCATGATGGCGAAGACCAGGGTGATGCCCTGGACCACGGTGAAGTCCCGCTGAAAGATCGAGTTGATCATGAGCTGGCCCAAGCCGGGGATCGCGAACACGTTCTCGATTATCACCGTGCCGCCGATCAGGAACCCGATGTTGATGCCGAGCACCGTGACCGCCGGGATGACCGCGTTGCGCAGCACGTGCCGCAGGAAGAGCCGCTTGCCCGCGATCCCCTTGGACCTGGCGGTGGTGACGAACTCAGCGCCGAGCACGTTGAGCATGCTGGCGCGCAGGCTGCGAATGACCACCGGCGCGAGCGCCAGCGCCACGGTCAGGCTGGGCAGGAACATCGACCGCAGGTGGCCGAAGAACCCGGTGCCCCACCCGCTGACCGGGAAGAAGTGGAACTTGATCGCGAACGCGTAGATCAGCAGGAACGCCAGCCAGAACTGAGGCATGCCGAGGCCGATCAGCGGGACCACGCGCACGGCGTGGTCGCGGGCACCGTCCTTGCGGCTGGCCGCGATCATCGCCAGCGGCACGCTGATCAGCACGGCGAGAACGGACGAGTAGGTGATCAGCCACAGCGTCGGCGGCAGGTGGGTCAGGATCAGGCTGAGCGCCGAGCCGCCGTAGTACAGGCTCACCCCGAGATTGCCGTGCAGCAGCCGGTCCATGAACAGCCAGTACTGGCTGATCAGCGGCCGGTTCAGGCCCCACTCCTGGTGCAGCAGGGCCACCGCCTTCGGGGTGGCGTGGATCCCCAGGATGGTCCGCGCCGGGTCACCGGGGATCAGGTGGATCATGAAGAAGACGACGATCGTGCATCCGATGGCCACCGGCACCAATTGCAGCAGGCGCCGCAGCACAAAGGTCATCCGCCCCATGGGCGCCGCTCACCTCCCTCGCACGCTGGACCGCCAGGTTCGCCGATGCGGCTGGCCGTGCGCCGGGGCCCGGGCAGCATCACGCCCGGGCCCCGGCCGCGGCCTACTTGCTCATCCAGACGTTCTCAAGGTGGTAGTTGCCGAGCGGGGTGACGAAGAAACCGTGCACGTTGGAAGTGGTGGCGTAGGCGTAGGGCGAGTAGTAGAGGAACGACATGAACGCGTCCGCGGCCGAGTCGGACTGAACGGTGTTGTACAGCGACTGCCGCGCCGAGGTGGCCAGGGTCTGCTCCGCGTCGTGGGTGGCCTTGACCACGGTGGGGTTGTTGTAGGCGGTGAAGAAGGACCGGGCGCCCGAGTTCGGGTCCACCGCGAACGTGGCCAGCTCGTCCGGGTCGGGGATGTCCATGGTCCAGTAGGTCAGCGTCATGTCGTACTTGAGGTTCTGCTGGTCGATGTTGGCCGTGTTCGGGTCCAGTTGCTGGATCTTGAGGTTGATGCCGAGCGGCTTGAGCTCGGACTGCAGGATCGTGGCGATCGTGAGGTAGTCGGAGAAGCCGTTGGACACCAGGATCGTCGTGGTGAACCCGTGCGGCACCGACGACTTGGCCATCTCGGCCTTGGCCGCGGCCAGGTTGTACTGGAGGCCCTTGGTGGCCGGCTGGTAGTAGGGCACCTGCGGCGGGAACAGCGAGTTGGCCGGGTGGCCGTTGCCGAACAGCACCGCCTTGACCAAGGCGGCCCGGTTGACCGCGTACGAGATGGCCCGGCGCACGTGCACGTCACCGAACGGCTTGACCGTCTCGTTGAAGGCGAGGTAGTCGGTCCTGGTCGAGTTGAACAGGTTCATCGTGATGCCCGAGGTGGCCTTCAGGCTGCTCACCGTGGACCAGGCCGGGAACTCGTCCACCTGGGCCTGCCCGCCCTTGAGCTGCAGTTCCCTGGTGTTGTCGCTGGGCACGTCGGTCCAGGTGACGCTGCTGAGGTAGGGCTTGCCCGGCTGCCAGAAGTACGGGTTGCGGACCAGCTTGAGCGCCGAGCCCTTGTGCCAGTAGTCCCACTTGAACGGGCCGGTCCCGATCGGGTGCTGGTAGAACTCGTTCTCGGTCTGGCCGCCGTAGTTGGCCGGGACGATCGCGTTGGAGAACAGCGACAGGTCCGCGAGCAGCGGCGCCCACGGGTACTTGAGGTTGACCACCACGGTCTGCGGCGAGGGCGCGGCGACCGACTTGATGGCCGTGTTGATGTAGCCCCAGCCCTTGGCCGCCGCGCTCGCCTGGTCGATGGAGAACTTCACGTCGGCCGACGTCATCGGCTTGCCGTTGGAGAACTTCACGCCCTTGCGCAGGGTGAACGTGTAGGCCTTCTTGTCCGGCGAGACGGTGTAGCCGGTGGCCAGCCACGGCATGACGCCCTTGCCGTTCGGCGTCACCGTGTACAGCGGCTGCATGATCTGCTCGAAGATCCAGATCGACTCGTTGTCGAACACGGTCGTGTTGTTCATCGACTGCGAGTCGGCGGTGCGGGCGATCACCAGGTTGCCGCCGTGCACCGGTCCCCCGGTGGTGCCGCCGGTACTTGACCCGCTGGAGCTTGAGCCGCCACATGCGGCCACGAGCGTCATGGCACCGGCCGCGATCAGGGCCAGCGCCGCGGTGGTTCGGTATGTCACGGTCACTCCCGGTGGGAAATCGACGGGGCAGGTCAGGCGCCATCCGGAGGACAAACCTTTGTTCCTAGCCAAGATGCCGGCAAAATACTCAGATGTAAATAGGGCCGGAACCCCTGGAGGAAATGATTTACGACGTTGTAACCTCATCCGCCGTGCGCTACGTGGTGCTTGGCTGCGGCGCGGTGGGCGGCACCGTGGCCGCCGGACTGGTGCGGGACGGTCATGACGTGCTGGCCTGCGACGCCGATCCCGCCGTCGTCGAGGCGATCGGCGCGCGCGGGCTGCGGATCACCGGGCCGGTGGAGAACTTCACCGTGGCGCTGCCCGCGGTGACGCCCGGTGATCTGCCGGACCGGCTCGACTGCCCGGTGCTTGTGGCGGTCAAGGCGCACCATACGGCGGCCGCCGCCGAACTCCTGGCGGGCCGGATGCACGGCGGCGGGTTCGCGGTCAGCCTGCAGAACGGCCTGACCACCCCGATCCTGGCCGCCGCCGTCGGGCCGGAGCGGGTCGTGGCGGCGGTGGTCAACTTCGGCGCCGACATGACCGAACCCGGCGTCGTGCTGCGCGGCAACCGGGCCACGTTCATGGTCGGGGAGCTGGATGGGCGGCTGTCTGCCCGTGCCCGCGCGCTCGCGGCCGACATCGCCGGCGCCGTGGCCACCCGGGACATCCTCGGCTACGCGTGGGCGAAGCTGGCCTACGGCGCGGTGCTTGCCGCCACCGCGGTCAGCGACCTGCCGATCGCCGAGGTGCTCGCCGAGCCGGCCTACCGGCCGCTGCTGACCGAACTGGCCCGCCAGGTGGCCGCGCAGGCACCGGTGGCCCCGATGCCACTGGACGGGTTCGACGCCGGCGACCTGCCCGGCTCGCTGGACCGGCTGGCGGCGTTCAACCGGGCGTCGGCGAAGACGCACACCGGGATCTACCGGGACCTGGCGATCCTGCACCGCCCGACCGAGGTGCCCGCGATCCTCGGCGACCTCACCGGCTCGCTGCCGCCCCTGGTGGTGGACCTGGTCCGCGCGATCGAGCGGGGGCAGCGCTCCTGCTCGCGGGGGAACCTCGACCTGCTCGCGGCCTGCGAGCGGGCCGAGCGGCTGGGACGCCCGCTGAACGCCGTGGTCTGTGTGATCGGCGCGCCGGAGCGTGCCCCGGGCGGGCCGCTGGCCGGGCGCCACGTCGCGGTCAAGGACATCATCGAGGTCGCCGGCGTGCCCACCCGGTGCGGCAGCCCGGCGAGCAGCCCGGAGCCGGCCAGCGCCGACGCCGCGGTGGTGGCCCGGCTCCGGGCCGCGGGCGCCGAGGTCTTCGCCACCAGCCAGTGCCTGGAGTACGCCGCGGGCTTCGCACACCCGCAGGTGGGCGACACCCGCAACCCCCGGGATCCCGCGCGCACCTCGGGCGGGTCCTCCGGCGGGTCGGCCGCGCTGGTCGCGGCGGGCGCCTGTGCGCTGGCCCTGGGCACCGACACCGGCGGCTCGATCCGGATCCCGGCCGCGTACTGCGGCATCACCGGGCTCAAGCCGACCTACGGGCTGCTGCCGGTGGCAGGGGTCTTCCCGCTGTCACCGGCCTGCGACCATGTGGGCACGCTCACCGCCGCGGTGGCCGGCGCCGCGGACCTGCTGGCGGCCCTGGCGGATCCGGGCGCGCTGGCGCCGCCCCCGGCCGGCGGCGGGGGCGGGAGCGCCGAGCGGAAGCCCGGCGGGCGCGAAGCGCGGGGGCGGGAAAGGCAGGGAGCGCGGGGGGCGGGGAAAGCAGAGTCACCGCCGGCGTCCTGGCCGCGCAGCTCACCGATCCCTCGGTCACGCCGCAGGTGCACCGGGCGGTCACCGAGGCGCTGGCCGTGCTGGCGGCGGCCGGCTGGCGGCTGCGGGAGATCACCGCGCCGTGGCTGGCGCGGTTGCCGCAGTGGGAGGACACGCTCGCCGTCATCGTCTCCGCGGAGGCGGCGGCGGTGCACCGGGGCCGCGACTGGGGCCGGTATGCCGAGGGCACCCGCGCCCTGCTCGATTACGGTGCGTCCATCACCAGCGATCAGTACAACGCTGCACTACGACAGCGCGCGGAGCTGTCCGCCGCGATCGAGGCAAGCCTGTCCGGGGTGGATGTGCTGGCCGGCCCCACGGTCGGCTATCAGGCCCCGGAACAGGACCCGCCGTTCGGGGCCGGCGCGGACTCGGCGGAGTCCCGCTTCACCGGCCCGTACAACCTCACCGGCCACCCGGCGATCTCCATCCCGGTGCCCGGTGCCGGGCTGCCGATCGGCCTGCAGCTGGCCGGGCGGCGCGGCGCCGACCTGGCCCTGCTTCGGGCCGCGGCGGCGGCCGAGGAACTGTTTCCGCGCGCGAGAGAGGACTGACCCATGCCACCCACGGTGCTGCGGCGCACGATCGGCCTGGCCGGCCTGGACATTCCCGTAGTCGAGCTGACCGGCGAACGGGACGGCCCGCGGCTCACGGTCCTGGCCGGCGTGCACGGATGCGAGTACGCCCCGATGGCCGCCGTGCGCCGCTGGACCCGTGCCCTGGCCGGACGGGAGCTACGCGGGAGCATCCGCGCGGTCCCGGTGCTGAACCTGCCCGCGTTCCGCGCCCGCACCCCGTTCCTGGTTCCCGACGATGGCAAGAACCTCAACAGGTGCTTCCCGGGGAACCCGGCGGGAACCGTGGCCGACCGGCTGGCCCACGCTGCGTTCACCCAGCTCATCATGGGCAGTGATGCGCTGATCGACGTGCATGCCGGGGACATGGTGGAGGCGCTGGAGCCGTTCGCGCTGTATGACACGGGCCCCGCAGAGGCCAGGGCGCTGGAGCTGGCCACCGCCTACGGGCTCGGCTATGTGATCCGCCAGGAGCCCGGCCCTGACCGTGCCGTCGGGGGCACGACAAGCACGGCGGCCGCGCAGATCGGCATTCCGGCGATCATCGCGGAGGCCGGCGGGTGCGGCCTGGTCGAGGCGGCCGCGGTGGATACCCACGTCCGCGGCCTGGACAATGTGCTCGCGGTGCTCGGCATGACCGACGGCCCCGCGGCGGCCCCGGCCGCGGCACCGGTCCGCCTGGGGCGCTTCCTCTGGCTGCGGTCCGTCAGCGAAGGCTGGTGGGAGCCGGCCGTCCGCCCGGGTGAGCAGGTCGCCGAGGGGCAGGCGCTGGGGACGGTGAGCACGCTGGACGGCGGCCAGGTGCTTCAGTCGGTGACGGCGCCCGCGCCCGGGGTCCCGATGTTCATCACCAGTTCGCCCGCGGTCGCCGCGGGTGGGCTCCTGCTCGGGCTTGGCGCGCGGTAGCCGCACTGGCTCCCCGTTGCTAGCGTCGGGAGGGCATGGCTACCACAGGAGACGGGCCGCGGCGGGCGGGATGGGGCACGCTGACCCTGCGCTGGCTGGCTGGGCTGGTGCTGCTTGTGGTGCTGGCGTGCGGCGCGATCGCGGTGGCACTGCAGGTGACCCCGATGCAGACGGTCACCGTGGCCGGGCAGGTGATCCAGGTGGGCGCGACCGCGCCGAGCCTGAGCCTCTCGGGGCCTGGCGAGATCGACCTGTTCGGCCAGAGCCTGCCGACCAACATCCAGTTCACCGGCCCGGTGCGGCCCAGGCTGCAGCTCTCCCAGATCTCCATCAACAGCGAGCTGACCACGTTCGTAGAGGGCACCAGGGCGGCCGGCGCGGAGCGCATACTCGGTGCCCGGCTCGCCGACGGATGGAAGCGCTACTTCGGCTGGGAGACCGCGGTCACCGGGGCGGGCATGCTGATCCTGGTGGGAGCGCTCGCGGGCTGGCGCCGGGTGCCGCACCGCACCACGGTCAAGCTGCTGGCCGCCGGGCTGCTGATCGCCGAGGCACTCAATGTGGGCGCCATCATGATCACCACCTACACGGCGCCCGCACTGCTGCGGCAGGTGCATTCGCTCAGCGCGCTGGTGGGCAGCCAGACGCACCCGCCGCCGGTCGACCCGGCCGGCCGGCCGCTGCGCCGGGTGCAGGCCGTGGTCATCGGGGACTCCACCGCGGCTGGCGCCGGGCTCGCCCTGGCACCGGGGGCGACCGCGCGTGCCTGCGGGCGCAGCGCCGATTCCTACGCGGCCGACCTGTCCAGCGTCAACAGGTGGCGGGTGCTCAACCTCGCCTGCGACAGCGCCACCATCAGCCACGGGCTGCTCGGGCCGCAGGTGCACAACGGGGTCCGGCTGCCGCCGCAGCTCGCCGAGGCGGAACGGGCTTCACGGGCGTCGGTGATCATCGTCAGCGTCGGCGCCGACGACCTGAACTGGGCCGCGGTGCTGCGCTACTGCTCGGTCACGCCGAACTGCAACGACCGGGCCACGCAGGCCTACTTCCAGCAGCAGCTCGCCTCGTTCAGCAAGGACTACCTGGATCTGCTGAGCCGGCTGGCGGCACTGCCCGCCCACCCGCAGGTGATCATCAACCGCTACTACAACCCCTTCGGCACCCAGCCGGGATGCCTCGGCCCGGCCGGGCTGACCACCGCGAACCTGCAGACGCTGACCTCACGGCTGGCCACGCTGAACGCGGTGCTCGCCAAGGGGGCGGCCCAGTTCCGGTTCTCCTCGCCGCAGCCGGATTTCACCGGGCACGAGCTGTGCTCGCCACAGCCGTATGTGCAGGGCCTGGGAGCGGCGGCCCCGTTCCACCCGACCGCGGCCGGGCAGCTCGCCATCGCGCTCGCCGACCAGGCGGTGCTGCACCAGCCCGGCGTGTAACGGGCCCGCCGCCGGGCTGGCTAGCCGACCGGAGCCGCCGGGGCGAGCCCCTGGCTGGCGAGTTCGCGGCAGCGCTGCGCGGATTCCGCGCCCTGCTTCACGAATTCGACGCCACCACGGTGCTTGAACCAAATTCCCTCGCAGCCCAGCCTGCTGGCGAGGCCGAAAGCGGGATCCAGCACCGGCCAGTCACGGTCCTCATTTCCGGTCATTCCTGTGACCCCGTCGAATTCGACTCCCAGAATGTAAGCTCCCGGGCCGGATTTGTTGCTCTCGGCGATCAGGGCCAGGTGTGTCCCGATATGGATTCGTTCACCGGAATGCGCCACGTTGCTCCCCCAAAGGTTACGCCGCAGACTATTGCGGCGGCCAGGCAAAGGGGGTTACACAGGCGCAGTTTTACCCGGGCGGCCAGCACCCAAAACGAGCCGGTACCCAGATTTTCCGCAGAAGTCCGGTGTTGCCGTCAGAAACCGGGCTGCGCCCGCGATGCGTACTTGCGCCGTGCGCCGCGGCTACCGGCCATTGTCCCCTCCCGATCCCGCGGATCAGTCCCCTGAACTGGGATCATGCCGAGTCTGACCGGGGGCGTCCGGTATCCATCATGGTTTCGTCATGGGCCCGCGACGCGGCACCACAGCAGCCCACGCTGGGGCCGGGCCGGGCGCCGGCCGATAAAGATTTCCCGGCCGCCGGGGATTCCTGCCACGCTGGCCGGGGCGCTAAGGAGGGAACTGGCCGATGCTCGCTGTCTTGCTCGCGCTGGCCGCCGCAGCGGGCTACGGGGGTTCCGACTATGCGGCCGGGCTGGCGGCGCGCCGGGCGAGCGTGGTGCGGGTGACCGTGCTCGCCGAGGTGACCAGCGCGGCCCTGCTCATGTGTGTGGTCCCGTTCATCAGCAGCCAGGCACCGTCGTTGGCCGCTGTGCTCTGGGGAATCGCGGCCGGCGCCAGCGGCGTGGCCGGGGCGATGGCGCTTTACCTGGGATTCAGGCACGCGGCTTTCAGCGTGGCCAGTTCCGTCAGCGCGGTCGGCTCGGCCGCGTTCGCAGTGCTGGCGGGAGTGGCACTTGGTGAGCAGCCGGGCGCGCTCTCGCTGGCAGGCATCGCGCTCGCACTGCCGGCGATCGTGGCCGTATCCGCCCCGGCCAGCCAGCCGGCCCCGGACGAGGCCCGCCCAGGCCAGCAGCACCAGCACCGCCACGCGGTGGGCGTGGGGCTGGGGCTGGCCGCCGGTGCCGGGTTCGGGATGTTCTTCATCGGCCTCAACGAGGCCGGTTCGGTCAACGACCTGTGGCCTATCGTCATCTCCCAGCTGGCGGCGTTGGTGACGGTCACCTGCGTCGCCGCGGCAACCCGCGACCTCAGGCTGCCGCCGACGGGAGCACGGCGGCTCAGCGTGATGACCGGGGCGATCGGAGCGACGGGCACCACCGTGTTCTTCCTCTCCACCCATCATGGCCTGCTGGCCGTCACCGCGGTGATCACCTCGCTCTATCCGGCCGTCACGATCCTGCTGGCCCGGGTCCTGTCCGGCGAGCGGCTGACGGCGCTGAGGATAATCGGGCTGAGCCTTGCCGCCGCCTCGGTCGCACTGATCGCGGCCGGCGGGACCGGCTGAGCCACCGGGCGGCCTTGGGGGCACGATAACGATGAGCTGGGACGAAGCGTTCGCGGAGCGGTACGAGCAATGGTCGGCTCCGATGACCGCCGACATCGCCTTCTATGCCGGCTGGCCCGTGCGGTGGACGGGCCACTGGTGGAGCTTGCCATCGGGAGCGGGCGGGTGGCGATCCCGGTCGCGCAGGCAACCGGCAAGCCAGTGATCGGCATCGACTCGTCGCCTGCCATGCTCGCCAAGGCCCGCGCCGGCGCCGCGAAGGCAGGCGTCCGCCTCGATCTGCGCGAAGGCGACATGCGCGACCTGGCCCTGGACGAGCCCGCGGGGCTCATCTACTGCCCCTACCGCACGCTGCTGCACCTGCGCACCTGGGCCGACCGCCGCCGGACCTTCGAGCGGGTCGCGGCCTCGCTCCGCCCGGACGGGCGCTTCGCCTGGAACGCCTTTGCCTTCGACCACCACGTCGGCGCCCGCATCGACGGCAGCCACCAGGACAAGCCGGTCCCGCACTCGGTCCGGTTCTGGGTGGGCGACAACCGGATCGACCTCACCCTCGACAGCGGCGGGACAAGCTCCCTGTGGTGGGCGACGAAGAACGAGTGGCTGGGGCTGCTTGACGTGGCCGGCCTGGAGGTGGCGGCGCTGTACGGCGGCTTCGCCGGTGAGCCGTTCACCGACGAAAGCCAGGAGTACGTGTTCGTCGCCCGCCACCGCGGCGTCACGGGATGAGCTACGTCAGTGGTCGTGTCAGGGGCGTGTCAGGGCCGTGTCAGGGACGGCGCCGACGATGGTCACATGAGAAATTCAGCGATTGCAGTCTCCGGGCTGCGGAAGGCGTACGGGGACAAGACCGTGCTCGACGGCATCGATCTGGATGTTCCGGCGGGCACGGTCTTTGCCCTGCTCGGCCCGAACGGGGCGGGTAAGACGACGACGGTGAACGTGCTGACCACGTTGATGAAGGCCGACGGTGGGACGGTACGGGTTGCCGGGCATGATGTTGCGACCGAGGCCAGGGCGGTGCGCGCGGTGATCGGGGTCACCGGTCAGTTCGCGGCGGTGGACGACCTGCTGACGGGGCAGGAGAACCTGCAGTTGATGGCCGATCTGCACCATCTGCGGGGGGGCGAGGGCAAGCGGGTGGTCACCTCGCTGCTGGAACGGTTCGATCTGGTGGAGCCGGCGCAGAAGATGGCGGCGACCTATTCCGGCGGTATGCGCCGGAAGCTGGATCTGGCGATGACGCTGGTCACCAGGCCGCAGATCATTTTCCTTGACGAGCCGACGACGGGACTGGATCCGCGCAGCCGTCGCACGATGTGGAACATCGTCCGCGAGCTGGTGGCCGACGGCGTGACCGTCTTCCTCACGACCCAGAATCTCGAAGAAGCCGATCAGCTCGCCGGCCGGATCGCGGTGCTCGACCAGGGCCACCTGGTTGCCGAGGGCACTCCCGGCGAACTCAAGCGCCAGGTTCCCGGCAGCCATGTCCTGCTCCAGTTCACCGGCGCCGGTGAACTGGACGCGGCGGCGCGGGTCCTGACCGGCGCCACGCGGGACGACGAGGACCTGACCCTGCGGGTTCCCAGCGATGGCAGGGCGAAATCGCTGCGGGCTCTGCTGGGCCGGCTCGATGAGCATTCGATCGACGTAGCGGAGTTCGCCGTGCACACGCCGGACCTCGATGACGTTTTCCTCGCCCTGACCGGTCACGCAAGCACGGAGGCCAACGCACAATGAGCACCATTTCAGCATCGCTGACCGATTCGCGGGTCATGCTGCGCCGCAACTTCAAGCACATCCTTCGGAATCCGACCACGATATTCAACGCGGTTCTGATGCCGGTCGTGCTCATGTTGCTGCTCGTGTACGTGTTCGGCAGCGCATTCAATGTCGGCGAGCACTACGTCGAATACGCAACGCCAGGCCTGATCGTGCTGGCCATCTGCTACGGGCTGTCGGGCACTGCGGTCTCGGTGAACTCCGACATGACGAAGGGCATCATCAACCGGTTCAAGGTGATGAATGTCTCCCGCGGTGCCGTACTGAACGGTCACGTCGCGGCCACCATGCTGGGCAGTTCGATAGCCGTCGCGGTCATCATCGGCATGGCCTTCGCGCTGGGGTTCCGGTCGCCTGCGACCCTCCTCGACTGGCTCGGCGCGATCGGTATCATCGCGGCGGCAGCGTTCGCGGCCGCCTGGCTCACGGTCGCTCTTGGAATGGCCGCGAAAACCCCGGAATCCGCAGGACTCGCCGTCGTGCCGCTGATCCTGCTGCCGTTCGTGAGCAGTGCGATCGTGCCGGCCGCCAAGATGGGACAGGGTGTCCGGCAATTCGCGGAGTATCAGCCCTTCACGCCGATTATCAACTCGCTGCGTGGATTGCTCGCCGGTACCCCGTCGGGCGGCTACGCGGCCGCCGCTCTCGCCTGGTGCGCCGGGATCGCCCTCGTCGGGTACCTGTGGTCGCGTGCCACGTTCAGCAAGCGAGCGTAGCTTCGGCCAGCTCACGCCAGCCCGCCTGCGCCCCCTCCTGCGTCGCCTCGGCGAACCGCGCTTCGCCGAGGCGGCGCCGGGTGGCCTGTGCGATCCGGGCCACATCCGGTTGCGA
>CAVPSA010000013.1:0-28783 GCA_963707905.1 uncultured Actinomycetes bacterium | reverse complement strand
GCGCACTCGGCCCGCCAGGCGCCCAGGTCCGCCGCCCAGTCGGCGTCCTCCAGCGGCGCCCAGTCGGCGCCGGTGGCCGCCCCGGTCAAGAACAGCGCCGGTATATCGGGCCGCCGTTGCAGGACGCGCCCGAACCAGTTGCGCTCCACCTCGGCCAGGTGCCGCACCAGGCCGTGCAGGGACATCAGCGAGGTACTGACCGGGCGGCGGTTGCGCTGCTCATCGTCGAGGCCAGCGCACGTGGCCAGCAGCGCGGCGCGGTGATAGTCCAGCCAGCCCTCAAGCATGGCCCGCTCCGGCCCGGTGAAAGGTGGCTCCACCGGTTCGGCGCTCATGAGGCCGCACGCTAGCAGCCAATCTGTGCCCCGGCGGATTTCCTTGGCGAAGCGAAGCAGCAGGACGGCGCGCGGCGCGTTTTCTAGACGTGGACCCCGATCCAGGCGTGGCATCCGCCGAACGCTCCCCGGGCCTGGCCGCGACCGGCTACGGCGACCATGGGACCGCCGAGGCGTCGGTCAGCAGCCTGTATCAGGCCAGCGCGCTGAGCTTGATTCGGCTGGCCTACGTCATGCTCGGCGACCTGCCCAGCGCGGAGGATGTCGTGCAGGAGGCCTTTGTGGGCCTCTACCGGCGCAAGGTCTCCCAGCAGCTTGTCGCGTTCTCGACCGCCACGGGAAAGGTCCGCCAGGTCCTGAGCGACGTCACATTCCTCGACGCCGATGACGAGCAGGTCCAGTGGACGACCCCGTCCGGCAGCAAGCTCATCGTCACCGACACCAGGCCAGCCCACGCCGCGCACACGCCGTTCTACGAGGCGAACGCCGGGGTGCAGAGCGGTGGGCACTATGCCCCGCTGCCCTGGTCCGCCCGGACCTTCGCGGCGGCATGGTAGCGCGAGCGCCCCTCACTAGGACCCGGCCGGCCTGGGGACCGGAGGGACGATGTCGACGTTGATGACCTGCGTTCTGGCAATCGCGCGGTCGCGCACGTTCGCAAGTGCGGTACGCCGGCCGTCGGCCATGTACTCGTCGAGCGCCGCCGCCGACGGGAACTCAAGGAACTGGATCTCCAGCGGCTGCCCGCCCTCACCGCTGCCCCTGGCCCGCTGCAGCACCTGTCCGCCGTGCTCCGGGACAAGGTTCAGGACCTGATCCTCGTAGGCAGCAAGAGCGTCCGCAGCACCGGGCCGCGCCCAGAGCAGCACGCAGAGCGTCAGGCTCATCACGCCGCTTCCGGTCGCCGCATCGATCCACCTTCTCAGGTATCCGCCCGCGCGTCAGGCATGAATGTGAGGTTGGTGCCCATAGAGGGGCATCGTTGCCACATTCACGACAAACTCGGGGGCGGCGCCGGTCTGGCCGGGAACATGACCAGGCCCACCGCCGGGGCCTTGGAACTCCTGGGAAGGCGGCGCAGCGGCCGCACGGCGCAATGGTTACCATCGGGTAGCCGGCACAGCAGGGAGGACGGGTATGACGTCGCAGGCTGACCACAATCTCGCCGTCTTGGCCGAGGGCGCGTTCCATCGGCTCGGCGATTACGAGAGCCTCGTTTTCGAGGGCCAGACCTACCGTTCTGGTGACCTGTTCGACCGGGCCTGCCGGGTAGCCGGAGGGCTGGTGAAGCTCGGGGTGTCGGCCGGCGAGCGGGTGGTCGTGCTGATGGCGAACTGCCCGGAGGTGGGCATCGCCTACAGCGCTATCTGGCGGGCAGGTGCCGTGGTCACCCCGGTCGTGTTCCTGATCAGCCCGCCCGAGTTGCAGCACATCCTGACCGACTCCGGCGCCGTGGCGGTGGTGACCACTCCCGAGTTGCTGGCCACGGTGACCGCCGCCATGAAGGGGGCAGGGGAGGCGGGTGGGGCGGCGCAGTTGCGGCACGTGATCGTCGTCGGCGGCGCGCCCGGCTCGCTGCCCGGGCATGTGCGCGGGGTGGACTTCGCCGAGCTTGAGTCGGCTCCGGCGGCCGGCATCGTGCCCGTCAGCGGCGATGACCTGGCGACGCTCATGTACACCGGTGGCACGACCGGCCGGGCAAAGGGCGTCATGCTCTCGCACCGCAACCTGTACTACTGCTCGCGCAGCTCGCACGAGGCCTCGCAGGCCGAGGGGATCACCAGGGCGCTGACGCCGCTGCCGCTGTCACACGCCTACGGGATGATCGTGACCCTGGTCGGATACCACGCCACCGAGCGCGCCCTGGGCGTGCTGCAGCGCTGGTTCGATCCGGCCGGGTTCCTGACGCTGGCCCAGCAGCACCGGATTCAGCGCACGGCGCTGGTGCCCGCGATGGTCCAGATGCTGCTCGCCCAGCCGCTTGAGGACTTCGACCTGTCCTCGCTCCGGTACGTGAACTGCGGTGCCGCGCCGCTCGCGGCGGAGACCAGGGAGCAGTGGGAACGGCGGGTGCCAGGCAGCGAGATCCTCGAGGGTTATGGGTGCACCGAGTCCGGCGCGGTGATCTCGGTGAACCCGCCCGGGGCCAGCCGTCCCGGCTCGGCCGGGATGCCCATTCCCGGTTACCAGGTCTCGATCAGGGACGACAACGACACCGACGTAGCGGCCGGCGCGGACGGAGAGATCTGCGTCCGCGCGGAGGGCGTGATGGCCGGCTACTGGAATTCGCCCGCGGAAACCGAGGCGACGCTGCACGGCGGCTGGCTGCACACCGGCGACATCGGCCGTTTCGACGCCGACGGCTACCTGTACGTGGTGGACAGGAAGAAGGACCTCATCATCCGTGGCGGCTTCAACATCTTCCCGCGCGACGTCGAGGACATCCTGCTGCAGCACCCCGCGGTCGCGATGGCGGGCGTCGTCGGCCGGCCCGACGAGCGCCTTGGCGAGGAGATCGTGGCATTCGTGTCGCTGCGGCCTGGTGCCCAGGCCACCCCGGCGGAGATCACCGAGTTCGCCCGCGAGCGGCTCGCGGCGCACAAATACCCGCGCGAGGTGAACATCGTCGACATGGTGCCGCTCACCAGTGTCGGGAAGCTGGACCGCAAGGCCCTCCGCAGCCGGGCCGCCGGCGGCCAGAAGTGACGTCAAGGCTCTCCTGGCGGCGCGTCGCCGGGCTCAGCCAGGCGGGGCTCAGCCAGGCGGCTCAGCCTGGCGGGCGCTGGCGCCGCGGGTTGCGCGTCATGGAGAGCATGATCTGGCCGTAGCCAGCATCGTCGTCTTCATCTTCCTCGTCGAGCAGGCCCGCCACCGCCTCCAGGTCGACGTCGGCGGCTACCGGCTGCCCGCCGTGCGAGTCGTGCTCCTGCGCCTGGGCCTGCGCTTGAGCCTGGGCGGCGGCGTGCCGGGCAGCCTCCAGCCGGGCGGCGGCCTGCTCAGCGGCGGCCTGCTCGGCCATGGCCTGTTCGGCGGCTGCCTGCTCGGCGCCGGCCAGCAGGTACGGCTGCGCCCAGCGGAAATAGCTGATCCACGCCGAGCCCATCGAGTTGTCCCAGGCGTCGCCGCTGACGTTACGCACCGCAAGGACCAGTGCGCGCGCGACGTCGGCATAGCGCGCCTCGTCGAAGCCCTCCAGCCGGTTTCGTGCCCCGACCCAGCGCAGCGTGTCACCCGCGACCTGCGGCGGCTGGCTGGCCGTCGCCGTCCAAAGCAACGAGCGCACCAGCCGCTCACACAATGCCCGCCCGCCCGCGGCCAGCTCCGGCATCAGTTCCGCGATGCCGTAGTGCAACTGCTGGACGAAGGAATCCTCCCGCTCGGCCAGCCCAGCCGCGGAGGCACGGATCACGCTCAGTACTCCCGGGTCGAGCGGCGGGGCATCCGGTGCTCCCCGGGAAACGTCATTGGCCATGTCCGCCCCCTTCCGGGGTACGGTACGTCGCGCGTCACGCCGCCGCAGCGGAACCGTGAATCAGGGGCGGCTCCCGCGCTCCGCACCGATGCCAGTCAGCGCCCGTACCTGGATCCGGGCAAACCGAGTCGGGTCCGCGGGGTGCTTGCCGTCTGACGTGTCCCGGGCTGGGGTTTGGCGTGCATCTGGGGCGCATCTGGTCCCTGGCTCAACGCCAGGGCCCAGATGACCCCAGCCGCACGCTGCTGTGGCGCGGGGTGTGCCCGGCTGCTCTCCTAGGATTCGGCGCCGAAGGCTTTGATTTCTTCGTATTCGGCTTCGGTGAGTTGGCGGGGGACGTCGTCTTTGGCGAGTTTGGCGGATTGGACCTGGTGGCGGATGCCGTCGACGACTTCGGGGTTGGCCAGGGTGGTGACGTCGCCGACGTCGGCGAAGTTGGAGACGGCGGCGATGACCCGGCGCATGATTTTCCCGGACCGGGTTTTGGGCATGTCCGGCACGATCCACACGTTCTTGGGCCGGGCGATCTTCCCGATCTCGGTCTCGATCGCCTTGGTGACCTTGGCGGCCATCTCGGCACTGGCGGCGTAGCCGGGCTTGAGCGAGATGTAGACCTCTACCGCGCGGCCGCGGATGTCGTCGACCACCGGGACGGCGGCGGCCTCGGCGACCTCGGGGACGGTGAGGGAGGCGGACTCGATCTCCTTGGTGCCCAGCCGGTGCCCGGCGACGTTGATCACATCATCGACCCGGCCCAGGATCCGGTAGTACCCGTCGGGGGCGCGGACCGCGCCGTCGCCGGCGAAGTACGGCCAGTCCCGCCAGTCCTTGGACCCGGGGTCGGTGTTGTACTTGGCGTAGTACACGCTGATGAACCGTTCCGGCTGCCCCCAGACGGTCTGCATGATCCCCGGCCACGGGTTGGTGATGCAAATGTTCCCGGCCTTGCCGTCGGGGACCTCGTGGCCGTCTTCATCGAGGATCACCGGGTAGATGCCGATCACCGCCGGCCCGCAGGACCCGGGCTTCATCGGCTTGAGCGCCGGCAGCGAGGAGCCGAGGAACCCGCCGGTCTCGGTCTGCCACCAGGTATCCACGATGACCGCCTGCCCCTTGCCGACCACCTCGTGGTACCACCGCCACACCTCCGGCTCGATCGGCTCCCCGACCGTGGTCATGTGCTTGAACGAGTAGGAGTACTTGGCCGGCTCATCCGGCCCGACCTTGCGCAGCATCCGGATCGCCGTCGGCGAGGTATGGAAAATATTCACCCCCAGCCGCTCAGCGATCCGCCACGGCCGCCCCGCATCCGGGTAGTTCGGCGTCCCCTCATACATCACACTGGTCGTGCCCAGGGCCAGCGGCCCGTAGACGATGTAGGAATGCCCGGTGATCCACCCGATATCCGCCATGCACCAGTACGTGTCCCCCGGGTGGATGTCCTGGTAATACTTCTCGTCCCAGCGACATACGCCAGATACCCGCCGGTGGAATGCTGGGCACCCTTCGGCCGCCCCGTCGTCCCCGACGTATACATCAAAAACAGCGGCGCCTCCGCCGGCATCGGCACCGGATCCACCAGCTGCCCCCGGTACTTCCCCGCCACCTCATCCACGAAAAAGTCCCGCCCCGCCACCATCGGCGTCTGCGACGCGTACTGGCCCGGATGCCGCCGCCACACCAGCACCTGGTCCACCTCCTGGCCCTGGTTCTTCGCCTCGGCGACCGCCTCATCAGCCTTCACCTTGTGATCGGCCAGGGTGCCCGACCGGTAATACCCATCCATCGTGATCAGCACCCGGCTGCCGGAGTCCGCGATCCGCGTCCCGCACGCATTACCGGAGAACCCGCCGAACACCTGCGAATGCACCACCCCCAGACGCGCACACGCCAGCATCGTGACCGGCAGCTCCGGCACCATCGGCATATGCAGCGTCACCCGGTCCCCGGCCTTGAGGCCACAGAAATCCCGCAGCAGCGCGGCGAACTCATTCACCCGGTGATACAGCTCCCGGTACGTGATCACCACATGCTCCACGTCTTCGGGCTCGGGCACCCAGATCAGCGCCGCCTTGTTCCCATTCGCAGGGACATGCCGGTCCACACAGTTATAGGACGCGTTCAGCTTCCCCCCGCCGAACCACTTCCAAAACGGCGCATCACTGGTATCCAGCACCGAGTCCCACCGCCGGTCCCAGTCCAGCAACTCCGCATACTCGGTGAAACAATCCGGGAACCGGTCCTGGCCGAACCGGTCAAAAATCGCCGGATCACTCGCATTCGCCTGCGCCACAAACGCCTCCGGAGGGTAGTAGTACTCCTCCTCACGCCAGTGCACGGCAATCTGCGACTCGGAAACCATCTGCTGGCCATCCTCAGAGACCTGCGGCTCAGAGTTATCGGTCATCGCTGAACCCTCTCCTGTGACCAGGGCTCCAACCGGCCACGAACGAGTACCTGAATTTCTTTATGCGGGGAAGTTGCATCCGGCGGGCCGCGGGTGTGTTGGTGACCACAGCGCCAGCGGCAACGCGGCCCGCCGGATGGTTGTTGCTAAACGGCTGGTGGGGGCCGTATAGCGGAATCTGCGGGGCCGGTGAAGCCGGCCCGGCATCGCCGTGTGGCCGGGCGCCGGATGAGGCGCCCGGCCACACGGCGATGGCCCGCTGTCACCCGTGCCGGTCAGGCCCGCGCGGCGGGCTCCGCGGCCACGGCGGCGGCCGGCTTCATGAACGGCTGGCCCACGGGGAGGATGACCCGCCCGGCCACGCCGTTGCCCACTCCGGCGGCCGAGGTGTACCAGGCCACCAAGGCGGTCAGGATGCCCACGTAGCCACCGAACTTGACGATGCTCGTGTTGCCCGCGAAGTTCCCGATGAACAGGATGACCTCGGTCGCTTCCAGGGTCAGGAAGACCGCGAACACCGCGGCGTTCACCATGCTGCTCCACAGCAGCATGTAGGTGTTGAAGATGGCGAATGCCAGCAGGATCCAGGCGACGTCCTTGCCCGCCTTGGTGCCCGCGGTCGGGGCCACCAGCAGCGCCCACAGCCCCAGGCCGATCCAGAACCCGCCGTAGGTGGAGAACGCGGTGGCGCCGAACACGTTGCGGTTACGGAACTCCCACATCCCGGCCAGCAACTGGCACAGCCCGCCGTAGGCGAAGGCATAGCCCAGCCACGCATCGCCGCTGGCGCTGCCCATCCAGTTGGCGTTCGCCGCCGACAGCAAGAACGTGGTCAGCGCGAATGCGGCCAGGCCCAGCGGGGCTGGGTCGGCAGCGGGCGCTGTCATGATGGTGCGGGTCTCATCGGCCATATTGTCTCCGTTACATGTTGTGCCTAGCGGTCCTCGGCAGGACGGTACGACGGCGGTGTCGCCTGTATGCCGTGCTGTGCGACGAACGCGCAATCCGGCGCGAGGAACGGTCGTCTGCGCGCGAGGAACGGCCAACCGCGACGAGGAGTGGCTGGCCGGGCGGCCGCCCGGGCGGCCAATCGGGCGGGAGAGGCTGGTCAGCGAGTCGCCCCGGCATCTGCAAAGCCGGTCCTGACCAGGCCGAGCCTTCTCAGGTAGTCCATTAGCTGGATATACTCCGCCGATGGTCGGCCTTGTGATCATTTTGATTGCCGTCGCCGTAGCTCTGGCAGGCGCGGTGATTTTCTGGATTCGCGGGGCCCGCCGGGTGGGAACTCCGCCGCAGCGAGCGACCTACGAAGCACTGCACACGGCCACCCTGGCCGTGTCGGCACTGCGCGACGGGCTGACGGCCGGTTCGGCTGTCAAGGCAGCCCCCGCGTTGCGGCAACTGCTCGGCACTCCCGCGGTGGCGATCTCCGATCAGAGCAGCCTCATCGCCTACGAGGGCAGCCAGCGGCACGCCGACGCGCTGCAGCGCTGCCTGAACGAGGTGGTGCGCTCGGGCAGGTCACAGGTCCTGTCCGCGGCGGACCTGAAGTGTGACCACGGGGCCGATTGCCCGGTCCAGGCCGGCGTCACCGCGCCCATCGCCGTCGACGGATCCGTGGTGGGAGCCCTGGCGGCGCTGGCGCCTTCCGCGGACGCGATACTGCTGCGGACCGCGGGCGAGGTGGCAAGGTTCGTTTCCACCCACCTGGCGCTGGCGGAACTCGACGCATCACGGACCCGCACGATGCAGGCGCAGCTCAACTTTCTCCGGGCACAGATCAGCCCGCACTTCATCTACAACGCGCTCACCGCGATCGAGTCCTTTGTCCGCTCGGATCCGGAGCGCGCCAGGGACCTGCTGGTCCGGTTCGCTGAGTTCATCCGCTGGACCTTCCGCGAGCACAGTCAGTACGCCACCCTCGCCGAGGAACTGCGGTTCGTCGACACCTACCTGGAGCTGGAACGGGCCCGGTTCGGCGACCGGCTTGAGGTGAGCCTCCGGGTCGCTCCCGAGGTGCTTCCCGTCAAGGTTCCCTCGCTGGTGCTCCAGCCACTGGTGGAGAACGCCATCCGGCACGGCCTGGAGCAGTACGCCGGTACGGCACAGTTGCACATCACCGCCCAGGATGTCGGCCACGAGGCCATCGTGACCGTCGAGGACGCCGGCGTCGGCGTGGATCCGCAGCAGCTCGCCGATGTCCTGGCCGGGCGGCGCGGCAGCGACTCGGTCGGGCTGCGCAACGTGGACGAGCGGCTGCGTGCCACGTTCGGGGCCGGGCATGGCCTGACGATCGAGACCGAGGTGGGCGCGGGCACGAAGGTGACCATGCGGCTGCCCAAGTTCAGTACGGCGCTGAGCGGCTGATGACGTGGGGGCGCGTGGCGGAAGGGCGGGCTGCCCCGCCAGGTGACGCTGCCCGGCCCGGCGCGTGGGTGACCGCGCTCGTCGTCGACGACGAGATCCCCGCACTCGACGAACTCACCTACCTGCTGCGGGCGATGCCCTCGGTGGCCAGCGTGCACGCGGCACGAAGCCCCAGCGAAGCGCTGCGCAGTCTCCAGGAGCGGCGATACGACGTCATCTTCCTGGATGTCCGGATGCCTTCGCTGAACGGCATCGAGCTGGCCAACGTCCTTGGCCGGTTCGCGTCCCCGCCGGCCGTCGTCTTCGTGACCGCCTACGAGGAATACGCGGTCCGCGCGTTCGACATCGGCGCCTGCGACTACCTGCTCAAGCCGGTGTCCCGTACCCGCCTGAGCACGGCTCTGGACCGGGCGCTGAGCCGCAGCGGGGACCGGCCGGGCGAGCCCGGCAACGGCGATTCGATACCGCTGGAGGCAGCGGGCCGGACCCGGTGGGTGGCACCGGCGCAGGTGCGCTGGGTGGAGGCCGTGGGCGACTACGTCCGGCTGCACCTGACCGACGGCGATGCCCACCTGCTGCGCATGCCGATCTCCCACCTGGAGGAGCGGTGGGCGGCACACGGGTTCATCCGGATCCATCGCAGCTACCTGGTGCCCGTCGGCCAGATCGCCGAGTTCGCGGTGGCCGGTAACAACCACAGCGTCAAGGTGTCCGGCCGGTGGCTGCCGGTGAGCCGACGGCACGCGCGCGACGTCAGGGACAGGCTGCTCCGCTCCGGGCGGCGGCATTGACATCCGGCCGCCGAGACATCGCCCGCCGAGAACGGGCCCCGGCCCCGGAAGGTCGTCGTCTGGCAACACGACCAGGCCCGGCTGCAGCACGACGTCATCGGGATCGGGGACGTCCAGAGCGACACCGTCTACGGCCGGCTGCTGGTCCGGTCACTGACCCGGGCACAGCTCGGGCTGTCCCTGATGTGCCTGGCGATCGCGCTCGCGGTGATCGCCTCGCTGCCGTTGATCATGGCCCTGCTGCCCAGCGCCCGCAGGATGACGGTGGCCGGCCTGCCGCTGACCCTCGTCGTCCTGGGCGCCGGGATCTTCCCCGTGCTCATGGCGGTCGGCTGGTTCTACAACCGGCAGGCCAGCCTGCTTGAGGCACGCTTTATCGACCTGGTCGACCCGGTCGGCCGGCGGCCCGATGCCTAATGTTCCCGCTGTTGCCGCCATCGCCGCGGTCACGCTGCTGACCGTGGCGGTGGGCGCCCGGGGCGTCCGTATCGCAAGAACTCCAGATGACTTCCTGGTGGCGGCACGCGAAGTGCCGCCGGGACTGAATGCCGCCGCCATTTCCGGCGAGTACCTGTCGGCGGCCTCGTTCCTCGGTATCGCCGGGCTGATCGTCTCGCAAGGCCTGGGCGCACTGTGGTACTCGGTCGGCTACACCGCCGGCTACCTGGTGCTGCTGCTGCTCGTGGCCGCCCCGCTGCGGCGGTTCGGCGCCTACACCATCCCGGACTTCGCCGAGGGCCGCTTCGCCTCGCAGGGACTGCGCCGTGCCACGACGGCGCTGGTGCTCATCATCGGCTGGTTCTACCTGCTGCCCCAGATGAAAGGGGCAGGCATCACGCTGCAGCTCGTGCTCGGGACCCCTTACTGGACCGGAGTGGTGGCCCTTGGTGTCGTGGTGAGTGCCAACATCGCCATGGGCGGCATGAAGGGCGTCACGTTCGTCCAGTGTTTCCAGTACTGGCTCAAGCTTTGCGCGATCGGGATTCCCGCGCTCGTCCTGCTGGCAGCCACCGGCCACGGCTCCACCAGGAACCTGTCACCGGACGCCCAGCCGGTTTTCACCCACCGCACCACGGTGCAGGTCCAGACGAGCACCGAGTTCAAGCTGGCCCGGCCCGCGACGGTGCGGGTCACCGGCACACTGGACCGGGCCAGGCTCGCCGGTCAGACGGTGCACCTGCCGGCCGGGCTGCACACCGCGGGGACCGGCGCGGTGCTGGTGTTCGGCGCGGGCTCCCCGGTCCCGGCCAGCCTCAGCATGGTCCAGCCTGCCTCGACCACGTGGGATTCGCCGTTTCTCACCGCGGGCACCGACGGCACCCACCCGCTGCTGGCCACCTACGGCGTGATCATCGCCACCCTGTTCGGGGCGATCGGCCTGCCACACATCCTGGTCCGCTTCTACACCAACCCCGACGGCGGGGCGGCCAGGCGCACCACCCTGATAGTGCTGATGCTGCTGTCCACCTTCTACCTCTTCCCGGCCGTGCTGGCGGTGCTGACCAGGCTGCGCGCCCCGGAACTGTACCTGTCCAAGGACCCGGACAGCGTCGTGCTCGCCCTCCCGTCCCTGCTCATGCCGGGCCGGCCCGGCGAGCTACTCGGAGCGCTGGTCGCGGCCGGCGCCTTCGCCGCGTTTCTGTCCACTTCCTCCGGCCTGCTTGTCAGCGTCGCAGGCGCGCTGTCGCATGACGTCATGCGCGGCGGTGTCGGCACGTTCCGGCTTTGCGCGATCATTGCCGGGACGATAGCCACGGTGGCTGCCCTGCCCGTCAACCGGTTCTCCCTCGGACTGCTCGTCGGATGGGCGTTCGCCATCGCGGCGTCCTCGTTCTGCCCGTTGATCGTGCTCGGCATCTGGTGGCGGCGGCTGACCTGGATCGGCGCTACGGCCGGTGTCCTCGTCGGTGGCGGGGCCTGCTGCTGTGCCATCGTGGCGACAATGCTCGGCGCGGCCACCCGTAGCTGGGGCGCCGCGCTCCTCGGCCAGCCCGCGGTCTGGACCGTGCCGCTGGCGTTCAGCGTGATGATCGTGACGTCCCTGCTCACCCAGGGCTCCACCCCGCCGCACGTCGAGCACATGATGCTCCGGATGCACCTGCCCGAGGGGCTGATCCGCCGCACCTACCGCGCCGGGCGGCCCTACTCCCGCGCCTGACCGCCCGGCGAAGGGTGCCAGCCGGTGGCGGGCGCCTACGTCTCGGCCACGGTGATCACCAGGTCGACAGCGGGGTCCTTGACGCCGGAGTAGGTCGCGATGTCGGGGCCGGGTGGTTGAGTGGGCTCATGCAGTTGGTGAAGCCACGGGCGCTGCGGGCCGGTGACTGCATCGGCGTCGTGTCCACGTCCTCGCCCGTCTCGCCCGGCGAACTGGACCGGCTGACGGCCTATCTGGCCGGCCGGGGGTACTCGGTGAAGGTGGCCGACGGCGTGCTCGGCCTGGGAGACCGCCGAGCTAGCCGCAAGCATCCGGCGCGAGCAAGAAGGTCCTATCTGATCTGGGCAAACGTACCCGTGGACTCAGGATTCTTCCGTGGGCCCTCCGGATGAATCGTCGCTGCGCCAGCCGCGGGCGAGTTCCTGAAGTTTCGCGGCGGTTTCCGCCAGTGGCTCGCCGCGGCCGACCGCGACGCCCAGGAGGTAGGCGGTCAGCGGCGCGGCCGGCCGGTCCACGGTGTGGGCCGCGACCCTGGCCAGGTTGAGCACCGTCTTCTGGGTCGTCTCCGAGGGTTCAAGGCCCAGTTCGACGCATACCAGGTTGGTCCAGTCATCCAGCGTGCTCATTGTTCTCCGTTCTGCCTCGGTGAGCCCGGCGGCTCACGCAGGATTCTGCGATCATCGGCCAGGCGCCGGGTGACTCCCGCCCGGTCCAGCCACTCCAGCAGCGGGATCGCAACCCGCCGTGTCGTGCCCAGCGCCTGCCGCGCGCCGGAAGTGGTGAACGGCTGCGGCAGGCCAGCCAGGATCCGCGCCGCCCGCTCCGGGGCGTCGGGTGCCAGCAATATGTTGCCGGGCAGGCGGCGCAGCAGGCCGACCCGCTCAGCCGCCGCGGCTGCCCGCGTGTCGATCCCCAGCTCCCGTAGCCGCTCGGCGTCGGGCGCGCGGAACGGCGCGTCCGCCAGGTCGGCAAGCACCGCCTGGACCGCGCTGGCTACCGGGGCCGGAAGGTGTGGTCCGGGAGCCTGCGTGCGGCCGGCGCCAGCCGGGCGCCGCCCGGGCGCCAGGTCATCGCCGGTCCCACCCGGCCGCACGGCACCGGCTGCATCCTCCGGCTGCCCGTTTTCGCCGCCGCCAGCGCGGCGCAGGTACCCGCCGTACACCTCGATCGGTGCTTCGGCACCGCCGGCCGCGGGCCGGGCTGCCAGTGCCTCGACAAGATCACGGTCGGGCAGGCCCAGTTCGGCCCGGGCCGCCTCGACCGGAAGGCCAGGCGCCAGCGGGTCGCGTGCCTGGTGTGCGGCCACCGCCGCGGCCAGCAACTCCCGTAGCCGTCCCCAGTGCCCCGGATCGGCCAGCCACTCCCCCGCGACCGGCGGCGGCAGATCGGCCAGGCCCATCGCCGCCGCCGCGCTGGCCAGCAGCAGCCGGTGCCGGCGCAGCAGGTCCGGCGCCGCCGGTGCCTGCGGCCAGGATGCCAGCTCCCGCTCCGCGGCCGCGGCGGCGCCATTGCCGCGCAGCCGCGGCGGCGAAACGTCGAGCACCGTCGCACCGAACACCGGCCGCCCGCCCGCGCGGTCCGGGGCCGCGCCCGGATCACGGAGCAGCACCCGGTCACCGACGTGCAGCGGCAGCGGATGGTCCAGGGTCAGCCTGGCGAACCGGCTGCCCAGCATCCGGACCCGGGCCACGGCCCGCGCCGCGCCGATGTGCACGGTGAGCCGCGGCGGCAGCCGGATGGCGGCGGGGGGCTGGCCCTGCCCTGCGGAGGCGGGCGCCAAGCGGACGTCGATCACGCTGGTCACGGTCCAGTGGCCGGGCTGGATGAGCGCCATGCCACGGCCCAGCTCCCGGGTGCTGACACCGCGCAGGTTCAGCGCCACCCGGGCGACACCGCCGACCCGGGCGGCCGGTACGCCGAGCGACTGCACGCCCCTGACCCGCACGGTGCGCATGACCGGGGCGAGCACCAGTTCGTCTCCGGCCTGCAGGGTGCCTGCCTGCAAGGTCCCGGTGACCACGGTCCCGCTGCCCTTGATGGCGAACACCCGGTCCAGCCACAGCCGAACGCCGGCCCGCGGGTCCGCCGCGGGCAGCCGCGCGGTGAGCCTGCCAAGCGCGGCGGTCAGCTCGGGCAGGCCCTGGCCGGTCACCGCGCTGACCGCCACGGCTTCCACCCCGCCCAGGCTGGTACCGGCGACCATGCGTGCGGCCTGCCGCAGCACCGGTCCCGGGTCGGCCAGGTCGGCCCGCGTGACCACCAGCAGCCCGTGGCGGACCCCCAGGGCGTCGATCGCCGCCAGATGCTCCGCCGACTGGGGCATCCAGCCCTCATCGGCGGCCACCACGAACATCACCGCCGGCGCTGGGCCCACACCGGCCAGCATGTTCGTTATGAATCGTTCGTGCCCCGGCACGTCGACAAACGCCAGTTCGCCGCCCGACGGAAGTGTCGTCCACGCGTAGCCGAGGTCAATGGTCATGCCGCGGCGCCGCTCCGCTTCCCACCGGTCCGGCTCCATCCCGGTGAGCGCGCGCACCAGCATCGACTTCCCATGATCCACATGACCCGCGGTCGCGACGACGTGCACCGCTATTCCCTGGGCGAGGCGCCGTCACGGGCCGCGGCGAGCACCGCCTCGGCAAGCCGCTCGTCGTCGGCGGGCACGACGGCACGCAGGTCGAGCAGGAGCCGGCCACCCTCGATCCTGCCGACGACCGCAGGCAGGTCGCCGCGCCGCACCGCAGCACCCGACCGCAGGCCCGCCGCCAGCGAGCCGGGCAGGGACAGCGCCGCGCCCGGCAGCCGCACACCGGGCCCGCCGCCGCCGCCGACGGTGGCGTCGGCGGGCACCACCCGGCAGTCGATACCAGCGCCGGCCAGCCGCCCGGCCTGTGCCTCGGCCCGCGCCCTGATCGACTCCGGCGTGGCCGCCAGGGCCTGGGTGACCGGCGGCACCGGGCCGGTGAGGGTTGCCTCAAGGGCGGCAAGGGTCAGCTTGTCCACCCGCAGCGCCCGGGCCAGCGGATGGCGGGCCAGGCGGGTAACCGTGTCCGGCTCGCCCAGCAGCAGGCCCGCCTGCGGGCCGCCGAGCAGCTTGTCGCCGCTGGCCGTGACCAGCCCGGCACCTGCCCGCAGCCAGGAGTCGGCGTCGGGCTCATCGGGGAGCAGCGGGCTGCGGCGCAGCAGGCCGGAGCCGATGTCGCCGACCACCAGCACCCCGAGGCCAGCCAGCTCGCCGACGCCGACCGACGCCGTGAAGCCCTCGATCACGTAATTGGACGGGTGCACCTTCAGGATGAATGCCGTGTCGGCGCCGATCGCCCGCTGGTAGTCGGCGAGCGCGGTCCGGTTGGTGGTACCCACCTCGCGGATCCGGGCGCCGGTGGACTGCAGCAGGTCAGGCAGCCGGAACCCGTCGCCTATCTCGATCAGCTCGCCCCGGCTGACGATGATCTCCCGCCCGGCCGCCAGCGCCGTGGCCGCCAGCACCAGCGCGGCGGCGTTGTTGTTGACCACGTGCACCGCCCCGGCCGCCGGGACCGCCTGCGCGAGAGCGGCAAGCGCACCAGCGCCACGGCGGCCGCGCGTCCCCGAGGCCAGATCAAACTCCACGTCCGTGCAGCCCGCCGCGGCCCGCACTGCCGCACGCGCGGCGGCCGACAGTGGCGCCCGGCCAAGGTTGGTGTGCACGATCACGCCGGTCGCGTTGATCACCGGGGTGAGCGAGGCGGCGGTCGGCGGCAGAGCCGCCACCGCGGCGTCCGCGACACTCGCCGGGCTGATGGCGCCGGCCCGGGCCAGCTCCTGTGCCTGGGAAACCGCCGCCTTGACCAGCGTCCCACCCAGTTGCTCGCGCGCCGCGGCCAGCCGGGGGTCGGCCAGCACGACGTCGGTTCTCGGCACGTGACGGCGCGGGTCCACAACCGCGACCCTAACCGGAGCCGCCGGCGGCAGCCATTCCCGGTGCCGGCCGGACTCCGCCGGCGCTGGGAACTACATTGGGCCGCATGACCGGTCCGGGTGGCTTCCGGCTCACGCAGTATGCGCGGGGCGGCGGCTGCGCATGCAAGATCCCACCGGGCGAACTGGAGCAGACGATCGCCGCCCTGGTGCCCGAAGGCCCGGGCACGGACCTGATGGTGGGGGTGGAAAACGGCGACGACGGCGCGGTGGTGCGGGTCAGCCCGGCCATGGCGGTCGTGGTGACCGCGGACTTCTTCACCCCCGTCGTGGACGACGCCTACACCTTCGGCCGGATCGCCGCCACCAACGCCCTGTCCGACATCTACGCGATGGGCGGCCGGCCGCTGGTCGCACTGAACCTGCTCGGCTGGCCGCGGGACAAGCTCCCTGCGGAACTGGCGGCCGAGGTGCTGGCCGGCGGCCTGGCCGCGGGCCGCTCGGCGGGCTGCCCGGTGGCCGGCGGGCACAGCATCGACGATCCCGAACCGAAGTACGGCATGGCGGTGACCGGCGCCGCGGACCCGGACGCGCTGCTGCGGATCGATGCGGGGCGGCCCGGGCTGCCGCTGACCTTGACCAAGCCGATCGGCACCGGCGTGCTCAATGCCTGGCACAAGGCAACGGGTGAGGTCAGCGCGGCGGCGGTCGAGGTGATGACAACGCTGAACGACCAGGCCAGCGCCCAGGCGCTGGCCGCCGGGATCACCTGCGCCACCGACGTCACCGGCTTCGGCCTGCTCGGCCACCTGTTCAAACTCGCCCGGGCCAGCGGGGTCACCGCGGTGATCGACCACACCGCGGTGCCGCTCATCGAGGGCACCCGCGCCGCCGCAGCCGCCGGGCACATGCCAGGCGGCAGCCGGCGCAACCTCGAATGGGTGCTACCGCACACCGACACCGATGGCGTCGGCGAACAAGACCTGCTCCTGCTCGCCGACGCGCAAACCTCGGGCGGGCTGCTCGTCGCCGGCGAAATCCCCGGAGCGCCGGTGATCGGCGAACTGATCCCGCGCGGCGACAGTGTGCTCGTCATCCGGTAGGCCCGGACTCGCGGCTAGATGCCCCGGTAGAGCCCTCCTCGGGGCCCTCGGAGCGGATCACCAGAAAGTATCACCGGAGATCACGAGCTAATGGGCATGCTCTCAGCACGGTGGCGGACAAATGGCGGATGGGCGGGTAATGTGCATGGATTCTGTGTCTGGCCCTAAGACACAACGGCGGCCGGGGCAACGGCAATGACGAGATGGCCGGCACATCCGGTGATATACGAAGTCAACACCGCGGTATGGCTCACCTCGCTGTCCCAGGCAGCCGGGCGCCGGCTGACACTGGCGGAGGTGGCGGCGTCCGGCTGGGAGGCGGTCACCCCGGCCGGCGTTGACGCGGTCTGGCTGATGGGCGTGTGGCAGCGCAGCCCGGCAGGGCTGGCCGTGGCCAGGGCGGATGCCGAGGCGATGGCCTCGTACCGGGAACTGCTGCCGGACCTGGAACCCGAAGACGTCACCGGATCCCCCTACTGCGTCCGCCGCTACGTGGCTGACCCGATGTTCGGCGGCCCGGATGGACTGGCCGCGGCGCGTGCCGCCCTGGCCGCCCGTGGTGTGCGGCTGCTCCTGGACTACGTGCCCAATCACGTCGCGATGGACCACCCATGGGTGACGGGCGACCCCGGGGTTTTCGTGCACGGCGATGAGCAGGACATCGGCGCCGACCCGGCAGCGTGGGCAGCGGTCGGCGGTCAGGTACTGGCCCATGGCCGCGACCCGTATTTCCCGCCCTGGACCGATGTCGTACAGCTCAACGCGTTCGCACCGGCCCTGCGGGCCGCTGCGGCCGAAACCCTTGCCGACGTAGCAGGCCAATGTGACGGGCTCCGCTGCGACATGGCCATGCTGATGATCAATCGGATCTTCCGGCAAACCTGGGGAGACAGAGCCGGGCCCGAGCCGGCCGAGGAGTTCTGGCCGGGCCTGATCGGGGCCGTGCGCAGCAGGCACCCGGACACCTTGTTCGTTGCCGAGGCCTACTGGGACCTGGAATGGGAGCTTCAGCAGCAGGGCTTCGACTTCTGCTACGACAAGCGGCTCTACGACCGGATCGTCAGCCAGGACGCGTCCGGGGCCAGGGGCCACCTGGGCGCGGACCCGAACTACCAGTCCCGGCTCATCCGTTTCCTTGAGAACCATGACGAGCCGCGCATCGCCGCCAGCATCCCGGCCGGCGCGGAACGCGCCGCCGCCGTGGCCATCGCCACACTGCCCGGCGCAACGCTGTGGCACGAAGGTCAGTTCGAGGGCCGCCGCGTGCGGCCACCGGTCTTCTTGTCGCGCCGTCCGGAGGAAACGCCGGATCGCGAACTCGCCGACTGGTACCGGTGGCTGCTGGCCATCGTCGGCGGCGGCGTGCGCTCGGGCACCTGGCGGCTGCTCGAAGCCACCGGGTGGCCGGACAACCAGTCCTGCCGCAACCTGCTCGCCTGGTCATGGGACGGTGACGGCAGCGGTCACCGGCATGTGGTGGTGATCAACTTCTCCGGGGAGCCGTCGCAGGGGCGAGTCCCGCTGAACTGGACGGACCTGCCCGGCCGGAACTGGCACCTCACCGACCTGTTTGCCGGAGAGGTATTCGAGCGAGCACGGCAGTGAGCTGGCCAGTCCTGGGCTGTTCGTTGCCTTGGGACCGTGGCAGTTCCACCTGCTCGCCCTGCCCTGACCTGTCCTGGGTCACTTCCAGCGGTGCCGTTCCAGTGCTCCAGGATCACGCTCCTGAGATCCCATCCGGCCGCCGACACGTGAACTGGCGGGCCCTGGGTGCCGAGGCAACCCGGGCCCGCCAGCCTGCTGCTGTGCTTACTGCGCTGCCTGGCCGCTGCCGTGCAGTGCTTCCTGCAGCTGCTGCTCGTCGTCCTTGGAAAGCGAGGTCTTCAGTACGGTGCCGCCGTACTTGCTCATCGCCTCGACTGCCTTGTCCGGCGTCACCTTCTCCAGCATCAGGAACAGCGCCGAGGTGCCCGGCTTGACCATGTCGCGCACCTGCTCCTGGAACTGCTTGTCGATGCTGGTCTTGGTCAGCTTGCCCATCAGGGCGCCCATTCCGGCGCCGATGGCCAGGCCGAAGACCGGGATGAAGAACAGCAGGCCGAACAGGAAGCCCCAGAACATGCCCCAGGTCGCCCCGGCGCCGACCATGTGGTGGTTGGTGTGGACGTGGTAGCTGCCGTCCTCGTCCCGGGCGATCACCGCGATCGCGTCCGGCTGGATGATCAGATCCTTGGCCAGCCGCCGCGCCTCCTCGGCTGCCGCCTCCGCGGTCGCCTGATCCGGGTATCCGATGGCAATCAGGTCAGCCAATTTCGCTCACCCTTCCTCTCGATTCGTTGCTGCCCGCTTGGCCGGGCCCGTTGTCGATGGTGCTGCTGGTGGGCTGCCGGCTCGTCATTCTCCCCCGGGGGAATCAACCGAACGGTCCCCGTATGGTCAGCATGCCGCCGCAACGCGCGAAGACATCACCCCCGGCGGGGGATTTCGCCAGCCGCGCCCTGCGGCTCCGTGGCGAAACCGCCCTGCCCCGAGGCTCACATCAGGGATATGCCGTGCGACCACCTGTCGATGCGTCTTCTGGCGGCGTTGCCGATCAGGATGCCGACGATCAGCATGGCCACGCTCGCAGCGATCAGGGCGGGCGGCCCGGCCAGCCGCGGGCCGGCCCGTTTGCCGCTCTCGCCCACGGCCGTGGGTGGCTTGGCTGTCGCTGTGCTCATGGCGCCCCTCCTGTCGGTCGGCCGGTATCCAGGCAGTGCAGGTAAGTCACCGCGAGCCCATCGCGAGCCGGCGCAGCCTGGCCCAGTTCACCGGGGGTTTGGGCGGCGGGACTCCCGGCCGGTTTCGCGGCACCCAGACGCGCAGCGCTCCGGGATGGATGGTGCAAACCACCGGCGCCGGCAGGATCACGGCCTCGCCGTCGATGCCGACCGGAATCTGCGGCGCGTCCGTGCTGAACTCGACCCGCTGCGCGGCCAGCACGACGAGCCCGGTCGAGTGCCTGCCGCGGAGCAGCCCGGCGGCCTGCCGCGCGCTGCCGACGGTGACGCTGACGATGCCGAGCGTGCCGCGGTCCAGCCGGGCCCGGCGGCCCAGCCCGGCGATGTCCCCGGTGCCATAGGGGTTGTTGGCCACCAGCACCGCCTGCGGGCCGTCGAGTTCGGTGCCGTCAGCGCGCGCGGTGAACCGCGCGCCGCGCTGGCCCTGCATCAGGTCCGGGAGCAGGTCCAGGGTCGTGGCCAGCTTGTCGTCACGGTAGGCCGGGGACTCGACGACTTCGGCGTAAGCGCCGAACGAGGCGTTGTTGACAAACGTCTGGCCGCCGATCTCCCCGAGGTCGATGCGCAGTTCGACGGCATCAGACAGCGCGGCCAGGCAGGCCGCGGGATCCTCGCGGTCCAGTCCGAGATCGAGGGCGAAGTGGTTGCGGGTACCGGCGGTGATCACCACGAACGGGAGGCCATGCTGCGCGGCGATGCCGGCCACCAGGGCCTGGGTGCCATCGCCTCCGGCGACGCCGAGCAGGTCTGCGCCCCTGGCCACGGCCTCCCTCGCCACCGCGGCCACATCGACCGGTTCGTCGCCGTCCATCAGGAACACCTCGGCGCCCAGGTCTTCCGCCTTGCGCTGCAGGTCGAAGCGGCCTACTTTGCCGCCGCCCGACCGGGGGTTCATGATCAGGAACGGATGGGCAGCGGGCGGCTGCGCCGGGTGCTCGGGCATGCGATAGTCCGCGGTGTCCCCGGTCAGCGCCAGGCGTGCCGTGACAGTGGCGAGGAACCATACGACGGCCGACAGGATCGCCACCCACAGCAGGCTCTTGACCGCGAAGACGACGAGCACCGCGATCGGGGCGAGCACGAAAAGCCCGAACGACAGCCACCGCAGCAACCCCCGCCTGGACAGGAAGAAGTACGCCGAGGTCAGGCTCACCACCGCGCCCGCCAAGCCAACGAGCAGCATCGCGATGCTCTTGAGCCCGGCGAAGACGACGACGATCACAATAGCCAGGCACGCGAGCAGCAGGCTCAGCCGCGCCAGCCAGCGTTTCGAGCGGGTCTCCTCAGCGCCCGGGGACCTGTGCATAGATGCCATGATCGGGTGCGGGCGGCTATCGCGCATCACCCTGGCGGGGGTGATGACGTGGAGCCGGTCCACAGGGCACGCTGATGCAAATGTTCAAGCTGGCACGCGGGCTGAGCCTCTCACCGTTCCACCGTGAGTGGCTGGCCAAGGACATCGTGGCGGGAGTCGTGCTCACGACCCTGCTGGTCCCGCAGGGCATGGCGTACGCGGAACTGGCCGGCCTGCCGCCCATCACGGGCCTGTACACGTCCATCATGTGCCTGCTCGGCTACGCGGTGTTCGGCCCGTCACGCATCCTGGTGCTGGGCCCGGATTCCTCGCTCGGCCCGATGATCGCGGCCACGATCCTGCCGCTGATCGCCGCCAAGGGCGACCCGGAGCGGGCGGTCGCGCTGGCCTCGCTGCTCGCGATCATGGTCGCGGCGATCATGATCGTGGCGGCGGTGGCGAAGCTCGGCTTCATCGCCGACCTGATCTCCAAGCCGACGATGATCGGCTACATGAACGGCCTGGCGCTGACCATCCTGGTCGGGCAGCTGCCCAAGCTGTTCGGGTTCAAGGTCGATGCCGACGGCCTGATAGCCGAGTGCACCGCGTTTGCCCGCGGGCTCGCGCACGGTGAGGCGGTCGCCGCCGCGGCCGCGGTGGGCATCGCCGGAATCGTGCTGATCCTGGTGCTGCAGCGCTGGCTGCCCAAGGTGCCCGCGGTGCTCATCATGGTCGTGCTCGCGATCGCGGCGACAACGGTCTTCGGCCTCGCCGACCACGGCGTCAGCCTGGTCGGGGTGCTGCCCAAGGGGTTCCCGCCGCTCACCCTGCCTTCGGTGCGCCTGGCCGATCTCGGGCCTCTGTTCGCCGGCGCCGCGGGGATCGCCCTGGTCTCCCTGGCCGACACGATCTCCACCTCCTCGGCGTTCGCCGCCCGCACCGGGCAGGAGGTGGACGGCAACGGGGAGATGATCGGGATCGGCGTGGCGAACCTGGCCGCCGGCCTGTTCCAGGGCTTCCCGGTCAGCACCAGCGGATCGCGGACCGCGGTGGCCGAGCGATCCGGCGCCAAGACCCAGCTCACCGGCGTCACCGGCGCCGTCCTGATCACCGTCATGATCGTGCTGGTCCCCGGCCTGTTCCGCAATCTGCCCCAGCCCGCGCTGGCGGCCGTGGTGATCACCGCCTCGCTGTCCCTCGCCGACATCCCGGGAACCATGCGGCTGTGGCACCAGCGCAAGGCGGAGTTCGCACTGGCCATCGCGGCCTTCCTCGGCGTCGCCCTGCTCGGCGTCCTGCCCGGCATCGCCATCGCCGTCGGCCTGTCGATCCTCAACGTGTTCCGCCGGTCCTGGTGGCCCTACGACACCGTCCTCGGGCAGGTGAACGGGCTGCCCGGCTACCACGACACGCACTCCTACCCCGACGCCAGCCAGCTCCCCGGCCTGGTGATCTACCGGTTCGACGCCCCGCTGTTCTTCGCCAACGCCAACACGTTCCGCGACGAGGTCAGGCGGTTCGCCGCCGCGCAGCCGGCGCCCCGGTGGATCCTCATCGCCGCCGAGCCGGTCACCGACGTGGACACCACCGCCGCCGACATGCTGGAGGACCTGGACGAGGCACTGAACGCCCAGGGCATTTCCCTGGTGTTCGCCGAACTCAAGGACCCGGTGCGCGCAAAGATCGAACGCTACGGGCTGACCCGCACCATCGACCCCGGCCATTTCTTCCCCACCATAGGAGCCGCAGTCGCCGCTTTCCGCGAACGGACCGGGGCGCAATGGCCCGCGGCCACCGGCCACCCTTCTGAGTGAACATCGCATGACCGGTGACCGAGCCGAACCGGACAAGCCCGCGGCCAGCAAAACACCCATGCTGGGTGATGCCCCGGGCAGCGGCCTGCCGGCACTGTGGGGTAATGACCGCGCAACCTGACCGAGTACATTCGCTTCGTGCTGGTGCTATTGATCGCCGTCGCGCGGCTGGTCCGGTGGGAAACCGGCAAGGTCGCCGAAACGCGGGCCGTCCATCGGGCGCCGGCATGACGGCCGGTGATCAGCCCGGCCACGGCTGGACGGTGGTTCTCCGCCGAATGCCCATCCGGATCGTGGCGGGCCAGCAGGAAGGCGGTTTCACCGACGCATTCGAAATAGTCTGCTGCGACTGCGGCGACGACCCCGACCTCGATTACCGCGACGTGTCACCTGAGCTGCAGCGGATCCGCGGGCCCTATCACCCGATCACCGCCGGTGCCGCCGCCTATACCAGGCACGTTGCCGGGCATGGTGCGCGGCCAGTGTTCTCCTGATCCGGACGCCATCGGGTTCACGGCGCGGTGGCCGCGGTGTATGTTTCAGCTGGGCCGGCCGCAACCACATCGGAGCCTGTCACGATGGGCCATTTCGCGAAATCCCGCACGCTCAGGACGTCGGCCGTGGCCGGGCTGGCCATCGCGCTCGCGTCGCCCTTCGCCCGGGCCGCCGATGCGCTGCCGGGCGCCGCCAGAGGTGACACGGCGGCCCCCGGGTTCACCTTGTCGGTGGTACATCAATTCCCCTCGGCCCTGCAAACCACCCCCAAGTACCTGGCGCTCTCCAAAGACGGCAACCTTTACGGGGCGACATCGGCCGTCGGCTCGTCGAACGGCACGGTCTTCCGGCTGAGCGGCGGTACGGCCTATGCCACGGTCGCAACGCTTGACTATGCCCGCGACGGCGGGCCATACGGCGCTCCCTTCCTCGGCACCGGCGGGCTGCTTTACGGCCTCACCTTTGACGGTGGGCGCACCGGGATCGGATCGGTCTACACGGTCAAGCCGAACGGGGCGATTACGACGGTGCTTGCCTTCAACGGCACGAACGGCATGTATCCGACGGCGCTGGTCCAGGCCCCGGACGGCACCCTGTACGGCACCACCTACTACGGCGGATCGCATGGGGACGGCAACGCCTACCGGCTCTCCCCGGGCGGCAAATTCACCAACATCGTTTCCTGCACGCTGCAGAGTTGCCTGTACCCCATCCGCCTCGTCATCGGGGCGGACGGGAACGTGTACGGCATTTCTGAGGGCGACAAGCAGGGGTTCGGCAACAACGGTCAGCTCTTCGCCATCACGCCGAAGTTCCACACCGAAGTCAACTTCAACGCCACGGTGGCGAACCGGCCGTGGAACCTGGAACTGGGGCATGACGGCAGCTTGTACGGCCTGACGCAGGACTTCTACACGTACCGGAGTCATTTCTTCCGGTTCACACCGCCGGCCACCCTGAAGTTCCTCGGCTCCTACCACTTCCCCGGAAGCGGCGCGTTCGGCCCACAGATACAAGCACCCGACGGCAACTTCTACGGCACGCTGATGGGCGACATCCATCATCCCGGATGGGTGTATCAACTGACGCCCACCGGGGCCTTCCACCTCGTGGCGACGTTCGACGGGAAGGACGGTGCCGAGCCAGACGAGCTGGCCCTCGGCGCTGACGGGTCCCTTTACGGCACGACGGAAAGCGGTGGCGCCACCGGCGGCGGCGTGATCTTCAAGCTCACCCTGCCGCACTGACGGCCCGGCCGGCCGGCGATCGCCCCGCCGCTCAGTCGTCCCAGCGGACAACGATCCGGCCCATGGCACCGGGCAGCGGCATGGACTGCGCTTCCGCGGTGACCGCGTCGCGTTCCGCGCGCGACAGCCTCCGCCACGGCTGCACCGTGATAAGCGTGTCCGCGCGGCGCCATGTGCCGGCGATCTCTCCCGCGACGAGGAGGCCACCGGGCCAGACGCGCGGGGTCCACAGCGCGCCGCGGCGGGCGGCGTCGGGGACCAGCAGGTCACGGTCGGCGCCGTGGCGGAGGAAATAGGCATCGCCACTGGGCAGCAGCCGGGCGGCCGCCACGGGCCCCGGGGCGGCCCGGAACGACGTTTCGTCTTCGGTGCGGATCCACGCATCCCCGACCGGTGTCCGCACCGGCGTCAGCGACGTGCCGAGCGCGGCGAACGCCGCGACGCCGGGCCGCGACCCGATTCCCGCCCACCGGCCGAAGGCCTCGGGCGTGGCCGGGCCGTAGATCTGCAGGTACCGGCGCGCCAGTTCCAGGCGAGCGTCCTGGCGGGTGATCCGCGGCGGTGGCGCGGTCCAGATTTCCGCCTGCCGCGCGCCGTCCCAGCGGATCAGGACCGTGCCGGTCGCCGCCGCATATCGCAGGCTGTTGGGATGCACGCCGAGCGCGTCGCCTGCCTGCCCGTAGGTCATCCTCGCGCCGCCGAGCAGGGTGTGCAGGCGGGCGGCAAGGTCCTCCGCCCTGCGCTGGCCCTTGGCATGGTCGGGCAGCGTCCCCAGCGAAAACACGGCCAGGTCGCACGCGGCGACCACGAACACGACGAACCGCGGCCCCCACAACTGGACCAGCGAAGGGTCCTCCCACGTGGACGATTCGGTCCCCGCCACGCGCGCGTGGATCGAAAGCAGCGCGGCACGGGGCACGCTGTCCTGCTGCCCCGCCCAGACCGCACGCCGAAGCGAGTCCTGGCCGCGCGAAAGCCGCTCGTCGAGCGCGCCGGCGCGCCGCCGGTACGCCAGGATCTGCGGCCGGGTCAGGCGCAGCCGGGCATCCATCACGTCATCTCACCGAGGTCTGTGCTCGCTCCAGACCGGACTGGCGCCGGATCGGGCGAATATCTGCCCGCTCAGGGCTTGGCCATGTAGCGGACGGGGACGACGGCCGACCGGGACGGGGGGACCACCGGGATCGGGGTGAACCAGACCCTGCCCGTCCCGGAGCAGGGCAGGGTGAGCGAGGTAGGCAGGGACTTGGGGCTGTCGTAGCGGGTAAATATGCGGCTTGTGGCGTCGGCCTGGGCTGCGCCGGGCGGAGCCGCGAAGAATGCTCCGATCTCGGAGTCGTTGCCGGTGCGGCCGAGCGTGCCGGACGCAGGCGGGAAGAGCTGGTGAACCGCCAGTGTCTGCCCGGCCAGCGGATGGCCGGTCTGGCCGGGCTGAAGCGGCCCGGGGCAGTTCATCGTGATGGTGATCGGCTTCGTGGTGTTGCCGTCCTTGCCGTTGATGACCCCGGTGAAGTACTGCTTCGGTGCCACGGAGCCTGCCTGGGCGGGGCCTGCCTGCAGCCCCACGGCAATGACGGCCACGGCGGCCAAGCCCAGCATTCCTGACGATCGCCGCAGGCTTGTCATGCTCGCCATCTCCCTCCGATACGCGTGTTCGTCATGGTTTCCCCGGGGCGGCTCGCCTGTCAACGCACGGCGGCCCAACGCGAAGTGCCGTACCGTCGCCTGGTCGAGCCGGGGATAGGAGAACAGCACCTTCTTGCCGCCAAGCAGCGGGGTGGTGAGCGGCAGGATCAGATTCTGGTATCACGGGCCCGGCCCGGTGGACATGTAGATCCCGCCCGGCTTCAGCAGCCGCTTGCACCGGCCGAATGAGCTCTTGCCCGCCGCGTCGACCAGCAACTCGTTGCGCCCCGGGGCCGGCTTGCCCACCTCCGAGATCCGGACCACGTCAGGCGGCCCGTACCGGGTGCGAACTGCTGCCCTCACAACGGCATGCTAGTGCGGGCCGGTGTGGACGGTGCGAAGCCGGGCCGGGACGGCCCACCACTGGTCCGGGCGGTCGACGACCGGGGCAGCTGGCCCGTTGTCCATGACGCGGGCCAGCCGTAGCAGGAAGGCGGCGATCCCCGCCGCGCCTTGCATCCATGAGGTTCCCGGTGGCAGCAGCGGCGGGTCCTGGCGATGTTCGGTGAACCGCCAGCGCGCGCCGGCCTGGTCGCGCACGGCGCGCTCGACGAGGGCATCTGCCATCGTGCGCGCGCTCTGCAGCAACAGCTCCGCCCGTGCCGGGTCGCCGCAGTCCTGTGCGGCGTCGAGCAGCACATCCCCCACTCCCGCGGTGCCGCAGCAGCGGCCGTCGTTGTCCCAGAAACCCGGCCGGAGCCGCGCGGGCACACCGGAGGCAAGGATGGAGTTCAGGCATCGCTGCCGCAGCGACGCCACACCGAACCCGGCGACCTCGTGCACACCGGCGACAGCCAGCGCCGCGAACAGCTGCGAGGTTCCGGCTGGCCCGTGGCACCAGTTGTAAGTCACCGGTTCCACGTCCCGGGTGGAGTACGGCAGGGTGTGCGGAATGATGAATCCGCCGCCGTCCAGCGAACCAATGGTGAGCAGGTGCTGGGCACCCTGCCGGGCGGCAGCGGCAAAGTCGGCACGGCCCAGGGCCGCCGCGGCGATGGCGAGCGCGGTGGCTACCCCCGCGGTGCCGTGCGAGTAGTTCGGCGCACGCGACGGGGACCCGGGCACGATGCCCCAGTCCAGTCCGCCCTCGGTCTCGTCCGCCACAGCGAGCAGGGCCTGGCCACCGGTCGTGGCGATGCGGTGGGCGTGTTCACCGCCTGCCCAGATCGCCGCGAGCACCACGCCGGCGCTGCCCTGGATCAGCTCCGTCACCGGCGCGGCTGACCCCGGCTCGATCTCCAGGGTGGTGGGCCACCCCATGGGGGTCATCAACTCCGCCAGCCGGGCCAGTGCGGCCTGCTCACTGCCCGGGGCCAGCAGCTTCAGCGCGGTCACGTCCCCGCCAAGCCCGTCATAAAGCGACGGCTCGGTCCGGGCCGGCACCATGGCACCAAGCCGCGCCACAATCCCGCCGGCCAGGGCCTGCTCCGCGCCGGTCAGCGCCCGGTGCTGGCCGATCTCGGCCAGCACCGGGGCCAGGCCGCCGATCCCGGCGTACACCGAGTCACGGTCGGCACCCGGCCCGATGGCAGGCCCCTCGCCGGCCACCACCTCCGGCAGCCAGGGGCCTTCGTCTTCCCGGATCTGGCCCAGCACCCAGGACCAGGCCGCGTCACCCAGCTCCCGGTAGACCTCGCCTGCCATCGCACCAGGCTACGGGGCCATCAGACCTTGGATGCGTAGGTGATCATGGCTTGCCGGCTGGCGTGGGTACCTGCCGCGTTGTAGCAGGTGACGTCGCGGACGGTGACGTTGGGCGGGGCGGTGCCCCACAAAGTGTTGAGGTTGCAGAACGACGGCCCGGCCTGGACCGGTGTGACCAGCACGGTGTTCTGGAGCTGGCCTATCTGCGGGAAGGATGCCAGCCGCAGCCCGGCGCCGGCCCGCAGCAGCGTATTGGTCGCTCCTGCGGAGTTGAAGTTCACCGCCGGCGGCACCGGGGCGTAGGGACCGGGATTGGCTGGCTGGTTGTCGTAGCTGTAGCCGAAGAACGACGGCTGGGTGCCCGTCACGGCCCGGCCGAGCTGGTAGGTCAGGGTCCAGCCGGTGGACAGCGGGTTGGTGGTGGCGTCATAGCAGCGGACGATGAACGACTGCCCGGAAGCCATCGGAGTCCACTGCTGCAGCTCGCACTTGGCGGCAACAGCCGGATTGACCGCGGTGACCTGCACGTCCCCCGCACGCGTGGCAGGGCCGAGGCCAGGCAGCCGCACCGTCCACACCCCGGTCGGCCCCGGTGTCACCGTATTCGCCGCGCCGGCCGAGTTGAAGCTGGTGACAATCCCGCCGGCGCCCGGCTCGAAGTGGACGTAGCCATAGGCCAGCGGCGGCGCCAGTTTCTTGGCCGAGCTTTGGCTGAACGTGACGACGAACGGCGCGGAGACCGGTGTCCCGCCCGGCTTGAAGCAGCGCACCGCGACGACCTCGTCCGAGCCGGACGGGCCCCAGTGCTCGGCCTGGCACCACACCGCGATGTCGATGACCGCGGTCACGTGCACCACCCCGGCGCTGGAGGCGATCTGCGGGAACCTGACGAACACCTCGCCGGGCGCGCCCGGCGTGGTGTGCACCACAAACCCCGGCGGCCAGCTACCCGCCTGGTGGTTCGGGTCGGGCACGCCGGACGGGGTGTTCACATACGCGAACCCCCAGTTATCGGGAACCGCCGCCTGCGCCGGACCAGCCCACACGATGCCGGTCGCGGCCAGGACACCCACCAATGCGGCCAGCCACCGCAGACACGCCAACGGCCTCATCACGTCCTACCTCCGCTCGCCATAGCCCTGTCGTGGTACCGCACGGTCACCCGAGGCTCCGGAGCGGCCCGCGTCGCGGCGCCTGCCAACAAGAGTGGCCCGATGTGCCCCTGATACATAGCCCAGGCCACCGGCCGCGTTGGGAGCCCCCCGCGTCACCGGTGCCGCGGGCCGA
>CAVPSA010000012.1:0-89194 GCA_963707905.1 uncultured Actinomycetes bacterium | reverse complement strand
ACGGCAGCCCGGCCGAGGAGATGCCCTACAGCCCGGCCGAGCCGGACAGCACCCTGGCCAACGGGGACGGGATGCGGGTCCCGCCCTACCAGCCCCAGGTCCCGCCGCTCCCGGCTCAGGTTCCGCCCGGCCCCGACGACGAGCATGGCGGCCAGGGTTACCGCTCCGTTCGCCGCCCTGACCAAGCCCAGGATCAGGCCGAAGAAGCCCGCCAGCAAGGTGCCGCCCCCGGCCGTGCCAAGAAGGCCCCGGTGGTCAGGCCCGCGCCCGCGGCCCGGACATCACCGGCGACCGCGCCCACGCGCCGGGCTCAGCTCGTGCTGTCCCGGATCGAGCCCTGGTCGGTGATGAAGTTCAGCTTCATGGTCTCGCTGGTCGGCTGGGTCGTCCTGTTCGTCGCCGTCGCCGTGCTCTACTTCGTGCTGTCCGCGCTCGGCGTCTTCCACTCGCATCCAGCACACCGTCGGCAGCGTCACCTCCGGCCAGGGCAGCGCCGGCGTCCGAACGCCGGCGCAGCTGGTTCTCCGCGTCGCGGATCCTCGGCTACACGATGCTCGTCGGAGCCGTTAACGTGATCTTGCTGACTCTCCTGGCGACCATCGGCGCGGTGCTCTACAACCTCGTTGACGATGCTGGCCGGCGGGATTGAGGTCACGCTTTAAGGAATCCGACTAAATGCAGCTAGTCCCAGCTTGCGGTAACCTAGCGCGGCGTACCCCCTAGTTCGCCATTCTCCTGCCTGGCACCCCCACGGGCCTGTAGCTCAGACGGTTAGAGCGCTTCCCTGATAAGGAAGAGGCCGGAGGTTCAAGTCCTCCCAGGCCCACCAGCCTTAGTGAGAACAGCCCTCTTCACTTTCAAAAAATCCGTCATCGGCCTTTGTTCCGTGCCACATCCGTGCCAGATGGGGTGCGCCCGACGGTCCGCTACCTGTATTGCGGCGAGCTGCGCCAGGGCACGCCTGCTCATCGCATCAGCGATCCCCCTCTTGCCGTTCCTCGGGAGTGCAAGTAGATAATTGCGGCACGGCTGGTGGTATGACCCATGCGATCCATCAGCTCACGCAGGTTCGCGCCCGCGCTCGGCGGTGGAAATGGTTCCCGGTGTGGCGGAGATCGTGGAAGTGCACACCGGTCAAACCCGCCCTCTTGCAGGCTGCCAGCCAGATGCGGCGCGGGAAGTTGCCATGCCGCAGCGGCGTACCTTCCGGGCTGGTGAAGATCAGCGCGTCGCCGGTCCGGCCGCGCAGAACTGGCCCAGGTGTCCGGCACAGATCGTTCTCGATCACCTCGGGAACGGCACCGTCCGGTTCCGGCGCTGACTTAGGCGGCCCGAACGATAGCCCCCGCCGGGGAGCTCGGTGAGCGGTCGCTGACCCGGACGGTCCGCGCTTCCAGGTCGATGTCAGCTGCGGCGCAGGGCCGCCAGCTCGCCCCAGCGCAGGCTACTGAATGCGGCGAGCAGGACCAGGGCCTGGTATCGCGGACGATGGCCTCGGCCAGCGCGTAGACCTGGGCGAAGCGTCAGGACCGGGCGTTCGGGGGAGTGTCCTGCTCGCACCCCTGATCCGGCACGGATTGCGGCTTATCAGCCCGTCATCGACAGCAGTTTCAGGATGGCCTTGAGCAGCCGGTATGCCTTGCCACGGTGACTTCGTGACCCCGGCGTCCAGCAGCTCCTTGCGCCAGCGGCGGACCTGCGGCTCCCTGATCCCGGCTATCGGCCTGGTTCCCAGGCCGGTTAGGTGCCGGCGCAGCAGGTAGCGGTAGAGCTGAACCGTCTTGGGCCGCAGGTCTGGCCGCTCGTCGATCCACGCGGGCGCGTACTCGCCGAAGAAGATGCGGCCTGCATCGGGGTCTAGCCAGTCGCCATCCAGGATCTCGGCTTCCTTGCGGGTCAGCCAGACCTCGGCGGCGGTCTTGTCCGGGAAGGTGTGGTCGGCCGGGCGCACGATTCCGTCCGGTCCCCGGTACGGGCCTGCCATTGGCCCGAGCGCAGCTCCCGCACTGCGCCGAAACGGCGGCGGCGGCCCCTGGTGTTGGGCATCAGGCTCCCTCCTTCGGTCCGGGCCCGGTGACGGTTCGACGAGTCCGGCCTCGATGATTCGCGGAGCGCTGACTCTGGGATACGGACGTGCCTGCCGACCCGTACGAACCGGATCCGCCGTTCCGCGATGAGCCGCCGGGGGAACCGTTCGCCGGTCGCCAGGATTTCGGCGGCCTGAGCGACGGTCAGCAGCCGGTCGGTGGCTGCTCGTCATGGGGCATCGCTCCTTAGAGACGGGCTGGAAGGGTCAGGCGGCGGTGGCGGCCTGGTCGTGATCGCGGGCACGGGCGGCGCTGGCGAGGGCGAGGTCGGGTCCGGCGAGGTGGTTGTGCCGGGTGCGGCGTAGGACCAGGTCTTGAGGATCAGGACGATGGTGTCGTCGAGGGGGCGGCCCCAGGGGTCGCGTTCGCCGTCGGGGTGGCGCTGTGCCTTGCGGTGCTCGAGGCGGGCGCGGCGAAGGGTGCCGAAGGTGACGGAATACCGACGCGACTTGGTGAGGAAGTGCCCGCCCCAGCCGAGCATGAGCGGCCCGGCGCATGCGGGGATCGCTGGCAGCTTGGATGCTGGCGGCTCCAGGCAGCGTGCATCATCCGCTTGTAGTGGGCGGAGCAGTGCAGCTGGTCGATCGGGCCTGGAGCTTGAGGGCCGGGCGGGCAGCCGGGGGCGTCGAGGGTCTTGGTGGCGTACTTGGCGATGTAGTTCGCCACTGACTGTGCGGACAGGGCGCGTCCGGTGCCGGGGAGGCCGTCGCCGTGGCGGACGGGCCGGACGTCGGTCCTGCCGGGTGCCGAACGTAGGGTGACCGGCGGCCGTCCGGGGCCGGGGAGGCGGCGAGGGCGACGGCCTGGCGGCGTCGCGGATGGCGTCGCCGAGCAGTCGGCGGTGAGCCCGGCGGGGGGCGGCTGCTAGTTCGCCAGGGGCGTCGAGGCGGATGACGGCGTGGAAGTGGACGACGCCGCGGTGCTGGTATTCGGCGACCTTGACGTACCGGATGCGGCAGCGGTCGCGCAGTTCGGTGACGGTGAGTCCGGCGAGGCGGGCGAGGTAGCGGGGCAGGTAGGTGGTGAACCGGCGCCACAGCTCGGCGGCGTAGGCGTTGAACAGGACGGCGGCGATGTAGTCGTAGCAGTCGCGGCACAGCGGCGCGGCCGAGGCGGGGATCGTCTCGGGGTGGCGGTGGGGGCAGGAGATGTCGCGGCCGTGCGGGCAGCGGCGGGCGTTGGGATCCCGGCGGGGGCTGCACGGCAGGACCGTCTTGCCGCTCGTCCAGACATTGCCGAACTGCGGATCATCGTCCGGCTTGAGGCGGGATTCTTTCTTACCGATGAATCCCCAAACTTCGTCAATTTCCAGCCGGTTGCAGGGCAGATCGCGCATCTTGGCGTCCAGCAGGGCTGTGCATCCTTCGCCTACGCGAACGCCAAGGCGCATGATCGTATCGCGGTGGATGCCGGTCATGCGCTCAATTGAACGGATGCTGGACCCTTCCGCCAGAGCCGCGATAATTGCGATTTGTTTATCGGTGTTGAGAACGTTCGCCATAAAGCCTCACTTGAATAAGTGTACCCCATTAATTAGATGCTGTCAAGGTATTTATGGGGTACAATTGCAGAATTATGCTGAAATGGTTGGTGATATTCGGGATGCTGCTGATCGTATTCTGCGCCTATGGCCATGCGAACCAGATTCAAGCTAAAAAGACAGATCAAAAGCCATCCTCGCCAATCGCGACGATCCCGAACCAACAAGATAACGGCGCAAGCCTCAATGGCGAAAAGCAGAATGATATTCAGGCCGATGTAAAGATCGTTAATCCCCCACAGAAGGACTTTTACGACAAAGCTCCGGTGTGGATAAACATAGTCCTGGTTGTTGTGGCGTTGGGCACTGGTATCGTAATCAGCTTGCAGAGTTTGGAAACCCGCAATGCCGCGCAAGCTGCGCTCAAGTCTGTTCGGCTGCAAGAGGCTCAATATAAACAATGGGTCGAGATTGGCGGTTGGAGAAATCTGACTTCCGATCCAATTCCCGAAGACACCACTCTGACGCTCGGTTTCGAAGTTCGAAATACAACAAATTTTCCTCTCACGCTGAAACATCTCACGACTAGAATGGGAGCTACGTCCTCCGGCTCTTCCAAGGATCATTTGATTGCTCCGGGTAATGCCTACGCAGCCTTTTATACATTTGAAGCTCTCCCCGCCCAGGTGGAATTTTATCGGCTCAATCAACTCAACGTTAGGCTTGTTATCGAAGTAGTGATAAAGGATGTTCTCGAAAGGGAATGCGCGCCTCAACGCTTCACGCCGATTGTCACTTTCGGTCCAGACAAGTGTGAAGCTGTGGAGCATACTCCCCACTTCCAGATGAGAATTAAGCAGATTAAATAGGCAAAGCACAACTAGCATCGCCCAAATTAGGACACTACCGCAGGCTCTCCCAACCCACCCTTGATTTGTGTACACATTTGTGTTTACATAGAATCCGACCAAATGGACGAGCAAGAACTTGAGTTTGAATGGGACGAAACCAAAGCCGAATTGAATCTCGAGAAGCATGGCGTCTCGTTTTTTACAGCCGCGGCGACATTCCGGAACGAGAGACTCGAACGTATTGACGACCGAGAGGATTATGGCGAGGTCCGATGGATTGCTCTGGGCCGTGCCGGCTTGGAGGTGTACCGTGTCGTCTACACATGGCGAGAAGCGAACCGAATCCGCATTATCAACGCTCAGAAAGCCAGCAAGGATGAGCAGGAAACCTACTATGGCGAAATATTCACTTAGCGAAGTCGAAGCTGTTCGGAAACGTGGCGAAGACCCTACGCGTGCCGATGCCGCCGAGGCCGAGTCCCTGGGTAAGGAGTTCTGGAGCTCAGCACGAGTCGTAGTTCCCACCGGAAAGACGTCAGTTCATCTGCGTCTCGACCGCGACATCGTTGAGTGGTTTAGAGCTCGCGGCAAGGGCCACCTGACGCGCATGAATGCCGTTCTCCGAGCGTACGTAGACGCGCAGAAACGCAGCGCTTAGTCCCGCGACACCACGGGATGGGGTTGCTTTCCCTTTCCCAAATAGCCGTTCAATCCCACGCACTCTAATCGGATCCTCGTGTAAACCCATACATATTAATCAACTAAGACACTCTTCGCCCGGCTGTGTGGCTACCCGGGAACCGTCCGGAAGCAACATTTGTGTCGCTTCCGGGTTCAAGACATCAGACGAACGGATGTTGTGTGAGGCAAACCGCCGGCCGGAGAAGCCGAGCGCAGCAGATGCCTCAGGAGGATCAAGAAAAATGAAACGGATAGCACTTCTAGCAAGTCTGGCTGCCGGGGCGCTGATGGCCGCGGCGCCGGCTTTTCCCCAAAACGAAAACCAAGGCAAGGGCCAAGCAGTGGTGACCGTGATGCCGGTCAATGACAAAGCCGCCTCGCCCAACGTGTCCCCCCAGGACCTGGTCCTCAAAGTGGACGGCAAGGACTCGACCATTACCAACTTCACGCCTCTGCGCGGGCAGAACGACCGCCTGGAACTGGTGGTCCTGATCGACGCGGGGGCGCGCAGCAGCATCGGGAACCAGTTGAACGACATCGCCGGCTTTATCAAGACCCTCCCGCCGCAGGCCAAGGTTTCCGTCGCCTGGATGGTGAACGGGACGGCGCAACTGGCGACCCCGCTGACCACCGACCATCAGGCAGCGCTGAAGGGAATTCATCTGCCTTCGGGCATGCCGGGACAGAGCGCCAGCCCCTACTTCTGCCTGTCGAATCTGGCCAAACACTGGCCATCGAACGACCGCGGCGCCCGGCGCGTGGTGGTCATGATCAGCGACGGCATCGACTACTACAATCCGCGCTACGATCCCGAGGACCCGTACGTGCAGGCAGCGATCACTGACTCGGTACGCTCCGGCCTGGTGGTGTATTCGATCTACTGGCAGAGTCGCGGGCGCTTTGACCGCAGCATGTATGGAACCGATGCCGGCCAGAACCTGGTCGGCGAGGTGACCCAGGCGACCGGCGGCTACAGCTACTGGCAGGGGTACGGCAACCCGGTCTCGTTGCAGCCCTATTTCAAGGACCTGGACCGGCGGCTCGAAAACCAGTATGAAGTTGCCTTCACCGCCCCGCTGAACGGCAAGCCCGGCGTGGAGAGCATGAAACTGAAGATGAACAACGTGAACGGCAAGGTGGACGCGCCACAGCAGGTGTACGTGGCGCGGTCTACGGCGGGGATGTGAGGGCAAGTTCACAGTTCATAGTTCGTAGTTCACAGTAAGAGCGCGCCGTCCTTTCCGGGCGGCGCGCTTTTTTTGCGACGAATCGGAAAACCATCCGGGGTACCGCCATGCTTTCGCGATTTTGCCTAACGCGGGCGGCCCGCGAAGCCGCGCTCTTTCCACAGTTTGTCCCATTGCCAGATCCCGCCCCACGCTTTTGCCGGAAGCCGGTAGCCGAGTTGGTGGGCCAGCACCAGGATCTGGCCCCGATGATGGGCTTCATGCGAAAACATGTAGGCGAACATGCTGCCGCCGGCGGGCCAGGTCCGGGTCCAGCTTCCCCGCGAGAAACTTTTCACCTTGCGCTTCGGGTCGCCGGATAACGCATCGGTGAGCATCTGCAGGCATGCCTCTGCGCTCTTTTGATGGGCCGTCGCCGCCTGCTTCATGGTGCATCGGAACGGATCGAGCGGAGCAGGACACTTCAGGTACGGAGCGGAATTCTTGAGCCACACCAGGCGGCTATTGTGGAGGTGAGCGAACACGGCTGCGATGGTGCGGCCGGCGTTGGGCCTGGCTCCCGGGGAAGGCGCGCGCCAGGCGCGGGGATCGAGGTGCGCCAGCAGGAGCTGGTTCATGGCGTCGTTCACCGCATAGGTTTCCAGAAGCACGTCGCGCATCTCGGCCAGTGCCGTGCATATCGGTGCCGGGGATAATTGCTGCTCCATGGATTCTCCCTCCGAAAGGGATGGCTTTGCGAATCACCCTACTTGAAAAGATGCCGGCAGCCAAGCGCGTCACTGGGCAAGGGCGCCAGTCCGTCGCGGGGGAGTAACGAATGGGTTGCGCTCGCTTGCTGTGCACTATTCAGTGACTACTGAATTGTGGCAAACTTGGAGCCATGGGAAACAAGGACAAAGGCAAGAAGGAAACCAAAAAAGCTCCCAAGCCCAAGCCGAAACCCGAGCCTGGCCGTAGATCCGAAGTATTTACGCCGGCCCCGCCGAAGTAATCCGCGAAAGCCGCTTGCAGCCCTGCGAGCGGCTTTTTGCGTCCGGAGGATTCGGGTTTCCAATTCGCTTGGAGCGAGTGCGGACTTGTGTGCCTACCTCCGCCGGTAGACGTCATAGCCTTGCAGTCGCCGGTATATCGCGAAATCGCGTTCAACCAGGCGCATGGTCTGCTCGCGATCGGGCATGGGGTTCTCGTCGATCTGCAAGGCGCGCTTGACGATCACCCATCGGACATTCCGGCGGCAGCGCTTCGGCCAGCAGATCGGATGCCGGGTAAGGGTCGGTGGCGGGATCGAACAGCGTCACCGGGAACTGCGGCGTGCGGCCGGTTGCGAAGTAGAACGGGTCTTCGCCGGGCAGCAGGAGCAGCGGGTCATGGCGCGGAATCTCGCGGGCGGTGAAACCTACAAGCTCATCGAAGTTGGGTAGAAAGGGGCCGGGCGTCGCCATGCCGCGCAGGGCGGGCACGGATGAGCGCTGCATCGGCGCCTCGGGAATGCGGCGTAACCCAGCCTCTCCAGCGAGGCGGCATAGAGCCCGCCACAGATGAGAAACGCCGCAGAGATGCATGGCCGCAGCGGTCATGGCCGCCGGCCGAGCCCGCTCGGGCAAGGCGGCGAGCACATAAGCCACCAGCAACATTAAAAACGGCCACAGAGCATAGGTCGATCCCCACAGTTGCTGCGAAAGCAACGCTCCGTGGATCGCGGCCAGCACAAAAAGCGGAATCAGCCTGTAGAGCGTGATGCCGCGCCGCAGTTCGAACAAGCGCAATCACCAGCGCGGTGAGAAGCAGCAGCGGCCACAGAGCGAGAAGGTTATCGGCACGCTCGTCGGCATCGTCCTGCACGAGGAACAGGACGAAGATGCTGCCGGCGAACGGAGCGGCGACCAGGCATGCCGCCGTAATCGCGCGCCCACCCTCGTGCCATGAAACGCGTATAGCAAAGCACCAGCCCGGCGCCGAGGGTGGGCACCGTCCACGCAAAGGACGGCTGTCGATAGTCCGCCAATAGGACGATCAAACCCGGGAACCGGCGCTGCGCGGCGAATTGCACGGTCCAGTGCAGGTAGTTGCCGAGGCCCGCGATGGCGGCGATCGGCGCCAGCGCGGCCAGAAGCGCTACCGCCATGCCGGCGAGCACGAGTGCAGGCTGTCGATCGGACCCCGGCGGAGAGTGAGCGTGTGCGCCGGATTTCCAGCAACCAGAAGGAGCGCACCGGCAGCAGCAACGGCGAGAAACGGCAGGCCCATGTTCTGCTTGAAAAACAGCGGAAGAACGCTAGCCGCGCCGGCGCCCACGGGTAAAGCCCCCGCGAATTTTGTGGCCTCCCACCCTTTCGGCAAAAGACGCCGAAAGGATGGGGCACAGAGGCTTTGTTCCTGATCGGAGGACGCGAGCCGAACGAGCATGTAGAGCGCGAACAGGATCGCCAGGGCGCAGTCGCAGTCGTAGATCGGATGGGGATAGATGGAGTAGATGCCGAGAACCGCGAGCGGAGCCGCCAGCAAAAAGAGCAACGGGCCAACTGGCTGTTCCGAAGCCGGGAGCGATGCGAACGATGCGCAACAGGATGCGCCACGCAAGCACCGTTCCCAATCCTCCGGCGATGGCCACGTACGCAACCAAGAGCAGGTAATGCCGGCCGGCCATGCGGATCAGGCCCGCCTGCATAAGAAACGTGAGCGGCGGATGCACAAAGGGAAAGTCGCGATACGGCACCTGGCCGAGGGCGATCCGCCAACTGGAATCGAGCAGATAGCCGAGGTCCCAAAGCACGGCGACGCGCGAGTTCTGCCAGCAAACGAATGCGGCGGTGGCCAGAAACAGCACGGCGGCCGCGAGATAGTCTCGCGGCCGCCAATGTGCTCTCCCGATCTGGCGACGTTTGCAGCTTCCCACCCTTTTCGCATCCGCCACGGCGGACGAAAGGACGGGGCACGGAACTCATGGGCGGATTACGCCACGACTTCAATGCCCATCGAGCGGGCGGTGCCCTTGATGCTCTTGATGGCCGTCTCGACCGAGGCGGCGTTCAGGTCGGGCATCTTCTGGGTGGCGATCTCGCGCACCTGCTTTTCGGTCACCTTGCCCATCTTTTCCTTGTTGGGCGTGCCGGAGCCCTTGGCCACGCCGGCGGCCTTCTTCAGCAGAACCGCCGCGGGCGGCGTCTTGGTGATAAAGCTGAAGCTGCGGTCGGCGTAGACGGTGATGACGACCGGAATGATCAGCCCGGCCATCTCCTTGTTCTGCGTGCGCGCGTTGAACTGCTTGCAGAACTCCATGATGTTGACCTGCGCCTGGCCCAGTGCGGGGCCGACCGGCGGCGCCGGCGTAGCCTTGCCGGCCTCGATCTGCAGCTTGACGTTGCGCGGTTACTTTCTTCGGAGGTGCCATGTGTGTTCCTTCGGAACCAGCTACTAGCTCCTAGCTTCTAGCTTCTAGCTGGTCTGTTCCTGTGCAAATTTTGGTGTTGCGCTCAAGCGTTCGCCTTCAAACCGGCGGCCGCTAGGTAGACCGAACCGGCTAGAAGCTGGAAGCTAGTAGCTAGAAGCTGCAACTACTCAATCTTTTCCACTTTGCCGAACTCCAGTTCGACCGGGGTGGAGCGGCCGAAGATGGTCACCATGACCTTCAGCGTCTCGCGATCTTCGTTGATCTCATCCACCACGCCATTGAAGTTGGCAAACGGCCCGTCGGTAATGCGGACCTGCTCGTTCTTTTCAAACTTGATCTTGAGCCGCGGCTTGTCCTTGGCGATCTCGGAGCGGAAGAGGATGGAACTCACTTCTTCCTCGCGACAGCGCCACCGGCTTGTCGCCCGTGCCCAGAAAGCCCGTCACCTTGGGCGTGTCCTTCAGGACGTGCCACAGGTTGTTGTCGAGATCCATCTCCACCAGCACGTAGCCGGGCAGGAAGACGCGTTCCACGGTGCGCTTCTTGCCGTTGACGATCTCGGTCACCGGCTCGGTGGGAATCATCACGCGGCCGACCTTGTCGCTGAGCCCGAAGGCCTGCACACGGCTCTCGATCGACTCGCGCACCTTGCGCTCGAAGCCCGAGTAGGCGTGCAGGATGTACCACTTGAAGCGCTCGTTGCGCTCCGGCTGCGGTTCGCCGGCTGCCTCGGCGGGTTGTTCCACTTCTTCTGCCATTGTGCTCTCGATTCGCGGGATCTCCTGCATTACTGCGCGCCGCCCAGCCTGTGCAGATCTGGTGCATGACCCGTGTTGAAGACGAATCCATCACCAAGAAGAACAGCCCGAAGATGAACACCGCGATCAGCACCACGGAGGTGTGGCCTGCACTTCCTTGCGCGAGGGGGCAACGACCTTGCGCATTTCCGCGCGCACGTCGCTCAGAAACCGGTGAGCTTCTTCCACGTGCCCATCACGCTGCCGGAAATTTGGAGATCGCGCTGGGCTCCTGCCGCTTGATCGGCGCCGGCCGCTCTTCGCCATTCACTATTGCTGCTTTGTGCCATACTTCCATTCCTTCCGTCTGCCGAGTCCCGGCGTTCTCGCGTCGCCGCACCTATTCCCGCTTCGCGATCCTCTGATCCCAGTCTTAAATCTGGCAGGGGCGGAGGGATTCGAACCCCCAAGTTCGGTTTTGGAGACCGACAGTTTAACCGTTGAGCTTACGCCCCTAAAAGCAGTGGTCAGCTGATCAGTGGATCAGTGTCAGCTTGTTCGTGCCGGTACAAGCTGCTTCGCTTCACCCGATGCGCAACTGACCACTGATCACTGTTCACTAACGCTGTCTTTACTTCGTTTCCTTGTGCGGCTGGTGCTTGCGGCAGCGGTTACAGAACTTCTTGAACTCCAGACGGCCAGTGGTCGTCTTCTTGTTCTTCGTCGTCGAGTAGTTCCGCTCCTTGCACTCAGTGCACTGCAATGTCACAATTTCCCGCATCTTCTTATCCTAACCGATTCCGAGCTTCGCCGGCTGTTCGCAGCGAAGCCAGTTCATAGTTCTTAGTTCGTAGTTCGCTGTCCTCAGCTCTTCAACTGTGAACTGTGAACTCGACTTGAACTGTCCACTCTTACTTGATAATTTCCGAGATCGTGCCCGCGCCCACCGTGCGGCCGCCTTCGCGGATGGCGAACCGCAGGCCCTTTTCCATGGCCACCGGCGTGATCAGTTCCACGGTCAGCTGCACGTTGTCGCCCGGCATCACCATCTCCGTGCCCGCCGGCAGTTCCGCCACCCCCGTCACGTCCGTGGTGCGGAAATAAAACTGCGGACGATAGCCCTTGAAGAACGGCGTATGACGGCCGCCCTCTTCCTTGCTCAATACGTAGACTTCGCCCTTGAAGTTGGTGTGCGGCGTGATCGAGCCCGGCTTGGCCAGCACCATCCCGCGCTCCACGTCTTCCTTGGGAATGCCGCGCAGCAGGATGCCGGCGTTGTCGCCCGCCATGCCTTCGTCCAACTGCTTCTTGAACATTTCCACGCCCGTGCAAACCGACTTGCGGGTCTCGCGGAAGCCGACGATCTCCACATCCTCGCCGACCTTCACCTTGCCGCGCTCGATACGGCCCGTGACCACGGTGCCGCGGCCGGAGATCGAGAAAATATCTTCGATCGGCATCAGGAAGGGCAGTTCCACCGAGCGCTGCGGCTGCGGCACGAACTTGTCCACCGCCTCCATCAGCTCGTCGATCTTGGCTTCCCACTTCGGCTCGCCGTTCAGCGCGCCCAGAGCCGAGCCGCGAATCACCGGCACGTCGTCGCCGGGGAACTGGTACTTGGACAGCAACTCGCGGACTTCCATCTCCACCAGGTCGATCAACTCCTCGTCCTCGACCGCGTCGCACTTGTTCAGGAACACCACGATGTAGGCCGGTCCCCGGCCTTGAGGCCGCAGAAATCCCGCAGCAGCGCGGCGAACTCATTCACCCGGTGATACAGCTCCCGGTACGTGATCACCACATGCTCCACGTCCTCGGGCTCGGGCACCCAGATCAGCGCCGCCTTGTTCCCATTCGCCGGGACATGCCGGTCCACACAGTTGATAGGACGCGTTCAGCCGCCCCCCGCCGAACCACTTCCAAAACGGCGCATCACTGGTATCCAGCACCGAGTCCCACCGCCGGTCCCAATCCAGCAACTCCGCATACTCGGTGAAACAATCCGGGAACCGGTCCTGGCCGAACCGGTCAAAAATCGCCGGATCACTCGCATTCGCCTGCGCCACAAACGCCTCCGGAGGGTAGTAGTACTCCTCCTCACGCCAGTGCACGGCAATCTGCGACTCGGAAACCACCTGCTGGCCATCCTCAGAGACCTGCGGCTCAGAGTTATCGGTCATCGCTGAACCCTCTCCTGTGACCAGGGCTCCAACCGGCCACGAACGAGTACCTGAATTTCTTTATGCGGGGAAGTTGCATCCGGCGGGCCGCGGGTGTGTTGGTGACCACAGCGCCAGCGGCAACGCGGCCCGCCGGATGGTTGTTGCTAAACGGCTGGTGGGGGCCGTATAGCGGAATCTGCGGGGCCGGTGAAGCCGGCCCGGCATCGCCGTGTGGCCGGGCGCCGGATGAGGCGCCCGGCCACAGGGCGATGGCCCGCTGTCACCCGTGCCGGTCAGGCCCGCGCGGCGGGCTCCGCGGCCACGGCGGCGGCCGGCTTCATGAACGGCTGGCCCACGGGGAGGATGACCCGCCCGGCTACGCCGTTGCCCACTCCGGCGGCCGAGGTGTACCAGGCCACCAGCGCGGTCAGGATGCCCACGTAGCCACCGAACTTGACGATGCTCGTGTTGCCCGCGAAGTTCCCGATGAACAGGATGACCTCGGTCGCTTCCAGGGTCAGGAACACGGCGAACACCGCGGCGTTCACCATGCTGCTCCACAGCAGCATGTAGGTGTTGAAGATCGCGAACGCCAGCAGGATCCAGGCGACGTCCTTGCCCGCCTTGGTGCCCGCGGTCGGGGCGACGAGCAACGCCCACAGTCCGAGGCCGATCCAGAACCCGCCGTAGGTGGAGAACGCGGTGGCGCCGAACACGTTGCGGTTACGGAACTCCCACATCCCGGCCAGCAACTGGCACAGCCCGCCGTAGGCGAAGGCATAGCCCAGCCACGCATCACCGCTGGCGCTGCCCATCCAGTTGGCGTTCGCCGCCGACAGCAAGAACGTGGTCAGCGCGAATGCGGCAAGGCCCAGCGGGGCTGGGTCGGCAGCGGGCGCTGTCATGATGGTGCGGGTCTCATCGGCCATATTGTCTCCGTTACATGTTGTGCCTAGCGGTCCTCGGCAGGACGGTACGACGGCGGTGTCGCCTGTATGCCGTGCTGTGCGACGAACGCGCAATCCGGCGCGAGGAACGGTCGTCTGCGCGCGAGGAACGGCCAACCGCGACGAGGAGTGGCTGGCCGGGCGGCCGCCCGGGCGGCCAATCGGGCGGGAGAGGCTGGTCAGCGAGTCGCCCCGGCATCTGCAAAGCCGGTCCTGACCAGGCCGAGCCTTCTCAGGTAGTCCATTAGCTGGATATACTCCGCCGATGGTCGGCCTTGTGATCATTTTGATTGCCGTCGCCGTAGCTCTGGCAGGCGCGGTGATTTTCTGGATTCGCGGGGCCCGCCGGGTGGGAACTCCGCCGCAGCGAGCGACCTACGAAGCACTGCACACGGCCACCCTGGCCGTGTCGGCACTGCGCGACGGGCTGACGGCCGGTTCGGCTGTCAAGGCAGCCCCCGCGTTGCGGCAACTGCTCGGCACTCCCGCGGTGGCGATCTCCGATCAGAGCAGCCTCATCGCCTACGAGGGCAGCCAGCGGCACGCCGACGCGCTGCAGCGCTGCCTGAACGAGGTGGTGCGCTCGGGCAGGTCACAGGTCCTGTCCGCGGCGGACCTGAAGTGTGACCACGGGGCCGATTGCCCGGTCCAGGCAGGCGTCACCGCGCCCATCGCCGTCGACGGATCCGTGGTGGGAGCCCTGGCGGCGCTGGCGCCTTCCGCGGACGCGATACTGCTGCGGACCGCGGGCGAGGTGGCAAGGTTCGTTTCCACCCATCTGGCGCTGGCGGAACTCGACGCATCACGCACCCGCACGATGCAGGCGCAGCTCAACTTTCTCCGGGCACAGATCAGCCCGCACTTCATCTACAACGCGCTCACCGCGATCGAGTCCTTTGTCCGCTCCGATCCGGAGCGCGCCAGGGACCTGCTGGTCCGGTTCGCTGAGTTCATCCGCTGGACCTTCCGCGAGCACAGTCAGTACGCCACCCTCGCCGAGGAACTGCGGTTCGTCGACACCTACCTGGAGCTGGAACGGGCCCGGTTCGGCGACCGGCTTGAGGTGAGCCTCCGGGTCGCTCCCGAGGTGCTTCCCGTCAAGGTTCCCTCGCTGGTGCTCCAGCCACTGGTGGAGAACGCCATCCGGCACGGCCTGGAGCAGTACGCCGGTACGGCACAGTTGCACATCACCGCCCAGGATGCCGGCCACGAGGCCATCGTGACCGTCGAGGACGCCGGCGTCGGCGTGGATCCGCAGCAGCTCGCCGATGTCCTGGCCGGGCGGCGCGGCAGCGACTCGGTCGGGCTGCGCAACGTGGACGAGCGGCTGCGTGCCACGTTCGGGGCCGGGCATGGCCTGACGATCGAGACCGAGGTGGGCGCGGGCACGAAGGTGACCATGCGGCTGCCCAAGTTCAGTACGGCGTTGAGCGGCTGATGACGTGGGGGCGCGTGGCGGAAGGGCGGGCTGCCCCGCCAGGTGACGCTGCCCGGCCCGGCGCGTGGGTGACCGCGCTCGTCGTCGACGACGAGATCCCCGCACTCGACGAACTCACCTACCTGCTGCGGGCGATACCCTCAGTGGCCAGCGTGCACGCGGCACGAAGCCCCAGCGAAGCGCTGCGCAGTCTCCAGGAGCGGCGATACGACGTCATCTTCCTGGATGTCCGGATGCCTTCGCTGAACGGCATCGAGCTGGCCAACGTCCTTGGCCGGTTCGCGTCCCCGCCGGCCGTCGTCTTCGTGACCGCCTACGAGGAATACGCGGTCCGTGCGTTCGACATCGGCGCCTGCGACTACCTGCTCAAGCCGGTGTCCCGTACCCGCCTGAGCACGGCTCTGGACCGGGCGCTGAGCCGCAGCGGGGACCGGCCGGGCGAGCCCGGCAACGGCGATTCGATACCGCTGGAGGCAGCGGGCCGGACCCGGTGGGTGGCACCGGCGCAGGTGCGCTGGGTGGAGGCCGTGGGCGACTACGTCCGGCTGCACCTGACCGACGGCGATGCCCACCTGCTGCGCATGCCGATCTCCCACCTGGAGGAGCGGTGGGCCGCACACGGGTTCATCCGGATCCATCGCAGCTACCTGGTGCCCGTCGGCCAGATCGCCGAGTTCGCGGTGGCCGGTAACAACCACAGCGTCAAGGTGTCCGGCCGGTGGCTGCCGGTGAGCCGGCGGCACGCGCGCGACGTCAGGGACAGGCTGCTCCGCTCCGGGCGGCGGCATTGACATCCGCCGCCGAGACATCGCCCGCCGAGAACGGGCCCCGGCCCCGGAAGGTCGTCGTCTGGCAACACGACCAGGCCCGGCTGCAGCACGACGTCATCGGGATCGGGGACGTCCAGAGCGACACCGTCTACGGCCGGCTGCTGGTCCGGTCACTGACCCGGGCACAGCTCGGGCTGTCCCTGATGTGCCTGGCGATCGCGCTCGCGGTGATCGCCTCGCTGCCGTTGATCATGGCCCTGCTGCCCAGCGCCCGCAGGATGACGGTGGCCGGCCTGCCGCTGACTCTCGTCGTCCTGGGCGCCGGGATCTTCCCCGTGCTCATGGCGGTCGGCTGGTTCTACAACCGGCAGGCCAGCCTGCTTGAGGCACGCTTTACCGACCTGGTCGACCCGGTCGGCCGGCGGCCCGATGCCTAATGTTCCCGCTGTTGCCGCCATCGCCGCGGTCACGCTGCTGACCGTGGCGGTGGGCGCCCGGGGCGTCCGTATCGCAAGAACTCCAGATGACTTCCTGGTGGCGGCACGCGAAGTGCCGCCGGGACTGAATGCCGCCGCCATTTCCGGTGAGTACCTGTCGGCGGCCTCGTTCCTCGGTATCGCCGGGCTGATCGTCTCGCAAGGCCTGGGCGCACTGTGGTACTCGGTCGGCTACACCGCCGGCTACCTGGTGCTGCTGCTGCTCGTGGCCGCCCCGCTGCGGCGGTTCGGCGCCTACACCATCCCGGACTTCGCCGAGGGCCGCTTCGCCTCGCAGGGACTGCGCCGTGCCACGACGGCGCTGGTGCTCATCATCGGCTGGTTCTACCTGCTGCCCCAGATGAAAGGGGCAGGCATCACGCTGCAGCTCGTGCTCGGGACCCCTTACTGGACCGGAGTGGTGGCCCTTGGTGTCGTGGTGAGTGCCAACATCGCCATGGGCGGCATGAAGGGCGTCACGTTCGTCCAGTGTTTCCAGTACTGGCTCAAGCTTTGCGCGATCGGGATTCCCGCGCTCGTCCTGCTGGCAGCCACCGGCCACGGCTCCGCCAGGAACCTGTCACCGGACGCCCAGCCGGTTTTCACCCACCGCACCACGGTGCAGGTCCAGACGAGCACCGAGTTCAAGCTGGCCCGGCCCGCGACGGTGCGGGTCACCGGCACACTGGACCGGGCCAGGCTCGCCGGTCAGACGGTGCACCTGCCGGCCGGGCTGCACACCGCGGGGACCGGCGCGGTGCTGGTGTTCGGCGCGGGCTCCCCGGTCCCGGCCAGCCTCAGCATGGTCCAGCCTGCCTCGACCACGTGGGATTCGCCGTTTCTCACCGCGGGCACCGACGGCACCCACCCGCTGCTGGCCACCTATGGCGTGATCATCGCCACCCTGTTCGGGGCGATCGGCCTGCCACACATCCTGGTCCGCTTCTACACCAACCCCGACGGCGGGGCGGCCAGGCGCACCACCCTGATAGTGCTGATGCTGCTGTCCACCTTCTACCTCTTCCCGGCCGTGCTGGCGGTGCTGACCAGGCTGCGCGCCCCGGAACTGTATCTGTCCAAGGACCCGGACAGTGTCGTGCTCGCCCTCCCGTCCCTGCTCATGCCGGGCCGGCCCGGCGAGCTACTCGGAGCGCTGGTCGCGGCCGGTGCCTTCGCCGCGTTTCTGTCCACTTCCTCCGGCCTGCTTGTCAGCGTCGCAGGCGCGCTGTCGCATGACGTCATGCGCGGCGGTGTCGGCACGTTCCGGCTTTGCGCGATCATTGCCGGGACGATAGCCACGGTGGCTGCCCTGCCCGTCAACCGGTTCTCCCTCGGACTGCTCGTCGGATGGGCGTTCGCCATCGCGGCGTCCTCGTTCTGCCCGTTGATCGTGCTCGGCATCTGGTGGCGGCGGCTGACCTGGATCGGCGCTACGGCCGGTGTCCTCGTCGGTGGCGGGGCCTGCTGCTGTGCCATCGTGGCGACAATGCTCGGCGCGGCCACCCGTAGCTGGGGCGCCGCGCTCCTCGGCCAGCCCGCGGTCTGGACCGTGCCGCTGGCGTTCAGCGTGATGATCGTGACGTCCCTGCTCACCCAGGGCTCCACCCCGCCGCACGTCGAGCACATGATGCTCCGGATGCACCTGCCCGAGGGGCTGATCCGCCGCACCTACCGCGCCGGGCGGCCCTACTCCCGCGCCTGACTCGGTGTGTCTGGCTAGGGCTGCCAGCCGCTGGCGGGCGCCCAAGTCTCGGCCACGGTGATCACCAAGTCGACAACGGGGTCCTTGACGCTGGAGTAGGTCGCGATGTCGGGGCCGGGTGGTTGAGTGGGCTCATGCAGTTGGTGAAGCCACGGGCGCTGCGGCCAGGTGACTGCATCGGCATCGTGTCCACGTCATCGCCCGTCTCGCCCGGCGAACTGGACCGGCTGACGGCCTACCTGGCCGGCCGGGGGTACTCGGTGAAGGTGGCCGCCGGCGTGCTCGGCCTGGGAGGCCGCCGAGCTAGCCGCAAGCATCCGGCGCGAGCAAGAAGGCCCTATCTGATCTGGGCAAACGTACCCGTGGACTCAGGATTCTTCCGTGGGCCCTCCGGATGAATGGTCGCTGCGCCAGCCGCGGGCGAGTTCCTGAAGTTTCGCGGCGGTTTCCGCCAGCGGCTCGCCGCGGCCGACCGCTACGCCCAGGAGGTAGGCGGTCAGCGGCGCGGCCGGCCGGTCCACGGTGTGGGCCGCGACCCTGGCCAGGTTGAGCACCGTCTTCTGGGTCGTCTCCGCGGGTTCAAGGCCCAGTTCGACGCATACCAGGTTGGTCCAGTCATCCAGCGTGCTCATTGTTCTCCGTTCTGCCTTGGTGAGCCCGGCGGCTCACGCAGGATCCTGCGATCATCGGCCAGGCGACGGGTGACTCCCGCCCGGTCCAGCCACTCCAGCAGCGGGATCGCAACCCGCCGTGTCGTGCCCAGCGCCTGCCGCGCGTCGGAAGTGGTGAACGGCTGCGGCAGGCCAGCCAGGATCCGCGCCGCCCGCTCCGGGGCGTCGGGTGCCAGCAATATGTTGCCGGGCAGGCGGCGCAGCAGGCCGACCCGCTCAGCCGCCGCGGCTGCCCGCGTGTCGATCCCCAGCTCCCGTAGCCGCTCGGCGTCGGGCGCGCGGAACGGCGCGTCCGCCAGGCCGGCAAGCACCGCCTGGACCGCGCTGGCTACCGGAGCTGGAAGGTGTGGGCCGGGAGCCTGCGTGCGGCCGGCGCCAGCCGGGCGCCGCCCGGGCGCCAGGTCATTGCCGGTCCCACCCGGCCGCACGGCACCGGCTGCATCCTCCGGTTGCCCGTTTTCGCCGCCGCCAGCGCGGCGCAGGTACCCGCCGTACACCTCGATCGGTGCTTCGGCGCCGCCGGCCGCGGGCCGGGCTGCCAGTGCCTCGACAAGATCACGGTCGGGCAGGCCCAGTTCGGCCCGGGCCGCCTCGACCGGAAGGCCAGGCGCCAGCGGGTCGCGTGCCTGGTGTGCGGCCACCGCCGCGGCCAGCAACTCCCGTAGCCGTCCCCAGTGCCCCGGATCGGCCAGCCACTCCCCCGCGACCGGCGGCGGCAGATCAGCCAGGCCCATCGCCGCCGCCGCGCTGGCCAGCAGCAGCCGGTGCCGGCGCAGCAGGTCCGGCGCCGCCGGTGCCTGCGGCCAGGATGCCAGCTCCCGCTCCGCGGCCGCGGCGGCGCCGTTGCCGCGCAGCCGCGGCGGCGAAACGTCGAGCACCGTCGCACCGAACACCGGCCGCCCGCCCGCGCGGTCCGGGGCCGCGCCCGGATCACGGAGCAGCACCCGGTCACCGACGTGCAGCGGCAGCGGATGGTCCAGGGTCAGCCTGGCGAACCGGCTGCCCAGCATCCGGACCCGGGCCACGGCCCGCGCCGCGCCGATGTGCACGGTGAGCCGCGGCGGCAGCCGGATGGCGGCGGGGGGCTGGCCCTGCCCTGCGGAGGCGGGCGCCAAGCGGACGTCGATCACGCTGGTCACGGTCCAGTGGCCGGGCTGGATGAGCGCCATGCCACGGCCCAGCTCCCGGGTGCTGACACCGCGCAGGTTCAGCGCCACCCGGGCGACACCGCCGACCCGGGCGGCCGGTACGCCGAGCGACTGCACGCCCCTGACCCGCACGGTGCGCATGACCGGGGCGAGCACCAGTTCGTCTCCGGCCTGCAGGGTGCCTGCCTGCAAGGTCCCGGTGACCACGGTCCCGCTGCCCTTGATGGCGAACACCCGGTCCAGCCACAGCCGAACGCCGGCCCGCGGGTCCGCCGCGGGCAGCCGCGCGGTGAGCCTGCCAAGCGCGGCGGTCAGCTCGGGCAGGCCCTGGCCGGTCACCGCGCTGACCGCCACGGCTTCCACCCCGCCCAGGCTGGTACCGGCGACCATGCGTGCGGCCTGCCGCAGCACCGGTCCCGGGTCGGCCAGGTCGGCCCGCGTGACCACCAGCAGCCCGTGGCGGACCCCCAGGGCGTCGATCGCCGCCAGATGCTCCGCCGACTGGGGCATCCAGCCCTCATCGGCGGCCACCACGAACATCACCGCCGGCGCTGGGCCCACACCGGCCAGCATGTTCGTTATGAATCGTTCGTGCCCCGGCACGTCGACAAACGCCAGTTCGCCGCCCGACGGAAGTGTCGTCCACGCGTAGCCGAGGTCAATGGTCATGCCGCGGCGCCGCTCCGCTTCCCACCGGTCCGGCTCCATCCCGGTGAGCGCGCGCACCAGCATCGACTTCCCATGATCCACATGACCCGCGGTCGCGACGACGTGCACCGCTATTCCCCGGGCGAGGCGCCGTCACGGGCCGCGGCGAGCACCGCCTCGGCAAGCCGCTCGTCGTCGGCGGGCACGACGGCACGCAGGTCGAGCAGGAGCCGGCCACCCTCGATCCTGCCGACGACCGCAGGCAGGTCGCCGCGCCGCACCGCCGCACCCGACCGCAGGGCCGCCGCCAGCGAGCCGGGCAGGGACAGCGCCGCGCCCGGCAGCCGCACACCGGGCCCGCCGCCGCCGCCGACGGTGGCGTCCGCGGGCACCACCCGGCAGTCGATACCAGCGCCGGCCAGCCGCCCGGCCTGTGCCTCGGCCCGCGCCCTGATCGACTCCGGCGTGGCCGCCAGGGCCTGGGTGACCGGCGGCACCGGGCCGGTGAGGGTTGCCTCAAGGGCGGCAAGGGTCAGCTTGTCCACCCGCAGCGCCCGGGCCAGCGGATGGCGGGCCAGGCGGGTAACCGTGTCCGGCTCGCCCAGCAGCAGGCCCGCCTGCGGCCCGCCGAGCAGCTTGTCGCCGCTGGCCGTGACCAGCCCGGCACCTGCCCGCAGCCAGGAGTCGGCGTCGGGCTCATCGGGGAGCAGCGGGCTGCGGCGCAGCAGGCCGGAGCCGATGTCGCCGACCACCAGCACCCCGAGGCCAGCCAGCTCGCCGACGCCGACCGACGCCGTGAAGCCCTCGATCACGTAATTGGACGGGTGCACCTTCAGGATGAATGCCGTGTCGGCGCCGATCGCCCGCTGGTAGTCGGCGAGCGCGGTCCGGTTGGTGGTACCCACCTCGCGGATCCGGGCGCCGGTGGACTGCAGCAGGTCAGGCAGCCGGAACCCGTCGCCTATCTCGATCAGCTCGCCCCGGCTGACGATGATCTCCCGCCCGGCCGCCAGCGCCGTGGCCGCCAGCACCAGCGCGGCGGCGTTGTTGTTGACCACGTGCACCGCCCCGGCCGCCGGGACCGCCTGCGCGAGAGCGGCAAGCGCACCAGCGCCACGGCGGCCGCGCGTCCCCGAGGCCAGATCAAACTCCACGTCCGTGCAGCCCGCCGCGGCCCGCACTGCCGCACGCGCGGCGGCCGACAGTGGCGCCCGGCCAAGGTTGGTGTGCACGATCACGCCAGTCGCGTTGATCACCGGGGTGAGCGAGGCGGCGGTCGGCGGCAGAGCCGCCACCGCGGCGTCCGCGACACTCGCCGGGCTGATGGCGCCGGCCCGGGCCAGCTCCTGTGCCTGGGAAACCGCCGCCTTGACCAGCGTCCCACCCAGTTGCTCGCGCGCCGCGGCCAGCCGGGGGTCGGCCAGCACGACGTCGGTTCTCGGCACGTGACGGCGCGGGTCCACAACCGCGACCCTAACCGGAGCCGCCGGCGGCAGCCATTCCCGGTGCCGGCGGGACTCCGCCGGCGCTGGGAACTACATTGGGCCGCATGACCGGTCCGGGTGGCTTCCGGCTCACGCAGTATGCGCGGGGCGGCGGCTGCGCATGCAAGATCCCACCGGGCGAACTGGAGCAGACGATCGCCGCCCTGGTGCCCCAAGGCCCGGGCACGGACCTGATGGTGGGGGTGGAAAACGGCGACGACGGCGCGGTGGTGCGGGTCAGCCCGGCCATGGCGGTCGTGGTGACCGCGGACTTCTTCACCCCCGTCGTGGACGACGCCTACACCTTCGGCCGGATCGCCGCCACCAACGCCCTGTCCGACATCTACGCGATGGGCGGCCGGCCGCTGGTCGCACTGAACCTGCTCGGCTGGCCGCGGGACAAGCTCCCTGCGGAACTGGCGGCCGAGGTGCTGGCCGGCGGCCTGGCCGCGGGCCGCTCGGCGGGCTGCCCGGTGGCCGGCGGGCACAGCATCGACGATCCCGAACCGAAGTACGGCATGGCGGTGACCGGCGCCGCGGACCCGGCCGCGCTGCTGCGGATCGATGCGGGGCGGCCCGGGCTGCCGCTGACCTTGACCAAGCCGATCGGCACCGGCGTGCTCAATGCCTGGCACAAGGCAACGGGTGAGGTCAGCGCGGCGGCGGTCGAGGTGATGACAACGCTGAACGACCAGGCCAGCGCCCAGGCGCTGGCCGCCGGGATCACCTGCGCCACCGACGTCACCGGCTTCGGCCTGCTCGGCCACCTGTTCAAACTCGCCCGGGCCAGCGGGGTCACCGCGGTGATCGACCACACCGCGGTGCCGCTCATCGAGGGCACCCGCGCCGCCGCAGCCGCCGGGCACATGCCAGGCGGCAGCCGGCGCAACCTCGAATGGGTGCTGCCGCACACCGACACCGATGGCGTCGGCGAACAAGACCTGCTCCTGCTCGCCGACGCGCAAACTTCGGGCGGGCTGCTCGTCGCGGGCGAAATCCCCGGAGCGCCGGTGATCGGCGAACTGATCCCGCGCGGCGACAGTGTGCTCGTCATCCGGTAGGCCCGGACTCGCGGCTAGAGGCAGGCCCGGTAGAGCCTCCACGGGGCCTCGGAGCGGATCACCAGAAAGTATCACCGGAGATCACGAGCTAATGGGCATGCTCAGCACGGTGGCGGACAAATGGCGGATAGGCGGGTAATGTGCATGGATTCTGTGTCTGGCCCTAAGACACAACGGCGGCCGGGGCAACGGCAATGACGAGATGGCCGGCACATCCGGTGATATACGAAGTCAACACCGCGGTATGGCTCACCTCGCTGTCCCAGGCAGCCGGGCGCCGGCTGACACTGGCGGAGGTGGCGGCGTCCGGCTGGGAGGCGGTCACCCCGGCCGGCGTTGACGCGGTCTGGCTGATGGGCGTGTGGCAGCGCAGCCCGGCAGGGCTGGCCGTGGCCAGGGCGGATGCCGAGGCGATGGCCTCGTACCGGGAACTGCTGCCGGACCTGGAACCCGAAGACGTCACCGGATCCCCCTACTGCGTCCGCCGCTACGTGGCTGACCCGATGTTCGGCGGCCCGGATGGCCTGGCCGCGGCGCGTGCCGCCCTGGCCGCCCGTGGTGTGCGGCTGCTCCTGGACTACGTGCCCAATCACGTCGCGATGGACCACCCATGGGTGACGGGCGACCCCGAGGTTTTCGTGCACGGCGATGAGCAGGACATCGGCGCCGACCCGGCAGCGTGGGCAGCGGTCGGCGGTCAGGTACTGGCCCATGGCCGCGACCCGTATTTCCCGCCCTGGACCGATGTCGTACAGCTCAACGCGTTCGCACCGGCCCTGCGGGCCGCTGCGGCCGAAACCCTTGCCGACGTAGCAGGCCAATGTGACGGGCTCCGCTGCGACATGGCCATGCTGATGATCAATCGGATCTTCCGGCAAACCTGGGGAGACAGAGCCGGGCCCGAGCCGGCCGAGGAGTTCTGGCCGGGCCTGATCGGGGCCGTGCGCAGCAGGCACCCGGACACCTTGTTCGTTGCCGAGGCCTACTGGGACCTGGAGTGGGAGCTTCAGCAGCAGGGCTTCGACTTCTGCTACGACAAGCGGCTCTACGACCGGATCGTCGGCCAGGACGCATCCGGGGCCAGGGGCCACCTGGGCGCGGACCCGAGCTACCAGTCCCGGCTCATCCGTTTCCTGGAGAACCATGACGAGCCGCGCATCGCCGCCAGCATCCCGGCCGGCGCGGAACGCGCCGCCGCCGTGGCCATCGCCACGCTGCCCGGCGCAACGCTGTGGCACGAAGGTCAGTTCGAGGGCCGCCGCGTGCGGCCACCGGTCTTCTTGTCGCGCCGTCCGGATGAAACGCCGGATCGCGAACTCGCCGACTGGTACCGGTGGCTGCTGGCCATCGTCGGCGGCGGCGTGCGCTCGGGCACCTGGCGGCTGCTCGAAGCCACCGGATGGCCGGACAACCAGTCCTGCCGCAACCTGCTCGCCTGGTCGTGGGACGGTGACGGCAGCGGTCACCGGCACGTGGTGGTGATCAACTTCTCCGGGGAGCCGTCGCAGGGGCGAGTCCCGCTGAACTGGACGGACCTGCCCGGCCGGAACTGGCACCTCACCGACCTGTTTGCCGGAGAGGTATTCGAGCGAGACGGCAGTGAGCTGGCCAGCCCTGGGCTGTTCGTTGCCTTGGGACCGTGGCAGTTCCACCTGCTCGCCCTGCCGTGACCTGTCCTGGGTCACTTCCAGCGGTGCCGTTCCAGTGCTCCAGGATCACGCTCCTGAGATCCCATCCGGCCGCCGACACGTGAACTGGCGGGCCCTGGGTTCCGAGGCAACCCGGGCCCGCCAGCCTGCTGCTGTGCTTACTGCGCTGCCTGGCCGCCGCCGTGCAGTGCTTCCTGCAGCTGCTGCTCGTCGTCCTTGGAAAGCGAGGTCTTCAGTACGGTGCCGCCGTACTTGCTCATCGCCTCGACTGCCTTGTCCGGCGTCACCTTCTCCAGCATCAGGAACAGCGCCGAGGTGCCCGGCTTGACCATGTCGCGCACCTGCTCCTGGAACTGCTTGTCGATGCTGGTCTTGGTCAGCTTGCCCCATCAGGGCGCCCATTCCGGCGCCGATGGCCAGGCCGAAGACCGGGATGAAGAACAGCAGGCCGAACAGGAAGCCCCAGAACATGCCCCAGGTCGCCCCGGCGCCGACCATGTGGTGGTTGGTGTGGACGTGGTAGCTGCCGTCCTCGTCCCGGGCGATCACCGCGATCGCGTCCGGCTGGATGATCAGATCCTTGGCCAGCCGCCGCGCCTCCTCGGCTGCCGCCTCCGCGGTCGCCTGATCCGGGTATCCGATGGCAATCAGGTCAGCCAATTTCGCTCACCCTTCCTCTCGATTCGTTGCTGCCCGCTTGGCCGGGCCCGTTGTCGATGGTGCTGCTGGTGGGCTGCCGGCTCGTCACCCTCCCCCGGGGGAATCAACCGAACGGTCCCCGTATGGTCAGCATGCCGCCGCAACGCGCGGAGACATCACCCCCGGCGGGGGATTTCGCCAGCCGCGCCCTGCGGCTGCGTGGCGAAGACGCCCTGCCGGAATGCTCACATCAGGGATATGCCGTGCGACCACCTGTCGATGCGTTTTCTGGCGGCGTTGCCGACGAGGATGCCGACGATCAGCATGGCCACGCTCGCAGCGATCAGTGTGGGCGTCCCGGCCAGCCGTGAGAGGGCCCGTTTGCTGCCCTCGCTAAGGGCCGTGGATGGCTTGGCTGTCGCTGTGCTCATCGCGCTCCTCCTGTCGGTCGGCCGGATCCACATCAATCCAGCCATCGCGAGCCGGCGCAGCCTGGCCCAGTTCACCGGGGGTTTGGGCGGCGGGACTCCCGGCCGGGTTCGCGGCACCCAGACGCGCAGCGCACCGGGATGGATGGTGCACATCACCGGCGCCGGCAGGGTCACGGACTCGCCGTCGATGCCGACCGGAATCCGCGGCGCGTCCGTGCTGATCTCGATCCGCTTCGCGGTCAGCACGACGAGCCCGGTCGCGTGCCTGCCGCGGAGCAGCCCGGCGGCCTGCCGCGCGCTGTCGACGGTGACGCTGACGACACCGAGCACGCCGCCGTCCAGCCGGGCCCGGCGGCCCAGCCCGGCGATGTCCCCGGTGCCGTAGGGGTTGTTGGCCACCAGCACAGCCTGCGGCCCGTCGAGTTCGGTGCCGTCGGCGCGCGCGGTGAACCGCGCGCCGCGCTGGCCCTGCATCAGGTCCGGGAGCAGGTCCAGGGTCGTGGCCAGCTTGTCGTCACGGTAGGCCGGAGATTCGACGACCTCGGCGTAGGCACCGAACGAGGCGTTGTTGACGAACGTCTGGCCACCGATCTCCCCGAGGTCGACGCGCAGTTCGACACCATCCGACAACGCGGCCAGGCAGGCTGCGGGATCCTCGCGGTCCAGTCCGAGATCGAGGGCGAAGTGGTTGCGGGTACCAGCGGTGATCACCACGAACGGGATGCCATGTTCCGCGGCAATGCCAGCCACCAGGGCCTGGGTGCCATCGCCTCCGGCGACGCCGAGCAGGTCTGCGCCCCCGGCCACGGCCTCCCTGGCCACCGCGGCCACATCGACCGGTTCATCGCCGTCCATCAGGAACACCTCGGCGCCCAGGTCTTCCGCCTTGCGCTGCAGGTCGAAGCGGCCTACTTTCCCCCCTCCCGACCTGGGATTCATGATCAGGAACGGATGGGTAGCGGACGGCTGCGCCGGGTGCTCGGGCATGCGCCAGTCCGTGACGTCCCCGGCCAGCGCCAGGCGTGCCGTGACAGTGGCGAGGAACCATACGGCGGCCGACAGGACCGCCACCCACAGCAGGTTCTTGACCGCGTAGATGACGAGCACCGCGATCGGGGCGAGCACGAACAGCCCAAACGACAGCCACCGCAGCACCCCCCGCCTGGACAGGAAGAAGTACGCCGCGGTCAGGCTCACCACCGCGCCCACCAAGCCAACGACAAGCATGGCGATACTCTGCAGCCCGGCGAAGACCCCGACGATCACAATCGCCAGGCACGCGAGCAGCAGACTCAGCCGCGCCAGCCAGCGTTGTGAACCGGTCTCCCCGGGGCCCGGAGAGCTGTGCATGCTGCCATGATCCGGGGACTGGCAGGCATCGCGCATCACCCTGCCAGGGGGACCGCCGCCCGGCTGCAGGCCCGGTAACCATGCCGAACCGGACAAGTCCCGCGCCGGGCAAAACACCCACAATGGGTGATGTCCCCGGCAGCCGCCCGCCGGCACTGTGGGGTATGACAGCGCAACCTGACCGAGTACATTCGCTTCGTGCTGGTGCTATTGATCGCCGTCGCGCTGCTGGTCCGGTCGGAAACCGGCAAGATCGTCGGCACGCGGGCCGTCCACCGGGCGCCGGCATGACGGCCGACGGTCAGCCCGGCCACGGCTGGACGGTGGTTCTCCGCCGTATGCCCATCCGGATCGTGGCGGGCCAGCAGGAAGGCGGTTTCACCGACGCGTTCGAAATCGTCTGCTGCGACTGTGGCGACGACCCCGACCTCGATTACCGCGACGTCTCACCTGAGCTGCAGCGAATCCGCGGGCCCTATCACCCGATCACCGCCGGTGCCGCCGCCTATACCAGGCACGTTGCCGGGCATGGTGCGCGGCCAGTGTTCTCATGACCCGGACGCCAGTGGGTTCACGGCGCGGTGGCCGCGGTGTATGTTTCAGCTGGGCCTGCCCGCAACCACATCGGAGCCTGCCACGATGGGCCATTTCGCCAAATCCCGCACCCTCAGGACGTCGGCCGTGGCCGGGCTGGCCATCGCGCTCGCCTCGCCCTTCGCCCGGTCCGCCGATGCGCTGCCGGGCGCCGGAGGTGACGCGACCGCCCCCGGGTTCACCTTGTCGGTGGTTCATCAATTCCCCGTGGCCCTTCAGTTGCCTGTACCCCATCCGCCTCGTCATCGGGGCGGACGGGAACGTGTACGGCATTTCTGAGGGCGACAAGCAGGGGTTCGGCAACAACGGCCAGCTCTTCGCCATCACGCCGAAGTTCCACACCGAAGTCAACTTCAACGCCACGGTGGCGAACCGGCCGTGGAACCTGGAACTGGGGCATGACGGCAGCTTGTACGGCCTGACGCAGGACTTCTACACGTACCGGAGTCATTTCTTCCGGTTCACACCGCCGGCCACCCTGAAGTTCCTCGGCTCCTACCACTTCCCCGGAAGCGGCGCGTTCGGCCCACAGATACAAGCACCCGACGGCAACTTCTACGGCACGCTGATGGGCGACATCCATCATCCCGGATGGGTGTATCAACTGACGCCCACCGGGGCCTTCCACCTCGTGGCGACGTTCGACGGGAAGGACGGTGCCGAGCCAGACGAGCTCGCCCTCGGCGCTGACGGGTCCCTTTACGGCACGACGGAAAGCGGTGGCGCCACCGGCGGCGGCGTGATCTTCAAGCTCACCCTGCCGCACTGACGGCCCGGCCGCCCGGCGATCGCCCCGCCGCTCAGCCGTCCCAGCGGACGACGATCCGGCCCATGGCACCGGGCAGCGGCATGGACTGCGCTTCCGCGGTGACCGCGTCGCGTTCCGCGCGCGACAGCGGCCGCCACGGCTGCACCGTGATAAGCGTGTCCGCGCGGCGCCATGTGCCGGCGATCTCTCCCGCGACGAGGAGGCCGCCGGGCCAGACGCGCGGGGTCCACAGCGCGCCGCGGCGGGCGGCGTCGGGGACCAGCAGGTCACGGTCGGCGCCGTGGCGGAGGAAATAGGCATCGCCGCTGGGCAGCAGCCGGGCGGGCGCCACGGGCCCCGGGGCGGCGCGGAACGCCGTTTCGTCGCCGGCGAGGATCCACGCATCCCCGACCGGTGTCCGCACCGGCGTCAGCGACGTGCCGAGCGCGGCGAACGCCGCGACGCCGGGCCGCGACGCCGATTCCCGCCCACCGGCCGAAGGCCTCGGGCGTGGCGGGGCCGTAGATCTGCAGGTACCGGCGGGCCAGTTCCAGGCGAGCGTCCTGGCGGGTGATCTGCAGGCGGCGGCACGGTCCAGATTTCCGCCTGCCGCGCGCCGTCCCAGCGGATCAGGACCGTGCCGGTCGCCGCCGCATATCGCAGGCTGTTGGGATGCACGCCGAGCGCGTCGCCTGCCTGCCCGTAGGTCATCCTCGCGCCGCCGAGCAGGGTGTGCAGGCGGGCGGCAAGGTCCTCCGCCCTGCGCTGGCCCTTGGCATGGTCGGGCAGCGTCCCCAGCGAAAACACGGCCAGGTCGCACGCGGCGACCACGAACACGACGAACCGCGGCCCCCACAACTGGACCAGCGAAGGGTCCTCCCACGTGGACGATTCGGTCCCCGCCACGCGCGCGTGGATCGAAAGCAGCGCGGCACGGGGCACGCTGTCCTGCTGCCCCGCCCAGACCGCACGCCGAAGCGAGTCCTGGCCGCGCGAAAGCCGCTCGTCGAGCGCGCCGGCGCGCCGCCGGTACGCCAGGATCTGCGGCCGGGTCAGGCGCAGCCGGGCATCCATCACGTCATCTCACCCAGGTCTGTGCTCGCCTCCAGACCGGACTGGCGCCGGATCGGGCGAATATCTGCCCGCTCAGGGCTTGGCCATGTAGCGGACGGGGACGACGGCCGACCGGGACGGGGGGACCACCGGGATCGGGGTGAACCAGACCCTGCCCGTCCCGGAGCAGGGCAGGGTGAGCGAGGTAGGCAGGGACTTGGGGCTGTCGTAGCGGGTAAATATGCGGCTTGTGGCGCCGGCCTGGGCTGCGCCGGGCGGAGCCGCGAAGAATGCGCCGATCTCGGAGTCGTTGCCGGTGCGGCCGAGCGTGCCGGACGCAGGCGGGAAGAGCTGGTGAACCGCCAGTGTCTGCCCGGCCAGCGGATGGCCGGTCTGGCCGGGCTGAAGCGGCCCGGGGCAGTTCATCGTGATGGTGATCGGCTTCGTGGTGTTGCCGTCCTTGCCGTTGATGACCCCGGTGAAGTACTGCTTCGGTGCCACGGAGCCTGCCTGGGCGGGGCCTGCCTGCAGCCCCACGGCAATGACGGCCACGGCGGCCAAGCCCAGCATTCCTGACGATCGCCGCAGGCTTATCATGCTCGCCATCTCCCTCCGATACGCGTGTTCGTCATGGTTTCCCCGGGGCGGCTCGCCTGTCAACGCACGGCGGCCCAACGCCAGGCGGGCAACTGGCGGCGGGCCTGCCGGGCCCGGCTTCAGCTACGGGGGCGCTAGCGTGATGATTCGACGATGATCACGACGTTGCCTATCTTCTGCCCGGCCTCGACGTACCGGTAGGCCGCCACGATCTGATCCAGTGGGTACTGCCGGTCGATGACGGGCGTGAACTGGCCGGTCTCCATCAGCTGTGCGAAGTGCCGTACCGTCGCCTGGTCGAGCCGGGGATAGGAGAACACGCACCTTCTTGCCGCCAAGCAGCGGGGTGGTGAGCGGCAGGATCAGATTCTGGTACCACGGGCCCGGCCCGGTGGACATGTAGATCCCGCCCGGCTTCAGCAGCCGCTTGCACCGGCCGAATGAGCTCTTGCCCGCCGCGTCGAAGATCACGTCGTAATCCGGGTCGCCGCTGGCGAAGTCCCCGGCCGTGTAGTCGATGAGCTTGTCGGCACCCAGCTTCCTGACCAGCTCGAGATGCGGCGTGGCGCACACCCCGGTCACGCTCGCACCGAGGGTCTTCAGCAACTGGACCGCCGCGCAGCCGATGGCCCCGGTGGCACCATAGACCATGACCTCCTGGCCACTGCGGATCTTCGCCCGCCGGATGTGCGACAGGGCATAGTGCGCACCCTCGGTGCCAGCGGCGGCCTGCTCGTAGCCCAGGTTCGCCGGCATGACCGCGACCAGCCCATCCTCGCCGATCACCAGGTATTCGGCATGAGCCCCGAACGGCCCCTCGGTGTAGCCGAACACCCGGTCGCCGATCCGGAACCTGGTGACGCCACTGCCGGCCGCCACGACCTGGCCCGCGAACTCGTTCCCCAGGACCCTGGCCCTCGGCCGGGCAAGGCCGGACACCAGCGGCCGCATCAGCCAGGGCGTGCCCGACCGGTAGTGGCAGTCGGTGCGGTTCACCGTCGTCGCGTGCACCTTGACCAGCAACTCGTTGCGCCCCGGGGCCGGCTTGCCCACCTCCGAGATCCGGACCACGTCAGGCGGCCCGTACCGGGTGCGAACTGCTGCCCTCACAACGGCATGCTAGTGCGGGCCGGTGTGGACGGTGCGAAGCCGGGCCGGGACGGCCCACCACTGGTCCGGGCGGTCGACGACCGGGGCGGCCGGCCCGTTGTCCATGACCCGGGCCAGCCGTAGCAGGAAGGCGGCGATCCCCGCCGCGCCTTGCATCCATGAGGTTCCCGGTGGCAGCAGCGGCGGGTCCTGGCGATGTTCGGTGAACCGCCAGCGCGCGCCGGCCTGGTCGCGCACGGCGCGCTCGACGAGGGCATCTGCCATCGTGCGCGCGCTCTGCAGCAACAGCTCCGCCCGTGCCGGGTCGCCGCAGTCCTGTGCGGCGTCGAGCAGCACATCCCCCACTCCCGCGGTGCCGCAGCAGCGGCCGTCGTTGTCCCAGAAACCCGGCCGGAGCCGCGCGGGCACACCGGAGGCAAGGATGGAGTTCAGGCATCGCTGCCGCAGCGACGCCACACCGAACCCGGCGACCTCGTGCACACCGGCGACAGCCAGCGCCGCGAACAGCTGCGAGGTTCCGGCTGGCCCGTGGCACCAGTTGTAAGTCACCGGTTCCACGTCCCGGGTGGAGTACGGCAGGGTGTGCGGAATGATGAATCCGCCGTCGTCCAGCGAACCAATGGTGAGCAGGTGCTGGGCACCCTGCCGGGCGGCAGCGGCAAAGTCGGCGCGGCCCAGGGCCGCCGCGGCGATGGCGAGCGCGGTGGCTACCCCCGCGGTGCCGTGCGAGTAGTTCGGCGCACGCGACGGGGACCCGGGCACGATGCCCCAGTCCAGTCCGCCCTCGGTCTCGTCCGCCACAGCGAGCAGGGCCTGGCCACCGGTCGTGGCGATGCGGTGGGCGTGTTCACCGCCTGCCCAGATCGCCGCGAGCACCACGCCGGCGCTGCCCTGGATCAGCTCCGTCACCGGCGCGGCTGACCCCGGCTCGATCTCCAGCGTGGTGGGCCACCCCATCGGGGTCATCAACTCCGCCAGCCGGGCCAGTGCGGCCTGCTCACTGCCCGGGGCCAGCAGCTTCAGCGCGGTCACGTCCCCGCCAAGCCCGTCATAAAGCGACGGCTCGGCCCGGGCCGGCACCATGGCACCAAGCCGCGCCACAATCCCGCCGGCCAGGGCCTGCTCCGCGCCGGTCAGCGCCCGGTGCTGGCCGATCTCGGCCAGCACCGGGGCCAGGCCGCCGATCCCGGCGTACACCGAGTCACGGTCGGCACCCGGCCCGATGGCAGGCCCCTCGCCGGCCACCACCTCCGGCAGCCAGGGGCCTTCGTCTTCCCGGATCTGGCCCAGCACCCAGGACCAGGCCGCCTCACCCAGTGCCCGGTAGACCTCGCCTGCCATCGCACCAGGCTACGGGGCCATCAGACCTTGGATGCGTAGGTGATCATGGCTTGCCGGCTGGCGTGGGTACCTGCCGCGTTGTAGCAGGTGACGTCGCGGACGGTGACGTTGGGCGGGGCGGTGCCCCACAAGGTGTTGAGGTTGCAGAACGACGGCCCGGCCTGGACCGGTGTGACCAGCACGGTGTTCTGGAGCTGGCCTATCTGCGGGAAGGATGCCAGCCGCAGCCCGGCGCCGGCCCGCAGCAGCGTATTGGTCGCTCCTGCGGAGTTGAAGTTCACCGCCGGCGGCACCGGGGCGTAGGGACCGGGATTGGCTGGCTGGTTGTCGTAGCTGTAGCCGAAGAACGACGGCTGGGTGCCCGTCACGGCCCGGCCGAGCTGGTAGGTCAGGGTCCAGCCGGTGGACAGCGGGTTGGTGGTGGCGTCATAGCAGCGGACGATGAACGACTGCCCGGAAGCCATCGGCGTCCACTGCTGCAGCTCGCACTTGGCGGCAACAGCCGGATTGACCGCGGTGACCTGCACGTCCCCCGCACGCGTGGCAGGGCCGAGGCCAGGCAGCCGCACCGTCCACACCCCGGTCGGCCCCGGTGTCACCGTATTCGCCGCGCCGGCCGAGTTGAAGCTGGTGACAATCCCGCCGGCGCCCGGCTCGAAGTGGACGTAGCCATAGGCCAGCGGCGGCGCCAGTTTCTTGGCCGAGCTTTGGCTGAACGTGACGACGAACGGCGCGGAGACCGGTGCCCCGCCCGGCTTGAAGCAGCGCACCGCGACGACCTCGTCCGAGCCGGACGGGCCCCAGTGCTCGGCCTGGCACCACACCGCGATGTCGATGACCGCGGTCACGTGCACCACCCCGGCGCTGGAGGCGATCTGCGGGAACCTGACGAACACCTCACCGGGCGCGCCCGGCGTGGTGTGCACCACAAACCCCGGCGGCCAGCTACCCGCCTGATGGTTCGGGTCGGGCACGCCGGACGGGGTGTTCACATACGCGAACCCCCAGTTATCGGGAACCGCCGCCTGCGCCGGACCAGCCCACACGATGCCGGTCGCGGCCAGGACACCCACCAATGCGGCCAGCCACCGCAGACACGCCAACGGCCTCATCACGTCCTACCTCCGCTCGCCATAGCCCTGTCGTGGTACCGCACGGTCACCCGAGGCTCCGGAGCGGCCCGCGTCGCGGCGCCTGCCAACAAGAGTGGCCCGATGTGCCCCTGATACATAGCCCGCCACCGGCCCCCAGGCCACCGGCCGCGTAGCCGGCCACCCCCCGGACAGCCCAGGCCACCAGCCGGACAGCCCAGGCCACCGGCCGCGTTAGGAGCCGAGCCCGCTGTCGGGCTGGATGTTCTGGTTGAGGTGGAAGGTGTTGTCCGGCTCGTAGCGGTGCTTGATCTGGGCGAGCCGCTGGTAGTTGCCGCGGTAGGCAGCCCTGATGCGCTCCTGGCCCTCGCTCATCATGAAGTTGATGTAGCCACCGCCTGCCGAGGTCGGGTGCAGTGCTTCCCAGTAGTCGCGGGCCCACCGCGAGATGAGATCGGCGTTCGCCGGGTCGGGGTCGACGCCCACGATGACACCTGCCCAGCCACCGTTGCGGTAGGCAAACGCCGTCGCCTCTTCTGCGACGCGGCTGGCGGCGCCGTCGATGGGGTACATGTGCATGGTCGACATGCCGGTCGGCAGCAGCGCGCCGTATTTGACGTGCGCATCGATCGCGGCGTCAGAGATCTCGTTGAAGAAGTCGGCCCGCCAGTACCACTGCAGCCCTGCCGGGAGAAGCGGATCGAACGCGCTCTGCAGCACGTTGAACGGCATCGGCTGCAAGCCCACCACCAGCGGCGAGCCGAACGTCTTGACCGGCTCGAGCACCTCGTCGGCCCGATCGTGCGGCCCGGTGTAACACCAGACGATGCCGCACGCCTTGCGGCCCCACAGCTCCTCGGGGAACGGCGGCGCGGGAGGGATGGTGAGCACCGCGATCCAGCCGCTCAGCTCTTCGGGCAGCGATGGCAGCAGCTCCCGGTACCAGCGCATCACCTCGGCGGTGTCGGCGATGTCGTACAGCACCGGGCCGCCGATGATCGTCCCGTGCTCACCGATGTCGTGGCAGCGGAACGTGAACGAGGTGACGATGCCGAAGTTCCCGCCACCGCCGCGCAGAGCCCAGAACAGGTCACTGTGGGAGGTCTCGCTGGCCGTCACGAAGGTTCCGTCGGCGAGGACCACATCGGCAGCGAGAAGGTTGTCGACGGTGAGGCCGAAACGCCGCGAGAGGTAACCGACACCGCTGCCGAGCGTCAGGCCGGCCACCCCGGTGGATGACAGGCAGCCGGACGGAGTGGCCATGCCGAAGGCCACGGTTGCGTGGTCTCGTCTCCCCAGGTGCATCCGGCGTCGGCGCGGACAGTGCGGCCGGCCGGGTCGACGGTCGTGCTGCGGAGCAGCGACAGGTCGATGACCAGAGCGCCGTCCCACACCCCGAGGCCCGTCTGCGCTGTGGCCACCGCTGCGCACAGCGATCTCGACGCCGTGCTCGCGCGCGAACCGCACGCAACTGATGACGTCCGCGACGTCGCGGCAGCGCGCGATGGCAGCCGGGTGCTTGTCGATCATGCCGTTGTAGACGGCGCGCGCCTGGTCATACTCGGGATGCCCGGGCAGGATCAGGCTCCCGCGCACGGCAGCGGCCAGATTCTCATACGGTGTGGTGGAGTGGCTGAGGTGGTCATGTCGGGCCTTTCAGGTTGGTCGGCGTTGAAGCTGAAACCGAAGCTAGAAGCCGCCGCGTTCGCGAAGCGTTCGCGTGCGCACGCGGCCGCTAGGCGGTCGGGAGAACGCCGGGCCCGGCAGGGCGGACACCAAGTGCGCGGAGGTCACGCTCGCAGCGCCGGAGCAGCGCGACGCTGCCGTGCGCCGACGCCAGCCGCGCAGCGGATTCCAGGCGCGCGACAGCCGCCTCCTCGTCGTCATGGCGGCACGCAGGCGCATCACTTCCGGCAGCCACCAGAGGTCGTCGTGCGCCCGCGCCGCGACCACAGCGGCGTCGAGGGTCGCCCGTGCCGCATCCGTCCGGTCGCCCCTGGTCAGCAGGTCGGCCAGCAGCGAGAGCCAATACGGCATGCGAGCGGCCGAGCCTTCCGCCTTGAGGTTGCTGATGCCCTGCTGGGCCAGGTCGATGCCTGGCCCGTCCATGCGCGACCAGCCATCCAGGATCAGCCCTCACTCGCGGTAGTGGCGAAGTCGTACCGGTCGCACAACTCGCGCAGTTCCCCGACGGTGCTCCTGAGCCGGGGCAAGTCACCGCGCATCTGGTCGCCGACCGCACCGTAGGCGAGCGTGAGGGCCAGGTTGTAGGGTGCTCCAGCGCCCTGGCCGTAGCGATAGCCCGATCGGTGCAGGCCAGCGCGTCGTCATCGTGGCCGAGCAGCCAGTGAGCGTGTGCCGCAAAAGCCACGGCGTGGATGTCAGGCCGTATCCCGACGCTCAGGAGTGCATCGGACGCCAGTTCGGCGGCGAGTTCGAGATGATACAGCCCCTCCGCGGGTATCCCCAGGCTGACGGCCGACCCGCCAACCACGAAATGTGCTGGCCCGCTCAGCCTGGAACCCGGACCGGCAAGAGCCAGCGCCCGGTTGGCAACCTGATAGCTGTCGGCGATTCGGCCCTGCACGAACCGTGACGCCCAGAGCGCGGCCATGCCGGTGACCATCGAGTCGGTGCGGCCCAGTGACTCGGCGAGGGCGATCGAGCGCTCCAGGTCTGCTGTAGCTGCTTAGACGAGTAGCCGTCCCTGGCGTTGAGCGGCGCTGCCATCGATTCGAGCACCGCTAGTTCCAGGGAGTCCCGCTCTCGTCCGGCCAGCCTGGCCGCGATGATCGGCAATGCCTTCTCGTGCAGCCGGACGGCCTCGGTGTGGGCGAACATGGACGCTGCGACCTCGGCAGCCCGCCGGTAGTAGGCCAGCGCCCGCATGGGCCGCCCGCCGCGGTCGTACTGTTCCGCGAGCTGAGCCGCGACGGCGTCCGTATCCTCGGCGTACAGCAACTCGAGGCCCTGGCGATCCGCCGGTGCAGCAGCCAGCGTCTCGGTGCGCTGACTGCCTCGTACGCCGATTCGCGCAGCAAGTCGTGAGAGAGTCGTAGCCGTCCCAGAACTCTCTCATGATCCTGCGCCGCCATGCTCGTCGACGGCGTCCACGACGGCATCAGCCTCAAGGTCACTGGCCTCGGTGAGCAGGTCAAGGGAGAAGTTCGTGCCGACCGCCGCCGCGAGCCCGGCCACCTCCCTGGCTGGCCCAGTCGCCTGGTCGAAGCGCTTGCGCAGCACGGTGGCCAGATCGCCAACCGACAGCGGGGAGCCCCCCGCGTCACCGGTGCCGCGGACCGCCTCGATGACATAGAGCGGGAAGCCGCCCGTCGTCGCGTGCAGCAGGCTGGTGTCCGCCTCGGGCAGCGGCCGCCCGGAAATAGCCTGGGCGAGATGTGCCGTGCCGGCGGCGTCCAGCGGGGTGAGGGAAAGTTCGGTAAGCAGTCCGGTGGCCCGCATCCGGACCGTCCAGCTCACCAGCTCGGGGTCGTCGTCGAGCGCTTCGTCGCGCAGCGTGGCGGCAACGAGCAGCGGGGCACCGTCGGCCAGCCCCAGGCAGAATGTGATGAACGCCAGCGTCTCCTGGTCGCACCATTGCATGTTGTCCAGGACCAGCAGGGTCTGGCGGCGCGGCGCAAGCAGCGCCCGCGCGACGCCTTCGAAGAAGCGGTGGCGCTGCCAGGCATCCGCCATGGCCCGGGATCCGGTCCCACGCCCGCCACGGCCCTCGGCTGGCAGCAGCCGGCCGACTCGGTGCGCCAGGCGGGGTCGAGCGTCGCCACCGCCGACTGGATGGCGGGGTTCGCAGCCAGTCCGCCACGGGAGCCAGCGCCAGCCGCCCCGATGTCCCGAAGCACTGGCTGCTCGCCACCACCGCGCCCTGCAACAGAGCGCGTCCGGCGATCTCAGTCACCAAGCGGGTCTTCCCGACACCCGCGCCACCGCGGACCAGTACCAGGCCCGGCTGCCCGCCGCAGCGGCCCGCCACAGGTCGTTCAGCAGGTCTAGCTCCCGCGACCGGCCGATGAGCTGCGCTGCGGCCAGCCCGGAGCGGCAGGCCGCAGCTCCGGCCGCGAGCTCGGCCGCGGAGCTTCTCGCTTGCGCGGGCGGCTCGGCCATCAGCCGCTGGAACGCCTGCCGTGTCGCCGGATCCGGGACGATGCCGAGTTCACGCTCCAGGACCGAAGCGCAGTGATGGTGGTACTCACCGCACCGGCCCGGTCGCCCAGATCTGCCTGCAACCGCATCAGAGTCCGGTAGCGACCTCCTCAAGTGGCTGCAAGCCGATCCGGCGGCGAGCAACCTCCACCGCCCCGGTCAGGTCACCGTGCCGGGTTCGCGCCTCGCCGAGCAGGTCGCACAGGCTGACACACTGGCGCTCAAGCTCTGACGGACCTCGAGCACCCATAGTCATACACACCGGGCAGGAGGTCGCCCCAGTACTCCGCAATGGCCCGGGCGGCATGCACCAAGTGCCGTCGTCATCAAGGCCGCGCCGCCGCCAAGGCAGCCTTGCGCTCGATGTCAAAGACGCGCAGGTCGACCCGGCACGTCCCGGTGTCGCGCCAGCCGAGATCCGTTGAGGTCACGACGAGTGACAGCTCGTCAGCCAGGACCTGGCGCAGTTGGTGCAGTTCCCGGCGCAGGTTGGTCAGAGCCTGCGCATCAGTCGAGTCCGTCAGAACAGGCGGCGATCCGCTGCCTGGGCTGGGTGACCCGGCGTGCGCGGCCAGGAAAGCGACCAGAGCAACAGCTCGCGACGAACGAGCGCGAGTGCCAGCTCTGCGCCCTTGATGGCTGCTCCCCCAAGCGACACTTGCAGCACGTCAACGTGTTCTCCTGAGCTCATAGATTAAACGCTATACCGTTGTTTCTTCATTAGAAAGAGTAAAGAAAATCAACAGACTCGTTACGCAGGACCGTGCCTGATCTTAGTAAGCAGCAGATCTTTTCGCAGTCAAGCCCCGATCGCCGCCGGGGCTCGGTGAAGGACTTCTCGCACAGCTACGACGGATAGAGCAGGAAGCAGAGACCGGAGAACTCGTCTCGCCACCACAGGAGGAGCCATCGCCGTAGTAACGCTGGCGATCCATAGCAGTCGGCGGTTGAGCAGACATAGACATAGTACGCCCCGTACTCGCGGGACCTGCTGTACAGCCCAGCATTAAACACTGCAAGCTGGATGCGCCCACAGTGATGACAGGCTGCGGAAGAATGTGCCCATGGCAGCGTGGAAAGACGTGGAGCAGGCGGAGCCCGAGTTCGCGGCGCGGGTCCGGCGGCTCTTCGACGCGGGCAGGCACAAGACGATCGCGACGTTGCGGGCCGACGGCTCGCCACGGATCTCGGGCATCGAGTGTGAGTTCGCTGACGGTGAGCTCAGGTTCGGGTCGATGCCAGGAGCTCGCAAGGGTGCGGATCTGCGGCGGGATTCCGAGGTTCGCCCTGCATGGCCCAACGTTCCACCCACAGGAGGGTAAGGAGGCCGAGTGGCCAGGCGAGGCGAAGATCGCCGGGCGAGCGGTCCCCGCAGGGCCTATCGGTGAAGGGCCCGCTGGAGATCTGTTTCTGGCCGACATTTCCGAGGTCGTCGCCACCCGGCTGAACCCGGAGGCGACGTTGCTGGTCATCGAGTCGTGGACGCCACAACGGGGGTTTCGCGCGGTCGAACGCGAATGACGAGGGCACCCGCGCGCGGCTTGTGAGCGCATTCACCGGCCATACCGCGTGCAGCATGCCATCGTCGGCCCTCCGGGTGACGATCAAGGCGGCCACCGCGCCGCCCCATCGGGTCCTTCACCCAGAGGGCCACACTGCGTTGAGTGCGCGCCCAGTACGCGGTCCGTGCCTTCGCCAACTGGCAAGCGCGGACCGCCACCGGCGCGGACCCGGGTCAGGCCGCCAGGATCTTGGCCTTCTCGCGGTCGAACTCCTCCGCGGAGATGACGCCCCGGTCGCGCAGGTCCGCCAGCTTGGCCAGCTGGTCCGCCGTAGTCGCCGGTGCGCTGGCCGCGGCTTCCTGGATATAGGCGCGGGCCTGCGCGTCCTGCTGCTGCGCCCGCTGTACCGCCTGCTCATGCATCGAGCCGCCGCGGACGATCAGGTAGACCAGCACGCCAATGAGCGGGATGAACAGCACGAACAAAAACCACAGGGCCTTGGCCCCGCCGGACAGGTCATGGCTGCGGAAGATGTCAAGGAACACCATGATCAGGATCCAGATCCAGATCACCCACATGAAAGAACTCGAGCATCGACCAGAAAACGTTCAACAGCGGATAGGACGATGACGACGCCGCCAGTACCATTCCTCCTCCTTCGCGCCAGCCAGGTTGGCCAATAGCGGCCGGCGTTGGGAATCCTGCGCCCGGCGCAGCCTAAGCATTCGCCCAAGATCCGGTCATCGGCATCCCCCGTTACGGGTGGGACAGGTGACCTCTCGGCCCCACCCGCTGATCTTGCTGGAGCATCACTGGGCGCACACTGACCGGCTACAGCGGCTCAGTGATCCATCGCCAGCCATGCTGTTCGTCACGGACCGGCCGCACCATGGTGGCCTGGGACGTGTCGGACAGTTCGGCCACTACCTTGAGCAACTGGCGATGAAAATCATCGGGCGTGAGCCAGCCATCGTGCGCGCCGGAGTCGACGAGCGTCACGGCCGCCCCAGCACCGCCGATCAGCCGGGCTGTGACATTGCCGTTGTAGTCACGGCCGACCCCGGCGATCGATTCAGCCCGGACGATGTCGCTGCTGTCGTCTTTGGACACCCATACATCTGGCACACTCATGCGCCCACCTCCAGAGGACGAGCGGCGGTAGCAGGTAGTATGACGGAACCGAGGGCCTTTCGTGCGTTGGCAGTCACGTCAGCGTCGCCTTGGGCGCACTATGACCTGGTTCCGTCTGGAACTCCTGGTTCCATCTGGAACCGAGACAGGCCTGGCATGCCGCCGCTCGAAATTACTCCGCTCCCTCGTGCGCTCAGGCTCTCCACACGTTTCCGCGGTGGCTACTGCGTTGTGGCGCTGAGTGGCGAGCTTGATGTTGCCAGCGTTCCTGAGCTGCGTGAGCAGCTCCTCGGCGTGCTCAGGCCTGATACCCGCCGGCTCATCGTCGATCTGTCGCACGTGAGTTTCTGCGACGCCAGCGGGCTCGCCGTGCTGGTTGGCACGAATCGTCGCGTCAGGCTGCTCGGGGGCGTTCTGCGCCTGGCTGCCCCCGCGCCCCCCGTGCTTGAGGCACTCCGCATCACGGGGCTGGACCTGCAGTTCGACATCTTCCCAACAGTCTCGGCAGCCATCATCGGCACAACGGCCAGCCCTCGCATCCCGGATGGTGGATGAGCGGGACTGGCAACCGGGTGCGTGCGTGCCGGGCTGGCCTGCTCGCTTCGGTGGGAGGGGGTGCGCCTGAGCGTACACTGACGGCTAGACCCATTCCTAAGCAGCCTGAACGCGTTTCCGGTCAGGTCTAGACCACACGCCGGTCTCGAGATCCGCTTCGCTGCGTTGCCCATCCCGCGATGCGGAGTGATGATCGTGACCGCAAGTATTACCAGCGCACCCTATGACGGCACCGGGGCGTTCCCTGCTGCCAGCGCCCCCGCCCAGACCGCATGGCAGCGGACGGCACAACTGACGGTGACCGGCCTGATCGTGGTTGCCCCGTTCGCAGGGCTGATCGCCGCGATATGGCTGCTGTGGGGCCGCGGTGTTGGCGTGACCGACTTGGGCCTGGCGGCGTTGTTCTATCTGGTGACCGGGTTCGGGGTGACGGTGGGCTTCCACCGCTGCCTCACGCACCGGAGCTTCACCGCGCGGCCGGCACTGCGCGTGGCCCTCGCGGTCGCCGGGTCGATGAGCTTCGAGGGTGATGTCAACGGCTGGGTCGCCACCCACCGGCGCCACCACGCGTTCACTGACCGCCCGGGTGACCCGCATTCGCCCTACCGGTATGGCACCGGGGTGGCCGGGCAGTTGCGGGGCCTGCTGCACGCCCATGCCGGGTGGTTGTTCGGCAACGATCCGACACCGCAGCAGCGCTACGCGCCCGACATGCTGGCGGACCCGGCCATGCGGAGGATATCCAAGGCCTTTCCCGCGCTGTGCCTCGCCTCGCTGGCGCTGCCATTCGCGGCCGGGTGGGCGCTCGGGGGGACCTGGCAGGCAGCAGTGCTGGCGCTGGTGTGGGCCGGGCTGGTCCGCATCTTCTTGCTGCAGCACGTCACCTGGAGTGTGAACTCGCTGTGCCACCTGGTCGGGAACCGCCCATTCACGACCCGCCGCTTTGACCGGGCCACGAACCTGTGGCCGCTCGCGGTGCTGTCTATGGGTGAGAGCTGGCACAACATGCACCACTCCGATCCAGCCTGCGCCCGGCACGGCGTCGACCGCGGCCAGATCGACCTCTCCGCCGAGCTGATTCGCGTGTTCGAGCGCTTCGGCTGGGTCAGCGGCGTGCGGTGGCCCACCCCTGCCCGGCTCGAGCAACGCAGGCGAGGGCGGGCGGCAATCTCCGGAGCGGACCTCGCTCGCGGCCTGCTCAGCACGCCAGTGGAGGAATCCGCGAGTCCCCCGGCCCTGGCTAGCCGGCGATCGTCCAACGCTGGCTGATGGCCTCCTCAGCTGCGGGGAATGACCCGCTGCTGGTCGAGGACCTTCCCGGTCACGTTCACCGCCCGCCCGGACAGCACCCGATGAGGACCAGCGCCGAGGTCCCAGAGCGGCTCACGGGCCTGGAAAGCGGCCCCGGCCGCGGCCTCGTGGCGCAGCGGAAGCCGGGGACCGCCACCGCCCCGCCGCGCCGCGCCCGCGAGATTCTTCGCACCGTGGTCTCGATGGCCGTCGTTGCGGCCATATTCGGGTTCGCCCTTCCGCGGTTCGCCTCGTATCGCAGCGTGTGGGCGAGCATGGAGGCGATGACCTGGGGGCAGGCGCTCCTCGTTGCCGCCGCGGCGGCGGCCAGCATGGCCTCGTACTGGTTCATGATCTGTGCGGTGCTGCCGGCGGTACGGCTGCGCCAAGCGGCGGCGGTCAATCTCGCCTCCAACGCGGTGGCGAACACGCTGCCAGCCGGCGGTGCCCTCGCCATGGGGGTCAGCTGGGCAATGCTGTCCAGCTGGGGTGTCAGCACCGCGGACTACGTGCTCTACACCCTGGTGTCGGGAACTTGGAACGTCCTGGCCCGCCTGGGCCTGCCGGCCCTCGCCTTGCTGGTCATGCTGACGGCTACCCCGCCGCACGCCATCCTGATCGCTGCCGCAGCCGTGGGCCTGGCAGTGCTCGCCGCCGCCGCAACCGGGCTGGGCCTGCTTGTGCGAAGCGAGCCTTTCGCGCTCCGCATGGGCGGCGCACTGCAGCGTGTGCTCGCCAGCGTTTGCCGGCTGGTGCGCCGCCAGCCCCCCTGTGACATCCCTGGATCGCTGCTCGGGTTCCGCGACCGCGCGGCCGCCCTGATCGCCGCGCGTGGCCTGCGGATCACCGTCACCACCGCAGCGAGCAACTTGATCTTGTGGCTCGTCCTGCTCGCGTGCCTGCGCGGCGTTGGCCTTTCCCAGGCTGAGGTGCCCTGGCAGACCTCCCTCGCGGCGTTCGCGTTCGTCCGGCTGCTGACCGTGCTGCCCATTACCCCCGGCGGTCTCGGCATCACCGAACTCGGCCTGGTGGGCACCATGGCGGCCAGCGCCGGCCACGGCAGCGCCGGACAGGTGACCGCAGCCGTGCTCTTGTACCGGGCCGTGACGTACCTGCCCCCTATCCCCCTCGGCGCCGCCGCCTACCTGACGTGGCAGCACACACCCAGGCTCCTCCGGTAGCCCGGGCCACGATGGCTGGGTGCGCCCACGGCGGCACGGCAACTCACCCGGGACAGATCGAGGGCGAGCCGGCCGGCCTTCGAAATGGCCTACGCAGGGGGGCCAGCTGGCTCCGGCCTGGTCGGACGCCCTGCCTGGCCCTGTGGCGGCTGCCGCGTCCTGGCCTGGCTGCTGCTCCTGGCGATATCAGCGGTGCCGCGGATGACGTCCACGGCCAGGGCGGTGAGCGGGCGGTTGTGGTTGCGCGCGTATCGCCGCAGCACGAGGAACGCCTCGTCAGGGGTCACGCCATGCCGTTCGGCCAGAATTCCCTTGGCCTGCTCGATCATGACCCGGCTGTGCAGCGCGGCCTGCAGTTGCTCGGCGACAAGCTCCTGCTGGCGGACCGCTCGTTCCTGCAATATCCCGATGGTGGCGACATCCACCAATGCCCTGGCCGCCCGCGCCGCCGCCTGATCCAGGCCGTTCGGCGCGGTGCGAAAAAGGTTGAGTGTCCCGATGACCTGATCACGCAGCCGCATCGGGATGGCGTGCACTCCGGCGAAACCCATCTGGTGTGCGGCGGGGGCAAACCGCGGCCACCGCTTCGCCAGGTCGGCGGTGCTGATATCGCTGATGGAGACGACCTGTCCGCTCCGGAAGCAGTCGACGCAGGGGCCTTCATCGTTTTGAATCTGAAAAAGTTCCGCTACGCGAGCCTGCTCGGTCGATGCTGCCACCAGCCGCAGCGCGCCGCGGCCATCGGCTAGCAGCAGCCCAGCCGCTTCTACCTCCAAAAGCTCTACGCAGCGCTCGGCGAGTGTGTGCAGGAACTCCATCAGATCGAAGCCGACAACCAGGGTGTCCGCCAGTTCCACGAACGTCTGCGCCAGCCGCTCGTCGACCGTTGCTGTCATAGCCTGAGCTTAGAGCCCTGCTCGCCACCCCGCCTAACGCGCTGCCTCGCCCTGCGCCAATTCAGTGCTCCTGGCCTGGCTGTGCGCGGGGGCCAAAACGTAGCCGGCGGCCCACCACCTCGGCGGCGACATCACCGAGCGCGGCGTTACTGGCGAAGGCGTGCGCCCGCAACCGCGCGAATGCCTCCTCAAGACTCACGCCAAGCTGTACCGAGATCATCCCGGTCGCCTGATGTACCTCGGCCCGGGACTCCGAGGTGCCATCAAGGGGCCGGTATCCCGGGACTCCGATGACACCGGAGGAGGCATCCAGCAGCAGCCGCAGTGCTATATCCGCGAATACCAGCGCGTCGGCCAGTTCCTCGGCTGACATCGAGCCGGGCCGGGCCCGGTAGAGCGTGAGGATGCCTACCTGGATGGCGCCAGCCTGCAGCGGGAACGAGAACACCGCGCCTGCACCGGCCGCCAGGGCCGCCGACACGAACCCCGGCCACCGCACCGCGACCGCGCTCAGCTCTGCGACCAGCATCGGCGACCCGACCCTGAAGTCGTCCGCGCCTGGCCCCTCCCCCGTGGTGAACTGCAGTTCCTCCAGCCGGGCACTGACTGCATCCGAGGCGCAAACCGGCTCGCGCACCGCTGGGCCGCTCATCGCTGTCACACTTGCGCCATCCACGCCGAGCCTCAGTGCCGCCGCATGGCACAGCGCCGCAACCGGCACAGGCGTGTCACCATCGTGGGCGGCAGCGATCCAGGCCCATACCCTGGCCGCCCGCTCGCTCATCCCCCCAGCATCCTCGCCTTGTGCCGGGCTGGGCGGTCTATCACGGTGACCCCGGCCGCCGGGATAACCCGGGCTGGCCGGGCACGGAAGGGCCGGGCGACATGACAACGGAAGAAAGGCTCGGCGCCAGCCCCGGACCGGGCCGCTATAGGCGGTGGAGGATGCCTTCTCCGCCCGTCCCGGAGGAGTATCATGGGCGGCACTGCTCTGGACCCCGGCAGCCGGCGCATCTGCGTCGGTGACGCGGCAGGTTCGGAGCTTACTTTTTGTCCCGAGCCAGCCCGGGCAACCGGGCAGGCACACGGACGGCGGGGGCAATCTGCCACGTCACCGGTGAGCCGCGCGGAATCAGGGCTGATCAACGTGGTCCAGCCATCTGCCGGCAGGCCGGCGGCGATACGCCCGCGGCCTGCCGGACAGCCCACAATGGCGACTGGACGCCCGCCGCTGCAGACCGTTGAGTGGCCTGCCGCCTTCCGGATGCCCGGCGGTTGCTGGCCGCGCCAGTTCACGTCGAATTGCTTTACAGCCCGGGAGAACCATTCAAGTGCCCGGATTCTCCGGGACAATGGCTACCACACGGCCGCTGCACCGGAGATCTGACGTAAGGCGACGCCCCGCCGCAGGCCTCAGTGTTTGTTCTCGAGGATAGGAAGCAACGACGTCGCCGTATATGGGCACGTGCTGGCCCGCCCAGTTCGAGGCGGCCAGGACTGGCCGAACCGTGCCATCGTATAGTGGTGATGAATATGGCCAGATCGGTACTTAGCATGGAAAAGTACCTAAACATCGCACTCTGTTGAAGGTCGTTGACATGGCGCGATAACTGTCCAATGATGTGCACACAATCGTTGCTCCGGACCTCGGCGGCGAACGGGCATAAACGTTCCGAGGATCTGATTCTGTTGCCCGATCTAACCGATGACCCGCTGGCCACGCTGGCGGCGCTGGACAAGCTGGCCCAGCTGTACCCGCACACATTCAGGATGCTCCTGCTCGCCGCCAGGGAAGGGCTGCGGCCCATGGGCATCGAGGCGCGGCTGGATGGCCACTCCCCCGCTCCCATCGCCGTCCGCTGGGAGTCCTGAGTAGGCACCGGAATGCCCGCACCCACGGGCATGGTTGGTCTGGAAGGCCCAGTTCACCACCTGAGGATGCTGGCGGATTCTGGAAAATTGTTGCTAGTTTTGAGATGCGAGTGTAGCGTGTAAGAACAAGCGCCGGAAGTCAGCTGCCGCGGGCGGCCAGTACCCCGGGCGTCACAAGCCGGAGATCAGCAGGCGGAGCGGAGCAGCCAGCACGGCTCGCCATGGCTCTGCCATGAAAGCCAGAGAAGGTGAGCATGGTGAAGGCCAGACTCGCCCGGTGGGTTAACCGGTGGCGTCAGGACCGTCTGGCTCAAGAGCAGAAACGGCAGACACCGGCAACGCGCCAGGCGGCACGTGCCGCGGAGACGCAGCGGTGGCACTCCACGGGTCACGGTCCGTAACAGGCCCGGCGTCCTGCCTTCCCGGTGCCCTGGCATCCATGGCCGAAAATATGGCCGGCCGCTGACCGGCTGACCACGCAGCGTAGCCAGAGCCTCGGGCGGTAGCTGGCCCTCTGCGCGGTGTCGAGGGCCGCCGGCAGGCTCGCCCTGCCCCGGCACCGCTAGCGCCTGCACATTCCCCTTCATCCCGCCCCTTCATCCCGCCAGGCGGCGGGGTGCGCCCAGTACCGCACCTGCTCGCGAGAGAAGAAGCGCCATGCCCGAACCAGCAGCGCCACGCCACGGCGGCATCCGGGCCCCGCAGCGCCCCTCGGTCAACGGCTCCGCCAGGCCCCCGCCCGCACCCTCTGCCCGGCCGCGGCCCACCAGGATCGCCAGAATCCGGATGGGGCTGATCGCCGGTATCGGCGTCCTCATCCTGCTGGTGATCTTCATCGTTCAGAACGCCGGCGCCGTGCACATCACCTTCTTCGGCGCGCATGCCAGCGTCTCCCTTGCTGCCGCCCTGCTCGTCGCGGCCATCGCAGGCGCGCTGGTGATGGCGGCCGCAGGGACCGCGCGGATCACCCAGCTGCGGCGCACCATCCGCCGCACCAGGCGCCGCGCCAGCCCGGGCAGCCAAACAATCGTCCCCGCCAGCGACCCCCATCCAGACCGGGACGCCGGCCAGGTACGCCCAGAGACCGGGTCTCCGTCGTGAGCGGGGCCATGGCGAACCGGCCGCGGGTCCGCATCGAAATGTCGCCGCCGCGAAGAACAGCATCCTGGTCAGCCGGTCTCCGGGGCGGCAGTCCGGATTACGCAGCGGAAGCCGATGTGGGTTGATGACGTTTCAACGGCTTGGCCTTGGCGTGCGGCAGGCCGGTAGCGCAAGCAGTAGTTCGGGGCGCAGAGGTAGGAGCCTCCCTTCACGACCCGCCTGGGAATGTGCGCGTCAGGCGCGAGGCGGTCATAGCTGCGCTCGGGAGTCTCGACATGTGGGTCGCGAGGGACGCAGCACGCCGGTGAGCTGCCGGGGTGCCGGGGACGGAAGAAATCTGAGGTCCATTCCCAGACATTTCCGGTCATCTCGAACAGGCCGTACCCGTTCGGCGGGAAGCGTTTGACCGGCGCGGTGCCAAGGGAGCCATCCGCCTTGAGGTTTTCCCACGGGAAGCGGCCTTGCCACGTATTAGCCATCATCCGGCCCCGTGGCTGAAAAGTGTCGCCCCAGCAGTAGACCGTACCCTCCAGACCTCCCCTGGCAGCCCACTCCCATTCGGCTTCGGAGGGCAGTGCTTTGCCAGCCCAGACGGCAAAGGCGGCCGCGTCCGCGTAGGCCACATGGGTGACCGGGTGCCGCTCCCGGCCGTGCAGAGTGCTCTCCGGCCCCTCTGGGTGCCGCCACTGCGCACCAGGAACCCATGACCACCAGTTGCCGGGATCATTGAGGTCGACGGGTCCATCCGGCTGGTCAAAGACGAGCGAGCCGGGCACGAGAAGCTCAGCGGCCACACCCGGATACTGGGCGGGGTGAGGTGCTCGTTCAGCGACAGTCACATAACCGGTGGCGCTGGCGAAGCGGCGGTACTCGGCGACCGTCACGGCATGCTCGTCCATCCAAAAGCCGCTGACCTTGACTCGGTGGACAGGCCCCTCCTCGGGATAAAAGTCATCCGAGCCCATGAGGAGGGTGCCGCCGGGCACCCACACCATGTCTTTGAGCAGTTTGTTCGGAGCCATCCGGCAGCTTCTCCCCCGCTGGGTCGAATGTCCCTTATAAGAAGGTTGGGAGTTTTACCCCGGAAAAAACGGGCAGCGAAATCAGGACTTAATAGCATTTCTAATCCGGAAACGTCCTTAGTGTAAGGTGGGGCAGTAACTCTGCGCATTCAGAAGAATACATAGAGCGACAGCGGGGGGATCAGGGTGAACGACAAAAGAGGCGGGCTCTCACGCCGGCGATTCATCCAGGGCGCGAGCGCAGCGGCCGCGACCGCAGGTATTGCCCAGATCGAGCAGTCCCAGGCAACGCCGGCGGCCGCTGCGAGCAGCCCGCCATTCCGGCCGCGGGGCAAGCTGAGCAAGCGCCCCAACTTGCTCCTCATCCTGTGCGATGAATACCGCTTCCCGGTGGCCTACGAGTCCAGTGGGCTGCAGCAGTTCCGGGCCAGGTACCTCACGGCCGAGGAGTCGCTGCGTGACCAGGGCCTGGAGTTCACCAACCACTACATCATGACCTCGGCCTGCGTGCCGAGCCGCACGTCGATCTTCACCGGCCAGTACCCGTCGCTGCACGGGGACAGCCAGACGCCGGGCGCGGCGAAGAGCAGCATCGAGATGGACATGTTCTGGCTCGACGAGAACACGGTGCCCACGATGGGCAACTATTTCCGGGCGGGCGGCTACGACACCTATTACAAAGGCAAGTGGCACGTCTCCGACGCCGACATACACATCCCGGGCACCTACAACCCGCTCTTGACCTTCAACAGCAAAGGTGAGCCTGACCAGCAGGCGGAGAACATCTACCTGGCCGCCGACCGGCTCGGCCCCTACGGGTTCAGCGGCTGGATCGGCCCCGAGCCGCACGGAAACAATCCGCTCAATTCGGGTTCCTCGGCGGCCGGTGCCATCGGCCGGGACGAAAAGTTCGCGACCCAGGCTGTGGACCTGCTGAGACAGCTCAGCAAGCAGGGGAACTCGGGACGGCCGTGGCTGCTGGTCAACTCCTACGTCAACCCGCATGATGTCACGGTGTGGGGGGCTCTCACCCTGCAGAACTCGAGCTGGAACCTGCGCGGCCAGCTCACGAACAGCACGGTGCCTTACGAACTGTTCGAGCCAGCCCACTACGCGGCCACCAGCAATGAGAGCCTTGCCGGGAAACCGCACTGCCAGCGGGACTATGTGGATCTCTATCCGGAGGTGTTCCAGCCGACGGCCAACACGGTGGAGTACCGCAGGTTCTACTACCAGCTACAGCAGAACGTGAACCAGCAGATCCAGCGAGTCCTGGACGCGCTCCACGCCCACCCGGACATGGCCGCGAACACCATCGTGATCTTCACTTCCGACCATGGGGAGCTGCTCGGCGCCCATGGCGGCATGCACCAGAAGTGGCATCAAGCGTACGAGGAGGCCACCCATGTGCCGTTCATCGTGCACAACCCAACGCTGTTCACCGGCCGGCAGACACTCGACGCGCTGACCAGCCACGCCGATCTGCTGCCCACCATGCTCGGCCTGGCCGGCCTCGACCCGTCCCGGATTCGGCACAAGCTGGCCAAGAGTCACACCGAGGTGCATCCCCTTGTCGGCCGGGACCTCTCCGGCGTCATCCTCGGCGAGACCAGTCCCAGCCAGGTAACGGGGCCCGTGTACTTCATGACCGAGGATGAGGTCAGCCGCGGGTCCAGCCAGACGTCTGCCCTGGGCTTTGAGTACCGGCCGGTGATCCAGCCCAACACCGTCGAAACGGTCGTGACCTACCTGGCCACGGGGGAGAACGGCGGCCAAGAGAAATGGAAGTACTCCCGGTACTCCGACAACCCCCAGTTCTGGAGCAGCCCAGCCAGCAGCCCTGAGCGGGATGTGATGACCGAGGTATCCGGCAACGTGAACCTGCCAGGGGCCAAGCAAGCGATCACGACGGTCAAGATCAGCCCGGCTCCCGACCAGACCGAGGCCTACAACCTGTCCAAAGACCCGCTTGAGCTGGTCAACCTCGTCCACAGCGCAGATCCCGCCATCCAAGCGACGATCAGCGAACTGGAAACGCTGCTGCACCAGCAATGCGAAGCCAAGCTGCTCAAGCCGAGCAGTGGCACAGTGCCTGGGCAGCCGGACTGCTGAAGCCTGTGACCTCGTCATCCTGCCAGGCAGCTATCGCACCGCGCCTCCAGCGCGCCCAGATCGCCGACTACGCGCGGCTGCTGCTCCTTTAATGACAGGCTGGCCAGAGTAATTACGGGAGGCGCGCGTGCCGCCGTCGTGGCGGGTGCTGCGTCCAGGACGAAGAAGGTCAAGATGGCGCAGGGAACGGTGAAGTGGTTCAACGGCGACAAGGGCTACGGCTTCATTGCTGTCGAGGGCGGTCCGGACGTGTTCGTGCACTTCAGCGCGATCACGGGTGACGGCTACCGCAACCTGGAGGAAGGCCAGAAGGTCGAGTTCGACATCACGCAGGGCCAGAAGGGGCCCCAGGCGGAAAACGTCAGGGCCGCCGGCTGACGCACCGGCGGGGACCGGCCGCCCGGCACCGGGCACCCTCGACCGGCCCGCTGGCCCGGACGCTCACCCCGCCCGGGCGCGGCATGCTGGACTGACCGTCGGCCCAATTCGGCACCGCGAGTTGCGGCCCAAGAATGCGCCGTCCTGCGTCTCTACGTCATGGCTGGCCCGGGTCAGGTGATGAACAGTGCCGCCGCGACGTACCGGTACGTCGCGGCGGCACGCCCGGATGCCATCGAGAATCGCCAGCCCACCGCCACGGGCCTGCGCGGCTCCCGCGCCCGGCTAGCCGGGCTCTGCCACGGGCGTACCCGCGTACTCTGGGCATAGCCAGGCGGTCAGCGAATGCCGACGAGAGCGTCCCCGCCGAGGGTCCCATGGGGAGGGCATCATGCCGCTCTCAGAGCATGAGCGGCGCCAGTTCGAGCAGATCGAGCGGGCGCTCCGCGCCAGTGACCCGCAGCTTGCGGGGGCCGCACGTGCGGCCGACGCGCGGGTGCATTACAGGCGCCGGGTTGCAGGGGCGGCGCTGGGGTTCCTGATCGGTGTCGGGCTATTGTTTACCGGGCTCGTGATCAATGTGATCCCGGTCGCAGTGGCGGGCTTCGCGGTCATGCTCGCCTGCAGCTTGTGGGGGGTGGCCAGCTACCGGCGCATGACCGGGCGGATCCCGGCCCGCGCCAGGCGCTTTGGCAAGAAGGGGCGCGTGGCCAAGGGCCGGAGGGCCGGCAAGCAAGCTGGATCTGGGCTGATGAACCGGCTGGAGGAGCGGTGGCGGCATCGCCAGGAGCGTGGCCGTTAACACGGCTTTCCTTGAGCGCATTCCCCAGCAGGGGGCCGGCGGAGCAGCGGCGGAGGGAGCGGGCCGCCCGCTGGACAGGTAAACGTTTCGGGCGGCCGGCCTGGTGGAGCACTTGCGGGTACGTGAGCCGGCTCGTGAGTGGTGGCGTCGGCGCGCTGCAGCGGAGTTACTGTCAATACAGGGACGCGGGACAGCCGCGGACGTTCGCTCGGTATGCGGGCTCGCCGTTGCTGCGGCCGCTCCGGGAGTGACCATGGAGTCGTGGATTGTCTGGCTGGTCCTAGCCGCGCTGCTGGGCGTCGCCGAAATCATGACGACGACGCTGGCTTTCGGGCTACTGGCCGTCGCGGCGGTGGCGGCGGCCATCGTCGGCGCCGTGGGTCTTGGCCTGCCTCTCCAGCTCGCCGCTTTCGCCGTCGCGGCGGGGGCCGGTCTCGGCGTGGTGCGGCCGCTGGCGGTGCGTCACCTCCGGCAGCCTCCACTGCTGCGGACTGGAACATCCGCCCTGGTCGGGCGGTCCGCCACCGTGACCGAGGAAGTCACGCCACTTGCTGGCCGGGTCCGCATCGGCGGCGAGGTCTGGTCGGCACGCTCCTACGATGAGGCCCAGGTTATCCCCGTGGGCTCCACCGTTGACGTCTTCGCGATCGAGGGCGCTACCGCGCTTGTTCATCCCAGGGAGTAGCCATGGCAGAAATAGCCGCGCTCATCGCCGCTGTCGTCGTTGTCTTGCTGATGTTCACCTTTGTGGTTAAGACCGTGCGCATCGTGCCGCAGGCGCGGGCGCGCAACATCGAGCGCTTCGGCCGGTACCGCAAGACCCTGGAGCCGGGGATGAACTTCATCATCCCGTTCGTGGACCGGGTCAAGCCGCTCATCGACCTCCGCGAGCAGGTGGTGGCCTTCAAGGGGCAGCCGGTCATTACCGAGGACAACCTGGTCGTGCACATCGACACCGTACTGTTCTTCCAGGTGACCGACCCGCGGGCAGCCGACTACGAGATCGTCAACTACATTCAGGCGATCGAGCAGATCACCGCGACCATGCTGCGCAGCGTGATCGGGAACATGGACCTCGAGGAGACCCTGACCTCGCGAGACAAGATCAACACGATGCTGCGCGGCGTGCTCGATGACGCGTCGGGCAAATGGGGGCTCCGGGTCACCCGCGTGGAGATTAAGGCGATCGACCCACCCAAGAGCGTCATTGACGCGATGGAAAAGCAGATGCGGGCCGAACGGGAGAAGCGCGCGGCCATCCTCACAGCTGAAGGGCTGCGCCAGTCGAAGATCCTCACCGCAGAAGGCGAAAAGCAGAGCCAGATCCTGCGGGCCGAAGGCGAGAAGCAGGGGCAGATCCTGCGGTCCGAAGGCCAGGCGCAGGCGATCGGCACGGTGTTCCAGGCGGTACATCGCAACGACGCGGATCCCAAAGTGCTCGCCTACCAGTACCTGCAGACGCTGCCGCAGCTTGCACAGGCCGAAGGCAACACGTTCTGGGTGATCCCGAGCGAGGTCACCACGGCCCTGAAGACGCTGAGCGGCGCGTTCGGCGGCGAGAGCGCAAGCTCCCCAGCGCCGCCCCAGGCCACGCCGGGCCAGGTGACCGGCACTGCCGCCGCGGCGCTCGCAGCCGGCCTGCCGGAGGGACAGCCCAGCCCGGTTGCGAACGGGGAGCCGGCCAAGGCGCAGCAGGGGGTCGCGGAGCAGGCAGTCACGGAGGAGGCGGCCCACACGAGGGAAGAGGTCGCACAGGTGGAGCGGGAAGTTGCAGCAGTTCAACGGCAGGTGGCCGAAGCGGAGGGAATCACCCCGAGCGAGTAGCGGGATGCGGGCGCCTGTTGCGGGTCTGACCACGACGTCGACGAGCAGCGCGCCAAACCCTGGGCGGAGGCGCCTCGGCTCGCTGAGGCACCTCCGGGCCGTAGCGGCGCAGCTGCCGGATCATGTCCCTGTGGCCAGAGTGGAACTCCGCGGAGTCTTGTGTTAGGCAAGATCCCCTGTCAGAGGAGCCTAGATGGATCAGCTCAGCCTCGGCGTCATGGCGCGGTCGCGGAAGGAAAACGAGCGGCGGCTCGCGATCCACCCGCTGCACATCGAGCGGATCGATGCCGGGCTGCGGCGGCACATCTACCTCGAGCACGGTTACGGTGACCGTTTCGGCATACCTGACGAGCGGCTGGCGGGCTCCGTCGCCGGTTTCGGCACCCGTGAGCAGCTCCTGGCGGACTGCGATGTCATCCTGCTCCCCAAGCCGCTGCCGGCCGATCTCAGTGAGCTGCGCGAGGGCCAGGTCTTGTGGGGCTGGCCGCACTGTGTCCAGAACCAGGAAATCACCCAGCTGGGCATCGACCGGCGGCTGACCCTGATCGCCTTTGAGGCGATGAACCACTGGTCTGGCGACGGCTCGTTCAGCCTGCATGTGTTCCACAAGAACAACGAGCTGGCCGGTTACTGCTCCGTGCTGCACGCGATGCAGCTCACCGGGACGACCGGTGAGTACGGCCGCCCGCTCCGGGCGGCCGTCATCAGCTTCGGCGCGACCGGGCGCGGCGCGGTCACGGCCCTGAACGCGCACGGCGTGAGCGACGTCCACGTCCTGACCCACCGGGATGTCACCGCGGTAGCCTCGCCGATCCACTCCGCCCGCATGGTGCACTTCGAGTCCGCCGCCGCTGACGGCCCGGGGCGCTGTCACGTACTTACCGAAAACGGCCGGGCACCGATGGCGGGCTACCTCGCGGGGTTCGACATCGTGGTCAACTGTGTCCTGCAGCACCCCGGCGCACCGCTGATGTTCGTCACCGGCGACGACCTGGCCGCCTTCGCGCCGGGCAGCCTCATCGTCGACGTGTCCTGCGACGAGGGGATGGGCTTCAGCTGGGCACGGCCCACCTCGTTCACCGAGCCGATGCTCATCGTGGGCGACAACATCTGTTACTACGCCGTGGACCACAGCCCATCACTGCTATGGAACTCCGCCACCTGGGAGATCAGCGAGGCCCTCCTGCCGTACCTGCGGCCGGTGCTCGCCGGGCCGAAGGCGTGGGACGCCGACCAGACCATCCGGCGCGCCCTGGAAATCCGCGGCGGCGTGATCCAGAACTCGGCCATCCTGTCCTTCCAGCACCGCTCACCGGACTACCCGCACACCCGGCTCCGGTAATACAAAATGGCGCGCGTCACTCGCGGAGAGCATTTGTAACACGTCTTCGCGGGTGTGGTGCTCCTTGTCGCTCCCGCCTTGACGCAGGTCGCGCGGGGCGCCGGGTGCGGCCTCGGATCGCCAGGCATGTTCCACGGGGTAAAGGGAATCCGGCAGTCAGTCCAAGCCCCAGCTCGTCCAGCTCGAGGGCGGCCTGTCAGGTGTGATGGCCAGCAGGACCCGCCCGTCCGCCGTCAGGGCCCGCAGATGCTCATCGTCGTCCGGCACGGCCATCCCGTGCTTCTCCCGGATAGCACGGAAGCGGGGCAGTTCCGCGGCGAGATCCTCGCGGATCTCGACAGTGGCCGGGACCAGCACGGCGCGGAACCCGGTTGGGTCGTCGATGAGCAGCTGCGCCCGTGGGTCCCGGCGGAAGATGGCGTACTTCACCCGGTCTCGCGTGGTCGAGACGTAGAAGCGCTGGCCGTCCCAGTAGAACCAGTTGGGGCTCAGGTGCGGGCGCCCGTCGCGGCGGATCCCGGCGACGATGACGTTGCGCGGCTCAGCAAGGAACGCCTCGATCTTGTCGGTTGATGCCATCCCCTCACGCTATCGGGACCTCGCCGTCCCGAAGCCAGGTCCGTACCACGTCATTTCGCAGCGTCGAACCCTCAGCCTGCTACAACTGTCTATCAACGTCCGTTGTCGTGCGTTGGCAGTTGGTGCGATCGGTCACCCTGCCTGATCCGTTCGGGCCGCGCCGAAGGCTCTTGTCGTTTCAGCGGCTGAAGCGTAGCGTCCAGATTAGGAGAGGTGCTCGTTTATCCGGGTGTAGATTAGATTTTAGATTCCTTTATCTGCGTGTAGACGAGATTTAGATTTCTCTCTGCTGCTCTGGACCTCGGTGGCGCCCTAGCGCGCAGCCAAGCCGAGGCCACACGATGCAGCGCGCGACGCAGGCCTGCCCCCGATCTCGGTCACTCAGGTCCAGCTCGCGGCCCGGTGCGGGCTAGGGCAAGCGTTCGCTGAGCCAGTCCAGGGCTGTCTGGGCAACCTCGCGCCAGCCGTGATCGATGGTCAGCGAGTGGCCCCGGTCCGGGAACTCACGCAGGTCGGTAACTGCGGGCGACTTGTGGTAGAGCCTGCGCGTCGCGTGGCTGATGGCCGCCGGGACGGTGTGATCGCGGCCGCCGGCGGTGATCAGCAGCGGCCCGCGGGTCTTGTTGCCGGTGTTGACCTTGGCGGGCGAGTGCGGGACGAAGTTCGCCATCGCGGCCTCGAACAGCGGCCGCCCGGGCGAGGGGATGGCCCAGCGTTCGAAGAGCTCGCCGGACTCCTGCCCGGACAGTGCATTGCCGAAGCCGTAGCGGAACTGCTCCGCGGTGAGCGATACCGTCTCGTTCCTGTTCGCCGGGCGGCGCAGCGCGATCGAGGCCACCCGCAGCGCCGAAGGCGGCAGGAGCAGCACGCCCTTGACCGGCGCCGGGTCGATCGCCACCGCGGCGGCAGCAAGATCCTGCCCCAGCAGCCGCTGCGCGATCAGCCCGCCAAAGGAGTGGCCGACCACCACCGGCCGGGCATCAAGCCCCGCGATCACCTGGGCGTAATGCTCGACGATCTCGTCGATGCCTTTCCCGGCGGCCCGCCCGGGATTGTTACGGGCTTCCTCGACCGTGTCCGGGATGCCGGGCCAGCCCGGCGTCAGCGGCTCATAGCCGGACTCACGGAACACCTCCGCCCACGAGCCCCACGAGCTCGCGTGCAGCCACAAACCATGCACGAAAACCACCGGGCCGCCTGCCATCGTCGTGCGCCCCTCTCATCCACGCCGCTGCCACCCAGGCCAGCGGCCACTGCTCTGATAGCCAGTCTCGCATCATCGGCCGCACACCGAACCCCGTCGGCGGCGCCAGGTCGACACCGGGATGCGCGCGCGGGCAGCCGTGCCGGCCGCTACGTCTGCACCGCACGCGCTAGTGCAGACATTCACCGGGGGGCCGCAGGAACCGGCGGCCGTGGACTGAGCTGCTTTGCAGAGTCATCCAGGAGGATGACTCTTAGTTGAAGTTGGGGTCCTTGGCCGAGCCCTGGGTTCCAACCTGGCCCGCGTGGCCGCTGACTCCCGAAACCCCGGTTGGACCGGTTGGGCCGGTTCCGGGGCCACCGTACGCACCGCCCGTTCCTCCTGCGCCGCCAAGGCCCGGCGGGCCTCCGGGAGTGCCGCCAGCGCCTCCTGTTACGGCATTGGAAGAAAAGGTGTCGGTCGGGCCGGTGAACCCCCCAGGGCTGGTCCAGACCGCACCACTCATTGCGCCGCCGCCGTTTCCGGAGGACCCGCCGTCGGCGCCGTTGCCCCCGGCGCCCCCAGCCCCGCCGTCGCCTCCCAGACCCGGCGTGGGCGATCCGTTCCCGGCGCCGCTGGTCCCGCCGCCGCCGCCGCTGCTCCCGCCGCCGCCCGCTCCGGCTATGTTGCCGGCGCCACCGCGAGCCGTGCTGCTATCGAAGGCAGTGCCCGAGACACTGGCCGTGCCGGTTAGATCGGCGAGCGCTCCGCCCCTTCCAATTCCGCCTGCGCCGCCCGTCCCACCTGCGCCGCTGTTCCCGGCGACACCACCGGGCCCTCCATCGGCGCCATTCTTCTTACCCGTGCCGATGCCGCCCGCACCTCCAATGCCGCCGTTTCCTCCGTTACCGCCTTGGCTGCCGCTTCCGCCCAATCCGCCGTCGCCACCAAGTGCGACATTGGCTGTGAACGTGCTCGATCTCACGGTCACATGCCCATCGGCGGCCAAAGCGCCGCCCTCGCCAATGCCGCCTCCACCGCCGGCGCCGCCGGCTGGCCCGGACCCTCCCGCCGATCCAGGCCACCCGGGCACTGGTGTCCCTCCGGGGCCTGCCGGGCCCGGCTGACCCGGTGGCGGCACTCCGCCAGGGCCGGCCGGACCGCCCTGGCCACCCGGTCCTCCGGCCCCCCGTTGCCGCCCTGGCCACCAGACCCGCCGTCGGCCAGAGCACCGAAGCCGGGATAGCCGTTGCCGCCTCCTCCACCGCCGCCGCCTTGAACGCCGTTGCTCGAGAACGAAGTTTGGCTGATTGACGCGGTGCCACTCGCGAATACCGCTCCCCCGGCAGCCTGACCGCCCGGGGCGCCGGGGCCGGCCGCTTTGCTCGCGCCGCCCGCACTGCCATGCCCGGGCGGACCACCGTTGGCGCCGACGCCGCCGCCTTCCCCGTTACCGCCCGGATCTGTGGCGGAGGCTCCGGTAGCTCCCTGACCTCCCGAGCCACCCTGCCCTCCGGTGCTCCCCTCGCCGCCTTCGCCGCCAGGTCCGCCGTTACCACCTGCTCCCGCAGAGGCACTCGAAGTCGAGAAACCGCTGGCAGAGATCGTCAGTACGCCCGAGGAGTAGATGGCCCCGCCCTCGGCGGTACCAGCCGCACCGGCCTTTCCACCGGTCGCTCCGGCAGATGCGGTACCGGCATTGCCTCCCGCACCTCCGGTCTGCTCTGCTGCTCCGCTTCCGCCAGCACCGCCTGGCCCGCCGAACGCTCGCCGGGAGCACCCCCGGATCCCCCAGCACCGCCGTTAGCTGCGTTGCCCTCGAATGAGCATTTGGTGACAGTGAGGGTTCCGGCGTTGTAGATGGCTCCGCCGAGACCGGTTCCACCCGCCGCTCCAGATCCTCCGATACCGGGCCTGGCACCGTTGCCACCCGCTCCGCCCTTGGCACCCGACCCTCCGGCTCCCCCGGACCCGCCCGCTCCCCCTGAGCCGCCCTGACCCCCGCCGCCACCGGCCCCGCCTCGCGCCACGTTGTCAACGAGTGACACCGAAATTAGCTTCACAGACCCGGAGCCGACAGGCGTCTCACGATAAGTCATGATCGTCGACTGCCAGCGTTTGCCCAGGCGGTTCATCCGGTTCCTCTCGCGCCGACAGCACGCAACCGAGTCCAATGGCGACGGATTCAGAAGCTATGCACACCTACTATGAATGCTCATGCTGAGCCGCATATAAGAATGTGCTGATTTAACGCCGGTGGGCGGCATGGCTCCGGGGAGAGGTCTCACGCGCTCAGTCTCGGGGCCTGGGCAAGCATAGTTGTCGCCTCGTCGTCGTCCAGGAAGCCGCCGGACTGGTGCTGCCACAGCCTGGCGTAGGTTCCGCCGAGGCTGAGCAGTTCCTGGTGCGTGCCCTTCTCGGCGATCTGGCCGTGGTCGAGCACGATCAGCTGGTCCATGTGGGCGACCGTGCTCAGCCGGTGCGCGACCACGAGCGCGGTCCGGCCTTCCATGAGTCGCCACAGCGCCTGCTGGACAAGGGTTTCGCTTTCGGAGTCCAGCGCGCTGGTCGCCTCGTCGAGCAGCAGGATCGGCGCGTCACGCAGGATCGCCCGGGCCAGCGCGACTCGCTGCCGCTGCCCGCCGGACAGCTTCACGCCACGCTCGCCGACCATCGTGTCGAATCCTCCGGGCAGGGCGTCGGCGAACTCTGTCACGTGCGCCGCCTGCGCTGCCTGGTGGATCTCCGCGTCGGTCGCGTGCGGGCGCGCGAATGCGATGTTGTCGCGCAGCGTCCGGTGGAACATCGCTGGGTCTTGCGGCACGTAGGCGATCAGGCTGCGCAGGTCCGACTGGCGCAGCTTGCTGATGTCCTGCCCGCCGATCAGGATCCGGCCGTCGTCGATGTCCATCATGCGCAGCAGCAGGCGAGTCAGTGTGCTCTTGCCACCGCCTGACCGGCCGACCAGGCCGAGCTTGGTCCCGCTCGGCACGGCGAGGTCCAGGCCGGTGAACAACGGCAGTCCGCCCGCGTGCGCGAACGTCACACGCTCGAAGCGGACGTCGCTCGCCTTTTGCCGCAGCGGCTCGGGCGCGGCCGGGTCGACCACGGTCGGCGGCGTCAGCAGCAACTCGGTGAACTGCGCGGCTTCAGTTAGCGAACTCTCCATCTGGCGGTAGATCTGGTTGAACTCGAACATGATCCGCGTCGCGTTGGAGTAGTAGGTGAATGCCACCACGATCGCCTCAATACCGTGCTGCCCTGCACCGAGTGAGACCGCGAGCAGCAGACCGATTACGTTGGTCAGCACCGACATCGGCGCGACCAGTGTGTCGATCCGCAGGTTCTCGTAATCCCACGACCGCAGCGTCTTCCGTCGCTGGTCGGCGACGCGCGACTTGTGCTCGGCGGCCTCCCGGTCCTCGGCAGCGAACGCGCGGATCGTGTCCATGTTCATCAGGCTGTCGGCCACGTGCCCAGACACGCGCGCGATCGCTTCCTCACGCTGGTCGACGAGCTTCTGCCTACGGCGGATCAGCGGCGCGATCCCGGCGCCGGTGATCGCGATCAGGCCTAGCAGCCCAGCGACGAGCAACGGGTCGTAGCGCCACAACACCACCGACGCGAACACCAGCGGCACCAGGCTGCCGACGATGTTGAACACCAGATTGTCGGTGAAATCCTCGAACCGGGAAGCGAAGCTCAGCACTCGCTTGGTCAGCGAACCAGCGAAGTTGTCATGGAAGAACGCCGCGTCCTTCGCCAGCAGCTCATCCATGCCGATCACGTAGAGGTTCTCGATTCCATGACCTTCGAGGCGGATCACGCCGTAGATGCCGATCCGCCACACGATCTCGGCGAAAAGCAGCACCCCCGCGAATCCGAGCACATACGGCATCGCCGCGCCAATCCCAGTCAGCGTGTGGCCGGCAAAGCGGCCGACCAGCTGAGCGACAATCAGCGGCGCGACGTAGAAGATGCACGTGTTCCCCAGCGCCGGCAGCAACATCGCGGGCACCGTGAAGCGCCAGAGCCTGGCCATCTGGCGGCCGTAGCAGCCCAACGCGAGCAGTACCGCCCCTTTCCGGGCCGGCGAGCCGCGGCTATGTACAGGCGTAGTCATTTATCCCCCGTTCCGAGCAACCAGCCTGGCTATCGTGCCCGACCGGGCGCCTCGGCAGCGACCGGTTTTCCCGGCCGCTATCCCCCGTCGCGTTGTCCGCAATAGCGATGAGCTGGGCGGCGGTCAGCGCCGGGGCCGCGCTGACCGGGTAGATGAGGTGTCCGATGGGGACTTTCGCCTCTGCGCCGATTCGCCCTGCTTGCTGATGATGGGCATTGGCAGGTGGCGCTAAGTGTGCAGTCTGTGCGCCGTCCGCCGTTCGCGACCGCGCTGGGGCGTGGCTTCGTGAGTAAGCAAAGTGGCGTCTGCTGACGTCTGGCGGAGGTGGTCAAGGTGGATGGCTTGATGATGGATTTCCCGCTGACGGTGCCGTACCTGCTGGACAGGGCGGCGCGCTATTTCCCCGGGGTTGAGGTGGTGAGCCGCAGGCCAGACAGGTCGGTCGCTCGCTCCAGCTATGCCGAGGTGCGAAACCGCGCCCACCAGCTCGCCGGCGGGCTGACCCGGCTCGGCGTCGGCCGCGGCGACCGTGTCGCGACCCTGGGCTGGAATCACTCCCGCCACCTTGAGGCCTACTTCGGCGTACCGCTCATGGGCGCAGTGCTCCACACGCTCAACCCACGCCTGTCAACCGCGGATCTCGCCTACATCGTGAACCACGCCGACGACTCAGTGCTGCTCATCGACGATGGGCTGCTACCGGTGCTGGAGCAACTGCGCGGACAGGTGAACCTGAAGCATGTCATCGTCTGGGCGGACGGTACGCACGCCCCCGACGGCATGATCGACTATGAGGAGCTCATCGCCCCGGAGCCGGAGGAGTTCGCCGCGCCACGGCACGACGAGCATGAGGCGGCTTGCATGTGCTACACCTCGGGCACGACCGGCCGTCCCAAGGGCGTGGTGTACTCGCACCGCGCGATCGTGCTGCACTCGCTCGCCTCCGCCATGACCGACGGCCTAGCGATCGGCCAGCGGGAGGTGCTGTGCCCGGTCGTGCCGATGTTCCATGTCAACGGCTGGGGACTGCCGTTCACCGGCACCATGGTCGGGTGCAAGCAAGTGCTTCCGGGCCCGCACCTTGACGCTGAGAGCCTGCTTGACCTGTACGTTCAGGAGGGCGTCACGGTCAGCGCCGGGGTGCCGACGATCTGGCTGGGCATATTGCAGGCGCTGGAGAAAGAACCGGATCGCTGGAAGCTCGGCGGGATCCGGATGGTCGTCGGGGGGTCGGCGGCGCCGGAAAGCTTGATCCGCGGATTCGACCGGCATGGCCTGCGGGTCACTCACGCCTGGGGGATGACCGAGATGACCCCGCTCGGCACCGTCAGCTGGCTCAAGCGTTCCCTCGAGAAGCTTCCGGAGGACCAGCGGTACGCCTACCGCGCCAAGCAGGGGCTGCCCGTTCCGCTTGTCGAGACGCGGGTCATGGGACCGATGGGCGAGGCACCGTGGGACGGCGAGACCATGGGCGAGCTGGAGGTACGCGGCCCGTGGGTGGCCTCGCGCTACTACCAGGCACCTGAGTTCACCGGCAAGTGGTCCGAGGACGGGTGGTTCCGCACCGGCGACGTGGCCACGATCGACCACGAGGGCTACGTGAAGCTCACCGACCGGACGAAGGACCTGGTCAAGTCCGGCGGCGAGTGGATTTCGAGCGTGGACCTCGAGAATGCGCTGATGGGGCATCCTGCGGTCGTCCAAGCCGCCGTGATCGCGGCCAAGCACCCGAAGTGGGATGAGCGCCCGGTCGCCATCGTGGTCGCCAAGGAGGGCGCCACGGTCACCGCCGAGGAGCTGCGCGGTTTCCTTGAGCCGAGGTTCGCGAAATTCTGGCTGCCGGACGAGTTCGTCTTCACCAGTGAGATCCCGCAAACGGCCGCGGGCAAGTTCCGGAAGTCTGCACTGCGTGAGCAATACGGCGGGATCCTCATCGACCAGCCAGAGCCCGAGGGCATTTAACGGGGTTCGCCCGGCGCCTCAATGAGCCGCCGCGGTCATTGTGCCGTCGGTGAGGAAACGGGAATGCCACGCCAGCGCCTCGTCGAGGAGATGGGGCGTGTGCTTACCGTACGACGTCGCGAGTGCACGCTGGAAATAGTCGTCGAGCGCGGCGCGGAAGTCGGGGTGGGCGCAATTGTCGATGATCTTGCGTGCGCGGCGGCGTGGCGCTAGCCCGCGAAGGTCGGCCACACCTTGCTCCGTGACGATCACGTGGACGTCGTGCTCTGTGTGATCGACGTGAGATGCCATGGGGACGATCGAAGAGATCGCACCACCCTTGGCCAACGACGGGCTGACGAAGATGGCGAGGTAGGCGTTCCTGGCAAAGTCGCCGGACCCGCCGATGCCGTTCTGGATTCTCGTTCCCATGATGTGGGAAGAGTTGACGTTGCCGTATATGTCGGCCTCCACCATTCCGTTGATTGCCAGGCAGCCCAAGCGGCGGATGATCTCCGGATGGTTGCTGATTTCCTGCGGGCGCAGGATCACTCGCGGCCGGTAGTAGGGCAGACGGCTGGTGAACTCGTCGTGCGCCGCTGAGCTCAAGTGCAGGGCAGTCGCCGAGGCCACCGTGAGCTGCCCAGTCTCCAGCAGCCTGAGCATGCCATCCTGCAGGACCTCGGTGTACGCCGTGAGCTGCTCGAACGGGCCCTCGCCGAAACCCTCGAGCACGGCGTTGGCCACGTTGCCCACCCCGGCCTGGAGCGGCAGCAGGTTGCGCGGCAGGCGTCCATGCGTCCTTTCGTTTTCAAGGAAGTCAATAACATGCCCGGCGATCTGCCGGGATACGGTGTCGGGCGGCATGAAGCTGGTGGTGTGATCTGGGGCGTCGGTCTCCACGATCGCCACGATCTTGCTGGTGGGACAGAGCAGGTGCGGTACACCGATCCGGTCGCCCGGTGCGGTGAGCGGAATCGGCGTACGCAGTGGCGGCAGTGCCATTCCGTAGTAGATGTCGTGCATACCATCAAGTTCGCCGCTCTGCCGCGCGTTGACTTCCACGATCACGTTGCTCGCCTGGTCGATCCAGGTCCTGTTATTGCCGACCGAGGTGGACGGGATGAGCTCACCATCTTCGGTGATACCCACCGCCTCGACGATGGCGAAATCCAATGGGCCGAGGAAGCCCGCGGTCACCATCTGCGCCACGTGTGACAGATGTACGTCGATGTAGTCCATCTGGCCTGCGTTGATCTTCTCGCGGCTGACCAGATCGGACTGGTAAGGAAGCAGCAGATCAATGCCGTCCACGGCCGCCAGTGCGCCGTCGAGTTCCGGGGCAGTGGCAGCGCCTGTCCAGACGCCGATGCGGAACGGATGGCCCGCAGCCCTCGCGGCACTGATGCGGTCGGCAAGTGCGCTTGGCAGCGCCTTGGGATAACCCGCGCTCGTGAAGCCGCTCATCCCGACGTTGGCGCCGGCAGGAATCAACCCGGCGGCATCCTCAGCAGGCATGACCCTCCGCCGAAGGCCTGACGGTATCCGGCCCGAACCCCTCATACTCACACCCACACCTTCCGTGAGGTCACCGACCCCGCATCGTCGCCGTCGCCGCGGGCGTGAAGCTGCCGGGTTCGCCGCGGCCGACTCATGTCCATGGTCGGGGCGGGAAGAGGGAGCCCGGCAGAGGCGAATGTCCTCTATACGCGCTGCCGAGCCGTCGTCTGAGGCAGGTGGCGGCATCGCCGGCGTGTCCCGCACCCACGTTGAACGTATGGCGCGGTCGTGCGTATCCTCCGGCGTAGCAGACCTCCACCGCCAGCGTTAGGCGCTTTCAATGGTGAACGAACGTGCACCTCATGGCGAGAAAGGCCCGGTCACGGCCTTCGGCCCGGACTTCCCGTTCGCGTTCGACGACTGGATCGCGCACCCGGCCGGTCTCGGCTCGATCCCGGCCGGGCATCATGGCGAACAGGTCGCTGTCGTCGGCGCCGGCATCTCCGGCCTGGTCGCTGCCTATGAGCTGATGAGGCTCGGTGTCAAGCCCGTGGTCTACGAGGCCTCACGGATAGGCGGGCGGTTGCGTTCGCAGGCATTCGAGGGAGCCGGGGGCGTGGTCGCGGAACTCGGCGGGATGCGTTTCCCGGTGTCGTCGACGTCCTTCTACCACTACGTTGACCTGCTGGGCTTGCAGACCCGGCCGTTCCCCAACCCGCTGACCGAGGCCGCCGGCAGCACGGTCATCGATCTCGAGGGCGTCACGCACTATGCGCATACGCTCGGCGACCTTCCCCCGCTGTTCACCGAGGTCGCTGACGCATGGGCACAGGCTTTGGAGGATGTGCACTTCTCCGGCATCCAGGACGCGATTCGGGCGCGCGACGTCGGGACGCTGAAATCGTTGTGGAACGATCTCGTGCCCCGCTGGGACGACCGCACGTTCTATGACTTCGTCGCGAGCTCGAAGGCGTTCTCGTCGCTGTCGTTTCACCATCGCGAGGTCTTCGGCCATGTGGGGTTCGGCACCGGTGGCTGGGACTCCGACTTTCCGAACTCCATGCTGGAGATCTTCCGGGTCGTAATGACCAACTGCGACGAGAACCAGCGCCTGGTGGCCGGCGGTGCCGAGCAGGTCCCCCGCGGGATCTGGCGCCACCCGGCGCCTGGCGCCGCCCACTGGCCGGCCGGCACCTCGCTGGCCTCGCTGCACTCCGGCGCACCCAGGGCTGCCGTCGCGCAGATCACGCGCGACTGCGATGGCCGGCTCGCGGTCACCGACGCCTGGGGTAACACCCACCGGTACGCGGCGGTGCTGGCGACCTGCCAGAGTTGGCTGCTCACCACGCAGATCGAATGCGAGGAGAGGCTGTTCTCCCCGAAGATATGGACAGCCCTGGACCGGACGCGGTACATGCAGTCCTCCAAGACCTTCGTGATGGTCGACCGGCCGTTCTGGAAGGACACCGACCCGCGCACTGGCCGCGATGTCATGAGCATGACGCTGACCGACCGGCTGACCCGTGGCACCTATCTATTCGACAACGGTGACGACCAGCCGGGCGTGATCTGCCTGACGTACTCCTGGATGAGCGATGCGCTGAAGATGCTGCCCGAGCCGGCCGACCGCCGGGTCCGGCTCGCGCTCGGCGCCCTGAACAAGATCTATCCGGACGTCGACATCGCCAGCCACATCATCGGTGACCCGATCACCGTGTCCTGGGAGGCCGACCGGCACTTCCTGGGGGCGTTCAAAGGAGCGCTGCCCGGGCACTACCGGTATAACCAGCGCATGTACGCCCATTTCATGCAAGATCGCATGCCGCCGGAACAGCGGGGCATCTTCATCGCCGGAGATGACGTCTCCTGGACACCCGCATGGGCCGAGGGCGCGGTCCAGACCTCGCTGAACGCGGTCTGGGGCATCATGCATCACCTCGGCGGCCGAACCCACCCTGACAACCCCGGACCCGGGGACGTGTTCGCCGACATCGGGCCGATCGAGCTGCCCGACTGATCCCTGGGCGTCATAGTCGCTCACGTTGGCAGCTCCGTCCCGGCCTGCTCCGCCACCATGTACGCGGCATACCAGTCCGGCCAGTTCGCGTCTGCCTCGCCGATGCGCTTCTCGTGTTCGCCGTGCGCGGCCGACGCGCGCCGCATCGCGCTCGCCAGGTCCGCCGTGGATGCGAATGCCGTCTCAGCGGCGTCGATCCGGCCGGGCAGCCGCGTCGTGAGCTCCTGCAGCAGCCAGCCGTTGCCGTCCAGGTCGCTGAACGTGGCGAAGGAGCGATAGCTGGCGTGATCAGGCGCGGGGCCGCTGACGCGACCGCTCGTGCCGTCGGGCTGGAACTGAGCGCCGGGCGTCCCGGCGTGGAACACCTCGCTGACCTCGGCACCGCGGGCGACGAGCTCGTCGCGCGCAGCCTCGATATCCGAGACGATCAGGTACAGGCCCTGGGCCGAGCCGGGCGCGGCTGACGTGACGTTCGTGCCGAATTGGATCGAGCACCCCGAGCCGGGCGGCGTGAACTGGACGACCCGGAAGCCGTTATCGAAGGGGAAGTCGGCGTCGAGCCTCCACCCGAGCCTCCCGTAGAACTCCTTCGCGCGGTCGACATCCAAGACAGGGATGACGACCACCTCGAGCTTGATGTCCATGATGCCGGTTTCCTTCCCTTTGACGTCAGTGGCCTGCGTCAATGCCTCCGCCTCCGGTGCCACCGGGGCTGGTGCCTACATCTACTCTCACGCCACATATCGCCGAAATCCACAAATCACATCAGATCGCTCGGGAAAGCCAGGTGGCGGGTAGTGACAGTTTCGATGCGGTCAAGGCCGAGGACCAGCCGACCGCGATCAGGGCAGCCTTACCCGCGGCGCGAGTCTGCCTGCGCGCCAGTTCCACGGCACTGGCGAAGTCTGGAAACCGGTACGGCACCTGCTGGGCGGCGACCGCACAGTCGACCGTCTCGCGAATCTGCGCTATCAGCGGCATCATAGTCTGCGGTCCGCGGTCGCAGTTCAGGCCGACGACCTGTGCTCCTTCAGCGGCGAGGATGCGGCATGCCGTAGCCGTAGCCGTAGCCGTAGCCGTAGCCGTAGCCGTAGCCGTCACGCGTCTGGTTGGGCTGCGTCGGTGCCAGCATGACCATCGCAGGCAGTCCCGCCCCTGAATGACCTCCAGCGCGATCAGTTCTTCGCCGAGGTAGTCATTGGTCTCGGAGATGGGCCAGGCCGGTGTGGGCTCTGCCCAGGTTCTTGCCAGTGGTGCTGCGCAGTGTGATCGCCGGGGTGGGAAAGCCGGCGGCCAGCGCCAGCTCGTCCGCGCCGATCACCCGCAGCGCAGCAACACCGTTGGATGCGATGGTCAATCGCTCACCTGCGTAACACCGGCACCCCACACCAGATCGGATCATCCTGTTCGGCGCGGCTCTGGACGGTTCGGCGACAGGCGGTCAGCGTCCGATCACGCACGATGAGCAGGTGCCTTCGATGATCACGTGGTGCCCATTTGCCGTCGACGCGGGATGACGTCGCGGATCATCCGGGAGTGCGGCGGGCTTGTCGAGGCGATCTCCGAGGTGACCGCCGACCGCGAGGCGCAGGGGCGCTTCCTGTTCAGCGCGACGGTCGAGCTTTTCGAGCAGAACGGCTTCACCCGCGTCCGCCAGGTCGGCAAGCACGCCTGGATCGTGAGCAAGGTCATCCAGCCGGCCTGAGCATCGGCTGCCCGGCCAATGCCCGCGATGCTCATAACTGGCGGATCTGCACCGGCCTGCAGTGGCAGAGCCGTAACCGGCTTGATGCCGGTTGCGCACCGCGTCGCCGGCGTGTTACCGTCCCGGCGATCGTGATCCATCGGCAGGAGGTGAGACCCATGTACGCAGTGTCCGTAATGGGTGCTCCCCTGCAGGGCAGGATCGCGCGACTGAGGTAGTCGCCACCGGGAGCGCCCGACAGGCAATCCGCGAAAGGCGACTCCCATGAACACAACACCTTCTTCGACTCCGCACTTCAGCTCGGCGGCCACTTCCGATGGCATCGCGGTGACGCGGACGCCACGGCACGGGAATTGGCCGATGCCCGACCAGCAGGCCGGCGCCACAAGACAGGCGGGCAACTCAAACAAGCGAGCCTTGGTTCTGGCCGGCGGCGGAGCGGCAGGCAATGCGTGGGAGCTCGGTCTCATCGCCGGCCTGTCCGATGCCGGGGTTGATGTAACCGAGGCCGATGTCATCATCGGGACGTCGGCAGGATCGACGGTGGCTGCCCAGATCACCAGCGCACGGCCGGCCGAACTGTATGCTGCCATCCTCGCCGAGGTGCCTCAGCCACAGGCTGGCGACGCCGGATCGGACAGGGGACGCGCTCCGAATTTCTCGGGGCCGGCCTACATGGAGTGGTCGAACGGAATCATCGGTTCTGCTGAGGATGCCTCCGACATGCGCCGCAGGATGGGCGCCGCGGCGCTCGAAATGGATGCTTCCGACGGCTCTAGCCAGACGCGCTGGCGCGACATCGTCGCGGCTCGGCTTCCCAGCCAGCACTGGCCGCAACAGCCTGTACTTATCACGGCTGTCGATGCGCATACCGGGGAACCGGTCGTGTTCGACCGCCACAGCGGGATCGATCTGGTGGACGCCGTCGCCGCCAGCACCAGCAATGGCTTCGGTCCCTTCCCTCCCTACCGCATCGGCGAGCACCGGTACATCAACGGCGGCTACCGACGCAGTGAGAACGCCGACCTGGCGGCTGGATACGGGCGGGTGCTGGTGCTGTCACCGTTCGGCGGCAGGTCGCGGATGCCGCTGGAGTGGGGCATGGATCTCGCAACCCAAGTCGACGAACTGCGCGCAGGGGGCAGCAGGGTCGGGACCGTCTTTCCTGATGGCGGCGCGGGTGACGTGTTCGACGCCAATGCGTCGGATCCCTCAACGCGTCTGCGGGCCGCGCGAGGAGGCTATGACCAAGGCCGGGCCCTCGCTGAGCTGCTCGCCGAAATCTGGCGGTGACGCCCGAAACCAGTCGACTCGGTAAGCAATGACGGCACCTGCTCATGCCTCGGATGGCCGATGGGCGCGACATGCCTCACGCTCCGCGGCCGGCCGGTCATCGCGGTACTCGCAGTCAAGCCACTCGGCCGGCCGCCTCTGGTAGGCACGAAACAACACGTAGACCTGCCGGCTGACCTGCCCCTCAACCCTAGATGCGAGAAGTCCGCAAGTCGGCGGCCTACGATCACGCCATGGGTCTTTTTCGCAGCGCTATGGGTCTGTTCCGCGGCAGGGCCGGGAAGAATCGCGAAAACGCGGCGGCCGAGCTCCCAAACGAGCAGACCAGGTCGGTCAAGGCACAGCCGGCGGGTGCCCCCCGGGAAGTGAAGCGCGAGGCACGTCCCGACCCGGACAAGCCAGGATGGGGCCGGACCATCAGCCTGTAAATCGGCAAGGCGCTCTCATCGACAGGTAGCGGCAGCTCACAATCCGTCACCATTCAGGACGGTCAACTCGGCGCGCAATTCCGCTCTGTACACCCGTCCCAGCCGGTCGGCTGGTTGTCGAAGCGGCGCCTGAACGGTCCTCCGTGCATCGAGGCCGGCCGGATCGGCATGAGCTGTGCGTGGTGTCCCGAATCGTTTCTGACCTTTGTGGGTAGCTGGGCGGGGCGGCCCTCAGACCGTGCTGGGAGCGGATCGGGTGCTGCCGGGTCAGGCGAAGAATGCGGCCACCGCCGGAGTGAAACTCCGGTCGCGCGTCACCGTGATGTGGCCACGGCCGCTGACGAGATGCAGGTGGCTGCCAGCGATGAGCTGCGCGGTCTGCCCGAACAGGGCCGCGCTGTAGAACCGGTCGTCGCGGCCGGCAACGATGAGGGTCGGCGCGGTGATCGGCGCCGGGCAGCTGGCCAGATCAAAGCCGTCCTCAGCCTCGATGGTGGTCGCCATGTCTGCCCACTGCCCGGGACCGCGCACCAGCCGGCGGGCGAGCAGCCAGCCGGCCGCGGCGGCTGCGGCCTTCCCCCGCCATGGCGGCACCAGCCCGGCCGCCGCGATCGCCGCGGCGCGCCGGTACGCGCCGCGCCGGATGGATGCCGCGACCTGGGCCTGCAGTGCCTTGCCGGCTGGGCCCAGACGGCAGGCGGCGCTGATAAGCGCCAGCCGGCCAACCAGTTCGCCATGATCGGCGCTGAGCTGCGCCGCGATACTGCCGCCTGTCGACATGCCTGCCAAGTCAACCGGCGCGGCGAAGGCGCCGCGCAGCGCCTCGGCATGCTCGGCCGCCAGCTCGGCCATCGTCATCCCCCGGGGCAACCCGGCGCGGCGGTTGAACAGCACCAGGCGCCGCGACGCGGCCAGCGGCAACAGCGGATGAAGGGCGCTGTTCACCACCCCGTCGCCGCCGACCCCGGTGACCGGCATCAATCCCGCGAACACCACGAGCGGAGGGCCGCCCCCGACAGCGGCGTAGGGCAGCGAACCATATACTCCCCGCTCGACCTCCACCACGTCAGTGTGCCGGCCACACACCGCGCACGTCCAATGCGATCATGCCCCGCCCGGGCAGTGCCGATAAGTCGCTGCCCCCGCCACGATGCAAGTCGTGAACACTGGCTTGCCGGGCCGGGCCGCCTGCCGCGGGTTGCGCCAGGTAGCCGGGCGGGTAGTGGTGCGGTGTGACAAACCTCGCGCCTCCGCCGGGCACGGTCCGCCGCGCATACTACGAGGAGCTCGGCCCCGGGCAGCAGTCCGCTCTGCTCAGCTGGCTGACCTTCACCGCCACCTTTGCCGGCCTACGGGCGCTCACCTACAGCATCCGGGCGGGCAAGGGGCCATTCGGCAACATCAGCGTCGGCGGCGAGCACCTGCATCATTACCTGTGGGGCATCGGCCTGCTGTCCGGCGTCGGCGCGGTCGCCATCCGCGGTGAGGAGCGGCACCGCCGTCACCCTGCAGTTGCCGTCAGCTACGGTGCCGGGCTGGCGCTGGTCGTCGATGAGTTCGCCCTGCTGCTGGACCTGAAAGATGTCTACTGGGCCAGGCAGGGCCGGGTCTCGGTCGACATCGGGGCCGGCGGCATCGCCGTGGCCGGGTCGTACTTCGCGGCGCTGCCGGTGCTGCGCAGGCTGCGACGGGAGCGCAGGCAGCAGGCGGCCGCGCTCCCCACCGTCGGCTGACCGCCGTAGTGGGCGCCATTCGCGGGCATGCAGCCCCATGGGCTGAACGCCGATGACAGGCTGGACGCGCCTGATCATGGTGCGCCGTGAACCGTGGGCCCGGTTCGCGCCATCCGCCGATGCGACCGCTGGGCATCGAGTGGGTTGAGGCTGGCGCCTGGCGGGGCCGTGGTTCAGGGCGCGGGACGTGTGCTGTTGTCGGCCGTGGCCGTTCACGAGGTGCGCAAGGATGACCCCGTCTCAAGCAGGGTCTTGAGGCTGGCCAGGACGGCGGGCCACCCCTCGGAGATGGCCGGCAGCACGGCGCTGCCCGGCGCGAAGCCGTCGTGGGTCACCGTGAGTTTGACGACACCGTGGCCGACGTCCTCGATGTCGAAGGCGACCTTGGAGCGGGCTTCGGCGCGCCAGGCCACGGCGGTCGCCTCGTCCATGCCGACCGCCGCGGCCCACTCAGGGGTGATCGTGTGCCAGGTGTAGGCCAGCCGGTGGGGCGGATGGGACTCGAGGATCACTTGGCCGGGGCCGCTCACGACCAATCCGACGTCGTCGTGGGCCATCTCGTAGGTGGAGCCCTTCTTCCAGTCCGAATGGAACGTCTTCGGACCAGCCGTCTGGTGCCGCCAGTAGCGTTTCATCAGCGCAGGGTCGGTGAGGCCCTGCCACACGCGCTCGGGAGTCTCCTGGATGTACGTCGTGTAGACGAAGGCGGTCTGCTCGCCCTTGGGGTCCATGGCGGTCACCTCCGGTGTGGGTAGGTGGGATCGGTCTTGCACTACCCGCGTCCGGGTGCATACACGCACGGGAGGGTAGCGATGGCATCCCCCAGCTATCCTCGCCATGCCCGGTCGCCGTAGTGGGTCCAGATTGGCGTGATCTGCGCGCCGCCACGGAACTGCGCCGCGAGCGTACTCCGTGATCAACTCTGGGCCGTAGGGTCAGGTCAGGAGGGAACACCATGACGCAGCCGCAACACCTTGACAGCCATCACCGGGATACGCTGCGGCGGATCTTCGGGCATCCGGCGAGCCACAACATCGAGTGGCGGGCGGTGATGTCGCTGCTGGAGGCTGTCGGCGGCGTCACTGTGCGCAGTGACGGCAAGGTGGCGGTCAAGATCGGGTCCGAACTGGAATTCCTCGAGCCGCCCGCCGGTAAGGACATCGACGCGCAGATGGTCGTGGACCTGCGCCGGATGCTGAGAAGCGCCGGGTATGAGGGCTCTGCATAACCGGTATCAGTCGCGGTGCGGTACGGTGCCGAGGTTGTTCATGCGGTTTGCCAGCTCTGTCCTGGATCGAACGGACAGTTTGCGGTATATCCGGGTCAGGTTGGCTTCCATGGTCTGTCACTGGACATGAAGAAGTTCCGCGAAGCGGTCTCTCGATTTGAGCGTCCTGTATCCGACGAGCTCGGCGACTCGGCGTTCCGTTGCCGTGAGCCGCTTACGCGTTCGCCATAACCCGCAGGATGACACGGCGATGCGTGTGGGCAGCCGCCGCAAGCACCGCGGCAAGCTCGTCCTCGCGTAGCTCCTCGGCGGCCTGCACGATGATCACGAGCGGCTCATCGGCGCCGGCGGCGCGACGCACCACGTCTTGGACCTGCTGCCCCTCGCGGAGCAGCGCTTCGGGTGACAGCACGGACATAACGACCTCGCCGGCTTCCGGCGGTCCAAGACGCCCCGCCACATCTCCCGCGACGCGCTCGAGTGCCACCCGGCCGCTGGTTACGCTCGGCGGCGGGGCAGCGCGGAAGTGGCGGTCAAGTGCGCCGTCGCGTGGAAATTGCACGATGAGGCTGGCGTCGCTGATCATGGCTCCGTCAGCCTACCGTGTGGCGTCCTGCGCTTTACGGACACACCGGTCACCTCGTGCGTCCGCCTGCGGATGCCCCGCAAAAGCACGCAACGGCAGCCTGCCGGGGGCTTCGCCGCACGCCGCGTGAGCTTCCCAGGCCGCTGGTGGGCAGGTCCGCTGGTCAGTGTCTGGCCCAGGTCGGTGTAGACGAGCCTCCCGGTCCACAAGCCACGTCGCTCGGCTCCTCAGCGTCCGGCGAGAGGCAAAGCAGGGTGTCGGGGTATCGCTGGGCGGTCGTGGCATCCCTTGACACGCCGGTCCGGGCCGATCAGACTGCGCTCGGCTGCCAGGCAGTGGCCAGGGATCTGCCGGAACGTTATGGCTGGAGGCTGGCATGGGATCGTATGAGGACACCATCGCGGTGCTGGAGGCGGAGCTGGCGGGGGTGGAGCAGGTCTTCGCCGGCCTGTCGGGCGATGAGTGGCGGCTGCCGACGAAGTTGGTGCCGGTAGATCCGGACTTGCCGTACTGGACGGTCTTCGAACTTGCTGGGCACTTTGACATTTCAATCGGCCTGACCCGGATGCTGATCAGCGGGCGTGACGCCAGCAAGCCCGCCCGGGACCGGACCAGCTTCTTCATCAATCCGCGGTCAGAAACCGCGCCCGTCGTCTACGACTACGCCTACAAGATGGTGCAGGGCAAGACGCCAGCCGACATGCCGGGCGTCTTGCATGAGACGTTTTCCAAGACGGTGGCCGAGGCCCGGGCGGTTCCCGCCGGCGCGGTGGGACCGGGGTACTTCGCGCCGATGCGTGTCGATGAGTTCGTGGCCAGCCGTATCGTCGAGGCCGTCGTGCACGGCATCGACCTGGCCCAGGCGCTGGGCCGGTCGAGCATCGCCACCGCGGAAGGGATCGCGGTGACCGCCGCGATCCTGGACGATCTGCTGGCTCGCCGGACCATCCCAGGCAGGCCTGCGGAACTCTCAGATGACCTGGACTGGATCCTGGCGGCCTCCGGCCGGGCTGAGCCCGGCGACAACAGGCTCCCACTGATCGGCTGAGCGCCAGGCGCACAACAGCGCCCGGCCGGATGCCGGCGGCCAGATCGGCGTGCTCAGAAGGGTGTCGGGATGTGCCGCAGCGGCAGGTCGGGCTCGACGTAGCCGCCCGGGCGCTGCCGTCTGGGCAGCGTGATGTCCCGGCGGGTGAGCGGTTTGTAGGGGACCTGGCTGAGCAGGTGGCTGATGATGTTGAGCCGGCCGCGCTTCTTGTCATCGGTGTGCGCGATGTACCACGGCGCCCATGCGGTGTCGGTCGCGGCGAACATCGCGTCCCTTGCCCGGGAGTAGTCATACCAGCGGCTGTAGGACTTGAGGTCCATGTCCGACAGCTTCCAGATCTTCCGCGGATCGTGGATGCGGGACTCCAGCCGCCGGGTCTGCTCGTCCGGGCTGACCTCCAGCCAGTACTTCAACAGCAAGATCCCCGAGTCGGCCATCGCCTTCTCGGTCCCTGGCACCAGATCAAGGAACCGCTGGGTCTCCTCTGGCTTGCAAAAGCCCATCACCGGTTCGACGCCGGTCCGGTTGTACCAGCTGCGGTCGAAGATCACTACCTCGCCGGCCGCTGGGAAGTGGGTGATGTAGCGCTGGATGTACATCTGCGACTTCTCCCGCTCGGTCGGGGCGGGCAGGGCGACGACCCGGAACACGCGCGGGCTGACCCGCTCGGTGATCCGCTTGATCGTGCCTCCCTTCCCGGCGGTGTCCCGGCCCTCGAACACGATGCAGATCTTCGCCCCGGTCGCCTTGACCCATTCCTGCATCGCGACCAGTTCGCCGTGCAGGACCCGCATCTCCCGTTCGTACTCCTTGCGCTTCATCTTCGGCGCCGCGCCCGCTGCGGCCTCCTGCTGCGCCGCCGGTGGCCGCGCCGGGCCCTGCGCGCTGTGCTGCTTGTGCTTGTCCTTCTTCTCTTTGGCCATGTCGGCTACCTCCGATGGTTGCGGTGACGTGAGTGCGATGTCCCCCGCAGCGCTGCCGGACGGCCACGGTTCATGCGCACGCGGGGCAATCCCCACTGCGCATCGATGATGGCTGCCCTCGGCGTACGGTGGCGTGTTCCGGCGGACAACCTTCACAGGACGGGAGGACCGGCACCAGCCCCTTCCTGGTCATCGGGCCGGCACGGCCGCACGCTTGGCGTGAGTCCTCCGGCGCGCGATCCACTTGCCGGCCTCCCAGCCGAGGAGCAGCACCACGGCGGCGAGAAAGGCGAGCCCCCACTGCCCGCCGGTCAGCCGGGTGGTACCGAGCAGACGCTGCATGAAGTCCGCTTGCGTGATAAGGAACGCCCCGGCGATCTCGGCCAGAGCGATCACGTTCATCCGCGAGCTGTTGAAGATGTCTGTGTCGAAGGCCGTCCCTGTCTCGCTGCGGGCCTCGAAGGCGGCGACCACGAGCATCAGGCAGAAGGCGACCAGGCCCATCGACTGGCCGATCTTGAGGCTGCCGAAGTGATTCTTCCCGGTCGCGATCAGCGCCAGGTTGGCTACGGCGATAAACAGCCCGACAAGGCCGCAGGTGATCATCACCCCCTTGGTCAGGACCGAGTCCCCGCGCGGCCGGGGCCAGCGGTTCATCAGGCCGGGAGTCTGCTTATCGAAGCCGAGCGCGACGCCGAACGGGGCGTTGACGAGGAAGTTGATCCACAGGATCTGCGCCGGCGTGAACGGCTGGCCGGCGGCGATGTTGAGCAGGGTCGCACCGAGGAAGGTCAGGACGAATGCGATGAGCTCGAGCAGGACGAAGCGAATGTACTTGTTGAGGTTGTCGTAGAGCTTGCGGCCCTGCTCGACCGCGTAAATGATCGTGGCGAAGTTGTCGTCGGACAGGATCATGCGGCTCGCGCTCTTTGCGACCTCGGTGCCGCTGCCTATGGCAATGCCGATGTCGGCTGCCTTGATGGCGGGCGCGTCGTTGACGCCGTCGCCGGTCATCGCGACGACCTCGCCCTTCTTCTTGAGAGTCTCGGCGAGCAGCACCTTGTGCTCGGGTGCGACCCGGCCGACAACGCCGATGTGATCGATCCGATCGAGCCGCTCGGCCTCCGGCAGGGCCGCGAAGTCGGCGCCGAGGATGGCCTCGCCGGGGATGTTGAGCTGCTTGGCGATCGCGGCGCCGGTGACGACGTCATCGCCGGTCACCATCCGCACCCGGATGTGCGCCTGCTGGGCACCGGCGACCGCGGCCTTGGACTCCTCGCGCGGCGGGTCCACCATCCCGACCAGGCTCGTCATCTCCAGGTCCTGGACGTAGGTGAGCAGGTCGCCGCTGGGGTCGAAGCTGGCCGCATCGAGGTCGCGGAAGGCGGCGGCCATGACCCGCAAGCCCGCCTCTCCCATGCGCTGGACATGCTGCTCGGCGCGCTGCTTGAGCGCGTCGTCCCAGGGGATGCTCATGCCATTGGACAGCGCGGTCGCCGCGCGGGCTATGACCGCTGGCGCCGCCCCCTTGACGAAGCAGCGCACGACATCGTTCCCGGACGCGTCCGTGGCCTGGTTGAAGGTGGCCATCAGCTTGTAGGAGGGGTCGAACGGCAACGTGGCGAGGCGGGGCAGTTGCTCGCGCGTCGCGTCGATGTACACGCCCGCCTTGTGGGCCAGCACGAGCAGCGCACCCTCGGTCGGATCGCCGACAACCTTGCCGTCGACAAGCTTGGCGTCGTTCGCAACGACATAAGGAAGGATCGCGGCGTCGATGGTTTCGGTCGTGCCGGCCGGATGGCTGATCTTCCCCTCCAGGCTGTAGCCAGTGCCTGTGATCGCATACCGGTCGGCCGGGTCGATGACCTCGACCGCCGTCATCTGGTTCATCGTCAGCGTCCCGGTCTTGTCGGAGTTGATCGCCGAGGTGAACCCGAGTGTTTCGACCGATGGCAGATCCTTGACGATCGCCTTTTCCTTCGCCAGCTCCACACTGCCCAGCGACAGGACGACCTGGACAACCATCGGCAGTGCCAGCGGGATCGCCGCGATCGCCAGCGCGACCGCGGTGTCGAACAGCGTCTTCAGCGACTGCCCGCGGGCCAGGCCCAGGGCGAACATCACGATCATCGTCAATCCCGCTGCGCTGACGATCCACAATGTCAGCGTGTTCATCTGCTTGGTGAGCGGTGTCTCTTCTTTCGTCGTCGCCGAGAGCATGTTCGCGATCTTCCCGACCTGAGTGCCGCTCCCCGTCGCGGTGACGATCATCACACCGCTGCCGTGCGTGACCGGGGTGTGCATGAACGCCATGTTCGACTGTTCGCCGGGGCCGATCTCACCGCCGGACAGGGTCCCGGCGTCCTTGGGCGCCGGGACGCTCTCGCCCGTCAGGGCCGATTCGTCGATCTGCAGCGCGCTTGAGGTCACGATCCGGCCGTCCGCCGGCACCTCATCACCTGCCGCGATCAGCACCACGTCGCCGGCCACCAGCTGCTCGGCCCCGATCTCGGCCTCCGCACCGTCGCGCCGCACACGCGCCGTCGCCTTCATCATCGACTGCAGCGCGTTCATCGCGGACTCGGCCTTGCCTGCCTGCCTCAGCCCGACGAGGGCATTGAAAAGCGTGATCACGAACAGCACGATCGCCGTGCTCCACTGCTTGATCACCAGCGAGACGACCGCCGCCCCGACCAGGATGAGCTGCATGTAGCTCGTGTATTCCGCCAGCAGGCGGCGGACCCTGGACGGCGGCTCCTCCGCCGGCAGCGCGTTCGGTCCGTTCCGCTTGAGCCTCTCCGCAGCCTCACCAGCAGAAAGACCCGAGTCAGGGACAACCGTGAGCTTGGCCGCGACTTCCACCGGGTCGAGCGCATACCACCGCTCACCGGCAGACGCTGAACGCTCGCGAGTTTCCTCCGCTGCAGCCATCACATCTCCGTTCCGCACGCGGCGGCCTGGCCGACAGCACGGCCAACTCGCCCTAACACGGCCACGCCTCCGCATCGCCAGGCCACCGCGAGAGAATTCCCGCCGGGGCTACCCGACACAATCGCCCAGCGCCCCGGCCCGATCCGCTGGCGCCCTCATCGGCAGGCCTAGTTGCCCCTGCTGCCCGACGTCGCCGTCGCCGGCCATGTCGGAGTCGGCCACAGAGACCGCGAAGCCCAGAGCCCTGAGGATCTTCCCGCCTGCCGAGACCACCCTTGCCGTGCCCACAACGGGCAACCCCGATCATCACCTCCTGGACGTCCTCGGCGATGACCCCATCGTCCGACTGTGGAGCGCATAGCTGCTAGCTCCGCTGGATATAGCAGCAGTCCATCGCTGCTGCGGGCCAGAGGCATCACCCCGGATGGGTGAGCAGCAGCAATGCTGCCAACGTAGATCGGCCGGCTAAGACTGCACCTACCCGCCTTCTGCGCGGCCGCGGCCAAAGGGGCTGCTTGCCAGCCCTGATCTCATAAGCGCCCAACAGCCGGGGTTGACTCTCACGTTGCGTGAGGGGGGCATGCTCGTGTCATGTTCAGCATTGGAGAGTTCGCCCGGCTGGGGGCGGTGTCCATCCGCGCTCTGCGGCACTACGACGAGATTGGTTTGCTGCTGCCCGTCGAGGTTGATCCGGTCACCGGCTACCGCTCCTACTCGGCGAAGCAACTGCGGCAGCTCAACCGCATCGTCGCGCTCAAGGACCTGGGCCTGACACTCGGGCAGATCAGGAAGCTTCTCGACGGCATCACGGTGGACGAGCTGCGCGGGATGCTGCTGCTGCGCCAGGCGCAGCTGGAACGCGAACTCCAGCGGCAACGACACCATCTGCTCGGAGTCGAGGCACGGCTCCGCCATATCGCTCAGGAGGATGACATGCCAGCAGACGACATCGTGGTCAAGCAGATCCCGCCGCTGGGCGTGGTCGTGATCGCCGACACGGCACCGGGTTGGGGACCGGAGGACATCGTGCCCGCGGTGAACCGCGCCCGGGTGAAGTTCGACCAGCTCGGCATCAGCGGGCTGGTCAAGGTGGCCGGGCCGTTCATGCTCTTCTACGAGCAGACCGACGGCCAGGAGGTCACCGTGAACGTGGCGCTGCCGGTGGCCGAGGAGCCGTCGGAACTGCCGCCGCCCGCCCACTGCCGTGTCCTGCCCGCGATCGAGGCCGCCGCTGCGGTCCGCAGCGGCCCTGCTGCCAGCATCTATCCGATGGTTTACCAGGATCTGGCCGCCTGGGTCCAGGCGCACGGCTACCAGCCGCACGGGCCCGGGCGCGATATCTGGCTCCATGAGGTGGATGACATCGCCGAGGCGGATCAGCAGGTCTTCGAGGCCCAGCTGGCCTTTACCCGGCCGCCAGCCAGCATCTGATTCCACCGGAAAGCATCCCAGCTACGCGCGTCCCGCGATCCAGCTCCGGCGCGCGATAACTCTCTTCGCGGCTATGAGAGAGAACGGGGACGGCGATAGCGGGCCACTGTCAGCTGGGGTGCGCGGCGGCTACGGCAAAGTCCAGCAGCAGTCTGCCGGTCGTTTGCGGGTCTTCCATCATCGGGGTGTGTCCCACGCCCGGCAGCAACTCGACGCGGGCGCCGGGCACGATGCGGTAGGCGGCAGCTCCCGAGGAAGGCCAGCGCTGGTCCTCAGTGCCGAAGATCACCAGCAGCGGCAGGCCCAGCGGGGCTAGCCGGTCGGGGAGGCTCCGCTGCCCGAGGTAGGTCAGGGGGGCGCGCACCGTTCCCACGAAGGCCCGGTGTGTCATTCTCAGCGCATCTTCAATGAAGGCGTCGGGGATGTCCACAGGGCGGGTGAAGCCGACGCGCGCGGCCTTGCGGATTCTGGCCTCAGTTCGCAGGCGCCACAGCAGCCGCCCGGGAAACCGGGTCAGCAGGAGACGGAGGAGCAGGCGTTCAGGGGTCTTGGCGCGCAGGCTGGGGCCAAAGTCGATGAGGGCCAGGCCCGCCACCGCGCCGGGCCGCTGCTCGGCCAGGGCCGTGGCCACCGTACAGCCCGAGGAGTGCCCGATGACCGTCACCCGGCTCACCCCGAGCTTGTCCAGGGTGGCGCCGACCCTGCGGGCCTGAGTAGGGGCGTCGTACCCACCGGCGGGAGTGGTCGATTTTCCGCAGCCGAGCAGGTCGACACGGATGACACGGCAGGCGCCTGCCAGGGCTGGGACCACCAGGTCCCAGCAGACCAGCGAGGCGGCAGAACCGTGGATCAGCAGCAAGGAGGGCGCGCCCGGTTTGCCGTCCTCCACGACGTGCATGTCACCATCGTCAAGCCGCACGAGCCGGTCATCAGCGTCCGGATCGGCGCGCATGTGCTCTGCCATAGCGCTGTCTCCTATCATCTCGTGTTGGTTACCCATAAATAGTAGTAACCTCTATTCGGAGGTTACCACTATGCTGGATGCGGGATCGCGCAGGTGGTGGGCACTGGGAGCCGTCAGCCTGAGCGTCCTGGCGGTGACCTTGGACGGCACCGTCCTTTCGGTGGCCCTGCCGACGCTGGCGAAGGCGCTGCATGCTCCGGAGTCAGACCTGGAGTGGTTCTCCTCCGGCTACCTGCTGCTGCTCGCCGCCGGGGTGCTGCCTGCAGGCCTGATCGGTGACCGCTACGGCCGCAAGAAGGTGATGCTCGCCTCGCTGGCCGCCTTTGGAGCCGGGTCGGCGCTGTGCGCCTACGCGCCGTCGCCGGGTGTGTTCCTGGTCGCCCGGCTGCTGATGGGGCTGGCCGGGGCCGGGATCACGGTCATGGCCCTGTCCGCGCTGACCGTCCTGTTCGATGACGATGAGCGACCCAGGGCGGTCGGGGTCTACGAGGCGGCTAACTTCCTGGCCCTGCCGCTGGGACCGATCCTGGGCGGCTGGATGCTGTCACGATTGTGGTGGGGCTGGGTGTTCCTGATCAACGTCCCGGTCGTCGCGGTGGGCCTGTTCGTCGGCGTCGGACTCATCCCGGAGTCACGGGCCGCCGAGCGGCCCGGGCTGGACCCGGCCGGGATGGCCGGCTCGACGGCCGGGCTAGTCGCGGTGACCTACGGCCTGATCAAAGCGGGCCAGGACGGCTGGGGTGATCCCGCTGCCCTGGCGCTGATGGCCTTAGGGCTTGTGCTGCTCGGGGGATTCGTGGCCTGGGAACGCCGGCTCGGCAGGTGGGGCGGCCAGCCGCTGGTCGACCCGGGTTTGTTTCGTTCCGCGTCGTTCACCTGGGGGGCAATCCTGGGCGGGGTGGCGGGCCTGGGCATGATCGGCCTGCTGTTCACCATGCCGCAGTACTTTCAGGCGGTCCGGGGCGTCGGCGCCATGGGCTCCGGGCTGCGGCTGTTGCCCCTGGTCGGCGGGCTCATCGCCGGCGCGCTGCCCGCCAGCGCGCTCGCCAGGGCGGCCGGGGCCATGGCCGAGCGGTCCGGGCGCCGTCCCGACGACTTCGCTGTCCGCACCGTCGCCGGGGCGGTCGTCGGAGCCATGATGGCGGTGCTAGCCGCGATGGCCGACGATCCTGACGCCGACCTCGCTTCGCTGATCGACCAGGCCATCGCGCATCTCGAAGCGGGCCTTTCGCTGTGAACACGCCAGTCACCTGCCATCTGACGGGCATGGTCCCGGGGCGATGGCGACCGCATGATTGCGCTGGCCGGATCAGCCGACGATAAAAACGAAAGCGAGCGCGCAGGCGGTAAGCGCGCCACAGACGCCGTCGGGCGGGGAATGGCCGGGGGTCAGCTGATCAGCGATGATGACGTGCAGGACGTGCACCCGGCGCAAGCAGCGCGGGCCTCCCGGGACCCGCCGGCTGGGTGTCGCCAGCTGATAGCGGCACCTACATAGTGCATGAGATCATCCCGGACTATGCGTAAAGACCTGCGGGAATCCCCTGAGTACGGGGCGGTCGCCGAGCATCTCCGGCGGCTGCACGAGCCGGCTTTCGGCAGGCCGCACCATGTCACCGACCTCGTCACGACGGCCGACGCCAGCCGCATCGTGGTGACCGGATCGGTCTATGACGAACTCGAGGGGCTGCCGCGCACCGCCTTGTACGAGGTGCGGGACAGCACGCTGCGCGCGCTGACTTCCGGTGGCGGGTCAGCCAAGGCCGCCCGGCTCGCGCCAGACGGGGCATCCCTGGCCTTCCTGTCCGACCGGGCCAAGGCTGAGGTGTTCCAGCTCTACCTGCTGGCCGACGGGCAGCTCGGCGAGGCCCGGCCAGCGCCTGCTGTCCCCGGCACGGTCGAGTATCTCGCGTGGTCACCGGACGGCTCCCGGATCCTGCTAGGGGTCGCCGGGCTCGGAGCGGAGATGGCTGACGCGCAGGGATCGGGAACGGTCGGCTTGGGCGAGTCCGGGCTACCGTCCTGGTACCCGGAGGTCGACACTGGCACGCGGGAGGATGCCTGGCGTGGCCTGTGGCTCTACACCCCGGCCTCCGGCGAGCTCGTCAGGGTCTCGCCCGACGGGCTGAACGTCTGGGAGGCGGCTTGGTCCGGCTCCGGGCATGTGCTGGCAATCACCAGCGAACAGCCCGGCGAGGACGACTGGTACTCCGCGGTGCTCAGCCGGCTCGACATCTCGACGGGTGAGCTGACCGAGCTGCTCCGCAGTGACGTCCAGCTCGGGCTGCCTGCCGGGACGTCCGACAGTACGAGGGCCGCCGTGGTAGAAGCCGTATGCAGCGACCGGTGGATCGTGGCGGGTGACCTGATCCTGCTAGACCTGGTGGCCGGCACCAGGTGCACCGTGGACACCGCCGGGGCGGATGTCACCGCGATCCAGTGGATCGACGGAACGCGGCTCGGCTACGTCGGCCAGCGCCATCTAGACAGCGTGGCCGGGATCGCCGACGCCGGGGAGGGACCCCTGCCGGAGACGATCACCGCCAAGGAACTGGTCGCGTCCGCACAGTCGTGGGCGAGCTGGTTCTACCCGGCCGGCGCCTTCACGTCCGACGGCCGGGTCGTCGTGGCCCGGGACGACTACGACACTCCGCAGCAGATCGCGATCGTTGGCGCCGGCACCGAACAGGTGCTGGCCTCCCTGGCCCACGCCGGCACCGACTACATCCGGTCGGTCGCGGGCTCGGCGGCGAACGTCACGTGGAGCGCACCAGACGGGACAGTGATCGAAGGAGTCCTGTGCGCGCCTCCCGGAGCCGGGCCGTTCCCGCTGGTCTTGCACGTCCACGGCGGGCCGATCGGGGCCTACCAGCGGAGCTGGACGATGCGTGACTACGCGGTGCCCCTGCTGGTCTCCCGCGGATATGCCGTCCTGCTCCCGAACCCGCGCGGTAGCGCCGGGCGGGGTCAGGAGTTCGCCGCCAAAGTCGTCGGCGACATGGGCGGCGCGGACACCCACGACTACCTGTCCGGAATCGACGCAATGATCGAGCGCGGGATCGCCGATCCGGCGCGGATCGGCACGATGGGCGTCAGCTACGGCGGCTTCATGTCGGCTTGGCTGGTGACCCAGGACCAGAGGTTCAAGGCCGCCGTCGCCGGCTCTCCGGTGACTGAGTGGTACAGCTTCACGTTCACGACCAACATCCCCCGCTGGGGACTGTGGTTCCTAGACAACGCCGATCCCGAGGAAATCGGCAACCAGGTGCACACACGCAGTCCGGTTATGCACGCGAGCAAGGCCAGAACGCCGACCCTGCTCACGGCGGGCGTGAAGGACCGGTGCACGCCGGTCGGCCAGGCCAGGGAGTTCCATCAGGCACTGATCAGTCATGGCGTCGACTCCGAACTGGTGGTCTACCCCGGGGAAGGACACGGCGTCAGCCGGTTCCCGGCCGTCACTGATTACCTGACCCGGCTCGTGACCTGGTTCGAGAGGTACATGCCGGCGTGATCTCGCGCCATGCGTGCGCGCCGGCGTCCGGTACGGTCGGCAGATCGGCCCACTCGGCGCTGCGGCCGGCGGGATAAGGCCAGTACGCAGGAGGCAGTTCATGGCGTCGGATCACGTCGGCATCGGAATCGTGGGCAGCGGTTTCATCGCCAGAGCGCATGCGGAGGCTTTCGCGCGGCTGCCCCGTGCCACCCTGCGCGCTGTGGCCTCGCGGTCAGCGGACAAGGCAGCGGAGTTCGCCGGGCGCTGGGGGATTCCCGCCTGGCTCACCGATTTCCGCGAGCTAGCCGGCCGGCCCGACGTCGACGTGGTGTGCATCGCGGCGCCGAACGCGCTGCACCGAGACATCGCCGTCGCCGCGGCCCAGGCCGGCAAGCACGTCATCTGCGAGAAGCCGCTCGCCCGGACGCTGCGCGAGGCCGACGAAATGATCAGCGCGTGCGCCGCCGCTGGGGTTCTGCTGATGTATGCGGAGGAGATCTGCTTCGCGCCAAAGTACGTCCGCGCGAAGGAGCTCGCTGATGAGGGCGCGCTCGGGGAGGTGTACCTGGTCCGGCAGACCGAGCAGCATTACGGCCCGCACTCGGACTGGTTCTGGGACCCGGAGCAGTCCGGTGGCGGCGTGCTGATGGACATGGGCTGCCACGGCATCGAGTTCACGCGATGGGTGCTGGGCAAGCCCGCTGCCCTCACGGTGGCGGCGGAGGCAGGCACGTTCGTGCACGGCGGACGGACGCGGGCGGAGGACCACGCGATCGTGACGATCCGCTTTGACGGCAACCGGATGGGCCTGGTCGAGGCGAGCTGGGCAAAGCCGGGCGGCATGGACGACCGTGCCGAGATCGTGGGAAGCCGGGGAATCACGTATGCCGACCTGATGCGCGGCTCGTCCCTGTCGACGTACAGCGATGTCGGCTACGGATATGCCGTCGAGAAGGCACCCGATACCCGTGGCTGGACGTTCACCATCTTCGACGAGCTATGGCACTCTGGAATTCCGCAGGAGATGGATCACTTCGTCAGCTGTGTCCTCGACGCGGCGATGCCGCAGGAGACCGGTGCGGACGGCCGGGCGGTACTGGAGCTGATCTACGCGGCCTACCGTGCCGCGCGCATAGGTCGGGTGGAACTCCCGCTGGAACTCAGCGAGCAGGAGGCCGCGCAGCCGCCGTTCGCCCTTTGGTGACAACTCGTCAGTAGACCACGACCCGTGTCCTCACCGGCTCGCGGCAGCGCGCAGCACGCAATGCCGCTGTTGTGACAGGCTCGATCTGCGGCTGGCCGGACCCGCGGGTACCGTGACTGCAACCCGCGCCGCGATGAGTTCGAGCACGGCGGATGGTCCTTACCGGTGCGCGCGGTGTCTCCGGGCAGCCGACCCGCTGACCGGTGCGTCGTCGTTTTGAAGGAGGAGGCCATGTCGCGGGTGCGTGTGCACAACTTCTCGGTGTCGCTGGACGGGTTCGGCACCGGCGAAGGGCAGAGCCTGGATGCCCCGTTCGGGCATGCGGGTACCCGGTTGCACGAGTGGTTTTTCGCCACCCGTAGCTTCCATGCCATGCAAGGCCAGCCGGGCGGCAGCGGCGGTGTGGACGATGCGTTTGCCAGCGCCTGGGAGCCGGGCATCGGCGCGGAGATCATGGGCCGGAATAAGTTCGGGCCTCAGCGCGGCCTCTGGCCAGATCATGAGTGGAAGGGCTGGTGGGGAGACAACCCGCCGTTTCACACCCCGGTGTTCGTCTTGACCCACCATCCCCGGCCGCCGCTGGAGATGGAGGGCGGCACCACGTTCCACTTCACCGGCGCCAGCCCCACCGAGGCCCTGCAGCAGGCACGGCAGGCCGCAGCCGGGCTGGACGTCCGGATCGGCGGCGGCCCAGCTACCATCCGCGCCTTCCTGGCCGCTGACCTGATTGACTACCTGCACATCGTCGTGGTGCCCATCGTGCTGGGCCGCGGTGAACGGCTGTGGGATGGCCTCGGCGCGCTCGAAGAGCGCTTCCGAATAGAGGCTGTGACCAGCCCCAGCGGCGTCACCCATCTGACCTTCACCCGCCAGTAATTGTCAGCAGCCATCGCTATCCACGCCGGATGCTGAGCACGAGCGAGCGCTGCGCCCGGCAATGCGCGAAGACGCCGAATACCCGGTTCTGGCTCGCCAGGAACAAGATCGCCAGCAGGCGCCCGGCCATGCAGATCGGCGGCGGTGGAGGAGGGGCGGCACCCGGCGGGCGGGTAGCGTCAGAGACCGCGGTGCGGAGTGGTCGTTGCCGGGGAGGGTGAGCGCGATGCCGGTGGACCGTGTGAATGGGGTGGGGCTGTATTGGGAGCGACGGGGCAGTGGTCACCGGCTGCTGTTTTTCAACGGATCGGGGCTGACCTTGCAGGCCGTCCGGCCGCTGCTTGATCCTCTTGCCGCCAGCTTCGATCTGCTGGCGTGGGACTACCGCGGCTTTGGCCGCAGCGCCCCGGTGACTCACCCGTACACCATGGGCGATATTGCGGCCGACGCCGCGGGGCTACTGGAGGTCGCAGGGTGGCAGTCGTGCCGGATGGCCGGGGTGAGCTTTGGCGGCATGGTGGCGCAGGAGTTCGCCGTCACCCATCCGCAGCGGGTCGACCGCCTGGCTCTGGCCTGCACATCGGCCGGTGGTGAAGGCGGATCCTCCTACCCGCTGCAAAAGCTGCTGGAGTTCCCGCCCGGGCAGCGGGCGGCGGTGGAGCTGAAGGTGGTAGACAGCCGCTGGGACCAGCGCTGGCTAGAGGCCCACCCGGTGGATCGGGCCATCGCCGAGCGGATGACCGCCGCCGGGCAAGACCAGCAGGACCCGCCCGCCGCAGCGGCCTACGCGGCCCAGCTCCAGGCGCGCGAAGGCCACGACGTGTGGGACCGGCTCGGCGCGATCACCTGCCCGGCCCTGGTTGGCTACGGCAACTACGACGGGATCGCACCGGCTCGCAACAGCGAAAAGATCGCATCGCGCATCCGCGGCGCCGAGCTGCATGGCTACGAAGGCGGCCACGGGTTCTTGTTCCAAGACCCGGCCGCCCTCCCGGCATTTATCGAATTCCTGCAGGCACCACCGGACTGACGGGCAAGCGTAACGCCACGGACTTTAGGTGTTTCAGGCTTTCTGTCTTCTTTGTGATTCTTGTGTTCCGAGTGTGCTTTGAAGTCCGTTTCCTAGTGATGTGGGGCGTCTGCGACGACGTCAGCCTCGCCGCGGCGATGCATCGCTGAACCCATGGAGCGTGGCCATGGGCAACCAGTGGGTCCTGTCCTCCTGCATGGCTTGACACATGCCGATATCGGAATATGATCGCGACGTGGCCCGCTCTTCCACGACGTCGGATGTCTTCAACGCCATTGGCGATGTGCACCGCCGCGAAATCCTGGACGCGCTGATCGCGGGCGAGAAGACGGTCGGGGCGATCGTGAACGACCTCTCGATGCCCCAGCCTCAGGTTTCGAAACACCTACGGGTGCTCAGTGAGGTGGGACTCGTCAGGTGCCGCGCGGAGGGGCGTCAGCGGCTGTACCGCCTGGAACCCGCGCACCTTCGGCCGTTGCACGACTGGGTGGCCAAGTACGAGCAGGCGATGAACGACCGGCTGGACCGGATGGACGACTACCTCAAAGAGCTACAACGACAAGGAGAGCGGCAGTGACACCTAATCGGCATGGGTCGGCAGTCATCGAATACCCGAGTGATCTCGAGATTGTCACCACTCGAGAGTTCGACGCTCCGATCGAACTCGTCTTCGACGTATTGACGAAGCCGGAACATGTGCGCAACTGGTTCGCTCCATTTGAGGACAAGATGACGGTTTGCTCGATCGACCTGCGCGTCGGGGGGAAGTATCACATGGTCTTCGTGACCGACGACGGAACCGAGTGCTCGTTTCGTGGAACCTACTTGGAGATCGAGCGGCCGACCCGGATCGTCGACACGTGGCTGTTCGAAGGCTGGCCGGATGCGGAGGCGGTCGAGACGGTAGACCTCCACGAGACCGACGGAGTGACGAAGGTGAAGATGACCCTCGCGTTCCGTGACCAAGCTGGCCGTGACCACATGACCAAGACCGACGGCCAGGAAGACAGCTGGAACAAGATGGAGGATTACTTGAGGTCACTCGTGGATCCAAGTGGAACTGTCTCCGGTACTTAGTGCTGGTTCATCGCCTCGACCGGTTCCGTGCGCCCGGCGGGGCCTCGAACGCCTGAGGGTAGTAAGGCGTCTCCCCTTGCGATCAGCCTGTGGCCGTCCATCACGAAGTCGGGGCGGCGCAGCAGGGTACTCCCGTTCCGGGGAGAGGCCGCCGTGTCCGCCCAGCCCCAGCATCCGTTCCAGGCCCTACGTGGCGGCGGCATCGTCGTCAGCGACGGCCCGGCGGAACGGCTTCTGCACCTTCACGTCAGTCATCGGCCTCTCCTTTCTGGGTGTTGCGGCGGTCTGGGTCACAGCACGAGCACGGCAGCGACGGTGAGCGCCAGTCCCGCGACGTAGGTGGTGATGGCGCCGATCATGCGCAGCGGCACGGGCTGGCTCATGTCGCCGGCCGCAGCACGCCGACGGCGTGCAGGAAGCGAGCCGCGGTGGCCACGACTATCGCGACCAGCATCCAGGTGGCGGGATCATGTGCTCCCACGATCAGCATGAGCACGGCCAGGGTCGGGATGTACTCGGCCGCGTTGCCGTGGGCCCGGATGGCGACGAACAGCGGATCATCCATGGCGGTCGGCTGCTGGCTGGCCGACTTGCCTCGCAGCCGGGACACGTTGAATCCCAGGATGAACAGCAGCGCGCTGAGCAGTGCGATGCAGACGATAGCGGTGGTCATGGGGTCCTCCGGCAGGGCCTGATGGTTTCGATGAGCTCGATGAAGCCGTCGCACAGCGATGTGCCGAGCAGGCGGTCGGACTTGTGCAGCGCGCCCGAGCTGGTCACGTTGACCTCGATCAGGAAATCGCCGATGACGTCGAGGCCGGCCAGCACGAGACCGAGTGCACGCACTTCGGGCCCAAGGCGGTCGCAGATCTCGCGGTCACGTTCGGTGAGCTCTGCGAGCGCGGCGGGCATCCCGATGCGGAAATCGGGGGCCATCGGGTAGCGGATCGTCGCGCCAGCGGGCTCGCCGTTGTGCAGGAAGATTCGCTTGTTCCCGTCCCGGACCGCGGCGATCCACTCCTGCACGACGGCTGCCTGCCGGCCATGGCAGGTGAGCATCTCGATGATCGAGGCGCGGTTGCTGTCGTCAGCGTTCAGGCGCAGCACGCCCCGGCCGGCGTGGCCGTCGACCGGCTTGATCACGCACTGCCCGTGGCGCTCCACGAACGCGTGGATCAGCGCGTTGTCGGCCGCGACAAGGGTGG
>CAVPSA010000011.1:0-125341 GCA_963707905.1 uncultured Actinomycetes bacterium | reverse complement strand
GTTCGGCCTCGGCGTCGGTGCGCCATTCGCAGTGCAGAAACTCGCCCACACCGTGCACTTGACCGGCCCCCTGACCACCGAAGCTGAACCGATCGCCGTCACCGGCCCGGCTGCCGCGCCTGCCGCTACCGGGGAAGGGGTGGGCGATGCGGGCTAACTCACTGGGCGGGCGCATCGTGGGCGCCCTGGCCCGGGATCCGGCGGAGCCGTCGGAGCCAGCGGTGCCGTCGGCAGCCCGCACCTCGGAGCTTCCTGCCTGGATTGAGCACGAAGAAATGGCGCTGCCGGGGCGGCCGCCCCGGCTGCCTCGAAGCAGCATGCTCGGGCGCATTGCCGCCGCACTCGCCGGGACCGGAGCCGTGGCAACTGCCGGGCCCTTCACGCCTGTACTTCAGGAAACCCCGACCGACGACGCCGAACTGACGATCCTCCTTGCTGGGCAGCAGCCCGCCAGAAGGGCAACCAAGCCCACACGCGTCAGCGTGACCTCGCGCCCTTACGAGTCAGTCGAGCCCACCTCGGCCGCGCGGCTCGGGATCACCACGGTCCCCGCCTGACAGCCGCTCCGGCCGGGCCACAATCAGGCCGACGGGTCCCGGCCACCATGACCCGTCGGCTGCAGCCGATCGGCCGGATGTCCCAGCGGCCACTGCGATCCGGCCGCTGCTAAAATCGGGCCGATTTCCGTGTTTCCGGACACGCAGAAATCGCTACGGGCCTAGTGTGAGACGAACGGATACAACATGCCACCGGTACCTGTATATGTGCCAAAGAGGCGGCCGGATGACACTGAGCCGTGGATTTCATTTGGCTCGGGCCAGCTAGAATATCAGCGCTGGATCCCAGAGATCTGCGGAATCTGCTGCCTGAAGATGGTAGGCGACACTATTGGCGTCACCAACAACTTGAGCCTCTATCAGCTCACTATGATGGCCGTAGCGAACGGCACGTTCACCGGGACCGAGCACGGCACCATCCAGGGTGCATTTCATTATCCGCTGGCCGAACTCGCGGAGCGCCTCGGCATACGTTGCCGCGTCATCGGGGCACTGGGCATCGGCGAAATCACGGAGGCGCTAGCCCAAGGAATGTACGCGATTCTATCCATCAATGCCGCGAGGGTTAACAGTTCTCTGCGGGGCGGGCATTTGGTACTGGTATACGGGTACGACGAGCCTGCTGACTCCTTCTTGCTTCATGACTGTTCATCGATGATGCAGCGGGATGGGTGTGGCGTGCGCATTTCTGCACATGCGCTGTCGCGCATCTCGAACAACAAGGGCCTTGTCGCGGGGTGGGCTGCCGGTGCTTGAGGAAACTGATCGCCGGCCGGGCTGTGGATGCGGTCGAGGGCGCCGCGGAGGTCAGGGTGGCCAACCGCTTGAGTCGCGCTTACCGGCGGCCGGCCACGGGGGAAGCCCGGATCCGGTGGGCGAGCGGCCGCCACACGGCAACCTGGAGCAGGCCCAGGGACAGGGTGAACGGCAGGAGCGTCCAGATGCCCGTGTGCTGGGCGATGGTCCCGGCCAGCCATGGCAGCCCGGCGCCGCCCACCACCGCCGCCGCGTTCATGACCCCGATCGCGGTGGCGGCCAGCCTTGGCGGGGCGAGCAGGGGCACGATTGCCATCGTGGTCGGGAAGACCGGCCCGAGGAAGAACCCCAGCAGCAGGAGTGCCACGCTGGCCAGTGCCGCGTTCGGTGAGACCCAGGCCAGCCTGGTGGCGACGATGACCCCCGCCAGGCAGGCATACATCATGCCAGCGATCGTCGCGCCGGCCCGCGCCGCGAGAGGGCTGATCAGGAACCGGCCAACCGTCAGCCCGAGCCAGTACCCGCTGACCGGGTAGCCCGCAAGCGGCCTGGCCAGCGCCCGCGCCTGCACCATGTAGCTGAACCCCCAGTTGCCCACCGAGAGTTCAAGACCCACGTAGACGGCCAGCATCACCGCGCCCAGGAGGACCCCCGGCTCCCGCAAGGCGGCCCGCAGCAAGCCGCCCGCACCCCGCCCGGCCATCCCGGCCGCCGGTTCCGGCGTCTCTGGCGTTCCCGCGGGCGTCCCGGACGGCAGGGCGGCGGTCCCGGGTGCCCGCGCGGGCATCGCGCACAGCGAGCCTGCTCGGGCTGCTTTGTCCCGCCGTCATACGCACGCAGCGGCCGCGGGTCCCCGCGGCCGCTGCGCTGGGCCTGTCGGCTACCAGGCTTGCGGTGCGATGAAGGCGTCGAGTTCGACGTGTCCGGCGAGATTGTCGATGAGGCCGACCAGGGTGGCGAAAGCGCTCTCCAGCAGCACGTCGAGAACCGCCTCGGTGGCCAGCCCGGCCTGCGCCGCGGCGGCGAGCGCCGAGTCGCTGACCTTGCCCCGGTTCAGTGCTATCTCGCGGGCCAGCGCCGCGACGGCGGCGGCGGTCCCGCAGGTCGGCGCGGCGCCCTCGCGCAGCAGCTTGATCTGCTCCTCGGGCAGGCCCAGCTTGCCGAGCATCGTGGAGTGAAAGGCGACGCCGTAGCGGTTGTCGACAGCGACGCCGACGGCGACACCGGCGATCTCACGAAGAACCGGGTCGAGCTTGGCCGACGCGACCGCGCGGCGCAGCCCGTCGAAGCCGGCGAGCAGGGCGGGCGATGCGGCTGTGGCCGCCGCCAGGTTGGGTACCAGGCCGAGATCGGCCGCGATGCCGTCGAGCACGGCCCGGCTCCCGGCCGGGGCGTCGTCGATGGTCAGGATGGCGAGTTGCACGATGGCTCCTTGTCGCATGTGCGGTGAATTCGCGTCGGGTCCACTGTGCTGGCCCCGCCGCTCTGGCGGCGATTCCCTGGCTGGGAAGCGCCCTGGTGCGCTAGCGGCCGTAGGCTCACGAACGTGTCTGTCACCGCTCCCGCGCCGGCCGGGTTTGGCCATCTGCTGCGGCACTGGCGCGCGGTCCGGGCCAAGTCCCAGCTGGACCTCGCCTGCGACGCTGAGACGACGCCGCGCTACGTGAGTTTCGTAGAGACGGGCCGGGCGCAGCCCAGCCGGCAGATGGTGGTCCGGCTCGCGCGCGCTCTCGACGTGCCGCTGCGAGAGCGCAACGAGTTGCTGCTCGCCGCGGGCTATGCGCCGTTGTACTCCAGCGCGCCGCTCAGCAGCCCGCTACTCAAGCGGGTAGAGCAGGCGCTCACGTCGATGCTCGGCCAGCATGAGCCGTTCCCGGCCGTGGTGCTCGACCGCGGCTGGCAGGTGCAGCGTGCCAACAACGGCGCGCAGCGGCTCTTCGGCCGCCTGTTCGCGCCGTACCCGGTCCCGGCGCCAGCGAACGTGCTGCGGCTGGTCATTGAACCCGGCCCGATGCGCGACCAGCTACGTAACTGGGCCGCGGTAGTGCCAGCGCTTCTCGACCGGGCGCACCGGGAGGCGATCGGCGGCGTGCTCGACCAGCAGACGGCTGAGCTTGTCCGAGACCTTCGCGGCCGGCCCGACGTCGCCAGGCTCCTGACCGAACCCGACCTGTCCCCCGGCACCGCGCCGATCGTCGATCTGCACTTTGACATGGCCGGCACCAGCCTTCGGTTCTTCTCGGTGGTCTCGACGATCGGCGCGCCGATCGATGTCACCGCGCAGGAGTTGCGAGTCGAGGCATTCTTCCCCGCTGACGACGAGACCAGGGACTGCTGGACGTCGTTGGCAGTCAACGAGCGAGCGTCTCTCGGTTAACCACTCGAGCTGGTAACTGGTCGTGTCCGGCACCTGATGACCAGTTACTGGCCGAGAAAGCGGAATCATTTACCAAAGGGCCAATGCCGCCACCCGGTCGCTACCCGCTAATGGTCATTAAGCAACCGGAGCAGCGGGAAGCTTCCCCAGGAAACGATCGATCCGGGCCAGCGCCTCCTCAAGGTCCGATAGCGCTGTCGCATAACAGCATCGAACATATCCTTCGCCCGACGGGCCGAAGACATCCCCGGGAACCACGGCAACACGCTCGGCATAGAGGAGCTGCTCAGCGAATTGCTGGGAGGTCAGACCGGTGCTGCTAATGGAAGGGAATGCATAGAATGCCCCGCCGGGCTCCGGGCAGTCCAGGCCAATTTCGCAGAGGCCCTTGACAAAGATACGGCGGCGGCGGTCATAATCAGCAATCATTTCATCCGCGTCAGCTGCACCGCTGCGCAGCGCCTCCAGCGCGGCTAGCTGCGATATATGTGACGCGCAGAGCATGGTGTACTGATGGATCCTGCAGGCCAGCTCTGATATGGCCGCAGGGGCACACAAGTAACCTACGCGCCATCCCGTCATGGCGTAAGCCTTTGAAAAGCCGCCCAGCAGGATAGTCCGCTCGAGCGCACCCGGCAGAGCCGCCACACTGACATGCGGCGAAAGGTAGCTGAGCCTCTCGTATATCTCATCAGAAATCAGGTAAAGATCATGCCGTACGGCCAGTTCGACCACGGCCGCCAGATCCTCACGTGCCTGCACGGCTCCCGTCGGGTTGGCAGGCGAACTGAGCAGGATTGCCTTTGTTCTTGGGGTAATAGCGGCCGCGATCCGGTCAGCGTGCAGGCGAAAGCCATCGGTCCCGCTCGTGGCAACGGTTACCGGCTTACCGCCCGCCAGGCTCACGCATGGCCCATACGCAACGTAACAAGGTTCCGGGATCAGCACCTCGTCGCCCGGCGCCAGCATCGCCCGGAGCGCAAGGTCCAGCCCCTCCGACACGCCTGCGGTAATGAGGCATTCATCGGCTGGCCGGTAACTCAGGCTATAGCGGCGATCGAGATCCGCACAGATGGCCTCGCGAAGTTCCAGCAGCCCCGCGTTCGACGTATAGGTGGTGATGCCACTTTCCAGGGCGAATATCCCAGCTTCCCTGATCCGCCAGGGAGTCGCATAGTCAGGCTCGCCCACTCCTAGCGAGATGACGTCTTCCATGCTAGCCGCTATATCAAAGAAACGGCGTATCCCAGATGGCGGGCAGGCAACGACGGCCGGGTTCAGCGGCCTCATGGTGCCACTCTCAGGCGGTGGTCTTCGGTTCCCCCGATAAGCAGCTCGCCGTCGTCCTTATACGTCTTCAGGACGAAATGTGTGGCGGTAGCCGTTACCCGGCTTATGGTGGCGAGCTTTTGAGCCACGAAATCGGCGACATCATGCATGCTGCGGCCGGTTACCACGCAGCGCAGGTCTTGGACGCCGGATACCAGGTACACGGACCGGACCTCGGGAAACTGCGATATCCGTGCGGCTACATCGTCGAAGCCAACACCACGCTCCGGGGAGACTGATACATCGATCAGCGCAGTGATCACTTCAACGCCAGCGATCTTGCGCATCTGGTCCAGATCGACCACGGCTTTATACCGCCTGATGATCCCTTCCCGCTCCCAGGTGGCGATCTGATCACGCACGCTATCGGCGTCGAGCCCTGTCATGGTCGCAATGCGCTCCGGGGTGGCGCGCCCATCGGCTTGCAGGATGTCAATGATCTCTCGCATCCGGCAAGCCTACCGTGACGCCTTTCCCGGCACCGCCGGTTTGTCATGGGCTGGGATTACGGGCAGCCCGGCCCGGGCGGCCATGCACGATGAGGATCAATCGGCCGGTGGCGCCCCGGGTACGGTCTGGCCGCGAGGCCACCGCTGATCAATGCTGGGTCAGCACCCGCAGGACCCGCGGCTGGACACGGGAAAGAAGCTCATACGGGATCGTGTCCATTGCCGATGCCACTTCCTCGATTGGCACGCTCGATCCCCCGTGCCGGCCGTAAATCAGCACATCGCTGCCGACTGCCGCGCTGGGGCAGTCGCTGACATCCACGACCATCGAGTCCATGGACACTATGCCCAGGATGCCGCACTTGCGGCCATCGACAGAGACGTAGCCGAAATTCGAAAGCCCCCGCGGAACGCAATCATGGTAACCGGCGGCCACGACGGCGACCCGTCGCCCTCCGGCCGGCACCCGGTAGGTTCCCCCATAGCCGATCCGGTCACCTTCGGACAGGTCCTGGATTTCGACGATCTGGCTGACCAGCGCCACGACAGGCGTGAGGTCGATCTGATGCACCGTTTCGGGTGAGGGATAAACTCCGTACAGGCCAATGCCAACCCGCACCATGTCAAGGCGCGCCGCCGGAAAGCGAATGGCCCCGGCTGTGTTTGCCGCATGCCTGATGAAGTCCTTGAAGCCAAGCTCCTCCGCGACGCGTGCCACTTCCATGAATCGTGCGAGCTGTGCCAGTGTGAAGTCGTCCTCGCCGGGCTGATCGGCGCAGGCAAAGTGCGTCATGAGCCCGGCCAGGCTGACCGACGGCTCACCGCGAAGGCGTTCCAGGGCCTTGACGGCATCGGCCGGCTGGAATCCCGTCCGGTGCATGCCTGTTTCGATTTCAAGATGAATCTTCAGCGGCTGCCGCCGTGTGCTCAGGCGGGCATGGAAGATCACCGAGTCCAGCATGCCGGGCGTATAGATCTGCGGAGTCAGATCATTCCTGATGGCCTTGTCCATCTCCGTCGAGGTGGCGAGGGTGACGAGAATCGGCAGGGATACCTCGGCCCGGCGCAGGGCAATGCCCTCGTCCACCGTCGCCACACCGAGCTGATCGACCCCCGCGGCCTGCAGTGACCTGCTGACATGGATCGCGTTCGTGCCGTACCCCAGGCCCTTGACCATGGCGAGAAGCTGAATCTGAGGCCCGATCAGCCGGCGGAACGCGATGACATTGCTCTCCAGCGCGGCCCTGTCGATGTAGAGCCGCGTAGGAGCGAGCGGCTCTATCAGGGTCGAGGTCACATCCGCGAGAGAGCGCTCCCTGGGAGACTCGATCAGGACGATGTCATCGTTGCCGAGATTGTCACGAAGGGCAGGACGCATCGCCTCGAGACTGGCGAAGTAGCGAACCTCCACGTCGGAGCCCATCGCGGTGAGGGTTGCCCCGATCTCCTGGTGCGAGGCACACTCCAGCGCCCAGAGACTGTCTACCTCCGAGCTGCCAAGCGTGCGGCCCAGGGCATGCACGCTTTCTGACTTGCAGGACTCCAAGGGGTCGGACAGTACCACGCTGAAGTGACTCGACCGGCGGGCCAGGCGACGGGATACCTGCAGTGCGGTGCCCAGAGTGACGGCATCCGTGGTCGCGACGTCGCGCACCACGGTCCATCCCTCCGGTGATTGCCAGACCTCCATCCGGGTCTCGGTCGGCACGTAGTCGGTCAGGGCCTGCAGTGCGGTGGCCGGTTCCACGCCAAGCAGCCAGGAGGCGGCCAAGGCCACCTCTATATCCATGAGGATTTCCTCAAACGGCGTCTGGATGACGACGTGCCCGTCAGCAGCACCGGGGAAGCTGACCCGGACCAGCGTGCTCCTTGGATCGCTTTCCAGAATCGTGAAGGCAGGTATCACGGTGGAGTCGCCGCGGTAGCAGTTGTGGGTGCTCAGGTTCTCCGCCACGCCCCGGACCACGGGCTGCGGATCGCCGATGACCAGCCAGCCGTGTGCACCGCCCCCGTTGTACGCACCGTCCCCGGTGATGGATAGCAGCTCCGCCGCGTGCGCCGCAGGGCCAGGAAAGTTCGAAGCATGCCGAGTGCCGAGGTTGGTGAAGACAACGTGATCGGGGTGAATCATGTCATGCAGGAGGGACATTTCACCCGGTTCGGTCGCCGCCGCTTCGATTATGGCGACGTCACAGTCAGCCGGGCAATCCAGGAGCGCAAGTGGAACCCCCACCTGGCTATTGAAACTTCCTGGTGTGCCAAATACATGCCGGTCAGCGCCTAGAATTTGGACAAGGGCATCCTTGGTTACGGTCTTGCCGCTGCTGCCCACGACCGCGACGACTGTTGCCGACAGCTGAGAGCGCCACCATTTAGCCAGCCCTTGCAATGCTTCCAGCGGGTCCGGCACCAGGACCACGGGGCCGCCATAGTCATGGGCCTGGCCCTGGTTCTCCGCGAGCACCACTCCGACGGCGCCGTTCGCCAGCGCGTCGCGTGCGAATTTATGACCGTCAGTTCGCGCGCCCGGCAGGGCGAAGAAGACGCTTCCTTGCATGATGTGCTGGGAGTGGATGGTCACATGCCGGAAGAGATCGGCTTGTGGTGTCCAGCCGGTCACCCGGCCGCCGACGATGTCGGCCAGGTCGGCGATGCTGACTGCATCCACAGGGGGCCCTCCGAGTCATCGAGCATCGCGCGGCGACTGCGCTTGGCAGCGGTTTGCAGCGCAGGACAACGACGGGGTGCCGCCGGGCGGGCCCACCAAGCTTACTGGTGCCCGGCCTCCGATCGGCCTGCCTGCCCGCAGGCCGGGGCACGCAGGCCAGGGCACGCAGGCCAGGAGGCCGCCAGCTACGTCCCCGGTGAATCAGCCAAGTCGACGATCATCTCCAGGATGTCGCGCGGTGGCAGCGGCGGATCCTCGGCGAGTCCCTGGTGATAGAACACGGTGGCGGGGGTCAGCCCGGGCAGGGAGTTGGCCTCTATTACGATGACCTCGCCGGTCTCCCGGTGCATGAACGCATCTATCCGCCCGTAGCCAGCCATTCCGAGGGCATTCGCAACACGGGCTATTCTTTCTTTCGCCATGTGCACGGCCTCAGGGCTGACCCGGCCAAGTGGTGGCACGGGAGGCGGGGTGATGTTGACACCGGTGCCCCCCATAAATTTCTCTTCCAGCGAAAGGATGCCGCTGCTCGCAACGGTGATGCTCGGATTCATGGCGGTCATGGAGCCTTTCTTCCCGAGCACCCCGACAGTTATCTCGATCCAGCCGGTGTCACGTTCCTGACCCCAAATCAGCCCGGCTGCATTCGAGGCATCACGGCCTAGGTCATCGACCCGGATATCGTCGGTCTCGATGTACTCCTCGAATAGCAGGCGCGTCTGCTTCTCGGTAGGCAACTCGATGATCTGACCATCCATCAGCAGGGAGAACGAGTCCCCATGCAGCCGCGGGGCGCCACTGTCGATCAGGCGCAGGTACAGCGCAAGATCCGCTGAGCGGCCAAGCGCCACCACGCCCGCTGAGCAGCCGTCGCCGACGGGCTTCACCACCACACGGGAAGCTCCGCAAGACGCCGCGATCTCTTGCCACAGCTCGGACGAGTCCCGCGCGAGGGCATCAAGCAGCGGCACACAGATCCGGCGCGCCGTGTAGATACCCTCCGGGGCCAGTTCTGCGACGATCTTGCCTGTCTCGTACTTATCCATGCACAAGCGTGACGCGGCTGCGTCTGACCCGTTGTAACGGACGCCGTGGGAGTTAAGCACTTCTTGCAGCGTGCCGTCCTCGCCCTGGCCGCCGTGCAGGGCGATGAACACCAGGTCATGCTGGTCAAGGAACTGATCCATGGTGAGCCGGACCGGCGGCGATACAGGCGAGCTAAGGTCTTCGCCGGACAGGCCAAGCCGCTGGAGTATCGAGGAGGCGAGATTGCCGCGGACTTCGTCGAGCCGTTGCGCGTCCCGGCATGATTCCACGATCTCCTCGACGGAATGGCGGAGTGCCGCCGAGTAGGACAGCCGCCATACCGACCCATCGGGATCCAGCAGGTACGGCTGTGGCGCGTAGCGGTGCGAGCCGAGCAGTTTCAGCCAGACGTTGGTGCCGGACAGGACCGACACCTGCCGCTCGGCCGTCGCACCGCCGAACAGCACCGCTACCGGCTGGCGCGTCGCGGGAGCGGCGGCCTTGGCCGGGCCCCCGTCAGCCTCCTCGATTCCGATCCTCCTGGCCGCGGTGTGCACGATGACCCGCAGGATGTCCGCATGACTCATGCCCAACTGCGCCGCGGAGATAAATAGAAAGCTGTTCTGCTCCATGCCGCTGATGGGATTTATATCGGAGACGAGAATCTCGCCATCAGGCCGGAGCCAGCTATCGATTCTGGCAAAATCCCTGAGCCCGAGCAGGGAGAACGCGTGCTCAGAGACACGTTGAATTGCTCTGATAACCGCCAGGTCCTGCGCGGGCGGGCAATAATAGTGCGAGTCGTTGCTGGCAAGGTACTTACGCCGGTAGTCAAATATGTCATTATCGCTCAAGCGATTCCTCAGCTCGATCTGCAGCGGAATCAGCGCAACCGGCCCGGACGGCCCTTGCATGACAATGGTGGTCATCTCGGTGCCAGTGATCCAGGGCTGGATGACGGCGCGGCCGTAGCGGCTCACCACGCCTTCGAGGATCCCGGCGCCCGCGCTTCGGTCCGTCAAGACATGAACATCGATGCTGGAACCACCCTGAGCAGGCTTGACGATAACCTTCGCGGCATCGGGGAACGCGCCGAGAAGTGCGTCCTTCCTCATCTCGGCCGACTGCTGCGATGTGATCAGGATGCTGGGAACAGTGCCTACGCCTGCCGTGTGCAGCGCGTCGGTTGCCCTGAATTTGTCGAATGCCACCTCGCAGGCGCTGGCGCCTGTCCCTATGAACGGAACCCCTGCTGACTCGAGCAGGGCCTGGAGTTGCCCATCTTCGCCAAAGGCGCCGTGGATAGCCGGGAAGACGAGATCCACGCTCTGGAGACGGGAAACAAGAGCTTTCTCGGTTAGTGCGCCGCCAGCCAGCGTTAGCTTGAAATCGAAATCAGAAGGCGTATTGCAGTACAGCAGGCTGCGCGAAATTGGGTACGCGCGCAAGTGGCGGTCGAAGTAAATGATCTCCTTGAGCTGAATATCCGTGCCCACGAGATGATCAGCGACGGAACGTGCGGAGTTGAGAGAGATACCTCGCTCCCGCGAGGGACCGCCGAGCAGCAGCGCAAGCGATACCATCAATTCCCCACTTATCTTTTGGCAAGTATCTAAGGATACCCGTATAACTCAATTCCCCCGCGGGAGGCTGGCCCGAGAGGCAACCGTGCCTCGTCAACCTTGGGCTGCGATGTAGCATAGGCGATCCGGGCGCAGGACGAGTCGCTTGGAACAAATCACTTGCCAGGCCCGGCGGCGGCGCCGGTAGGCTGGGTTTGCCAGATGCCTGCAGCGGAGACCGGGCTCAGCAGATAGCTTCAAGATCGCCTCTGCCCGCAACTCCAGCCTCGGAACTTTAGGCGCAGATCCCTTTGCTGCCTGATTCGCGCTTAGCCTCCGGGGAATATCCCAGGTAGGAGCAGAGGTCACGACCATGGCAGCACTGCGGCACGGGTTCGGGCCGGAAGGCAGCACGGCAGCGGAGCGCGCGCGTGTGATCGCGCGGCTGGACATAGCCCCTATCGCCGTAATGCTGACCGAAAGCTTCGCCATCTCCAAGGGCGCAGTTGCCACCGCGCAGAATGTGCTGGTGCGGGTGATATTGCAGGATGGCTCAACCGGCTACGGTGAGGCCGCCCCGTTCGAAGTGATTACCGGGGAAACTCAAGCCAGCACGCTCACCGCATTGCAAGGGATGATCGCGGCCGTTACCGGGCGCGACGCGGCCGGTTGGCGTGTTCTGGCGGCTGATTTGCGCGGCCTCCGCCCAGCGGCGGCCGCTGCGAGATGCGCCGTGGAGCAGGCGGTGGTCGATGCCCTGGCCCGCCATCTCGGCCTGTCGCTGCCCGCCTTTTTCGGGGGATCTCCGCACGAGCTCGTGACCGATATCACCATCCCTGTGGGTGACGTCACGCACACCGTGGAATCTGCACGTCATGCCAGGGATGCCGGATTCAAAACCGTCAAGGTAAAGGTCGGCGCCGCCGACTGGGAGATGGACGTCGCGCGCGTTGCGGCTATTTCCCGGGCGGTGCCGGAGGTTTCCATTATAGTGGACGGGAATGCCGGGTTCTCCCGCGCCCAGGCTCATAGGTTCCTTGGCGGCGTGACCGAGGCAGGCGCGGCGGTTATCCTTGTCGAGCAACCGGTCGCGGCTCCTGACATTGCCGGCCTTACAGAACTGGAAAGAGAGCACGGCATTCCCGTTTGCGCCGACGAATCCGTCCGCTGCCCCGAGGATGCCATTCGCGTGGTCGAGTCGGGCGGCATCAGCTCGGTCAACGTCAAACTGATGAAGTGCGGCGTCTCGGATGCGCTCGACATAATATCGATTGCCCGGTCGGCAGGGATGACCGGAATGATCGGCGGCATGGTCGAGACGGCAGTTTCCATGACATTCTCAGCCGCGGTGGCAGCGGCGAGCTATCCCTTCTTCACCTACATCGACCTCGATACCCCCCTGCTTATGCCCAGGAGGTTCGTCCGCGGCGGGATGCGCTACAACGGCCCCGTCCTCCGCCTTCCGGGGCAAGCCATGGGCACCGGCATCGACGCGGCGGCACACTTCGCAGCCAATTCCCCTGGTTAACGCGGCGCACCGGCACGCCGGGCAAATCCCGCCGGCCTGCCGGACCGGCCTAAGGTGAGGGGATGACCATCGTCCACCGGGCCGCGCTGCCCGGGCTGCGGTGAGCGAGGCCGCACTCGTTCTGGTCCTCGCGGCGGCCGTGCTTCATGCGACCTGGAACCGTATGCTGCACGGGGCCGATGACCGCCTCGCCGCCTCGGCGGTGGGCCTGGCACTGGCTGCCGTGCTGCTGCTGCCGGTCACGGTCGCGGCGCCGCCGGTGCGGGTCTGGCCGTCAGTTCTTGCCTCTGGCGCGGCCGAGGCCGTCTACTTCTCCTTCCTGGCGGCGGCCTACCGTCGCGGCGAGCTGTCCGTCACCTATCCGGTCGCCAGGGGGATCGCCCCGTTCCTGATCACGCTCGGCGGTGCGGCCGTGCTCGGCCAGGCGCTGACCCCGGCACGGCTCGGCGGGTCGCTCGCCCTCGCCATCGGCCTGGCGGTCATCTCGCAGGCCGGGCTGGCCCGGGGCCGCAGTGCCGCCCTTGGGTTCGCGGCGCTGACCGGAGTCACCATCGCGGTCTATTCGGTGATCGACGCCGGGGCTGTACGGTACGCGAACGCGGTCGCCTACCTGGGCGCGGTCACCGTCGTGCAGGCAGCCATTCTGCTCGCCGCGGTCCGGCTGGACTGGGGGCGGCTGCGGGCCTCCGCCAGGGCCGGGGCCGGAATCGGGGTCGGTTCGGTCGTGGCGTACCTGCTGGTGCTGCTGGCCTACCAGCGGGCCCCGGCATCGCCGGTCGCCACGCTCCGGGAACTGTCGATCCTGCTGGGCATTCTCATGGCCAGGGACCGGCCGGGGAAGCGGGTCTGGCTCGGTGGTGCGCTGTGCGTGCTCGGCGCCGCGCTCACCGTGCTGTGAACCTGACCGCGGCCGGCCGCGCGGCGCCGCTTCCCGGCGGCGCTACCTCCAGCCACGCTGCCCCTGGCTGACGGGGGCGGCCTCAGCGGACGCCGCGCGGCCGGAACTGCACGCTGATCCGCGGCCCGGTGACCCGTGTGCTCTTGGGCACCGCGTGCTCCCAGGTCCGCTGGCAGCTTCCGCCCATGACGAGCAGGTCGCCGTGGCCGACGTCATGGCGGAGCACGGGCCCGTTGCCGTCGCGCGGCCGGAGCAACAGCGGCCGTGGCGTGCCGAGCGACACGATCGCGACCACGGTGTCCTCGGTGCTGCCCCGCCCGATCGTGTCGCCGTGCCAGGCAACGCTGTCCCGCCCGTCCCGGTACAGGCACAGTCCCGCGGTGCACAGTGGTTCGCCGAGTTCGGCACGGTAGTGATCGCTGAGCGCGTCCCTGGCCAGGGTGAGCATCGGGTCGGGCAGGGGATGCCCCTCGGCGCAGAAGCAGAGCAGCCGCGGCACGTCGACCACACGGTCGTACATCATCCGCCGCTCCGCGCGCCACGGCACCGCACCAGCCAGGCGCTCGAAAAGCGCATCGGCCCCGGTGATCCAGCCCGGCAGGAAGTCCACCCAGGCGCCGTGCGAAAGCCGCGTCCGCTGCACGGCCGGCTTCAGCGGCGCCAGGCCCGCCTCGTCCGACAGGTCAAGCAGCGAGCCCTGGAATGCGGTGTCCACGGCTACGATCATAGGACACAATCAAACATATATTCGAGTGCCGGCCCGCAGTCGCCCGCGGGCCGCCGGGCCGCGAACCGCATGTCACCGCCGGCCCCGGACACCGCCCGCCCCGGACACCGCAGGCCCCGGACACCGCCGGGCAAAACCTGTGTTTGACCGGTAACTAAAGGCACGAATGGCGGGGCGCGGTCATACTTGGTGCGGGGGACGGCGGGGAAGCGCTGCCAGGGGATCCCCGCGAGGGAGGCTTTCATGCCAGGGAACAACCTGTCCGCCATTGAACACGTTGTCGTCCTCATGCTGGAGAACCGCTCGTTCGACCACATGCTCGGCTTTCTCTACGCTGGCACGGGGAATGTGTCCCCGGCCGGACAGCCATTCGAAGGGCTCACCGGCGCCGAGACGAACCCGGACGCCTCGGGCCAGCCGGTCACCGTTTTCAAGATCGAGCCGACGACACCCAGCGCCTACTACATGCCTGGCGCCGATCCGGGCGAAGGCTACATGGCCACGAACGACCAGTTGTTCGGCAGCGCCTCCGCGCCGCCCTCGTCCGCCACGGTCCCCGGCATGCAGGGATTCGTGAAGGACTTCGCGTACACCCTCTCCTGGCAGTCACATAGCAGCGGGTACACGATCGTGCCCGGCACGACAGCCAGCGACATCATGGGCTGCTTCACCCCTGAGGCGCTGCCGGTGCTGTCCGCGCTGGCCCGCGGCTACGCGGTCTGCGACCACTGGTATGCGTCCGTGCCGACCGAGACGCTGCCCAACCGCGCGTTCGCCTGCGCCGCCACCAGCCAGGGGCACATGGACGACAAGACACACACGTTCACCTGCCCGTCGATCTTCGGCCTGCTCGCTAACCATCAGCTCGGCTGGTCCATTTACGGGTATGACGCGGAGCCACTGACCAAGTCCAATTTCCCGGACATCTCCTCGGCGGCAGCCAGCCACTTCGGGCACTTCACTGACTTCACGGCGGCCGCGGCGGCGGGCACGCTGCCGCCGTTCACGTTCCTGGAGCCGAGCTGGTCGTCGAGCGGGAACAGCGAGCACCCGAACTACGACGTCGCCCTCGGGGAGCAGTTCATCCACGACGTGTACGAGGCGCTGCGCGGTGGCCCCGGATGGGCGCAGACGCTGCTGGTCATCACCTACGACGAGCACGGCGGATGCTATGACCACGTGGCGCCGCCGGCGGGCGCCACCCCGCCGGACAACAGCGCGGGCGAGTTCGGATTCGACTTCACCAGGTTCGGCGTGCGGGTGCCGACGGTCCTGGTGTCACCGCTGATCCCGGCGGGGACGGTGTTCCGCGTCCCGGACGGCTCTGTGCCGCTGGATCACACCTCGATCCTCAAGACGGTGGAGCAGCGCTGGAGCCTTCCCGCGCTCACCGCCAGGGACGCGGCCGCACCCGGTGTGGGTGACGTGCTCAGCCTCACCACGCCGCGCACCGACGACGTGCTGTCCGGGGTGACCGTGCCCACGGCCACCGGCACGGGGCCGTCCGCCGGGCAGCCCTCCCACCTGCAGGAGGTGCAGGCGGAGCTGATCTCGCGGCGTTACCCGGCCGGGCAGAGCGACATCCCGGGCGCGGCGCACTCCCAGTTCAGCGAGGCGAGCCTGGCCGAGTACATTCACGGGCACGGCGGCGTCCACCACGGCTGAGCGACCCACGGGCTCACGGGATAACCTTGACCCATGCGTCGGATTGGTCAAGCCGTCGGCGCCATCTTCCTGCTCCTTGGCGTCTTCTGGGCCGGGCGTGAGAGCAGCCACGGCCTTACCGCCTTCTGGGAGCACTGGTGGTGCCCGATTCCGCTTGCGCTGATTGTGCTGGGCCTGGCGGCCGTGTTCGCGGCCCGGCAGCCCGCGTCAACCGCGTGAGGCAGCCGGGGCCCGCCTGCTAGTGGACGGCGCGGGCGCCGGTGGACATGCGTGCGGCGAGTTCGGAGTCGATCTGCCGCGCCGCCTCCTGGAGCCGGGGCAGGAACTGCTTCTCCAGCGTCCGCATCGGGACGCGGGCGGCGTGGGCACTGGCGTTGATGGCCGCCACGACCTTGCGCGAGCTGTCCCTGATGGGCACGGCGATCGAGCGCACGCCCGCCTCAAGTTCCTGGTCCACGGCGGCCCAGCCACGGCTGCGGGCCTCCGCGAGCACTTCTCGCAGCCTGCCCTCGTCGGTGATGGTTTGCTCGGTGAGCTTGTGCATCGTGGTACGGCGCAGGTAAGCGTCCAGTTCCTGCTCGGGCAGATGGGCCAGCAGGATGCGGCCCATGGAGGTCGGGTACGGCGGCAGCCGGGTGCCCACGGTGAGCGCGATGGTCATGATCCGGTTCGCCGACGCGCGGGCCACGTAGACAAGGTCATCGCCGTCAAGCACGCTCACCGAGCACGACTCGTGCAACTCCTCGGCCAGGTCCTCCAGATGCGGCTGGGCGATCTGGGACACGCTGAACGACGACAGGTAGGCATAGCCAAGGGCCAGCACCCGGGGGCGCAGCGAGAACTGCCGCCCCGCACTGCCGACATAGCCCAGTTCCTGCAGGGTGAGCAGGAACCGCCGGGCGGCGGCCCGGGTGAGCCCGGTGCGCTCGGCAACCTCGGACAGCGTCAGCGAAGGATGCTCGGAGGAGAAGCACCGGATCACGGCAAGGCCGCGGTCCAGCGACTGGACGAAGTCCGTCCGGCGGGGCGGCGCGGCCCGGGCCGGGCCGGCCTCGCGGCTGCCGTCCACCGCGCCGTCCTCCCGGGCGCGGCGGCGCCGGCTCGGCGGAGTCCTCCCGCACGTTCACATAGCGAACGATACTGCCCGGACGGCCCACGCGGCCAGGCACCCCCGGCTGGAACCGCCCTTAGCCGCGCGCGGCCGCCTCGGCGCGGGCCACGGCGACCTGGCCGATCAGGGCGGCAGGCACCAGGTCGTCGTGGCCCCAGCCGGCCAGCAGCGCAGCCAGCGGCCGGGCGGTGGCAACCGCGGGATCACGCAGGCATGCGGCCAGCGCCGGGTAGGCCTCCGGGGACTGCCCCCGGCCCACCGCCTGGATGGCCGCCCTGACCTCATCCTCCGAGCCCGTGCACTCGAACGGCTTGACCCCGGTGAGACCAGCCATCTCCTGGTACACCCCGGCCAGCGCCGGATCGGCGAACATGTCCCCGCCGGTCTTGCGTATAGCAAGATCGTGGCCGAACAATGCGGCAGTCGCCAGGAACACCCAGGCGCACTTGGCGCAGGACCGGCACCAGCCACCGCCGCGGACCTGATTGCAGCTCACCGTGCTCAGGTAAGCGTCCACGTCACCGGCCAGCGAGGCGATGATCTGCACCTCATACAGCGGCCGGAGCGGGCTGCTGTAGCCGGGCGCACCCGGCAGCCAGCGGTCCCGGTACGACCTGACCGCGGCCTCGAACTCGTAGCTCTTGGTCCACTGATGGTTCACCGGGCGGCCGAGGTAGGACCGCACGTTCGGCTCGTCGTCGCTGCGCGAGTTGCCCGCCATGACCGGCCCGCTGCCGCGCAGGTAGCCGGCGAGCATCGCGGCGAACGCCAGGTAGGCGGAGAACGGCGTGTGCCCGTTGGGGTGGCCCGCCGCGTTCAGCCGGAGCAACTCGGGCAGGATCGCGCGGCGCACCTCCACCAGGCGCCCGCCCGGCGCCAGCGACCCGGCCAGGCCGCGCAGCCGCTCCCCCGGGTTGTACAGGAAGAAGTCGGCCGGCGCGGCACCAGCACCGGCGGAGACGATGCGGGCCAGCGCGAGTGAGTCCTTGCCACCGCTGAACAGCACAAGCGGAGGCCCGGCCGGCGCGGCCCCGCCGCCACCCAGGCCGCCGGCGCCCGCCGGGCCGCGGATGACGAGGAAGCCCGGCGTGGTGTAGTCGATCTGGTTGCGGTAGAAGAACTCCCCCATCGCCCCCGGCCAGAACGCCTGCCACCAGTCAAGCTCGGCCGGGTCCGGTGCCGGGAGCGCGACCTCGATGACCGGGCTGCACAGCGCTTTCCAGTAGGAGAACGCCTCCACGATGGCCAGGGCGCGGATCATCCGCTGTGCCGTGACCGTGGCCACCCGCCCGGCCTCATCCGGGTGCAGCCCGGTGAACTCGACGACCGGCCGGAAGCGCAGCGCCCCCGCGGCGAACGCGAACTCCAGCCTCACCCCGGCGGGGCCCGGAACCGCACGGGCGTCCTCGATCCGGAACACCGGGTACTCCTCGCGCAGCCGCCGCACCTGGTCGGCCCGCGGGGTCCGCGCCGTGGTCACGTCCTGCACGCCCGGCAGGCTACCAGGACCCTGCGGCCCGGCTCGCCGCCACCGCGTGCAGGGCGATGCCCGCCGCGACCCCGGCGTTCAGCGACTCGGTGTCCGCGGCCATGGGGATCCGGGCCAGCACGTCGCAGCGCTCCGCGACCAGCCGGGACAGCCCGTGCCCCTCCGAGCCGACGACGATCACCAGCGGCGCGTCGGCGACCGTAAGGTCCGCGACCGGGGTGTCCCCGCCAGCGTCCAGGCCCACCACGAACAGGCCCGCCTGCTGATATGCGGCGAGGGCACGGGCCAGGTTGGGCACCTGGGCGACGGGCACCCGGGCAAGCGCGCCCGCCGAGGCCTTCCATGCCCCGGCGGTCACCCGGGCCGACCGGCGCGCCGGGAGGAGCACACCGTGCCCGCCGAACGCGGCGACCGAACGGGCCACCGCACCCAGGTTGCGCGGATCGGTGACCCCGTCCAGCGCGACGATCAGCGCCGGGACCCCGGCGGCCTGCGCTCGCTCGGTCAGGTCCTCCGCCGCGGCGTAGGAGTAGGGACGGACCCGCAGCGCCAGGCCCTGGTGCACGGACCCGCCGGTGAGCCGGTCGAGTTCCGCCCTGCCGGTCTCGACCATGGGCACGCCCGCCACGGCGGCCAGGTCTACCGCCTCGCGCACCCGGTCGTCGGCGTCGCGCCGCGGGCCGGCATACAGCGCGGCCGCGGGCACGCCCGCGCGCAGCGCCTCAACCACCGCGTTCCGGCCGGCCACCACTTCCGGCGCGTCGCCCGCGCCACGCGCCCGGCCGGCTGCCTCCGCGCGGGGCCACGCCTCGCCACGTTCTGGTGTCTTTGCTGCCGAACGACGGCCGCTGCCCGGGCTGGCACCGCCACCGGCCGGGTTCCGTGGCCCATCGCCCGGTTCGGGGCGCCCGGCGCGCCTGGTCCCGCCGCGCGCGGCAGCCTCGGCACGGCGCTGTGCGGGATGGCCGGGGCGCAGGTGCGCCGGCGGAGTCGGCCCCTTGCCCTCCAGCTTGTCCCGGCCCTTGCCCCCGGTGCCCGCGCGCGGCTTGCCCGACTTGGCCCGCCCGCTACGCCCTTGGGTGCTCCCGCTCATGCCGTGGCCCGGCAGGACAACGGGATTCGTGGTGCTCGTCCAGTGATCATCGCTTTATGGTCCACCGGGGCCCGTCCGGGGTGTCTTCGATGAGGACCCCGGCGGCGTGCAGGCGGTCCCTGATCGCATCGGCCGCATCGAAGTCCTTGCGGTCCTTGGCCGCCTGCCGCTGGTCGAGTGCCACGCCGACCAGCGCCTCGACCACGGCGCGCAGGTCGTGATCCGCACCGCCCGTGGCCCATTCGCGGGCAAGCGGGTCCAGGCCGAGCACCCCGAGCATGGCCCGCACCTGCGCCAAGGCCGCCGCCAGCGCCACCTCGTCCCCGGCGGCAAGCGCTTTGTTGCCGTCGCGGATGGTGTCGTGCACGGCCGCGAGCGCCTGGGGGACACCGAGGTCGCTGTCGAGGGCGGCGGTGAAGGCCGGGGGGATCGCATCCCGCCCGGACGCGGCCTCGTCCTGGGCATCCCCGGTCAGTTCCACGGCGCGGGCCACGAAGCCCTCGATCCGCCGGTACGCGGTCACCGCTTCGTCCAGGGCGTCCGGTGAGTACTCGATGTTGGACCGGTAGTGGGCCTGGCCGAGGTAGTAACGCAACTCCACCGGGCGCACCTGGGTCACCATCGCGTCGACAAGCAGCGAGTTGCCGAGTGACTTGCTCATCTTCTCCCCGGCCACCCCGACAAGCCCGTTGTGCATCCAGTACCGGGCGAACCCGTCGCCCGCGGCACGGGACTGGGCCAGTTCGTTCTCGTGGTGCGGGAACACCAGGTCCAGGCCGCCACCGTGGATGTCGAACGTCGGGCCGAGGTACTTGGTCGACATGGCCGAGCACTCCAGGTGCCAGCCGGGCCGGCCGGGTCCCCACGGTGTCTCCCAGCAGGGCTCCCCTGGCTTGGCCCCCTTCCAGAGGGTGAAGTCCCGCGGATCGCGCTTGGCGCCGCCGGTGTCGGTGTCCTCGGCGGGCCGCATGTGCTCAAGGCGCTGCCCGGACAGGGCGCCATAGGCCGGCCAGGATTCGACGTCGAAGTACACGTCGCCGCCCGAGGCGTAGGCGTGCCCGCCGTCGATGAGCCGCCGCATGAGCGTGATCATCTCCGGAATGTGGCCGGTGGCCCGCGGTTCCACGTCCGGCGCGACGCAGCCGAGCACGTCGTAAGCGCGGCTGAACGCCCGCTCGTTGCGCTGCGCCACGGCCCACCAGGGGACGCCTTCTGCGGCGGCCACCCGGATGATCTTGTCGTCGATGTCGGTGACGTTCCGGCAGAACGTGACCTGGTAGCCGCTGACCCGCAGCCAGCGGACCAGGATGTCGAAACTCACCCCGGACCTGATGTGCCCGATGTGCGGCGGTGCCTGCACCGTGGCGCCACACAGGTACAGCGAAGCCTTCCCAGGCTCGACCGGGGAGAACTCGCGCTCGGAGCGCGTTGCTGTGTCGTGGAGGCGGAGCGTCACGCCGCCAAGGCTACCGCCGCCGGTCCCGCCAGCCGACCGGTAATCCCAGCCCGCAAGGCCCAGGAGAGCGCTCATGATCATGGCAACCTGACTGCTCCACCGGCAGCACTCCCATGATCATCGAGAGAGAGGGACCGGCGCCACGTGGCGGCGGTGAACACAGCGGCCGGTGTGACCAGTGTGACGGGCCTTCCCGGATACGTTTGTCGTCGTTGCCACAACGACAACACTCTTATGTCGTGGCTGCCACAACGACGACATTCAGGTTCGGGATGCGGCGCGGGCCGGGCCGTCACAGATAACCAGGCGGGCAGGACTGGTCATTTCGGATCTGGCACGCCACCCCCAGGATGGCGTGCCAGATCCGAACCGCGATCGCGGCACCGAACAGGGGCGGCCGGGCCTGGCCGGGCGCCACCGGGCCGGGCTAACAGGCGGCCGGCGTACAGTTGTTCGGAATGTTGTGCCGCACCGTGGCGCCGTTCCGGGTCACTATGCCGCGCGCCACGTAGTGCCACCGCCGGCGGCGGCCGGTTGGGTTCACGCTGGAGCTCTGTTGAGCTGGTGTCCGCGCCGTAGTCCGGGCCGCTGAAGATTCCCCCGCCTCGGCGTGCGGCGGAGTTGGCGTTCACGCTGTCGTTGTCCAGCGCGATGAACGTGCGGAGCCCGTCGTTGCTTATCCCGCCGCCGTCGCCGCCTGACCTGTTGCGGGTGACGCTTGTGTCGTTCATCGTCAGGTCGGACCGCTCGCGATGTCGATGCCGCCGCCCCTGGCACTGGCCGTGTTCCCGGCGATGACGTCGTTGACCAGCGTCACGGCACCAGAGCCGCCAATGGCAGCACCGCCACGCTGACGGCGGAGTTGCCGTTGATGGACGTGGCCGTGATAGTCGCCACGCCGTGCTGCGGTGGTAGTCCCCGTGAACCGTCACGCCGCCGCCACCGAACCCGCTCGCCGGATCTGTCGCCGTGTTGCCGTTGATCGCGCCATTCGTCATGTGCAGCGTGCCGTTGTAGACGCTGATACCCCCGGCGAATGCCGCCGAGTTCCGGCCGACGGTGGTACCTGAGATCGTGGCCGATGCCACGGCAGTACGGCGATGCCGCCGCCCTCGCCGCCCGCCGTGGCTTTACCGTGCCCGAACTCGCCGACAGCACCATAGCCCTCGACGGCGATGCGCAGCCGTCCTGCCCAGCGGTATTGGCGGCGATCACGGTGCCGTGCACTGGCCTGCACGGACACCCCGCGTCGGCGAGCCCGCCGCCATCCCCCGAGGCGGTGTTGCCGGTGACCGTGCCACCGCGCAGCACCAGCAAGGTCTGAGCCCCAGGCGCGGTCGGCTCGTCGTTGGCGATGCCGCCGCCTTGCCCGACGCGGCGTTGCCGCTGATGGTGACGCCGGCCACCGTGAGCGTGCCGGTGTTCAGGATCCCGCCGCCGTCACCGGGGGCGCTGCCGCCGGTCACGGTCACCCCGCGCAGCAGCACCGGCCCGGCGGACACGGTGATCACCGGCCCCCCACCGGAGATCACCGTCGCGCCCGCCCCCGCGCCGGACACCCTCAGCGCCTTAGCGATGACGATGCCGCCCGCATAGCTGCCCGGCCCGACCGCGACCGTGTCACCCGCCGACACCGCGTCCACCGCCGGCTGGATCTGGGTGTAGGCACACCCGTGCGCGCACACCCGCAACACCGACGCGGCCACCGCACTGCCCGGAACCACCACCAGGGCCACCGCCAGCAGTCCCACCGCCGCGACCGCAGCCCAGCCCGCCCGCACCACCCGACCTGGCCCCCGGCCCGCACCACGTGCCCCAGCCATGAATCCCCCCGTTGTCCGGTGCCTCCCGCCGAGGCCCACCGGCCGCTATTCTGTCACTAAGAGCGACCAAGCAAACACGGAGTGCAGGTATGGGGTGGCTGGCGGTTCACCCCTTCCCCCCGCCCCGGACCCGCCGACCGCCGCACCCTCACCTGTGCCGAGCCGGTAGTCAAAGTTGTCGCCCATTTTTTGAATCATTCTGGCTCGTGCCGATACACCATTCTGTGCCGAGTGCTGTATCCCAGATAGGCTATTTCCGCTGGCGGGCGGACGGCCTGCGCTGGCTGCCCGCTCTGCGCCTGGTAAGGTTCCGCATATGTGCTGTCGTGCGCGGCATGGCTATAGTTCGGCTCCTGTTTCTGCTGCCGGCGCGGTGCTGCTGGCTTTGGCAAGGCCGGGGCGCGTTCGCGGGGTCCGGGCGGCTGTCTGTGCTGTGACATCCTTGGCCGGAGCACTGCTGGTGGGCGCTTGCTCGTCGGCAGCCCCTGCGGGGGTGCCGTCGATGAGCCTGGGGGCGACTGTTTTCAGTGCGGCGGCGGCGCCGCGGGTTCCCCAGGTGGCGGGCACGTTGGTGAGCGGAGGGAAGCTCAGCCTGGCGTCTTACCACAGTCACGTAGTGGTCGTGAATTTCTGGGGCTCGTGGTGCTCGGTGTGCCGGCAGGAGGCGCCGGTGCTCTCGGCGGCGGCGCGGCGGTTCCAGCCCGAGGGCGTGCGTTTTCTAGGGGTAGATGTCGCGGATAATGACGCTAGCGCTCAGGCGTTTATGAGGAATTTCAAGATCACCTATCCCAGTTTGAGTGATGTCGGCGATCGGATCGCTCTTGCCTTTAGTCACCTTGTCCCGATAGCGGCTTTCCCGAGCACGATAGTGATCTCTGGTGGCGGCCGGGTCGTTGGGCGGATAATTGGTGCGGCGGGAGCGCGGAGTCTTGCGCATCTGATCGAGACGGCGGAAAAGCGTTCCGGTGTTGTTTCATCTCAATGATTGAGTAGTGTGCCGCACCCCCCGGTTGATGACTGTGCCCGTCCGGGCAGTTCCCGGGGGCGGGCTTGGCCGGCCAGGCATCCTGGGCGCCGGGTGCTGCCTTGGCTACCTGCTGCTCGGGCGTGTCATCGCGGGCGATATAACTTCGCTGCCGATATATTGCCGCGTATGGCTGATCCGCTGAGTGAACCTACGATCCTCATCCTCGCCGCGCTGGCGGGGGGCCAGTTGCATGGCTATGGCATCATCCGGGAGGTCGCCGGGCTGTCTGGTGGCCGGCTGTCGCTGCGGCCGGGAACGCTGTACGGGGCCTTGGACCGCCTGTCTGAGCAGGGCCTGGTCCGCGCGGACGGGGAAGAGGTGGTGGACGGCAGGCTGCGGCGGTACTACCGGCTCACCGAGCCGGGCGCCGGAGTGCTGGCGGCCGAGGTGGAGCGACTGCGCCAGGTCGCGGATGCCGCCGACCGCAGGCTGGCGCAGCGGGCAGCGGAACCGGCGCCCACAGCGCGGGGCGGGCGCGCGGGGCTGGGGACCACCGGGGCGAAGCCGGCCGGGACTGGCGCCGGGCGGGGGATCAGGGGCGGGCGTGGCCGGCCGGCGGGTGCTTCCCGGCGGGGGCCGGTGGCTGGCCCGGCAGGGGGACTGGCATGAGCCTGGAGCGCCGTTACCGGCTGTTGCTGCGTGCCTATCCGCCGGCCTACCGGGCCGCCCGGGGCGCGGAAATCACCGGGACCTATCTCGACCTGGCCGGCCCGGGACGCCGCTGGCCGGCCCCGGGTGATGTTGCCGATGTGCTGCGCGGCGGCCTGCGTGAGCGGCTGCGCGCCAGCGGGGCACACGACGCCGCGGCGGGTGTGCGGCTGGCGGCGACGGTGGCACTGGCCGCTTCGGCTGCGCTGGCCATCTGGCAGTTGCTGCTTCGCTCCCTGCCAGGACAGGTGGCGTTGTACTCGTCGGGGATGGTCCCGCCGCGGCTGTTCGGCCCGTTCGCCAACGATGGCGTGGTGCCCGACGCGGCGTGGGTGCTCGCCGCCGTGGCCGCTGCGGCCCGCCCCGCCCGGGTGGCCCGGGTTCTGGCCGGCGCCGGGCTGTTCCTCACCTTGGCGGCTGTCCCGTTCGCTTACCTCACCCATCACTTTCCGCCTCGGACGGTGGTGTTCACGCAACTGGCCCTCGGCCTGATCGCGCTGGCGCTGCCCGCCCGCCGCGGCTGGGCCGCCCGGCTCGCGCCGTGCCTGACCGTGGTGGCGGCCACCGGGATCTGCCTGGTCAGGGTCTGGCTCGGCCCGGAGCAGTGGAGAAGTCTCGCCGGGTGGGGATGGTGGCAGCACTGGTATCCGGGCAGCGCGGCCTCCGGGGAACAGCAGATCGCCGTCGCCCTGGTGGCCGGCACGTTCCTGGTGGGTTGCTGCTGCACGCGCTGGCGGGACAGCCGCTGGCTGTGGGCGGCCCTGACGCTGCTGACCCCGGCCGCCCTGCTATGGGTGCTGCCAGCGGAATTTCCGGGCCGCGCCGTACCCGGGCTGTGGCTGATCACCCTGTTCGCGGCCGTGATCGCCGCGATGACCGCCGCCGTCATCCCGCTGGCGCTCAAGCTCACCGCACGGGCGCACTCACGGGGCCAGTGCACGGCCTGCCGGCAGCCACCGCCCCCCCGCACCGCTGGCCCGCCGCACCACTGGCAACCAGACTCGTCCTGATCCATATCGTGCACCAGCCAGCCAACGACGCGCCGGCATCAGCGCCGTTCGGAACGCCCACCTGCCGCCCCAGTGGGGGCAGGAGGGCGGCCGGGCAGGGTTGAGCGTCCCACGTCCATGGCTCACTCGACGATCACGCGGCGGCGCAGGTCCCGCCGTGGCCGGACAGCCCGACCCGGACCGGCCGCCGTCCGGCAACGGAAACGTCGAGCGGGATGCAACTCAGTCCGCTGTCCAGGTAGCCGACCCAGAAGACCGTGACCGGCCCCAGGTAGGACGGCGGGCAGGCGGCGAAGGTGATCCCATCCGGCCCAGCACCCAGGCGATAACGATCGGTGTTGTTGAAGGTGCGCAGGAACTGGAAGCGCGACCGTGCGGCAGGTGCCACGCGCACCACGACCGTGGCGCCGGCCTGTACCGCCACCGGCCCGGCCCCGGCCTGCAACTGGCCATGGCCCAGCGCATGGCCCGGCGACCAGTGCCGGTTCCGCGTCCGTGCCCAGACGAACCACACCGGCCCAGCCCGCACGCTGCGAGCACGGTAGCCCGGTATCTCCTGGCTGCCGCCGTTCTCCGACTGGCAGTCGCGCAGCATGGTGCCCGCCGCGGCGTGGCCGGAGGACGCGGGCGGCCCGCAGAACACCGGGCAAACCTGCGGCGGGGCGGTCCCCGCGGGACCGGTGTGCCGGGAGCAGCCCAAGGAGTGCGGGAATCCGCCGGGACAGGGCGACGCGGTGGACAGACCGCTGACAGCGGGACCTTGCCCGCGCACCGCCAACCGGAGCGCGTGCGCGGCCGGCGGCGCCACCAGGGCGAGCACCGCGAGGGCGGCGGCGACCCCGGCGACGACCCGGATGAGATGACGCCGGTGGCGGCGGCGGATCCCCGCCATCAGCCCGGCCGGCGGCGGGCCTGCCGCGCCGGACATGGCGGCCCGCAGGCGGCGTTCGAGATCATCCATGGTGCACCGTCCCCTCCGGGGGCGGCGTCGGGCCGGGCTTGCGGCAGGCCGGTGCGCCCGCGTTCGGTACCGGCGTATCACGTTCGCCGGTGACCTCGCGCAACCGCGCCAGAGCCCGGGAGGCCTGGCTCTTCACCGTCCCGACGCTGCAGCCCAGGGCCGCGGCAGTCTGGGCTTCGGTAAGGTCCTCGAAGTAACGCAGCACCAGGACGGCCCGCTGCCGCGGCGGCAGCGTAGCGAGCCCGCGCAGCAGCAGGTCCCGGTCCGCGATTTCGGCGGCCCGGTCGGCCACCGGTGGGTCACCGCCAGGGAACCGCATCGGCTCCCCGGGCTGCCTTTTCAACCGCCGCCACCGGTCGACCGAGGCGTTGACCAGCGCCTGCCGGACGTAGCGCTCGGGATCCTCACGCTGCCGGACCCGCTTCCAGTGCCGATAGGTGCGCTCGTAGGCGCTCTGCAGCAGGTCCTCGGCCTCGGCCCGGTGGCCGCCGGTCAGTAGGCGTGCCAGCGTGAACAGATGCGCCGAGGAACCGGCGACGAACTCCTCGAAGGAGGCGTCGCCTGGCCTGTCCGCGGCAGGCCTCTCGCCCTGGCTCATCACCAGCCTCGCATGGGTGGCCACATAAATAGTGCACGACGCGGCTGCCCAAAAGGTTGGCTGGCCTCCGGAACCTAACAGAGCCGCGGAACGGGAGCGGGCGCAGCTTCGTCCTTGGGGCGAGGAGGTGACGTCGTGGCACGCGAGGACCACGGCAGTGCCAGCCGGTGAGGTGACGCCGGGCCCGGAGGCTAACGCCGGGCGGCGCGGGCCCAGGACCAGGCGTACTCGGGGTCCTCGGCCCGGCGGGCCGCCGGGCCGAGGCCCAGCGGCCGGAACGTGTCGATCATCACGGCGGTCTCGTCCGTGGTGGTCTTGCCCTCGGCCAGCCCCGCGACCGCGGCCTCCACGGCACCCGGTTGCGGGCCGTGGGTGAACCCGCCGGGGTGCAGCGTGATCGAGCCGAGCCCGACCCCGGAGCCCTGCCGGGCGGTGTAGTCCCCGCCGACGTAGAACATCATCTCGTCGGAGTCCACGTTGTGGTGGTTGTAGGGGATCGGCACGGCCTCGGGGTCGAAGTCCAGCGGCCGGGGGCAGAACGAGCAGATCACGAAGTTCGGCCCCTCGAACGTCTGGTGCACCGGCGGCGGCGCGTGGGTCCGCTTGACCACCGGCTCGAAGTCGGCGATGTTCAGCGCGAACGGGTACAGGCAGCCGTCCCAGCCCACTACGTCGAACGGGTGCCTGGCATAGGTGAGCCGGGTCAGCCCGGCCCTGGTCCGCACCGCGACCGGCACGTCCTCCCCCTCGGCGAGCAGTGGGCCGTCTGGACCGCGCAGGTCACGCTCGCTGTAAGGGGCGTGTTCGAGGAACTGCCCGTACTGGGACAGGTAGCGGCGGGGCGGCCGGATGTGCCCGGCGGCCTCCACCGTGAGTGCGGTCGCGCCGTCGCCGCCAGGCAGCCAGCGGTGAATAGTCCCGCGGGGGATCACGACATAGTCACCGGCCACCGCGTCGATCGACCCGTAGACGGACTCCAGGCGCGCACTGCCGTATTGCAGATAAATGGTTTCGTCGCCGGCGGAGTTCCGGTACAGGTCGCTGGAGACGTCCGCGGCGGTAAAGCAAATCCGCACGTCGTCATTGGCGAACAGGAGTTGCCGGCCGAGCACCAGGTCGCCACCCCGGGGCAGGTCGGTGGTGCGCACATGGCGCGGCATCAGCGGATGGTTCGGCGCGGCCTGGCCGGCCTCGGCGCCGGAGATTCCCTCGCTCTTCACGATCGCCGTCGGCGGGTGCACGTGGTAGAGCAACGAGGAGTCGGAGACAAAGCCTTCTTCGCCCATCAGCTCCTCGGAGTACAAGCCGCCATCGGGGCGGCGGAAACGCACGTGGCGCTTGCCGGGAATCTCCCCGGCCACCCGGTAGTACGGCATATCGTCTCCTTTGACGCCAAGATCGCACGGCCCGGATGGCCGGCGGCCGCTCGCCTTCTGGCCGCCGTCCCCGGCGCCCGCGCCTGTGCCGCAAGGCTTTCCGTGCGGCGCGGCGCCCCCTGCGTGCCGGGAAAGGCGCTGTAGTTTCGACTATAGGCGGGTGCTTTGCACCCGAGCAGTGCCGCAGGAAGGACCACCAGCCCCCGATGAGTAATTACCCTGTTGGCCGGCGCCCCCGTTCCGCGGACCCGCAGTCCAAGCTCCGCCTCGCCGCGCTCACCGCGGTCGTCGCGGGGGTGGTGCTGCTGGCCGCTGCCGCCTTTGTGCTCTCCTACCCGGGAATACACCAGGTCGCGCTCCAGGCCGGGGTGTCACCCAGCCTCGCCAAGCTATACCCGGTCATCTTCGATGCCATGCTGGTCGTCGCGGGCGCGGCGGCCATGACGCTGCGCGGGGCCGGCTGGTGGAGCCGCTTCTACGCGTGGGCCTGCCTGATCGTGCTGCTCGTGGCCGTGGCCGTCGGGGACGCCGTGCACGCCACGGGCACGGTCCTGCCGGCCCGCGCCTCACGCGCCGCCGTGGCGGTCACCCCATGGGTGCTTCTGCTGCTCGCCTTCGGCCTGCTGCTGACGATGCTGCGGCACTTCCGCAGGGCCAGGGCCGCCGTGGCGGCGAGGCAGGAGGCCCGGGCAGCCGTGGCCGGGGACGCGGGCACCGGCGTGCGGGGACGCGGGCACCGGCGTGCGGCCGAGGCCAACGGCACCGCGGCCGGGCGGTCGGCGGTGACCTGGGCCGCGGCAAGCGCCGCGGGCACCGCGGCCGGGGCGGAGGGGCGCGCGCTGCCACAGCCCCTTTCCGGCCTGGACCTGCTGCTGGGGCCCAGGGCGGGCCAGGCGCCGGCCATCGAGGCACCCTATGACGCCGCTGCCACGGATACCGGGACCGGCGGCGACGCCAGCCATGGCGACCCGGTGAGCTACGGCGAGGAGACCGGCTTCGTCCACCCGGACAGCTACCGGGACGAGGGAGAGTACTCGCCGCACGGCGACTCCGGTGGGCCCGTCGCGGACACCGCCCCCGGGGACCCGGCCCAGGCCGGGCCGGCCAGCAATGGCGACGCGGCGCCGCAACAGGTCGCGGCGCCGCAACAGGGCACCACCGCGGACACCACCGCGGACACCGGCGCGGACACCAGCGCGGACACCGGCGAGGGCGACGGTCCGGCGGACGCCGGGGCGCCGGAGAGCCAGGCGGATGCTGCTGTTGCGGCGGACGGCGGTCCAGCCGGGGAGCAAACCCCAGACGGCAGCGACGGCGAACCGGCGGCCGCACCGGGCCCGGGCCTCGAGCGGTTGCGTAGCTCCCCGACCCGGCCCGAGGAGTGAGCCGCGGGCGGGCCCGCTCAGGCGCGCGTCACCAGTGCCGTGGCAACCGCGGCGATGCCCTCGCCGCGGCCGGTCAGGCCCAGTCCGTCCGTGGTTGTCCCGGACACGCTGACCGGCGCACCGCCGAGGGCCTCGGATAGCGCCTTCTGCGCCTCATCCCGCCGCGTCGCGATCCGTGGCCGGTTCCCGATCACCTGGATCGCGACGTTGCCCACGGCGAACCCGGCACCCGCGAGCAGTGCGGCGGTGGCACGCAGCAAGGCGGGGCCGGACGCCCCGGCCCACTCCGGTTCGGCCGTGCCGAAGTTGGCACCGAGGTCACCGAGGCCGGCCGCGGACAGCAGGGCGTCGCAGGCGGCGTGCGCCGCCACGTCCCCATCGGAATGACCGGTCAGCCCGTCTTCGCCAGGCCAGAGCAGGCCGGCCAGGTAGAGCGGGCGCCCTGCCGTGAGCGGGTGCACGTCCACGCCGACACCCACTCTGGGCCCATCATTGGATGACAGCGCATCGGGCACGTGACACCAGCACCAGGAAAGGCCCTTGGGTCAGGAAGCAAGGATCTCGTCGAGCAGTGCCTCGGCCTTGTCCTCGTTCGTCTTCTCGGCCAGGGCAAGCTCGCTCACAAGAATCTGCCGGGCCTTAGCCAGCATCCGCTTCTCACCTGCGGAAAGCCCGCGTTCCCTGTCCCTGCGCCACAGGTCACGGACGACCTCGGCCACCTTGTTCACGTCACCGGAGGCGAGTTTCTCCAGGTTGGCCTTGTACCGCCGGGACCAGTTGGTCGGCTCCTCGGTGTGCGGGGCGCGGAGCACCTCGAACACTCGCTCAAGACCTTCCTGCCCGACGACATCGCGCACACCCACCAGTTCGGCGTTGTCCGCGGGCACGCGCACTGTGAGGTCCCCTTTGTCAACCTTGAGGACCAGGTAGGTCATTTCCGCACCCTTGATCGTGCGGGTTTCGATCTCCTCGATGCGAGCAGCCCCATGGTGGGGGTAGACGACCGTGTCGCCGACCTTGAAAGTCATGTGGCACATACCCCTTCCGCTATGCCAATGCTACCACGGCGACCGCTGTCCAATGGCCTGCCTTGACGGCAAACATGCAGGTCAAGGAGGCAATTAACCGATCTGAAAGAGATCCAGGGCAGCCTGGGCACACGCTGCTGCCCAGGTGGAAGCTGGCTTAATGTGTCCTTGGCGATACCCCGAGTGTTGATCAGCCGCGCCACCCTGCGTGACCAGGGGACCGGTACCCGAAGCCCGGAGCCAGGCAGGGAAGGCCTTGCCAGTGACGACACGCGCCTGGCGGGCTCATACTGGAGGTGAATCAGGCCGCTCGTGCAGGAGAGATGTGCGTGAATGCTGGCGGCGACCAGGGGCGGGACGATTACGGCCTGCCGCCGGTCGACATCGAGGTTCCCGATGATGCCCGGGAACTCGCCAGGGATGTCCAGGCATATCACCGCGAGCTGAGGTCGCGGCGCAGGCGCAGCCTGGCCAGGCGGGTGTACGGGCCGATCACCAGGGACGGCATGGTGCTGCCGCTGCTCGCCGGCTGCCTGGCGCTGACGCTGGTCGCCGCGACGCTGCTCACCGTGTTCACCGCCAGGCAGCCCACGGCCGGCCTGCGGCCGCAGCGCCCGGCCGCGGGCACCAGTTCCCAGGCGCCTGCCCGGCCGGGCCCGGCGCTGGTCCAGACCATTCTTTTCGCCGCGGGCCGGCCGACGCCGCTGAACACCCTCCCCGCCCAGGTGGTGGTGCTGGCGCTGATACCGCCCCGCTGCGACTGCCTGCGCGACCTGCAGAAGCTCGCTAACGCGGCGCTGGCGGCGAGGACGCTGATCTACCTGGTGGGCCTGCACAACACCTCGGTGACCGCCTTTGCCACCGACCTCGGGCTCGGGCCCAGCCAGGGCCTGGAGGACACCCACAACTTGCTGCCCTCGCCCTACAGGGTGGCGACGCTGACGGCCGTCGTGGTCCGCCCGGACGGCTCCGCGGATCCGCGGGTGATCCCGGACCGCGGTCACGGGTTCCAGCTCGAGAACGACGTGCGCGCGCTGGCCACGGGCAGCGCGGCGAGCCCGGCACGGCTCGTGCCGGCGAGCGGGTCGCCGGCCGCGGCCAGCGGCAGCGGTTCGCCCGGCGGCCAGCGGCTCGCCGGCCGCGAGCGGCACGCCACCTGGGTGAGTCCGGCAGGGGCTGCCGTGACCGCCGCGGTCCCGAGCCGATACTCTTTCCCGCGACGCAGACGTGCTCGTTCGAGCCGGAGGAGAGCACCCAGTGATCCGCAGCAGGCGCGGCCTTCTGTCGCTGCGCGACCTCGTGGTGGTAGCCGCCGTGGGGCTGATCCCCGCCATCGCTGGCTGTGAGGCCGGCAACAACGCGCCCACCCAGGAGTGGCATCAGCCCACGCCCGGGGCGTCGGCGATCGTGGACAACACGCTCCGGATCAACAACATGTTCGTGCTCGGGCCGACGCCCGGCTTCACGCTGCCCCGCGGCGCCTCGGCGGGCGTGTTCTTCGCCCTGTCCAACGACGGCGCCCCGGACCGGCTGCTGAGCATCAGGGCGCCCGGCGAAGCCACCTCGGTCCTGGTGCCCGCCGGGGGAATCACGCTCGGCCGGGAACAGACGCTGTTCCTCACCGGCCCGTCCCCCCGGGTGGTGCTCCAGCACCTCACCCGCACCCTGAACGGCGGCCAGTGGATCCTGCTGAACCTGCAGTTCCAGAACGCCGGCTTCGTGTCCCTGAAGGTCCCGGTGATGCCGCGCACCGAGTCCTACGGCACCTTCTCGCCAGCGCCGCTGTTCCTGCGGCCGCACGCCACTCCGACCCCGTCGGCGCCGGGCACTCCGTCCCCGACGCCCACCTCTTAACGGGCCGCTACGCACCTCGTGCCACCGGGGCACCTGGCCGCGCGGGGGCCCCGTGGCGCCCCGCCGCGCAGGCCGTGCGCCGGGCAGGCAGGGCCAGACCGGCCGACGGTGGCGGGCTCAGTCGCCGGGCTCGAACTTGTAGCCGAGCCCGCGCACCGTGATGATGTGCCGCGGGCTGCCCGGGTCGGTCTCGATCTTGGCCCGGAGCCGCTTGATGTGCACATCCAGGGTCTTGGTGTCGCCTACGTAGTCCGCGCCCCAGACCCGGTCGATGAGCTGCATCCTGGCCAGCACCCGGCCGACATTGCGGAGCAGGACCTCCAGCAGCTCGAACTCCTTGAGCGGTACCTGGACCTGCTGACCGCGCACGGTCACGACATGCCGGTCGACGTCCATCCGGACGGGGCCCGACTCCATGATCGAGCCGCCCGGCTCGTCCGGCTCACCACGGCGCCGGAGCACCGCGCGCATCCGGGCGACCAGTTCCCGCGACGAGAAGGGCTTGGTGACGTAGTCATCCGCGCCGAGTTCCAGGCCGACGACCTTGTCGATCTCGCTGTCCTTGGCGGTGAGCATGATCACCGGGACGTTGGAGCGCTCCCGCAGCGTCCGGCACACCTCGCTGCCCGGCAGGCCGGGCAGCATCAGGTCGAGCAGCACCAGGTCGGCGCCGTGCCGGTCGAAAGCCTCGATCGCATCCGGCCCGGTCGGGCAGACCGCCACCTCGAAGCCCTCGCGGCGCAGCATGTAGGACAGCGCGTCGCTGAAGGACTCCTCGTCTTCGACCACCAGCACTCGGGTCACTTGACCGCCTCCCTGGCATGCTGCGGGGGACCGCCGGCCGGGTTGGTGCCCGCGGTGGGGGGCCTGCTCACGATAGGCATCTGCAGGGTGAAGGTGGAATCCGACGCCTTCCTGGCTCCACACCGTGACCTTGCCGCGGTGCGCGGCCATCACGTGCTTCACGATCGCCAGCCCGAGGCCGGTTCCTCCGGTGGCCCTGGACCGGGCCGGATCCACCCGGTAGAACCGCTCGAAGATTCGCTCAAGATCACGCTCGGGGATGCCGATTCCCTGGTCGGCGACGCTGATCTGGGCGGTGCGGCTGCCATCACGGGACGCCGAGACCACCACCCTGGTCTTTACCGGGCTGTAGGCGATCGCGTTCTCCAGCAGGTTGCGCAGCGCGGTCACCAGGAGATCTTCGTCGCCGAGCACGAAAATGCGCTCCTCGCAGGCGGCGACCAGCTCGATGCCGTCCGCGCTCGCCTTCATCCGGACCCGGTCCACCGCCTCCGCGACGATCGCGCTCAGGTCCACCGCCCTCGGGTCGGGCATGGGCTCGGCCGCCTGGATCCGCGACAGCGTGATCAGGTCCTGGACCAGGTAGGTCAGCCGGGAGGCCTCCTGGCGCATCCGGCCCGCGAAGCGCCGCACGGCCTCCGGGTCGTCGGCCGCCTCCTCCATGGTCTCGGCGAGCAGGGCGAGCGCACCGACCGGCGTCTTCAGTTCGTGGCTGATGTTGGCGACGAAGTCCCGCCGGACCTCCTCCACCCGCCGGCTCTCGGTCTGGTCCTCGGCGAGCAGCAGGATGAGGCCGTCGGTGCCGAGCGGGGCGACCCGCACCGCGAAACTGGTCCGCCGGCCGCCGAACGAGCTGCCGGACAGGTCCACCTCGCCCTCACGGGTCTGCCCGTCCCGCCGGACCTGCCGCACCAGGGCGAGCAGTTCCCCGACGATGAGCTGGCCATCTTTGACCAAGCCGAAGGTGCGGGCCGCCTGGCTGGCCATCAGCACCTTGTCGGCGCGGTCAAGCACGACGGCGGAGGAGGAAAGCACGGACAGGACCGACGCCACGCCGGGCGGAAGCCTCGTGGCCCGCGGCTTGTCGGCTGCGGGCTCGCGCGGCTTGTCGGCTGCGGGCTCCAAGTCAGCGACGCGCCCGCGGGCGGTCACCAGCGGGCCTTTGCCGTGGCGGGGCAGAATGCTGGCGCCAGATCACCAACACCAGCCGTCACGTGCGCGCTCACGCTTCGATGGTATGCGGTGAAGGTCTGGGGCGCCGCTGGCGGCCTCCCCAAGGTGAGCCTGTTCCTCAGGTATTCATAGAACAGTCACCAATTGGTCACGCCGGGACTTTCCGTGCATAACGAACAGTCCGCGGCTGTCTCCGTTAGGTCACCCAGCAGGTCATCGTCCCTGGTTACGCACGGCCTCGGCCGCAGCCGACGCCGCCTCGGGGTCCAGGTACAGGCCGCCGGGCACCTTCGGCTGGAAACTCCCGTCCAGCTCGTACACCAACGGGATGCCGGTAGGGATGTTCAGCCCGGTGATCTCGGCATCGCTGATCCCGTCGAGATGCTTGACCAGGGCGCGCAGCGAGTTGCCGTGGGCGACCACGAGAACCGTCCGGTTCGCCGCCAGGTCGGGCACGATCGCGTCGTACCAGTACGGGAGCATCCGGCGGAGCACGTCCGCGAGGCACTCGCTGCGCGGCAGCAACTCGGGCGGAAGGTGGGCATAACGGGGGTCGGCCGCCTGGGAGAGGGGGTGATCATCGGGCAGCGGTGGCGGCGGGACATCGTAGGAACGGCGCCACACCATGAACTGCTCGTCGCCGAACTCCTCCCGGGTCTGCGCCTTGTTCTTGCCCTGAAGCGCGCCGTAGTGGCGTTCGTTCAGCCGCCAGGACCTGGCCACCGGAAGCCAGAGCAGGCCCGCCTCCTCCAGCGCCAGGTTGGCGGTCTGAATGGCGCGGGTCAGCACCGAGGTGTGCACGATCTCCAGGCGAAGGCCATGGTCGCGCAGCAGCGCGCCGCCGGAGACGGCCTCCCGGGCTCCGGTCTCCGACAGCCCGACGTCCACCCAGCCGGTGAACAGACCCGCTGCGTTCCAAGCGCTCTCGCCGTGCCTGAGCAGCACCAGTGTGGACATGGCTAGGAGCCTACGGGAACACGTGGTGCGGCTGCGTGGTTGCCCCTGGCGGGTACACGTGATGCGGCCTCCAGGTCGCCTGTCGGAGGTGGATGCCTGTGCCGCGACGGGTACCAAGGCGGATCGCGACCATCAGCGTGCATACCTCGCCGCTGGAACAGCCGGGCACCGGCGACGCGGGCGGGCTCAACGTCTACGTCGTCGAGGTCGCAAAGCGCATGGCCGCCCGTGGCGTTGAGGTCGAGATCTTCACCCGGGCCGTCTCCCGCGATGCCGCTCCGGTGCACGAACTCGTGCCCGGGGTGCTGGTCCGGCATGTGCCGGCGGGCCCGTTCGAGGAGCTGGACAAGGCCGACCTGCCCGCCCAGCTCTGCGAGTTCACCCTGGGAGTACTGCGCACCGAGGCCGCCTACGCGCCGGGCCGGTACGACCTGGTGCACGGCCACTACTGGCTGTCCGGGCACGTCGGCGCGGTCGCCAAGGAACGCTGGGGCGTGCCGTTCGTGCAGTCCATGCACACGCTCGGCAGGGTCAAGAACGCCGCGCTCGCCCGCGGGGACATGCGGGAACCGGACATCCGGCTGCGCGGCGAATCGGACGTGGTCGCCTCGGCCGACCGGCTGGTGGCGAACACCGACGAGGAGGCCCGCCAGCTCGCCCGGCTCTACGGGGCGGAGCCGGCCAAGATCTGGACCGTCAACCCGGGTGTGGACCTGTCGACCTTCCGGCCCGGGCCGCCCGGCGCCGCCCGGCGCCGGCTGGGACTGCCCGGGGACGGCCCCGTCATCGTGTTCGCGGGCCGGATCCAGCCGCTGAAGGCCCCGGACGTGGTGCTGCACGCCGCCGCGGACCTGATCCGTGGCGACCCGGCGCTGGCGCAGTCGCTCACGGTCGCCTTCGTAGGCGGCCCGAGCGGGACCGGCCGCGCCGACCCCGACCAGCTCACCGAGGCCGCGCAGGCGCTTGGCCTCGGTGGCGTGGTACGGATCGAGCCGCCCTGCCCGCAGCCGGAACTTGCCGACTGGTACCGGGCCGCCACGGTGGTGATGGTGCCTTCGTATTCGGAGTCGTTCGGGCTGGTGGCAGTGGAGGCACAGGCCTGCGGCACGCCGGTGGTCGCGGCCTCGGTCGGCGGCCTGCGCACCGCGGTCCAGGACGGAGTCTCCGGCATCCTCGTCGAGGGCCACGACCCGGCCCGCTACGCCGACGCCGTGCGCCGGCTGTGCGCCTCTCCGGCGCTGCGGGCCAGGCTGTCGGCGGGCGCGGTCGAACATGCGAGCCGGTTCGGCTGGGGAAGCACGGTCGACCGCCTGCTCAGCGTGTACCGCGGCGCCATGAGCGCAACGGCCGAAGGCCGCCCGGCGCTGGCAGGATAGCCCCATGGCAGTACTAGCCCGGGGGGAGCGACCCCCCGGATCCCCCCGATGGCCTGCGGCCCCGTTCCTTCGTCACGGGGGCCCTGGCCGTGCTGGCCCGGGAGGCGACCCCCCGGAACCCGATGGGCTCAAGGCAGTGACTGAGATGCCGACGGCTCAGGCGGCGGCCGCTGCTGCGGTGGAGGCGGCGCTGGAGGCGCTGGAGCTGAAACCGGAGAGCCCGGCCCCGGGCAGCTATCTGGTCCGGCTCGCGGGCCAGCGCAAGCTCGCGACCATGACCTGGCTGATCGTGGGCGCGCACAGCCTGCACGTGGAGGCGTTCTTCTGCCGCCAGCCGGACGAGAACCACGCCCGCTTCTACCGGTTCCTGCTGGAGCGCAACGGCCGGATGTACGGGGTGCATTTCGCCGTGGACGAGCGCGGGGACGTGTACCTGACCGGGCGGCTGCCGCTGGCGGCGGTCTCCACCGGGGAGATCGACAGGGTGCTCGGCTGCGTGCTCAGCTACTCCGACGACAACTTCAACTCGGCGCTGGCCATCGGGTTCGAATCCTCGATCCGCCGGGAGTGGGCGTGGCGAATCAAGCGCGGCGAGAGCACCGCGAACCTAGCCGCCTTCGCCCACCTCGGCCCGCCAGCTAGGACCTGACGAGCCGCGTTATCGCCGCGGCGGCCTCACGCACCGATTCCGCGCCCTCGTCGCCGCCCTTGCGCACCGCCTCGGAGACGCATGCGCCGAGGTGATCCTCGAGCAGCCCGAGCGCGACCGCCTGGAGCGCCCTGGTCACCGCCGACACCTGGGTCAGCACGTCGATGCAGTAGACGTCCTCATCCACCATGCGCGCGATCCCGCGCACCTGGCCCTCGATGCGGCGGAGTCTGCGGAGATAGGCGTCCTTGTCCTGGGTGTAACCGCGCATGCCGTTACCCTACGTGCCGCTAGGGATTCCGGCCACATGGGTGTCCCCGGCCCCGCTGCCAGGCCTGCTGCCGGACTGGCTGCCGGGCATTGCGGGGCATGGCAGGCTATCGGGGTGGACAGTCGGACAGGACCCCTGGCCGGGGTCAAGGTCATCGAAGTGGCGAGCCTGGCTCCGGCCCCGTTTGGCTGCATGGTGCTCGCCGACCTGGGCGCGGACGTGCTGGTCATCGACCGGCCGGACCGCACGGGCAGGCAGCAGCTGCCGCCCGTGGACCCGCTGCGCCGCAGCCGCCGGTCGATCCGGCTGGACCTGAAGAATCCGGCCGCCGTGGACATCCTGCTCCGCCTGGTGGCCGGCGCCGATGTGCTGGTGGAGGCCTTCCGGCCCGGGGTCGCGGAGCGGCTTGGTTTTGGGCCCGAGGTCTGTGCGGAACGGAACTCCCGGCTGGTCTATGCCCGGATGACCGGCTGGGGGCAGGACGGCCCGCTGGCCGAGACGGCCGGCCATGACATCGACTACATCGCGGTGTCCGGCACCCTGGAGCCCATCGGGCGGGAAGGCGAGCGCCCGCTGCCTCCGCTGAACCTGATCGGGGACTTCGGCGGGGGCGGGATGCTGCTGGTGATCGGGGTGCTCGCCGCTCTCCTGGAGCGCGAGCGGTCCGGCCGGGGCCAGACCATCGACGTTGCGATGGTCGACGGTTCGGCGATGCTCGCATCGTTCCTGTACGGGCTGCGCGCGGCGGGCGGCTGGCAGGACGGGCGGGGCACCAACGTGCTGGATGGCGGGGCGCCGTTCTACGACACCTACACCACGGCCGACGGGCGGCATATGGCGGTAGGTGCGCTGGAGCCGAAGTTCTACGCGGAGCTTCTGGCGGGCCTCGGCCTGGACGAGGCCGGCCTGCCCGCGCAGTACGACCGGTCCGGCTGGCCGGAACTGCGGGCGCGGTTCACCGAGGCGTTCGCCGGGCGGACCCAGGCGCAGTGGACCGAGGCGTTCGCTGGCTCGGACGCCTGCGTGGCGCCCGTGGTCAGCCCCCGGGACGCCCCGGCGCACCCGCACAACGCGGCCCGCGGCACCTTCGTCGACGTGGGCGGGGTCATCCAGCCGGCCCCGGCGCCCCGGTTCGGCCGCACCCCGAGCGGCCCACCGGCGCCGCCGGTACGGCCCGGCAGCAACACCAGGGAGGTACTGGCCGCTCTCGGCCTGACCCCGGCCGAGATCACCGACCTTCAGGACCGCGGTGCGGTGAGCTGACGACCGGCACCTCAGCCGCCGCCAAGCTGCACCGCCTTGACAACGAGCAGGACGACCGACACGACGAGGTAGCCGCGGAGCAGCAGCACGCCGAGCTTGGTTCCTGGTGACCAGGCCACCGGTTTGAGCAGGGCGATTGGGGCATCCACCAGTTCGTCCGCTGCTGCGCTGCACGGCTTCGGGGTTGAACAGGGAACTGCCTGCATATAGCGACGGCAAACCCTGGCTTTTGCATCCCGGACCGCGACGTCTAGCCTTGATCTCGCAACCGGGAACGAGGGAGGTGCGGTCGTGCTCGACGATCCCTGCAGTACAACCACGGCGAGCGCGGCTGTCACCAGGGGCTGCCGGGCCGCCAGATGCTGCCCGTTCCCACCCCTACGCCTGCCGGGCCCTCCCGGGTAGCCACCCGGATCGGCCGGCGGTCCAGGAGGTTGCTGTGCCCGACCGGCGATTTTTCCCTCGGCCCCGGGAGCCTGCTCGGCGGGCCCGTGACGGCCACCGCAGCGCCCCGGCCCTGTTCGAGGCTTATTCACAGCGCCTGACGACGTCCCGGCAGGTGCGGCAGAACATCATCTCGCTCGTCGGCCTGGACGGCGCCCCGGTGCTGAACCAGTCGGGCGAGGAGGTCGGCCGCCTCGTCGACCTGGTGGCCAGTATGGATGGCGGCGACGATTACCCGGCGGTCACCGGCCTGGTGGTCCGGGTGGGGCGCCGGCATGCCTACCTGGATGCCTCGGTCATCGAACATGTGGACCGGCGCTCGGTCACACTGCGGACCGCCCGGATGGACCTGCGCGAGTTCCACCGCCGTGAGGGCGAGGTGCTGCTGGCGAGGGACATCCTCGACCACCAGCTCGTGGACACCGACGAGGTCCAGGTGATCAGGGCCGCCGACCTGTATCTCGCCCAGGTGGGCGACCAGGTCCGGCTGGTCGGTGTGGATGTGAGCCTGCAGACCCTGCTGCGGCGCCTTGGCCCCAAGCGCTTCCGGTGGCATCCAACGCCGGACCGGGTGATCGACTGGGCCGCGGTCGAGTCTTTCGGCGAGGACTCGCCGGAGGAGCCTGCCGCGATGAAGCTGCGCACCCCGAGTTCTGCGCTACGCCGGCTGCGCCCCGCGGAACTCGCCGACGTGCTGGAGGGGCTGGGCAGGTCCGGGCGCAAGGAGCTGCTCGCCAGCCTGGACCATGACCTGGCGGCGGACGCACTGGAGGAGATGGAGCCGGACGAGCTGACCGCGCTGCTGCGGGAGATGGAGCCCGGGCAGGCCGCCGACCTGGTCGCGGCGATGGAGCCCGACGAGGCCGCCGAGGCGCTGCGCGAACTGCGCGAGGAGGAGCAGGCGCAGTTGCTCGCCAAGATGCCGCCCGCCACGCAGCGGGAGCTGGCCCGGCTGCTCGGCTACGCCCCCGACGAGGCCGGCGGTGTGATGACCACCGTGCTCGCCTGTGCCGAACCGCACGAGACGGTCGAGGAAGTGCGGAAAAGGCTGGTCAAGCTGGCCAAACACCAGACGGAGATCGACTCGGTGGCCGTGCTCGACGCCGAGGGGCGGCTCATCGGCGACGTCTCCGCCTTCGACCTGCTTGTCAACAAGGCCGGCAAGCAACTCGCGGACATCATCGACCCGGAGAACCCACCGGTCACCCTGCGTCCCGACGCGGACATCGACACGGTCGCGACCGAGATGGTCGAGTCGCGGCGCTCGTCGCTGCTGGTGGTGGACGAGGAGGGCAAGCCGCTCGGCCGGATCCTGTCCGACGACGTGCTGGACGCGCTGGTGCCCGGGCACGGCCGGCTGCACTTTCCAAGGTTCCTGCAGTGACCGGCGGGCAGGAGGAGGCCCCAGGGGCCGCCACCGCGCCGGAGCGGGAGGCGGCCGGCGAGGCGGGACACGAGCGCACGGCGCGTCAGGAGCGCAAGGCAGCGGCTGCCCTGGCGGCCCGGGCCCGGCAGGAGGCAGGCGGCAGGGCGACGGGCGGCGGGGCGGCGCGGTCCTGGGCAGGCCTGACCACGCTCTCCCGGATCCGCCTCGGCGGGGTCCGGCTGACCCGGGGGCGCAAGAGCCGGATCTTCCTGTTCCTGGCCATCCTCGGGCCCGGTGTGGTCGCCGCCAACGCCGGGAACGACGCCGCCGGGATCGCTACCTACGCCTCCGCAGGTTCCCAGTTCGTCTACCGGACCCTGTTCTTCATGGTGCTGGTCACCGTGGCGCTGGTGCTGGTGCAGGAGATGGCGGTGCGGCTGGGCACCTACACGGGCAAGGGCCTGGCGGCGCTGATCAGGGAGCAGTTCAGCCTGCGCTTCACCGCACTGGCGCTGGGCTGCGTGCTGCTGGCCAACACCGGGCTGGTCGTGTCGGAGTTCGCCGGTATCGGCGCCGCCTTCGGGCTGCTCGGCGTCAGCCGGTACATCATCATCCCGGTCGCGGCCGTCGCCATCTGGGCACTCGTACTGTTCGGCTCCTACCGCTACGCGGAGCGCATCTTCCTGGTCATGTCGCTGGCCTTTCTCGCCTACCCGGTCGCGGCGATCCTCGGCCACCCGGACTGGTCCCAGGTCGGCCAGAACCTGGTGATACCGCACTTCGAGTACAGCAAGCCCTACCTGCTACTTGGCGTCGCGCTGATCGGCACCACGGTGAGCCCGTACATGCAGCTTTACGCCGCGGCGGGCGTGGTGGACAAGGGCGCCGACCCGGCGGACTACCCGCGGGCCCGGATCGACGCGATCTCGGGCGCCCTCTTCGCCTGCATCATCTCCATCACGATCATCATCGCGACCGCCGCCGCCATCGGCGGGAGGGGGCCGCTGACCTCCGCTTCCGAGGCCGCGCAGGCGCTGAAGCCGGTTGCCGGGCCCGCGGCCGAGAGCCTGTTCGCGCTCGGGCTCATCGGCGCGTCCGCGCTCGCCGGGGCGATAGTCCCGTTGTCCAGTTCCTATGCGATCAGCGAGGCGGTCGGCGTGGAGCGCTCGGTGTCCCGCCGGTTCACCGAGGCCAGGCTGTTCCTCGGCCTTTTCACCGTGCAGGTCATCATCGGCGCCTCGCTCGCGCTGACCCACATCAACCTGATCTCGCTGCTCATCGGTACCCAGGTGCTGCAGGGCATCGTCACCCCGGTCATCCTGATCTACATCCTGATCCTCACCAGCCGCCGCAGCGTGCTGGGCAAGGCCGCCAACAAGCCGTGGTTCCGGGTCGTGGCCGGGATCTGCGTGATCGGCATCTCGGCGATGAGCCTGCTCCTGCTCGGCAGCACGATCCTCGGCTTCTTCGGTATCGGATGATACGCAGTGCTGGCCTGGGGGACGACCCCCTGAAACCCCCTAAGGCCCCGGTGGCCGGGCTGGAAGAGTGCTGGTGTGGGGTGAGACCGCTCAGGCCACGAAGCGGTAGCCCATGCCGGACTCGGTAAGCAGGTAACGCGGGCGCGACGGCTCAGGCTCCAGTTTGCGCCGCAACTGGGCGACGTAGACCCGCAGGTAGTTGCTCTCCGTCTGGTATGACGGGCCCCACACCTCCTGGAGCAACTGCCGCTGCGTGACCAGGCGGCCCTGGTTCCGCACCAGGACTTCGAGCAACTGCCACTCCGTGGGGGTCAGCCGCACGTCGCTGCCATCGGCACGGGTGACCCGCTTGGCCCCGAGATCGACGGTGAAGTCCTCCGTCTTGACCACCGGCTCGTCCGCCGCGGGCGAGGCGCGGCGGATGGCGGCGCGGAGCCGGGCGAGCAGTTCGTCCATGCCGAACGGTTTGGTCACGTAGTCGTCCGCGCCCGCGTCGAGCGCCGCCACCTTCTGGCTTTCGTGTCCCCAGACCGAAAGCACGATGATCGGCGTCTTGGCCCAGCCCCGGACCCCGCGGATGACCTCGGTACCGTCCATGTCGGGCAGCCCGAGGTCGAGGATCATCACGTCGGGACGGTCCCGTGCCATCGCGGCAAGCCCGGAGGCGCCGTCGCTGGCGGTGCTGACCTGGTAGTTGCGCGCGGACAGGTTGATCCGGAGCGCCCGGAGGATCGACGGCTCGTCGTCGACGACCAGCACGCGGGTCAAGATCCGGCGCCCTGCATGGACTTGGCACCCGCGGCCGCGACCGGCAGTGTGACCCTGACGGTGAGCCCTCCGCCCGGGGTGTCCGCCGCCACGATGGCGCCACCCATGGCCTCGGTGAAGCCCTTGGCCACCGCCAGGCCCAGGCCCACGCCGACCTTCTTCTCATCGAACCGCTGGAACGGCTCGAAGATCCGCGCCTTCAGCTCGTCCGGCACGCCCGGCCCGTGGTCCACGACCTCGATCACGACGGTGTCCTGCTCCCTGTGGGCCTGCAGCACCGGCGGCATGGCCGGTGGCGAGTGGTCCAGGGCGTTGGAGAACAGGTTGGCCAGCACCCGCTCGAGCAAGCCGGGGTCGGCGAGGACCATCGCCATCCCGTCGGGCACCTCGATCCGCAGGTCGGCGGGGGCATCGAGGCCGCGCAGCGCGACCGGCGCCACCTCGTCGATCGTGATCGGCCGCAGGAATGGCTGCAGCGAACCGGTGTGCAGGCGGCTCATGTCGAGCAGGTTGCCGATCAGCCCGTCCAGCCGGTCCGCGTTCTCCTCGATCGTGGCGAGCAGCACCTGCTGATCGGATTCTGTCCAGGTCACGTCGGTCTGGCGAAGGCTGCTGACGCTGGCCTTGATCGAGGCAAGGGGGGTTCGGAGGTCGTGGCTGACCGCGGCGAGCAGCGCGGTCCGCATCCGGTTGCCCTCGGCCAGTGCCTCTGCCTGGGCGGCCTGGGTGCGCAGCCGTTCCCGGTCCAGTGCCGCTGCGGCCTGGGCCGCGAAGCCGGCCAGCAGCCCCGGCGCGATCGGGGCAGGCTGGCCGCTCACCTCAAGCGCCAGGTCGGTGCGCACGTCGACGCGGGTGGCGGGTGCGGCCTGGTCCATGGTGCCGCCGCCACCCGCGATCCGCACCCAGCGGCCGCCGACGTGCTCAAGCAGTTCGGCCTGGCCGCCCACGGTCGCCACGAGATGGCCCAGGACCGCCGCGGGTGAGTCGGCACCGCCGAGAACGGTCTGCGCCAGCGTCAGCAGCAGCCTGGCCTCCTCCCGGCTGCGGGCGGCCTGGCCAGCCCGGCTGGCGGCGAGGTGTACCACGCTGCTGACCAGCATCGCGACCGTGACGAACAGCAGCAGCGCCAGCAGGTTGTCCGGCTTGTCGATGGTGAACGTGTGCAGCGGCGGGGTGAAGTACCAGTTGAGCAGGAGGCTGGCGGAGGCGGCGCCAAGCACGGCGGGCCAGAAGCCGCCGATAACCGCGAGCGCGACCACGGCCACCAGGTAGATGAGCAGGTCATCGGTCAGGCTCAGGTGCTGCCTGGCCAGCGCCAGCAGGAGCGTCAGCAGCGGCAGGCCGACCGCGGCGACGAGCACCCCGGTCAGTGCACGGCGGGCGCCCACCGCATAGGCCGCCCTGGCCAGCACCGAGCCAGGCTCCGGCGCTGGCTGGGCTACCGCGGCCAGGCCGTGATCGTCCCGGCCAGATGCGGTGCCCGCGCCTGGCAGCCCGGCGTCACTACCCACGCCTTCCAGTATGTGCCTGTCCGCCGACTGGCGCAGTAGCAGGCCAAGCCCGCCTGCGGCCAGTACGCAGGCACCCATGACGACTCGCGGAACGCCCGGCGAACGGGCCGGTGACCCGCAGTTGCCCGTAGGGCGGGTGGGAGAACCCCACCGCGCAGAGCCACCCGACGAGGCCAAGCGGTATCGCCGCGAGCGGCTCGGAGACAAACGACAAAACGGTCACCACGGCCGCGCTCACGACCAGCACCGCCGTCGGCGAGACCCAGCCGTGCAGGGCCGCCGTCACCGTGCCCAGGGCGAAAAGCAGCCCGAAGCCGGTCACCAGAGCGAACGGCGCCGCGAATCCCCGCTGCCTTGAACTACTCATCTCGTTAAGGAGTCAAGCGCCGAATGCAGGGAAAATTAATGATCTTGATAGATCCTTAACGCGCAGGTCAGCACTCTTGACGCGGCCTTAGCACCGCCCCGGGACGGCCGCGCATAGCGTCGAGGCAGTGATCAAAGCGGCCGGTCATGGCCTTGCCCCGGACCCGGCGGAACCCGATGATCGCGAGTAGGCGCGCCCCTTGGCCAGGCGGGCAGGCCCGGCACTGATCAGGGCCCGGCCCGGGCCAGAGGATGGAGGGGAAGAGGCGTTGGCTCTGCGCAAGGCGGCTGGCTTCCTTGACGGGGCGGCCGGAGGTGATCTTCCGGAGAGCTTCTGGTATTCCGTGAAACGGCGCCTCCTCGGCCCCCCGATGGTCAATGAGCAGCTCAAGAACGAGCGGCTGTCTAGGCCGCTCGCGCTGGGCGTGCTTTCCTGCGACGGCATCTCCTCGGCCGCATACGGTACCGAGGAGATCCTCATCGAGATGCTGCCGATCGTGGGGCTGACGGCGTTCACACTGGTCCTGCCGATGACCCTGGTGGTGCTGGCTGGGATCGTGCTGGTGGTGCTGTCCTACCGCGAGGTGGTGACCGTCTACACCCGGGCGGGCGGGTCCTACGTAGTGGCCAGGGAGAACTTCGGTCCGCGGGTGGCACAGGTCGCGGCGGTGGCACTGCTGATCGACTACGTGGTCACGGTCGCGGTGCAGACGGCGGCCGGCAGCGCGGCGATAGTCTCGGCGTTCCCGCAATTGGGCCATGTCGGCGGACTGTCTACCAAGACCGTCCTGCTGATCATCTCCCTGGCCGCGGTCCTGATCATGTGCTACGGCAACCTGCGGGGAATCCGGGAGGCGGGCAAGACCTTCGCGCTGCCGACCTACCTGTTCTCCGGGTCGGTCGGCCTGATGATCATCCTAGGTCTCGTCCGCGAGGTTTTCGGCGGGGTACCCCAGGTACCCACCTTCCCCGGTGCCCCGGTTCCGCTGGGGCACAACACCAGCAGCCTGCTTACATTTGCCATGATCTACATGCTGGGGCGGGCCTTCGCCAACGGCGGTTCCTCCCTCACCGGGATCGAGGCCGTGTCCAACGCGGTCAGCGCGCTCCGGCCGCCCGAGGGCCGCAACGCGCGGCAGATCCTGATCACTCAGGGATCGATCGTCGCGTTCCTGATCGCCGGCATCTCCTGGTTCGCCCACGTCACACACGCGCGGCCCTACCAGGCAGGTGTACCGACCGTGCTGGCGCAGGAAGCCTATGTGATCTTCGGCAATTCAGCGCACTTCATGTTCTACGTGGTCCAGGCGGCCACCGCGTTCATCCTGTTCACCGGCGGGAACACGAGCTTCAGCGGGTTCCCCTTCCTGGCCAGCTTCGTGGCCGAGGACTCGTTCCTGCCCCGGTGGCTCGCCAAGCGGGGGCACCGGCTGGTGTTCTCCAACGGCATCATCGTCCTCACGATCGTTTCGTCGATCCTGCTGATCGTCTTCGGCGCCACGGTGAACGCCCTTGTGCCGCTGTATGCGATCGGGGTGTTCACCGGATTCGCCATGGCAGGCTTCGGCATGGCCAGGTACCACAAGCGAGTCAGGGAGCAGGCCTGGCGGCGGCGGCGCGTCATCAACGTGATTGGCGGGGTTTACACCGCTCTCGTCGTCATGATCTTCGCGGTGGTCAAGTTCAGCGAGGGCGCCTGGGTCATCGTGATCCTCTTCCCACTGCTGGTCTACGCGCTGATCCAGGTCAACCGCCGGTACCGGATGGAGGCCGAGGTACTGGAGAACATCGGCGGGCGGAAGGCCCCGGACCCGCCGAACTACACCCGCCGGACGGTCCTGGTCCTCGTCGACGAGTTCAACCTGGCGACGATCGCCGCGCTGCGCTATGCCCGTGGCCTGCGGCCCACCGGGCTCCGCGCGGTGCACTTCGTGATCGACTCCGACCGTGCCAAGGAATTGCGCGACGCGTGGCTCCGCGCGGACCGTGGCATCCCGCTCGACCTGGTGGACTGCCCCGACCGGCGGCTGCCCCGGGCCGCGAGCGAGCTTGTCGCCAAGGAGGCCGGCCAGCCGGGCACGCACGTGACGGTCGTGCTGCCCCGGCGCAGCTATCCCGCGCTGCTCGGCAGGCTGCTGCACGACCAGACCGCCGACAAGATCGCCCGGGTGGTGAGCCGGATACCGCGCAGCGCCGCCACCATCATCCCGTTCGACGTGGAGGCCCGCATCGAGGTGCTGCACGAGCGGCAGGCCGGCCGTGCCGCCCACCACGCCAAGCCGGAGGCGAAGCGTCGCCGAGCACGACCGGCCCGCCGTGCGCCCGGGTGTCACCCCGATCGCGTCCCTGACCAGGAACGGCCGGGCCACCGTGGAGGGCCGGGTGCACAGCCTGGAGATCCGCCCGGTGGAGCACAGCTGCGTGCTCGCCTGCCAGGTCACCGACGCCACCGGTGAGATCACCGCGCTGTTCTACGGGCGGACCCACATCCCGGGCACTGGAGCCCGGGAGCATGATCCAGCTTCGCGGCCGAGTGGGGGTGAAAGATACCGGCACGGTCATGGTGAATCCCGCGTACGAGCTCCTGTCGTAAGGCACGCTCGGTCAACCGGCGGCAGCATTACGCCGCAGCCGCCTCCCGAAGCCAGTGCTGTGTTAGCTGGCCCGCCGTCCCGCACGGGAGGCAATGAAACGGTCCCGTTATGCCCCATGGACAAACCGCAGGCGAACGATGGTATGAAGGCCACGGGAGCAGTTGCTATCGACGGGACAGTGGGACGTGGCCATTCGCAACGCAGTCGAGTTCCTTGGCGGCGGCGGTGATGTGCCCGAGGGCTTCTGGTACTCGGTAAAGCGCCGCCTGCTCGGGCCGCCCATGGTCAACGAGCAGCTACGCCACCAGCGCCTGTCGAAGGTCCTGGCCCTCGGCGTACTCTCCCCCGACGGCATCTCCTCCTCCGCCTACGGCACGGAGGAAATCCTCATCGCGCTGCTGCCGCTGGCCGGGCTCGCGGCCTTCACCATCATCCTGCCGATGACCCTGGTGATCCTCGTGGTCATGGTGCTGGTGGTGCTGTCCTACCGCGAGGTCGTGATGGTCTACATCAGGCCCGGCGGTTCCTACGTCGTGGCCAGGGAGAACTTCGGGCCCAAGATCGCCCAGATCGCCGCGGTGGCGCTGCTCATCGACTACGTGGTCACGGTCGCGGTGCAGACCGTGGCGGGGACCGCGGCGCTGGTTTCGGCGGTCCCCGCCCTCGGGCCGTACACCCTGGAGATCACCATCGCGGTGATCCTGCTCATGTGTTACGGCAACCTGCGCGGGCTCAAGGAAGCGGGCCGTGCGTTCGCGATACCCACCTACCTGTTCGCCGGGTCTGTCATCCTGATGATCCTCGTCGGCCTGGCCCGCGAGATCTTCGGCGACCTGCCGAAGTACGTGCCGCATGCGCTGCCCGACCACTACCCCATCGGCAGCGGCACCGCGGGCCTGCTCAGCTTCGTGATGATCTTCACATTGCTGCGCGCGTTCGCGAACGGCGGCGCGTCGCTGACCGGCATCGAGGCGGTGTCCGACGCGGTGGGCGCGTTCCGGCCCCCGGAGGGGCCCAACGCCCGGCGGGTACTGGTGACCGAGGGCGCCATCCTCGGCTTCCTGGTGGCGGGGATCTCCTGGCTCGCCCACGAGACACTCGCGACCCCGCGCAAGGCCGGCTATCCCACCGTGCTGGCCCAGGAGGCGCAGAAGATCTTCGGGACCAGCTTCTACGGCCACGCGCTGTTCCTGCTGGTGCAGGCCGCCACCATGCTGATCCTCTATACCGGCGGCAACACCAGCTTCAACGGGTTCCCGTTCCTGGCCAGCTACGTCGCCGGGGACGCGTTCCTGCCGCGCTGGCTGCTCAAGCGCGGGCACCGGCTGGTGTTCTCGAACGCGATCATCGGGCTGACCATCGTGTCCATCGCCCTGGTGATCATCCGCGGGGCGAACGTCAACGCCCTGGTCCCGCTGTACGCCATCGGCGTGTTCACCGCGTTCACCATGGCCGGGTTCGGGATGGCCCGTTATCACCACCGGAACAAGGAGCGCGGCTGGCGGGGCAAGCTGGCCATCAACGCCGCGGCCGGCGGCCTGTCGGCGGTCGTCGTCGCGATCTTCGCCGTGGTGAAGTTCACCGAGGGCGCCTGGATCGTCGTGGTGGTGTTCCCGATCCTGGTGTTCGCCTTGATCCGGCTGAACCAGGAGTACCAGATGGAGGCCGAGGTACTGGAGCGGATCGGCGAGCGGAAGAAGCCACCGGAGCAGCCGAACTACCCACGGCGCACGGTGTTCCTGCTGGTGGACAGCTTCGACCTGGCGACACTCGCGGCCATGCGGTACGCGCGGAGCCTGCGGCCCACCACGCTGCGTGCGGTGCACTTCGTCATCGACACCGCCGAGGCGGACATGCTGCGCGAGGAGTGGACCCGCGCCGACCGGGGCATCGTGCTCGACTTCATCGACTGCCCGGACCGGCGGCTGGCCAGGGCCGCGGTCGAACTGGTCAGCGCCGAAGCCGCCGTGCCCGGCTCTCATGTCACCGCGGTACTGCCCAGGCGCAGCTACTCACCGCTGCTCGGGCGGCTGCTGCACGACCGTACCGCCGACAAGATCGCGGCCGTGGTGAGCCGCATCCCGCATTGCGCGGCCACGATCGTGCCCTTCGATGTGCGGAACCGCCTGGAGGTGCTGCGCACCAAGCAGGGCAACGGAATCAACGGCAAGATCACGGCTCCGGCGAACGGGACGGCCGCCCCGGACGGCAAGGCAGTTCCGGACGGCAAGGCCGCGATTACCGGGACGGCGGCCGCCCCGGGCGATGGCCGGGCCGCACCCGCGGACTCCGCGCCGGGAGCCGTCGCCACCGGGGCGGGCGAGGCCGGGCGGGAAGCCGGCCAGCCGGCCGCCCCGTCCCCGCCACCCTCGGCCATGCGCGGTCTGCTGCCCGGCCGCCGGTTCCGCCAGCGCCGCGGCGAATCCGCACCGGACGCTGCCGCGGCGGGCCAGGCCAGCTACGAACGGCCCGCGCCCTCCCCCGGGGTCAAGCCGATCGGCTCGATCCAGGTCCCCGGGCGGGCCACCGTCGAGGGCCGGGTCCGTGCCGTTGAGATCCGGCCGGTGGAAAAGAACTCGGTGCTGGCCTGCGAGATCTCGGACTCGACCGGCGACCTGACCGCGCTGTTCTACGGCCGCTCCCACATACCCGGCATCGCGTGCGGATCCCGGGTCCGGTTCCGCGGCTCCGTCGGCATCCGGGCGAGCGGCCCCATCATGATCAACCCCGCCTACGAGTTGCTCGCCGCCGGCGAATCCCCGCCGGCCGGCGAAGGCTGACAGCTCTCTTCACGCACGTGCGTGAGCCAAGGCCATCCCCCGGCCGGCTCCCCGACGGAAAACTTCCCGGCCGGGAAGAACCAGGGTGGGAGCTTCGGCTGCCGGCGGCTTTAGCCTGGCAGTGGCAGGACCAGGCACCGATGGAAGGGAAAGCAGCAGTGGGAAGCGGGCACGGGCACGTGCTCACCGCGACGGGACGGCATCGGGGGCGGCTGGGCGCCGTGCTGGCGATCACCGTCGGGATCGCCGTCGCGGAGGTGTGCGGCGCGCTGGTGAGCGGATCCCTGGTCCTGCTCGCCGACGCCGCCCACATGGCCGCCGACGCGGCCGGGGTCGGGCTGTCACTGCTCGCGGCGTACGTGGCCACCAGGCCCGCCACCGACCGCGCGACGTTCGGGTACGCCCGCGCCGAGATCCTGGCCGCGACGGTCAACGCGCTGCTGCTGCTCGGCATGGCCGTGTTCATCGGGGTCGAGGCTGCCCGCAGGCTCGCCGCGCCAACTGAGGTCACGCCCGGCCTGATGATCGTCTTCGGGGTGGTCGCGCTGGCCGGCAACGGCGTGTCCCTGTTCCTGCTGCGGCACGGGCAGGCGGAGAGCATGAACGTCCGCGGCGCCTTCCTCGAGGTCGCCTCGGACACGTTCGGCGCCATCGCGGTGATCGGCACCGGGATCGTGGTCGCGGCGACCGGATCCACCCTGGCGGACCCGATCGCCTCGCTGGCGGTGGCCGTGCTCATCGTGCCCCGCGCCTGGCGGCTGCTGCGGGACGCGGTGGACGTGCTGCTCGAAGCCAGCCCCCGGGGCATCGACCTGACCGAGGTCCGCACCCACCTGACCGCGCTGGACGGCGTCGTGGGCGTGCACGACCTGCATGCCTGGACCATCACCTCCGGCCTGCCCGTGCTCTCGGCGCACGTGGTGGTCGACCCGGGCGTGCTGGCCAACGGCCGCAGCGCGGCCATGCTCGACGCCCTCCAGGCCTGCCTGCATGGTCACTTCGACGTCGGCCACTCCACGTTCCAGCTCGAGCCGGCCAGCCACGCCGGGCATGAGCCGTCGGTGTGCCTGTGACCGCGAGGTGCGGCAAGCGAGGCCTGGAGCGCCTTTGTACCAACCAGTAATATGTGGGCAAGACGTCTGCCCAGGGGAGCCAGCGTGAGCACCTACGACGCATACACCAGCCCCGTCGAGCCCGGCACCTGGGACGTTCCCGCCGCCGGCGCCACCCGCTTCAGCTGGGAGTACGACGACGGCCGGCAGCGGCTGCTCGACCTGTACCAGCGCGGCAAGGACAAGCAGTGGGACGCCACCAAGCGGATCGAGTGGGACCTGCCGGTGGACCCGACCAACATCATGGAGACCCCGGACGAGTTCGTGCCCATCTACGGCTCGCGCCAGTGGGAGATCCTGAACGACAAGGAGCGCGAGGACCTCGGGCATCATCTGGGCGCCTGGCTGTTCAGCCAGTTCCTGCACGGCGAGCAGGGCGCGATGACGGTGGCGGCCCGGATCGTCGAGTCGGTGCCCGACATGGATTCCAAGTTCTACGCCGCCACCCAGACCATGGACGAGGCACGGCACGTCGAGCTGTACTCGCGGTTCCTGCGCGAGAAGGTCGGCCTCTACTACCCGATGAACAGCGATCTGGCCAAACTGCTGGCCGACTCGCTCAGCGACTCCCGCTGGGACCTGCCCTATCTGGGCATGCAGGTCCTCATCGAGGGGCTCGCGCTCGCCGCGTTCGGCGTGCACCGGGACATGGCCCAGAACGCGCTGGTCAAGCAACTGCTCGCGTATGTGATGCAGGACGAGGCACGGCACGTCGCCTTCGGCCGGCTCGCGCTGCGCGACTACTACCGCGAGCTGACCGCTGGCGAGCGGGCCGAGCGCGAGGAGTTCGTCGTAGAGGGCTGCTACCTCATGCGCAACAGGTTCCGGGCGCAGGAGGTGTGGGAGCAGATGGGCTTCGACGTGGCTGAGTGCCTGGAGTTCACCGAGCACTCCCCGGTACAGCAGGCGTTCCGCACCCTGCTGTTCAGCCGGATCGTGCCGTGCGTCAAAGACATCGGGCTGTGGGGGCCCAAGGTGCAGCAGGCCTACGCCGACCTGGGCGTCCTCGACGCGGCTAACACCGACCTGGAAGCTCTCATGGCCGACGACGAGCGGATCGCCGAAGATGTCGACCGGCGCAAATACGAGGCCGAACTGGCCGCCCGCCGCGACGAGGTCCACGCGGCCATCGCCGAGAGCGGCGAGGCGACGTAACGGCCCGCGCCCGGAAAACGCACGACTGATCGCGCCCATCCAGGGCAGGGGTAACAAAGGCAGCCGGGGACTGGTGGAATCCCCGGCTGCCCCTTGTCTCGTGTCCGTGCAGGTCAGATAGCCTGTTCCGGCCTAGCCCCAGCCGGAACGGCCGGCTCGGCCGCCACCGTGGCCCCGCGCGCCGCGCTGCGGCCGCCGGCCACCGCGCGGTCGGCCGCCGGGGGAGGCTCACCCTGGCGGGCACATGTCCCGCCAGGGTGAGCGTGATGAAGCCGGTCCCCCGATTCATCAATTGGGTCCCCCACGATCATGATGACATGCCTGGTCAGAGGGGTTGCAGCGGGGGTGGCCAGGGTGCGTGCAAGCCCCGTAGCGCAAGGCCTGGCGTGGCTTGCGCCGGCCGGTGTCAGCGATCGCCGCCGGGCCGGGCCTGGCGCACGCGATCCCCGCGCGCGGGGGATGCTGGGAAGATGAGCGCCGACGAATCGCTGGAGCGGCAGATCCGGTTCGTGCTCGAGGCCGACCGGCTGAAGACCGTGGCCAGGCAGAGCCGGATCACCGACGGATCCAGGCACGAGAACTCCGCCGAGCACTCCTGGCACCTGGCGTTGATGGCACTGGCCCTGGCCGGGCATGCGCCGCCGGGCACGGACCTCGCCCGGGTGATGGCCATGCTGGTGGTGCACGACATGGTGGAGATCGACGCGGGTGATCTCTTCCTCTACTCCGACAGCGCGGCGCTGGCCCGCCAGGAGGAGGCCGAGCGCGCCGCCGCCGACCGGATCTTCGCCATCCTGCCGGAACCCCAGGCCGTGGCGGTGCGCGCGCTGTGGGACGAGTTCGAGGAACGGCGCACGGCAGAGGCACGGTTCGCGCGCGCCCTGGACCGGTTGCAGCCGATGCTGCTGAACATGCGGACCGGCGGCGGCACCTGGGCGGCGCACGGTGTCACCGCCGATCAGGTGCTCGCCAAGGTGACGCTGATCGAGGACGGGTCGGCGTCGCTGGGCCGTTACGCGAAGGCGATGATCGCTGCGGCCGTGGCGCAGGGCTTCCTCCAGCCGGGCCCCCCGCCGGAACCGGGTACGGCGGTAGCGGGCCCGCCCGCCGGGTAGGACTGTCGATGTGAGCCGAACCTTCCCCAGGCTCTTTCCGCGTGCCCGCCCGGCCCGGCATGCCAGCCCGGGCCGCAGGCGCGTGCCCGGGCCTGCCGAGGCCGCCCGCCGGGTCGCTGATGCCCAGCGCCTGGACCCGGCCGCCCGCGCCCTCACCGCCGTGGTCCAGCGCAGGGTCGGTACCGGGACACGGGCGGACGCGCTGCACGGGGTGTGGCTCGGGCAGCCGGTGCACCCCACGCTGACCGGCCTCCCCATGGGCTTTTGGACCTCGGCGGCCGTGCTCGACTTCGTGCCCGGCTCGGGACGTGCCGCCAGGGCGCTGATCGCACTCGGCCTCGCCGGGTCGGTCCCGGCGGCGGCGGCAGGCCTGGCGGACTGGTCCGCCCTGCACCGCGAGCAGCAGCGCGTGGGCCTGGCACACGGGGCCGCCAGCGCGGGCGCGTGGGCGCTGTTCGCGGGATCGCTGCTGGCCCGCGCGGCGGGCCGGGAGGCGGGCGGCCGGGTGCTGGCGCTCGGCGGCCTCGCCACCCTGACCGCGGGCGCCTATCTGGGCAGGCACCTCGCGTTCCCGCTAGGGGCGGGGGCCAGCCACGCCGAGTCCGTATCGCACCTGGCCCCACTCGGCTGGCACGACCTGTGCCGGATCTATGACCTGCCCGACGGCCGGGTGACCCGGCGCCAGCTCGGCTACCTGAGCCTCGCGGTGGTGCGCCACGGGTCAGACGTGCTGGTCCTCGCGGACCGGTGCGCGCACCTGGGCGGGCCGCTGCACCAGGGCACGCTCGGCGAGGCCGGCGGGGAACCGTGCCTCACCTGCCCGTGGCATGGCAGCACCTACCGGCTTAGTGACGGCGCGGTCGTGCACGGTCCTGCCACCGCGCGCCAGCCCGCCTTCGACAGCAGAATCGCCGAAGGCGGCATTGTCCAGGTCAGGCCGGCGCATCCCGGCGCCTGACCAGGTTCGTTCAGTGTGGCCGCTGAGCCGCGGCGTCAAGCACTTCGGGATGTTCCCGGCGGTAGTGCTCCGTCATCACGGTGCTCGCCTCGCCTGGCCTGGACGCCAAGGTGCGCCGGCAGATCTGGCAGCGAATGACCGGAAGGCGGGTGACGGTCACGGGGAAACGGCGGGTCCTGGGGCTCATCGTCTCTGATCATGCCAGATGCCGGGCCCATGCTCACCATGGACGGCGGCCACTATTGCGAGCCTGGCCCGCCGGGCGCCGAGTCGGTCCCGGGAACCAGGACATAGCCGAGGATCCGGCGGGTGCGGCCAGGCCGGGGCGGATTGGCCGCGCGCGGCTGGAGCACCCGGGTGAGCTCGCGCATCAGTTCCGCGAACTCGGCATCATCGAGCCAGAGCCCCGCCATCCGGTAACCCACGCCGTCCCGCAGCAGGTCGCGGTCCTCCCGGGCGAGGTAGCGGTCGAAGTCACCGAGCAGGCCGGCGACGAAGGCCATGAACGCCTGCCGGTGGTCATCGGTGCTCATCTCGCTGATCTCATCCAGCCCGATGGTCGCCGCGCTCACCCGGAGCACATACGTGCGCTCCAGGGCGCCGCGCACCCGCCGCTCCGCGACCACCGCGAGAACGCCGGCGTCCACCAGCCGTGCCACGTGGCGGTACAGGCTGGCCGCCGGGACATCCGCCATCTCGGCGGCCAGGGCGCTGGTGGTCAGGGCCCGGTCGCCAAGGAAGGCCTGCACGATCCGCAGGCGGACGGGGTGGAGCAGGAGATCCGCACTTGCCATGAAGCAACGGTAGCGTTTTGATCTCAGTACTGTTAACGTTCCCAATCCTGGGAGCAATGCCGGGCCCCCAAGGCCCGGGCAGGTCAGGCCCGCCGGGTACGCGGTACCGGCCGTCCCGGCCACGTGCCGGTGCGGCCAGGTCAGGGATCAGTCCGGTGAGCCGTCCCCGGGCGATGGCCGCACGAACGGGTCGGGGCGCCGCGGCGCGGGATGCTCGACCAGGGCGAGCACCCGGCTGGACATGAAGCGGGCCGTCCGGACCACCACGCCGCTGCGGGTGACCTCGTTGACCTCCATCACCCCGCGCCGGTTGACCACCTCGACCCGGCGGCCGGCCCGGGTGGCGGTGACCTCGTAGGTCTTCGTGCTGCCGCCGCCCGCATCGATCACTATCTCGACCCAGTCACCCTTCATCGCCGCCCCCACGGCTGACGGGCGGCCCAGGCAATCCGGTTACGGCGCATACTTCTCTTCTGCCCCCGGCGCACCCACCGCAAATCTCCGGCCGCCAGACCGCCCGCATGCCGCTGCACAGGTAGCGCGCGGGCCGGCTACAGCAGGGTGCGGGCGGACCAGCGGGATTTGCGGTGCTCGATGGCCAGCGGCACGCCGAAGCACTTGGACAGGTTCTCCTCGGTGAACACCCGCTCCAGCCTGCCTGACGCGAGCACAGAACCGCGGCGCATCAGCAGCGCGTGGGTGAACCCGGCAGGCACCTCCTCGACATGATGGGTCACCAGGACCATGGTGGGCGCGGTGCCGTCCGCGGCCAGGTGGGCGATCCTGCGCACCAGGTCCTCCCGGCCGCCGAGGTCCAGGCCCGCCGCGGGCTCGTCGAGGAACAGCAGTTCCGGGTCGGGCATCAGCGCGCGGGCGATCTGGACCCGCTTGCGCTCGCCCTCCGACAGCGTCGCGAACCGGCGGCGGATCAGGTGCGCGCAGCCCAGCGCATCCAGCAGTTCCACCGCCCGGGTGACGTCGGTGGAGTCGTACTCCTCCTTCCACCGCCCGACGATCGCATAGGCGGCGGTGAGGACCAGGTCGATCACCTTTTCCCCGGGCGGCACCCGGTCCGCGAGGACGGCGCTGGCCAGGCCGATCCTCGGCCGCAGTTCGAACACATCGGTCGCGCCGAGCCGTTCGCCGAGGATGCGCGCGGTGCCCTCGGTCGGGTACAGCTGCGCCGCGGCCACCTGGAGCAGCGTTGTCTTTCCCGCGCCGTTCGGGCCGATGACCACCCAGCGCTCGTCGGCGTGGACGGTCCAGGTGATGTCGCGGAGAAGCATCGAGCCGCCGCGCCGGACACCGACGCCCCGCAGCCGCACCACCTCGTCGGACATCTGGCTCCTTCCAGCGCACCCGTCAGGATGAACCTACGTCATGAGACATGCCGCCAAGGCGCTCTGCGGGGACGGCTTGCTCAGGCCGGCGAGTTGCGCACCGCGTGCAGCGCGGCCTGGGTGCGATCGGCCACGCCGAGCTTGGCCAGCACCGAGCTGACGTGGGTTTTCACCGTCTTCTCCGACATGTGCAGCAGGCGCGCGATCTCCCTGTTGGACCGGCCCTCGGCGATCTGCGCGAGCACCTCGCGCTCCCGCGCGGTCAGCGCGTCGAGGCCGCCGGCCGCGGCGGGCCTGCTCCGGGCCCGCACCAGCGTGCCCGCCGCCTCCGGCGCAAGGACCGTATGCCCGTCGTGCACCGAGCGGATCGCCCGGACCAGCGCGTCCGGGTCCACGTCCTTGTACAGGAAGCCTGTGGCACCGGCCCGCATCGCCACGGTCACCGACGCGGAGTCGGCCACGCTGGTGAGCACAAGCACCTTGGCCGGCAGGTTCCGGTCCCGCAGTTCGGCCAGCACGGCCAGCCCGTCCAGGCCGGGCAGCTTCAGGTCGAGCAGGACCACGTCCGGCGCGACCGCGGCGGCCAGTTCGACGGCTTCGACGCCGTCGCTGGCCTCGCCCACCACGTCGATGTCGGCGTGCAGGCTGAGCAGCACCCGCAGCCCCTGCCGCACCACCGGGTGGTCGTCGGCGATCAGGACGGTGATCTTCCCCGCTCCGGATGCGCTCACCGCGGGCCCCCATGCCCGGCCCGGCCCACCGGCATGACCACCCGCACCGTTGTGCCCCGCCCCGGGGCGGAACGGATCACCAGCGAGGCACCGGCCCCGGCGGCCCGTTCCCGCAGCGACGGCAGGCCCCGGCCACCGGCGGCCAGTTCCGGGACGAAGCCGTTGCCCTGGTCGCTCACCTCCAGGGTGACCCGCCTGGCCGCCGCGCACACCGACACGCCGACCTCGGCCGCCCCGGAGTGGCGCAGCGCGTTGTGCAGCGCTTCCTGTGCGATCCGGTACAGCGCGGCCTCCCGGTCCGCGCCCAGCGCCGGCAGGTCGTCAGCGGCGAACCGGACCCGCACCCCGTGCGCCTTGCCGGCCAGCAGGGCGTACCTGCGCAGCGACCCGGCCAGGCCGCTCTCGGTGATCTCCGGCGGAGCCAGCCCGTCGATGACCGCGCGCAGCTCGGCCTGCGCGTCACCGGCCAGGGCGGCCACGCTCTCCATCTCGGCCGCCGCCCGGTCGGTATCCCCGCTTGCCGGATCCCGGCTCGCGAGCACCGACGCCGCGCGCGCCTTGACCCTGATGCTGAACAGCTTCTGCGAGACCGCGTCGTGCAGGTCCCTGGCCAGCCGGGCGCGCTCCTCCAGCACGGAAAGCTGCCGGGCGCGCTCGTAGAGCCGGGCGTTGGTGAGCGCGATCGCGGCATGTGCGGCGAACAGTGCAAGAACTTCTTCGTCCCGCTCGGTGAACCCGCCGCCTCCGCCGGCCATCTTGTTGGCGGCGAAGATGAAGCCGAGCACCCGGTCGCCGTCCTTGATCGGCATGGCGAGGATGTCGGCAAGGTCGGGATGCGCCGACGGCCAGCCCTCGAACCTCGGGTCGGCGTGGATGTCGGCCAGCCGGAGCGGCTGGCCCTCGCGGAGCATGACGGCCAGCATGCCGTGCTGACGGGGCAGCGGGCCGATCGCCTTGCGCTGCCGCTCGGAGATGCCGTCCACCACGAACTCGGCGAACGAGCCGTGGTCGTCGGGCACGCCGAGCGCCGCGTACCTGGCGCCCGCGAGCGAGCGCACCGAACGGACGATGACCTGGAGCACGTCGCCGACCGACAGTTCCCTGGTGACGGCGAGGACGGCCGCGCTGACCCGGCGGAGCACCTCGTCCTGGCCGGGTGTATCACCGCGGGCCGTGACGTCGCAGCGCGATACCGCCGGTGCGGCGGAACGCGAGCCCACGGCGGCCGGCCCACCGGAACTCCGGCCGGCCGCGGGGCGGGACTTGCCCATGACACGACGTTACCGGCGCGGGCGGCCGTGCGGATCGGCCACCGGTCCTAGGACCAACGTCGCAGGTGAGCCGGACCGCACGGCCGATGCCGCCACGGGCGGCCCGGCCTAGCGTGGCTGCCATGACCGACACACATGCTGACAACGGCACCGGCCCGGCCCACACCCAGGGCACCGCCAGGGCCGCTCGCGTCGCCGTCGTGACCGGCGCCTCCCGTGGACTCGGCCGCGCGCTCGCGCGTGCCCTGGCCGAAGACGGATACCGGCTGGTAGTGGACGCGAGGGATGGGGCGGCGCTGCGCGCGGCCATGGCCGGGCTGCCGGCCGGAGCGGTCGTCACCGCGATCACCGGGGACATCACCGACCCGGCCCACCGCGGCGACCTGCGCCGCGCGGCCGAGGCCCTGGGCGGCCCGGACCTGCTCATCAACAACGCCGGCACGCTGGGCCCGAGCCCGCTGCCCGCGGTCTCCGACTTCCCGCTCGGCGAACTGCGCACGGCCTTCGAGGTGAACGTGATCGCCCCGATCGCCCTCACCCAGATGCTGCTGCCCGCCCTGCGCGAGCGCGGCGGCGCGGTGCTCAGCGTCACCTCCGACGCCGCGGTCGAGGCGTACGCGGGGTGGGGCGGCTACGGTGCGGCCAAGGCCGCGCTGGAGCAGGCCTGCAACGTGCTGGCCGCCGAGGAGGTCGCCGTCCGGGTCTGGCGGGTGGACCCGGGGGATCTGCGCACCAAGATGCACCAGGACGCGTTCCCCGGCGAGGACATCTCCGACCGGCCGCTGCCGGAGTCGGTGGTGCCCGCGTTCCGGCGGCTGATCGGCGAGCGGATGCCGAGCGGGCGTTACCGTGCCGCCGACCTCATGCCCGCCGGCGACCAGGCGGCGGAGCTGGCGATCGCCGCCGGGCCCGCGGTGCCGTCATGACGGTCCTGGCCGGCTTCGAGCTGCCGCCCGCCCTGGAGGCGAGCGAGCCGCCCGAGGCGCGCGGCGTCCCGAGGGACGCGGTCCGGATGATGGTCAGCCGGCGCCGGACCGGCGAGATCACCCATCACACGTGTTCCGACCTGCCGGACCTATTGCTCCCCGGGGACCTGCTCGTGGTCAACACCTCGGCCACGCTGCCCGCCGCGGTCCGCTGCGGCCCGGGTCTTGTCATGCACTTCTCCACCTCGCTGCCGGACGGTAGCTGGCTGGCCGAACTGCGGGCCGTGCGCGGCCACGCCACCGAGCCCTTCCCCGGCGGTTCGCCGGGCCAGGCGCTGCCGCTGCCAGGCGGTGCGGTGGCGACCCTGGCCGGGCGGGTCACCGGGCGGCTGTGGCGGGTGCGGATGTCCACCGCGGTGGTGCCCTACCTGCTGCGGCACGGCTCGTACATCCACTACTCCTATGTGGCTTCCGACTGGCCCGCGCAGGCGTACCAGACGGTCTTCGGCACCTCGCCGGGCAGCGCGGAAATGCCGAGTGCCAGCCGGCCGTTCACCGCGGAGATGATCGCCCGTCTTGTGGTACGGGGAGTCATGATCGCGCCGCTCACCCTGCACACCGGCGTGTCCTCGCTGGAAGGCGACGAGGAGCCTTACCCCGAGCCCTACGACATCCCGCCGGCCACGGCCCGGCTGGTCGACGCGACCCGGCAGGCAGGCGGCCGGGTGGTAGCGGTCGGCACCACGGTCGTGCGCGCGCTGGAGACGGCGGCGGCCGCCAGGGGGCAACGGGCGGCCGGCCCGCTGCCCGCATCCGCTGGCTGGACGCACCACCTGGTGACGCCGCAAACCCCCCCGAGGGTGGTGGACGCGCTGTTCACCGGACTGCACGAGCCGCGCTCCACACATCTTTTGATGCTGAACGCTTTCGCCGGGGCCGGCCTGCTCCGCCGGTGTTACGCCGCCGCGGTGGAGCATTCCTACCTCTGGCACGAGTTCGGCGACGTGCACCTGCTGCTGCCCTGAGTTTTCGGCGGCGCCGGGGTGGCAGTACCGCCCCGGCGGCCGGAGGAGGGGCCCGGCGACGGTAGCGTTACGCGCGATGACTGCTGGCCGAACCACCATGCTGGTGACCCTGACCGGCCGTGACCGGCCCGGGGTCACCTCCAGGCTGTTCTCAGAACTGGCGGCCCACGATCTGGCCGTCGCGGATATCGAGCAGGTGGTCATCCGCGGGCGGCTGGTCCTCGGTGTGCTGCTGGCCTGCGAGGGCGACCCCGACCTCACCGGCATTCACCGGGCCGTCCGGGCCCTCGCCGCCGATCTGGACCTGGAAGCAGAGATCACCACCGGGTGGGGTGAGCTGCCCAGGCGCCGCGGGCGGCTGCACGTCACGGTCATGGGCAGCCCACTGCGGCCGAGCGCGGTCGCCGCGATCGCCAGCCGGATCGCCGCGGGCGGGGCGAACATCGACCGGATCGACCGGCTCGCTGACCGTCCGGTGACCTGCATCGAACTCGACGTGTCCGGGGCCGACCCGGACGGCCTGCGGGCGGCGCTCACCCGCGAGGCGGCCGAGCAGCGGGTCGACGTGGCGGTCCAGCGCGGCGGCCTGCACCGGCGCGCCATGCGGCTCATCGTCATGGACGTGGACTCCACGCTGATCTCCGCCGAAGTGATCGATCTGCTGGCGGCCCGGGCCGGGTGCGCGGAACAGGTCGCCAAGATCACCGCCGCGGCGATGCGCGGGGAAGCCGACTTCGCGGCCTCGCTGCGTGAGCGGGTGGCGCTGCTGGCCGGCCTGGACGCAGGCGTGCTCGACGAGGTGCGCGCGGAGATTCAGCTTGCACCCGGCGCCCGCACCCTGATCAGGACCCTGCAGCACCTGGGGTTCCGCTGCGGCATCGTGAGCGGTGGATTCACACAGCTCACCGAGGGTCTTGCGGCCAGCCTCGGGCTGGACTTCGCGGCGGCCAACACCCTGGAGATCGCCGGAGGGAAGCTGACCGGCAAGCTGACCGGGCCGGTGATCGACCGCGCGGGCAAGGCGGCGGCGCTGCGGCGGTTCGCCGATCAGGCCGGGGTTCCGCTCAGCCAGACCGTCGCGGTCGGGGACGGCGCCAACGATCTCGACATGATCGCCGCCGCGGGCATGGGGATCGCCTTCAACGCCAAGCAGGCCGTCCGCGATGCGGCCGACGCCTCGGTGAGCGTGCCGTACCTGGACACCGTGCTCTACCTGCTCGGAGTGTCCAGGGACGAGGTGGAGGCCAACGAGGCCAAGGCCCCGTGACGGAGGAACGGGGCCTTGAGCCAGCGGGGGTTCCGGGGGTCGCCCCCCGGGGCGGCACGGCCCCGGGGCCTGAGCGGGCCGGTCCGGCGGCAGGTGATCAAGGGGTCACTCCGCGGCGTGCGGGGTCCAGAGACCGGCCAGTTCCCCACCGCCGGGGGCCGCGGCGGCCCAGCTTTCGCCGAGCCGTATGACCGCCAGCGCGCACGCGGGGAACGCGATGTCCGAGCGCCCGGTGAGCAAGGCGACCAGTTGCCCGGAGGCCGGGTTGTGGCCCACGGTGAGCAGCGTGTGCGCGTCGTCGGGCTGCTCGTTGACGAGGCCGAGCAGATCCTGGGCCCCCGCGTCGTACAGGCGGCGCCCGAAGCTCACCGCGTCCTGGCCGGGCGCCGCTCCGCCGAGCGCCGCACTTATCTGTTCCCAGGTCTGCCGGGCGCGCCGCGCCGGGGAACACAGCACCACGGCCGGCGTAACGCCGCGGGACAGCAGCCACTGACCGGCCGCACTGGCGTCCCGGCGGCCACCACCGGTCAGCGGGCGCTCGGTGTCATTGACCCCTGGCTCCCCCGCCGCCTTGGCGTGCCGCAGCACCAGGAGCGTATGCCCGCTGCCCATCGCCGTCGCCTCCCTGGCGGTTGAACGCGATCGGGGGCGCCGCCGCGCCGGCCTCCCCCTTTATGATCATGGGGATGTGGCCCATGGACGGGCCACATCCCCATGATCACGATTGAACAGGGCGCCTAGGGCGTCGTCTGCTGGGGCTGCCCGGCAGGGGTCCCGTTGGTGCCGTCAACGGCCGGCTGGGGCGCGGACACGCTCTCCGGGCCTGACGCCGTCACGGCCGCGGCGCCGTCACCCGGCTCGCCGGAGGACAGGCCGGACGAGCGCCGCTTGGAGACCACGACGGCGGCCACCACGATGGCCAGCGCGCCGATGGCCACGCCGGCCCGCAGGCCCACGTTGTGGCTGTACTTCACCACGCTGGCGGCGATCAGCAGCGAGACCAGGTTCATCACCTTGATCAGCGGGTTGATCGCGGGGCCCGCGGTGTCCTTGAACGGGTCGCCGACCGTGTCGCCGATGACCGTGGCGGCGTGTGCCTCGGAGCCCTTGCCGCCGTAGTTCCCGTCCTCGACCAGTTTCTTGGCGTTGTCCCAGGCGCCGCCGGAGTTGGCCAGGAAGACCGCCATCAGGACGCCGACCGCGATGGTGCCCACCAGGTACGCGCCCAGCGGCGCGTAGCCGAAGGCGAACCCGACCGCGATCGGCGTCAGCACCGCCAGCAGCCCGGGAGTGGCCAGTTCCTGCAGCGAGTCCTTGGTGCAGATGTCCACCACCCGCGCGTAGTCGGGCTTCTCGGTGTAGTCCATGATCCCCGGGTGGTCGCGGAACTGGTTGCGCACCTCGACGACCACCCGCTGCGCCGCCCTGCCCACCGCGCGGATGAGCAGGCTGGCGAACATGAACACGACCGAGGCGCCGACTATGACGCCGACCAGGACGTTGGGGTGGTCGACCGACAGGTTGAACGTGCCCGCGGTCTTGCCGAGCGCGCCCACGACCGCGGTGCGGAACGCGCCGAACAGGGCCGTGGCCGCCAGCACCGCAGTCGCGATCGCGATGCCCTTGGTGATCGCCTTGGTCGTGTTGCCCACCGCGTCCAGGTGAGTCAGCGCCACCGCACCCTCGCCCTCGACGTCGCCGGACATCTCTGCGATCCCCTGCGCGTTGTCCGTCACCGGGCCGAAGGAGTCCATCGAGACGATGACGCCGACCGTGGTGAGCAGTCCGGTGCCGGCCAGCGCCACCGCGAACAAGGCCAGGGTCGCGTTGCCGGTGCCGAGCAGGAACGCGGCATACACCGCCCCGCCGATCAGCAGTGCGGCGTAAACGGCCGACTCCATGCCGGTCGCGACGCCGGAGAGGATCACGGTCGCGGCGCCGGTCTGCGAGCTTTCCCCGATCTCCTTGACCGGCTTGCGGTTCGTCTCGGTGAAGTAGCCGGTCAGCAGTTGAATGGCGCTGGCCAGCACGAGCCCGATGACGACCGCCCCGATCGCGAGCCATTGCGGGCTGCCGCCATGACGCAGAATGCCGATCTGGGTAACGCCGGTGAGCTCGCTGAACTTACTGGGCAGGTACCAGAACGCGGCGCCGACAACGAGGATCAGCGAAATGACGGCGGATACGAAGAAGCCACGGTTGATGGCGGTCATGCCGCTGCGGTCGTTCTTGCGCGGGGCGACCACGAAGATGCCGATCACCGCGGTGATGACGCCGAGCATCGGGACGAGCAGCGGGAAGACCAGGCCGTAGTTCCCGAACGCCACCTTGCCGAGGATCAGCGAGGCGACCAGCATGACGGCGTAGGACTCGAACAGGTCCGCTGCCATGCCGGCGCAGTCGCCGACGTTGTCGCCGACGTTGTCGGCGATGGTGGCGGCGTTGCGCGGGTCGTCCTCGGGGATGCCCTTCTCGACCTTGCCCACCAGGTCGGCACCAACGTCGGCGGCCTTGGTGTAGATGCCGCCGCCGACTCGCATGAACATCGCCAGCAGCGCCGCGCCGAAGCCGAAGCCCTCAAGCACGGACGGGGCGTTCTGCTTGTAGATCAGCACCACCAGCGCGGCGCCGAACAATCCCAGCCCGACGGTGAACATGCCGGCCACGCCACCGGTGCGGAACGCGATCCGCATCGCTTTGCGCTCGCCGCTTTCGCGTGCCGCGGCCGCCACCCGCACGTTGCCGCGCACCGTCAGCGACATGCCGGTGAACCCGGTCAGCGCCGAGAACACCGCACCGACCACGAAGAACACCGACCGGCCCCACCGCACGCCCGCTGTGTCGGCGGGAAGCAGCAGCAGCACGAAGAAGATAAGCACGACGAAAACGCCGAGGGTGCGGAATTGGCGCCGCAGATATGCCGCCGCGCCCTCTTGCACAGCACGGGCGATTTCCTGCATCTTTGCCGTGCCCTGGCTGGCCGCGAGCACTTCCCGCACCAGCCAGCCCGCCACGGCAAGCGCGAGCAGCGCGATCACTCCAACGACCACAACCAGTGTCAGGTTGCTGCCGGTTAGACTGACCGCCCCACCGCCTGCGGCGAGGTTATGCCCTGTCATCAAGTCCTCCTCGACAAGCGCACGGGTCTTCGCGCGCGGGTAACGCCCCCCGGGCAACGGCCACGGCATCCAGGCGCGGAGCACACTGGATAAAGGCAAATGCCACCAGGACAGACCCGGGAGTCTACGCATGCCCGCCAGCGGATGGCGAGGCGGGGTCAGTTCCGCCAGGGCAGCGCAATGCGTTTGGTCATGCCAAGGTAACCACAAATCGGTCGCCCATGCCCACCGCCAGCGCGGCTGCCCGGGCAACGGCGCCCGTAACGGGCGCCGGGCCGGGCCGTCCGGCCCATGGCCGCCGGTCAGCCCGCGGGTGCCCCGGCCGGCCAGCTCATCCGGATGCTGAGGCCATCGCCGTTCCTGGACACCTGGACATCATCGGCCAGCCCGGCGATGACCGCGAGGCCGAGTTCGGCGGGCAGCGCCGCCGGATCCTGCCCGTCGGCGGCGGGCTGCGGCGGCCATGCCATGCCGGCGTCACCGGCGGCGGTGTTGGTCACCACCACTTCGAACCGCTCCCCGGAACCGGTCAGGGCAACCCTGACCGGTTCGGCCGGGCAGTGCTCCTGATGCACCTCGACGGCGCGGGAGCATGCCTCGCCCACGGCGAGGCGCACCTCGTCGAGCAACGCTTCCGGCACGCCGCTGCGCCGTGCCATGGCCGTGGCCACCAGCCGCGCCGTGCGCACATGCGCAGGCAGCGGCGTGAACGTCATCTCCACGGTGGGCATCGTCTGCGATGGTGCGGCGTCACTTCTCCGACTTCCGCGCGGCGATGGCCTCGTCCACGCCGTCATGGATGCCGAAGACCTTGGTCAGCCCGGTGATCCTGAAGATCTTCAGGATGCGCTCCTGCGTGCACACCAGGTCCAGCGAGCCGTCGTGCGCACGGACGCGCTTGAGGCCGCCGACGAGCACGCCCAAGCCGGTGGAATCAAGGAACTCCACCTTCTCCATGTTCACCACGAGCTGGTAGTGCCCGCCGTTCACCAGGTCGATGAGAAGCTCACGCAACCGCGGGGCGGTATAGACGTCGATCTCGCCCTCGACATCGACGACCTCGATCCCGTCCGTGGTGTGATGCTCCAGCTTCAAGTCCACAAAATCCTCCCGCGCCATGCGGTCTTCCGTCGTCGCCTGTGTTGGCGTCCCGCCCGCTGCCTTCCCCGAGGCACGGGCAACCCCGTCGCGCATTCAATCACGCGCTGACGTCATGTCTACACGAGTTCACGCTTCGCGGCATCCCGCCCGCGACACAGGGTTGCCGTTTAGTGCCGGGGTTTGGTGGTGATGGCGGTTCAGCCGGCCGCGGTTGCACGGCAGAGCACAACGTAGGCGAGCGTGGCGCCGGACAGCAGCAGCGTCCCCTTGCCGTCCGGGCCCGGGACGTCGAGTGCTAGGGAGAGCACGCTCCCCGAGCCCTCCATCGCCGCGATGAGCTCTTGCTCCAGGGCGGCGAGGTCCGTGCCGACGGCCAGCATATAGCCAGGATTGCTGTGCGTCGGGCCGGCCGCCGACGGCAGGTATAGCAGCGGGGCGGTCGGCTTGATAGCTCCGCTGGGAACCCAGCCGACGGGCTTGAACGGCAACGTGAGCGCCACGCCTCCCGCGGCCCGGGCGGACAGCACGAGCCTGCCTTCCAGCGGCGCCAGCACATTGACCGCGAACGGGGTGCCTGGCTGTGCTAATCCGGCAGCTACCGTGTCGTACTCGGCTGGCTGCATGTACCAGCTGGTCGGGTCAGTCCCGATTTGCAGCTCTGCGATCACCCGGCTCCTCCTCCGACGGTACAGAACGCACCGGCGCGCTGGACCGGGCCAGACCCAGCCGCTCCCACGCCATGGCCGCCTCAGTGCGGTTGCGCACCCCTAGCTTGTCAAGTATCCGGGAGACATGCACAGCAACCGTGCGTTCGCTGATGAAAAGGGCGCGCGCGATCTGGCGGTTACTGTCGCCGCTGACCAGGCAGGCGAGCACCTCGGCCTCGCGGCTGGTGAGGCCGAACCGCTCGCCCGTTGCCTCGGCAGCGGGGGCGGGAAGGCTCAGCCTGGCCCGGCGCGCCAGCGCCTGGGCGAGGCTGAGCAAGGGCGGCGAGGGAAGCTGGCGGGCCAAGGCCTCGCAGGCGGCCAGGGCTCGCTCGGCCTGTTCGCGCCGCCCGCCCCGGACCGCCGCCTCCGCCTCGCGTAGCCGCGCGTAGGCCTCCCGGTACGGCTGCCCGGCTACCTGCCAGGCGTCGCCCACCGCGCGCCAGGCCGCCCGGTCATCGGCTCGGCGCGCGCGGGCGTGCTCGGCGGCGGCCAGCGCGCCGAAGGCAGCTACGTCGGGCTGACCGTCGCCGTGCTCGGCGATGAGAGCCGCCCCCCGGCCGGCGAAACCGGCCGCGGCCTGATCCCAGGCGCCCGGAATGGCACCAGGCCGCGCCGTGGCGGGCAGTACAGCCAGGTCGGCCGCGATCCGCTCGCCCGCCGCGAGCAACCGCGCCTCCTCTGCAGCCAGCGCGGCGCCCTGGAGTACAGCCAGCCCGTCGAGCACCTCGTCCGCGGCTACGGCCAGGTCGCCGGCGTTCAGCGCCTGCTCTGCCAGGCATGCGCGCAGCGGCCCGATCAGCCGTGGATCCGGCGGCGCCTTTGCCAGCGTCTCGGTCAGCGCTGCCGCCCGCTCGCGGTCACCACGGCCGACAGCCAGTTCGAGCTGGAGGAGCTGGAGGTAGCGGGTGAAGTTCGGCGGCGACTCCACCACGAGTTCGGCGAGGAGCCGGTCCGCGTCCGCCCACCGCCCGGTCGCAGTGAGCACGGCGGCGGCGTTGTTGTCCAGGATCGAGGTCATGGCCGGTGTCGCCGCGAGGGCCCGCGCGACCTGCCGGCCTGCCGGCCGCCACCTCGAGCGCCTCGGTGAACCGGCCCGCCGTGCAAAGGACGTACATATGGTTGGCCGCCGCCCGGACCACGTCCTCGGCGCTGCCGGTGCGGCGGGCCAGGTCGAACGAGGTGCGCAGCGCATCCATCCCCGCGTCGAGCTCGCCACGCTGGGTCAGGACGATGCCGAGCGTGGCCAGCCCGTGGGCGTGCTCGGCCATGGCACCGGCCTGCCGTGCCTCCGCGACCGCCTGCTCGGCGGGTGGCAGTGCCCCGGCGAACTCACCGAGCAGCATGCGATGGGTAGCCAGCGCAGCAAGCACCCTGGCGCGCAGCGCGGACGGCGGCCCGTCGGGGAGCAGCGCCACCGCCCGTTCGCTGGCATCGACGGCGGCATGCGGGTCGCCAGCCTCCCACCGGTACCGGCTGAGCCGTTCCAGCAGCCTGACCCGGTCGGTCGGCGTGGCGGTACCCGGCTGGGCCAAGGCGGCGGTCACCCATCCGGCGGCGCGGTCCGGGTCCCCGGCCAGGCTCGCGGCTTGCGCCGCCTCCTCGAACAGGTCAGGGCCTGGCTCGGGCAGCCAGGGCAGCAGCTCCATGGCCAAGGCGTAGTCCCGGGCGGCCTCGGGGTAGGCCCTCACCGACACCGCCTGGCGTGCCGCCGCCAGGGCCGCCGGGGCGGCACGGTCCGGGCAGCCGGCCAGGTGCCAGTGCTGGGCCAGGCTCCCGGGGCTGGTGCCTGCCCGCGCAGCGAGCGCTTCCGCCAGGGACCGGTGCAGCCGACGGCGCTCGCCCGGCAGCAGGTCGTCGTAAAGCACCTGCCTGATCAGGCCATGGGTGAACGAATATCCATCATCGGCCGGGGCCAGCAGTCCCGCCGCCACCGCCTCCCGGGTCGCCGCGAGCAGCCGTCCCTCGTCCAGCGCAACGGTCGCGGCGAGCAGTTCGTGGGACATCCCGCCGTCGGCGACGGACACCTGGTCGGCCACTGCCCGGGCCGCCGGTGTGAGGCCACCGGCGCGCGCAAGCAGTGCCTCGCTGATCGACGCGGGCGGCCCTTCCGGCCCGGCGCTCGCCAGCTCGCGCGCGTACAGCGGATTGCCGTCGGCGGCAGACACAACCGCGGCGACCAGGTCCGCGCTGGCACCGGCAGGCAAGACGCCGGTGACCAGCTCGGCCAGCTCGGTGTCGGGCAGTCCGGCCAGCCGCAGCCGGCGCACGCCGGGGCGGCTCTCCAGCTCGGCGAGCCAACGCCGCGGGCCGCTGTCCAAGTCCTCCTCGCGCACCGTGGCGACGAGCAGCACCGGTACGGCGCGCAGCCGGACGGCCAGGAAGGCCAGCAGTTCCCGCGAGGACTCATCGGCCCAGTGCAGATCCTCGAGCACGAGCACGAGCGGCGCGCGGGCCGCCAGTTCACCGAGCAGCCCCAGCACACGCAGGAACAGCCGGTGCCGTGCGGTGAGCATGCCACCCGGGCCGTCGTCGTCGAGCAGCCATGCGGCCTGCTCCCCCAGCGCGGCGACGAAAGGATCGTAGGCCAGGGCCGCGCCGGCCAGCGGCGCCGATTCTCCGGCCCGGATCTGTGCCCCTGCCTGGCCAGCCTGCTGGCTCAGTTCCTCGACGAGCCTGGTCTTGCCGATTCCGGCGGCCCCGGTGATCAGCAGCACCTGCGGCTCGCCCGCGGCTGCTCGCGCGTATGCCGCGGACAGGAGGGCACGCTCGGCGGACCGCCCCACGATCGGCAACGATCCAGCCACATAGCAAAGTGTCCGGGTCTGGGGTGTCTGTGTCGATACCAAATAGGCCGGCGCCCGGAGCGATGCATGGCCTCGTAGTCATTTACCGCAGGCCCGAATACGCATCACTGCCGATGTGCCACCACACCAGTTCCCCGCAAGCTGGTCCCCGTTGACAGACGCTCGCCGGGCCGCCACACCCGTGGCACTCGCCCGGCAGCGATCGCACCTGAAGGGGACCCAGTTATGCGAAAAATCCTCGCCTCAGCAGTTACCGTGGCCGCCGCTGCCGCGCTGGCCGGCGGTGCCGGGCTGGCCGCGGCCAGCACCCACACCGCGGTCAGTGGGACCGAGAACTTCCAGATGATGACCACCTCGGCCACCTCGCCGACGGACAGCGTCATCGCCAGCGGCGTCTTCACCGCCCCCGGCGTCGACCACGAGAGCCAGAGCAACAACACCGCCAAGTTCGTTTTCAGCAACGGGACGGTTAGCCTCAAGCACTCGCCGGGCAAGGGCACGCAGTCCATGAACCCGAAGACCTGCCTGCTCACCGTCAACTTCCACGGCACCTACACGCTCACCGGCGGCACCGGCGCATTACACCGGGATCACCGGTAACGGCACCTACAAGCTGAGCATCCTGGCCATCGGGGCACGCTCAGGCGGCAAGTGCTCGCAGAGCAAGCCGCCGGTTGCGTGGCACCAGGTCATCAACGCAAGCGGCCCGGTCAGCCTGCCGTAGCCGGCCAGTACCGCAAGCCCGCCCGGCTGCCACCTCGGGGGAGGCGGCAGCCGGGCGCGGCCGGCCGGCGCGGCCCGGGCGGTGGACTGGCCTGCCTGGCCGGTAGTCAATTCCCGCAGCCGCAGATACGCATGACTGCCGATGTGCCCGCGCATCAGGCCAAGCAGTCTTGGCATGCCAGCGCCGTCAGCCGCCAGCACCGGGGGCCGGCACCATCCGGCGGCGCGTTTCACACGGGAGGCATTTCATGTTCACGGGGACCATGGCGCACCGTCTCAGGCGGATCGCGCTCACCACCGCAGCAGTCGCGGCCACCTTGGCCGCAACCGCGATCGCCGGCCTGGGCAGCGCGGCCCCGGCGGAAGCGGCCAGCGCCAACCTGTACGCCAGCGTGAGCCTTTCCGGCGCGCTGGTCGCCGGCAACGGCGTCACCGGGGTAACCCACATCGGCACCGGGCAGTACGAGGTCACGTTCGCCACGAACGTGACCGGCTGCGCCTACGTCGCCACCACCATCAACGCCTACTCACAAGCGCTGCAGATCTTCACCGCCGGGGGCCACCTCAGCGCCGACGGCGTCTACGTCGAGACCAAGAACCAGGGCGGCGGCCTCACCGACGGCCCGTTCAACCTGGTCGTGGACTGCGGCCAGCCGGGCTGGGACTACGCGGTGGTCGGCTACACCGCCAACCTGGTGCGCGCCACCGCGGGCACCACCCTCACCAGCCTGGGCACCGGCCGCTACGACGTGCGGTTCCCCACCAGTGTGAAGAAGTGCGCCTACCTGGCCACCGTCGGTGACCCGGGCAACGCGCTGGTGTTCAACCCGAACAACGTGTACACGGGATCGGCCAGCAACCCTGACACGGTCTACATCGAGACCAAGAACCAGGGCGGCGGGCTCAGCTCGGGCATCCCGTTCCACCTGGCCGTGATCTGCCCGACGGCGGCGAACGTGAAGACCGCGGTGGTCGGGGCCAACGGGATCATCTCCCGCGGGTCCGCGCTCACCAGCTCGTTCAGCTCGGGCACCGGGCTGTACACCGTCGCCACCAGCCAGGCCGTGACCTCGTGCGCCACCGTGGCGACGCGCGGCTCGGTGAACACCGCCGTGCCGTTCGACCCGGCCACCGTCGAGGTCGTTCCCGGCCCGGCCAGCAACACCATCGGTTTCCAGCTCCGCAGCCTGCTGTTCTTCGGCGGGAACCTGGAGAACGAGTCGTTCCACACCGCGATCGTCTGCTGACGCAGACGGCACCCTGGCGCCCCGGCCACCCGTTGCGGTGGCCGGGGCGTCATGCGCGGGCGGCGCCCGGGGGTCTCCCGGCGGCCCGCGCTAGCTGTAAGCGCGTAAGGCGCGGACTTGTCCGCTGCGGATGACACACTGAAAGGCGCTCGCTTCTTACGCTGCTCGCACTCCACCGCCCCGGATTCCGCGGGCGGCCGACAGGGGAACCCGGCATGAGGCACCCCGGCGGACGGGACACCGTACCCGCCGCGCGCATCCTGCGCCGCGGCGCGCGGTCCGGCAGGCTTATGCATGTCGAGGAGATCGCCGCCCGTCCAGGGGAAGGCGTGCCGTGGCCGGAGTGGGTGCCCGAGCAGATCACGCTGGCGTTCGCCAGGGCCGGTGTGACCCGGCCCTGGGCCCATCAGGCCGCCATGGCGGAGCACGCGCGGCAGGGCAGCAACGTGATCATCGCGACCCCTGCCGCCTCCGGCAAGTCACTGGGCTACCTGCTGCCCGCGCTGACCGCGGTGCTGCGCGGTGGCACGGTCCTGTACCTGGCGCCGACCCGGGCCCTGGCCGCCGACCAGGTCCGCGCCATCCAGGCGCTGGGCATCCCCGGTGTATGCGCGGCCGTGGTGGATGGTGACACCCACTTCGCGGACCGCGAGCGAGCCAGGACCCATGCGAACTACCTGCTCACCACGCCGGACATGCTGCACCACGTGCTGCTCCCCCGGCACTCCAGGTGGGGCGAGTTCTTCGGCCGCCTGCACTACGTGATCGTGGACGAATGCCACGGGTACCGCGGCGTGTTCGGCTCACATGTCGCCCATGTGCTGCGGCGGCTGCGGCGGGTGGCCGCCCACCACGCCCACCGTCACCCGGCCCGGGCCCGGGCAGGTGCCGCAGCACCTGACGGCCTGGTCTTCCTGCTCGCATCGGCCACGGTCAGCGAGCCGGGCAACTGCGCCCGGCTGCTCACCGGCCAGGACGCGCAGGCGATCACCGAGAGCACGGCGCCGCGGGGGCCGCTCACGTTCGGGCTGTGGGAACCGCCGCTGACCGCCGCGCGGGGGGAGGGCGGCGCCCCGGTCCGCCGCCCGGCGACCGCGGAGGCGGCCACGCTGCTGGCCGACCTGGTAGCGCATGACGTGCGGGGGCTCGCCTTCACCCGGTCGCGGCGCGGCGCCGAGGCGGTGGCGATAGCGGCCCGGCGCACGCTGGCCGGGACCACTGCGGCAGCTTCCCAGCGGGCCGCGGCACGGGCGGCCAAGCGAGCCGCGGCGCAACCCGCCGCCGCCGCGCAACCCGCCGCCGCGCAACCCGCCGCCGCGCAGCCCGCCGTGGCGGCCGTGCACCCCACCGGCAGCGCGCCGGACGCCTCGCAGGCCGACAGGACGCCCGCCAACCGGACAGCCCGCCGACCGGACGCCCGCCAACCGGACGCCCGCCGACCGGACGCCCGCCGACCGGACGGCGCCGCCTGGCGCGGTCAGCGTCGCGGGCCGGCTGATCACGACCGAGAACGGCCGCCGGGTGGCCGCCTACCGCTCCGGATACCTGCCCGAGGACCGGCGCCAGCTTGAGGAGGCGCTGCGGGCCGGCACGCTGCTAGGGCTCGCCGCCACCACCGCCCTGGAACTCGGGGTCAACATCTGCGGCCTGGACGCCGTGCTCATCGCAGGCTGGCCGGGCAGCCGGGCCGCGCTGTGGCAGCAGGCGGGCCGGGCCGGGCGGGAAGGCCAGCCCGCGGTGGCCGTGCTGATCGCCAGGGACGACCCGCTCGACACCTACCTGGTCCACCACCCGGAGATGCTGCTGCACCAGCCCGTGGAGGCCACCGTCCTCGACCCGGAGAACCCCTACGTGCTGGCGCCGCACCTGTGCGCCGCAGCGGCCGAACTGCCGCTGACCGAGGCCGACCTGAGCCTGTTCGGCTCATCCGCCGCCGGTGCCGCGCAGGACCTGGTGGAAGCGGGGATGCTGCGCCGCCGGGGCCACCGGCTGTACTGGACCCGGCGCGGCCGCGGGCACGGGCCTGGCCTGCGCGGTGACGGGAACTATCCGGTCAAGATCGTCGAGAAGGCCACCGGGCGGCTGGTGGGCACGGTCGACCAGCCGTCGGCGCATATCTTCGTCCATGCCGGCGCGGTCTACCTGCACCAAGGTGATCTGTACCTGGTGACGGCGCTGAACCTCGCCGACGGGGTAGCACTGGTCGAGCCGGGTGACCCCGGCTACCTCACCTCTGCGCGGGAGGTGACCGGGATCGACGTGGTCAGCGAACTGCGGCAGGTGGCCTGGGGGCCAGCCACCGTGTCCTTCGGTGAGGTCGACGTGGTGCGCCAGGTGACCTCGTTCACCCGGCGCAACCCGGAGACCGGCCAGCCCTTGGGCGAGGAAACGCTCGAGCTGCCGCCGCGCGCACTGCGCACCCGCGCCGTCTGGTGGACGATCTCCGCATGCCAGCGGGATGCGCTGCGGCGCCGTGGGGTCGACCTAGCCGGAGCTGCACACGCCGCCGAGCACACCGCGATCGGGCTGCTGCCGCTGTTCGCGTCCTGCGACCGGATGGACATCGGCGGCGTGTCCGCGGACCTGCATCCTGCGACCGGGCAACTGACCGTGTTCGTCTACGACGGGAACGCCGGCGGTGCCGGGTTCGCCGAGCGCGGGTTCGCCGTGGCGCGGGAATGGCTGCGGGCTACGGCCGAGGCTATCGGCAGCTGCGAGTGCCAGGCCGGGTGCCCGTCCTGCGTGCAGTCCCCGAAGTGCGGCACCGGCAACGAGCCCCTGGCCAAGGACGGGGCGGTCCTGCTGCTGGAAACCCTGCTGGCCGGCGCCCCGGCCACAGCTCCGCTGGCCGGCGCCCGGCCGGCCGGCCGGCAGCCGGCCCAGAGCCCGGCGAAGCCACTGTGGCCATCCCAGGCGCACCAGCAGTCCCATGAGCACCATCCTGACGCCGCCATATGCCAGAGATCGGCGTTAAAGGTTCTGCAAGCAAAGGACCGATGTGACATACGAGCCATTTGTCACCAGACGATCAGGATCGGCGCCCGTTGAAACTGTGAAACCGAACATGTGAAACCGTAGGAACGGCCGTCCCTGGGTATCCGACAGCGCCACTGCGCGCACTCACGCGCGCCTGGCGAACGCCCACCGCCAGCCCGGCGAACGCCCAAACGCCAGCCCGGCGAACGCCCGAAACGCCAGCCCGGCGAACGCCCGACCGCCAGCCCCGCGAACGCCTGACCGCCAGCCTGGCGAACGCCCGCCAGCCCCGCGAACGCCTGACCGCCAGCCTGGCGAACGCCCAAAACGCCAGCCTGGCGAACGTGGGGGTTCCGGGGGCTCGGCCCCCGGGCTAGCAGTTTGCGGGGCCCGGGCGAAGCGGCCGGGAACGGCCGCGAGCAGGGGTAACCGACCCCCGCAAAGGGGGCGACCCCCGCCGGGGGGGAGAGCGGGGGTCGCCGCACGGTCCAGGTCCGGGTGCGGACGCCAGAACCGTCTTCCATGGAAGCTTAGATGCCTGTAGGACCAAGTTACCAATCGGCTACACGGAGATGCCATGGAATACGGGTCTTTAACGCCTATGCTGCCGGATCGTGGGCACTCCCGTCGAGGCCGCACGGCCTCCGAAGTCTGTTTTTCCGGCAACGGCCGCCTTCTTCGACCTTGACAAAACTCTGATCGCCCGCTCGAGCACGCTGGCATTCGGCCGGTCGTTCTACCAGCACGGCCTGCTCAGCCGCACCGACATGCTGCGCGGCGCCGTCGCCCAGCTCCGGTACCGGCTCAGCGGGGCGGATCACCGGCAGATGGAGAAACTCCGGGCCCAGGCATGCGCCGCCTGCCAGGGCTGGCCAGCGGACCGGGTGACCGAGATCGTCAGCCGTTACCTCAAAGACTTGATCCTCCCGTACGTGTACGCCGAGGCCCGGGCGCTGCTCAGTGAGCACCGCAGCGCCGGCCAGGACGTCATCATCGTGAGCACGAGTGGCCAGGAAGTGGTGGCCCCGATAGGCGCACTGCTTGGCGCGGAGTCCGTGATCGCTACCAGGATGCGGATCGCGAACGGTCATTACACCGGCGAGATGGAGTGTTACGCCTACGGCGAGGAGAAGGCCGTCCAGGTCCGCCGGCTCGCCGCCGAGCGCGGGTACTCGCTGCCCGGCTGTTACGCCTACAGCGATTCGGTCACCGACCTGCCCCTGCTGGAGGCCGTCGGGTACCCGCGGGTGGTCAACCCCGACCGCGCACTCCGCCGGATCGCCACGGTACGGGGGTGGCCCGTGCTCTCGTTCAGCACCGCTGAGCGTCGCGGCGCGCAGCCGGCGGGAATGGAAGCGCCGTGATCAATCAAGATCACCAATTGGTGCCGCACAGCATCTATGCAGCGCGGCCGATCCGTCGTAGAAAGGTTTTACGGACCTAAGCGTCCGGGCACGGCAACCGGGCACCCACGCGCGACCAGCCGCGGGAGGCGAGCCAGGGCAGTCGGCCACAGCGTATTGGCACCGGGCTCCGGTGCCCGCGGTGGCGGGCCGCCCGGCACAGTGAATGTGCGCTTGGTAACCCGGGCCTGACGTGCCAGCGACGGCGCTCCAGCAGGAGCGCCGTTCGCTTGCCGGGGGCCTTTGGCCACGCCAGCCGAGCAGCAGCGCTTGTGTGCTGCCCAGCCGTACCATGATGATCCCGTAGGATCTCTTGCCGTAGGCGGCTCGTCACCACTGCGCGCGGCGCCTGGCCGGTTTCCGGTCGGCCGCGCGGATGAAGCGGCGGATGCGTGCCGCGCGGTGCGTGCCGCACGGGAGGGTGCCAGCGCGACCCAGTACCCGGGCGCAGGAGGGAAGAGAGCGCGATGGCCGAGCCCGGAACCGCAAGGCCCGCGGAGGTGGATGACCGATCGGTCGGCGACCTCGTTTCTGAAGCGATCAGCGATCTCACCCGGCTGGTCCGGTACGAGACCGACCTGGCCAAGTCGGAGTTGCTCGCCGACGTGCGGCGTATTGGCGTGTCCTCGGCGCTGGCGGCGACCATCGTGTTCTCCGGCTTCCTGATGCTGGTGATGCTGTGCTTCGCCTTGGCCTACGGCCTGCAGACGCTCGGCGTGTGGGACTGGGCCTCGTTCCTGATCGTCACCGGCGTGCTGATCCTGCTGGCTGCAGCCTTCGCCGGAATCATTTACCTCAAGGTCCGGCGCCTGGACCGGCTCCGCAAGACCAGGGAATCGGTACAGGGCAGCATCGCGATGCTGCGCAGGGACGAGCAAACCGGGCCACCCGCGGCCATCCCCCGGTGATCGCGTGCCGGTGACTGGGGGCTCAGCCGTTTACCTGGACGGACCGTGGTCACACCGGTCCGTCAGTGCCAACGGCAGCCGGTTCCACATCGCGGAGAGCGGTGAGGGGCCGCTGGTTCTCATGCTGCACGGGTTCCCGCAGTTCTGGTGGACCTGGCGGCGGCAGCTCACCTCGCTGCCCGGCGCCGGATTCCGCGCCGTCGCAAGCGACATGCGCGGTTACGGTGGCAGCGACAAGCCGCCCCGCGGCTACGACCTGATCACCGCGGCCTCGGATGCGGCCGGCCTGATCCGGGCGCTCGGTGAGGCCAACGCGGTGGTCGTCGGCCACGACTGGGGCGCCCTGGTGGCCTGGACGATGGCCGCGTACCACCCCAAGGTGGTGCGGCGGCTGGCAATCGTGTCGGCGGCCCATCCGCTGCGCATGCGGGCCGAGATGCTGGCAGGCCCGGTGCGCCGGGGCTGGCGCAACGGCAACACGCTCGGCTTCCAGCTGCCGGTGCTGCCCGAGTCACGGCTGGTCCGGCGGAACGCCGAGCAGGTCGCCCGGATGCTGCAGGCTTGGTCGGGCCCTGGGTGGCCCGACCGGGAGGCCGAAGACCGGTACCGCGCCGCCATGGTCATCCCGTCGGTAGCGCATTCGGCGCTTGAGTATCACCGCTGGTTCCTCCGGTCCTGGCTGCGGACCGACGGCATCCGCTATGCCCACCGCATGCGGATCCCGATCGGGGTGCCCACCCTGCACCTGCACGGGGCGATGGACCCGTGCGTGCCGACCCGCAGCGCGCAGGCTTCGGCCCGCTACGTGGACGGCCCCTACCGCTGGCGCCTCCTGGAGGGCGCCGGGCACTTCCTGCCGGAGGAGCAGCCGGACAAGTTCGACTCAGCCCTGCACACCTGGCTGGCCGATCCTGAGCCGGAACGGTGAGCCAGGAGCCGCCGGAGCCCGCTGCCGCACCACGCGACAGGGACGCGGCGGGCCGGGCACGTAACGCACGGCCGCGCGACGCCCTGGGCCGCCCGCTGCCACGTGGCGCGGCCGGGGACGAGCGCATTCCTGACGACCTCGTGCTCCCGCCCGCACAGGCGCTCAGGCGCGCCCAGCAACTGCTCGACGAGGGCCGCCCGTTCCATGCGCACGAGGTGCTCGAAGCGTCGTGGAAGACCGCACCGCCCGCCGAGCGGGACCTGTGGCAGGGGCTCGCCCAGATCGCGGTGGGCCTCACGCATGCGCGGCGGGGTAACGCTCATGGCGCGGCGGCTCTGCTCCGCCGGGGCGCGGGGCGGGTGGCCGGATATGCCGGCTCGGCACCGCATGACATCGACGCTGCGACCATCTGCCAGGCAGCACGGGAGATGGCGGCGCGCATCGAGCGGGAGGGCCTGGCCGCGGAAGGGGCCGACCGGCTGACCGTGCGCCTGGTCACCGCCTGAGCGGGTCAGCCCGGGCGCGGGCAGCCCTGGGTGGAGACCTGCGCGGTGGAGTTGCCGCCGAGGCGTGCGTCGGACCGGACCACACCCGCCGTGAGCGCGAAACCGGTGTCCCGCGCCGTCGTCGAGGCCGCGAAGATGACCCCGTAGACCTTGCCGTTCTTCGCCAGCAACGGGCCGCCGGAGTTCCCCGGCTCCACGGTCGCCCGCACCGCGTAGATCTCCCGGGTGACCGAGCCGGTCCGGTAGATGTTCGGGCCGCTAGCCGCCCACTGCGAGCCGACCCTGGCCGGGACCGCACGGAACGGCCCGTTCTCCGGGTAGCCGACGACGACGGCGCCGCCGCCCCGGCCGGCCGTCCCCGCGAAGTGCAGCGGCGGCGCGTGCAGGCCAGGCACGTAGAGGATCGCCACGTCGTTGTTCCAGTCGAAGAGCACGACCGTGGCCGGAAGGCCATTGCTGCCGCCAAAGCTCACAAACGGGCCGTCGGTCATGCCGGCGACCACGTGCGCGTTGGTTAGCACGTGCTCTGGCGAGATCACGAAGCCCGAGCCTTCCAGGCTCCGGTCGCAGGTGTACTTGGCCTCGCCCCAGACCTTCACCACGCTGTCCCGGTCTTTTTTCACCGCAGGCCAGGCCAGCACCGCCTGGTCCGGCGCCGGTACGTTCGCCGAGCCGTTGATGCCGAGCGCGCCGAACACCTGGGTGTAGGGGCTCTTGTCGATCAGGTGCCGGAAGTCGGAAAACATGGTCAGTGCGACCGGCGGCATGAAGTCGTTCACCCCGCGGAGCACTTCGGAGCTCTGCACCTGCCTGGCCACGGCGGGGAACGGCGCGTTGACCACCGCCGAGCCGATGAACCAGGCGATGAGCAGCACAGAAGTGACGCTCACCGCGGCCCCGCCCAGGGCATCCACCGTGGCCACCGGGCGCCAGGTCACCCGGGAACGGGCCATCACACCGAGCAGTGAGGCGAGCAACTGGCCGATCATGGCCGCGATGAACACCAGGATGATGGCCACGAGCGCCTGCTGCGAGGTCCCGTGCACAAGGAACTTGGCCACGCTGGGCGAGAACATGGCGCCCACGGCCGCACCGGTCAGGAATCCGATGCAGCTGAGCACACCGACGATGAAGCCCTGCCGGTATCCGGCGACGGCGAAGGCCGCCGCGAGCACGATCAAGATCAGATCGAGCAGGTCTCCCGGCATCCATCCACGGTATAGGGCCAAAGCAGCACGGTGCACTGATCGTGACCGCACTGCGTCCTGGCTGCTGCCGTGCCCGCGCCCGGGGCCGGCGGTGCCAAGCAGTGGCACCGCAGCAGTGGCGGCTAGCTGCGCGCCGCCGCGTCGAGCACGTCCGGGGGCAGGTCCTCCTGCCGCCCGGTGTCCCAGGGCTGTTCCCACCCGCCGAGCGCGAGCAGCCGGTCCACCAGCAGCGCGGTGAAGCCCCAGACCAGCATGCCGTGCACCCGGAATGCCGGGCCCGCGGCGCCGGAGGGGTGCCGCACGCTCAGCCGGTGTGCCGGGTCGGCGAGGTCGGCCAGCCGGGCCCGGGCCGCCGAGACGATCTCGCCGTCGGCAGCCGCAACGAGCGGGCTTGGCTCACGCCACCAGGCCAGCACGGGCGTGACACGGAAACCGCTGCGGGGGATGAACAGCTCGGGCAGCACCGCAAGGACCTCCACCCCGGCCGGATCCACGCCTACCTCTTCTGTGGCCTCACGCAGCGCGGCGCCGACTGGCCCCTGGTCCGACGGCTCGATTGCGCCTCCGGGGAAGGCCGGCTGGCCCGCATGGCGGCGCAGATGCAGGCCACGCTGCACGATCAGCAGGTCGGGGTCGCCGGCCGTCTCACCGAACAAGAGCAGGACCGCCGAGGACCGGCCACCGCGCGCCGGAGCCCGCAGCGGCGGTGGCACCCGCATCTCCCCGGCCCTGGCCGCCAGCTCGCTGAGCCAGGCCGGCGGCGCGCCGGAGGATGCCGCACCCGGCGGGACGGGGCCGGGCGGGCCTGAGCCGGGCGGGACGGAGCCGGGCGGGCCTGAGCCGGGCGGGGCCGGGGTCACGAGAAGGGCCCCTCCTTGACCAGCTTCCTGGCCTCTTTCTCATCCACCGGGCCGATGCCGAACGATGGGCAGAGGCGCGCGATGGGGCACGCGCCGCAGGCCGGCCGCCGGGCGTGGCAGATCCGCCGGCCATGCCAGATCAGCCGGTGCGACAACATGGTCCACTCCGAGCGCGGGATGAGTGCCCCCACCTCGAACTCGATCTTGACTGGGTCGGTCTCTGTGGTCCAGCCGAACCGTCTCGCCAGCCGGCTGAAGTGGGTGTCCACGGTAATGCCGGGCACGCCGAACGCGTTTCCCAGCACCACGTTCGCCGTCTTTCTGCCGACGCCGGGCAGTGTGACGAGGTCTTTCAGGCGGCGGGGGACCTCACCGCCGTACCGGTCGCACAGCGCCTGGCCGAGCGCGATGAGGTTGGCCGTCTTGGCCCGGTAGAACCCGGTCGACTGGATGATCTTCTCCATGTCTTCCCGGTCGGCCGCGGCGTAGTCGGCGGCGGATTTGTACCGCGCGAAAAGCACCGGCGTCACCATGTTGACCCGCTTGTCGGTGGTCTGCGCGGACAAGATGGTCGCGACGAGGAGTTCCAGCGGCGAGTAGAAGTTGAGCTCGCAATGAGCGTCCGGGTACAGCGCGGCCAGTTCGCGGTTGATGCGCCGGGCGCGGCGGACGAGTGCGGTCCGCGAAGGGGGGTCGGGCGGCTTCACCAGCCCAGCCTATTGAGCTCGATACTTCATTGCCTCCCTCGCGGGCGCTTCGCTTGGTCGTGCCGGAGGTGCGCCTGCAAGCAGGGCGGGAGGCAGGGGGCTCGCCGCCGGGACCGGCGGCAGGTGACGGCCGAGCACGACCACCGCCACCCACCGGGCGCCGCCCCGTTTGAGTGCCACCGCGGCCGACTGGGCCGTGCCACCGGAGGTCCAGGTGTCGTCCAGAAGCAGGACCGCGGCCCCGTGGAGCGGCCGCGATGCGTGGAACCGGCCGGGATCGAGGGCGCGCGCCCACGAATCGCCGCCGGGCCGCGCCACCAGCGCCGTCCAGGGCAGGGCTAAGCAGCCGTGCACGAGTGCCTGGAGCGGATGTGGCCCGGGGCGCCCGCGGCCGCTGGGCACCACGCAGGCACAGGTCGGCACCGCTGCCCCGGCACGCCACAGCCTGGGCGCCTGGTCGTGCAGGAACACAAGCAACATCGCGAGCAGAGCCGCACCCGCCTCCCGTGAGCCGGTCCGCTCCGATTTGTACAGCCACAGGTCCGTGGCCAGGCGGCTCCCCTTCGGGGCCATGGCCACCGGTGCCACGACGTCGGCAAGCAGGCCGGGCGCGCTCTCCGCATGCAGGCCGCAGTGGAAGCAGCGGGCGAAGCCGCGCCGGGCCGGGCCGCGGCAGGACGCGCACACCCCCGGGCCGGGCTCGGGAACGGCGGGCAGTCCCGCGGTGGCCGCCCGCGCCCGGATCCGGAGGACCGCCCAGCCGGTGCTCCCGGCCGCCCAGCCAGTGCTCCCGGCCGCCGAGCCAGTGCTCCCGGCCGCCCAGCCGTTCGCCGCCGCCGACACCATGGCCGTCATGCTAGGAAGCGGCGCCGACAGGCCGCTCCGCACAGCGGCCTGAATATCCTTGACGGGGGTGGCCAGGGGCGGCCCGTGGCGACGGCTGACCGAAGCGCCGGCCGAGGCGAGGCCACGGCCGGCCTTCCGGGCGGGCGCAACGCGTTGCCCGGGAAGTCTGGCTACCTTGAGTTTCGCTATGCTTACTCGGTGCTGTTCGGGGGCGCAGTTGTTCCCGCAGGTCAGCCTGAGCAGGCTAGCGTGACGCAGTGTCAGCGTTCGCGGCGGGAAGACAGGGCCGCCCGGACGAAAGCCTCCATCGTGCCGGGATAACGCTCATGCGAATGCCGACGACCGCCGCGGGTGACGCCGCGCCCGCATCCGGCCAGCCAGATCCGCAGGCCGGCCGGCTCGGGCGGCTGCGGCGGCAGGCGCGGCAGGTCCCGGCGCTGGCCCGCCAGCACTGGCTGTTCGCCGTTCTGCTCACGGCCGGCCTGGTGCTGCGCGTCCTCACCCAGATCGCCTACCGACCGGCGCTGCTGTACATCGACTCGACCAAGTACCTGCTGAACGCCTACCCCGGCGACGACCCGCCCGGCTACCAGCTGGCGCTCAAGCCGGTGCTGGCGCTCGGCAACATGGACCTGATCGCCGTGCTCCAGCACCTGCTGGGCCTCGGCATGGCGGTCGCCATATACGTGCTGTTGCTGCGCCGCGGCGTGCCGCGCTGGCTGGCGGCGCTGGCCACCGCCCCGGTCCTGCTTGACGCCTACCAGCTGCAGATCGAGCAGAACGTGATGCCCGACGTCATGTTCGAGGCGCTGATCGTGACCGGCGTGGTCGCCCTGCTGTGGCGGGCCATCCCGTCGCCCTGGCTGGTCGTGGTCGCCGGCCTGGCCCTGGGCACCTCGGCTACTGCCCGCCAGATCGGCGAGATCTTCATCCTGCCCGCCGTGGGATTCCTGCTGATAGTGACGCCCGGCTGGCGGCTGCGGCTCAGACAGGCCGGGCTGCTGTGCCTGGCTTTCGTGCTGCCGATCCTGGCGGCCAGCTACCGGAACTACGCCGACCCGCAACTGCACAGCTTCTCGCTCGCCCCCTACGCGACCGGCTCGATCTACGGCCGGATGGCGGAGGCCGCGAACTGCGCCAGCCTGCCGCTGCCCGGCTACGAACGGCCGCTCTGCCCGGACGCCAGGCAGAAGTTGCTGCTCGGCCCGGACGGCCTGGACCACAACACCAAGTCACCGATCAGGGGCACCTGGATCCCGAGCCTGAGCACCGCCGACTACCAGGCGCTCAAGCAGCTGTGCCCCAAGCCGGAGCCGGTCACGGTGGGCAGCCATGTGCGATACCGCGTGGTGGCCAGCATGTGCGGCCAGGTGACCAGCGACTTCGACCACCGGGTGCTGAAGCAGCAGCCGCTCAACGTGCTGGCCTCGATCGGCAGGGACACGCTCAAGCTGTTCGCGCCGGGCCGCACCACCAGCGCCGGGGACCCCTCGATCACCCGCTGGCAGTTCCAGACGCACTACCCCCAGTACCCGCCGTACACCGTCATCAGCCACGGGGCATTCGTCTTCGGCACCTTCAACCACAACGGGGTCGAGGAGCAGATCGGCACCGGCGCGGACTTCCGCGGCGGGAACCCGGCCGTGATCGCGCCGATCGCCTCGTTCCTGCGCGGCTACCAGCTCCACGGCGGTTACACCCCGGGCCCGCTGTTCGCCTTCACCGTGCTCGCCGGGCTGGCCGGGAGCCTCGCCGCGCTGCGCCGCCGGGCCACCCCGGCGCAGCGCGCCACCGCCCTCGCCTGCCTGCTGTTCTTCGTCACCGGCGTGCTGGCGCTGCTGTCCTCCGACGTGTTCGAGTTCAACTGGCGATACCAGCTTCCCGCCCTGGTCACGCTGCCACCCGCGGCAGCGCTGGCGGTCACGCTGCTGCTGCGCCGCCGCTCACCGGCCGGCGCCGGGGGTGAGGTGGTCCCTGACCCACTCGAATCCGGCCACCGACGCCACGATGACCAGGCCGAGCGGCACCAGGATCACCAGCGGCACCCAGGCGCGGGCCTCCTCAAGCAGGACGCTCGCGGCGATCGCGCCGATGATGAGAGTGGCCAGGACGCCCAGGCTGCGGGCCATGCCCTCCGGCTTGCTGCCGGTCACCAGCCCGGCGACGAGGGCCGTGAGGGTGCTGGTCAGGTAGGTGGTTGACATCTGGCCCAGGCGGCGGACCGCGGCCGCCTGCAGGCCCATGGCAGCCGCGAGCACCGCCACAAGCGCGAGCTGACCAGCACCGGACGGATGCGCGCCGGCCAGTTCCCAGCCGACGCTGAACGCGAGCAGGATCACCAGTTCCACCGCCAGAGCGACGGTCACGCTGGGCGGCCAGGTCCCGGTGGCCTGCTGCCGCGGGATAGTCGCGCCGGGCGGCCGGGTTCCGGTGGTGTCCTGCCGCCGGGCGGCCAGCGGGGCTCCCGCCATCACACCGGCCAGGTAGCCGGCCAGCGCCACGCCGCTGTGCACCGCCAGCTCCGGCCTGCCGGTGCCGGCTGCCGCGCCGAGCAGCACCATGTCACCCGTGACCACGCTGCTGAAGACGTTGCCGAGGGCGAGGAACGACGTGGCATCCACCGCGCCGGTGGTGAGCGTGAGCAGCACCACCAGCGAGTCCCTGGTGGACACATGCGAGCGGATCATGGTTGACCGTAACCTCCCAGCGGGCGATCGGCGCGGAGGAGGCCGGATTGTCGCACCCGGCTGGTAGGACGAAACCATGCTGACTGGTTTCGTATTGCCTGGCGGATCGGCCACCGAGCAGCTCAACCAGGCGGTGCTCGCCGAACAGTCCGGCTGGGACGGGGTCTTCGTCTGGGAGGCGGCCTACGGCGTGGACGCATGGAGCCTGCTGGCCGCGATGGCCGCCCGTACCGAGCGGATCCGCCTGGGCACCCTGCTCACCCCGTTGCCGTGGCGCCGGCCGTGGAAGGTAGCCAGCCAGGTCGCCACGGTGGACCAGCTTTCCGGTGGGCGGGCAATTCTTGCGGTTGGCGTCGGCGCCGTCGATACAGGTCTGCCCGACACCGGCGAGGAGACGGACAAGCGCCTGCGTGCCATACGCATGGACGAGGGAATCGACCTCGTCAGGACGCTGTGGGATGGCGGGCTGAGCTACCACGGGCAGTTCTACGATTTCGAGTGCGACCGCGACGATCTCACCCGGGCGGTACGGCCGTCGTCCCGGCGGATCCCGATCTGGGTGGTCGGGGTGTGGCCGCGGCCGAAGTCGATGCGGCGGGTGCTGCGCTGCGACGGGATCATCCCGCAGTACGACCTCGGCGGCCGGGCCGGGGAGCCGGGCGACGCCCGGGCCGTGCGCGACTGGCTGACCGGGCATGGCGCCGCGCCGGACCTGGACGTGGTGGCCGAGGGCGAGACCCCGGCGGACGACAAGGCGGCGGCCTCGGCGCACATCACACCGTGGGCGCAGGCCGGATGCACGTGGTGGATCGAGAACCGCTGGGAGATGCCCGAGGGCACCACGGATCCCATGGCGGTGGTCAGGGAGCGGCTGGCGGCCGGCCCGCCCGTTGCCGCAGGTCGCTGAGCAGCGCCCGGCCTTCCGGCGTACCGGACCAGCAAACTGCCGTGCCCGGCGAAGCAGGGCGGTCAGGGAGCGGCTGGCGGCCGGCCCGCCCGTTGCCGCAGGTCGCTGACCAGCGCCCGGCCTTCCGGCGTACCGGACCAGCAAACTGCCGTGCCCGGCGAAGCAGGGCGGTCAGGGAGCGGCTGGCGGCCGGCCCGCCCGTTGCCGCAGGTCGCTGACCAGCGCCCGGCCTTCCGGCGTACCGAACCAGCGGGCGTGCCCGACGAGGTAGGTGTGGTAGGCGAGATCGGCGTTCTCGGGTGACCGAACCACATGAGCGAAGTATTCGACCTCGGATAGCGCGTACTCGATGTGCACGATGGGCAGCAGCAGCGGCAGCGCCCCGAGTTCAGCCTGGCTGAGCGGGCGGACGGACTGGTAACCGTCGAGGAGTGCGGCGGCGGCGGGGATGTCCGGGTGCGCCCACCGGGATTCGGCGAGGTCCAGCCAGGACACGGCGCTCCGCTCGATCGCCACCGCGAGATCGTGGGCCGCGAACGTGCGGTTGGCCAGCCCGAGGTCGATCACGGCGGCGACGCGGGCGTCGGGGGCGGCCGAGGTCCAGGTGAGGTTGGACGGGTGCCAGTCCCCGTGTCCCCAGAGCCGTCCCAGGTCCGGAAGCAGGGGTGCGAGCCGCGCGATCGCGGGCAGGTGGTACGAGGTGAAGTCGTCCTGCCAGGGCCGCTTGTCCAGGTAGGCGGCCAGGCCGGGCCGGCGGGCGGCCAGCCGGGCCACCGCCGCGAGCGGGTCAGGATCCGTGATGACCGCGCAGGAGTTCGTGAGCACCGCCGGAGGGCGGGCCGGCAGGCCGAAGCTCGCGCTGGCCCGGTGGAAGCGGGCCAGCGCGGCTCCCGCCGCCCAGGCGTGCTGCGTGCTGGTGAACGGTTCCCACGACAGCACGTCCCGGTACACGTCGATCCCTGCGGCCCGCGCGTGGACCTCGTAGAGATAGTCCCCGGACCGCACCGTGGTGCCGCCGTCCGGCAGCCGCAGCACCGCAGGAACGGCCACCCCGAGGGCGCGCAGGTGGCCAGCCAGGGCGTGCTCGGCACGCAGTTGCCCGGCCCCGCGGACGAGTACGTGGTGGCGCTTGACGAACACCTCCTCGCCGCCGCAGCTCACCAGGGCCGCCGCGGACATGGGCCGGGGGCTGCGCCACAGGACAGCCGCGGGGCCGGCGGGCCGCCCGTACCCCGCCAGCACATTGCTCACCTCCGTATCGGTGAGCGGCGGCCAGTCGGGCTCGACGAGATCCCTGCCCATGCCGTGACCGCGGACCACGTCCACGGCCATGCCGGGCCAGCGCTGCGCGGGACCGGACGCCTGCTGCGCGGGACCAGGCGCGTCCCCGGCAGGCCCGGGAGCCTCGGTCATCGCGCGCCTGTCACCGTCCCGCCTGGTCGCCGAGAGGCACGGCGCTGCCGCGGCGGCGGGTGGCGGTGAGGCCGCCGGCCAGCAGGGTGGTCACCGCGGCGACCGCGAACGAGCAGATCGACGCGGACATCCACACCTGAGGCGTGAACCCGATCGCCTGGGCCACATGCGTCCACGCCGACACCCACCAGGAGATGTAACCGGGGTTGATGAGCTGGTAGGTGACGAACCCGGCAGCCCACGGCAGCAGCATCAGCCAGCGGGTGCGGGCCTGCGGTGACAGGTCCCAATGGCCCTTGGCAAGGACGAAGAAGTCCACGATGAGCACGGCGGACATCGGCACGAACACCGAGCCGAGCAGGATCAGGAAGTTCTCGTAGTCGCTGATGTTGAGGAGCAGCGCCCCGGCCGTGGTCGCCGCGGAGATGGCGATGGCCAGCACCCGGCGGTCCCAGAGCGGGCGCAGGTTCTGCGTTGAGGCGGCGGTCGAGTACACGTTGGCGAAGGACTGGTCCAGTTCGCGCAGGGCAAGGATGCCGAACCCGATCGCGCCGAGGGGCAGCGCGATGAACGCGCCGTAGATGTCATTGGCGTTGCCGTGCGCCACGGTGACCAGCGCGAGCAGGCCGATCACGTAACACAAGGTCTGCGTGGCGCCGTATCCGAAGAACGTGCCGTTGAAGGCCGCTGCCTGGCTGCGCGAGTGCCGGGTGTAGTCCGCGGCCAGCGGCGCGAACGAGATAGCGGCCGCGACCACGGTGTCGGTGGCCACCCAGAACCCTGCCCCCCAGGTCCCGTGGGTGAACGGGGGCAGCGGGTGCCGGAGTAGCTGGATGAACAGGTAGGCCAGGACGATCACGACCGCGGCGGTCACGTACCGGCGCAGGATCCGGATCGCGCCCAGCGGCCGGATCGTGAGCAGCGCGGTCGCCACCCCGGCGAACAGGATGTACGCCCACCTGGGCAGCGACGGGGCCACGGTGTGCGCCGCGGTCGCGATCGTGACCAGCTCGAAGATCCCCCAGCCGAGGCACTGGAGGATATTGAGCGCGGTGGGCAGGTAGGAGAGCCTGGCGCCGAACAGGCCACGGAGCAGCACCATGGCCGGCGCCCCGGTGCGGGTGCCGGGCAGCCCGGCCAGCGCGACCGGCAGGGTCCCGAGCACGGTGCCGAGCACGATGGCGGTCAGGGCCGCGGCGAGCGACAGCTCCGGGGTGCCGGTGCCGCCCGGCTGGAGCACGAAGATCGCACCGGTGAAGCCGAGCAGGCTCACCCCGAGGTTGCCCCAGAGCCCGAGCTGGTCCATAGCGCTGAGGGCCTGCGGGACCGGTTCGGCGAGGGTGCGCGCCACCTCGGAGTGCCGGTCTCCGGGGACGGTGACGAACGCCTCGGAAACAGATGTTGATGTGGATGTCGATGTCACGACTGCCTTCCTTCGCCGGCATTACCCGGTCAGGTTCAGACGGTCGGTGGCGCGGGCCCTGTGGCCAGCCACCCTCTCAGCCCGGTTAGCCCGAGCTCCCGTGTGATTGGGTTCGATGTTACCTCGCAGCGTCGATCCGGCGACAGAGCCGTTGCAGGCGGTGGGCAGCGGGCGGCCCGGCTGGCAAACTGGGCGCAAGCGGCGGTGCGGCGCTCCGCAAATGGGCGGCCCGCTGCCAGGTCAGGATCGGTGGCGGACGCTCCTGGCCGGGCCTGGAGGTGCCATGCCGGGAAAGGGGGCTCGCCGCGGCGCGGACATGCGCAGGGCGGCGGCCGCCCTGCTGCTTGTCGCCGCCGCGGCGCTAGGGCTGCGGGCCGGCGGGGCGTTCTCGGCGGCTGGCAGCCCGGAGATCCTTGGCCTCAGCGGGCAGGCCGTGTACTGGGTGCTCGCGGCCGCGGAGCTGATCCTGGTGCTGGCCGGGATCGTGCTGTTGATCCTCCGGATGATCTGGGCCCGCAAGAGCGGTAAGCCGCTGCAGCGCCGGCGGCGGTCAGTGTGGCTGCTGCTGCTGCTCCCGCTCGTCGTGTTCGGGCTGTCAAAGATCCTGCGGCGGGTCGCGCCGCGCGCGGCCGCTGCCGCGGCCGGGCATGCGGCGAGCGCCAAGGGCGGGGCTGCCGGGCATCTGCGGGTCGGGAACCCGTGGCCGCTGTTTGTGCTGTTCGCCGTGGTGGCCCTCGGTGTGGCCGGGCTGACCGTCTACCGCCGCCGCCGCCGGGCTTTCCCCCTGCCGCCCGAGCCTGACGTGGAGCCGGACGCCGAGCCGCTGGTGGCGGCCCTGGCGGCCGGGGCCCGGGTGCTGCACGAGGACCCCGATCCGCGCACCGCCATCATCGGCTGCTACGCGGCGATGGAACGCAGCCTGGCCGATGCGGGCTCGCCGCCGCGACTGGCGGACACGCCCGCCGAAGTGCTCAGCCGTGCCACCACAACCGGCCTGGTGCGGCCTGCCCCGGCCACCACGCTGACCGGCCTGTTCCGGCAGGCGCGCTACGGCGGCCACCCGATGACCGAGGCCGACCGGGCCACGGCTATCGACGCCCTGGCGCAGGTGCAGGCCGACCTGGGCAGCGGGGCGCTGGCCCAAGCCGACCTGGGCGGTGACCCATGAACCGGGGCAACCTGAACGTCGCGTGGCGGGCCGCGGTGGTAGCCCTCGCGGCACTCGCGGCGCTGGCGACCGCCCTCGCGGCCGGCGGCCCGTTCACGTTGGCCGTCACGGCCGAATGCCTGGCCGCCCTGGCCCTGGTCATTGTCCTGGCCCGCACCCCGGGCGGCGTCCAGGAACGCCGCGTGCCCAGGGCCTGGGCCCGTGCCGCGTGGGCCCGGATCCGGCGGCGCAGCCCGCCTGCCGAGGTGCGGTCCGCCGACTTCCCCGCCTACGCCAAGATCAGTTCCGACCTCAGCTGGGCACCGGTCTCCCGATGGCACTACGACCACGGGATCCGCCCGCTGTTCGGCCGCCTGGTGGAGTCGGTGCTGGCCGAGCGCCACCGGGTGGACCTGGCCAGGGATCCGGCCCGCGCCCGCGAGCTGGTCGGAGAGGACATCTGGCCGCTCGTCGACCCGTCCCGGCCGCCTTCGTTCGACAGCAAGGCACCCGGGGCTGACCTGCGTACCCTCACCCGTATCGTGGACCGGCTGGAGCAGCTATGACCGGGACCCTCGCCCCTTCGGTAACCGCAACGGCGCAACGCTGCGATCAGGTGCTCGCCGAGGTCGAGCAGGTAATCGTGGGTAAGCGCGAGGCGGTCTCCCAGGTGCTGCTCGGCATCCTCGCCGCGGGGCACCTGCTCATCGAAGACCTGCCAGGGCTCGGCAAGACCCTGCTCGCCCGTACCTTCGCCGCCACCCTGGGGCTGGAGTTCACCCGGGTCCAGTTCACGCCGGACATGCTGCCCTCCGACCTCACCGGCTCGCCGGTGCTCGACCCGCGCTCAGGTGAGGTGGTCTTCCGGCCGGGGCCGGTGTTCACCAACCTGCTGCTCGGCGACGAGATCAACCGCACGCCACCGAAGACGCAGGCAGCCTTGCTTGAGGCTATGGCCGAGGGCCAGGTCAGCGTGGATGGCCGGACCCACCTGCTGCCGCAGCCGTTCATCGTGCTCGCGACCGACAACCCGATCGAGTACGAGGGCACCTACCCGCTCCCCGAGGCGCAGCTTGACCGGTTCGTGGCCCGGATCCGGCTGGGCTACCTGGACGAGGCGGGCGAGACGGAAATGGCCAGGCGCAGGCTGGACCGGGGCTCGGCGCCGCCGCGAACCGCGGAGGTACTCGACGCCAGCGCACTGCTCGGCATGCGTGAGTCCCTGGAACAGGTGCACCTGGACGACGACCTGCTCGGCTATATCGTCCGCCTGGTCGCCGCGACCAGGTCACATCCGCAGGTCAGCGTCGGGGCGAGCCCGCGCGGGACCCTGGCGGTGATCCAGCTTGCCCGCGGCCACGCCGCCCTGGACGCGCGTGACTATGTGATCCCAGAGGACGTCAAGGCGGTCGCGGTCGCGGCCCTGGCGCACCGCCTGGTGCTGCGGCCGGAGATGTGGGTCCGCCGGGTGACGGGCGAGGAGATGATCACGGAGATCCTCGCCGCCGAACCGGTGCCCAGGGCCAGCCAGTGACCGAGGGCCCGCCGGCGGTACGGGGCGAGCCAGCGACCCCGGCCCCGGCCGTCCACCTGGCTCCCGCCGTGCCGCGGGGCCCGGCCGCTGCGCAGCGGCCGGCTCCGGGCCTGGCCGCGGCGGCGGTGCCCCTGGCGCAGGTGCCCGCCACCTGGCAGGCCGCGCCCCGGCTGCGCAGGCTGGCGATAATCGGCGTGGCCGTTGTCCTTGTGGCGGTCCTGACCAGGCACGCCGACCTGCTGCTGCTCGGCGCGCCCGTCCTTGCCGCGCTCGCCGCGGCCCGCCGGGGCACCCGGCCAGATGCCCTGGACGCGGCCGTCACCGCAGCCCCGTCGCGCTGTTTCGAGGGCGAGGAGGTCGAGATCGTCGCCACGGTGGCGGCCCCGGCGGACGAGGTGACGTTCCGGATCGAGCCCGGCCCGGCGGTGACCCTCATCGACGGCCCGGTGACCCAGGTGGCCGTGGCCGGGGAGCCGGCCAGCGCGCGCTGGGTGCTCCAGCCGCACGCCTGGGGCCGCCATCAGCTCTGCACCGTGACGGCCAGGTGCACCGACGGGATGGGCCAGGCCAGCCTGACGCTCCAGCCCGGACGGGTCGAGGTCTTCCCGCACCCACCGCCGGCCCGGGCCACCCTGCTGCCCGACGACCTGCTGCGGCGGATCGGCGAGCACACCGCGGCGGCGCCCGGTGCGGGCATCGAGTTCTTCGGCATTCGCGGCTACCAGCCCGGTGACCGGCTGCGCGACCTGAACTGGGCGGTGACGAGCAGGCTGGGCCAGCCGCACGTCAACCAGCGGGCGGCCCTGCGCGCCGCCGACCTGGTGATCATGATCGACGCATTCTCCGATATCGGGCCGCCCGGCGACACCACTCTTGACCTGGCGGTCCGCGGTGCGGCCGGCCTGGCCACCGCATATCTGCGGACCGGTGACCGGGTCGGTGTCGTGGTACTCGGCGGGGTGCTCAAGTGGCTGGCTCCCTCCCCGGGCAACAGGCAGTTCTTCCGTATCGTGGAAATGGCGTTCGGGGTCCGCTTCCCCAGCGAGGCCAACCCGGACCTGGACCGCGTGCCGAGGACCGCGCTGCCGCCGCGCGCCCTGGTAGTCCTCTTCTCGCCGCTGCTCGACCGGCGTGCCCTGAACGCGGTAACCGACCTGCGGCAGCGCGGCGTGTCCCTGGTGATCGTGGACGTGCTCACCCGCGAACCACCGGCCGAGCAGCGGCTGCCCATGTCACAGCTCGCGGTCCGGCTCTGGCGCCTGGACCGGGGCGCGCTGCGCTCCAGCCTCACCGGCCTGGGTGTGCCGGTGCTGAGCTGGGACAGCGGAACGGGGCTCGAAGGCGCGCAGGCGCCGCTGCGCGGCCGGCGAATCCGGGCGGTGCGCTGATGAGTGCTCCGGACCGCAGTGGCCACGGTGCCCGGCCGCCGCGTCTCGCCGATGTGATCACCCGGGCGGTCACCGGCTGCCTCGGCGCGGGCATGCTGCTCCTGCCTGCGCCGCACCTGACCGGCCGGTCCTGGGCGCTCGTGCCGGCCGGCCTGCTGCTCGTGGCGGTGAGCCTGGCCGGGCCGCTGGCCAGGTGGCGGATGGTGGGCACGCTGGCCGCCGCGACCGCGGTCGCCGAGTCCACCCTCACCCGGCCGGACCTGGCCGTGCTGGCCTGGGAGGGCCTGCTGATCCTCGGCTATCTGCTGCTGGTGGACGCGCCGCGGGCCATGCCGGGGACCGTGACGGCGCGCTGGCTGTGGCGGCAGTTGCCGCTGGCCGTGTGGGGCCTGTTCACCGCGGCCGTCGTGCTGGTCGTACTCGCGGTCCCCGTGCCGGTCTCCGCCTGGCTACTCGTCGCCGGGGCCGGTGCCGCCGCCGGTGCCGTCATCATCGCCCTGCCCCGGCGCCCCGGCCAGCCCAGGGAGCCCAGGTAGGGCGCGCGCCGTGACCTGGCTCTCCACCAGGCCGTAGGCGATCGCCTCGGCGACGTTGAACAGCTTGTCCCTGCGGGCGTCGGCCCGCACCTGGGCCAGGTCGCGGCCGGTGGCCTCGGCGACCCTGCCGAACAACTCGTCGAGCATGGCCCGCGCCTGTTCCTCACGTGAGGCCAGCGCGGTCACCGTCCCGTCGAAGCTGACCTGCGGCTCGGAAAGCACGAGCAGCGCATTCGAGTAGGCCTTCCGATGCCGGCAGGCGGCGAGGATGCCCAGCGCCGGGCCCTCGATCCGGCCGCCGGCATATCCGGACACCGGCCCGCGGACCACATCGAGGATGCCCATGACGCTGAGGGCCGCGGGCAGGTCGGCGCTCAGGTTCTGCATCTCGAGCCGGATCGGCCCGGTCCCCTCGGCGTCGAGGGTGAGCAATTGGGCGGCCAGCCGCGTCGCCGCGTCGCCGTCGAGGTACCCGTGCGCCATGACGATGCGCCGGTCCAGAAGCCGCTCGTAGAGGTGCTCCGGCCAGCCACGCGGGTCGATCCAGACCCGGACCGGCGCCATAGCCGGATTCTGGACAGGGCGGCGGGCCGGCTCGGGCGCATGACCTGGCTCCGGTGCTGGCGGCCCAGGCCGGAACGGCGGCACCGGCCCCGGCCCGGCGGCGTGGGCTCCGGCGGAAACGGCTGGAGCGGCTGCCCATGTGCGCGCTGTGTGATCATCAGCGATCCTCCTGCCCTAGTCGTGCCTGCGGCTGCCCGCCCCGCGGAGATCCCGCCTGCGCATTGCCCGGCCCCATCAGCCCTGGCTGCGGCCGGCCAGCCCCGGTCGAGTCCGGCCCCGCCAGGTCTGCCGCCATTGGGTACGGCGCCACCGAGTCCGGGCCCGCGCCCGGCTGAGCCCGCGCCTGCCAGGCAAGCTGGCTCCCGATCGCCGCCGCGTACCGCTCCAGCGTCGACACCCGCACATCCGCATCCCCGGTTTCCAGCCGGGCGACGGCAGACTGCGACGTGCCCATCCGCGCCGCCACCTCGGTTTGGGACAGCCCCGCCGACCGGCGCTGATCGGTCAGGTCCGCGACAAGCCGCTTCCGCTCGTCCGACATCCGCCGCAACGCCATCTCCCGGAACCCCGGCAACACCGGCAACCCCGGCACCCCATCGGCCCCGGCTTCGCCGCCCGCCCCGGGTGGCTCACCAGCCCCGGGCTCGGCCCACCTGCCAGGCTCACCTAGCTCCGGCCCGCGCTCCATACCCCCCACGATATCTCGAATATGAGATGCCATCGCCGGTGTACGCCGAGAGCGAGCAAGGTCGACGGCCGACGTGAGCGAACGGCTGCGCGCCGGGCAGCGGGCGAGCGCTCCGCCTCTGGGTTCCTTGATCACGGGCAGTTTTGGGCGGATAGCCGCACAAAACTGTCCGTGATCAAGGTCGCCGCGCTTACGCGAAGCAGCGCGGGCCGCGTCCGCGCCCGGGTATGCCGCTGGACGACACCAGCGCGCTGAAGGTTCAGCCGACGCGCACCGGAACCGGCCGGCCAAGGTCCTCGGACAGAATCCGCTTCAGCGCAGGAACCCCGCCCCGCCCAGCAGCCAGGTGCCGGTCGGTGATCTCACGCTGCGCCGTCGCGTCTCCCGCGAACGCCGCCACGCACCGCTCCGGTTCGACGTTGCCGAGGGCCAGCAGGGCACCGGTGGCACCCAACTGGCCGGCCATCACGAGCAAGGCCGAGGAGCCGACGTACGTAGCGCCGGAATAGTGCGCAAGCTCGTCGAGCAGGCGGTTCGGATCGCCGGAGGAGTCCTTCTGCCCGGCCACGGGCAGATCAGCCAGCGCCGCCACGCCGATGCCGGGCGGGTACACCTGGGGGAAGTGGTAGGCCAGCACCGGGCGGCCCTGCGCCGCGCCGGCGACGGCCTTGAAGTAGCCAGGCAAATCCAATCCCCCGGGCGGTGGCCAGGCCAGCACCGCATCCGCGCCCGCCGCCACGGCCTCCCCGGTCAGGCCGGCGGCCTGCCTGATGGAGGGTGCCCCGGTGCCCGCGATCACCGGGACCTCGGCAGGGATGGCCTGCCGTATCGCATCAATAAGCGCGGAACGCTCGGCATTGGTGAGCGTCGCAGCCTCGCCGGTGGTGCCGGCCACCAGCACCGAGCGCATGCCCCGCGCCACAAGATCACGGGCAAGGTCGGCGGTGGCACCGGGGTCGATGGAACCGTCGTCATGGAACAGGGTCAGCAGGGCCACGCCCGCCCCGCGAAACAGTTCGCTCATACCGCGATAATGCCCGGAGAGAGACGGGTGATGACAATGGGACGCACCGTTCGCTGGGGAATCCTCGGCACGGCCAAGATCGCGCGGAACCTGTTCCTGCCCTCGCTGAGGGAGGCGGGCGGCGGCCCGGCCGCCGTGGCGGGCCGTGACTCCGGCCGGACCGCACAGTGGGCGGCGGACAACGGCATCGGCCGGGCGATCACCGGATACCAGGACCTGATCGACGATCCGGACATCGACGCTGTCTACATTCCGCTGCCGAACGCGCTGCACGGGGAGTGGACGATCCTCGCGCTGGAGGCCGGCAAACCGGTGCTCTGTGAAAAGCCGCTGACCGGGTCCGTCCCGCAGACCGAGCGGGTGCTCGCCGTGGCTCGCGCGACCGGGACGCCGCTGTGGGAGGCCTTCGCCTTCCCGTTCCACGATCAGATGGCCCGGTTGCGCGGCATCCTCGCCGACGGGACCATCGGGGATCTTCGCGAGATTCAGTCAGACTTCCATTTCCTCATGGGCGACCCGGAGACCAACGTCAGGATGTTCACCGACCTGGAGGGCGGGGCACTGCTCGATGTCGGCTGCTACCCGGTCCGGCTGGCCCGCGACCTGTTCGGTGCGGAGCACGAGAGCGCCTGGGCGCGAGCCGAGTTCGCCCCCGGCGGCGTGGACCGGGCGACCCGGGGCTCCCTGGACTTCCCCGGCGGCCGCCACCTCTACCTGTCCTGCGGGTTCGGCCGGGCGGACGACACCTTCACCCGGCTGCTCGGCACCGGCGGCCAGATCCACGTCACCAACCCGTTCCATCCCCGCGCCCGGGACACCTTCGTGGTCTGCCGGAGCGGCCGCGCACCGGTGACGCACCGGGCCATCGGGCCATACCAGCAGTCCTTCACCCCGCTGATCCGGCACATCCACGCGGTGATCCGTGGCGAGGAGGGACCCAGGTTGCCGGCGGCGGAAACCGCACTCGGCTCCGCCCAGGCCCTGCACGACCTGGCGCAGGCCAGCCGCCACCAGGTGTGACGCTCAGGTTTGCCGCGGGGCTGGGATGCCGCCCGGGGGTGCGGCCCGGAGCAGCCACACCGGGTTGGACAGGCCGACGACCGTCCCGGCTGAGTCGAGCACCTGGGTGCGCACGAAGCTGTTCTTGCCGGTGTCGATCCGCTGTGTCACCGACCCGCCGGTGAGCTGGCTGGCGGAGTAGGAACCGATCACTTTGGTGTTCGCCGACAGGTCCGCGGCACCGGCGTAGTCGACAGTGCCCTGCAGGATCTGCAGGCTGCCCTGCGCCGGGATGGCGGTCGCGCTGGCCGCGAGCTTACGGCTGGTCACCGTCGAGACGCTGACCGAGCCCATCGGCACCGAGCCGTCGACCAGCAGGTCGAGGCTGCCCCGGTACCGGGACAGCGAGGCGCACCAGGCTCTTCCCGCGGCCAGCGCGGCCAGCAGCTCACCGACGCTGGCGCCGGGCGCCCAGACCGAACTGAACCAGTTGTTCATCGGGCCGAGCCAGTTCTGGCCGAAATGGTCGTCGTTGGTGCCGTTGCCGGTCAGGAACAGCGCGTTGCGGGACATGATGTCCCACAGCGCCACGTGGTGCGCGAGGTCCATGCCCTGGCGCAGGGCGTAGCCCACCTCGAGCAGGTCGGCGCCCAGCGCAGCCGGTGCGGAGGACGTGGGCAGCATGCCGTTGGCGGTCTGGACGAGCATGGCGTCCTGCTGTGACTGGGGAAGCTCCGGGATGTCGCCGTAGCCGAACGGGTGGTTGTAGCTGATCAGCCCGCCGGACGCGTGCACCTTCGGTATCAGGTTCTGGGCCAGGTATGCGCCGTACTCGCGGCGGCCCTTGGTGCTGCCGTAGTCGGGGATGCTCACCGACTTCCCGAACCAGTTGACGTGCGGCAGCGCCAGCGACACCTCAAGGCCCTGCTGCTGTACAACCGAGCGGTACCGCGTGGCGAGGACGGCAGCCATGTCCGACTGCTGCTTGAAGAAGGCCTCGCCACCGATGGACCGGTTGAACCGCAAGTAGTCGAAGTAGCCCTCGACGAGGTCACCGGTGCTGACCGCGGACAGGGTCAGCTCGTACAGGCCGAAGTCGCGGTAGTCCATGTCGGGCCACAGGGCGGCGATGTCCTCGGCCGGGTTGATGGTCATCGTGCCCCACGGATCGCTGCCGCTGTTCGGCGTGACCGGGACGATGATGACCCCGCTAAGCCCGTTGGCGGTCCGCCGTGCCGTGCCCCCGCGCACAAAGCGGTAGGAGAGCTGGTAGCCGCCGGCCGGGCGGCCGCCGATCGCCTCGTGGTAGGAGCTGACGATCAGCAGTTCCAGGTAGCCGGCCTGCCAGCCGCCGGCCGGCAGCACGTCGATGGTCAGGGACTGGCCGTTGAGATTGTCTCGGTAGTTCCAGCTCGCCTGGTGGGTCTGCGCGTAGAAGCCGAACGTCGCCGGGGCTCCCGTGGTGCTCTTGGCCATCAGCTGCATGCTCCCGCCGGCCACCGGGTCGCTGGGTGAGCTGGGGCTCTGCACGATCCCGCCAGTGGACTGGCTGCCCAGCGGGCCGGAGGTGACCTTCGTCCAGTCCCACGGGCGGCCCTGGCCCGGGCCGCCGCTTTCCTTGGTGAGGCTGGTGAAATGCACCACCTGGCGATAGCCAATACCGTCCATCCGGGTGTCGTGATCGGTCCACCACAGCACGTCCACGGAGTTCTTGGTGGCCTGGAAAAGCTGGCTGTCCATCGAGCCGTCCTGCTCGCTGAACGAGGAATGCACATGCATGGCCATCGAGTAGGCGGACAGGCCGCCGGCCGAGACGGGCCGGGCCGGGGAGCGCAACGGCAACCGGGGAAACTGCCGCAGCAGGGCCGCGGCGGCGGCCGCGCCGGCCGACGCGTGCATGAAACCCCTCCTGGACAGCGGCCTTCCGGCAGCCGTCGGCGAACTCCCTGCGGCGTGGTCATCGCACATTTCCTGCACTCCCCTCGTCCCATGACCGGCCGCGGGCGCCGGAAAAAGCCCCCGTCCGTTATAACGGAGGCCGATGGTAAAGAAAACGAGCAAACAGCAGATTCCGGCGTTATTTAGCGAATTGTTGCCCGCAGCGAAAACTCCCGGCACCGCTCATCATGGCAAAGGTAAATTAATGCGCGAGCAAAGCAGGGAGGTGGGGCGCTCTTACGAGCGGAGCGGCGCCTCACGGAGCGGCCTCTCGCGAGGCGGGGGGCGCCTGACGGAGCGGGCGTTGTCTCGCGGAGCGGGGTGGCGCCTGACGGAGCGGAGGCGGCGCCTGACGGAGCGGGGCGGTGCTTCACCGGTCGGGGCCAGCCAGGCCCAAGCCGACGGCGGCCGCGTAACGATGACCGGCCGGCGCCCCGGCCAGGGTGCCGCCGACGCTGGCCCGGCCGACCGGGACGTCACCGGGCAGCGCGCGCAGCAGGACGCCGAGCAGTTCGTCGTCCCCGGCCGGGCCGCCGACCAGGAGCACCTGGGGCAGGGTTCCGCCGAGTGTGTCCAGGGCACGGCGCAGGTTCGCGGCGAAAACGGCCTCCTTGAGCCGCAGCCGTATCGCCCGCCACTCGGCCGGGCTGTGCCCGCGGTCGAACGGAATCAGCCCGGCCGGGCCCCTGGCGGCAAGCATCCCGGCAGCGGCAGCCGGCGCGGGGCGGTCCAGGAAGCCCCGGCTCCCATCCTCTGCCTCGAACCGCTGGCCGCCGTCCACCCGCAGGCACGGGCCGCGTTTTACCCAGTCCGCGGCGGCGCGCGGGATGCGGAGCGTCTCCGCGACCGCGGCGGTCAGCAGGTCGCCCGCGCCCGCGGCCACCACCTCCCCGTGCACCGCAATCACGTCCACCGTGCCCGCGCCCAGATCCACCACGGCGGCGTCGGGGCGCGCGCCGGGGGTGGTGAGCGCGCCTAGTCGCGCCGCGGCGGGCTCGGAGAGCACGCTGCGCACCGGGACCCCGAGCAGTTCCGCCAGCACGGCCGCGTGATCCGCGCCATCGGTCAGCCTCCGCAGCGACGCGACAAGCGCCGCGGAGCCCAGGCTCCCCCGCCGCGCGGTGGCCGCGTCCGCCACCTGCGCCAGGTCGAGCGCGAACAGGTCATCGGTGTCGGTCCGGCCGTCCGCGGAGCCGAGGGCCCGCACCGTACCCACCGGCCAGCCCGCAACTTGCGCACACGCCGAGCGCAGTGCGATGCGCTGACCGGCTGCTTCCACCCACGGCCCGCTGCCCCCCGGGATCCAGGCCGGGCCTGGGCCAGCCGGGCCGTCGGCCGGGCCGTCGCGGGCCAGGCCGTCGCGGGCCGGGCCGCCGCGGGCCGAGCCGAGGGTGGCCGGACCGGCGGCGGCCGGACCGGGGGCAGCGGCGCCCGGGGCGGGCGAGCGGCCGGTTCCGCGCTCGGCCGCACGGCCGACAACGGCGTTGGAGAAGTCGACGAGCGTGCGGCACAGTACCGCCGCGTTTGCCGCCTCGCCCGCCGGCAGCGAGAAGGCGTCGGCCAGGGCGACCGGGTCGGCCAGCAGGGTCAGCGGGTACCCCGGGGGGCGGACCTCGACCGCGACCAGGTCACAACCGGCGACGGCGGCCAGGTCTACCTGATCGATCACCGGGAGCACCGCGCCGAGCCTGTTGAAGATCAGCACACCCTCGTCCCCGCCGGCCAGCACCGCGCCGATCGGTACCCCGGCGGCCAGCAGTGCCCGCAGATGTTCGGCCGCGCGGGCGTAGCCGAACCCGGTGGGGACGATGGCCACGGCAGGCGTCCCGGCAACGTCTTTCCCAGCCGAGCCGGTGCCGGCCGTGACTGTCCCGGCCGCGCCGCGGGGAGCAGACCCGGCCGCCGGCGGCGGAGGGCGGTTCAGCCATAGCGGCACCCCGATCCAGGCGCCGGAGCCGCCGGGCGTGGCGACCCCGGCGGTGAGCAGGCGCAGCCTGCCGGTGTCCGGCGGGGCCGGCGGGATCGTCATGGTGGCGGTGTCCACGGCCCGGAGCGGGGCCACCCGGGCCTGGGTCACACGGCAGCCGAGGCGGCGTTCCAGCCGGCGCACCAGAGCGGCGGCGCCGCGCAGCGAGTCCTCGGATCCCTTGCGGCCCCGGGTGGGCACCCGGTCCACGCCCAGCAGCCGGTCCATGTCAAGAAACGCGACCTCAGTGGTCGCATTCCCCACATCAACCCCAGCGGTAACGATCATCCTGGCCCGAGACGGTCATGGATGTGAGTTTGGTGTTGCGCTATGAACACCAAACTCACATTCACAAGCGGCGGCGGTCATGCGGAGAGGCCGCGGCGGGCGTAGACCTCGGCGGCTTCGGCCACGAGCGCGGCACAACGGGGCAGCCCGCGGCCGGTGAGCGAGTCCGCCAGCGCGGTCAGCTCGGCCGGCGTGGCCCGGCCCGGCCGCAGCGTCTCGTAGATCGCGAGGACCTCCTCGTCGCCCAGCCGGGTCAGCTCGGCCGCACGGCGCAGGTTCTCGGCAAGCTGCGGGTTCGCGTGCTGCTCCGCGATGCCGGCCTGCCGTTCCAGCGTCTCCGGGTGGATCCGCAGGTCTTCGAGCCCGATCTCGCCGCGCCGGATCGCCTCCAGGGTCAGCTCTCCCACCGGCCGCCCGGACAGCGCACGCACCTCGGTCATCGCAGGCCCTCCAGGGAGAGTTCCTCGGGCGGGGCGCCGGGTTTCACCCAGGCACGCTCCAGCGCCATCAGGGCGATCACCGTGGTGTGATACCTGGCCTCGATCGCCTCGTCGGTGTACGGGTTGCGGGCCGGGTCCGGCGTGCCGCCCTTGGCGTGCCTGGCGGCGTTGGCGCCGAGCAGCCGGTACAACTCCGGCGTGACCGCCGGGGCGACCGAGTAGAGCTCCAGGTTGGCGAGCGGCGCCAGGTCCCGGCGGTGGATCAGCGCCGTGCCCTTGCCCTGCAGGCCGATGCCGATGCCCGAGCCAGCCAGCCGGGCGGCGGCCAGCCCGATGCGGCCAAGGTCCACGGTGTCGTTGAACCGGACCACCCGGCCCGTGCAGCCCTCCTCTTCGAGCCCGGCCAGCAGTTCGGCCAGCACCTCGGGAACGGTCAGCCCGGACAGGCAGCGCCACACGTCCCGGCCGACCGCGGGAGAGACCCCGATGACCACCTCACGCGGATCCCGGCCCGGCGCGGCCTCCCGGCCGGCCCCGTTCCCTGACGTCTCCGGCCCGGCCACCGCGAGCAGCGGGACCGCCGAGGTGGCCTGCTCAGCGCGCAGATCCTCGACCCCCCGGGCCTGGCGGATCGCGTCGATCTCGGCCTGGCGCTCGGGTCCAGGCTCGAAGCCGGTGCCCGGCCCTGCGTAGTCGTTCGGGTCGGTGACCAGCGACAGCACCCGGAGCTGCTCGTCGAAGATGGCCGAGGTCTGCAGGTGGTCGCCGGCCAGCCGCTGCGCCGTCATGGCCACGATCCGCTCGGCTGCCGCCTCATACCCGGTGTCGTCCAGCGCCGCGACCAGGTCCACCACGGTGATCCCGCCGTCCCTGATCGCCTGCGCGGCGCTGACCACGGCCAGCGTGTCGGTCTCACCGAGGTCCTTCGATCCGGCCGCGTCCACCGCCCGCTCCAGGTGTTCGTCGGTGAAGTCGGCCAGGCCCAGGTGCTGGTACACGGCCCGGCACATTTGCGCGGCCTCCCGGCGCAGCTGCGCGATCCGGTCCGCGGTGACGGTCCGCAGCCCGCCGTCCACGCCCCAGTCCCGCTGCATGGCCAGGAAGTCGTCGATGTCCTCGGCGTTGAAGTTGCTCGGGCCGAACATGTTGTCGTAGCGCTGGATGCTGCCGAACCCGCTGAACATGAAATCCGAGCCGGCCAGCACGATTGGCAGCGTGCGCGAGGTGCGCCGCATGTCCGACTCGCTCATCAGCGCGTCGTTGCCGGAGCAGGACTCCAGGTTGCGCATCATCGCCATGAGGTTCTCGGACATCAGCTCGCGCAGCCCGGAAGGTACCGCGGCGGCGACGCTGGCTCCGTCGATGCCGCCGTTCTGCACCCCCTGGGTGCCGATGGCCCGGGCCAGGGCCACGCAGCGGGATTCCAGGTAGAGCATGGACTTGCGCTCCGCACCCGCCATGAGGACCTCGGACCCGGCACCCGAGGAGACCCGCATCTTCATGCCGCGCGACGCGTACGCCGAGGTCAGGAAGGCCTTCGACCAGGGCGTGTCGTCACCGTCGGTGAACACCTGCTCGGTGCCGTACAGCGAGACGGTCTCCGCGTAGGAGGTGAGGCCGCGCATGCCAAGCTCCAGTTCCAGCGCCTCCTCGACCGAGCACTGGATGAGCACGCCCTGGGCGCCGGCCGCCGCCCCGATCAGGCAGGCCACCGCGTTGCTCGGCGCGTCGGCGAGCACCGGGACCGTGGTCTCCACCTCGCGGAACCCGAACGCGGCGGCGGTCGCCGCGTCCGCCGCCAGCAGCAGCGGGTCGTCCAGCCGGTTGGTGACGTGCGCCTGGTTGCTCGGGGTGCGCCTGGCCCGCATCTTGGTCATCGCCTGGCACAGCTCCGCCGGCCGCAGCAGGGCCAGCACCCGGGCCAGCTTGGCGGGCGTGGCGCCCGCCGACAGCCGCACGATCTCCGACCTGGGCACGTCCGGGCGGACCAGCCTGCGCGCGAACTCCACATCGGGCAGGCTCATGACCTCCTGTGCCACGGCGAGGTCCAGGCCGTGCCGGGCGATGTAGGCGTCGATGGAGTCGAACCGGTCTTCCGGTACCCCGTCCAGTTCGGTGACCCGGCCGTCGTGGATCACCAGGCTCGGCTCGGGGTCGTAGGGCGAGCGCATCGCCACCAGCCCCAGGTCGGCATTCTCGACCGCGAACCCGTCCAGGTTGACCCGCTGGGCGTCCATGAACCTGACCCTGCCAACAGGCCGGCCTGCCGCCGCGTTAGCCTCCGCCGTCATGCCCGGCTCCTCCCTGTCATGGCGCGGCCGTGAACCCGCGCTCACGGCACACCACCCGCGGGCTCACGGCGCCGCCTGGGCCCGCAACTCGATCACTTGCCCCCGGCCGCGCGATGCCCGCGTCACGCTGCCCTTGCCAGGGGTGCGCACCACGATCCGGGTCCGGTCACCGCGGAACAGGTCGTGGGAAAGCTCGATCGGCTCATCCTGGCCGTCGGTGGTGGTGCGGGTAATGGACAGCAGCGGGGAACCGGCCGCCACCTCGAGGATCAGCGCCTCGTCGGAGGACGCGCTGACCACTTCGATGCGCTCCACCGCCTCTTTGGGCCTGGTGTCGTAGCGCTCCTCGAGCAGTTCGTAGACCGACCCGCCCAGGGGCATCTCCAGCATCCCGGGAAACCGGTCGGCCGGGAGCATCAGGTGCTCGACCGAGAACGGGCTGCCGTCCGCCAGGCGGATCCGCACCAGGTCGATCACCAGCTCACCGGGCCGCAGCCGCAGCGCCCTGGCCGCGGTCTCGTCGCATGGCGCCAGCCGCGCGGACAGCACCCTGGTCCCGGCCACCACGCCCTGGCTGCGCAGCAGGGCCGGCACGCCAACCACCCGGGACAGGTCACGCTCGATCTTGCCCCTGCTGACGAAGGTGCCGCCGCCCCGGCCGGGCACCCGGCGGACCAGGCCGCCCTCTTCGAGCACGGCCAGCGCCTGGCGCAGGGCTGCCCGGCTGACGCCAAGCTCGGTGGCGAGCGCGCGCTCGGCGCCGAGCCGCTGTCCCGGCCGCAACCGCCCGGCGGAGATCTGATCCGCCAGGATCCGGCGCACGTCCTCATGCGTGCGCGCTGGCTCGGTCATCAGCCGTCCAGAGCTTCGAGCGACTCCGGCAGCACCTGGCCGCCGTCCACCACAATGGTCTGCCCGGTGATGTAGGCGGCTTCGTCGGTGGCCAGGAACAGTGCCGCGTGCCCGATGTCCTCGACACTGCCGAGCCGGCGCAGCGGGATCGACGCGGCCATCCCCGCCAGGTAGTCCTCACCCAGCCCGGCCAGGCCCTCGGTGATGATGTTGCCGGGCAGCACCGCGTTGACCGTGATGCCGCTGGCGGCCAGTTCGATCGCGGCGGTGCGCAGGAACCCGAGTTGGCCGGCCTTGCTGGCGCCGTAGTGGGACCAGCCGGGGAACCCGGTGATCGGCCCGGTGATGGACGAGGTGAGGATGACCCGCCCGTGCGCCGAGGCGGCGAGCGCGGGCAGGCACGCCTGCACCGACAGGATGGTGCCCTTCAGGTTGGTGCCGAGCACCTCGTCGATGTTCTCGTCGGTCATCTCGGCCAGCGGCGCCGCGGGGAAGATCCCGGCGTTGGCGCACAGCACGTCGATGCCGCCGAGCCGGTCGGCCGCTGTGGCCGCTATCCGCGTGCAGTCGTCCCGGCGGCTGACGTCACCGAGGACGTAAGAGGCCTCGCCGCCGCCAGCGGAAAGCTCGGCGACCGTGCCCTTCGCCGCATCCTCGTCCCGGCCGGTGATGAGCACGCGGGCGCCCGCCCCGGCGAACACCTGGGCGATGCCTTTGCCGATGCCACGGGTCGCTCCGGTCACCACGACGGCCCGCCCCGCGATGGATGTGAACATGCTCGCCCTTCCCTTTCCCGGCCGCCCGCGGGGGCTGGCCTTGTCTCCCGCGATCCCGCGCCGGCCGCTCAGCCGAGCCGGCTGAGGTAGGTCTCGGCCAGGTCGCAGCTCCCGGCGGTGTATCCGGCTCCGAGTTGCTGTGCGATGTCGACCGCCGTGTGCGAGCCGATCCAGGCGACAAGCAGCAGGCGGCGGTAGAGGATGAACGTCCAGATCTCGGCCTCGTCCTCGGCGGGCAGGTCGAGCACCCGGCGGTATCCGGTCAGCCAGGCGCCGACCAGGTCGGGGACGTGCGGCTCGTGCTCGAAGAAGCTCACCGCCGTGCCGACGTCGTAGAGATACCAGCTGAACCCGCAGTCGTCGAAGTCGATGACGCTGACCGCGTCCCCGTCGGCCAGGAGGTTGGCCAGCCGGGTGTCGGCGTGCACAAGCCCGTACCGCCGCGGCCCGGTGCCGAACGCGGCCAGCCGGGCCCGGAGCGTCGCATCCAGCCGCCCGAGTATCTCCCGCTCGGCCGGGCCGACCCCGATCCCGTCCTGCCACCGGCCCCACCGGGCGCCCGCGCCGAACGCGGCGTCGTAGTCCCAGTGGAACCGGGTGAACCCGGCCGGGCGCTGCCAGGCCCGCGCATGCCGGTGCATCCGGGCGGTGATCTCGCCAAGCTCGGCGAAGTGCGGCAGCGAGTCGTCCGACGGCTCGGTTCCGGCCAGGAACTCGAACCTGACGCAGCTGCGCTCCTCGCCGCTGGCCTCGTCCACCACGGTGACGATGCGCTCGCCGCCCGGAGCGGGCAGCACCCGCGGCGTGCGCACCCCGGCCTCGGCCCGCAGCGCGTCCATCCAGGCCAGCTCCGAGGCGATCTCCGGCTGCGTGTGGTAACCGAGCCGGTGTACCCGCAGCACCGAAGGCCCGGCGCCCGGGTCGTCGATCAGGTAGGTCGCGTTCTCCGACACGTTGATGAGCCGGACCGACGCGCCGGGGTGGCAGCCGTACTCGCCGAGCGCCCGCTGCGCGCAGCGGGTGACCCGGTCAAGCACGTCGCCACCGACGGACAGGTCATGCGCGGGCATGGGCTGCCTCGCCGTGGTCCCGCCCCTCGACGGCGGCCAGCACGCCCGCCATCGCCTGCTGCGCACTGGTCACGTCGGCGGTCTGCCCGGCCAGGTAGACCCGGCCCGCCACGCCGATCATGGACACGTCGACCAGGGTCACGCCGGGCGCGGCACGCTCGGCCTCGTTCGCGGCCACGGTCGCGAACAGCGCCGGTGTCACCTCGCAGACCCCCAGCGTGTCGCCGGGGATCACCATGGACCCGCCCCGGTTGCGGTTGATGATGACCGCCTGCCGGTCGGTCAGGTCCTCGATCACGTCGGCGAACAGGATCCGCGGCCGGAGCTGGTCCGCCGGGTCTGCGTCCAGGCCCGACAGGATCGCCTGGCCGGCCCGCTCCACGTCGGCGAGGTCGGCGCCGTGCACCTCCAGCACGCCGAACTGCCGTTCCACGTACAGGATGCCCGGCTCGACCGTGGGCACCGCGCGCAGCGCCAGATCGGTGACCCGCTCGATGGCCAGCGCGGGTGCGACCTCCACGATGAGCGAGTGCTCACCGGCGAACGGCGGGTAGCCCCGGGCGCGGGTGGGCGTGCCCAGGTAGGCGGCGAACTGCCGCTGCAGGTCCTTCACCAGCAGGTAGACGCGCAGCTCAGGGCGCGGCGGGGCAGGGGGGGTCACGTTACTCGGCGCGGATGGTGAAGTGCCTGCCCAGCTCGGCGTGCGGCCGCGGGATCACGTGCACGGACACCAGTTCGCCGACGCTGGTCGCGGTCTCCGAGCCCGCCTCCGTGGCGGCCTTGACCGCCCCGACGTCCCCGATGATGGTGACCGACACCAGGCCGTCGCCGACGTCCTCGCGGCCCACGATGGTCACGTTGGCCGCCTTCACCATGGCATCGGCCGCCGCCAGCGCGGCGACGTAGCCCTTGGTCTCGATCATCCCTATCGCGTTATCCGCCATGTGGTTTTCCTTTCTTCCTGTCAGATCCTGCTGCTGCGGCCGCGCTGCTGGCCCGGGGGAGCACTCCGCTTTTCTGGGGCACCCCAGACCCCGACGGCCCGGACCCCCCGCGGGCCGGCTCGTCGATCGAGCCGATGATCAGCGCGTCGATCGGCGGCGCCTTGCCCTGGAACCAGGCGGCGGCCACCGAGCCCTGCGCGACGAGGACGCGCTCGCCCACGCCGCTGCCCAGCACGTCGAACGCCACCAGCCGGGTGCCCGTGCCCTCCGCCTCCACTTCCAGGAAGGCCCCGTTCGGTATCTCCGCCAGGCGGCGGGTGGACCAGACGTTTCCGACCACCGTCGCGGTAAGCATCAGCGCTCCTTCACGATCTCGACGCCGGCCGCGCGGGCCCGGTCGCGGGCGAGCGGCGTGAGCACCGCGCGGCGGCCGAGCACCAGCCGTGCCCCGGCCCGGGCGGACGCGGCGACCATCGCCTCGGTCACCGCGCCCTTCTCGATGCGGTGGCTGGGCTGGGCCGACCCGGCCGCCGCGGCTGCCGCCAGCCGGAACCGCAGGCGGCCGGCGCGCAGCGCGTCCCGGTGCTTCGGGTTCTCAAACAAGTGCAATAGATGCAGAACGAAATTCCCCAGATCGGCGTCCGTCCTGATCGACACGACTTCCACCGACTCGACGTCTTCACGAACGGTGTGCGGCAACCCCGGCTGCGCGGGCGCACCGGTCACCGTGCCCGGCTCACCGCCCAGGCCCCCCGGCCGCACGGAGCCCGCCGTACCCGAGTTCCCCGGATCACGTGCGGCCGCCGGGAGCAGATCGGCCAGTACCTCCCGCACCAGCGCGCGGATGGCCTCTGTGTCCGCGGCCTGCGGCCGCGGCCCGGTCATGCGAGCCTCCGCTCTGTCGTCCTGCTGCGCAGTGCATCCTCAGCAGCTTCCGCCGCCTGCCGGACGTCGGCCTCGGACCCGGACAGGTACACCCGCCCGGTGGCCCCGATCATCCGGTAGTCGACCACCTTGATCCGGGCTGCCTTCTCCGCCTCGTTAGCCGCGAGGATCGCGTACGAGGCGGGCTGCATCTCCAGCACGAAAAGCGACTCGCCGGCGAGCGCCATCGACCCGATCTTGTTCCGGTTGATCAGGAACGCGTGCTGCGGGTCCAGCATCGAGATGATCTTCGACGCCAGCACCTCGGGCCTGGTGGCGTCGGTCGCCCTGGCACCCAGGGCCTCCAGTACCGCGGACCCGGCCGCGCGTACCTCGTCGTTCCCGCCGTGGATCTCCAGGTACCCGAACTGCCGCTCCACCACCAGGATCCCGGCGCGCACCCCCGCATGCTTGAGCGCCACATCGGTCAGCGGCTCGATGTCCAGCCCCGGCGCCACCTCGATGATCTGAGCCGCGACATCACTCCGGGGCAGGCTGCCCCGGATCCACGTGCCCAGATAACACATGGTCTGCGGCTGCAGCCGGTTAAGGAAGATGAACGATCGCAATTCAGCCATGGGATCCCCCCGCGAACTGCGCCAGTTCCTCGATAACAACCCGCCTGATCTCCTCCCGCAGCGCAGCCATGTCTGTCCCCGTGCCCAACCGCGCCCCACTGGTCACGTGGGGCAGGGGGGTGCCTGGGCGCGGAGTTCTGTCCGCGCCCAGGTATCCCCCTGGCCCGCGCTCACCCTGACCAGCATTCGAAGCGATCGGGTACGGCGGTACCGGCCCGGCCGGCGTTTCCCAAGGAACCAGCCCGGAGAAGTTCGCCATGGCCTCGTCGGCCTCGGCGTTGTAGGCCATCCGGGTCCACTGCACGAGATGCTTCGGCTCCAGGTTCTCGGTCAGCGACGACCGCCCGAAGAACCCCGTCCCCACGGTCATCGACGGTGCCAGGGCCGTGGAAATCCCCGAACTGCCCAGGCTGTTGCCGACGTTGACGGAGACCCGCAGGACGTCCACGCTGGCCCCGAAATCCATGATCGTCGCCGGATCGGTGCTGTGGATCGCCGCCGAGTGCCCGCGCCCGGCGATCCGGAGTACCGCGCGGGCCACGTCGATGCCGCGGCGCGCGTTCGGCACCTGGACCAGGCCGAGGACGGGGCAGAGCTTCTCGTGCGCGAGCGGCTCCTCGGGAACCGCGAGGGAGAACGGAGCCAGCAGGATCCGGGTGGTACCGGGTACCCGCAGGCCGGCCCCGGCCGCGATCTGTGCCGGGTCCTTGCCCACGAACCGGACGTCGAAATGCCCGCCGGGGAACAGCAGCGCGGCGACCTTGGCGGCCTCGTCCGGCTCCAGCAGGTGGGCGCCTTCGCGCTTGAGGTGGCGCAACAGGGTGGCGGCGGCGGAGTCCTCGACGATCAGCACCGACTCGTTGGTGCACAGGATCGAGTTGTCGAAGCTCTTGCTTTCCACGATCCGCTTGGCCGCCTTGGCCAGGTCGGCCGTGGCATCCACGAGCACGGGCACGTTGCCCGGGCCCACGCCGATCGCGGGCGTGCCGGAACTGTAGGCGGCCCGGACCACCGGGGAGCCGCCGGTGGCCACGATGACGCTGGTCCGCTCGTCGGTCATGAGCGCGTCGATGAGCGGGACCGAGGGCCGGTCCACCACCTGGATGACCCCGTCGGGGGCACCGGCGGCCACGGCGGCCCGCCCCAGCGTGCGCGCGGCGTCCGCGCAGCATTCGGCGGCCTGCGGGTGCGGGCTGATGATCACCGCGTTGCGGGTCATCAGCGCCAGCAGGGCCTTGAAGAACACCGAGGCGACCGGGTTGGTGGAGGGGGTGAGGGCAAGGACCACCCCGGCCGGGCGCGGGATCTCGACGAGCTTCGCAGCCGGGTCGAAACGCGGGGTCACGTAGTCATGGGTGGCGTACGCCTCGACCAGCCCGGTGCTGCACGCCAGGTTCTTGACGACCTTGTGGTCGGCGACGCCGAACCCGGTCTCGCGTACCGCCCATTCCGCGTATTCGCGCGCCTGGGCGGCGCCTGCCTGGGCGGCGGCGTGCACCACCCGGTCCACGGCCTGCTTGTCGTAGCGGGCGAACGCCCGGGCCGCCCATTCGGCCCGCTGCAGCATGGCCCGGGCCCGGGGCACGCCCGCGGGGTCGCTGAGCACCTCGAAGCTGATCGCCTCCGACGCCTCCGCCGCCACGTCGGCGGACCGGGCAGGCGCGGTCATGACGGGACCCGGCCGGAGCGGGCGTCGCGGGCGGCGAGGCCGATGGCGTGCTCGGTGCGGTCGAGCAGTTCCTCGCACAAGGCGGGCGTCATCAGCACGCCCGGCTTGTATTGCAGCACCCGGGGGTCGAGCGTCGAGAAGATCGCCCAGACGCCAGCCTCGTAGAGCCGCCTCATGACGAACTGGGCGCCCTTCGGGTGGTCGAACTCCAGGCCCATGACCAGGCCGTCCTGCCTGATACCGGCGAACCAGCCTGGGTAGCGGGCCTGGATCTTCCGGCACCCGGCGCCGATCAGGCCGGCGATGTAGTGCACCATCGACCGGACCTCGGGGCGGCAGGTGATTTCCAGCGTCTTCAGCGCCGCCACGCAGCCGAGTTCCGCACCGCCGAAGCTGGACATGTGCGCGAATCCGTCCTCGCCGAGCCAGCCCGCCGCCGCCTCGCTCAGCAGGACCGCGCTGATCGGGTACATGCCGCCGGAGATGCCCTTGCCGGTGACCAGGATGTCCGGCACCACGCCGTGCTTGCTGATCGCCCACAGTTCGCCGGTGCGCATCAGCCCGGTCTGCACCTCGTCGGCGATGTACAGGGCACCGTGCGCCTCGCACAGCCGCTTGACCCCGGCCAGGTAGCCGGGGGCCGGCAACGGGAAGCCGTAGGTGGCGGGGATCGTCTCCATGATCACCGCAGCGACGTCCTTGCCGCGCAGCGCCTGCTCCATGGCGGCCAGGTCGTTGAACGGCACGTGGCCGAACTCGTCGGGACGGTCGGCGAGAAAGAGGGTGGAGAAGCGCTCGTCCCCGGTGGCGACGGCCAGCCCGGTGTGCCCGTGGTAGGCCTTGGCCACCGAGACGATCTTGCGCCGCTTGGTCGCGTGCCGTGCGGTCTTGAGCGCGATGTCGATCGCCTCGCCGCCGCCGCTGCCAAAGACCACCTTCGCCATGCCGGGCGGCCCGGTGCTCACCAGCGCCTCGGAAAGTGCCGTCCTGGCGAGCGACGGGAAATGGTGGTTGCCGATGTCGAAGTGCTGCATCGCGGCGGTGACGGCGGCCACCACCTCGGGATTGCGGTGGCCCAGGTTGTAGGTGCCGCCATTCAGGTGGGTGTCGATCAGGCGCTTGCCCTCCACGTCGTAGATGAAGTAGCCCTCGCGCCTGTCGATGACCAGCGGGACACCCGAGTCCACCCAGAACTGGGTCTTGGACGGGTTCCAGAACTCTTTGGACTTGGCGAGCATGTCGCCCTTGGAGGCGAAGGCGATGAGTTCCTCGGCCACAGTCACCTCCGCGCCACGGGGGTCCTAGGGGCGGAGGCCCCTGGGACGGGGGTCCTAGGGGCGGAGCCCCTAGATCGGGGTTCCAGGGGTCGCCCCCTGGAACAAGCACTGCGGGCCCCGGCGAAGCCGCCTTGCGGCGAGCATGCTTGACCGCCACGGACGGGCACCTTCGCACCCCGCCCATTTGGTTCAACCAAATAAATACCGGATGCGACCGATTGGTGTCAACCGGTCTATGTTAAGTCCATATTTCCGGAATCAGAAGTCTTGTCATGGTTTCTACCAGGTGATACTGTCCGCGCTGTGACGTGTACCACAACGCACATGCCCGACCAATAAACGGCGCCGGGGCCGCCTTGGGCTCCGCGCACCCCGCTGTGGGGGAGGAATCATGGCACAGTCCGACACCTCTGTAGGCGGGAGCGGCGGCAAGCCCGGCGCAGCCGCAGTCCCAGAGGACTTCGACGTCTCCCAGCGCAGCGATGTCGCCAAGCTCCGCAGGGGCGCCGTCGGGCTCGGCGGCGTGCTGTTCCTGACGGTCACCGGATCCGCGCCCATCTCGGCCATGCTGTTCAACACGCCGATCGTGGTCGGGTTCGGGCAGGGGGTGGGCGCGCCTGCCACGTTCATCTTCGCCGCCATCGTCCTGGTGATCTTCTCGGTCGGCTACGTGGCCATGGCCAGGAAGAAGACCACCGCGGGCGGCTTCTACTCCTACATCAGCCACGGGCTTGGCCGGGAACTGGGCATCGGTACCGGTTTCGGCACGCTGGTGGCCTACTCGGTGTTCGAGGCATCCCTGGCCGGCGGGTTCGCCTACTTCCTCAACCTGAAACTGGCTTCGTTCGGGTGGAACGTCGGCTGGCCCTGGCTCGCCTTGTTCATGATCGCGCTCATCGGGGTGCTGGCCTACTTCGACGTCCGCGTCTCCGCGAACCTGCTGGCGATCGGCCTGATCAGCGAGGTCGCCATCCTGGTCATCTTCGACATCTTCCTGTTCGGCCACGGGAACGTGAACTTCGCCGCGATCAACCCGGTGAATGCCTTCAAGAGCTTCCCGGCCTCGAACGGCATCGTCGCCGGGGCGATCGGCATCGGGCTGTTCTTCGCCTTCTGGTCCTGGGTCGGCTTCGAGATGGCGCCCAACTACGGCGAGGAGTCCCGCGACCCGAAGCGGATCGTGCCCCGGGCGCTGTATATCTCGGTGATCGGCCTGGGCATCTTCTACACGGTGACCTCGTGGGCGCCGCTGAGCGGGTACCCGTCCATCCACGCCGCGATCGCGCAGGCACAGAGCAACCCGGCCAACTTCTACCTCCAGCCCGCCGGGCAGTACGCGGGCCACTGGGTCGCCTCGATCATGAGCTACCTGATCATCACCGGGTCGTTCGCCTGCGGCATGGCGTTCCACAACACCACCGCGCGGTACTTCTACTCGCTCGGCCGGGAGGGGTTCATGCCCCGGGCGCTCGGCAAGACCCACCCCAAGTGGAAGAGCCCGCACATCGCCTCGGTCACCCAGTCGGTGATCGCCGCCTTCATCATCGCGCTTTTCGCCATTTTCACCGGCACCAACGACCCGACCTCGCAGGCTTACGTGCAGGTCTACGGCCTGATGGCGCTGATGGGCGTGATCATCATCCTGTCCGTGCAGGCCCTGGTCTCGCTGGCGATCCTGATCTACTACGAGCGCTACCACCGCGACGAGGTGCACTGGTGGAAGACCCGGCTGGCGCCGCTGCTGTCGTTCTTCTCCCAGGTGTTCGTCGTGTACCTGCTGTTCACCAACATCGGGTTCCTCGGTGCGTCCAGCTACAGCTATGCCTATTGGCTGGGACCGATCGATCTCGCCGTAGTGCTCATCGGCATCGGCGCCGCGTTCTACTACAAGAAACGGGACCCGCAGAAATACGAGCAGGCAGGCCGGCTGATCAACGAAGGCCTCTAGGCCGCCGGCACCCGCCCTGGTGCCGCCTGGCGGGGCGTTATCAGGGCGGGCGCTTCCCGGCTAAGCCCGGGAAGCTGCCACCGGTACGGTCCGTCCGTGCCGGTGGCACACCCGCCTTTGCCAAGGCGAGCCGCACGGTCACGGTCGTGCCCGCGCCCTCGGCGGACTCCACGCTGATGTCCCCCTCATGGTTCGTCACGATCGTGCGCGCGATGGACATGCCCAGGCCAGACCCGGGCACCGCCCCGGCGAGCGCGTTGGACGCCCGGAAGAACCTGGTGAACAGGGCGGCCTGATCCTGAGCGGGAATGCCGATCCCGGTATCAGCCACCGTGAGCACCGCGGAATCACCCTCGCTGGCCAGGGCCGTCCTGACCTGTCCACCCTTGGGGGTGTACTTCACCGCGTTGGACAGCAGGTTGACCAGGACCCGGTCGAGCTGGTCGGCGTCCCCGTCCACGATCAGGCCGCTGGGCGGGCAGCTCACCTCCAGGTCCAGGCCACCCGCGGCCGCCGCGGGCCTGATCACGTCGGCCGCCGCGGTGACCAGGCCGGCCAGGTCCACCGGGCTCCGCCGGGTGGTGAACCCGCCCATCTCGATCTTGGCGGTGGTGAGCATGTTCTCGATCAGGGTCATCAGCCGGCGCGCGTTCCTGTCCACCGCGTCCAGCATCCTGGCCTGGGTGGGCAGCAGCGGCCCCTCGTCCCCGTCGGCCAGGATCTCGATGTAGCCGATGATGCTGGTGAGCGGGGAACGCAGGTCGTGGGAGGCGGATGCAAGGAAGCCGGTCTTGGCGGCGTCGAGTGATTTCAGCTCGGCGACCAGGTGCTCCTCTCCCTCATACAGCCTCGCGTGCTCCAGGCCCCGCCCGATGTCGCGGGCCAGCGACTCGAGGGCCGCGGTTTCCGCGTCGGTCCAGGGGCTGGCCGGGTCGTAGCGCAGCAAGCCCAGGGCACCGAGCAGTTCCGGGCCAGCACCGAACGGGGTGAGCAGCAGCGCCGCACCGCCCAGTTCGAGCAGCCGCTTGCGGATCTGCACCGGGATGTCCTGCGCCTCCGGCCCGGACAGGTCCTGGACCCGGTGGCTGGACCGGTTCCGGTAGATCCCGCGGAGCCAGTCGATCGCGTCGGGCGGGAGGTAGCCGACTACGTCACCGTTTGCCGCCTGGGCGCTCTCGTCGGCGCCCTCCAGGCTGAGCTGCACTCCCCGGACGATCCCGGCATACACCCAGTCCACGTGCAAATACTCGCGGACCGCGGTGACCGCTTCGCTGAGCATCTCCTGGCCGCGCAGATGCTCACGGATGCGGATCGCGGCCTGGCGCACGCCGGCCTGCAACCGGGCCCGGTCTGCCTCGGCCTCCCGCATCCGGTTGCCCTCGTCCGCCAGGAAGTTGATCGACAGGGCCAGGTCCCGCAGGTCCGCCGGGCCGCCGGGAACCGCCCGAGCCTGCATGTCCCCCCGCGCCCGGCTGCGCACCATGCCGGTGGTGGCGTGCAGTGGGCCGCTCACCCAGCGCAGGAACACGGCCACCGCGATCACCGGCACCATAAGCCCGAACACCAGGATGGCGGTCACCCAGCCCTGGCCGACGCCCAGGGTCCGGTCGCCGTCGGCCGCGAGCAGATCGCTGTTGCGCGCAAGCCGCGCCCGCAAGCCGGCATCCTGGGCGGAGAACCTGGCAGAAAGGGCCGCGGCGCGGGCGTAGTGCGCGGCCGCCTGGCTGCTGCCGGCCGGGGCCGCCATCGCCTGGTCATCGGCATGGAAGGCCTGCTGCGCGAGGTGGGCCTGCGCGGTCACCAGGTCCGTCATACCGGCCGCTGCCAGGCGCCTGACCTGGCCCAGCGAGACGGCGAACCGGGCCTTGCCGGTGCGGTACGCGGCAGGCAGCCCGCGCTCCCCCGTGGCCTGGTAGGTCTGCGCCGCACGCTGGGCACCCAGGAATTCGTCCATCATGGAGAGGTTGGCAAGCTGTGCCGCCTGGGCCCTGGTGTGCAGGCTGGTGAGGTCGGCCCGCTGCTGGGCGCCGCCGACCAGGACGAACGTGATCACGCCCGCGACGAGGGCCAGCTGGCCGGCGAACAAGGCCCAGGCGTAGAAGATGATGGATCGCGGCTGCCTCACGTCACCGCCGTTCCTCCCTGGCTGTCACCATATGTAACGTCGTTCTTACCCAGCGCGCAGGGGTGCCAGCAGCCGGAGGTGACCGGAATGATTCCCGGACCGCTGCGGGCGTGCGGCATCCTGTTGACCGTGAGGCTTCCCCGGTCCGCTGCCCGCCCAGGCCCAGCCGTGCCGGGCCTGGCTGCGCTGGCTCTGGCCGCGCTGCTCGCCACCGGCTGCGGGGCGGCTGCCGGCGCGCCCTCCGGCCGGTCCCGGGCGGCGGGCTCCCCGGCGGCCAGGTCCGCCACCACACCTGCCCCGCGGCCGGCCAGCACCGGGCGCGCCCCGGCCGCCGGGGGCCGCGCCGTGCGGCCGGCGGTCCGTCAGCTCATCACGGTGACCGCTGCCTCGTACGGGGACACCTACGCGGTGCTGAACGCCTACCGCCGCACCAGCCACGGCTGGCAGCGGGTCTACGGGCCCTGGACGGCACGCCTCGGACGGAACGGGTTCGCCCCGCCCGGGCGCAAGCGCGAGGGTGACGGCCGTACCCCGTCGGGATCGTTCAGCATTCCTTTTTTCTTTGGCGCCGGCCCGAATCCCGGTTTCCGCTTCAGGTACCGGCAGATACGCCCCTACGACTTCTGGGACGACGACCCGGCCAGCCCCAGGTACAACGAATGGGTGGACAGCCGGCACGCGAGCCCGGGACGGAATCCGGAGCCCATGGATGTCTCCGCCTATGACGACGGCATGGTGATCGGCTACAACACCGCCCGCACGCCAGGACTGGGCAGCGCCATCTTCCTGCACCTGAATATCGGCATCGCGACGGCCGGCTGCGTGACCCTGCCACCTGGGCAACTGCTCCCGCTGCTGCGCTGGCTGGACCCGGCCCGCTCACCGCGGATCCGGATGGGAGTCCACTAGGCCGGCCGACCGCACGGCGCCGGCCCGGGAGTGATGAACTTGGGGCATGGCAACGAACACCTCCCAGCCGCAGGGCGTGCTGCATGTGACCGACAGCCGCACGGGCCGCGCCTACGAACTGCCTATCGTTGACGGGGCGATCAGGGCCCTCGACCTGCGCCAGATCAAGGCCTCCGACGACGACTTCGGGTTGCTCTCCTACGACCCGGCCTTCATGAACACGGCGAGCTGCCGCAGCGCGATCACCTACATCGACGGGGAAAAGGGCATCCTGCGCTACCGGGGCTATCCGATCGAGGAGCTCGCCGGGCGAGTCCCGTTCCTCGACGTGGCCAACCTGCTGATCTACGGGGAGCTGCCGGGGAAGGAGGCATCCGCCACCTGGGCGGACGAGATCACCAAACACACCTTCGTGCACGAGAACGTAAAGAAGTTCATCGATGGGTTCCACCATGACGCCCACCCCATGGGCATCCTGGTGAGCACGATCGCGGCGCTGTCCACGTTCTACCCGGGCGCGAAGGCGATCTCCGACACCGAGCAGCGGCACGAGCAGATCGTCCGGCTGATCGCGAAGATGCCGACGCTGGCGGCGTTTGCCTACCGTCACGCGATGGGACTGCCGTATGCCTACCCCGACAACGAACTGTCTTACGCCGGCAACTTCCTGAACATGATGCGGCGGATGAGCGAGCCCCGGTACAACCCGGATCCGGTGCTGACCCGCGCGCTCGACGTGCTTTTCACCCTGCACGCCGACCACGAGCAGAACTGTTCCACCAGTGCGATGCGGCTGGTCGGCAGCTCACGGGCCGACCCGTACTCGGCCGCGGCCGCGGCCACGGCCGCGCTGTACGGGCCGCTGCACGGCGGGGCGAACGAGCAGGTGCTGCGGATGCTCAACGACATCGGCTCGATGGACAACATCCCCGGCTACATCGACCGGGTCAAGCGCGGGGAGATCCGGCTGATGGGTTTCGGCCACCGGGTCTACAAGAACTTCGACCCGCGGGCAACCCTCATCAAGCGGGTTGCAGACCAGGTCTTCGAGGTCACCGGCGCCAATCGGCTGCTCGACATCGCGCTGGAACTCGAGCGCATCGCGCTGGCCGACGATTACTTCGTGAGCCACCGGCTGTATCCGAACGTGGACTTCTACTCGGGCATCATCTACCAGGCCATGGACTTCCCGGTGGAGATGTTCCCCGTGCTGTTCGCGATCGGCCGGATGCCCGGCTGGCTGGCCCAATGGGAAGAAGGCATCGTCGATCCCGAGCAGCGCATCTCCCGGCCACGGCAGCTTTACGTGGGCCACGAGCCACGGCACCTGGCCGACGTCGCCGCGCCCTGACCGGCACCTGCCACCCGCGGTGGCGGGGCACCGCGGGTGCGGTACGTCAATGGGGGCGCCCCGTGCAGGCGGCCCCCCTTGACCAGCTAGCTCACTCCGGGATGACGACGGTGCTGACGATCTAGCCAAGCAAACCGCGGGCGTGGCCAGCGCCGGCGCTGGCCACGCCCGCGGTCAAGTCAGGTGTCGTCGCGCCCTTCCGCGAGGTTGACGTGATAGGCGTCGCGCGGCCACTTACGGTAAATCATCCGAGCGGGCCGCAGCGGTGCCTGGTGGAAATTGAAAGCGTTCGTGAACGGGTAGGCCTGGGCGTCGTTGAGCCCCAGCGGAGACAGGCCGAAATTGTGCTCCGTGAAGCTGAGGATCCCGGCGAACGACGTCGACGTGGTGTCGGTGAAGCCACTCTTGGCGAAGGGGCTCACGATGACCAGCGGGCTGCGCGGCCCCTGCGGGGTACCGTCCGGGTTGACCCCGGGCCGCACCTGGTCATAGAAGCAGCCGCAGTCGTCCCAGGTGATGAACAGCACGGTGGACCGCCAGTCCGGGCCGTTCATGATCGCGGATGCCACCTGGCCGAGCCAGTCGTCGCCAGCCGTGATGGAAAAGCCGTTGTGCTCACTGAACGCAGCGTCCGTCCCGCCGGGGGTGACGATGGAGAAGCTGGGCAGGTTCCCGTGCTCGGCGTCGCGGACGAACGACGAGCTGGCGACGTTGTTGGCCTTCTGCCCGGTGTCCAGGCATTCCGCGAACGAGGGGCAGATGTCCCAGATGTAACCCTGGGAGGCCTTGCCGCCGCTCTCCGCCTTCGGCTCGCCGTAGATGCGCCACGACAGGCCGGCACTGTCCAGCCGGTCCAGAATGGTCGGCGCGTAACTGGCCGGGGTGGGCTCGAACGCGCCGCCGTTCTGCAGCCCGAGGGAGTAGTCGGGAATGCAGCTCGGTATCCACTGGACGGCGCCGCCCCGGCCGATCCATTGAGTGATCTTGTTGGAGTCGCAGCCCCAGCCGGGACCTGCTGCTACGCCATTGTCGGGCTTGGGGTTGTTGCCCTCGAAACCGTCCAGCTGGCCCATTGCCGCGTACAGGTGACCGCCCCAGGACGGGCTGTTGGCCATGGAGAAGGTGCGGTCGCTGATGGCGAAGTGGCCCGCGAGCGCCGCCAGGTTCGGCAGCTGCGAGGGCGTGTAACCGCTGATGCAGGCGTAGTTCTTGCTGGCCTGGCAGCCCTGGATCTTCTGCCAGCCGTCCATTTTGCCGCCGTCGATGGCAGTCTGCTGAGACTGTACGCTGTGCGACACGTTCGGCACGATGTCCGGGCTGACGGCCGGGGTGACCACGGTGCCGTTGGACAGGGTCACCTGAGCAGGCATCCCCCCGTCCGGGCACCGGCCCGGGTTGTCATCGCACCAGTAGCCGAGCAGGCTGTCGAAGGAGTGGTTTTCGAGATAGAGCACGACAACGTGCTGGATCGGTGACGGTTGCGCGCTCGCCGAACTGGCCACAGCGAGGCCGAAGAGCCCGGCCACGGCCGCGGTCAGGAGCGCGATCACCCGGGTACGGGCCGAAAACCATCTGCCGTGAGCTGCCACTAGTAGAGCCTCCTGTCTTTGACGGCATGCCGGGCGCACGCACACCCCTGACCATGACCGTGGACAGGATCGCTACCGCGCCGGCCACCCAAGCGGATCAGAACTAGACTTTTCCGGTCGAGAATATAGAAAATCTCTTCTCCGCAACGCCCGGGTCAAACGTGCCAAAATCTGATGAATTTTGACATGGAAGTGCCTGGGGAGCACCTGTGCGCCACATGAACATCTCTGTACCCCCTTGCCACAGGGGAGGCAAGGGGTACTACGAGGCCAGCTCCCGGCGGCGCGGCAGCACGGTCAGGCCGGGCCGGGCACGGCGTGGGCCGGGCACGGCGGTGGGCCGGGCACGGCGCGGTGGGCCGGGCAAACCCACGCGCTGCTCGCCCTTCGTAGCCAGATTGCCGGCACTTAGTTAAGGGCCCGACCAGTACCGGCATTGATGCCGATCCGTGATGGGCTCAGATACATCGGTAACAATACTTTCTTGGCTCGGCAAAGCCGACACCACGGACATATCTCAGAATGTCCCCCATGAGCGTCTTCACCGCAGTAGGCTGCCGCCGATCACGCTGTAAGGAAGGGAGGCGCCATCGCCGACTGTGCTGGCGGCTGCCAGCACGGCGCGCCGTCGCCGCAGACGTGCTCCCGTGCCGGGCAGGACTACTAGCCCTGGAGATTTAGTGAAACCCCGCAATTTCCGGTATGCAGCAGTTCTCGCGCTTTCCCTAGCTTTCGCCTTGCCCGCCGCCCAGGCCGGCGCGGTGCGCCTCCCCTCACGGCAGGATGCCGGAACGTCGGGGGTCACCGGAGGCGCGCTGTTCGGCGGCACTGTGCCGTTGCTCGCCGAACAGAGCCCCCTGGGCCGCAAGCTGGCCATCATCCGCGTCTACTACATGATCGGCCAGAAGTTCAACATCCCGAAGATCGACCAGGCGATGGCCGCCGGCACCACGGTGCTGGCCAGCCTCGACGTCCCCCATTCACGGGGGATCAGCTACGCCTCCATCGCGGCCGGGCGCCAGGACAAGCAGATCCGCGCCTGGCTCACCGAGGCCGAGCAGGAAGCCGTGGCCCATAACCTGCCCGCGGTCTACGTCGACTTCGAGCACGAGGCAAATAACCCGCCGAACCACGTGCTCGGCACCCCCGCCCAGTTCCAGGCCGCCTGGAGGCACATTCACAGTCTCGCGGCCAAGGCGCATCTCAACGCGGGCACCGGCGGCCGGCTGCGCTGGGCGCTCATCCTCATGCACATGGCATACTTCCCGGCCAGCCAGCGGCCGAAATGGTCGCTGCGCGCCGGCTTCGCCAAGGACTACTTCCCGGGCGCGGCCAACGTGGACGTGATCGCCGCGGACGGCTACAACCGTGGCGGCTGCCGGCTCCATAGGACCACCTCCCCCACGAAGCCCTCGGTCACCCCCGGCTCACTGTTCGACCCGGTGCTCGCGTTCGCGCGCACCCACGGGGGGAAGCCGGTGTTCATCGCCGAGTGGGCCAGCGCCGCCTACTCCTCCGTCCCCGCCTGGCAGGCGCACTTCATCGGCCAGATGAAGGCGTACGTGCTGGCTAACCCGAGCATCGCCGCGGTGATGTACTGGGACGACATCGGATATAACGGCTGCAAGTTCGCCGTGACCGGCCAGCCCCTGTCGGTGACCGCCCTGGCCGCCATGGGCAAGGTGATCAACGGGCACTTGGGGTAACCGCCAACTGGCCGGAGTAATGCGGGTATGCCGAAAGGGCCCTTCCCCGGCGGGAAGGGCCCTTTCGCGTGCCAGCACGCGGTCAGGCTCTGATGCAGGTGTAGGCGCCGTAGATCGAGCCCTCGAAGCCGGCCGTCACGATGGTGAACCCGGCAGCGGCGAGCATCGGCTCAAGCAGCCAGCGGAACGTGCTGAACTCGGTGCGGAGATGCTCGGCGAAATCCTCCCGCGTGTAGCCTCGCGACGGATCCTGCACCGCATCGTCGAGCCAGTCATCGAGAATGGCCCCGGCCTCGGCAGGCTGAAAGTCGAAGATCAGATCGCGAAGGCGCAGCAGGCCACCGGGCCGCAGCAGGCTCGCGATCCGCTCCAGCGCGAGGGCCTTCCAGAAGTCAGGCAACTGGTGCAGGGCGTGCCGGGTGTACACCGCGTCAGCGGGCGCGCCCGTGTGCTCGTAGCTGAGGAACCCGGCCCGCACGCACTCGACGTTACCCAGCCCGGCCACGGTGGCGCTCTCGCGCAGCACGGCCAGCATCGCGGGCGAGACGTCGACGGCCACCATGCGGCGCACCAGGGGCGCGGCGGCCAGGGCGAACCTCCCGGTCCCGGTACCAAGGTCAACCACGGTGGCGTCAGGGCCGATGCCGTGCTCATGCAGCACGGCGAGATCCTCGGCGGGATCGGGATATCCCTGCTTGCGGTCGAAGCCGGCGACGAACGCCGGATCGAGATGCTCCGGGCCCGCGTGCGCAAGCTCATCAAGCATCCAGGCCCTAGTCATACCGGCCTGCGCCTCCCACGTTGCGGACGACAGTCACAAGACCTTCGTGGTCCCCAGTACACCACTCCTCACCCGGGCGGCATGTACTTCCCCGCCTCGGTCATGTACTTCCGGCAAGCCCGCTGCGCAGCATGGAACTGCAGGGAGGACGTATCAAGGCCGCCCGGGTCGACCGACACGCCGTTGGCGTTCACGGTCGGGTCGGGGAAGTTCGTTATGCCGTGCGAACGCATGCAGTCGGCGAACTTGAGCATCAGCGGGGCGACGATCTTCTGCTGCGCCGCGGTCAGCTCTCCTCCGTTCGGGAGCAGGTGCAGACATGCCTTGTAGGCCGACGCGGGAGCCTCGAAGTCGGCACTGTTCGTCTTGGTCTTGAGGAACTGCCCCTGGCTGTTGGGGTCGGGCCAGTTCGGCGCGCCGTGCGAGCGCATGCAGTTCGCATAGCTGACCGCTATCTGGAGGTTCGACCGGCCCGCGGACCCGGCCGAACTGGCAGAACCACCGCCGCATGCCGCTGCGAGCACGGCGATTCCCGCGACCCCCGCAGCCAGGACGCCTGCCCGGCACAGCTCCAGCCACCCCGGACCGCCCCGGCCGCGAGTGCCGCTATTCGTGGTGCTCATGCGCCGCCCTGCGTTGGGATGAAAGATTCACCGGCCCTACCGTTGCCGGCGGATCTCAGCGAACCGTGCGGATCGTGTGTGATCTGCGTGTGAGTGACCCCGGCACCAAGCTAGTGGCAAGGCTGCGTCTAGCGCTGTGGGACGGGGTGGCCCGCAAGCCCGGGTAACCCGGCTGGCGCGGCGCGGGCAGGGCGGCGCACCTGGAGGCGAGCGGCAAGCCGGCGGGACGCGGCCGCTTCCCCGGTCAGGGCGCGGCCGCCTCAGCGTCGATCATCTTCTGCAGCGGGCCGGCCGCGGCCCCGCCTGCCACGATGGCCACGCCGACCGCGCCCAGCGTCATCACGGTGCCCAGCCACACCATCGTGGTAACCGGCAGCGTGTAGGCGCCCACCAGGCGGGGCTGACCAGCCGGGCGCTGGAAATGCTGGACCAGCGCGAGCGGGCGCTCGGCGACGCAATCGCCGCGGAGACCGGGACCGACAACCCGCAGCAGCGACTCGCGGCGGCCCTCCTCGCCTCGGTGCACCGCGTGCTGTCCGCCGAAGCCAGCCAGCGCAGCCTGGCCGGTCAGCCCCGCGCGGAGATCTGCGCCATGCTGGCCGAGGCCGCCACCCGCGCCTTCGATCTGCTCGAACCGTCCCTCGGCCACTACGGCATCCGCCCGCCGGGAGGCTGATGGCCGGGGGGCATCAAGCGGCCCGGTATCCATCCGCCGCAGTCTTTCCCAATCCATCCATGCCGCCACGGCTGCTGCCGTGGCGGCGTGGACCGGTTCCCTGGCGCGGCCAGGGCGCGTACGCGACGGTGGCGTAGTCCGAGGTACCGGGGTTACCCAGGACCAGGAAGCTCACGCCGGTGACGATCACCCGGTGGCCGAGGTCACGACCGTGGTCGCCTGGTCGATGAGCCCGGCAGGGCCGGTGTTGTTAGCACATCCGTTAGCAAGACCGCCGCTGGGGCAGGGCTATCGGCTCCGCCGAGCGGAGCGACATCCTCCGCTCCTCCCGCTCCTCGACCTAGACTTGGGTTGAGATCGCCGAGCCGAGGGGAGTTGCGGGTGAGCGCCGAGGCATCCGAGACGGTTAGCGTCCCCCGTGCCGAACTGGATGCCCTGAAAGCCGAACTGAAGCGGCTACGGCGCGAACTCGGCCGTGATGTCGCCAGAAGGCGTATCCAAGCCGATCCTGGCCCGGGCGATGACGCGCCAGCGCTCAACCGCGAGGAGCTAGCCGAAGCGTGGGGAATACGTGAGTGATCGCCGGGTCCGCTTTCCCGGCACGACGTGGCAGCAGATCGAGGCCTTACCGCAACCGCTTCGATGGGCGGTTCAGCGCACGATCTTCCACCTGTTAGACGAGCCGGTACCCACCCTGGCGGACCCCTTCCCCCGAGACGACCCGCTGCCCGGGGCCTACGAGCTGCACTTGCCTAGCGACGACGTGACCATCTGGTACACCGTCACCGAGCATGAAGGCCAAGAAATCATCAGCGTGCAACACCTGAGCCTCGACACCTGATCCCGCGGGAGCATGTGGCCCCCCGCCGAACACGCATTTGGTACGCAGAGCCACCAGGCGCGGCTTCGCCACCCGCCGCGATGACGATGGATCTCTACGGCCACCTAGTGAATGCCAACTTCTGGCAGGCTGCCCAGCTCGAGCCGTCCAGCGTCGTCCGCAGGCTCAGCGGCTCCCTCAGGCCGTGGGTCCGCTGCCAAGCCACCCGCGCCGCTTGAAGAGGATGAACAGGAGCACGATTGCGACCACCTCGGAGCCGATGCCGAGGAAGATCCAGTAACCCAAGCCGACCTGCAGATGAGTGATCGGCCAGGCGAAGTTCTGCCCGAAGAACCCGGTAAGGAAGCCCAGGGGCAGGAAGATGGTGGCGATCATGGCCAGTTGTTTCATGATCACGTTCAGCCGGTTGGACACCATGGACAGGTGCGTGTCCATGGCGCCACCGATCAGGTCCCGGTACGCGTCCACCATGTCGCTGATTCGGATGAGGTGGTCGTAGAGGTTGCGGAAGTAGGCCGAGCCTTGGTCGGTCATCCCGGGTATCGCCACCATGCCTGAATTGAGACTGGAGATCATGTCGCGTTGGGGCGCGATGACCTTGCGAACCGTCAGGATCTGCCGCTTCATGTCGAAAAGCGTCCCCAACTGCTCCTCGGTCGGGTTCTTCAGGATGGCGCCCTCGAGATCGTCGATCGCATCGTCAAAGTCGGAAAGCACGGGGAAGAACGAGTCGATCAGGGTGTCCATGATCAGATAAAAGATGGCAACCTGCGGAGCGGCCACGTCCGAGGAATGGTGGTTACCGATGCGGTCACACACGGTGGCCAGTGCCGGGCAGTCGCCCCGGTGGATACTTATGATGAATTTCTTGGTGACGAAGCAGTGCACCTCGGCGACGTTCTTCCTGTCGGCGGCCATGCCAAAGGTGACAATGTGGACGAAGTCGTCGTAGTCATCGATACGGGCCCGCTGGCCGAACCGTTCTGCCGCCTCGACAGCCACCGGGTGGAAGCGGAAGGTGTTGCACAACAGTCCCGTGACATCGTCGTCGGGTCCCGGGTCGTGGACGTCGAGATCGAGCCAGAAAAATGCGCCGCGGGCCACTGCCTGCTCGATCCCCTGCTGGGTGGCGCCAGTGGTTGAGCCGTCTTGGGTGAGGGTGCCCTTCATGTGGGGGATATTGCCACGCTCAGGAAGCGGATGTTTCCTGATCTGGTTTGACGGGCCTATTCGCCGGAGGGCTCGGCGTCCGCCGTCGCATCCACGGCAGCCACTTCGGCCGGCGTGGCACCGAGGCGGCGTTCGACGTCGGCCAGCCGGTTACTGATCACCGACAGCTGCTGGCCCAGGTCTGCGTGGCCCTTCCTGTACTCCTCCTTGTTGGCGTCGGTGTGCTCTTTGACGAACACGGATGCAACGGTGGCGGTGAGCACGCCGATGAGGCCGATCCCCAGCAGCATGAGGATCGTGGCCACCATCCGGCCGCCTTCGGTCATGGGGTACCTGTCCCCGTAGCCCACGGTGGTCA
>CAVPSA010000010.1:0-21751 GCA_963707905.1 uncultured Actinomycetes bacterium | reverse complement strand
CGTGGGCGAACTACCATCCGGTGAGCGGGGACAAGTCCAGGTCGCGGCGGCTGGCGCACTACCGGCGCCGCCGGGCCCGCCGCACGCTGATCGCCATGGCCCAGGGCGTGCGCAAGGTCACCGACGGGGTTCAGAAGGACATACAGTTCACCGCCGACCTGTTCCCGCTCGGCATCGGCCAGCACATGCTGCATATCCACGGCATGGACCAGTTCTTCGCCGATGCCGACGCCGGCACGCTGCCCGCCTTCAGCCTCGTGGATCCGGCGTTCGACGAGTTCTCCGAGGAGAACCCGCAGGACATCCAGAAGGGGGAGAGCTTCGCGGCCGAGGTGATCAACCGGGTCATGCACGGCAAGGGCTGGCCGGACACCCTGCTGATCTGGACCTATGACGAGCACGGCGGCTACTACGACCATGTACCGCCGCCACCGGCCGTGCCACCGGACGACACGCCGGGGAAGAGCATGGCGGCCCGGCCGCCGTGGCTGCGGGTCATCCACCGGCTGCTGTTCCCCGGGTACGCCAAGGACGCGGAGCATGAGGACGAGGCGCCGATGCACTACGACCGGTACGGCCTCCGCGTCCCAGCCGTGGTTGTCTCCCCGTACGCCCGGCGCGACTGCGTCCTCTCGGAGGTGCTCGACCACACCTCCGTGCTCAAGCTGGTCGAGGAGAAGTGGAACCTGCCGGCGCTCACCCGCCGCGACGCGGCCGCGGTGTCACCGATCGGCGCGCTCGACTTCAGCGCGCCGCCCGCGTTCCTCCGGCCGCCGCCGCTGCCCGAACCCGGCCTGAAATGGGGCACCTGGTAACCGGCCGGTACCTCGCCCGCCGCCTGCCGGCCCATTTCGAGGTGACCCGCGAGGCCGGTCAGCGTCAGTACCCGCCGGACCACCGGGCTGGCGAAGTGGATGGCCGGGCGCGCATCCGCCGGCAGGTGCCTGCCAGCGCCGGCGATAAGCCGCGCCGAAGCGCAGTCGATGAAGGTGACCCCGGCCAGGTCCAGGGCGAGCCGTTGCGGCCCGTCCGCCAGGACCTGCGCCAGCCGTCGCGCCAGCAGTGGCATGGTCACCGGGTCCAGTTCACCGCGGATGACGACCGTGGCCATCCCCGCAGACGCTGTTACCTCGATCGCCAGGTCCGGCATCTCCCGGTGGGGAATCTCGCGTTGCGGAGCCCCGGGGCGCGGGCCCGGCATGCCGCCAGATGCCGGGCCCGCCCACGGCTGGCTACCAGTAATGTCGTCGGCCACCGACGCCCCGGCCGATCGAGCCGAGGAGAACAAGGACGAGCCCGGCAACCAGGACGACGATGCCGATCGTCCAGACGATCGGGATCTGCGCAAGAAAGCCGATCAGCAACAGGATCAGGCCAATGATGATCATGGGATGCTCCCATCCAGCGTGCAGGCCAGTGACAGGGCCGACTGCTGTCAGGAGGCGCCTTCGCGGATCATCCAACGTGGCGCGGGGACCAGCATCGACGTGACATGGGGCCGCAGGGTCCGGGCGGCATCACGACGGCGCTCCCAGTATGCCCCAAACCGGGCCGGGCGCAAATCGCCGGCGCGAACGGCGAGCGCGCACATCGCCGGCGGTGGACGCCGCCTGCACCACGCGGCCGGTCACGCCGGACGTTCGGCGTTCGCGACGATCTCCGCGCAGACGGCGCTCAGCTTCCGGCGCTCAGACCGGGCCCGGCCGCGCAGTTGCTCGTAGGCGGCCCGTGCCGAGACGCCCTGCGCGCCCATCAGCACCCCTTTGGCCTGCTCGATCACCTTCCGGGAATCGAGTGCGCCCTGCAGTTGGGTGGCCAGTTCGGACTGCCGCTCGCCCTGCATCATGCTGGCGATGAACAGCGCGGCGAGATCGGTGAACGCGAGCAACGCCAGTTCTCCCTCGGGTGACCAGGGATGGCGCTGTTCCGACAGCACGGCCACCACGCCCACCGCGGCCTGGTTGTACGGCAGTGGGCTGGCCAGCACCGCGCGAACCTCGCGGGCCACGGCTGCCTCGCTGAACTTGGGCCACCGCCGCTCGCTGGCCAGGTCCTCGGCGCTGACCAGTTCCTGGCTGTCGAAGGCGTCGATGCAGGGACCCTCCTGGTGGCGGATCTGCAGGTCCTCCAGGTGCCCGAACCTGTCATCGGAGGCCGCGACGTTGCGCAGATGCTGTTCGTCATCGACGAGCATCAGGCCCGCGCCGTCCACGCCGAACATCGTGTGCGTGGTGCGCACGACCTCGCTGATCGCGTCTTCGACGCGCATCTCGCCGAAGCGGAGCTTGCCAAGGTCCCGCAGGGCTTGATGCACATCGTGCAGGGAGACATCCACCAGCATCGGACCTTACTCGTTAGGACCGGCCCGCGCCGGCGGCCCGGTCACACTTTGCCGTTCTGCCCGGTCAGACAGGTGGGGGCAAGAGAACACAACAGCCAAGGGAGATACTCATGCCACTGCAAGTGACCACCATCATGCTGGGCGTCGAGGACCTGGACCGGTCCAAGAAGTTCTACGCCGAGGGCCTGGGCTGCGCCATCGACAAGGACTATCCCGGCTTCGTATCCCTCGACCTGGGCAGCGGCTCGTCGTCGCTGGCCCTCTACGAGCGTGATGCGGCGGCGCAGGACGCCGGCGTCTCCCCCGAGGGGTCCGGGTTCAGTGGTGTCTCGTTCCACTACATCGTGGACTCCCGCGAAGCCGTCGACGAGGTCATAAGCAAGGCCGTCGCGGCCGGCGGCGCCGTCGTGAAGGAAGCGGCGGGCGCACAGTGGGGCGGCTACTCCGGGTACTTCAGCGACCCGGACGGCCATCTGTGGAAGGCCGCCACCTCCGCCTAGCACCCGCCACGGGCCGTGGGCCAGGCATCCGCCGGCCCCGGCCCGGGAAGGCGCGGCGTCCGTGCGCCGGTGTGATCCGCCACGTCAGGGACTTCACCGTCACTGACGAGCATTTGCGGCGGCCCGTCAGGCCGCGGGCGGCTCGTCAGGCCGGGGGCGGCTCGTCCGGCCGGCCCAGGACGGGAACGGCCGCGATCGCGGGATGACGTGCCGCGCGCCCGGGTTCAGCCCGCGGTTGATCACCTCGGCCACGTCCTCCACCGTGGCCACCCCGTACCGCATCGTCGGGTTGCCCTGGGTCAGCACCACGACGCTGTAGTTGCGGTCGGCGCGGGTGAAGCAGCCGATGCTGTTCACGAACCAGCCGGGAATCCTGCCCAGCGGTGCCCAGCCGTTCTTGACGTGCACGGTGAAGCCGTCGGGCACCCCGGCGGGCACCCCCCACCGCTGCGCCGGGATCACGCGCGCCATCAGATGCAGTTCGTAGCGCCGTGCCGCCTTGGTCAGCACCGGGTTCGGCTGCAGCAGGTGGCGCAGCAGGATCAGTTCGTCGTGGGCGGTGATGCGGGTGAGGCCCCAGTAGCCGGTCGGGCCGAGGACCGTCTGGCGCATCCCGGTCAGCCTGAGGAACCGGCCCAGCCGGTACCTCCCCACGTCGTCCCAGAGCGCCGTGGCCGCGCCGTTGTCCGACTCGGTGATCATGCGCCAGGCCAGCCGCCGCTCCCGCGCGGTAAGTGGCCGGTGCTCGGTGTCCGCCTTGCGCAGCAGGGCCCCGAGGATCGTCGCCTTGACCGCGCTGGCCGAGTCGAAGTGACGGCTCCTCCCGGTACCAGCAGCCGATGCCCAGGTAGGGGTCCTGCACCCGGATCGCGACGATCGATGCGCGACGGTCAAGCACACCCCGTAGGTCCCGGGACATCCGCGCCGCGATCTTGTCGTGGTCCTGCCACGAGCGGCAGATCTGGTACGCGGCGCCGGACCGCCCGGAACGGGCACCGTGGCCGGGCGCGGCCGCGGCGGCGGGCGCGGGCCGCGCCGCGACGCACATGGTGGCCGTGGACATCGTCAGGAAGATCAAGGCCGGTAGCTGCCGCCTGTCCATCGCACGTTCCCCCCGCTCGACGGATCCCCACAGGTGGCTGGGCCGGCAGGCTCGCCAGGGACGGGCGATCCCGTGCCCCGGCTGGCCGCCTGCGGACGGCGCCAGCCACGATCAATCGTTTTGTAGTGTAATAACTACCCTAAGTATCGAAAAGAGGAGGGGGCGCACTCAGGCAGGAGCGCCGCCCCGGCCGGCGCCGTCACGGAACCGCTGGACGCCTTCCGCGAAACCGGGCGCGGACAGCACCCGGAGGCCGCGGGAGAACTCGTTGGCCATCGCGTCCCCGGCCGGCCGTGAGATGCCCTCAAGCGCGGCGGCGCGGTCGCTGCGCAGGCAGGCCTGCGGCAGGGCGGCGAGTTCGGCGGCCAGGTCCTCCGCGGCAGCCCTGGCCCGCCCGGCCGGGACCACCCGGTCCACCAGGCCCATCGCCAGCGCCTCGCGCGCAGGCACGGGGCGGCCGGTGAGGATCAGGTCCAGCGCCCGGCCCAGTCCGATCAGCCGCGGAAGCCGGACCGTGCCGCCGTCGATCAGCGGCACGCCGAACCGGCGGCAGAAGACCCCGAGCACCGCGTCCTCCTCGGCAACCCGCAGGTCACACCAGGCGGCCAGTTCCAGGCCCCCCGCGACCGCGTGCCCGCTGATCGCGGCGATCACCGGCTTGCCCAGCTCCATCCGGGTGGGCCCCATCGGCCCGTCGCCGTCGGGGGAGGCCCGGTTGCCGTCCGGCCCGCCGACCGCCTTGAGGTCGGCGCCGGCGCAGAACGTCCCGCCTGCCCCCCAGAGCACGGCCACGTCGGCGCCGTCGTCGGCGTCGAAATCCCGGAACGCGCCCGCCAGGGCGGCGGCGGTGGGCCCGTCGACCGCGTTCCGCACGCCCGGCCGGTCCAGGATGACCGTGGTGACCCGCCCCGACCGCTCCGCACGCACGCTCATGGCTCGCTCCGCTCACCGCTACCCGTCGCCAACGGCCTATTTTGGTACATAACGGACGACCGTGGCTGACTGGCCCCCCGCCCGGTCGCTCTGGCGGCGCGGCCGTTCGTAGTCGTTGGCGGCATCGCCCACATTCTTATGGGGTCGTTGGCGTAATCGCCCACAAACGTTTCCAGCGTGGCGGCCGCCGGGACCGGGACTCCGGGGTCGCGGGCCTGCTGGAACCAGGTTCCCCGGCGTGACCGGGCTGCCCCGGCACGTGGGGGCGGCGGGGCTGCTTAGCTGACTTGCCAGGTGTCGGGGCCCGCGAGCAGGGCGGCCAGGTCTCCGTCGCCCTGCCGGGCCCGGGCATCGGCGATCTGGGCGCCCAGCAGCTCGTCGTAAGAGTCCCTGGGGACCTGCCGGAACACGCCGATCGGGGTGTGCGCGAAGTCGGAGCTGTCCAGCCGGGACAGCGCGAACGCGTAGGAGGAGTCGGCGGCGTGCGCGTCGTGGACCAGCAGCGAGTCCTCGCCGGCCGCGGTGACGTCGACCGCCTCCAGCCCGCCCTGGCGGCCGAACCGCAGGCCCTTGGCGCCGTCTGAGCCGAACCGGATCGGCGCGCCGTGCTCCAGCCGGATCAGCCGCTGTTCCCGGGAGCCGGGCGTGGTCACCGGCGCGAACGCGTCATCGTTGAAGATCGGGCAGTTCTGGAAGATCTCGATGAACGCTGTGCCCTTGTGGTCCGCGGCCGCGCGCAGCACGCTCGTGAGGTGCTTGCGGTCGGAGTCGACCGTGCGGGCCACGAAGCTGGCCTCGGCGCCGAGCGCGAGCGAGATCGGGTTGAACGGGGTGTCCAGCGACCCGAACGGGGTCGACTTGGTGACCTTGCCCTGCTCGGAGGTGGGCGAATACTGGCCCTTGGTCAGCCCGTAGATCCGGTTGTTGAACAGCAGGATCTTGATGTTGACGTTGCGCCGCAGCGCGTGGATCAGGTGGTTGCCGCCGATGGACAGCGCGTCGCCGTCCCCGGTGATCACCCACACCGACAGGTCCGGGCGGGTGGACGCCAGCCCGGTGGCGATCGCCGGAGCGCGGCCGTGGATCGAGTGCATTCCGTAGCTGTCCACGTAATAGGGCAGCCGGGAGGAGCAGCCGATGCCGGAGATGATGACGAGGTTCTCCCGCGGCACCTCCAGCTCGGGCAGGAACGCCTGGAACGCGGCCAGGATGGCGTAGTCGCCGCAGCCCGGGCACCAGCGCACCTCCTGGTCGGACTTGAAATCCTTGGTGGTGAGCTTCTCGTCGGCGACCGGGACCAGGGTCAGGGACCGTAGCCGGTGCGCGGTATCCGCCGCGCCATCGTTGGCTGGCCCGTCGTGCCCGTGGCTGGTTTCAGACATTGCTGATCACGTCCTGGATGACGCCGGCAAGCTCTGCGGCCCGGAACGGCAGCCCGCGGACCCTGTTGTAGGAGATGACATCGACGAGGTAGCGCCCGCGCAGCACCAGGGCGAGCTGCCCCAGGTTGATCTCGGGGACCAGGACCTTGTCGTAGGCGGCGAGCACCTCGCCGAGGTTGGCCGGGAACGGGGACAGGTGCCGCAGGTGAGCCTGGGCGACGGAGCTGCCCGCGTTGCGGAGCCGGCGCACCGCGGCGCCGATCGAGCCGAACGTGGAACCCCAGCCGAGGACGAGGACCTTCGCGTCGCCATCCGGGTCGTCGACCTCCAGCGGGCCGATGTCCGCGGCGATCCCGTCGATCTTGGCCTGGCGCAGCCGGACCATCTTGTCGTGGTTGTCCGGGTCGTAGGAAATGGTCCCGGCGCCGTCGGCCTTCTCGATCCCGCCGATCCGGTGCTCCAGGCCCGGGGTGCCGGGGATCGCCCACGGCCGGGCGAGGGTCTGCGGATCGCGGCGGAACGGGTGGAACTCCGGCTTGCCATCCTCGCCTGCCCATTCCTTCGGGCTGGAGAAGGAGAACTCGTCGCGCAGCCTGGGCAGGCCCGCGACCTCGGGGATGCGCCAGGGCTCCGAACCGTTGGCCAGGTAGCCGTCGGACAGGATGATCACCGGCGTGCGGTACTTGACCGCGATGCGGACCGCCTCAAGTGCCGTGTCGAAACAGTCGGAGGGCGTGGCCGGGGCGATGACCGCGACCGGTGACTCGCCATTCCTGCCATACAGGGCCATCAGCAGGTCGGCCTGTTCGGTCTTGGTCGGCATGCCGGTCGAGGGGCCGGCCCGCTGGATGTCGCAGACGATCAGCGGTAGTTCCACGGAGGCCGCCAGGCCGATCGTCTCTCCCTTGAGGGCCATGCCCGGGCCCGAGGTGGTGGTGACGCCGAGCGCACCGCCGAAGGCCGCGCCGAGCGCCGCGCCCACGCCGCCGATCTCGTCCTCGGCCTGGAACGTGCGCACGCCGAACCGCTTGAGCTTGGACAGTTCGTGCAGGATGTCGGAGGCCGGGGTGATCGGGTAGGAGCCGAGGAACAGCGGCAGCCCGGACCGCCTGGCCGCGGCGACCAGGCCGATGGCAAGCGCGCTGTTGCCGGTGATGTTCCGGTAGGTGCCGGCTTTCAGCCGGGCCGGCTTGACCTCGTACTGGACCGAGAACGCCTCGGTGGTCTCGCCGTAGTTCCAGCCCGCCTGGAAGGCCGCCTTGTTGGCCTTCATGATCTCCGGCTTGCCCGCGAACTTGGATTCAAGGAACGCGATCGTGGACTCCACCGGCCGGTTGTACAGCCAGGACAGCAGGCCGAGGGCGAACATGTTCTTGGCCCGCTCGGCGTCCTTGCGGGTGATGTCGAACTCCTCCAGGGCCTTGACGGTCATCGAGGTGACCGGGACCGCATGCAGGTTGTAGTTCGACAGCGAACCGTCTTCCAGTGGGTTGGCCGCGTAGCCGACCCGGCCGAGGTTGCGCTTGGTGAACTCGTCGGTGTTGGCGATGATGTCCGCGCCGCGGGGGACGTCGGCCAGGTTCGCCTTGAGCGCCGCCGGGTTCATCGCCACCAGCACGTCGGGGGCATCGCCGGGGGTGAGGATGTCATGATCAGCGAAATGCACCTGGAAGCTGGACACCCCCGGCAGGGTCCCCGCCGGGGCCCGGATCTCCGCCGGGAAGTTCGGCAGCGTAGAAAGGTCGTTGCCGAACGCCGCGGTTTCCTGGGTAAACCGGTCACCGGCGAGTTGCATACCATCGCCGGAATCGCCAGCGAAGCGGATTATGACGCGGTCGAGGTGCTGGACCTGCTTGGCCACAGTTGATGGACCTCCTCCACGCTGCGCGGGCGGGCGCCGTGGGCGGCGGCGTGGGTCCGTGAGCGCTAAACGGGCTGATGACCTGCCCGGTTTCGTGGTTTCGCGGGGCGAACCTGCTCAGGCTACCCGGGAGCAAGGGGCGGTGGCGGCTAGTACGCGAGCACTCCTCGCGGGACTGTGACGCAGATCGCATCAGCATCCCCGCAGTGGGTGCACGCAGGCACGCAATCCCCGAATAGGCACCGCACCGGGCCCCCGTGCAACTGGCAAGTTCATGTGACACTTCCGGGCTTTATCATACTCTCCGTGTCATAGACGTATAGGAATGTTCGTCGGTTCAGCCGGGGCGCTTTCCACCGGGCCGCGTGCAGGCTTTGGCGCCGGCCCCGGCAGCCTTGGCCATGAGCCGCGGCGGGCTATGGGGCGGGTACCCCGGCCGCTCCCCGCGGTTCGGCATAGGCTGGCTGAATGGCTGCCGTGGACCTGCCGGCGCCGGGCCGTGGCAGCGGAACGGCGCCCGATCCGGCAGGGCCTGTCGCAATGGGCGGCTTTTCGCTGCGGGTCTTCGACGCCGGCCTTGCCTGCTGCGCGGTGGAGGTGGATGCCGCCCTGCGGCGGTGCGCCGAACTGCTGCCCGGCGGCGGCTCCGGCCCAGGTGAGGGCTCTGACCTTCGGAGTAGCGCGGGGCCGGGCAAGAGATCCGCGCCGGGCGGCGAGCCATCGCCGGTGAACGTGCTCGTGGTCGCCGGGACGGTGACCGACAAGCTTGCCCCGCTGGTGCTGGCCGCCTACCGTGACCTCCCCGAGCCCCGCCGGGTGCTGTCCTTCGGGGCCTGCTCCAACAGCGGCGGCCCGTACTGGGACTCCTACTGTGTGACCAAGGGCGCCGACCAGATCATCCCGGTCGACGTGTACGTCCCCGGCTGCCCACCCCGGCCGGAGGCGCTGGTACACGGCCTGCGGCTGCTCCGCGACGCCGAAGGGGAACAGCGGTGACCCCCGGCGAGGTCCTGGCCGAGGCGGCCCGCCGGCTGCCCGCGGCGCGGTGTGTGGCCGAGGCCGGGGTGACCGCGGCTGTGACCGCGCTGGCCGGGCCCGGCGGGGCCGAGGCGGGGGCAGGTGGGGCCGAGACCGGGGGTCAGGGTGGCGGCCGAGACCGGGGTGGGTGCGGCCGAGACCGGGGTGGTGCGGCCGAGACGGGGTGGGTGCGGCCGAGACGGTCACAATGGACGTGCCGCGCCAGGACTGGCTGGCGGCGCTGGCCTTCGCCCGCGACGTGGCCGGCTGCGATTTCTTCGACTGGCTGACGGCCGTGGACGAGCTTGATCAGGGCTACGCCGTGGTGGTCCATCTGTACTGCATCGAGAGCGGGCAGCACATGCTGGTGCGCACCCTGGTCCCGCGCGGGGACCCGGTGCTGCCCACGGCCACGAGCCTGTTCGGCGGCGCGGGCTGGGCCGAGCGTGAGACGCACGAGATGTTCGGCGTGGTCTTCGACGGGCATCCCGGCCTGGCGCCGCTGCTCCTGCCGGAAGGGTTCGAGGGGCATCCGTTGCGCAAGGAATTCCCGCTGGCCGCGCGGGCGGCGCAGGAATGGCCGGGTGCCAGGGAACCCGGGGAGCGGGAATCGCCGGAGCGTTCCCGCAGGCGGCGGCTGGTACCGCCCGGGGTACCGGAAGGCTGGCCACCGCCATGACGGAGATGGAGCCGCCCGGCGCTGGCCCGCTCCTCCCGGCGCCGGGGGATCCGGGGCAGGGGAATCCGGAGCAGGCCCGGGGCCAGGGGATCCCGGAGCAGGCGGCCGGGGATCCGGAGCGCCCGGGGCCAGGGGATCCCGGAGCCGACGGCCGGGGAACTGGCGCGCCCAGACCCGGCAGGCGTGCAGCCGGCGGGTGTGGAACTGGCATGCCCAGAGCCGGGGGGCCGTGAACTGGCGGGCCTGGAACTGGACGCCGGAGATCTGCCGCCGCGCAGCCGCGGCGTCATCGGCCTGCTGGAGGAGAACTGCACCGTCTGCATGCTGTGCGCGCGGGAATGCCCGGACTGGTGCATCTACATCGAGTCACACAAGCAGACGCTCCCGGCTCCCGAAGGGGGGCGGCCCCGGGTGCGCAACATGCTGGACCGGTTCGCCATCGACTTCTCGCTGTGCATGTACTGCGGGATCTGCATCGAGGTCTGTCCGTACGACGCGCTGTTCTGGTCGCCGGAGTTCGGCTACCCCGAGACCGGTATCGGCGCGCTGACCCACGAGCGTGACCGGTTGCGGGACTGGATGTGGACCGTTCCGCCGCCACCCGCGCATGACCCGGGCGCGCCGCTGCCCAGGGAAGCGCAGGTGGCCGGCCCCGGGACGGGCCCGGCCGTGGAGTCCCACTGACCAAGTGGTGGCGTATGGCAGCGATATCGCGCCCGCCGTGGCCTAGCGGAAGTTTCTGAACCCGGTTGCGGGCACGCGCGCGGCGGTTGTGATCTTCGGGCAAGCGGCGGCGTGCCGTCTGCCAGGTGAGCAGGCGAGCCGTCGATGCGGCAGCGTTGCGGCACCGGTGGACAGATGTCACATTTGCCGTACTGGCCGAAGGAGGGACCGTGATCAGATACGGCATCGGGGTTGCGTCCGGGGTGCTGGCGTTGGCCGCCGCGGCCGGGCCGGGTTCGGCCAGCATGGCAAAGGCGGTTCAGGTGAGCGGCGCCGCGCACCTGGCTGCCCGGGCCGCAGCGAGTTGCGCGCCGGTGGCCTGGGTGGTGAACCGGAGCGTGCGCAGTGCGGCGAAGGGGTCGGTGACCCCGATCGATACCGCCACCAACACGGTCATCACGACCATCCCGGTATCGCGGAATGCGACAGCTGTGTCCATCACGCCCGACGGCAAGACCGCCTATGTCGCCTTGAACTCTCTCAGCGGCCCAGGTGCCCGGGGCTCGGTGATCCCGGTCAGCACCAGCACCTATCGGCCGGGCACGCCGATCAAGGTCGCCAGCATCCTGCCCGCCACCATGGTGATCACCCCGAACGGCAAGACCCTCTACGTCGGCGACTGGGACACCGGCACCGTGACCCCGATCCGTACCGCGGCCAACACCGCGGGCAGGCCAATCAATACCGGCGCCAATCCCTATGCGGTAGCGATGGCGGTCACTCCGAACAGCAAAACCGTCTATGTGGCGAACGAGGAACCGGACGGCACGGTCACCCCGATCGACACCGCCACCAACACCGCAGGCAAGAACATCAAGACTGGCTCCGAGCCGCTGGCGATCTCGATCACCCCGAACGGCAAGACGGCTTACGTCTTGAACCTCGGGCAGGGAGAGCCGGGGAAGGGCAGCGTCACACCGATCAACACCGCGACCAACACCGCGGGCAGGCCCATCCCCCTCAACCACGCCGCGTTCCCCGACGCGTCCAACCTGATGGTGATGACCCCCAACGGCAAGACCCTCTACGCGGCCGACAACACCACGCTGACCCCGATCGACACCGCCACCAACACCACGCTCCCGGCCATCCGGGTGGCCCCGCGCCACGGCAGCGACTATGGCGCCGCGATCACGCCGGACGGCAGGACCGTCTATGTGGAAGGCACCTTCGACAAGTCCACCAGGGGGTTTATCGTTCCGGTCAGCACGGCCACCCGAGCCGTCGGCAAGGCCATCGTCTTCCGCGGGTACCCAAACGCCATGGCGATCACGCCGGACGGAAAGACTCTCTACGTCCTGCGCGCCGGGGCCCCCGAGTTCGGGCTCCCGCAGGACGTGCTCCCGGTCAGTACCGCCACCAACACCGTCGGCAAGCCCATCAAGACCGGGCAGCAGCCGGTCGCCATCGCGATCTCCGGCCGCCCTCAGCAGCGCTAGCCCTCAGCGCGCTAGCGCTCAGCAGCGCTGATCGACGGCGCGTTTCAGCGGAAGTTTACGAACTGCAGCGCAAGGCCGAAGTCGTTTCCTTTCACCAGGGCGATCACGGCCTGCAGGTCGTCCTTTTTCTTCGAGGACACGCGCAGTTCCTCGCCCTGTACCTGGGCGCGGACGCCCTTGGGCCCCTCGTCCCTGATCAGCTTGGAGATCTTCCTTGCATCGTCCTGCGAGATGCCTTGCTTGAGGCCGACACCGAGGTGGAACTCCTTGCCGGACGGCTTCGGTTCGCCAGGGTCGATGGCCTTGAGCGACACACCGCGCCGGACCAGCTTGTCCTTGAAGACGTCGAGCACCGCCATGGCCCGCTCCTCGCTGTTGGCGCGGATCTCGACCGACTCCCCGGACCAGGAGATGGCAGCCCCGACGCCACGGAAGTCGAACCGGTTGCTGATCTCCTTGGCGGCCTGGTTCAGGGCGTTGTCAACTTCCTGCTTATCGACCTTGCTGACGATGTCGAAAAATGAATCGGCCACGCCTCGCTCCTCTCGCTCTCCCCGCGCCGGGTCTGGTGCCCCTGGCGGCTCCCGATCTGCTCCCGGACGCCCGGCGGCGATGGCCGTGCAGGCCCGTCGTGCGACGGACCGGCCCGGTGTTCGCTATCCTTCACTGTGCCGTCCGGTGTGGCGGCACGAGGCAGGTTGCCCGAGCGGCCAAAGGGAGCGGTCTGTAAAACCGTCGGCTTAGCCTACGATGGTTCGAACCCATCACCTGCCACCACCTGTGGAAACAACCCCTGACCAGCATCGATGCGGTCAGGGGTTGATCTTGTCCGGGTCCGGTGGTGTCCGGCCGGATCCGGCCGTTTTCGGCTGTTCGTGGTTGAGTAGTGGTTGAGTTTCTGGCCGCGCGGCCGGGATACAGGTCAGCGAGCGGCCTCGCAGCGCGGCTGTGGGTGCCGAAAACCTATGCCACCAGGCGATATTCATGGATCAAGCCCCCTGCGCGGTCATGCTGCTGGACCCGGAACTGATCCAGGTCTGCAACGTTGTTGGGTAGCGGGCGCAGCGGTGCGGCCTGGCTGAGGGCTCGGTGGGGGCGGTGGGTGTTGTAGAAGTCCTCGTACTCGCGCAGCACGATCATCAGGTGCCGCTGGTTCCAGATCAGGGTGCGGTCCAGCAGCTCCCGCCGGCAGCTGCCGATCCACCGTTCCATGATCGAGTTCATTCGCGGCGCTTGGACCGCGGAGCGGATGACCCTCACGCCCGCGGCCCGGAACACAGCATCGAACGCCAGCGTGAAGCTGGCGTCCCTGTCGTGCAGCACGAACTTCGCCCGCGTCCTGGCATCTTCCAGGTCCATGAGCAGGTTCCGTGCCTGCTGCACGACCCAGGCCTGGACCGGGTGCTCGGTGGCACCGAGCACCCGGACGCGGCGGGTGCCATGCTCGATTGCGGCCAAGACGTAGATCTTCGCGCCGTTGAGGAGATCGGCGGTGAAGAAGTCCAGTGCCAGGATCCCCTGTGCCTGCGATCGCAGGAACTCCGGCCAGCCCGGCCCGTCTCGGCGCGGCGCCGGGTCGATCCCCGCGCTCTTGAGGATCTGCCATACCGTCGACGCCGCTACCGTGATGCCGAGCCCGGCCAGCTCGCCATGAATGCGGCGATACCCCCATGACTCGTTCTCCCGGGCAAGCCGCAGCACGACCGACCGTACATTGCGGCGCACCGGCGGGCGCCCGGGGCGACTGCGGCGCGCCCAGCGGCGGCGAAGGATGTCCCGATGCCAGCGCAAGACGGTGCCGGGCGTGACGATGAGCCGCATCGCGGCGAGGCGATCTATTGGCAGCGTCCCGGCCAGCAGCGCCAGCCATGCCCGGTCCGGCCAGGTCAGCCGCGAATGACCCCGCGGCCGCTCACGCAGCGCGACCGAGAGCTGATGGCGCAGCATGAGGATCTCGGCATCCTTCCACCACGACTCCCGGCGCGACAGCCTCAGCAGTGACAACGCACGCGAGACGATCAGGAAGATCAGCTTCAAGCCCACAAGCTGAGAATCGTCGCACCCTCCGCACCGCCCATGTGCCCAGGTAGCAGACACGGCACCGAGCCGACGTACATTTGCCAGGTGGCGCAGGTTTTCGGCACGCACAGGTGATGGGCGTTAGTCTCGGTAAAGTGATTATGCCTGCCGGTGGCTATATGCGCGGGGGTGACGCGTTCGCCTGGTATATGGAGCGCGACCCTGCTCTTCGGTCAACGGTGGTCGCTGTTTTCTGGCTTGACCGCGCACCTGACTGGGGTGCTTTGTCTTCGCGCATTGACCGCGTGGCACGGCTGATTCCCGGGCTGCGCCAGCGGGTGGTGGAATCTCCGTTCCGTCTTGCTCCTCCCCGGTGGGCCTACGATCCGGATTTCGACCTGACTTGGCATCTGCGCCGGGCGGGTGCGCCCACGCCCCAGGTGCAGGAGGCGATGCTCGCCCTGGCGCGCCGTTCGGCGATGGGCGCCTTCGACCGGGACCGCCCGCTGTGGGAGCTCACCTTGGTGGAGGGAACCGAGGGTGGCCCGGCCGCGCTGGTCTTGAAGATTCACCACTCACTGTCAGATGGCGTGGGCGGAATGCGGATGCTGGCGGTCCTGCTGGACCTGCAGCGCGAACCGCTGGATCCGGGTGAGATGCCTTCGGCGCCGCCAGGCGAGGCCCTCGGCCTGGGCGTGCTGGTCACTGGCGCGGCCGGTCTGCTGGCTGGGCGCGCTGTGCGCGTGGGCTGGCGAGGGGCGAGAGAGACGATCCCGATTCTGATGCGGTACGCGCGCGACCCGGCCGGTGGGATCGGGGGCGCCGCCGCGATGGCCCGCTCGGTCTACCGGACGGCCGCACCCCTGCTCGACACCAAATCACCGCTCATGCGGGAGCGGGGGATGACCCGCCATCTGGCCATTTGGGAGGTTTCGCTGGAGGCGCTTACCAGGGCGGCGAAAACCGCCGGGGGGACCCTCAACGACGCCTACATGGCGGCCGTTACCGGAGGCCTGGGCCGCTACCATGAGCGCCACGGCGCCGCAGTGGAGTCGTTGCGAGCCGTCATGCCGATCAGCCTGCGGCACAAGAGGAGATGGGCTGGGGCAACAGGATCACCCTGCAGCGGGTGACCGTCCCCGTTGGCGAACCGGATCCGGTCACCCGGATGCGCATGCTGCACCGCATCACCGGTGTGGCCCGCAACGAGCCGTCGCTCACGGTCACCGACACGATCGCCGAAGGGCTGAACCTGCTGCCCGCCGGCTATGTGGGCGGAGTGCTCAAGCACGTCGACTTCCTGGCCAGTAACGTGCCGGGCGTTCCCGTGCCGGTGTATCTCGCAGGCAGCAAGATCACTGGCATCCTCGCGTTCGGGCCCACCATCGGGGCGGCCCTCAATATCACCCTTCTCTCCTACTGCGGCACCTGCCATATAGCCGTCAACATCGACACCGCCGCGGTGCCAGACCCAGACGCCCTGCTTGAGTGTCTCCGGCAGAGCTTCGATGAGATCTCAGGCCTGGCGCTGCACTAACCCTCCGATTTGCGCGGCTGGCCGTGGCTGGCTTCTCAACAAGGCCCCGCCATGCCCGATGCCGGGCGCGGCAGCTCGCAGGCTAGGTGACACCCCGGTGCTGAAGAGGGTGGCGGGGTTTTAAGCCTTCACGCCAGCAGGAAACAACGGCGGGAATGCGCGCCAGGTGGGGCCGAGCCCCGGTTACGTGGGTGAGAGAACTCGTGGCTCGTCGCGATGGTAGCGGCTACCACGGAGCGCGAGATCGTGTTCACGGCCATGCCATAGATTGCAACCTCCAGGCCAGAGCCGACGTCCAAGTCAGGTGAGATCGAAGACCATCGCGGTACTCGCCGTGACGACGTTCATCCTGGCCGGATGCGGCGGCAACCCAGGCGACCGGCAGACCGTGCGCGGAACGTTCGTGCGGGTCGGCGGCCCGGCACCCGGCTCGCCGGTTCCGCTGCCCGGCACGATCACAGCCCGCGCCGCCACCGGCAGAACGTTCACGGCCACGGCCGGCCGGAACGGCCGCTTCACGCTGTCCCTGCCGCCCGGCCGCTACCACGTGACCGGCCGCAGCCCACTGATGCAGTCTGGGCAGATGATCTGCGCCGCGACAGCGGAACTGCACGTCACCCGTGGTAGGGTCGCGCGCCCCGTCACCGTGGTCTGCTCGATTCCCTAGAGACGGCGCGGATGCTGAGCGAGCGCCCGTGCGTCGTCGGAGCGGGAGCAACAGGGCGGGCCGGAGGCTGCTGCTGACGCGCCGATCACCCATACTTGCGCTCCACGACACCCAGCCCTTGTCCGCGCGCTGCAGCGCCGAACGGCGGATATTTCGCGGCTCGGGCTTGACCGCCGATCACCCTGCGTGGCACGGCGGACTCCTTGGCGGCTGGAGGCGCTTAGCGCAGCTCCGTCGGGCTGACGACCGGATGCCCGAAGGCGGGGAGCCGCGCGCAGATCATTTCGTGTACTGAGCGCCGCCACACGATTGATCATGCATGACGTCGGCGATCCTCGGGCCGAAGGCGCTCCGATGAGGGGATCCGCAGCGGGCGCAGCCCAGTGCGACCCCGAGGCGATCCTTTCGTTGTGCGTCATGTGTGATCATGACTCGCCAGCGGTGTTGAGACGAGATGCGGCAGGTGGGAGCATGCTCTGATGAAGCAGGCTCGAGCGTGGTTCTTCCAGGCGAACCCGGCGCACTACGACATTGACGCTGCGCTCAGCACTCTGGACCGTATTTGGTGGCGGGTGCCGCAGTATACAAGTGAGATTAGTGTTGGTGATGCGGCCGTGTTGTGGCGCAGCGGTAACAAGGCGGGAATCGTCGGTCTCGGTCGAGTCGTCGCCGAGCCTCAATTGCGCGCGATGGACTCAGCAGAGACGCCCTTTGTACTCGCGGACCAGGAAGGTGCCGAGGACACGACGCGGGCGCTGATCCGTGTGCAGGCCGTGCCCTTCATTGCTAAGGAACACGTGCGGGCAATCGTTGAGTTTCGACAGCATCAGATTGTAGTTGCCCCGATGGGGACTGTTTTCCCGATCTCGAGCGCCGAGTGGACTGCGCTGAGCAAATTTCTGCCGCGACCACCTGAAATAGTGGAAGGTGAGGGAACCGCTCTGCCTCCGGAATTTGCCTGGTCGCAGCGCACTAAAGGCGTCCTGCAGATGCCGGGAGGCTACGGTGGTTACCTCACATCCTTGCGGAAGGTATGCGAGGTGGTGGTTGAAGAGCGGCCAGCGCCGTTGGAGCTGGCCAGCCGATTGGAGGCGGTGCTGGAGGTCAAGGCGACAGCTGCCCGCCTGCGGGAGTCATTTCTGCGAAAGGTTGGCCTGATAATCGTGCACGGCGGGGCGTGCAGTCTGGGGCCATGGACCGAGAAATGGCTCGCCAGCGGTGACGATCGAATTATCGTCGCATTGCTTCATGGCCGATGCCAGTTCATCGGCGAGCTACTCGACGCCGCTCGCAGCCCGCGCTCCAACGACGAGCTCCTGACGGTCGCGAACGACCGGTACGGTATGGCCTGGGATACTCAAACGCAGATAGTAAATCGAAGGGGCTGGCTTCAGTCGGCCGGAATGCTGACCGACATGGGCGACGGGACCGTGCAGCTATCTGACTCAGGCCGTCTGTTGCTAGGCGAGCTTGTGCTGTATGACCCGGCTGCTGCACCGTCGGCAATAACGGTCATCGAGGCGCCCGCAGTCGACGCTCCCGCCGAACTATTGCCACCCCTGGAATCAAGCACGGTCGACGAGCTCGTACTTGCGATCAAGAACTCAGCAAGCGACAGCGGTCATCCCGATCGGTTTGAGCTGGCCGTACGAGATGCCTTTGATTTCCTTGGATTTCAGGCTGAATGGCTGGGCGGGTCAGGCAAGACAGATGTGCTGCTCGCTGCGGCGCTCGGCGCGATGGACTCCTACCGTGTGGTCATCGACTGCAACAGCGGGTCGGGTACGGTCAGCGACCACCAGGTGGACTGGGTAACGCTCACCGAACACAAGGCCAAGCACGACGCGGATCACATCGCGGTGGTGGCCCCCAACCCGTCTGGATCTCGCATGTTCGCGCGGGCCAGCCAGTACAACGTGGCAGTCATCTCCGCCGACCAGCTCGTCGGCCTTTGTCGGCAACATGCCAAGACTCCACTTGGGCTCGACGACTACCGGTCTCTCTTTGCAACTGGCGGCAGTCTCGACATGCAGGCCGTCGATGAACGAGCGGAGGAAGTGAAGCGGCTGGTCACTCTCGCTGCAGCCATGTGTGAGGCTATCCGCGAACGGTCGACTGTGTTCGGGCGGCTATCTGCTCGTGACCTGTTCCTCATCCTTTCAGCGCAAACGGTCGCCGAGGGCACTACCGAGGGCGAACTGCAGGCACTGCTCGATACCCTCGCCAGCCCGCTACTCGCTGTGCTCCAGGGCTCAACGAACGATGGCTATCGGGTGACCACCTCCGCGGAAAGGTCGCACAGCGTCGTATCGAGATGGTCGCCCAGCAGCTTTCTGCGTCCCAACCGTAGGCTCGGCACGCCGCAAGCTGAAATACTTGAACCAGCCTGCGCCCGCGGGGACGCTCGCGCGGACAGGGCGGATCGCAAGACGTCACGCGCAGATCACCTCGATCTGAACGATCTACGACGAGCCGTGGCGAATCCCCGACCTGCGCCGAACGGCGGCTCCGCGTGCGTTCTTCCTAATCTTCGCGGTCACGCACGGTGATACCGTCCCCCGACGCGGCACGATGTCGGCTCAGTTCCCCGCCGGGTGACCCGCGCAGCGGCACGCCACCGGGCCGGGCATGCGGTTGGAGACGGCCGCCTCCCGACCGCTGGAGGCTGGGGCTTGCCCGAGGCGATCGGCGGACCGTGTATCCAGGGCCGCGCTGCATCCCGTCACTCTTGTCTGACTTGGCCGGGTGGAAGGGCAACGGCCTGAAGGAACCTCCCCGCGTGGCCGATGAGCAGGCCGGGGACTCCCTGGCCAGGCTTGGGCCACCGCAACTCGCCACGTACCCAGCTCACCGGCGGCCTGGCCGTCCTGGAATGTCCACGATCACCGCAGGCCGGCGATCCAGCAGTGACGCGTGGGGCGGTAGAGCCTTGACCTTATGAGCGGGCCGGATTGAGGCTGTTGGGTGATTCGTCGGATGCAAGGCGGCAACGTCATGGAACGAAGCAGTGATCTAAACGGCTCGCCGCCCGATCTGATCCTGCGCCGGTGCAGGCTGGAGGGCAGAAGCGCACCGGCCGACATGGCAATCAGGGACGGTGTGATCATGGGCATCGGCGCGCGGATTGAGGCAGACGGCCGCGCCGAACTCGACGCTGAAGGCAGGCTGGTGACCGCCGCGTTCGTGCAGCCCCACATTCACCTGGACAAGGTCGGGACGTTGCCACTGCTCGGCTCGAACCGCAGCGGGACGCTGGCGGAAGCGATTGACATCCTGCACCGTGTCAAGCGGTCAGCGTCCGCCAGCGACGTCGCGACCCGCGCCGGCGTGGTCATCAGGCAGGCCGTACTGTCCGGGACGACCCTGATCAGGAGCCACGTCGATGTCGACACCATCGGCGGCCTGACTCCGCTGCGTGGGGTGATCCAAGCCGCCAGGGAACACGCCGATCTGTGCGACATCCAGATAGTCGCGTTCCCCCAGGAAGGAATCTTCCGCGATCCCGGGCAGCCCCTGCTGGCGCAGCCATGAGCGAGGGCGCTGGCCTGGTCGGCGGGATGCCGCACTGGGAACCCAGTCAGAAGGCCGCGCGCGACATATCGCCATCTGCATGGACCTCGCTCAGCGCTCGATGCCGACGTGGACATGCACGTCGACGAGACCGACGACCCCGGTTCCAGGACACTGGAGATGCTGGTCGACGCCACGCTGGCGTGCGGCTGGCAAGGCCGGGTCACGGCCGGGCATTGCTGCGCCATGGCGGCCTGGGACGAAAGTACACCAGCTAGATCATCGAGCGCGCGGCCGCGGCGCGAGTCGCGTTCGTCACCAATCCCGCGACCAACCTGCTGCTGCAGGGCCGGGGCGACCATGAGCCGAGGCGGCGCGGTATCCCGCCCATCAAACGGTTGCTCGCTGCCGGGCTGGCTATCGGCTGCGGCCAGGACTGCGTGCAGGACGGGTTTTATCCCTTCGGGGCCGCAGACCAGCTGCAGGTGGCACTGATCCTGTGCCACGCGGCACAGCTGTCGGCGCCACCGGAGATCGACGCCGCGCTGCGCGCCATCGGAGCCGCGGCGGCACACCTGATGGGCGTCAGCGGATACGGGCTCGAGCCAGGGTGCGCCGCCGATCTGGTCGTCCTTGACGCTGACACCATGCACGAAGCCTTGCGGCTGCAGGCTGCGCGGCGGTGGGTCATCAGGCGCGGGGCCGTGGTGGCGCAGACGCAGGCAACCAGCACACTGAACCACACCGGCTTCCCCCACCATCAGGCATAAGCAGCGCCAGCAAGGCCGCTGTTGCCACCCCCGGTCGCGCGTTCCACCCGCTGCACCCGTGCGTGCTGGTTGTATCGAAGACCTCCCGCATGGCCTGTGGGGTGCGAGAACTGGGCCATGGGCCTTGACCTGGGCTTTGATGCGCGGCTCGCTCGTATTCGCTGATGAGGCCGCCGAGCACGGTACGGCGGTGGATCCAATGCTGGGAGAGGTCGGCGATCGGGTGATCTGGCCGTGGTGGCCGGAGTTGGCGGCTGCGATGGGGTCGCTGGCCGTTGTAATGCCGGGCGTACCGGGTTAGGACGGTGCGGAGATGGCGTTCGCCGAAGATGAGCATCCGGTCGGTGACCTCGGTTCGGCGAGCATCGATTCGTTCCGCATAGGCGTTCGCGAGGGCTGCGGGGCGGGATCTTGATCGCTTCGATGCCGGCAATGGCCAGGACCGCGTCGAAAGATGCGGTGAACTGCCCGGCCCGGTCGCGGACCAGGAACCGGAAGCCTGCGGCGCGGTCGCCGAGATCCATCAGGAGATTGCGGATCTGCTGGGTGGTCCACGGCCCGTCCGGGTTCGCGGTGATCCCGAGGATGTGGACGTAGCGGCTGCCGACTTCCATGACGAACAAGCAGTACAGGCGCTGGAGAGTCACCGCGCAGTCCACGTGGAAGAAGTCGACGGCAAGCATCGTCGCAGCTTGCATATGCAGGAACTGCCGCCAGGTCGTACCGGTGTGCCGCCTCGGTACGGAGGGGATGTTCAGGTCCTTGAGGACCCGCCGGATCGTCGATGCGCTAACGCGGTGACCGAGCTTGAGAAGCTCGCCCTGGATGCGCTGATACCCCCAGCCGCGGTTCTCCATAGCGAGCCGCCCGATCAGCACGGTGATCTCGGCGCTGACGGGCGGGCGGCCCGTCTGGTTCGGATACGTCCATTTCCTGTAAGGCAGCCCGCGGTGCCAGCGAAGGACGGTGCCGGGCGTGACCAGCCTGTACGCCCGCAGCCATCCGGGCAGGAGCCGGATCAGCGCGGCGAGGATGGCGCGGCTTGCCGAGTCCAGCCGGGGCCGTGGACTGGTGCGGCGCAGCACGGCGACCTCGTGCCGCAGCACGAGCAACTCCGCGTTCATGGACGCCGACGAGCGGCCGAGCAGGAAAAGCCAGCCGCAGACCCGGACGAAGATCAGATAAATCAGGCGAATAGACACGGCTGATCATCATGCCCCAGGGCCGGCCTGAACCTAGCCGTTGATGCAGCTCACAGGCCGGGCAGACTT
>CAVPSA010000009.1:0-166136 GCA_963707905.1 uncultured Actinomycetes bacterium | reverse complement strand
CGCCGGCCGGGCGGTTAGCCGCCCGCGGCTTGGCAAGCAGTGGTGGCGTCATCTCTAGGCGCCTCCAGATGGTGCGCCACCATGTGCGATGTGAGGTGGACGTGCGTGCGGAGGACTCGCCGGCGTCGAAGATCCCAAAGACCGCCCGAGGCGTCATGCCGAAGCACTAGGCTCCGGTCAGTCAGATTCTGCTTCGGACTCCGGCTCGGGTGGTGGGTGAGCACCGGGCTAGCCGGTGACTACTCAAGGTAAGAGGACAGATGTACCTGGGGCGTCTTTTCTTTGCCAAGACCTTTAATGGGGGCCGTTATCAGCCGCGCGATGTCGGCGCGGAGGACATTCTGCGTGCGGCATGGCATAAGAGCTCTGTGAGCACTTACAACGGCTCATGCGTCGAGGTAGCCCGCCTGCGTAGCGACCGGGTTGGCGTTCGGGACACCAAGGATCAGGGAACGGGTCCCGTCCTGGTGTTCAACGAGGCCGAATGGAGCGCCTTCCTTACAGGTGCAAAGTCGGGTGAATTCGACTCGATCTAGCCTGTCGCGGCGGTGCGCAGAACCTGTAAGACCGTGCTGGCTGCCTAGGACGGCCACAGTCGGCTTGCAACAGACGTCAGCAGTTCTCGCGTCTCCCCGGCGCTGAGGGCACTGCTCAGCAGCGATTCGAAGGCAACGCGGTATTGGTTGCTGTCTTCCTCGGTTTCGACGTATTCTATCTCTGTCAGCTTTTCGACAGCCACCATATCGTCAAACGGAATATCGTGGATCGGGCGGAACCGCAGGTAGTTGAATGCGCCTGTCGCGACAAGATGTTCGGCGGACAGTGGAAGAACTCTAATCTCCACATGCGGTAGCTCAGAAACGGTCGCTAGATGCATAAGCTGTCGGTGCATCACCCTTGGTTTACCGACCCGCCTGTGCAAGACAGATTCGTCGATCACTGCTGCAATTTGGAGCGGGGGATCCCGGTTAAGCACCTCTTGCCGCAGACGGAAGGCCTCCACCCTGCGGTCAACTTCTCCGTGCGGCAGGGAAAATCTGGTTACCCAGGCGTCGAGCAGCGCATGGGTATATTCCTCGACCTGAAACAGCCCGGGGAAGATCTGTGGCTCCCAGATCCATACCGATTCTGCGTCAGCCTCTGCTGTGCCAAGTGCGACATGGACTTCAGGCAGACGCGGGCCGACTGCCTTGGCCGAACCTGAACCACGTGACTCCTCGGCCAGTGCGATCAGTTCTGCGCGGTGGTCATTGGTGACCTCGTACAGATTCAGGAGGCCCTCAAGGTCGGCCTCCTTCAGGCCAGTCTGGCCGTGTTCGATCCTGCTCAGCTTGGAAGTGGACCGCCACCGGAGGCGGGAAGCGACATCGTCGCCGGTGAGACCGGACCGCTCGCGAAGCCGGCGCAGTTCTGCGGCCAGTCGACGACGGCGGGCAAGGTTCGGGCCGCCACGATCAGCCACCGGGTGGCTCCTTCACGGACGTAGCTCGCGCGAGAGTGACGAAATAACAGCTTAGTGACAATTGGGGCAATTGTGAAGATCTCCATTACGGAAACTCCAGTGGAATTTCTATCAGATCTTGCGCGAGGGCGGGGGTCTGACGTGTACTCAGTTAGGAGGCTGGATTCTCTTGGAGACGGCAGGAGGCCAGGCTGTGATCGGCGCGCGAAGCTACCGAGTAGCGTATCCGCCGTTTGCCGTTTCCCGGCTAGTGCACTGCAACTGGAACGCATCATCGTCGTGCCGGTGCATCCTTGCACATCGTCTAGCCCTAGACCATCAAAGCACAGTCGCCGCGGCGAGCCAGCACGACACGACGGCCACCGCAGCGCGTCGATGGCACATCGTTGTCCGCACGCTTCCGGGGGCAGCGCAGCCCGGCGGCGGTATCGCGTCCGCAGTCGCGGCTATCACACCTCAGCCTTGTGCTCTGCAGTGCGCGTCATGCATCCCTCCCAGCAAGAGGACGGTCCACCGATTGCATCAACGCCGCCGCTCGATGGCGCACTGGTGTAACCGACCCGAGAGGACACCACGGTGAGCAGCAACCCCGCTCAGACTCCCGATTGCCAGCCTCAGCCGGTGACTGCGCTGGCTGCCTCCCGGGAGGCTGCCGCCGTCCGACAGGTCGACGGAACCAACCAGGCGGGCCAGGAACTCAATGGCCATGCCTGGGATGTAGCTACTACGGGCGGCGGCCAAGAGGCGACCACGTGGGTCAGCGTCCTGCAACCGGCAACAGGTGACCAGACGAGTCTGGCAGCGCGGGTGCGCTGGTCAGACGAGGCTGAGCAGAATCTGGCAACCGTTGTCACGGCGTCGGCCGTGCGCAGTCGGCTCAGGAGCAACGCGGAGGAGATCCTGCATGACATCCTGCCGGAGCGGTACTACTACTGCGTCGAGGCGGGAGACGCGGGGTTTGCCGGGGATGGCATGTGGCACCGTGGCGTGGCACACGAGTACGAAATGCTCCCTGAGCAGGACGATGGCGCGGAGAACTACTTCCTCCTCTACCGCCGGCTCAACTCCAGCCTTGAATTCGAGGTCGTCGCTGTCTACAGCATCTACCAGGTCGCCAGCAGGTGGGAGCGCCGAAGCAGAAGTTCGCTGATGCGGCAGATTCGCGCGTTGCGGCGTCGGCTGCCCTGGGGCCTGCGACGGTGATCGCGGCGACCGGCAGCGCGCCGCGTCCGCGCGCCATGCCTGGCGGCTAGTTTTGTAGTTGCTTGCCGATCTCTCGTGCCATCTGGTCGAGCATCCGGGATTCGATCTGCCCGGGCTGTAGCGGGACGATCATGGCAACGAAGCGGCCATGCCTGGTGATGAAGCCCGGCCGGGCATGCTTTTCGATCTCGTTCATGATGCGGGCAGTCTGCTGGTTGAGTTCGCGCATGGTGTAGACGAGAGGTTTATCGCCATCGATCGAGGATGCTGAAGGCTGCGCTGTTACATGCGACACGGGGCTACACCCCTCTCGTATAGTCTCACGCGAAAAGTACTACTGTTGTATATCACGCTTGGCGACTTGCACCTGTCAAGGGGGTAAGGGCGATGTGCTTGCTGGCCGATAGCAAGCAAGCGGACCGGTGCAAGGGCTAGCTGTGAGCCTGGCCAGGGAGATCAAGCCCGATGCTGCGGGCGATGACCGCGCCACTCTCCCAGGCCACACGCTGAGGATCGTGGAGGTTCGCAAGCCGGGTAAACGATCCCCACGGTAGCGCCTGCCATGCCCTCTCCTGGCCGTCGCAGTTCCCGGACGGGTCGACCAGCAACAGGTGGACGCTGCCGGGGGGCAACTGGACGAGTCGGTGCTCCAATCCGTCGCCGAGGTCCTGGCCGTCGGTAAGCAGGAGAACTACCAGCGTCTGGCCGGGGGAGACCGCTGGAACAAGCTGGCGTACCCGGGCGAGGGCCGCTGCCGGGTTGGTCCCGCCCAGCATGGGCTGCATGGCCAGTGCCCGGCGCAGTCGGCCGCGACGCACCGGCATGGGCGGCAATGCCAGATCTGCGGGCGCTGTCTGACCCCAGTGGACCACGCCGGCGAGGCCACCTCCGTGGCGGTGCATGAGGTCAACTACGGACAGGCACGCAGCGTTCCTGACTCCGTGCGGGTCGGTGCCATGCGGCCCATGCACCGACCCCGAGCCGTCGATAACGAACATGACCACAAGGCTGCCGACCAACTGCCGTTGAACTGCCGGAGGCGCTCCGGTCAGGTCGGGCAGCCGCGTCGGCGGAGCCTGGCTCTGCATCGGCGGAGCCGTCAATTGTGGTTTGGTAAGGACCGGGCCGCTTGCCCGGAGATCGACTCCCCTTATTCCGAACAAGCGCGGCCCGGTCATTTCGCACCTGGCCGCGCGGAGCCATTGGCCTTGGCCGTCGTGCCACGGCGGCTTTCCCGGCGTGCCTTGGCCGCGCCGTTGAGCGGGAAGGTGCCCAACCGCGGGGCTGCCGGCTCTCCGGCGCGCCAGGCGGTCTCGGCCGCCTGCATTTGCTGCAGCACCTGCACCCAGGCCTCGTCGAGGTCGTCCAGGGCTGCCTGGGCCAAGGGTGCCAGGTTGCTTCCCGGCCGGACGTCCGGGTACCGCTGCAGTTCCTGCACCGGCCCGGGCATCTCGGGCTGCGGCATCGGGTCAGGGTAAAGCTCATCGGTCACCCACTCCGGCAGCCCGTGCTGGTGACCGCGCAAATACAGGTGTCCCTGCCGGGCTCCATCGGACCTGGCAGCCGCCACACCGTCAATAGCCCGCGCCACCAGACCGCTCTGCTGGGACACGAGCTCGTTGACGCGACCTGCCAGACGGCCTGCTGACCGCCGCGCTGCGAGGTAACGGCGTACCGTCGTGCGCAGCTCGTGGCTAACCTGCCGCCACTCGCCCCGGTAGGGGTGAGCTGCCCAGGTTGAGGCCGATACGGCCACCGCGAAGAACCCAAGCTGGATGCCGATGAACGGCCAGAAAAGGGCGGGCACTCCGTTTGCAGCCAGGTAGGAGCTGCGGATCTCGGCCACGCTCAGCGCGAGAGACAGCCCGCCGCCCAGGCTCACCAGCCCGATGGTCATGGCTACCGGACGCAGTCGCTGCTCATAGCGGTAGGTCTTGATGCTGCCGCCGAGAAAGTGGGCTGCGGCAAGCATCCCGAACACCACCGGGACGGCAGCCGCCTGCAATGCCGAGAACGGCAGCCAGGCCACATACGGGCGGTCAGAGATGTTCAGCACCAGCATGGCCACCGACGTCATCGTCAGATCACCCAGACCCAGCAGGCCAAGGAACGCCAGCACCCGCCAAGCTGCTGTTGGCGGGTCCAGGCCACGGTCGGCGAGTTTCTCGGCTAGCGCGGACCGCCGGGCCGCTATCCGGGCCACCGCCGTCTGCTTCGCCTGCGCCTCTGCCCGGCGTGCCCGGAATCTTTGCGTGGCGCGGGCATGGGATCCAGCTACCTGGACGAGCCTTGTGTCAAGCCATAGCCGCACGGCCACCGCGTGCGTGACGGCCGCTTTTATCACCGCCCAAAGGCCGTGCAAGACGTGGTTCGCCGGACCCCATGTCGGCGTGTTGAATCGGGCCCGGCCGTCCTCCGCCGCCATCGCCGCCACGTCCCCGTCCGGGTACCGCGTGCCGAGCTGAGCGCCTGGCTTGGCTGTCACTGGTGCGCGCCCGTGCAGCAGTTTCCTGATCACCTGCGGGAAGCCCGCCCGCACTTTGGCCAGTGGTCCCATCAGATCCTCCTCCGTGTGGTCTAGATTTGTACTACAAAAAAACTATAGTATGAGCGCGTATACAAGCAACAGGTAGTACATCTGGTTGCGGCCTCCGCGGCCGGCCCCAAGCGGAAGGAGTGCCGTCATGAGGTCCTGGAAGCAAGCCGCCGCCACTACATCAGTCGCGGCGCTAGCCCTGTTCCTGGCGTCCTGCGCACCCGGAAAAGGCTCAGGATCATTGGCAGCAACCCCCGGCAGGCCTGCGAGCGCTCTCGCGATCGGGATCCTGATCGGCACTAGTCCTGCTGATCATGAGCTGCATCAGACACGTGCGTGGGCCGCCGACGCGTGGCTGGTGGCAAAGGCCGCTGGCAGGTCCGGCGCCCATGTCGTGATTGACCGGTTCGGCCCTCGGCCAGGGTCATCCGAGGTGATGTACAACGCGCGGGTGACCAGCACCACCGGCCAGAACAGCCTGATCATCAACATGCAGATGCGCAGGGCCGAAAAGAGGATGGTGCACTCCTTCGGCGAGGAACAGGCATCCGCCACGCCGGGGCCGGTGAACCTCGTCAGCGGCGTGTCATCGATGGCCCAGCATCTTCACGTGGTCCCGCATAAGACAACAGACGTCGTCATATTTGGTGATGCGGACGAAACCGCGGAGCCGGTCAACCTGGCCGATCCGCTTCAGCTGGCGGACCCGAAGGCGACGCTGCAGGCGGTGGTGTCAAGGGGGCTACTGCGAGACGGCGAGTGCCTGGGCTGGCGGGTGTACATGGTGGACGGATCGCTGACGCCGGCAGGTGGGCTGGGCGCGCTCCAGGACGAGCAACTGCGTGAGTTCTGGCGGGAGTTCTTCGCCCGCTGCGGCGGAGAGCTGGTGGTGTGGGACAACACCCTGATCACCTTCCCAGCCAGCGGCTACATCGCCCGGGCGAGCTGGGCGGCACCTGGGCACCAGGAAATCATTATCAGCCTGCCTAGCTCGGTCTTGTTCAAGCCCAACCAGACGGTGCTCCTGCCCGGCGCCGCAGAGATCCTCGATAGGCTCGCCCGTGAGCTCACGGTCCGCTACCCTCGCGCGACGGCGGACATCGCTGGCTATACCGCAGCAGTCACGGTGCCAGGGCCTTCAGCCCGACCGCTCTCCTGGGCCAGGGCAACGGCGGTAGCCGCTTACATCGAAGCTCGTGGAGTCCGTGCGTCCAGGCTGGCCGTCCACGGATACGGCGGCCGGCACCAGATCGCCACGGATGCAACTGCGGCGGGGCAGGCGCGCAACCGCCGCGTCGTTATCACGCTGCACCCCGATGGTCTTACGAAGCATTCGCGAGGCTCGGGAGCCTGAGAAGTGACCGGCGATTGCGGTGGCACGGCGACTCCATACCGGGCGCAGGTGCGCTGGATAGTAGACACCGGATCTCTTGACGCTTCCGCTGTGCGCAATGCGGTCCACGCCACGATGCGCGACTGGGGAGCATACGTGCTGGCCGATGACGTTGCTCTCATAGTCGGCGAGCTTGCCGCTAATCCCTGGGGGCGCCCGCAACCTCCGATAGTGGTCATGCTCCGGTTCGAGGAGGCCTCAATTCTTGTTGAGGTCAGTGACGCTGAGCCAGGCGTGATCGTGTTCAGCATGCCCGAGCCTCTCCGTGCCCATGGCCGTGGCTTCTCCATCGTTGCTTCCCTGGCCGACGAGGTCGGCCTGTATGCCGATCACACCGGCAAGTCAATATGGGCACGACTGTATTTCCATGGGCCGGTGCCTTCTGGGGTGCCACCGGCGGCGTGAGCCGAGGCCGGAGTTGCCGGGGTGAGCCACCCCGGCAGGCCGTCAACCGGCCTCGCGCAGGTACCTCATCAGGTCAGCCCCGACGGCGCAGGAATGCGCGGTCCGGTGCCGGCCGGGCCGCGGCCTTCGGAGAGGGAGATCATGCCCCGGTATGAGATCGTGCCGATCGGGGAATCCAGCCGAGGAGGTAGGCAGATGGCCACGGTAAGCGTGCGGTACATCGTCAACGATGTCGACGCCGCGATCGCGTTCTACACCAGGCACCTGGGCTTCGCCGAGGTGATGCATCCCGCCCCCGCCTTCGCGATGCTGTCGCGCGGGGACCTGCGCCTGGTGCTCAGCGCGCCGGGGGGCGGCCCAGGGGGCGGCCAGGCCATGCCGGACGGCACCATGCCTCAGCCCGGCGGCTGGAACCGCTTCGCCATCGAGGTCGCCGACCTGGCCGGCACCGTGGAGAAGCTGCGCAGGAACGGGATCCGGTTCCGCAACGACATCGTCACCGGCACCGGCGGCAAGCAGATCCTCGCCGAGGACCCGTCCGGCAACCCCGTGGAACTGTTCGAGCCGATCCTGCCCGAAGCCAAGCTCGGATAGCGGCGGCGCTGTCACCGGGTCTTGCCGCTGCACGGTGACAGGTGCGTTCCGTGTCCGTCGCGGCCACCGGCGGAAGGGCACAGACGCTGCACGTGCCGATCGAGTACGGCTCGCCCTGCCGGGCGCGTGAGCAAGCCGGGTCAACTCGTCCACCCGGCCAAGCTACCCGCCCTCGGTGGGCAGGTCGCGGGGTGTGACGAACGCGGCGAGCCGGGCCTGGCCCGGGGCCAGGTCGTGCCAGGTCCCGGCGGCCGTCAGCACCGCGATCGCAGCGGTTGGAAACTTCTCCCGCATCCGTTCCAGGCCGCCAGGGCCCGCGGCACTGCGCCCGGCGGGGCCGGCGGGTGCCGCGAGCATGAGGGCCAGGTCTTCGATCGCCGGGTTGTGCCCGATGAGCAGCAGCGTGCCGGTGGCGGGTGGCACCTCGCGGATCAGGGCCAGCAGCCCCGTGCCGTCTTCGTCGTAGATCCTGTCCTCGAAGCTGACCGGCGGCGTCGCGGCCAGGCCCGCCTGCGCGAACTGCCAGGTCTCGCGGGCACGGCGGGCGGTCGAGCACAGCACCAGATCGGGCACCAGGCCGGCGTCGCGGAGCCAGCGTCCCATCACGGGGGCGGCCCGGATACCGCGGTTGCCCAGTGGCCGCTCGTGATCGGGCACATCGGGCCAGGCCGACTTGGCGTGCCGGAACAGCACCAGTTCGCGGTTCTGTCGTTGCGTCATGATCACTGCCTACTCGGTTACCGGTGTGCCGTCGACGGTCCAGGGAAAGGTTGGCCAGAATTGGGGCCATGGTCTCTGAGATCTTTGATCCGAAGCGGTGGCGCGAGGTCGGGGGGTTTTCCTTCACCGACATCACCTACCACCGCGCCGTGGACGGTGGCACGGTCCGTGTCGCCTTCAACCGGCCCGAGGTCCGCAACGCCTTCCGCCCGCACACCGTTGATGAGCTGTACCGGGCGCTCGATCACGCACGGATGTCCAGCGACGTCGGCTGTGTGCTGCTTACCGGCAACGGCCCGTCGCCGAAGGACGGCGGCTGGGCCTTCTGCTCCGGCGGCGATCAGCGCATCCGCGGCCGGGACGGCTACCGGTACGCGGACGGCGAAACGGCCGAGACCATCGACCCGGCACGCAGCGGCCGCCTGCACATCATGGAGGTGCACCGGCTGATCCGGTTCATGCCCAAGGTGGTCATCTGCGTCGTGCCAGGCTGGGCTGCGGGCGGCGGGCACAGCCTGCACGTCGTGTGCGACCTGACCCTGGCCAGCCGCGAACATGCCCGGTTCAAGCAGACCGACGCCGACGTGGGCAGCTTCGACGGCGGCTTCGGCTCGGCCTACCTGGCTCGCCAGGTGGGCCAGAAGTTCGCCAGGGAGATCTTCTTCCTCGGCGAGACCTACGACGCCGAGGCAGCGCACCGGATGGGCATGGTCAACGCGGTGGTGCCGCACGCCGACCTGGAGCGCACCGCGCTGGAATGGGGCGCCAAGATCAACGGCAAGAGCCCCACCTCGCAGCGGATGCTGAAGTACGCGTTCAACCTCATCGACGACGGGCTGGTCGGCCAGCAGGTGCTCGCGGCCGAGGCGACCCGGCTCGCCTACATGACCGACGAGGCGGCCGAGGGCCGGGATGCGTTCCTGGAGAAGCGTGCCCCGGACTGGGCGCGCTTCCCCTGGTACTACTGACCGGCTGATACCACCCTCACCGGCCTGACAAATCACCCACCACGGGTGAGGCACCGCCAGCGGCCCTTGTGCGGGGGACTGATGCCACAACTGTCCGCTTGACCTGGTCTGTACCTTCAGATGAGCATGGGACGCGGGCCCTGCTCAGGGCCTTACCGGGGCATGGATGGCAGCGTGGCAGCTCAGTACACCGGATGGCCGCAGGATGCGGACGAGCCGGTATTCGATCTTGTCGCGGCGAAGTTGCTGCGCCCCCTGGTGCGGCCAGGAACGGTCGGCCGTTCGGCACTCATCGACCGCCTCACCCGCGACGACGCCCGCCCTATCGTGTCGGTGGTCGCGCCGGCGGGCTACGGGAAGACGACGCTGCTGTCGCAGTGGGCCGAGCGCAACGGGCAGACGTTCGCCTGGGTGTCGGTCGACGACGTGGACAACGACCCGAAGGTCCTGCTCACCTACGTCGCCGAAGCGCTCAACGCGGTAGAGCCGATCGGCAGGCAGGTGTTCGCCGCGCTGGCCTCCGCGGCGAGTTCGGTACCTGGCTCGGTCGTGCCCAGGCTCGGTGCGGCGTTCTCGTCGATGAACCTGCCCGTGGCGCTGGTGCTGGACGACGTCCACCTGCTGCGTAACGCCGAATGCCGGGCCGCGCTGTCGGTGCTGGCCGACCACGTGCCGGCCGGGTCGCGGCTGGTGCTGGCCGGGCGGTCCGATCCGCCGCTGCGGATAGCCCGGCTGCGCGCCGAGGGAAGGATCACCGAGATTGGCCCGGCCGACCTGTCGCTGACTGCGGCGGAGGCGGCATCGCTGCTGCGTGCTGCCGAGGTGGTGCTCGGAGACGACGAGGTGGCCGAGTTGCACCGGCGCACCGAGGGGTGGCCGGTGGGCCTCTATCTGGCCGCGCTGTACCTGCGCGAAGGCGGGTCGCTGCCGGGCGCAGCGGCCTCGTTCAGCGGTAATGACCTGTTCGTCAGCCAGTACGTGGAGTCGGAGTTCCTTGACCGGATCTCCAGTTCCCAGCGGGCGTTCCTGACCAGGACCGCGGTGCTGGAACGCATGTCAGGGCCGCTGTGCGAGGCGATGCTCGACGTGCCCGGCTCCGGTGTGGCACTGGCGGCTCTGGCCCGGTCAAACCTGCTGCTTGTGCCGCTGGACCGGCGCGGGCAGTGGTACCGCTACCACCACCTGTTCCGCGACATGCTGCTGGCGGAGCTGGAGCGCCTGGAGCCTGACCTGATCCCGGTCCTGCGGCGCCGCGCGGCCGGCTGGTGCCTGCGCAACGGCCTGACCGAAGAGGCGCTTGAGTATCTGATGGCGGCGACGGCCGTCGATGAGGCGGCCCGGCTCACCGCGGAACTCTGCGTCCCGGTCTACCGGCAGGGCCGGATGGCCACCCTGGAGCGGTGGTTCCGGTGGCTGGATGAGCACGACGGAGTTAATCCGATGGTCGCCGTGACCGCCGCGCTGACCGCGGCACAGACCGGGCGGCCGGCGGAGGCCGAGCGGTGGGCCGACGCAGTCGACCGCTGGCAGTACGGCAACCCGGCACGGGCCAGTGACCCTGCCGCCGAGGCATGGGCCGCCGTGCTCCGGGCTCTCATGTGCCGGCATGGGATCGAGCAGATGCGCGCTGACGCGGACGAGGCCGCACGAAGGCTCGAGGCGGCGGGCATCGTGGCTCCGGCAGCCCCTGCCCTGCAAGGGCTGGCGCGGCTGCTGAGCGGGGACCTTGCCGGTGCGGACCGGTTCTTCGCGGAGGGCCTCGGCATCGGGGAAGTCGGCGCCGTCGATACCCTCACGGCGCTGTTGTGTGAACGGTGCCTGGTGGCCATGGCGCGCAACCAATGGGACCAGGCCGAGGAGTTCGCCGCCGGGGCACGCGCTGTCCTGCTCCGCGCCGAAGCCGAGGACCCGTTCACCAGCGCGGTGGCAGCCAGGGTGGCCATCCACCGGGGCGACGTCCCGGCCGCGCGGCGGGAACTGGTCAATGCTCAGCGGCTGCGGCATCTGCTCACCTACGCGACCCCGCACCTGGCTGTCCAGGCGCGGATCGAACTCATCCGCGTCCACCTCGCCCTCGCCGACCTGGCCGGTGCCAGAACGCTGATGGGGGAGATCGATGACATGCTCAGGCGCTGCCCGGGCCTGGGAACCCTGGCCGGGGAGGCCAAGGCGCTCCGGGCCCGGCTTGCCCAGGAGCACGGCCCGATCGTTCCTGGCGCGTCAGCGCTGACCGCGGCCGAACTGCGGGTGCTGCCCATGCTCGCCACCCACCTGTCCGTCCCTGAGATCGCCACCGAACTGTTCTTGTCGCCGCACACCATCAAGTCACAGATGAAGTCCATCTACCGGAAGCTGGACTCCACCAGCAGGACCCAGACGGTCACCCGGGCCCGCGAACTGGGCCTGCTGGAAGGGTGAGTGCCTGGCTTAACCCGGCCCGTGGGATGGCAACTGGTTTTAACCCGGTCCGTGGGATGGCAAGCGCCGTTGCGCGAGGTGAACTGAGGGCTGGATGGCAACGGAGGAACATGAGCCAGACAGCGAGATTCCAGGAGACCCTGCGCAGGCTGGCGATCTTTGATGAGGGGCTCGCCGGCGAGGGGTTCGGGCCGGGCATGACCGGGCCAGCGGTCCTGGACGGCAAGACCGTGGGCTTGCTGCAGGTCGCGGTGTCGGTGGCGCTCGGGTCGTCAGCGGTCTGCCTGCAATGGAGCACCGCCCGGGCACTCGCGGCCGGCGCGACCAAGGACGAGATCGCCGAAGTGCTGCTGGCGATCGCCCCGGTGGCCGGTCTCGGCCGGGTCGTCTCCGCGGCCCCCAAAGTGGCGACCGCACTCGAGTACGACATCGAGGCCGCACTCGAGGAATGAAGCGATCAGTGACCGGGCAGGAGGACAGCCGTGGCAGAGCACTTCGACGTGATCATTATCGGGACCGGGGCTGGCGGGGGCACGCTCGTGCATGCCCTGGCCGGTTCGGGCAAGAAGATCCTGCTGCTGGAGCGGGGGGACTTCCTGCCCCGCGAGACGGAGAACTGGGACCCCCGGGCGGTCTTCGTCGACGGCCGGTACATCACCAAGGACACCTGGTACGACAGCGATGGCAAGCCGTTCCAGCCCCAGGTGCACTATTTCGTCGGCGGCGCGACCAAGCTGTACGGCGCGGCCCTGTACCGGCTCCGGCCTGGTGACTTCGGGGAACTGCGGCACGTCGACGGGATCTCCCCCGCCTGGCCGCTGTCCTATGACGACTTCGAGCCGTGGTATTCGAAGGCTGAGCAGTTGTACCAGGTGCACGGCAACGGCGGCGAGGACCCGACCGAGGGCCACCGGTCCGCGCCCTACCCGTGGCCCGCGGTGTCACACGAGCCGCGGATCGCCGAGATCGCCGCGGGCCTGGAGAATGGCGGCTACCACCCGTTCCACGCCCCGTGCGGGATCCTGCTGGATGAGGCGGACCGGCCGCGCAGTCATTGCATCCGGTGCACCTGGTGCGACGGGTATCCGTGCCTGGTCCACGCCAAGTCCGACGCCGAGGTCATCGCCGTCCGGCCGGTGCTCGGCGCCGCCAACATCACCCTGTTGACCGATGCCGAGGTGACCAGGCTGGAAACCGACCCCGCCGGGCGCACCGTCACCGGGGTCGCCGTCACCAGGGACGGCAGCCGCGAGGTGTACACCGGCGACATCGTGGCCCTGGCCGCGGGGGCGGCGAACAGTGCCAAGATCTTGCTCAACTCGGCCAGCGACACCCACCCCCACGGCCTGGCGAACGGGTCGGACCAGGTGGGCCGCAACTACATGTTCCACAACTGCCTGGCCGTGGTGGCCCTGTCCAAACAGCGCAACGACACGGTCTTCCAGAAGACGCTGGGGATCAACGACTTCTACTTCGCCACCAAGGACTACGGCTACCCGGCCGGGAACATCCAGATGATCGGCAAATCCAACGCCGAGGCCATGCGCGGGGAGAAACCCACGCTGACCAAACTGTCCCCCGAATGGACCCTGGCCGACGTGGCCACGCACGCCGTCGACTTCTGGCTCACCACCGAAGACCTGCCGGTACCGGAAAACCGGGTGACCGTCGACGGCGACGGCAGCATCCACCTTGCCTACCAGCCCACCAACAACGACGAGGCCGCCCACCTCTACGGCGAGCTGAAAAAGATCCTCAACCACACCGGGATGGCCGATCACCACGTCCTGGGCAAGAACTTCTACATGAACATGAGCATCCCGATCGCCGGGTGCGCACACCAGGCCGGCACCTGCCGGTTCGGCACCGACCCGGCCACCTCGGTGCTTGATGTCAACTGCAAGGCCCACGAACTGGACAACCTGTACGTGGTGGACACCAGCTTCTTCCCCAGCATCGGTGCGGTGAACCCCGCACTCACAGCCATGGCCAACGCCCTGCGCGTCGGCGAGCACATCCGGGGCCGGATCGCGCCCTGATCGATGGCGACCAGGGCCGAGACCGCCACTGTTTACGCGGCCGGGCTGGTCCAGGGCATCGCCCTGGTCACCTTCCCGGCGGCGAGCACGATCTTCACCGAGCCCAGCCAGTACGGCCTGTCCAGCAGCCAGTACGGCACCATGTTCGTCCCCCAGGTGGTGACGGCGGTCACCACCGCGCTGCTGGGCGGGCGGCTGGCCGGCGGCCGGCATCGGCGGCTTCGCCCTGGCCGGGGTCGGCTGCTCCGCCCTGCTGCCGCTCACCATCAGTTTCGCCGCGGAGCAGCTGCTCACCATGGGCGGGCCAGCTTCGTGCTCCCCGCAAGCGCCCGGCCGCGGTCACGGCTGCGGCTGCCCGCGTCAGGTGATGCCCCGTACCGGGTGATGCCGCGCAGCCCTGGGCGCGATGTGCTGGGGGTGCGACCACCAGGAGGGCTGCCATGTCGGACCGTGTCGACGCGCTGGTGATCTTCGGGGCGACCGGGGACCTGGCCAAGCTGGAAACGTTTCCCGCACTGGTGGGACTGGTTGAGCGCGATGTGCTCAACGTCCCGGTGGTCGGGGTCGCCAAGAGCGGCTGGGACCTGGAGCAGTTCCGCGACTACGCCGTCGCCTCGCTGAAACTCAACAACATGGATCCGTCCAGCCCGGCGGCCATCAAGATGCTCGGCCTGCTCCGCTACGTCGACGGCGACCTCGGCGACGACGCGACCTACCACGCGATGTCCGATGTGCTCAGCGCGGGCGAGCGGGTGCTGTACTACCTGGAGGTGCCGCCAGCCCTGTTCGGCCGGATCGCCCAGGGTATCGCCACGGCCGGGCGGGCCCGGGGGGCGCGCGTCATGGTCGAGAAGCCGTTCGGCACCGACCTGGACGGCGCCCGGCGGCTGAACGCGCTGATGCACCAGTACTTCCCCGAGGAGAACATCTACCGGGTGGACCACTGGCTGGGCCTGGACCCGGTGGAGAACGTGCTCTTCGCCCGGTTCACCAACGCGGTGATCGAGCCGCTGCTCAACCGCGACCACGTGGAGAGCATCCAGATCACCATGGCCGAGGCGTTCGACGTCGCCGACCGCGGGCGCTTCTACGACCGCACCGGGGCCATCCGTGACGTGGTGCAGAACCATATGCTCCAGGTGCTCGCCACGGTGATGGCCGACCCGCCGGACGGTCAGGGGCTGAGCCAGTGGCGGGATGCCAAGTCCCGGCTGGTGGCCTCCATCCGGCCGCTGGAAGCGCAGGATGCGGTGCGCGGTCAGTATGCCGGCTACCACGACGTCGAAGGCGTCGAGCCGCACTCCACCGTGGAGACGTTCGTCGCGGTCCGGCTCGCGGTGGACTCGTGGCGGTGGGCGGACGTGCCGATCCTGATCCGGGCGGGCAAATGCATGCCGGTCACCGCCACCGAGGTCACCGTCAGGTTCCGCCGCCCGCCACGGGACATCTTCGGCCTCGCGCCGCTGCCCGCCGCCAACGAGCTGCGGTTCCGGGTCTGGCCGGAAACCCAGGTGAGCCTCACCCTGGCCGGCAAGAAACCGGGCGCAGGGTGGGAACCAGAGTCGCAGGAACTCGCGTTCACACAGCGGTCCGGCGAGGACATGCGCCCCTACGACCGGCTCATCGGCGCGGCCCTGGACGGTGACCGGTGGCTGTTCGCCCGCCAGGACACCGTCGAAGCGGCCTGGCAGGTGGTGGACCCGGTGCTCGGCGACGTGACGCCGGTGCACCCGTACGAGAAGGGCAGCTGGGGCCCGGAGGAGGCGGATCGCCTGCTCCCCGACCGGGATATGTGGCACGACCCCGCGGGGTGACTTCGTGGCCTGCCACGGAACCGGAAGGCGATGCGTGTCATGAACGACCAGGACCACCGGCCCCGGGTGGTGATCATAGGCGGCGGTTTCGGTGGCCTGTTCGCCGCCCGGGCGCTGCGCCGGGCCCCGGTCCAGGTGACCCTCATCGACCGCAGGCAGCATCACCTGTTCCAGCCCTTGCTCTACCAGTGCGCGACGGGGATTCTCTCCGAGGGGAAGATTTCCGCTCCACTGCGGAACGTCCTCCGCAAGCACCGGAACGTGGAGTGCGTCCTGGCCGAGGTGACCGGCATCGACCCCGGGCGGCGTCAGGTGCAGGCCAAACGGCCGATGGGGACGCAAGCGGAGTTCGGCTACGACTACCTGATCGTGGCTGCCGGGTTGCAACAGTCCTACTTCGGCCACGACGAGTTCGCCCGTTACGCGCCAGGCATGAAATCCATCTCCGACGCACTGATCATCCGGCGCCGGGTCTTCGGTGCGTTCGAGATGGCGGAAAGCGCGCCGGACGCGGCGGAGCGGCGGCGCTGGCTCACCTTCGCCCTGGTCGGTGCCGGGCCGACGGGCGTGGAACTGGCGGGGCAGATCCGTGAGATGGCCACCAAGACGCTGCGCGCCGAATACCGGCGCATCAAGCCGGAAGAAGCACGGGTCCTGCTGTTCGACGGCGGTGGCGCACCGCTCGCCTCGTTCGGCCCGAAGCTGTCCGCCAAGGCCGCGGCCAGCCTGACCAAGCTGGGCGTCGAGCAGCACATGCACTCGATCGTGACGCAGGTGGACGCCACCGGGCTGAGTGTCCGCGGCGAGGACGGCACCGAGGCCAGGTACGAGGCCGGCACGGTCCTGTGGACCGCCGGGGTCGAAGGCCCGCCGGTGGCGGCCGCGATCGCGGCCGCCACCGGGGCGAAACGGGACCGAGCCGGGCGTATCCAGGTCGGCCCCGATCTCAGCATCCCCGGCCACCCGGAGATCATGGTCACCGGCGATGTGATGAGCCTGAACAACCTGCCCGGGGTCGCCGAAGTGGCCATGCAAACGGGCCTGTATGCCGGGCGCCGCATTCGCCGCGAGCTCGCCGGTCATGCCTTGGCCAAGCCGTTCCGCTACCACGACCTGGGCTCGGCCGCCTACATCTCCCGCGGCCGCGCCGTGGTCTCCGTGGGGCGGCTGCAGTTCGCCGGTTTCCCGGGGTGGATCGCCTGGCTGTTCATCCACATCGGGTTCCTCACCGGGTACCGTAACCGGTTCGGTGCCGTGCTCAGCTGGTGGTTCGCCTTCACTCGCGGCCTGCGCCGGGAACGCACCTTCACCACCACGGAGGTCGGCAGGATGCGTGACGTGTACGCGGATCCGCAATGCCGGCGATCAGCTGCCAGCTGGCATACCCGCCAGGGTCGATCCGGCAGCCGCCGCCGAGCGGCTGGCGGCGACCTACCCCTGGCCACAGCGGTCCGCCCATCCTGCGCATGGCGGCGGACGGTCGGCCGTTCACCCGCCTGATCCCTAGCCCGCCAGACCCACCTCCTGCACCTTTACCACCAATCGTGGGATGCGTGGCCAGGCCGCGCCGCGATTTCGTGGTAACACGGGCCAACCGCCCGCTGAGCGGGAGCCGTAAGGAGGCGGGGTATTCCGATGGCGGCCGACGATGTCCGACCAGGGGCCACACGAGCAGGACGTTCGCCAGGAGCGGGCCGCGATCCGATCTTGTCCTCCAAGATCACCGTGCCGGGCGGGCCGGCCTGGCTGGTACCGCGGCCGCGGATTACCCAGCTCATCACCCGAGGCGTGCGGCTCTGCCCGCTGACCGTTGTCACCGGCCCGCCGGGGGCAGGCAAGACAATGGCAGCGGCGATGTGGGCCGGGGCGGCATCCGGGCCGCTCGCCTGGCTCTCACTCGATGAGTACGACAACCGGCCCGGGATCTTCTGGTGCTATCTCGTTGCGGCACTGCGCAGGTCCGGCGTTGCGCTGCCCCGTGCACTGGCCCTGCCGGGCCGGGGCCGCACCGCGGAGCGCCTGTTCCTGGTGCGGCTCGCCGGGGCGCTGGCCGCATGCGACTCACCGGTGACGCTCGTCCTGGATGACTTCCACCTGATAACTGAGGCCAGGGTGCTGGAGGGGTTCGAGTTTCTGCTGCGAAGCACCGGGCCGGGGCTCCGGCTGGTGATCTGTTCCCGGATGGACCCGCTGCTGCCGCTGCACCGCTACCGGCTGGCGGGCGAACTGGCCGAAATCCGGGCCTCTGACCTCGCCTTCACCATCGCCGAAGCCGGCCTGATGCTGGCCCAGCACGGCATTACACTGCCGGCCGACTCGCTGGAATACCTCACCCAGCGGACGGAAGGATGGGCGGCAGGCATCCGCCTCGCGGCGCTGTCCATGGATTCCCACCCCGATCCCGGCCAGTTCGTCAAGGAGCTGACCGCCGAGGACAACGCTCTGACCAGCTACCTGATCCAGGAAGTACTCGGCGCACAGCCACCGGAGGTTCAGGACGTCCTGTTGCGGACGTCCATCCTGGAGCACGTCAGCCCCGAGTGCGCCGCCGAGCTGACCGGCAATGCCAGGTCCGCGGTAATCCTCACGACGCTCGCGCAGGCCAACGCGTTCGTGTGGCCGATCGGCGGGGGGTGGTACCGGTACCACACCATGTTCGCGGAGGTGCTGCGGCTCAAGCTCCGGCATGCCTCGCCGGAACAAGTCCCTGCCCTGCACCAGCGTGCCGCCCGCTGGTACCTGCGCAACGGCCGCCTCACCGACGCAGTGCGGCACGCCGCCCGCGCGGGCGATTGGCAGCTCGCCGCCGCGATGGTCATCGATGCGCTGGCGGTCGGCCAGATCGTCGGCCCGGGCCGGGACCAGTCCCTGGCCGGGGAGTTCGCGGGCATGCCGAACCTGGCCACCTGGGACACGCCCCAGCCGCATCTGGTCTGCGCGGCGCTGGCACTGCTCAATGGAGAGCCGGACGCCGCCCTTGCGAGGCTGGCCGCCGTGGAACGCGCCCTGCCGGGCGTTCCAGCCGATCAGCAGGCCACGTGCAGGCTGGCCGCCGTATCGATCCGGCTCGCCGCGGCACGCCGGACCGGGAACCTGGCCGCCGCGGCCGCTGCCGCCGCCGGCGCCGAGTCCCTCTTGCACGACCTGCCCTACGACAAGCTGGGCCAGCACCCGGAGATACGGGCTGAGGTGCTGTGCCATCGCGGCACCGTCGAAGCATGGTCGGGTCACTTCGACGAAGCGGCGCGCACGCTGAGATCGGGCTTGACCGCGGCTGCCGCCGCGGGCAGTGACCAAGAACGAGCCGACTGCCTGGGGCATCTCGCGCTGGCAGAGGCCCTGCGCGGCCGCCTGGGCCGGGCCGGTGAGCTGGCCGACGAGGCGCTGGCGGCCGTTGCCGACTGCGAACGCCGGCCGCCCGCCCAGGTCGCGAACCCTGCCGCGCTGCTCGCCGCCGCTTGGGTACGCCTGGAGAACGGCAGCCCCGGCGAGGCCGCCGACCTGCTGAGGCAGTTGAATGCCGCCCTCACCGTGAGCCCGGACAAGCTGCTCGGCGCAATGGCCTGCTTGCTGGTCGCCCGGGCCGGCCTGGCCGAAGGGCACGCCGCCACGGTGACCCGGTATCTGGCTAAGGCGCGATCTGGCTGGCCGGTCCCTGGGTGGCTGGAGAAGCGGCTAGGCCTGGCCGAGTCGCAGGCAGCGGCGGCACATGCGGGCGCCCGCCAGCTGGCCCTCGCTCGGCATGGTGATCTCCGCCCGGTGCCGTCGCGTGGTCCAGGCCGGGCCGCGGCGGCACTGATCGTTGAGCCGCTGACCGAGCGGGAGCAGGAGGTGCTGCGTCACGTCGCGCACATGCTGAGCACCGCCGAGGTCGCCGGGGCGATGTACATCTCCACCAACACCGTCAAGACGCACCTCAAGAGCATTTTCCGCAAGCTCGCGACAGGTCACCGCGGCGAGGCGGTCCGCCGCGCCCGCGAGCTCGAGCTGATCTGAGCAGTCCGGGATTCAGCGGCCGCACGTGGCTCCTGCCGGGCCGCCCTCCTGACCTGGGCGAGTGTGGCGCGAGCTGAGTGGTGCCGGCGCTCAGCCTGCGGCGAGCGCGCCCAGCAACAGGTCCGCGACCTGGCCGGGGTCTTCCAGGTACGGCTGGTGCGCCATTCCGGGCAGCTCACGGTAGCGGCCGCGGGGCATCAGGCCGGCCAGTTCACGGCTGCGGGAAATGATGAACGGCACGTCAAAATCGCCGCAGGCGACCGTCACAGGGACACCGACCTCGGCCAGGTGATGCCACGCGTCCATGTCGCTGCCGCCCTCGTCCTCCCGGCCCCCGCCACGCAGGATGATCGCGTTCATGTCCAGGGCCAGCGCCCTGGCCTCGCCGCCGACCCGTCCCTCACGCTGCGCTGGCCCGTCCAGCCATAGCCAGGTCTCCAGGCGGTTGATCTCGGCCTGGTCCCCTGCGGTGATCGCCGCCTCCAGCCACGCATCGAACCGCTGGGTGTCCGGGTCAAGCTCGGGTTCCGGGGCGCCGCTGACCGCCGTGCCGATCAGTACCAGGCCCGCCACCCGGTCCGGTGCGAGCAGTGCGGTGTCCAGCGCCAGGCCGCCCCCCGCGGAGCCGCCGACCAGCCATGCCGACTTGGCCTGCTCCCGGTCCAGGATGGCCAGCAGGTCACCGGCATGGGTGAAGGGGGCCGTGCTCAGCGGGGACTCCCCATAGCCGCGGCGGTCATAGGCCACCACGGTCACCTGCGGGGCCAGGCGCTCGGCCACCTGGTGCCAGCCGCGCCGGTCGGAAACCCCCTCGTGCAGCAGCACAAGCAGCGGGGTGCCGCCCGGCCAGCGTTCCCCGGCCAGGTCGCATCCCTCACGTACGACGACGAACCGCTCGCTCATGACGTCATCCTGGTCCGCGCCATCCGGGATGGCAACGGATTATGCCCGGCGCGAGTCGGCGGCACGCGGCGGCCGTTCCCGCTGCTGAACCGGATCACCGGGCCAGAGAGCCCGCAGCGAATGACCGTACCCCGCCCCGCGACCGCGCAGCGTGACGAAGACGCCCAGGTACCCGCGTCACCCGGCCCTTTACCCGCACGGTGCGCAACTGAGGCACCAGGAAGGCGTCGCACCACTTCTGCGGCCGGACCGTTGTTTGACGCTTGCCTTGACGGGCAGCAGGCCAGACGATCGAAGGGATGTATTCATGGCCGCTGAGAACAAGGCCGCTAACAAGGTCACCGAAGTCAAGGGCAAGATCAAGAAGAAGGTCGGCCAGGCCACCGACGACACGGGCCTGGAGGCCGAGGGCCGCGCTGAGGAGTCGAAGGGGGACATCAAGCAGGCCGGCGAGAAAGTGAAGGACGCTTTCAAGAAGTAACCAGCGCACCGCCCGGCTGCGCATGGCGGCTGGGCGGTGCTGGTCGCTAAGCGTGCCGCGGGCAGCTTGATGAATCCGGCGCGCTCGCCCCGCGACCGCGCCGATAGTTTTCGGGATACTGGGAGGGCCGAAGCCGCTCCTGCGCCACCGTAGGAATGCCACACCACGCACGCAGTGCCAGGCAGGGGCCAGGGCACCGGGCGCGGCATGCTGAGGGGCGGTGCGGAACGTGTCAGCCAGTGAACCGGCGGAGACCGGGCCCGCCGCGCGGGGGAACCGCAGGCACCGGCCGACCCTGGCGGCCATCGCCGCCGAGGCAGGGGTCTCGCTGCCGACGGTGTCCAAGGTTGTCAACGGGCGCCCGGACGTCGCGCCGGACACCAGGGCCCTGGTGGAACGCCTGCTCGGGGAGCGCAAATACCAGCGTCCCGGCCAGCGGCGCGGCCGGCGCGCCGGGCTGATTGACGTCATCTTCAACGGGCTGGACAGCCCGTGGGCGGTGGAGATCCTGCGCGGGGTGGAGGACTGGTGCTCCGCGCACACCATGGGCGCGACGGTCTCGGCCGTGCGGCACGGCAGCGCCCGGCCCGCTAGCTGGACGAGCGCACTGGCCAGCCACGACACCGACGGGGTGATCCTGGTGACCTCCGAGCTGACCATGCCGCAGTTGCGCCAGGTCCGCGATGAGGGGATCCCGCTGGTCGTCGTCGACCCGGTCAACCTGCCGGAACCCGGTCTGCCGAGCGTAGGCGCCACGAACTGGGCAGGCGGCCTGGCCGCGACTGATCACCTGCTGAGCCTGGGCCACCGCCGCATCGGCGCGATCACCGGCCCGCCCGGCTACCTGTGCAGCCGGGCGCGGATCGACGGCTACCGGTCGGCACTCGACCGGCTCGGTGCCCAGTTCGACCGGCTGCTCGTGCGACACGGGGATTTCCAGCACGAGGGCGGCTTCGCCCGCGGCGGCGAGCTGCTGGACCTCGCGGAGCCACCGACCGCGATATTCGCCGGCAGCGACCAGCAGGCGCTCGGAGTGTACGAGGCGGCACGCCAGCGGGGCCTGCGGATCCCGCAGGACCTGTCCGTCGTGGGCTTCGACGACCTGCCGGCCGCGCGCTGGGTCTCACCGCCGCTGACGACCGTCCGGCAGCCGCTGGCCGACATGGGCCGGGTGGCCGCCGAGATGCTGGGCAGCCTGATCGACGGCGTTCCGCTGCGCAGCCAGCGGGTCGAGCTCGCCACCGAGCTGATCGTCCGGGAGTCGACGGCGCCCTTGGCGGCATGACGCCTGCGACACCGGCCCACGACCTCTTATCACGCAAAAAGTTCGCTTTTGCGTCCGGTTTGCCCGGTTTGTGGGCACAGTTGGAGTGATATCACGCGAAATGTGCCCCCGGCTGGTACCCGGTCGGTCCGTCCGGGCCGACGATAATAGCCGTGGCTTGGGTGTTGCTTTGCCAGGCATTGAACCGGGGGGCGATCCTGGCCGTGGCTTGAGTAGGCAGCGCCGGGAGGGGACATGCGGTTGACATCAGGATTGGCCATCCTGGCCGGGATCGCGATGCTCACCGTGCCGTTCGGGCTTACAGTCTCGGCAGCACCGGCCGGGGCGGCCGCGATGGCACCGGCCGGGCCGGGTACCGGCGGAGCTGGCCCGGGTGGCCGGGGCCGGCCCGAGCCAGTGGCCGCAGTTCGGCCAGTCTGCCCGCCACCTCAACATCAATCCCGCTGAGAAGGCCTTTAACACGGGCAACGTCAGCGGCATGCGCACCCTGTTCACCGCCGACTTCGGCAGTAACACAAGCTCCGAGGGCGGCCCCGCGGTTGCCAACGGGGTGCTCTACCAGGGTGGCTTCGACGGCAGCCTGAACGCTTACCCGGCCAGCGGGTGTGGCCAGCCGTCCTGCCAGCCGCTCTGGCGCGGCATGGCCACCGGCGACTTCACCAGCACCCCGGCGGTGGCCGGTGGTCTGGTGTTCATCTCCTCCGCCGACCACTTCCTCTACGCCTTCCCGGCCGCTGGCTGCGGCGCCGCCGTGTGCGCGCCGGCCTGGAAGGCGCACCTGCTCGACCCGGTGGTCGACTCGTCGGTCGCCGTGGCCGGCGGCGTAGCGTACGTCGGGGACTTCCACGGTCACCTGTACGCGTTCAAGGCCGCTGGCTGCGGTGCGGCGGTATGCGCGCCGCTGTGGGTGGGTCACGGGTTCAAGACCGAACTGATCGGCGCACCGGCGGTCGGCAACGGCTTCGTCTACGTGACCACGTTCCTCGACACGCCGAACCTGTTCACCGGCCGCCTGCTGGTCTTCCCCGCGGCCGGCTGCGGCAAGCCGAACTGCACGCCGTCCTGGACCGCAGGCATCGGCGGGCCCGCCGGGGTCACCGACGCTCCGGCGGTCACCGCGACGACCGTCTACACCAATTCGGGGACGCTGTTCGGCGACGGGACCAACACCAGGTTCCATCTGATGGCGTTCCCCGCCGCCGGGTGCGGTGCGAAGATCTGCAATCCGCTGCGGACCTACGACACCGGGGACGGGGGCGCCGAGGGCGCGCCCGCGGTGTCAGGGAACATGCTGTTCGCCACGACCCAGGGCACGCCGGACCCGAACACGATTGGCGTCGTGGCGGCCTATCCCGCCGCCGGGTGCGGCAAGCCGCGGTGTGAGCCGCTGTGGACCGGGGTCAACTTCACATCCGGGTCCGCCTCTTCCCCGTCGGTGGTCAACGGCGTGGTGTTCGTCGGCAAGGGACCCGCGGGCCTCACCCCGCAGAACACCCCCGACGCGGGGCTGTACGCCTTCAAGGCCGCTGGCTGCGGCACCAAGATCTGCATGCCGATCTCGTTCCTGGAGCTCAGCACCGACCAGGACTACCTGGGGGCACCGCTGGCCGTCGCCGGGGGCAAGGTGTTCATGGCCTCAGACGACAACGTCAGCGGGCGCAGCCTGGTGTACGCGATGGGGCTCCCCAGCTGATCAGCCGTCACCGTACGGGGCGGCACGAAGCGCCGGGCAGGCGCCTGTGCGATCTGGTGCACGTTGTCCGCTGTCGGCAGCCCGGAACCGGTGTCAGCGAACTGCCGCACACCCGCAGCAGCGGCCCGGTGCCTGACCGCCCGGCCCCGCTGGCTCGCCGCTCCCCGGCCACAACGGAAAGCAGGCCTGGCATCCCGGGGGATGCCAGGCCTGCGGTGGGGCTGGGGTTAGTAGCCGGCTTTTTGCATGAGGTAGAGGAAGGACTTGGCTTTGGTGATGGTGGCGGTGGTGGCGCTGATGTAGAGGCCGTCGGGGTGGGCGGATTTGGCGGCGATGGCCATTTGGGTGGCGGTGCCGTAGGTGGTGGAGACTTCGACATCGACGGTGATGTTGGGGTTGGCGGTTTGGGCTTGGGTGCGGGCGGTGGTGTAGAGGTTGTCGAATGCGGCGGGGCTGGTGGTGTTGACCTGGTCTTGGATGACGATTATGTCGGCGTCGGCGGCGGCGGCGGCGGGGAGGTTGCAGCGCAGGAACCAGGTGTCGAGGTTCTCACCGGGGGCTTGGGGGCAAGTGGTGCCGGGGACCAGGCCCAGGTCGCGGGCGGGGGCCTCGATGACTTTGAGGCCGTGGGCGTGGGCAAGCTGGCCAAATTCCTGCATGTACTGTGCGGGGTTCTGCTGCTCGTTGAGCGGGGTTGCGGCCCAGTACTCGGTGTCATACATGACCCACTGGTAGGCCGGGGCGATGGCGTGGTGGGCAATGTCGGCGGCGAACTGGGCGTAGGAGTTGTAGACCAGTACGCCGGAGGTGGCGTAGCCGTCGGCGACGGGGGAGGTGGTGGTGCTGGGCCCGGTGCCGTAGGAGCCGGGGGTGTTGAAGAAGTGGCTGGCGAGGGGGTGGTTGAGCTGGTCGAGCTGGTGGACGTTCCAGCCGGTCATGACCCAGTTGGTGGTGGTGGCGGCGGAGGCGGGTGCCATGCCGAGGGTGGTGGCGGCGGCGCCGGCGGCGAGGGTGGCGGCCACGGCGATGGACAGGCGGGCGATGAGCTTCCTGGCCGGGCGGCTGGTGGAAACGGTGCTGGCGGACATGACTACCCCTTAGGAATTACTTTTATTGTTTTGCTTGTATAACCAGGTTGCAATAAATGGGGGGTGTTTCCGCAGAGGCGTGCAGCCTGTCCTGGCAGGGGTATCCGGCCCCGGCTGTTGGGCCGGTGAATCGGCAATCATGGAGCAAATGAGCCCGGGGCAAAAGGCCCGGCGGAAAGGTCATCCGGCCCTATCCGTCGCAGCCGGAAGGCTCGGGCCGAAGGTCCCGATGGCGCGGCCTTGCCGCGCCAGGCGGTGCCGGAAGACCTTGTTGGGAGCGGGTTCCGCGCCACCGGGCGCCTCCGGCGGCCAGGAGCGCCACCCTGGCCCGGCCGGCGCCGCGGGCTACCTGACCACGAAGGTTCCCAAGCCCTCTGGCGGCTCAGCCTGCACGGTGATGTCGTACACCACGGCCAGGCGCGGGCCGCGCCGCGTCCAGTCCACCAGGCGCTCCACGTCGCTGGCCGGGCCCTCGAAGACGGCTTCGACCCGGCCGTCGCCCAGGTTGCGCACCCACCCGGTCACGCCGCGCTGCCAGGCCATCCGCTGACAGGCAGCGCGGAAGTTGACACCCTGGACCAGGCCGGAGATCAGTACCCGATAGCGGACCACACGCAGACGCTATGCCGTCACCGCGGCGCTGCGGGCCAGCGCGCGGGTTTCCTGCAAGGCTGGCGGGGTGGCCGACTTCACAGATAAGGACCTGGCCGGTTCGGTGTTCGCGCATGTGTATCTGACCGGTGCCAGGTTTCACGACGTCGACCTTGGCGGGGCGGACTTCCGTCAGGTGGATCTGACCGGAGCCAGGATGCGCGACGCCGTCCTGGTGAACGTGGACATCAGCGGCGAAATCGGCAACCTGCGGGTCAACGGTGTCGACGTCGTGCCCTTGGTCGAGGCGGAACTCAACCGCCGCTACCCGGACCGGGTCAAGATGAGGCCGGCGGATGCCGGCGGGTTCCGCGAAGCCTGGAACATCCTGGAGTGGCTGTGGCAGCAGACCGTGGCGCGGGCCCGCCGGATGCCCCCGGAGTTGCTGCATGAGCGCGTCGACGGAGAGTGGTCCTTCATCGAGACGCTGCGCCATCTGGTCTTCGCCACCGACGCCTGGGTGAAGCGCGCGATCCTCGGGGATCCGTCACCCTGGGACCCGCTGGACCTGCCGCACGACGAGATGCCCAGTGAGCCAAGCGTCCCGCGCGACAGCGCGGCGCGGCCGTCGCTGGACCAGGTGCTCGCCCTGCGCGCGGACCGCATGGCCACGGTCCGCCAGGTGCTCGCGGATCTTACCGACGCAAAGCTGGCCGGCCACACCGTGCCGGTCACCGAACCGGGCTACCCGGAGCCGGAGAGCTTCCAGGTACGCCGCTGCCTGCAGGCCATCCTCAGCGAGGAATGGCAGCACCGGCTCTACGCCGAACGGGACCTCGATCTGCTGGAGGCCCGGCCGGACTGATCCGCCGCCGGGCCGGGCGACGTATCCCTGAAACAACCGGGCGGGAGCCCGTTGACGGCCATAGGCGGGGGGCAGCTATGCCACGGGTGAGTCCCATCAGTTCGTCGTGGACCAGCATCGGCGATGGTCAGGTTGCCGAGCGGCGTTGACCCGGGTATCCGGATCGTGCCACGCCGTGCCACCGCGGCGGCGGGGCAGTGCGGCAACTGGGCCATTCGCTCGCCCTGCGCGAGAGGCTGGGAGATCCACGGCGGAATCCCCAGCGCTCTCGTCGCATTGGGCGAGGCGGAACTGGCCGCAGGGAGGAGCCGCCCTAGGCCACCGCTGCTGGGAAGGCGACCGGGCTGCGGTTCCCGTTCTGATCCACGGCGCGCACGCCGAACTGAACGTTGTCCTTGGAGATGTTGAGGGTGACCGAGGTGACGTTGCCAACGGGGATCGCCGATGTCCAATCCGGATCCGTGGTCTCCCGCATCACCACCTCGTACCCGGTCAGGTTGGTCTCGGGGTTGGCGTTCCAGGTGAGCGTGGTGAGGTTGGTGCCGGCGAAGTTGACCGGTGGCGTGGTGTGGATCTGTGCGCTTTTGGGCGTGCTGGGCGAGGAGGCCAGCCCCCACAGCGCGGCCGCGTTGACCATGGTCACCCGGGCGACATAGTTGAAGTCCACGTACTGGATCAGGTCGCCGAACTGGACGCCGTTGACCACCTGGACGTTCTGGTGCTCGTGGTTGAAGTTCTCTCTGGGTTCGGTGAACCTGGCCGCGGCGTATCCCTGGCCCTGGAACGACAGGGAGTCGGTGCCGCGCAGGTACCGGTCCCGCCGCCAGATCAGCCGGATGTCAAGCCATTCCCACCATTAAGTTCTGATAAGTTCCGAAAAGGCGCGGGCCAGGGACAGGACGTCTTCCCGGCCCTGCTGGTAGCCCGCCGCCCAGGTTGCGGCCTGCTCACCGGCCCGGGCAGCGCTGGCCTTGGCCCGTTCGGCCTCGTCCCGCCAGTAGCCGATCCGTGCCGCATGGTGCGCCCGGAGGCGGCTCACGTCCGCTGCCGCGCGGCACCGTGCAAGCACCCAGGCAGTGGCCGCACCGATCAGCAGCCCGGTAAGCCCGGCGACGACCTCCATCTCAGGCCGTCCTGGCGCCCGGGGGCGCCGGGAGCTTGCCCGCCATGTCGCGTACCACCTGTTCCAGGGGCGCGGCATCGACCTGGCCCTCGCGCACCACGCAGCCCGCGATCAGGGCAAGCGCGGCCGTGCCGAGCAGCGAGCGGCGCTGGGCGTGGTCGATAACACGGGCTTGCGGGTCGGCGAGGGCGCGAACGGCGAGGCCGTCGGCGACCGCCGCCAGCAGATCAGCGCATTCGTCGATGCTGATCCCTGGCCGCATACGCAGGCCGCGGGCCTGGAGGAACTCCTGGTAGAAGTGCTTCCAGTGCGGCCCGTTCGTCTGGTGACGCACGGATATCGCCTCACGGACCAGCGCATCGCCCTCGGCCTGCGCGGCGGCGACGAGCCCAAGCCGGAACATGGGTGTCCCTAGCAGCCTGGTCACGTCCCAGTAGCAGAGGCGGTGGATGCCCCGCACCGGATCCGAGCCGCCGATGGCCTCCTCCTTTGCGTCGGCCGCCTCGTCCTGGTGTGCTCCCGGGTAGTGCCATGCCCACAGGCCGAACCGCAGCACATCGGCGATGAAGCCGGACTGGTGCCGCCATCGTTCCCGCATGGTCGAGACCCGGCCCACGCGGTGGAACGGCGGCGGATTGAGGCTCACTTCGGCCGCCACGGCCCGCTGTGACAGGAAGCTCAGGAGCGGCCGCTCAATGGCGTCCGGATCCTCCGGATCGGCCGGGAGGCGGCTCATGCCGGGGCCCAGATGGCGCTGGATCAACCGGACGGCGGCGACCAGGTAGGCGGCGGTCACCGGGTCGTTGGCCTGGCGGCGGCGGCCGAATGGCGTGCGCCTATTGAGATTTCGCAGGACTTGGGACAGGTCCTGGTTATACGGGTAAGGCAGCTCCTGTTTGAGCGTCTTTGCCTCGCGGCGCAGTGCCCTGTCATTCATCACCTCATCGTGGCCGCGGGCGGGTCAGCCGTAAAGGTGCGCAAGTGCGTGGTATTGCGGCTGCGGGTCTTCCTCGGTCACGGCAGGATCGAGACCATGCCAGTGTGGGATGACGGGCCAGCCAGACGCTCAAGGCCCGCCATCAAGGCTATGGCGCCAGGGGGCCACGCTGGTCCCCTGGCGCCGGGCTGGGCATGCGCAGATCAGATGGCTTCGAGGTTGGCCCTGCTGCCGTAGGCGCACAGCCCGTACAGGGCGACCACGTCCATGGCGATGATCATCAGCGACCAGAACGGGTACGCGGGAATGAAGAGCATCTGGTCGATGGCGTTGAGCCCGAGCACCGCGACCGCGAACCAGCGAGCCAGTGAGTTGCCCGCCAGCACCCCTGCCGCGGCCAGCAACTGCAGGATGCCGATGATCAGGGTGATCCAGCCCCAGGTCTTCAGGTTCGCGAACACGTAGTGCGCGTTGGCGGTGAACACGTGCGAGTTGGCGATCGCGGCGATGCCGTAGATGACGTTGAAGCAGCCGATCACGACCAGCAGGATCGACGCGAAAAGGACCAGGCCGTAGCCGTGGCCCCCCTCGTGGGCTCTAGCCTCGCCGACGGTCGGTGTGGTGGATGGCGGGATCATGATGGCCTCCTGTGCCGGAATCCCGATATTTCGCTGACCCTTCCATCCTGGGAGCGCCGCCTGCCGATGTCGTCACCCTGTCGCGGGTGATTGGCCCGCCCGGCGCGCCGCCGCATCATTCGGGCCGCCGTGGTGCCGCCGGCCTGCCTGTCGCGGCTCTTCGTGGCAGGCCGGCGGCACCGGCACGGCGCGTCCTGGGTCACCCGGGACGGGTGATGACGCTAACGGAGGCCTGCCTGGCCGGGCCGCGCCCGGCTGTATCCGAAGCGGCCGGCCGGCTCTTGTGACACCCCGCCGGCTCAGTGTGGGTCTGGCCGGCGGGGTGCGATCCGGGGGCTCCCCCCAGTTCTGGCCGGGGCTCCGTTCCCGGGGGGAGCCATGTACATATCACTCGGTCTATCTGACCGTCCGCTGGACGAAGACTGTATGTTGCCTGGATAATTCCCGAACGAAATGGATCATGGTCAATGGCTGGGTCAATACCCGGCGCATATGCGCAGCGCAGCGGCCCTTTTGGTGGGTGGCCGTTGCGGATGCCGTTACCGGTGCGCGCGTAACGGGTGTGAGGCAGCGCACACCAAAACCAGGGCATGCGGTCGGCGCAGCGGGCCCCTCGGTGACGAAACGTAGGGTTTCCCCTGACGCGGCAGCACGGCCGCCGGGCCTAGTTTCTGAGCATGTCAGTGCTGGATGCGTGCGGCGGCCGGGTGCGGCCCGCGGGCAGCGCCGCCCGCGTGGTCCTGGTGGGTGCCCGGTGACCGGGCCTGAGCCGCAGTGGCACGTGGCGGAATGCCTGCTGCCCGGCCTGTCCCGTGCGACCGCGGAGGCACTCGGCCACCGCGTCCGGCAGGAGATAGCCGGCCCGTCAGGCAGTCAGGTCTCGTACCTGGGCTCGCTGCTGATGCCCGAGGACGAGGTGCTGCTGTGCCTGTTCGCCGGGCCCGAGGCCGAGGTCCGTGCGGTGAGCGAACGGGCCGGCCTGCCCTTCGAGCGCATCCTCGCCTGCGTGGGGGTCGGCTGGCGGACGGGAGCCGGGGGCCGCCGCCGATGAACTCGGTACGGCGGCAGCGCTGCCGGCGCCGGCCAAGGCACCCGCGCCCCGCGACAAGGCGAGAACTCACGGCGATATCGAAACGGAAGGAATGACGATGCAACTCCACGGCAACGCGGGCAGGCGCCCGCGGCGGCTTGTGATCGGTATGACGGCCACGGCCGCAATGGCGATGACGCTGGCGGCGTGCTCAAGCCCCAGCAGCACCGCACAGGTGACCGCCACCCAGTCGGCCAAGGCAAACCCGGCCGCCGCCCCCGCGGCCAGCGCATCAGCGCAGCCCGCCGCGAACAGCGGACTCTCGGGGAAGTGGCGGGGCCAGTACAGCGGCGCCTACCAGGGCCACTTCGTCCTCAGATGGCACCAGTCCGGGTCCAGGCTGACCGGCACGATCGCCCTCTCGACCCCCGCGCGCGGCACCGTCCCCATCCACGGAACGGTGCAGGGCAGCACGATCAAATTCGGTACCGTCGGGTCGGAGGCCATCACCTATTCGGGCTCGGCCTCCGGCAACTCCATGTCCGGCACCTGGCAGATCAAGGGACCGAGCGGACCCGCGGGCGGCGGCCCGTGGAGCGCATCCAAGTCCTGACGGCTGAGCACCGGCACGGGTGATCGGCACCGGCGGCCCAGGCCCCGGCGCCGGTCACCGCTGCTGGCCAGATCCGGCCCTGCCTGCCGGGCGCGAATCGCACGGCGCACGGGGACAGGCCGTCCCTGATCAGCGGATCCGGAGCGGAAGCGAGCGCGGCCCCCGGATCTGGCCAGCCGACCAGGTGACCGCAGCCGGGTCGGCGAGGGTGAACTCGGCGATCCGCTCCAGCCACACCCCCAGGGCGACCCGGAGTTCCATGCGGGCCAGGTGCGAGCCCACGCAGCGGTGAATGCCCAGGCCGAACGCGGCATGCCGGTTGACCGCGCGGTCGATCACGACCTCACCGGCCCGGTCGAACTGTGCCGGGTCGCGGTTGGCCGCGGGGAAGGACAGCAGGATCCAGTCGTCGGCCTTCATGTCCACGCCGTGCCAGTGCATGTCCTCCTTGACCAGTCGCGCCATGGTGACCGGCGCGTAGGCGCGAAGGAATTCCTCCACGGCGGCCGGCAGCAGGGCAGGCTCGGCGGCGAGGCGCTCGCGGTCGGCGGGCGTCTTCGCCAGGTGCCACAGTGCGGAGCCGATCGCGCTCCAGGTCGTGTCGATACCGGCGATGAGCAGCAGGGCCATCGTGCCGACGACGTGGTCCGGGCCGAGCTTCTGGCCGTACAACTCCACGTTGAGCAGGTAGGTCGTGAGGTCGTCGCGCGGGTTGTCGATGTGGTCGTGTACCTGCACGAGCAGATAGTCGAACAACCGGGAGACCCGCTCGATCCGCTCATCCGGTGGCAGGTTGATGCCTTCGAGCAGGTCTTCGACGAACACCCGGAACCGGGGCCCGTCTTCCGGGGGGAAGCCGAGCATGTCACTGATGACCCGTATCGGGATGTACTGGGCGTAGTCGCTCGCGGCGTCGGCGACGTCCTGGCCCGCGAAGCCGTCGATGAGCGAGTGGCAGAACGCCCGGGTCGCCGGCTCCTGCCGGTGCACCGCGGCCTTGGTGAAAGCGGGCAGCAGCAGCTTGCGCGCATCGTGGTGGAACGGCGGGTCGGAGGAGATCGGCGGCGAGCCGCCGATCGGCGCCAATTCGCGAGGCGGCCGGAAGTTGCTCAGGATGATCGACCGCGAGGAGAACCGCTCGGTGTCGTAGGCGATCGCCGCGACGTCCTCGTACCGCGTCGGCAGCCAGGCGCCGCCGAACCTCCCGGTATGCGCGATCGGGCAGCGCTGCCGCAGGTCGTCCTGTATCGGGTAAGGGTCGGCGGCCCACTCGGGCTCGACATGGGAGAAGTCGGTGGCCCAGTCCGCGACCGGGCCGGTGACGACCTCGGCGATGGTGCCGAGCATCTCGTCTTCGCGCGTCTCCCGGAAGTCCTCGGTGAACCGCTCATCGGTGGCCATGTCACGCCTCCTCGACGTCGATCGCACGTTCCGGGCAGTTCAGCTCCGCCAGGCGGGCGTCCTGCCGCTGGCCCGGTGGCACGGTGCCGTCGCCGAGCACGGTTCCGTAACCCTCGTCGTCATCGCCGAACAAGCTAGGAGCAAGGTCGTAGCAGCGGCCGTGCCCCTGACAGCGCTCGTGATCGATCCGGACCTTCAACGCATCGCTCCTGTCTGCCTGGTGCCGTCAGGCCGGAGGGCCGACATCAGCCGGGTGAGCAGCGCGCTCCACTCCTCGTCACCGACCGCGTGCAGGTCCGGCGTCACCAGCGCGCTGCCCATCGCAAGCAGCAGGCAGAAATGGGCGAGCGCGTTCGGCGACAGCGCCGGGTCAAGCTCGCCGCCGCCCTGGGCGACGCGGACAAGTTCCGCGATCCAGTCGGCACGCTCGCCGACGTAGTCGCGCATCGGCCGGGCAACCTCCTCGTCACGGCGGGCCGCGACCAGTGCCTCGACGATGAGGTAACCGGGGGCGTCGCGGCGCCGGGGCAGCCACCGGCCGATGACCAGCAGCAGGTCCGTGATCGACCGGTCCGGGTCGGCGGCGAACACATCGGCGAGCAGCCGCCGGCCGTGCGTGCGCAGCGCGTCCACAAGCAGTTCCGCCTTGGAGGCGAAGTGCGCGTACAGCGCGCCGTTGCTGACCCCTGCGGCCGCGGCGATGTCAGCCACCCGCGTGCCGTCGTAGCCGCGCTCGGCGAATACGTCAGCGGCAGCGCGCAACAGGCGCCGGCGGGTTTCGGCGGCCGTGACTCCGGCGATACGGCCCATAGCAGAATTAAAAGAGTGTTCATCTGTTTCGTCAATAGCCGTGCGGGCTGCGGGGTGCTGTCAGCCGGAGGTGACCGTTTGCACGAACCAGGCCGACTGGGACAGGGCGCTGTCGGCGGCGGATAGCAGGCCGGGGAGCAGGGCGAAGTCGTGCCACATGTGCGGCCATCTGGTGTAGGTGACGTCCGTGCCCGCGGCGGCGGCGCTGGTGGCCAGGAGTTCGGCGTCGGGGGCGAGCAGGTCGTCGGACGCGGCCTGGATAAGCAGCGGCGGGAGGCCGTCGTGGCTGGCGCGCAGCGGCGAGACCGCGGGGTCCGCCCACCGTGCGGGTTCGGCGTAGGCGGCGGCGCAGGCCTCCAGCCAGGGCGGGTTGAGCAGCAGGTCTTTGCGCACAAGCTCCGGCAGCGCCCAGCGGTCCCGCGTGAGGTCCAGCCAGGGTGACATGAGGATGCACCCTGCGGGGAGCCGGTCGCCTGCGTCACGCATGGCGAGGACGAGCGCCAGGGCGAGCCCACCGCCGGCTGAGTCGCCGGATACCACGATGGAGGCCGGATCGGCCTCGCCGAGCAGTACGTGCAGCACCGCCCGGGCGTCGTCGAGGGCGGCCGGGTAGGTGTGCGCGGGCGCCAGCCGGTATTCGGGCACCACGACCCGGCAGGCCGCCTGCGCCGACAGGTGCGCGGCCCAGGTCCGCATCATGCGGGCCGAGCCCAGGCAATAGCCGCCACCGTGGAAGTGCACCACGGTGCGCCCGGGGCGTGCCGTGCGGGCCGTCACCACTTCGGCGGGTACCCCGTCCAGCATGCTTTCCGTAATGCTGGTGCCGCGCGGCATCAGCGAGGTGCGCATGACCTGGTCGAAGCGCCGCCGCTGCACGTCCCAGGCCAGTGCCGGATCGAGGACGCGCCGGCCGAGCTGCCGTATTCCGGCGCGCATCAGCGCTGGTGGCAGGCGCAGGCTGCGCGCACGCGGCGGGCGCTTCCGGCCGGCGCGGCGGGGTGGGGCGGTCATCCGCGGCCCGCACCCGAAGCGGCCGGGGCCGGGGACTTCGGCATCGCACGGTACCTGCCGAGGTCGAACCGGCGGACCCGGTGCCGGTACAGGAACGTGTGGTCGGGCCAGTTGTTGGTGTTGCGGCCCGAGGCCGTGGTGTACCAGCTGTGGCACCCGCTCTCCCACACCGTGGTGCGGCTGGAAGCGGTCACCCAGGTGTTGAACGCCTGCTGCACCTCGGGACGCACGTCGATCCAGCCGAGGCCCTCGGACTCCAGGGCCCGCAGTGCCGTGGCCACGTAGCGGATCTGGCCTTCGAGCATGTAAAGGATGGAGTTGCCACCGAGGTTGGTGTTGGGCCCGTAGAGCATGAAGAAGTTCGGGAACCCCGCGACGCTGATGCCGAGGTAGGCCTCCGCCCCCTGGTGCCACGTCTCGTCCAGGCGGCGCCCGCGCGGGCCGGTCACCGCCACGGGCGCAAGGAAGTCGAGGGTCTTGAATCCGGTGCCGTAGACGATCGCATCGGCGTGGCGGGTGGTGCCGTCCCTGGTGACCACGCCGTCGGCGACGATGCGCTCGATCGGTTCTGTGACCAGATCGACGTTCGGGCGGGCCAGCGCCGGATACCAGTCGTTGGAGAACAGCACCCGCTTGCAGCCCATCACGTAATCGGGGACGCACTTCGCGCGCAGCCCCGGGTCGGCGATCTGCGTGCTGAGCTGGCGGCGCCACAGTTGCATCGGTCCCGCGAGGAGCTTGGGCGACAGAACGAAGCCGCTGGTGAGCAGCTCACCATAGAGGAAGATGCGCAGCCGGTCGGCCTTGCGCACCACCGGGAACCGGTCGTAGAAGGCCTGTTCGGCGTCGCCGTACTGCCGGTCGGTCCTGGGCAGCACGTACGGCGGGGTGCGCTGGTAGACGTCCACGTGGGCGGCCGTCTTGGCAACCTCCGGCACGAACTGGATCGCGCTGGCCCCGGTGCCCACGACGGCCACGCGCCGGCCGGCCAGGCCGGCGCCGTGGTCCCAGTGCGCGGAGTGCCACGAGGGGCCGGTGAAGTCGTCACGGCCCGCGATGTCCGGCAGGGCGGGCCGGTTGAGCTGCCCGACCGCGGAGACCACGGCATTCGCCTTGATCGTGTCACCGTTGCCGAGGGTGAGGTTCCACAGGGCACGGCCCTCGTCGAAGCGGCACGCGGTGACACCTGTACCCAGGCGCAGATGCGGGCCGAGCCCGTTCTCCTCGGCCAGTTCACACAGGTAGGCCAGGATCTCCCGCTGCGGAGGGAAGCGGCCACTCCAGCGCCCCGGCCGGAACGAAAACGAGTACAGATGCGCGGGCACGTCACAGGCGGCACCGGGATAGGTGTTGTCCCGCCAGGTCCCCCCGGGCCCGTCGCCCTTGTCGACGATGAGGAAGTCCTGGATGCCCGCCCGCCGCAGCGCGATGCCCATACCGATACCACCGAACCCGGCACCGATGATGACCACGCGGTACGACGAATTTCCAGGCATCGGCCCTCCCGCGGTACGCGGCCCAGGCGCAGGCGGCCCGGGTACACAGGCCCATCGAGGACCCGGCACGGGCAGGATAACTGGCCGGGCACGGTCAGGGCCGGGCCACCGGCTCGCCGGGCTGCCGGGAGCGGTGCGCCGTCAACCCCGCCGCACCTGCCAGCAACGCGATCATGCAGAGTCAAGAGCTAGATTCGTATCGAGTTATGTCTTGTCTTGCCTTGGCGATGCTATCGATATATCGTGAGCGTGTCGCGAGTGGTCGCCAGGGAGTGTGAGATGTCAGCAGCACAGGCCACGGCCGGAGAGTTCGACCCCCGGCTCTGTCAGCCCTTCCAGGCCCTGCTTGCCCAGGTCCGCAGCGCGGTCAGGGAGATGTCGGCCGGCCACCGCCACGGCACGCGCGGCGGCCCGTGGGACTGGGGGCGTACCCGGTCAAAGGGCCCGTGGGAGTGGCATGGCGGGTCCGGCGGCGCCGGCGGGCCCTGGGGCGGATGGTGGCCAGGGGGGCCACCCGGCCCGCCCCGTGGGCCGAAGGCCGGGCGTGGCGATGTCCGCGCCGCGATCCTGGCCCTGCTGCAGGAGGGCCCGCGCAACGGCTACCAGATCATGTCCGAGATCGAGGAGCGCAGCGACGGCGCCTGGCGGCCCAGCCCAGGAGCGGTCTACCCGGCGCTGTCCCAGCTTGCCGACGAGGGCCTGATCGAGGCCGAGGAGTCCGGCGGCAAGCGCACGTTCCGGCTCACCGACGAGGGGCGGCAGTACGTCCAGGACCACCCGGAGGCGGCCCGCGCGGCCTGGGAGTCGATGACGCCGGAGCCAGGCGAGGTGCCTGGCCTGTTCGTCCAGGCCGCGCGCCTGGGCGGGGCCATCGTGCAGATGGCCCGGGAAGGCACACCGCAGCAGATCCACGAAGCCGAGGCCCTGCTTGAGCAGGCCCGGAGCACGATGTACCAGATCCTCGCCGATGAAGAACACGGGGAAGAGTAAGGCAAGGGATGAGTCATGGATGATCGGATGCGCGTCTCCGACGCCGACCGGGAGGCCGTCACCACGCGGCTGCGCGACCATTACGCCGAGGGACGGCTCACGCAGGACGAACTGGACGAGCGGGTCTCCGCGGCGCTGAGCGCGAAGACCTTCGGCGACCTGCGCACCCTCACCACCGACCTGCCCGGGCCGGCCGCGGTGCCGCCGCGCGCCGCCGCCCGGCCGTCCTGGGACGGCCCACCGCCATGGCGGCACCACCGCCGCCACCGCCCGCCGGTGGGACTGTTCCTGCTAATCGCCCTGCTTCTGGTGCTGGCCTCCGGTGGCGGCTGGGCGGTGTTCGGGTTCTTCCGGCTGATCCTGGTGTTCTGGCTGGTGATGATGCTGACCCGTGTCGCCATCGGCCTGGTGCACCGGCGGCGGCACCGCTACCGGTAGGCGGTGGCGCGCGACTGGCCGCGCCGCACCGATGAGATCCCGGCCCCGGTACGGTCTGCCGTTCTGAACGACATCCACAGGGACCTGCTCCGGCCGAGCCCCTGCGAGCCACGGGAAGAGCCATGAGATACCAGTTGCTGCTGTGCGCGGACCACGGTGGGCGGTCCGGCCCGGAGGAGCGCACCGTGCTGCCCGCCGCGGAGCCGCTCGCGGGCGGTGCGGCGGGCACCGCCGGCCTGCAGTGGCTCTGGGAGCTGGTGGAGCTCCGCCGCGGCCAGGCCGAGCCCGACACCGCGGCCTGATCCGGCACGGCGTGACCCGGGCGCTGCGGTAAGGTCTGTCCGCGGCGACCGCCCGCCGCCCGCCCGGCTCAGGGAGGGACAGTGATCCGCGTTCTGGTGGCTGAGGACATGCGGATCCTGCGCGACACGCTGGTCGCTGTGCTGAATCTCGAGGACGACATCGACGTCGTCGCCGAGGTGGCCCACGGCCAGGCGATCGTGCCGGCGGCCGTGGCCGAACGCCCGGACGTGGCGATGGTCGATATCGACCTGCCCGGCACCGACGGGCTGACCGCCGCGGCCGCCGAACACGAAGAAGTGCACGACGGTCAGCACGGCCTGACGGCCAGCGGTGCCGGACCATCAGCGGCCGGGTGCGTGGCCGATGGCGAACAGCATCGGCTGTGACGAACAGCCGTCGATGACCTGGTAGCCGCGGTCCGGCGGGTCTGGCCGCATGCGAGCGGCGTGATCGACACTGCATCCGTTCCCGGGTGCTAAATCCCACGCCTGCCTCGTGCCCGCCGCACTGGCGGGGCCGCATCGGGGACCAGACTTGCGTTATGACCGGGCCGAGGGGCCCGCGTGGGCGGGTTCCCCGTCCGGGCGTGGCAGGGCAGTTCGCACCGGGCAGGTGCGTCTAATTAAGGAGTACCGCGTGGACGCGAGCGTCTGGATTCTCAACCTCGTCATCCTTGCCGTGGTGCTGGCCGCCGACCTTGGCCGCCGCAAGGTAACCCCGATGCGGCTGCTGCGCCCGGTCATCGCGGCGGCCATCATCATCCCGTTCTTCTTCAAGGGGGCCGCCACGTCCGGCCGTGGCCTGCTGCTTGAGTTCGCCGGCCTGGTCGTGGGCCTGGCGCTCGGCGCCCTTGCCGCGTCGTTCTTCCGGATCTCCTACGACGGCGAGGCCCGCCGACCCGTGTCCTGGGCCGGCTGGCCGTACGCCGCGGTCTGGATCATCGTGGTGGCCGCCCGCATCTACTTCACCTACGGCGCCAGCCACGTGTTCAGCCAGCAGCTAGGCAGCTGGATGCTGGCCAACAAGATCACCGTCGGCGGGCTGACCGACAGCCTGATCTTCGTGTCGATCGCGATGCTGCTCGGCCGCACCGCGATCCTGGCCGCCAAGGCCCGCGTCGCCACGGCCCACGCCCAGATGGCACGCGCCGAGGCCGTCCTTTAGCGGCTATCCGGAGACCGTCACATTGACCGGGGCCGAGGCCAGGCCGTTCGCGACCACCACGAGCGTGCTCGGGCCGGCCGGAGTGCCGGCCGGCAGGGCAAAGCTGACCGAGGAGCTGACGCCCGGCGCGACCGTCATCTTGGTCATCCCGGTGGTGCGGGCGTAGCTGACCGTGCCGGACGCGGTGTTGGTGATGCGCACCAGGGGGTAGTTCGTGGCGTCCTGGTAGTCGTCGCCGTAGGCCGAGGCCTGGGTGAGCCCGTTGAGCTGCTTTCCGGTCAGGGTGTAGCTGCTGCCCGCGGCCAGTGCCGTCGGCACCGTGGTGATCGTGGGCAGCCAGCCCGGCTGCGGCGAGCCCGTCGGGTTGTATACCTCGATGTCACCGATCCGGTCGCTGAACAGCACCTGGCCGGTAGGCAGGACCATCATGAACGGATCGTTGGAGGCCATGCTCGCGGCGTTCGGCGGGTCGGGCACCTCGGTCAGCGTGCTGCCGTTGAAGTCGAACACGTGTGTGGGCGGGGTGTAGTCGCCCGGGCTGGCGGCGACGAGCACGTCACCGTCGGGCAGCACGGCGGCCGGCCCGTCGGCCACGTCGTACTGGGCCCCGCCGATCACCGGGAAGCTCGGGCCCGCCGACCAGGTCGCGGTGGCGGTGTTGTAGATGGCGTTCGCACCGGTCGCGCCGGCGGCGAAGACCGAGCCGTCCGGCTGCAGCACCTGCGGGCCGACCTCGCCGTCGGCGTCAATGAGCGAGACGGGGGTGCTTCCCGCGCTGGTCCAGGAGCCGGTGGCCGGCGAGTAGATCTCGGTGTTCGGGGCGTCGCCGGTATCCACCGTGAGCACGTCCCCGTTGGGCAGCAGGGACCAGCCCTCCTCGCCGTTGCCGTCGGCCTTGCCGGTGCCGGTCGCGTGCCAGGTCAGGTTCTGCGCGTTCAGGATGGCCTCGGCCGTGGTGCCGGAAAACCCCGATGCACCCAGCATGAACTTGCCGCTGGCCAGTACCGCGGAAGGCCCGTCCCCGATGCGGACCCACTCGCTGCCGACCGGATGCGCCACCATCGTCCAGGTGTTGGCCACCGGGTCGTAGCTGGCTCCCTTGTTGGTCCACACCAGGTTGCCGTGGTTGTACTCGCCGCCCTCGATGATGACCCGGCCGTCGGGCAGCAGCGCGGAGGCGAAGTACAGCGGGGCGTAGCTCGACGGCAGCGCGGCGACCTGGCTCCAGGTGCCGTTGACGTAGCTGCCCGTCGCGCTCGGGGTCAGCTTCCACCACTTGTTCGTGCCGTTGTTGTTCGGGCCCTGGTTCTGCACCAGCACAGTCCCGTCGGTGAGCTGGATCATCGCGCCGGGGTTGAAGGATGGATGGTGCGCCAGCGGCTGCCACGGCGAGCCCGCCTGCGTCGCCACATGGATGCGGTGCACGGTGGGCACCGGGTCGGGCCTGGTGCCGTGCCTGCCGCCCGGGTTCGGTGGCAGCGGGATGGCCGTGGCCGGGCGGGCCCGGGCGGGCAGGTGCGCAGCCGCCGCGGCGCCCGCCGGGACGGCGGCCACCGCCAGGGCGCCAGCAGCAAGCAGGCCCAGTTGCAGGCGGAAAGTACGCGGCATGGGCTCGTCGCCCCCCTCGGCCTGCTGTGGTCCCCCGCGCCGGCCGTCGAGGCAGCAGCCCATAAGCATATATATGCCAGGAAATTATGACTTCGGCCGTCACTGGCAAGCTTCCCCGCCCGGCTGGCCCCCGTCAATGGGCCGGCCTGGGCGTGCTGGCCTGGGCGTGCTGGCCTGGGGTGCTGCTGGCCTGGGGGCGCGGTGCCGCGGTGCGGGATCGCCACGGATCCCCGGCACGGGCGGGCGCGGCTAGCGAGGCTTTGCGTATTGCCGCAAAGAACGGCATCCTGCGCTCAGCGTGTTGCCGTGCGCCGAGCGGCTCCGGAGGCCTGCCGTGGAGATCATTGATGCCTGGATGCAGCATCCATCAGCGGAGTTCCTGGCCGACCCGGTGTTCGATTCGCTGCGGCGCTGGGCCCATGGCCTGCTGACCGGCGGCGAGGTCCCCGCGGCGGCCACGGTGGCGGCCATGGACGAGGCCGGCGTGCGGACCGGGATGCTGTGCGCATGGTGGGGGCCACGCGGCCCGCTGATCTCCAACGATGCGGTCGCCGCGATGGCCGGCAGCTATCCGGGCCGGTTCGCTGGCGTGGCCGCCGTGGACCTGGCCCGGCCGATGGAGGCCGTCAGGGAACTCCGGCGGTGCGTCCGTGACCTGGGCTTCCGTGCGCTGCGGGTGGTGCCGTGGCTGTGGAACCTGCCGCCGGACGACCGCAGGTACTACCCGCTGTACGCCGAGTGCGTGGCACTGGGCATCCCGTTCTGCCTGCAGGTCGGGCACACCGGGCCGCTGTGCCCGTCCGAGCCAGGGCGCCCCATTCCGTACCTGGACACGGTGGCGCTTGACTTCCCCGAGCTGGTCATCGTGGGCGGCCACATCGGCTACCCGTGGACCGCTGAGATGATCTCGCTGGCCACCAAGTACCCGAACGTCTACATCGACACCTCGGCGTACAAGGCCAGCCGCTACCCCCGGGACCTTGTCGAGTACCTGCGCGGTCACGGCCGCCGCAAGGTGCTGTTCGGGTCGAACCACCCGGCCTGGCCGGCCGCCGACTGCCTGCGTGACCTGGCGGGCCTCGGTCTCGACGACGAGACGGCGGGGTTGTTCCTGCACGGAAACGCCGAACGGGTCTTCGGTCTGGCGCCGGCATCCGGCGAGGCACCGGCGCCCGGCCCGGCCGCGGGCCGCCAGGACACCAGCAAGGAAAGAGCCCAGGGATGACCGAGCGAACCACCCCCGATGACATCACCGCGGCCGTGCTCGCCAGCTTCGCGCGGTGCCCGGACGAGCGCCTCGGCACGGTGATGCGCTCGCTCACCGAGCACCTGCATGAGTTCGTCAAGGAGGTCGGGCTGACCGAGGAGGAGTGGCGGGCGGCGATCGGGGTGCTGACCGATACCGGTCACATCACCACCGGCACCCGCCAGGAGTGGATCTTGTGGTCCGACGCGCTTGGGGTGTCGATGCTCGTGGACGCCCTGGCGAACCGGGATCCGGCGGGCCGCGCGACCGAATCCACGGTGCAGGGCCCGTTCTATGTCCCGGGGTCGCCGACGCGCTCCTACGGCGAGCGGCTCGACGAGATGCCGGCTGGCGAGCCGCTGTGGGTGCATGGCACCGTCCGGTCGCTGGACGGACGGCCGCTGGCCGGCGCCGAACTCGACGTCTGGCAGAACGGCGACAACGAGCTGTACGCCGTCCAGGACGCCGGCGCGCCAGAGAATCACCTGCGCGGGCGGTTCCGCACCAGGGATGACGGCAGCTACGCGTTTCTCACGGTGCGGCCCACCCCCTACCCGATCCCGCATGACGGGCCGGTCGGCCACATGCTGTCCGCGACCGGGCGGCATCCCTGGCGGCCAGCGCACATACACGTGATCGTGCGCGCCGCGGGCCACCGGCCGGTGACGACGCACGTCTTCGACCGGGAGAGCAAGCACATCGACGGCGACGCCGTGTTCGCGGTCAAGCCCTCGCTGCTGCGGGATCTCACCGCCCACCCGGCCGGCGACCCGGGGCGGCCCGCTGGGCTAAGTGATCATGCCGGCCCGTGGTGGTCGCTGGCCAGCGACTTCGTCCTGGCCCCGGCCCCGGCGTAACGCCTGGCCGGGCGCTGCCTGGCGGCCCGTGCGGACCTGGTCACGAGCCCGCGTGGGCCGCGTTACCCGCCTGCCGGGCGGTCCTTCCTGGGCAGCTTGCTGACGACGGCCCGGTAGGAGGCGTCGACGGCTTCGAGCAGCTCCTCGTCGGTGATCGCGCCGCCGATCCGCAGGCTGTTCCAGCCGGATCGGCCAATGTAGGCCATAACCGAGGCGTCCCGCGGATAGCGCAACAGCCATTCGTTGGCTACTTCCCTGGTCGGGCCGCACTTCAGGCCGACCAGGCCGGCGGCCCCGGTGCCAAGGAACGCGAAGATCCTGGGGCCGACCTTGACCACCACGTCGCCTTCCCATGGCTCGTCCTGCCACGCGCCTGGCTTGGCCAGGCAGTGTTCCAGCAAGTCTTGCCAGGTCATGAGCGCCCTTCCGAGAACGGGCCGCCGGCCCCCCGGATCCGTGCATCCAGGGCCTGTCCGATATGTCGTTCGCCACACTGCTGGCTGGTTTAAAACCGGGCGATACCACCTTGCCGAGGTCTCACCAGGTGTCCGCTGTCACTCCAGTCACACCAGTAACGGCTCGAAGCCAATTGGCCGCCGTTTCCGCCGGGTCCGCACCCCCGCTGATTTGCCCCGTGCGCTTATTCTTCCCTGGATGGCTAGCTGAGGACGAGCCCAAGAGGAGAGAGTCCTGTGATGTTTCGTGACACCCCCGCCCTGCGGGGCCTGGAGGTGACGAGCGCAAGCATCGTTGGCTAGCTAAATAACGGTCCCGGCCAGGTGTTGCAGCACGCGGCCGGGACCTTGTGTGTCGGACCAACCTTAGGAGGAACCCCGACATGTTCAGTATTCCAGCTGCCGGACTGGCGAAGACCCTGATAGGGGTCACAATTTCGCTGCATGCGGCACCGGCGCACCACGTGCCGGGCCACGTCACGGTCCGGCCGGGCGACACCCTCTCGGATATCGCCCGTCAGGAGTACGGCAGCCGGGCCGACTGGCCCGCCCTGTGGTGGACCAACCGTCACCAGATTTCCAACCCGGACGCGATCGTCGCGGGCCAGAAGCTCCGGCTGAGCACCTGGCACCCGCACAAGGCGTGGCTGCAGCGGGCCGCGATGGCCGCCGCGGGCCCGGTGCTCGCGCCGGCTACCTCGTCGTCGTCGCAGTCGCCATCCAGCCTGCCCGTGGCCGCTAGTTCGTACCCGGCCACGTCCGGCGGCGTGAACTGGTCCGCGATCGCCGCCTGCGAGTCCGGCGGCAACTGGAGCACCAACACCGGCAACGGCTTCTCCGGTGGGCTCCAGTTCTCCCAGGGCACCTGGGACGCCTACGGCGGCGGCCAGTACGCCTCGAGCGCCGCCGGCGCCTCTGAGTCGCAGCAGATCGCTGTGGCCCAGCGGGTCCTGGCTGGCCAGGGTATCGGCGCCTGGCCGGTCTGCGGCGCCAACGGATAACCCCCTATACGCCGCCTGCCTGCCCCGCGATCCCCAGTCCAGGGCAGGCAGGCGGCGCCCCATTCAGGCCCCGGGCGGCACCCCAGCCGCCCGGGGCCTGTGCTCGGTCCACGTCGTAACGCCGCGTGCCCGCCGGCCCTCGTGGCGTGCTTGCCAACGGCCCCGCCATTCGCCTGCGCGTGACAGGATGCCGGTGTGAGGTCGGGCGAACCGGAAGCAGCGCGCCGTGGCTGAGGACAGGGCGGATGTCCGTGGCACGGCTGGGATCCCGCCGGGCCAGCCGGCCGGGATAGACACCTCGGTGGCCCATCCCGCCCGCGTCTACGACTACTGGCTGGGCGGCCAGCACAACTTCCCCGCCGACCGGGAAGCGGGCGAACGGGTGCTCGCGGCTACCCCAGGACTGCGGGAACGGGTCCGGGCGAACCGGGCGTTCCTGGTGCGGGCGGTCCACTACCTGGCCGCCGAGGCGGGGATCCGCCAGTTCCTCGACATCGGCACCGGCATACCCTCGGCGAACAATACCCACGAGGTCGCGCTCGCGGCCGAGCCGGACTCGCGGATCGTCTACGTGGACAACGACCCGGTCGTGCTGGCGCACGCGAGAGAATTGCTGGCCGGCGGCCCGAAGGGGGCCATCCAGTACATCCACGGCGATGTCAGGAACGCGGCGCCGATCCTCACCGCGGCCGCCAGCACGCTGGACTTCACCCGCCCGGCCGCGCTCCTGCTGCTCGGCATGCTGCATCTGATCCAGGACGCCGAGGCGCCGTACGAGGTCGTGGCCCGGCTGATGGACGCACTGCCGTCCGGCAGTTACCTGGCCATCTCCCACCCGGCCAGCGATATCCACCCCGGCCAGGCCGAAGCACAGCGGCGCTACAACGAGCGCGTGTCCACCCCGCAGACGCTGCGGACCCTGCCCGAGGTGTCCCGGTTCTTCGACGGCCTGGACCTGGTGCCGCCCGGCGTCGTCTACGTGCACACCTGGCGGCCCGGCCCTGGCGACATCGTTCCCCCGGACGGCGTGTCCGCCTACGGCGGCGTTGCCCGCAAGCCCTGACAACGCACGAGCGGCGGCCAGGCCAGCCGGGTGCGGGAGGAATGCGTGGTGTCCAGGCCCTATTCGGCCCTGTCCCAGCTGCAGTGTGCCCGGTGCGGCACCGTCCACGACGCCGCCGTCGTGCAGGGCCTCTGCGGCTGCGGTTCGCCGCTGCTCGCGCGGTACGACCTCGGCCTGGTCGCCGCGCAGCTGGATCGCGAGGAGGTTGTCTCGCGCCCGGCGGACCTGTGGCGTTACCACGAACTGCTGCCGGTCTCGGGCGCCGGCCGGGTGGTGAGCCTGGGTGAAGGCATGACGCCGCTGCTGGCGATGCCGCGCCTGGGCCGCGCGCTGGGGGTTCCCCGGCTGCTGATGAAGGACGAGAGCCTCATCCCCACCGGCACCTTCAAGGCCCGCGGCGCCGCCGTCGGCGTGTCCCGTGCCGCAGAACTGGGCGTCGCGGGGGTGGCCATGGCAACCAACGGGAACGCCGGTGCGGCCTGGGCGGCCTATGCCGCCCGGGCGGGGCTGCCCAGCCTCGTCGTCATGGCCGCCGGCGCGCCCGCTGTCAACCGTGCCGAGTGCCGGGTACTCGGCGCCGAGCTGCTGGTGGCCGACGGGAGCATCGCGGACGCGGCCCGGCTGGTCGCCGCGGAGGTACCGGCCCGCCCCGGGTACCAGGACGTCTCCACGCTGAAGGAGCCCTACCGCATCGAAGGCAAGAAGACCATGGGCCTGGAGATCGCCGAGCAGCTGGGATGGCGGCTGCCTGACGTCATCGTGTACCCGACCGGCGGTGGGGTCGGGATCATCGGCATCTACAAGGCGCTGCTCGAGATGCGCGAGCTTGGCTGGACCGGACAGCAGGCACTGCCCCGCCTGGTGGCGGTCCAGTCCACCGGGTGCGCCCCGATCGTGACGGCGTTCGCCGCCGGGGCCAGCCACAGTGAGCCCTGGCCGGACCCCCGGACGGTCGCCTTCGGCATCACTGTCCCCAAGGCCCTCGGCGACTTCCTCGTGCTTGGTGCGCTGTATGCCACCGGGGGGACCGCCGTCGCCGTGGACGACGCGGCGCTGCTCGCGGATCAGCGGCTGATCGCGCACCTGGAAGGCAGCTTCATCTGCCCCGAGGGCGCGGCCTGCGTCACCGCGGTGCGCCTGCTGCGCGAATCCGGATGGCTGGCCGAAGCGGACCAGGTGGTCATGCTGAACACCGGCACCGGGCTGAAGTACCCGCACACCATGCCGAACGACGGCCCCGCCGTGGCGCTGTGACCGACGCGCCGGAACCCTCTTCGTGGGCGCTGCGCGAACTCGCGGGCGACGAGGCGGTGCTGCCGCCCGGGATCCGGCTCGCGGACGAGTCGCGCCCCGGCCGGCAGTGCTTCGCCCAATGGCACGGGCGCGGTGTTATCGAGGGCCGCCTGGCGCGAGATGTCCCAGCAGGCGTGACCGGCATCCGGACGGCGCCGAGCCGGCGCCGTCCGGATGCCGCCCGGGGGTTTAGTACATCCAGTGGTTACTGACGGCGACCTTGCCGTGGGGGTGGGCGTTGCCGCCGTGCCCCATCACGGTCGCCGCTGCCGCGCCGATGCTGCCCAGTGTGAGGGCCAGGGCGAGAATCCCGCGCACCACCCGGGCGCGGACCGACCTCGGAGGCCTGCGGTGCGCGGATAACCTGCGGTGCGCGCCGCCCACCGGGCCGCTAGAAGGAGTGCCGTTCGATAATGAACTACGAATCTCCATGGGAGAGGGTCCCCTCTTCATGACATAGACATCGGGTCCTCTAAGACGGAGAAGCTACTCTTCTGCGGGCTGCTGGATGTGGCATTCGGGCTAATTCAGGCAAGTTTTCACGCACCTGCCCGTGCAAGTTGCTCAGACAGGGTCAGGTCAAGCCACGCGTGTAACACTAGCCTGGGCAGCATCATCTTTAACTTTCATCCCTTGACGTAGTACTGGCCACATAGGCCACGAGAATATAGCCGGACCTGGCGCTTATTGCGGTCCGTTTCGATTTCCTTGAAAGGGTCCGTGCAAATTGCGCTGCACCCTATCTGACCAGGGGATGAACATTTTTCCTTTTACCCGGTACTTGCCCTTAGACTGAGTGTGAGAAGGCCATAGCGGGTATTAAACGCGACGGAATGGTTCCGTGCATCCCATTCGACCAACCGCCTGACCGCAGGCGGTGGAAGACGTAAGGCGATCATGGAATTTAGGGTTCTCGGGCCGATCGAACTGTGGTCGGCCGGCCGGCAGCGGGACCTGGGGCCGGCCAGGGAGCGCTGCGTCCTTGCCATCCTGCTGTTGACGCCGCGGACGGTAGTCCCGGCGGAGACCCTCATCGACCGGCTCTGGGACACCCGGCCGCCGGCCAAGGCCAGGGAAAGCCTGTCCGCCTACCTGGCGCGGCTCCGCGCATCGCTCCGGCAGGCCGTCGGCGACAACGTCCAGCTGGCCGGGCGTGCCCGTGGCTATCTGCTCGATGTCGATCCCGAGACGGTGGATCTGCATCAGTTCCGCCGGTTGCGCAGGCATGCGGACAGCCTGGCCGCCGGGGGGAACCATGACCGCGCGGCCAGCCTGCTGCGCGAGGCGGACGAACTGTGGCACGGCCCAGCGCTCGCTGGCATCGACGGTGACTGGGTGGCGCGGATGCGCGACAGCCTCGAAGAAGAACGCCGGGCTGCCATCCTGGAACGGGTCGAGTGTGAGCTGGTGCTTGGCCGGCACGCCGACCTGGTCGGCGAACTGCACCATCTGCTCGCCCAGTATCCGCTGGACGAGACCTTCATCGCGCACCAGATGACCGCCCTGTACCGCAGCGGCAGGCCGGGCGACGCGCTCGGCCTCTACCGGGAGACCCGCAGCCGCCTGGTCGAGGAGCAGGGCACCGAGCCCGGGCCGGCGTTGTCCGAATTGCACCAGCGGATCCTCCGCCGTGATCCGGGGCTTGCCGCCAGGCCGGCGGCGGCCCGGCTGCCGGCCCGGGTATCGCCCCCGGATACCCTCCCGGCCCGGGTATCGCGCCCCGACACCCTCCCGCCCGAAGCGGCGGAGTTCGTCGGGCGTGACGAGGAACTCAGCCTGCTGATCGGAGACCAGGGCGACACCCCCCGGGTCAGCGTGATCGCGGGCATGCCAGGCGTGGGCAAGACCGCGCTCGCCGTGCACGCCGCCCGCATCCTTTCCGGCCAGTACCCGGACGGTGTCTTCTACCTCAGCTTCCACAGCCACGACCCGGGGAGCCCGTCGCTTGACGCCGCCGAAGCGCTGCACCGGCTGCTGCAGATGCTCACCGTGCCGGCCACGCAGATACCCGAATCGCTCAGCGAGCGGGCCACGCTATGGCGGGCTCAGCTCAGCCGGCGCCGCGCCGTGGTGATTCTGGACGACACTGCCAGCGTGGACCAGGTCGGCCCGCTGCTGCCATCAGGCGGCCGGTCCCTGGTCCTGGTCACCAGCAGGTACCGGATTCCCGGCCTGGCAGAGGCGCAGGCGCTGACGCTGGACGCGCTGCCCGTCGACGACGCGGTCACGCTGTTCCGGCGGATCGCGGGCGCAGACGCTGCACACGACGACGCCGAGGTCGCCGCGGTCGTCGAACTGTGCGGGCGGCTGCCGCTCGCCATCCAGCTCACCGCGGGCCGCCTGGCCAGGGGCTACCCGTCACAGCTCGGCGACCTGGCGGCGGAACTGTCCCGGCCGCCCGCCCGCGTCGAGGGCACGGATGTGACGGCCCTGGACTGGGCCCCGGCCTTCGAGCTGTCCTACCGCGCCCTGCAATCCGGCCATCAAGAGTTCTTCCGCCGGCTGGGGCTGAGCCCGGCCACGCAGATCAGCCTGCACGCCGCGGCGGCCCTCGGTGGCGGCACCCTCGCCGAGGCGGAGGAGGCGATCGGCGCCCTGCTGGATCACCACCTGCTGTCCCGGGCCCCTGGCGGCCAGTTCGTGTTCCACGACCTCATCCGCGGGTATGCGGCCATGTGCGCCGCGCGTGACGACTCGGCGGCCGCGCGGCGGCAGGCGATCGGCAGGCTCCTCGACTACTACCTGCACACCGCCGACGAGGCCGACCGGGAACTCTACCCGTTCCGGCGCCGGATGCCCGTCCCGGTCACCCGCCCGTCGGCCGCGGCCCTGGCCACGCCGGAAGAGGCCGCCGCCTGGCTCGAGGCGGAATGGCGCAACGTCCTGCAGGCCGCCCAGTACGCCGCCCGGCACGAGTGGAAGCGCAAGTGCGCGGACCTCATCCATGCGCTGGCCGGGTTCGTCCAGGTCAAGGCCTACTGGCCCGAGGCGATCGCGGCACACACCCTGGCCCTGCAGGCATCCCGCGACATCGCGGATCCCGGCAGGATCGCGCTGGCGGCGCTGGAACTCAGCGAGGTGAGCCAGCAGACCGGCCGGCACGAGGCGATGCTGCCCCTGGCCGAGGACGCTGCCGCCATCTACCGGTCCCAGGCCGACGGGCGGGGCGAGGCGCACGCCCTGGACCAGATGGGCCTGGCGCACCTGCGCACCAGCCGGTACCGCGAGGCGCTCGCCCACTTCCACGAGGCGCGGAACCTGTACCGCGCCGCCGCGGACCAGCACGGCGAAGCCACCACCCTGAGCCACTCGGCGATTTCCTGCTGGCAGCTGGGCCGTCATCCCGACGCGATGGGTCATCTGCATGAGGCGCTTGCGCTCTACCGTGCGGTGGGCGACCGGCGGGGTGAGGCGAAAACACTCAACAACCTCGGCCGGATGAAATTGTTGTCCGGCTATCACCGGGACGCCCTCGACGCCTACCAGAGCTCGCTGGAGATTTTCGCCGAGATTGGCGGGGCGCAGAACATGGCGATCCTGTACCTCAACATCGGCGGTGTCTACGACTACAAGGGCGTCTACGAGGAGGCGCTCGCCGCCTACCGCCGGGCCCTGGGCATTTTCCGCGAGATCGGCGACCTGCCCAACCAGGCCAATGTGCTCAATGACACCGGCGCCGTCTACCGCAAGGCGGAATGCTACGACGACGCGCTGCTCCACCACGAGCAGGCCAGGCTGATCGCCGAGGAGATCGGCAACCAGTCCCAGCAGGTCATCGCGCTCCGCGGGATCGCCGACGTGTGCCGCTCGTCGGGGCGCTACGGCGAGGCGCTCAACCAATACCATGCCGTGCTCAAGCTGGCCCGGGAAATCGGTGACCCCTACGAGGAGGCCAAAATCCTCGAAGGGATCGCGGAAACGACGCTCAGCACCCGGCGCCCCGATGCCGCCCGGATTCTTTTCCGGCAGGCGCTGGATATCTTCGAGCGCCTCGGCGTACCCGAGGCGGAGGCCGCGCGAATACGCATAGAAACCATGGATCCCGCCCTGGGGCGCCTTACCTCCTAGCCTTACCCGCATTGCGCAGCCAGTGGGCGAGCCTCACTGGCTGCTCCTTGGGTGGCCCTTTCCCGTGCGCCTGACCTGCGGTGCAAGGTTCGCGTCAAGGTCAGTGCAAGCCGGCTGCCGCACGCTCGTGTCGTGGTGCTCGTCAAGAACACGCCGGTGGCCGAGTCGGTCGGCAAGCGGTTGCGGCCGCTGTACGCGACCGGGTTCATCCACAGTTTCGTGCTGTGGTATTCGGTGGAGAAGCTGTTCATGCGGTCGGTGGGGCTGAATGATTACCTGATCACGGTCGCGACGCTGGTGTACATCGTGGTGATGATGACGGCGAACATCCCGCTGGGGCTGCTGGCTGACCGGTGGAGCCGCAAGGGTGTGCTTTACCTCGCCACGTGTGCGCTGATCGGCAGTTCGGTGGTGTGCGGTTTCAGTCATGGCCTGGCCTTGTACGCGACCGGGATCTCGGTCTGGGGGCTGTTCTACGCCGCGTATGCGGGGATCTACGATTCGGCTGTCTACGACGTGGTGCTGGAGGAGACCGGTTCGGCGGGGGCGTTCGAGCGCTGCTACGGCCGGGTGCAGATGTTCGAGGCCACGGCGTTCATCACCAGTGCGCTGGCCTCCGCGGTGGTGGCCCGCTACGCCAGCTTGCGGGCCGAGTATTTCCTGACGGTCCCGTTCACCTGCTGCGCGTTCTTCACCTTGTCCCGGTTCCGCGAGCCCCGCCTGCACCGCACGGCGCCCCGGCCGCACCTGGGCGCCCATCTGGGCCAGATCGTGCGCGGCGCGACGGGGGGCAACGCCGGCTGGATCGTGGCCGCGCTGGTGGCCAACTGCGTGGTCATGCGCCTGCTGATCGAGTTCTACCAGCTGTGGTACCTCGGGCTGGCACTGCCGGTGCTCTGGTACGGGCCCGCCTGCGCGCTGATGTACGGCGGCGCCTGGGGCGGCGGCGCGCTCGCCAGCTGGCTGCGGGGCAGCCGCACGGTGCTGATAGCCGCCCTGGGCACGCTGGTGACCGCCTTCGGCCTGTTCGCCCACGACCCGCGCGTGGTGATCGGCGCCCAGGTCGCCACGATCTTCGGGGTCACCGTCCTGAACATCGCGCTGACCCGCTCCCTGCACGACGCCATGCCCTCGGCCATCCGCGCCGGTGCCGCCTCGGTCGTCAGCACCATCGGGTACGGCGCCTTCGTGCCGGCCGCGCTCGCCTTCGGGATGCTCAGCCGCGGCCACGGCATCTTCGCCGCCTCGGTCCTGGTCGTCGCCCCGCTGGCCGTGATGTGCGTGTCCGTCGCCCGGGCGCGGCGCTGGGAGCACCCAGCCCGCCCCGCAGCCGGCCTTGGAACCCATCCAGCAGTTGCTGGCCCTGGGCCACCTCCAGGAACGTCACCGCGGCTCCTCGCCGGAACCGCTGGCCGAGCCCGCCCGGTCCGGGTACGCCAGAGACGTGTCCAGCGCCCCCTACTGGTGGCCGGCCGACCGGGCCCGTCAGCCAGCCGCGCCAGGGCCGAAGGTGAACCGGGTCGGCGAGCCAGCGAAATCGCTGGCGTCCAGGGCGAACACCCACTCAAGACGCAGCGCGTAGACGCTGTTCAGCGCGGGATCCACCATCTCCGGGCCATAGCTCGTCTGGTACTTGGCGTTCTCCGCCGCCAGCATGGCCGCCAGCTCCTCCGGGCTGGAGATCCGCTCGGCCCGGCCGTGCACGACCACCGGCTCCTGCGGGTTGTCGGTGGACACGGTGCAGCGGGCGTCCGCGCTCAGGTTGCGCACCTTGCGGGACCCGTTCGCGCTGGAGAACCACAGCCTGCCGGTGTGCCATACCGCCCAGACCGGCATCAGGTGCGGCGCGCCCTGCGGAGTCACCGTGGCGAGCCAGAAGTCGTGCGAGCGGGCCAGCCGTTCGACCACCCAGGACCAGGGCAGCAGCCCGGTCCCCTCGGTGGCCGGCAGCGTTCCATAGCCGGGCATGTAGGGCCGCGTGGCAATCGGTTCCTGCACCCTACGAAGCTAGCAACCGGCCAGCGGCCCTGACCGCCGCTTCCCGGCCGCGGCCCTGGGGTTTCCCGTTGCCTGAGGCTAGCCTTGTGCCGCGGCCGAACCGAGGAGCGTGGCCAATGACCGAGCAGGCCGGAGAGCCGCCAGACCCGTGGGTCTTGCAGCACGAGTTCACCTCGAAACGGCTGAACCGGCTCGCGGCGGCCCTGGAGGCTCAGTCTTACCTGGAAATCGGGGTCCACACCGGCGGGACCTTCGCGCGGGTGCAGGTCCCGGAGCGAACCGCGGTCGACCCTGCCTTCCCGTTCCCGGTCGCCGACCACGAGGACGATGTCACGATCTTCGCCGAGGTGACCTCCGACGAGTTCTTCGCCGGACTGCCCGCGGGCAAGACCTACGACCTGATCTTCATCGACGGCATGCACACGTTCGAGCAGGCGTACCGGGATCTGTGCAGCGCCATCGTGCACTCCCATCCGGGCACCCCGATACTCGTCGACGACACGGTTCCCTCGGACGTGTACTCCACGCTGCGCGACCCCGAGCAGGCGTTCGCCTTCCGGGCGGCGGCCGGGCCGGACGGCGGTGCTGCCTGGCACGGGGACACCTTCAAGGTGGTGTTCGCCTTGCATGACTTCCACCTGGCACTGGACTACCGCACGATCGTGGGCTCGGGGAACCCGCAGACGCTGGTGTGGCGGTCGAGCGCGGGCCGGCGGCGGCCGGTGCTCGACTCGCTGGAGAAGATCTCGAGGCTGACCTACTTCGACATGGTCAACCAGTCCCAGGTGCTGCGGGAATGCGATGAGGAGACCGCTCTCACACAGTGCCTGGAGGCGATCGCCCCGCTGGCGGGCCAGGCGCCTCCGGTCTAGCTCCAGCGGTGCCGTGGCAGGCCCGCTGACGTGTGCTGATCACTCCTTGTATCTATCTGCGGCCGGACCGCTCTCTTGTTGAGACGGTCAGCGCTCTGCTGCCCGCACGAAGATTCGGGGGAATCTGCCATGTCGTTCACCCTTCGGGGCGTGCTGAGCGCGTCTGTCTGCGAGGACTGCCCCATTTCGCTGGAAGGCGCGGTGGTGCGCGTGTACGCCACGCTGCCGGACCAGGGCGTGACCGCCCGGGCCGCCGCGGACCCGCGTCACACGTTCCGCCTCTTCCATCACGCCGGCGCCGGGGATCAGGCTGCGCTTGAGACGGCCCACGGGGCGCTGCTCGGCGAGGCCGCCATCGGGGCTGATGGCGGCTACTCGGTCGAACTGGCCGGGTCCTACGGCGGCGATGCCGTCGACATCGACCTGTATTGCGGCACGCTGAGCGGCCACGTGCCGCCGCACCCGGTCCAGGCGGCACTGACCACGCTGCAGCCCACCTGGCGTTCGGTGGGCACCGCGGACGCCATGGCCGGCACCGCGGACGCCAAGGCCGGCAACGAGGTCGCGGCGTTCGATTACGCGATGCCGCCGAGGCTGACCTGCGCAATGCTCGGCCGCCTGGGCCTGTGGGTCATCTGCGGTCAGGTAACCGTGTGCGGCACCGATCAAGTGGTCGAGGGGGCCACGGTCTACGCCTTCGACCGGGACTGGCTCCAGGACGACGCGCTCGGCTCGGCGCTGACCGGCCCCGGCGGCAAGTTCCAGATCTGGTACACCGTGGCGGACTTCTCCAAGACGCCGTTCTCACCGCTGATCAACATCGAACTCGTGCCAGGGCCCGACCTCTACTTCCGGATCGAGGGGCCTGGCGGGGTCGTCCTGCTGAGCGAGCCGCCCAGCACCGGGCGCACCCCAGGCCGCCAGAACGTCGGCCCCTGCTTCTGCGTCGACCTGTGCGTGCCCGAGGCGCCACCACAGACCGAGCCCATCCCTGACTTCCGCTACATCGGCGGCTACGACTATGAGGTGGACGTCGCCAGCGGTCCCGGTGGCACCGGCCGGACCCTCGCCGACAACCGTGCCTTCTTCCTCGGCCTGCGGCTCAGCGGCCCGATCGGCACCACGCTGGGCGGCCTGCCGCTGGAGTACCGGTTCGAGGTCAGGGCGCAGCCCAACGCGATGACCCCCGGGCCGTGGACCGCGGTGCTGCCGAACCAGATCCTGCCCACGATGATCGGCACCTCGGAGCAACTGGTGGGCGCGAATCTAGAGGTCAGCAAGGTGGTCGTGAACGGGACCAACTCGCCCACCGAGATCGCCGTCACCCCGGCCGCGGACGGGTGGATCGCCATGCCGCAGGAGGGCAACCTGTCCACCGGGCTGTTCACCCCGAACCTCAACATGATCGTCCTGGACACCGGGACCATCGCCGCGTGGCCGCCGGTCGACGTCGGCGCGATCATGGCCGGCACCCCGCTGCCGCCCGCCGACCTGGCCGCGGACCAGCAGTTCGGCATCAGGCTCCGGGTCCGGCAGGCCGGGCTCCCGCTGACCGAGACCGACGGCGGCGAATGCCACACCCTGGCCATCGACAACACCCTGTACAACAACGTCAACAAGGGCGGCAGCTGGGTGCCGTACCAGGTGAGCGGCCAGCTTGACGTGACGAGCGTGAACGTCCAGGAACTGATCGGCAGCGGCTGCGGCGGGGTCACCAACTCGCTGACCGTGCTGGTCACCGCCGCGCACCCGAACCTGGGCGCGGTCAGCCTGAGCATGGCGGGCGGCGGTACGACCTGGGGATTCACGCTGCCAGCTGCCACGCCCGGCCAGGTCGCCGGTGCCGCCACCAACAACTTCGCCGTCTCCGACCTGCCCTCCTGCGCCTACATCGTCACGCTGGAGACGCAGGTGCTGCTCACCACCGGTGACAGCGTCCCGGACCCGGTGTACGACCAGATCGCCTTCTGCAAGCGTTAGCGGGGCCTGCGGGGATCCCGGCCGCCCCGGCCGGGATCCCCGCCTGGCTGAGCGGGCCGGTCAGGCCGGCACGGTGTAAGTGATGGTGAAGCCGGAGAACGTGGTGCTGCCGTCCGGGCAGACCCGGTGCCGATGGCGAAGAACCCGATGGCGGCGCCGGCGAGGAGCGTGGCCAGCGTGCTGGCCCGGCCGCGAGTCATGAGCTACATCTACTTGGATCCCCTCTGGGCATGTGGCTGGTGGTGGCCGAGCGAGGCCGGCAGGTTCGAGGCAGGCAGCCGAGCGGCTGGTAATGTCGCGGGCCGTGCCCGACAGGTGAGGCGGTGCTGGCCGTGGATGAGCGAATCCAGAACGCCAGGCGGTTGTACGAGCGCGCCGTCTTCGAGGGGGACACCGCCGCGCTGGCGCAGGCCGGCCGCGACCTGGACGGCGTGGACGCGGATCTAGCCCTGGCCCGGGGCCGCCTCCGGCACACCCGGTTCCTGCACCAGCGGGACACCGGCCCCGGCCAGGCCCGCGAGGACCCGGAGGAGCTGCCGCTGTTCGACCGTGCGGTGCGGCTCTACCAGGCACTCGGGGACGCACGGGGGGAGGCCGAGGCACTGTTCTGGGTCGGCTGTTTTCATCAGGTGGTCCGGCGGGACAACGACACGGCGGTGCCGTTGCTTGACCGGTCCCTGGAACTCGCCACCCAGGCCGGCGACAAGATGACGATGTCCGAGGCGCTACGGCACCTGGGCATCGCGGCCCACGCCGCTGGCCGTCTGGACGAGGCGAGGGCGCGCCTGGAGGAGTCCACCCGGCTGCGCAGGGAACTGGGGCAGCCCGCCGGGGTTGCCGCGAACCTGATCGGGCTTGGCTACATCGCCGCGGGCCAGGGCCGCCGCGACGACGCGCTCGCCATCCTCGCGGAGGCCGCCGGCCTCGCCACCGCCAGCGGCGCGCACCGCATCCTGCGCTCGGTCGAGGAGGCACAGGCAGCCCTGGCCGGCTGACCCGTCCCCGCCAGGCCCGCTGGCCCGCCCGGCCTCTTAACGCTCAGGCGTATGTCGTCGTGGTGGCAACCACGACATTCTGGGGTGTTGTGCGGAATGGTCGGCTACCGGGCACTGGCCTGCGTCCGCCTCGGCCGGGCCGAACAAGCCCTTGCCGCGTTCGCCCAGTCCCTGAGCGCGGCACAGCCCGCGCCGAAGCAGCGCGCGGTGCTCATGCTGGATGTGGCCACCGCCGCCCGCCAGCAAGCCACCACAGCCCACGACACCAGCCCAGGCCGATGAGGCGTTCGCACTGGCTGGGGAAGGGCTGGCGGCCGGGCAGCGGTACGGCTCGGAACGGGTGCTCGAAAGGTCCCGGGCGTTCCGCCGCGCCTACACCGGGCCGGTCACCGGCCCGGTGCGGGACTTCGACCGGCAGCTCGCCGCGCTGCTGTCCTAACGGCGGGCACCCCGATGCGGATCGCGGTCTCCGGGCACCGGGGCCTGCCCGCCCCGGTCCAGGCACTAGTCGATCAGGCGATCCGCGCCGCCCTGGCCGGGCAGCAGCGCGTGACCGGGCTGTCGTGCCTGGCCGATGGCCCCGACCAGATCTTCGCCGCCGCCGCTCTCGACCACGCGGGCAGATCGAGGCCGTCGTCCCAACCGCGCTCTACCGCGACGGGCTAAGGGGGTGCGGGGGAAACCTTTGGGGAACCCAGGTGGCTATCGCGGATGGGTGGCCCGATGGTTTCCCCCGCGCCGCCGCCGGCACGGCGGAGGCAGACCACCGAAGGTAGTTTCCGCAGGCAGGCGAGATGGCGGACACTACTTTGGGTCGCACAGTGGCCATACCCGGCGTTGCGGTTCTGTGGATATCCTGTGCGGCCACTGTGCGCGGCGGCAACGTGGATGGAACCTCGGCGTCTGGACTCTTGGGCAGATGAGCCGATCCGTAGTCGCAATACTCGTTAAGAGGTCATCGTCTAAGCAAGTACAAACACAAATGACAGAGACATCCCTGTCACATGAGGAGCCTTCTAAATATGACACCGAGGTTAAGTGGCCGCTCTCGCTCCTCCAAGCAATCTCGACAGACTCGACAGTTTGGACCCCCTGCGCTACTGTCGGCGGCATGGGGAGACCCTTGACTTCCGACCCCCCGCAGTCCATGGCGCCTAGATGCTAACTTCGCACTGCAACAGAGCGCTCCGCCAACGTATCAGTATCGAGAGGGCCAGGGTTTGACTGCTTTCTTCAAATGGCTAGCCAACAACTCCACGGCTGGATATGCCTTCATAGCTCTGGTAATAGGCATCACCATCGTACTCCTCATAAGCTTCATGACTGCCCTGATACAGGGGCGTACAATATCGTACTGGCCACCACAAATAGGCCCAAGACCTGATAATGAGCCTGCTGATTCCAAGCGGAGTCAATCACAGTCCAACGTCTCTGCCCCCAAGGCAGGAGGCAAAGATTCTGTCGCTAACTTCTCAGTGAGGTGGATATCTCCCGCGCCCGATGCCGAAGCGCTCCTTCGCGATGCCAAATTCTCAGCTCTTATTCTTGGCACATCCCTCTTCCGAATAGTTCACAGCGACATGTTCATGTACCGTGACTGGCTACTCCGTGAAAGAGATCGGCGGCTGGGGCTACTCTTCCTAAACCCCTTCAGCCCTCACGCGGTAGGTCGGGAACGGCGAGATGTCCGTAGATCCAGCCAGCAAAGTGTTCTCGATTCGATGCGTGTTGCCTATGCAGAGGCGGCTAAGAATCCACAGATTGTTCCAGCGATATACGATGGGCCTTTCCGTTATACCGCTCGGGCCATAGACATAGGACCAAATTTTGAATCAACCGCTTCATCCATTTCGCTCGTCACATCATCCCACACGCAGGGCATATCGAAGGGCTTTCAGATAGATCTTAATGCGGCGGCTCGCAATGAGCCTTACAACTTTTATCGTAACGAGCTAATAGACTACTGGATGCAGGCCCTGTCTAATCCACCCGGCCACGGAATCAGCGTCATCGCGCGCCCGGAGGGCCTGGCAGCAGCGAGCAGGTTGGACGAGCCTGTCGAACGCATCACGGAAGCATTGTCCTCTCGTGACGCGGCTGTACATCTATTCGATGACCTTCAATTCCATGTCACTGTCTCGTCGCTATGCAGAACTCAAGACACGCCATATTTCGGTCCACTTATGATTGGTCAACTCAAGTCGCCGCAATACCTTCCCGAACACTTTGGGTCTTTTCTAGTAGAACTGGCAGGAAAGTCGGCGCATCTACTGGATCAGGATATTATATTTAGCTTCGCTAGAGTAAGGATCGACAATCGCGGCTACGTTCTACTCGAGCCTGGAAGGGCTCATGACCCACGGCTAGGTGAGTCGATCCGCAAGTGCAGGGCGTGCGTGGCAGAGCAGGTAGCTGAATATGCTGCCCGATATCCAGCCGAAGACTGGTCCGCCCTCTTGACCGATCAGAAACAGCAGCGATTCGGCCCAAAAGTTGGCGATTTCTCTATGCACGTGACCCTCGGTAGGGCCTTCAGCAATAGCCAATCCTTGCCCGCACCGCTGTCCAGTAGTGACGTGCATATTGACCTTGACCAGACAATATCGTGCCCGATAGATACTGTTTCAGTTGTACACTACGCTTATAGGTCGTTGTTGAGAGTGATAGGGGGTACTGATGTTGGGTTTAGGGGCAATGTCTTGCCTGATGAACACAAGATGATGCAAGAACTCGGCATAGCGCATTGACCCAAGCGAAATACTTAATGTGAGTAGCCATGATAGTTAGTCATTCGCGGCAAGTCATCTTCGTAGCGAACCCAAAGAGTGGGAGTAGAAGTATTGAAGCTGCATTGGCTGGGCTGAATGATGAGCCTGAGCTGGATTGTAAGGCGCGAGACGGATTTTATACTGGACATCATATTCCGGCGGTCGAACTCCGTGAAGCGCTGGGTCGCTCTATCTGGGACAGCTATTTCAAGTTTGCGATAGTCCGTAACCCGTGGGATTGGTTCATTTCGCAGCACTTCTACAATCTGCAGAAACATGCAACGCCTCATGATATCAGGGCCCTTATAACTCCCGCTGATGTCCTAAAGACTGAACAGTTCCTGCGTGTTTATCGTGGCTGCGAATGGGCTCGGACGGCCTGCCAGCATGCTTTCGTCTGCGATGAGCTTGGTACCGTTCTAGTAGATTATCTGGGGAAATACGAAAACCTAAGGAAGGACTTTCAGATTTTGTCTTCAGCCATTGGCGCTAGGCCATCCTTGCCGCACATGAATGCAAGCGTTCATAGTCACTACAGGAAGTACTATTCAACGGATACCCGGCAGCTAGTGCGGCAATTGTACGCTCGTGATATTGAATTGTTCGACTATGAATTCTAGTACGGTGAGCCCCTGTATGCGGGTAAGGGTGAACCTAGGGCTGAAGAAGGCCGAAAGCTGCCGCGCTTCGGTGAGCTTCCCAAACGGCCGACGATGTCATCGTGCTTTTCCTGTCATAGTCTTGGCAGGATTGGCGGACCTGCGAGGCTGTCACATCTTAGCCGTCCACTCATAGATGGGCAGGCGGCGGCCCTGGTCAGAGGCGGCCGGGTTGGCCCATTCTTCACAACACCTTCTTGTGTCGTCGTTGCGGCAACGACGACACACGGCTCCGGCTCCGGTTACGCGGCGGGCCCCGCCTCCGGGGCGTTGCTGCGCTGGCCGTCATCCTGGTCGCCCGGCAGCGGCTCTGTGCTGGTGTCGAGGATCGCAACGTCCGGTGCCACCGCCGCCGTGACCGCGGCGAGGCGGGCGCGGTCCAGCCGCCAGCCGGTGACCGGCCGGGTCGCCCAGGCCGGGACCCGGGGCACCGGGCAGCCGGGCGCCTGCTCGTTGCCCCACCGCAGCGGTTCGGCCGTGGCCCGCCGCTGGACCCCGATGCACTGCACCGCGCCGCGGCCGCCGCGCCCGCGCGGATGGACCGGGTAAAGGATGATCCGCTCGACATCGGCCCACGGGATGAACAGCCGCGAGCCGCGCCGCACGGTCAGCTTGTCCGGCACGGTGCCCAGCGTGATGCCCGCCTGGTCGGCGCGGAACGCCGTGGTGCGGCGGGCCCGGTCGATCACACCGGCGCCCTGGGCGGTGAGCACGGCGAGGGCCGCGCCGAGCGGGAGGAAGATCACCGGCAGGTGCCACAGGAAGCCCACCGCCACCAGGAACACGCTGGCAGCCAGGCCGGCAACCGCCAGCCTGGTCAGTCGGTAGCGTTCCTCGTAGTACATCGCCCGGCGCCCCCTGCCCCTACTATCTATTTTACCAGTTGACAAAGGGGGAATAGCTAGCAAACCCACTGGTAACCCGGCATTCTCCTTATCCGACGCTTCAGCGGTCAAAAAGGATCCGCGTGTGGCCCCCGAGTGCCCCGGACGGTGATCTACCCTGCTCCGCATGCGTATTCCACCCGGCGCACGGGTCTACCTCACCACGGTCATCAGCCTGGCCGGGGTTGCCCTGGCGACCTGGTTCGGTATGCAGGCCGGTGCCGCCACGGTGGATCGTGGCTGGTGGACGCTGGGTGCCGTGGTCGCGAGCGTCACCGCCGCTGGTGTGCCCGCTTACGAGCAGATCCGCAAGGAGCAGATGCGGGCCAGGGCGCAGCGGGCCGCGGTCGACGCGGCCGTCGCGATGCGGGTGACCATGAACGACGCCCTGGACCCGATCGTGCGCCAGCTTGGCCGGGTCGCCGCCGCGGGCAGGCACGACCGGGCCGCGCTCGCCGAGGCGGCGATTCCGATGGTGCTGGACTCGGCCGCCCATCTGGCCGGCACCGGGCGGGTGCGGGCCTGCCTGTTCCGGTTCGCGCCGGGCACGCCGAGGGTACTGATCCCGTCCCAGTACAGCGGCCGGGTGGACGACCCACTGGAGCCGATCACCGAGGGCACCACAGAAGGAGACCTGGTGTTCGGCATGATCCGGCACAACCAGCATCTGTTCTGTCCCGACCTGGCCGCCGGCGCGCCGCCGGGCTGGCGGATCACCGCGCCGCAGACCTACCAGTCCTTCGCCGCGGTCCCGGTCGCGGCCGGGCAGAACGCGTTCGGCATGTTGATGGTGGATGCCTTAGAACCCGACGGGGTCAGGCGGACGGATGTGCCGCTCGTCCGGTTGCTGGGCGGGCTGCTCGCCGTCGCGCTAGCCTGATCACCGGCGCCAAACGGGCATAACAAGTGACCGTCGGCCGTTGTGCCTGCGCGGGCCCGGGCTGACACTGAGATCGTGGGAAAGGCAGCCGACGTGGCGGTGAGCATCACCATCGAGGACCACGACGACCGTCCGGAACGGATGGTCGCCGACCCGGCGCGCTACTTCGCCGACGCCCGCCAGCGGGCCGAGCGGGAGGTCATGCACCAGGCACGCTGGCTGTTCCCGGAGCACCGGCACCGTAAGCCCCGCTAACCCCGCGCTGCGGTCACCGCACGGATCCGCGCCAGGATCCCCGGCGCGTCAAGGCCGTAGTGCCGGTACAGGTGCGTGGGCGGCCCCATCGGCGCGTACTCGTCCGGGATGCCGATCCGGTGCAGCCGGGCGCTTATCCCCTGGTCGGCAAGCACGTCCGCGACGGCGGTGCTCTACCCGGCCCGGGTGCCGCCCGGCCGGCAGGTGGCCCTGCTTGACCAGTTGCTGCGCGACTTCGCCAAGCCGCCGCTGCATCCGGCTCGTACTCTTACCGAATGACGAAGTATCGGGATGGCGCACCGGTGCAGGCGGGAGCCTCCAGGTTCCGGGGCAAGGCCTGGCTGCTGCTCACCGTGCCGTTCGGCTTCACCACGTTCGCGGCCTTCCTGTACATCGGCATCCGGGCCCGGCGGCCCCGGTGGCTGGCCTGGGCCGCCGTGTACGCCGCCACGCTGGCCGGCTTTCTGGTGCTGGATGGGCCCGATCACCCGAACCCCACCGCGATGGGCGTGGCTACGGTGCTGGCGCTGGGCACCTGGATCGGTGGCGGCGTGCACGCCCTGGTGGTGAGCGACGACGCGGTCCGCCGGATCCAGGGCAGCGAGGATCCGGCGGTGGCGGCCGCCAGGACGCGCATCGAGCGCCGCGCCGCGGGCCGGCACATGCTGGCCAGCCAGCCCGCGCTGGCCCACGAGGTGGGCGTCGGGCGGCCGGACATCCCCGGCGCGGATGACTACGGCCTGGTTGACGTCAACCACTGCCCGGCGGCCGCGCTGACCAGGCTGCCCGGCATCGGCAACGACCTGGCCGCCCGGATCGTCCGCCAGCGCGAGCAGGCCGGCGGGTTCTCCTCGGCCGAGGACCTCGGGGTGCTGCTCGACCTGCCGCCGGCCACCGTCGACGGGATCCGGGACACGGCGGTCTTCCCGCCGGACTGATCCGCGGCCGGAGCGTTTGTAGTCGTTGGCACTCCACTCACGAAAGTTTGTGGGTGGAGTGCCAACGGCCACAATTCTTTCCGCAGTGCGGTGCTGGTCACCCGGCCGATCTGCGTGCCGCCCTGCAACCGGGCGGTCCAACCGCCGTTCGAGCCGGGCCTGGCGATCATCGTGGCCCTGTTCGCCCTGGCCAGCCGCGCCGATGGCCGGCCGCTCTGGATCGGCGCGGTGGTGTCCGGCGTTCCTGTCGTCACCGGCGAGATCCTCGGCGGGCTGGCCGGCCAGGGCGTCGGCAACGTGTTCCCGGCGCTGCTGTTGTTCTCCCAAGCTGGGCTGCCGCGACCGGGTGCAGGCCGTCGTCGCCGCCTACGAGGCGGGCCTGGTCCAGCCCGGCGTCAGTTCAGGATGAGCCGGGACGGGTGGGCCGGTGTGTGCCAGAGCCGGTTGGTGGCGATGACTCCTTCGGTCTCGGTGATCATGTCGCCGCCGGTGCCCAGGTTGACGTCGAACTTGGGGAACGCCGAGGAGGCGATCTCGACCCGCAGCCGGTGCCCGGCGGGCACCCGCACGCACGTGTCCCACATGCGGATCTCCACCTCGTAGGTCTGGCCGGCAGTGACCGGCTGCTCGGCGCCGAACCCGTCCCGGTAGCGCAGCCGGGTCACGCCGTCGCACAGCCGCTGGGCGAAGCCGCCGGGGTGCACGTCGAGCAGCTTGGCCGTGACATCGGTGTCCGCGGCCGAGGTGGCGACGTGCGCGACGACCTTGACCGGCCCGATGACTTCAAGCGGCTCGGTCAGCGGATCGCTGGTGAACACCAGCACGTCGCCGCGGCTTTCCACGCCGTGGTAGTCGTCCGGGCCGCCGATCTGCGCGCTGCTCTGGTCGGTGATGAACGGGACCGGCCGGTCCGGGTCGTGCGTCCACTCGTCCACGGGCTGCTCGTCGGTCACCGCCGCCGGATCCAGCCGGCCGTCGCCGTACCGGCTGTTGGCGTGGCCGCCGCTGGACAGGTGAAAGACGGTGGACGGCGGGCCGGCCGGTGGCCAGGCCTGCTCGTCGCGCCACTCGTTCGCGCCCATCACGAAGATCCGTACCGGCGCGGGCGCGGGGTCCGGCTCGATGCCCTTCACGTGCTCGTCCAGGAAAGCCAGCGTGTATGCGTCAAGGTCGATCAGCGCATCCGGGCCGAAGTCCACCTCGCCGAGTTTCCGCGCTGTGTTCACCGCGTGCCCCCACGGGCCCATCAGCAGCCGCTGACCGGCACGGCCCGCGGCGACCATGGCGGCGAAGTTGGCCGGGGTGCCGATCTGCTCGTCGTCGTACCAGCCGGAGATGTGCAGCACCGGCACGTCGATCTCGGCGATCCGGTGCTGGTAGCGGACCGGCTCCCACCACTCGTCCAGGGTGCGGTGCCGCAACTCCTCGCGCCACAGCGGTGACGCGAACCCGGCCGCCTCGTCCATGGTCAGCAGCGGGCGGTGCTGGTACACCTCCATCCAGTCCACATCCTCGATGAACTGGGGCATCCGGCCATCGGTCAGCCGGAACCAGTTGATGTGCATCGGCGTGGGCAGCCCGGTCGGCCACTCCACGAACGGATCGCTCGGCGTCACCATGCACACCATCGCCCGCAGCGCGGGCGGCCGCTCAAGCGCGGTAAGCCACTGGATCCGGCCGCCATAGCTGCCGCCGAGCGTGGCGACGTCGCCGGTGCACCAGTCCTGTGCGGCGGCCCAGGCGATGACCTCCGCCCCGTCGGGTCCGTCGTTGCGGTACGGCTGGAAGCTGCCATCGGAGTCGCCGCGGCCGCGCACGTCAACATGCATGCAGGCATAACCGCCCCTGGCCAGCACGCTGCCGCGCTGCGACTGCCGCTCCCCGGCCTTGCCGTAGGGGGTGCGCACCACCACGACGGGGGCGGGCAGTTTCCCCGGCAGGACCAGGTCCGCCGACAGCGTGATGCCCTCGCGCAGCGGGACCCGGACATTGAACCTGCGTACCACTTCAGCGTCGGCCACGAGAGGGGATGCTACCCGGCGGCCGTGATCCGGTTCGATGCATTTCACGCCGCCGGAACGTGACCGCGGCCGGGCCTGGGCACACCCAGGCTCTCCGCGCCGTGGTCGTTGTCACCACATTTGCCCGCGATCGCGGCGGCCCGTCCCGGGCGCTGGCGTGGCCGGCCGCGCGCCGCGCCGCGAGGTTCGGCCGAACCGGCGAGTTAGGGATCTACTGTGCTGGGAAGTGGCTAGTGCGGGTGCCGGATGGCAGAGATGCGGCCGGGAGGTGGAGGACGTGGAGTTCAAGGTGGTGCTGTTCATGCCACGCGACGCCGCTAGCGTGCCGATCAGCCGCCAGGTTCTCGACAGTTGCCTGGAGACTCTCGGGGTGACCGCCGATACCCGGACCGACATCGCCCTTGCCCTCAGCGAGGCGTGTGCCAACGTCGTCCTGCACGCGGGAGCGGAGCAGGAGTACGAGGTGATGGCCCGGGCCACGGACGGCCGGTGCGTGATCGAGGTGGCGAACGGCGGCGACGGCGCGGTCGCGGTCGCCCCGCCCGGCGAGCCCGTGCCGCTCACCGCCGAGCACGGCCGCGGCCTGAGGATCATCGACGCGGTGACCGACAATCTGCGGCTGACCGGCAACGGCCGCGCCGGGACGACGGTGCATTTCGAGAAGGAACTGGACTGGGTGCCTGGCGCACCTGGCGAGCACCTGGCCCAGACCGGCAGATGACGCCGGCGCCGTACCGCGTCACCCGGCCGGCACCTGCACGATGAGGGCGCCGTCGAGCACGGCCCGTACCAGGCGTTCGGCGTAGCCGCGATCCGTGGCCGCCCCGGTGATCAGGGCCCGGTAGTAGATCGGGCCGGATATCTGGTCGATCAGGAGGCCGTGGTCGATATCCGGGCGGAGCCCTTCCCGTTCGGCTGGCCCGCTGTAGCCGTGCCAGCGCCATGCCATGCCGCCGCGCGTGCAGGGTGCGGATCAGGTCGCCGAGGTCCGGATGGCGGCCCGCGGCGGCGACAAGTTCACCGGCCAGGCCGGCCGACACGCCGTCGGACCCGCCCGCCGTGCGGTACTGGTGCAGGCTCGCGGCTATGCCGACGGCGAACTCGGTCAGGTCGCGGTACAGGTCGCCGGTATCGGGGACCAGCGCGAACGGAATCATCCGGGTGACCACCGCGATGGCGAGATGATCCTTGGTCGGCCACCGCCGGTACAGCGTCGTCTTGGCCACGGCGGCGCGCTCTGCCACCTCGTCCACGTTCAGCCCCGCATAGCCCCCGGCAAGCAAGAGGTCCCAGGCTACGGCCAGCACCCGCTGATCGACGGCACCGTCGCGGGGACGGCCACGGCGGGCCGCCTCACCCTCGTTCGCCACGGGCTCCTCCTCAACGGCGCTTCCTAGGTAGCGTCAATGAAGCGCACCGATCGCACAACTTGAGCCGCGCAGTTTTACCGGAAATATGGCGCGTATGCCCTCCGGGAAGCATCCCGGAGGGCATACGCGCCATCGCTGGCCTGCGGCGGCAGGTTGTCAGTCGGCGGCCGAGGTGACCTGTTCCCTGACCGGAGCGGGCACTGCCCGGCCGGCCGCATGGCGGGCCGCCGTCCGGCGCGGCAGCAGCAGCGTGGCCGCCGCGGCGGCCGCCACCAGTGCGGCGCTCACCGTCATGGCGACCACCATCCCGGAGACGAACGTGCCCCTGGCCGGTGCGCTGCCGAGGACACCGTGTCACGGGATGACCGTGAACGGCCGCATCATCTGGTTGTCCTCGTGCTCCACGATGTGGCAGTGGTGCACGTAGGTTTGCGGCGTGGTCACACCGTCGGGGAGGTCGAACTTTGACCGGATCGTGGTGAAGTAACCAGGGTTGGCCTTGACGGTGTCTTTGAACCCGCGCTCATCGGGGGTCGGCGGTTCCATCGGCCCGGTCGCGTATGGCTCTGGGCTGATCCCTCCGGGCACCCCGGCCGGGGTGCCGTGGGCCTTCTGGTACGCGGCGACGTTGAACGGCGTCCGGCCCACCACCTGAAAGGTGACCAGATGGACATGCATCGGGTGGGTATCCGGGGTCATGTTGACCCAGACCCAGTCCTCGACGGTGCCAGCCTTCGGCGTCTCGGTAACGGGCTTCTCGTCGAAGTCCTTGGCGTTCAGGTTCAGCGACCACTCCGCGGTCTCCGGGGCGATCTCGTTGAGGGTGATGTACCTGGTCCGCACCGGGTGGCGCAGCCGGGGCCGGCGCCCGGGCAGGCTTCCTGGGACCGACCTGGGACCGGGATGGGTCACGTGGGTGCCGACGCGGATCTGCATCACGCTGTCCACCGGCGGCGCCGGTGTCGAAACAGGAGGTGCCGGCGTGCGGTTGCGCAGTTCCACGGTGCGGCCGTCCAGCCCCCGGAAGTCGACGAGGACGTCGGCCCGCTCGGCCGGGGACAGGACAAGCTGCCGGACCTGGACAGGCTGGTCGAACAGGCCGCCCTCGGCGCCGATCTGCCACAGCGGCAGCCCACCGAAGTGCAGGCTCATGATCCGCGCGTTGCACCCGTTGAGGACCCGGAACCGGTACATCCGCGGCTCGACGTCGAGGTACGGCCAGACCTTGCCGTTGACCAGCATGTAGTCGCCGAAGTACTCGCCGATCCAGGTAATCCCCGGGATGTCGCTGACCGGGTAGTGCAGCCGCCCGTCGCGCTGGATCTGGCGGTCCTGGATGACCAGCGGGATCTCGTAGGCCCCGCCGGGCACCCCGATCGGGTTCGGCTCGGTGCCGGTGTCGTGCGAGTCGCGGATGAGATAGGCGGCCGCGAGACCGGCGAACACGTTGAGCCTGGTGGCGCCCATCGCGTGGTCGTGGAACCAGCGGAGTGAGGCGGGCATCTGCTCCACCGGGTTGGGGTAGTAGACGTGCTGCGTCTGCCCGTGGGCGAACCCGTCCGGCGTCTCGGTCGGGTTGCCGTCACTGTCCGCCGCAACGAAACCGCCGTGCAGGTGGGCCATAGGCCGTATCTGCCGGCCAAGCGGTGTCAGCCGGGTGTCCACCGGGATCCAGTCCGGGAAGGTCTCCGGCAGTTCGTTGGTGTAGCTCACGTGCAGCGGTGTCCCGCTCTGCGCCACCAGGGCCATGCCGAACGAGCCGGCCTGGCCGGCCAGGCCCGATCCGTCGTCGTAAGCGAACAGCGGCGTCGGGGGCAGGCCGGGGTGCAGGTGCCGGCGGATCTCCCGCTCGGTGAACGCGTACCGGTCCGGGCCGATCGGGGTGGCCACCACGATGCCCGCGCCGGGCACCGGCAGCGGCTGCACGAACTTCCTGAGCCTCGGGCCGGACCGGGCAGGAGAGCCCTGCGAAGACCGGATCAGGGTCTGCCGTGCCGCCACCGGCACGGACAGCGCTGCCCCGGCAGCCATGCCGTATTGCAGGAACCGTCTGCGCGTCGGATCTGTCATGTTCGCTCCAGTCGTTGGCCGTTGACCGCCGGATCAATGAGAGCGGCGACCAGTCCATGACAGGGCGGAACGCGCAGGCCCGTTAGGGGAACCTATCCCGGCGAACCGGGACCTACGTCCCTGCCGGCCGGATGCCGGGATCGGTATCGCGACTGACCGTCCGCAGCCGTGACTGATAGTTCTGCGGAAAGCTGCCCGGCAATGGCCTCCCAGCCGCGCGCGTGCTGATCGGCGAGCCCGGCCGGCAGCAGCGTGTGCCGGATGGTCATCAGCGTCTGGCCGCCCTCTCGCGGTTCAAGCAGCACGGTCACCACGCTGCTGTGGCTGGGATCTGGCCAGGTGGAGCAGGCCCAGGTGAAGCTGAGCCGCCTGGGCCGGTCCAGCGCCAGGTACTCGCCGGTGACGTAGAACTCCGCGCCCTCCTCCTCGATGTCGATCCGCAGCCGCCCGCCGACGCGCGGATCCGACTCGATGCCGCGGCACCGGGCCGGGCGCGGGCACATCCAGTCCGCGAGCGCCACCGGGTCGAGCCACTCGTCGTAGACGACCTCGGGTGGGGCGGGCAGCAGGCGGCGGACCAGGGCGGTGGTCCCGGGGATCCCGGTCACCGGCGGCCCTCCTGCCCGCCGCCCGCGCGCTTGTCGGCCAGTCGCGCGGCGAGTGCGTCGGCGCGCTGCGACCAGAACGCCGTCTGCTCGCGGAGCCAGCCTTCGGCTGCCGAGAGCCCTTCCGGGCGGATCGACAGCCAGTGCTCACGCCCCCGGACCGCGCGCCGGACCAGTCCCGCCGATTCCAGCACCCCGATGTGCCTGGACACCCCGGCGAACGTCATCGGCAGCGGTGCGGCCAGGTCGGTGATGCGGGCGTCCCCGCTGCGCAGCGCCACGAGCAGAGCGCGGCGGGTGGGGTCGGCGAGTGCCGCGTAGGTGCGGTCCAGGGCCTGATCCTCAAGATATTCAAGCACCTTGTTGACCTTATCCCACCCACATGATATTCAACATGCGTGTTGAACGTTGGCGGCTGACCCGGACCCGAGGAGACGACTGTGCCCATCTACCAGACCGCCCGCTACCAGGTGAAGGCCTCGGCCGTGGACAAGGTCAAGGCCGCGATCGAGGAGTTCGTCTGCTACGTGGCGGCGAACGAGCCGGGCAGCCTGATGTATACCGCCTGGCAGCAAGCGGACGACCCGACCAGGTTCGTGCACCTCTTCGAGTTCGCCGACGAGGCCGCCCACCAGGCGCACGGCTCCTCGGACGCGGTCCGCCGCTTCGAGGCCTGCTACGTCCCCGAACTCGTGGCTGGCCCGGTCGTCTTCACCGACTACCACCAGATCGCCACCAACCACTGACCCGGGCCCGTGCCCGCCCTCCGCTAACCGGGCTGTCCGGGTTCCTCGGCGAAGAACCAGACGAACGAAATCCGGGCCAGGGGGAACGCGAAGACCCATAGCCCTTCAGCGATATAGGGAGCGAACGCGGCGACGGGCACGGTCAGTGCGAAGAACACCGGCCCGGACAGGCTGCGGGCGCGCATGGCCCGTATCTGCCCACGGCTGACATCCGGCCGCAGCAGATTTCCCCTGCCCGATGCGTACCACCAGTAGGCCGCGGAGGCCGCCGAGGTCAGGCCCACCGCAACCGCATAGAGCACCGCCGCCGCTGCTGCCCCTTCGTGCGCTCCCAGCACGGCGGTAGGGAACGGCAGGAACGCAATGAACAGGAGCAGCAGGAGGTTGAGCCATATCAGCCCGGGGTCGTCACGGACGATGAGCGCGAATGCCTGGCGATGGACCATCCAGAACCTGGAGATCACCAGAAAGCTCAGCGCGTAGGCCAGATAACGCGGCCAAAGATGCAGCAGAGCATGCGGCAGCGCGTCGTCGCTCGTCGAGACCGGCACCGCGATGTCGAGGATCAGCAGGGTGACGGCAATGGCGAAAACGCCGTCGGACAGGGCCAGGATCCGGCCGATACCCTCATCCGCCGCTTCGTCGTCCTCGCGCCGCGGCAGCCGCCACACCCGGTCCGGCAACTTCCTCAACGGATCCCCCAAGCGGGTCCACAGACTCGGTTCTCGTCGGCCAGCCAGCCAGCCTCGGCGAGGCGGGTGCTCTGACGGTAGTGGACGGGCCTGGGCCGGGGCCGTCGGGACGCCGGTCAGGCGATCAGGTCGCGGCGGCGGAACAGCGCCAGCCCCGCGACCGCCGCGGCCACACCGATCCCGATCATCACCACCGCGTCGACGGCACGGAACGATTCCGCGGGCACGAGCCCGACATGCTCGAACGGCGACAGCCCGACCAGCCAGGACGGGGCGCCGAGCAGCGCTCCGACCGCCTGCCACAGGAAGCTGAGGACGAGCAGCCCGTAGCTGATCGCCGCGGCGGCGCGCGGGGCGGCCGCGAACGCCAGGGTCGCCACGCCCAGGAACAGCGCGGCCACCGGCAGGCAGTTCGCCCCCGCCTCCAGCATCTGCCCGAATGAGCCGCTGATCCCGCCCGCCGCGACTCCGGCCCAGGTGAGCAGGCCGATCAGCAGCGAGATCACCGCGGCGCCGCCCGCCGCCAGCAACAGCCGCCCGGCCAGCCAGCCGGTGCGGCCCACCGGCAGCGCGAGCAGCGTCTCCAGTTGCTGGCCGGCCTCCTCCCGCCGGGCGGATCCCATCTGGGCGCAGACGAACAGGCTGACCCCGAGCACGTAGACGAAGAAGATCAGCGCGAGATAGCCGGACGTCGAGGTGATCGAGCCCGCGCCGAGCTTGGCGATCTGCTTGTCCACGCCCGGGGGTATCCCGGACGAGGACACGCTGCTGGAGACCACGCCGAGGATGAACGCGAACACCGCGAAACTGCCGGACCACACGATCAGGCTGTCACGCTGGCTCCGCAGCGCCTGTGCCGTCGGGGAGGACAGCAGCCGCAGGCTCGTCCCGCCGCCCCGTTCCGGCAGCAGGCCGCTGCCGATGTCCCTGGTCGCGCCGAGCCGCGCCGCGACCAGCAGCAGCAGCGCGCTGGCCGCCACGGGCAGCAGCAGCACCACGGGCCGCGGCCCGGCGAACGGGCGCATCTCCTCGGCCCAGCCGAGCGGCGTCAGCCAGCGCAGCCACCCGGTCCCGGCCACCGTGTCAGCGATCACCCGTAGCAGGAAGAACAGCGCGACCGCGCCGCCACCGATTTCCATTGCAGTACGACGCGTCGGGGCAAGCTGGCTCGCCACCGCACCGACCCCGGCGAACACGGGGATGACCGAGATGGTGGCCAGAGCCAGGTACGCAGAGCCGGCCAGCGGGAGGCCACCGAACGCGAACCCGGCGAACTCCGCGGCCCACAGGATCAGCGTGGCTGCCCCGATCGCGGCCAGCGCGGCCAGGTAGGCCGTACGGCGGCTGACGACTCCGGCGAGCGTCAGCTCCGTCCGTCCGGCCTCCTCCTCGCCGCGCAGCGCCCGCACCACGGCCAGCAGGCCGAACACCGCGGCCACGATGGCCAGCACCCCGCCGACCCGCCACGCCGTGTAGCCGTCGACCGTAGCAATGTTGTGCGGCTCGCCGTAGAGCAGGCGCAGCCCGGGGTTCGTGCCGAAGCTGCGGGCAAACTCCTCGCGGCTGGCCGTCGTGGTGTACACGCGCCGGTAACCGACCGGCTGGATGAACGAGTACACCAGGAACAGGTAGGCGAATACGACCGTCAGCGTCCGGCCATCCCGGATCGCCCGCTGGACCAAGGCGCCAGCGGGCCTGCCGCCGGAGCGGCTGTCGCGGTGGGTGCGCGGGCGGGCCGGCGCCTCCTGGCTAACGGCTGGCATGACCGTCGGCCTGGCCGTCGTAGTGGTGCAAGAAGATCTCTTCCAGTGAGGGCTCGCGGCTGATGAGCGCCGTGACCGGATGCCCGGCCAGGGCCGTGACGACCGGCCCGACGCTGCCGGTGACCTCGAACCGCAGCGCGTTCGGGCCGGCCTGCTCCACCTGCACCCCGGGCATCGGCGGAAACTCCGGCGCCTGGCCCTCGAACGTGACGTCCATGGTCTGCGCGCCCAGGTGGCGCAGCTCCGCCAGTGTCCCCTGGTCGACCAGCCTGCCCTCCTTGAGGATGCCGACCCGGTCGCAGACGGCTTCCACCTCGCTGAGGATGTGCGAGGAGAGGAAGACGGACTGGCCGCGCTGTTTGGCCGCCGTCATACAGTCCCGGAACACCCTCTCCATCAGCGGGTCAAGCCCGCTGGTGGGCTCGTCAAGCACCAGCAGGTCCGCCCGGGTGGCCAGCGCGGCGACGAGCTGCACCTTCTGCCTGTTGCCCTTGGACAGCACCCGTACCTTCTTGCCGGTGTCCAGGTCGAACCGCTGCACGAGCTCGTCCCGGTAGGCCCTGTCGGTACCGCCGTGCAGGCGGGCGAGGAACTCCAGCGTCTGGGCGCCGGTCATGGCGGGCCACAGGAACGGTTCCCCGGCGACGTAGGCCACCCGGCGGTGGGCCGTGACCGGGTCGGCCCACGCATCGACGCCGAACAGTTCGGCCCGGCCGCCGGTGGGCCGGTGGATGCCGAGCAGGCACCGGATCGTGGTCGTCTTCCCTGCCCCGTTCGGGCCCAGGTAGCCGTACACCTCACCGGGCTCGATCGTCAGGTCCAGCGAGTCAAGCGCCAGCGTCTCGCCGTAGCGCTTGGTCAGTCCCTCGGCCTGGATGGCCTTCAGCTGGCTGGCCTTTCAGTTGCGGGTTGCTGTGCCTGGAGGTGGCGCACGGTCGCCCGTGCCTGTTCGGCGAGTTCCGGGCTGAGCAGCGGCTGTGAATAGAAGTCGATCAGCGCCCCGGCCAGCCGCAGATGCCCGTCGGCCGTGAAGATGTCGGCGCCGAGCCAGCGGGAAAGCGGGCCGTGCATCATGAGCAGGCCGGTTTGCATCGCCACCAGCGCCGCCGAGTAGCCGCGCGGGTCCGCCATCTGGCCCGGGTTGTGCCGCGCGAGCCAGGCTTCGCACAGCTCCACCATTTCGTCGAACATCGCTGTGGCCGCCGGCGAGCCGTCCACCAGGGAGCGGGCCAGATAGCGGTAGGTGAGCAGCACGGTGGGGTGGGCGGCGGACATGAACGCCGGGTTGCCGAGCTGGCCGTCCAGCACCGCCTGCTCCTTGATCCGCATGAGCTGGTCCAGCGCGTAGGAGTCGCAGGCGCTGCGCAGGTCGTCCTTGGACCCGAAGTGATGCCGGATCAGGCCGCCGGACACCCCGGCCTCCGTGGCGATGTCCCTGATCGTGGTCCCCTCCAGGCCGCGCTCGGCGAACAGGCGCAGCGCCGCGTCCCGGATCCGCGCCCGGGCGGTCAGGTCCTCGGCGGACCTGTCCCCGGCTGGGTTGGCCACCACGGCTCACCTGCCACTGTACGTGCAAACAGCTTCCTGATACTGCGTATAGCAAACTATACAGATGAATAGTACCGCGGGCGAGCAGTGGGCGGCAAGCGCGGCCGGAACCGGGCGCAGAGCGCCGCCTGGCCGCGAGGCCCCGTGTGGGACCCGCGGCCAGGCGAGCGGACAGGAACAGCTATTCGAGTGGCTGGTGGCCCAGGTCACGGGGCTGGCGGCCGGCGAATATCCAGCCGCCGATCGCCGCGACCAGCGGCATGCCGATCAGGATGATGAGCAGGTTCGTGACCGGGACCGTGGTGAAGATGGCGGTCAGGCCGCCGTTGAGCGAGTTGGTGCGGAACCAGCCCGCGGTGCCGATGTAGCCGCCCACCGTGCCGAGCACCGCACCGGTGAAGCCGAGTGCGCCGGCGGTGGCGGCGGTGAGGTTGCGCCGGGTCGTGCCGCTCGCTCCGGTGGCGGCCAGGGTGCGCAGGTCGCTGGCGGCTTCGCTGCGGATCAGGCCGACGCTCATGGCGAGGATGGCCAGCGCCAGCACGATGCCGAACACGGTGGCCCAGTCGACGATCGTCGCCGACGTGGGGATGCTGTTGCGCGTCTCCACGGTCATGTTCGCGGCCGCGGCCGCCAGCTGGGCGTTGTGGATCTGCGCGCTGGTCAGCGGGTTGGCGGTCTGGATCAGCCAGCCCGCGACGTTGCTCGGGGCCGGTCTGCAGGCCGAGCGTGCGGACGGCGTGCTCGGTGATCACAGTGTTGGGCGCCGACGTACCGGACGGCAGCGCGCTGACCTCCTGGATCGGCGGGCTGGCGACCGAGTGCCCGTTCGGCCCCGGGCCCTTCTGGCTGCCGTAGTCCAGTCGCATCTTGGAGAGGCCGGACAGCCCGGGCCGCGTGGTGAGTATGTCGGCCGTGGGACTGTACTCCGAACTCGTGATCCCGAAGGCATGCAGCAACTGCGGGGTGGCCACGTACAGCGGCCCGGACCAATTGCGGCCGCCGCCGCTGTGCTCGAGGTTGGCGTCCGTGGACTGGAGTTCGATGACGTCACGGGAGCCGAGGTCGGTGGCGATGGCGTGCGCCTTGGCCGACAGCGACCGTAGCTGGGCGGGGTGCCGTCTCGACCGGGGCCGTTCGGGCCGCCGCCCTGGCCGTTGGGCGTGTAGATGATGAGCTGGTTCGACGCAAGGTTCGGCCCGGCGTAGTCGAGCACGTTCGCGAACCGCGCCGCCGAGACCACCGAGATGATCACGGCGATCAGGATGCCGATGCTGATCGCGGCGAGCGCCGAGCCGGACCGGGCCCGGTAGCGGGACAGGTCACGCAGTGCCAGCCGTACCGAGATCGGCGTCCGGCGGCCCAGCCTGGCCAGCACGGCCAGGCAGAACGGGGCCAGCAGGATCACCGCCACGATGAGCACGACCAGGCCGAGCGCCAGTTTCGGCAAGCCTGAATTGCCGTTGCCACTGGCGCCCGACCAGCCGAACAAGATGAACGCGATCACCAGCAGGATCAGGCCGGGTATGGCGGAGCGGTGCACCCGCTTGGGTGGGGCGGGCCGCCCGGACAGGGCGGTCACGATGGGGACTTTGGTGATGGCCCGGGCCGGCAGCCACGCCGCGAAGATCGCGGCCACCACGGCCAGCAGCAGCGCCAGGACGATCACCCCCCACGGCAGGGCGAACATGCCGATCAGGTGGTGTGCGCTCTGCTCCAGTTCAGGCCGGTAGGCCAGCCAGCCGGCCAGCCCGAGCACCAGGCCAAGGACCGCGCCGGCGATGCCGACGACGGCGCCGTTGGCCAGCACCACGAGGCGGACATGACGGTCGGTGGCGCCCGTCGAGGCGAGCATGCCGAGGGACCGCAGCCGGCGCTGCGCCAGCACGGTGAAGCCGCCGACCGCGACCAGCGCGATGAGCAGCATCCCCACGACGAGGCCCGCGACCGAGATGCTCTCGGGGTTGACCACGTTGGCCGGCGTCTGCGATCCGGCGGCCGTGATGTTATGCGCGACTATGGCGGGTGGCCTGCCGGACCCGTCGAACAGCACGGTGACCTGGGTCGGGTGATGGACCTGGCCGGGCGCTACGAGGGCGAACTCATCCAGCAGGCTCTGCGGGTTCTGCACGATGCCGACCACGCGCCGTGCGGTGCCGTCCTGGTGCCACACGCTGCCGATCCGGAGGCCGAAGTCGGACGCCACCCCGCTGGTCACCGCTACCTGGCCTGCCCCCGTTGGGAAGTGCCCGGAGACCAGGGAGAGCATCGGCTGCCCGTACCGGCCGTGCGGATTCTGCGCGCGTAGCTGGTAGGTGCTGATCGAGCCGGGGATGGCGACGGTCTGGTTCTCGATGACGTCGACCGGGGGGAACCGCTGCTCTAGCGCCGCGATCTGGCTGGCCAGGTGCGGATCGGGGGCCTGGAACGTGGCCATGTCCCTGGCGGTGCCGAAGCCGGCGTTTTTCGGCGGCGGGTTGTTCGTGGCCGCCGCCGCGCCGATGATGGTCGCGGCCACGGCGATCGTGATCAGCGCCAGGACCAGCAGTTGCTGCCGCCACTCGCGGCGGAACAGGCGCCACGCCCAGCGGGTCACCGCGCGGCGGGCCGGCATGCCCCCGTTCCTGGCTCCGCCCGAAGGAGCGTGCGCGGCCGGGCGCTCGCGCAGCGCCGTGCTCATTGCGTCTGTCCCGGGGTGCTGAGCAGCGATTCCGGGCCGGCCTGCGGCGCGGTCTGGTCCACGACGTGCCCGTCGCGCAGGAACACCACGCGGTCGGCCCAGGAGGCCAGTTGCGCGTCGTGGGTCACCACCACGGCGGCGACGCCGCGTTTGCACGCGTCATGCACCAGGCGCATCACCGCCTCGCCGTTCACCGAGTCCAGCGCGCCGGACGGCTCGTCGGCGAGCAGCAGGCGGCGGTCGCCCACGACCGCGCGGGCGATGGCCACCCGCTGGCGCTCGCCGCCGGAAAGCTGGTCGGGAAACCGGTCCGCGCGCTCGGACAAGCCGAGGTCATCGATGGCCCGCAGCCCGGCGGCACGGGCCCGGCGGCCGGAAATCCCGTCGAGTTCCAGCGGCAGCGCGACGTTCTCCACCGCGGTGAGCCCCGGCAGCAGGTTAAAGTCCTGGAACACGTACCCGATCGAGCGGCGCCGCAGCCTCGCCTTGGCGTTGCGGGACATCTGCCTCAGCAGGACACCGTCGATCAGCACCTCGCCTTCCGTGGGCTCTTCCAGGCTGCCGGCGATCGTCAGCAGGGTGGATTTGCCCGAGCCGCTCGGGCCCATCACGGCCACCATCGCGCCGGGCTCCACCGTCAGGTCAATCCCGCGCAGGGCGTTCACCACCGTGTCGCCCTGTCCGTAGACCTTCGTCACGCCCCGCAGTTCCAGCATGCTCATGTCATGGCCTCCTCAGGCCCCGTGGTGCGGTGGGTTCGCCAGCCAGCAGGCGCGGCAGTTACGCCGGCGCTGCGGTCTGGCTGATCGAAGATTTCTCATCTGCGCGCTCCCGCCCGGCGCCGGCGCTTCGGCAGCGGCACGGGAGCAGGGTGGGGAGCGGGGGCGGCCGTGATCTCGGTGGCACTGTCGGCGGCGGCCCGCTTGAGGCGGCCGTCGGCGGAGTCCAGCCACCGGATGACCGAGTCCAGCCGGAACAGTTCCGCGTCCACCACCAGCGCCAGGCTGAGGTCGTACTCGGCCTCGTCCTCCTTCAGGCGGGTCCACTGCTGCATCAGTTCCACCAGGTAACGGCGGTGCACCTGGATCACCTCGTGCACGTTCACACCGGGGATCCGCAGCGCCACCAGCACCTTCATCACCAGCTCGTCCCGGGGCGGCGAGCTCAGGTCGGGCGGTGTGCGCAGCCACCCGGCCAGCTCCTCCGTGCCGCTCGCGGTGATACGGAACCCCTTCTGCGGGCCCACTTCCGTGGCGTCGTCGGACTCCACCAGCCCGTCCCGCTCCAGGCGCTGCAGCGTGGTGTACACCTGGCCGACGTTCAGCGGCCAGACCTCGCCGGTTCCCGCCTCGAACTCTTCCCGGAGCTGAAGGCCGTACTTGGGGCCCTCGCTCAGCAGCGCGAGCAGCGCATGCTTGACACTCATGCGGCGCTACAACTGGTGATCATGCTCAGTAGCATACTGAGTATATAGACGGGTCCGAATCGCTCTTAGGAGTGATTCTGGGGCTGATTTGAAGGGTGCCGAGTCAGCCTGTGGGTGGATGAGCCGGCCAGATGGTGCCGACATCAGCCTGCGGGCTGAGGGATGGCTCCCTGACCGCTAACCAGCCGGGCCCCGGTGGTCAATGCCCGGCCGCAGGGCCGCCGAGCGGCCAAGCACCGCCCGCTCGGCCAGCGTCCAGGCGGTGGTGGTGGCCAGGTACAGCCCGGCTGCCAGGGGCACGAACGCGGCGATCGCCACGGTCGCGAACGGCAGCACCCGGACGAGGGCGGCCGGTACCCCGCTAGCTGCGGTCGCGTCGGCTCTGGCGGCTGGGCCGCTGGCCCGGCGGGCCATCCGGGCCGACAGCCAGCCAACGGCCGCAAGCAGCACGAAGAGGCCGGCGAACACCGCTCCCTGGGCGCTGAGCGGTCCCGCGCCGCCCAGCCAGTAACTCGCCAGCGGCGCGCCGAACAGGCGGTGCGTGAGCAACGTGTTCGGTGCGCCGCCCACCCGCTGGGACCGGAACAGCAGGGACAGCACGCTGAAGGCAGGCCATTGCACGAGCAGCGGCAGGCAGCCGGCGAACATGCCGGTGCCCTCGGCCCGGTACAGCGCGGCCAGCTCGCGCTGCAGGCGGTCCGGCTGCCCGGCGTACCGCTTCCGCAGGTCCTGGGCCAGGGGTGCCACCCTGGCCTGGGCCGCCATCCCGCGCATGGCCCGGTAGCTCAGCGGCAGCAGGAGCAGGCGCACGGCCATGGTGAAACCGACGATCGCGGCAGCGGCGGCCAGGCCCCCGGGCAGCGGCGTGAGAAAGCTGGCGAACAGGCAGACGAGGTGATACGCGGCGGCTATGGGGACGCCGAGGAAACCGGACATGGTGCAACCCCTCCAGCGGGTCAGGAACGACTAAGGACGGCTGGAGACGGCCGCGTTTGAGCCAGCGGAGACGTCAACGGCGAGTGGCATCGCGGGCCCGGGCGGGCCGGCGTACTCCGCGGTCAGGAACCAGCGGCCGCCAGGGCCGCCGATGGTGCTCGAGGACGGGGCCGGCCCGCTGCGTCCGGGTCGCGCTGCGAGCCGAAGGCGGCGCACCAGGACTTCTCGCGCAGCGCGGCGGCACGCCGGGTCAGCGGCACCGCTGCGGACAGGCGGCCGAGCCTGGCACCGCTGGCCAGGCACACCGCCAGCGCACCGGCCAGCACGGCACCAGCCAGCACGGTCACGGCAACGGTGGACAGGCTCGATGGCGCGAGCAGAACGTGTTCCACCCCGTGCCACAGGTCGGCAAGCAGCGTCAGCACGCTCAGCATGCCGGTCAGCATGACCACAACCTCCCGCGACCCACAGAAAGGGTGCCTCCGCCTCAGCGTACGCCGCCCGGGGGTCCTCCTCGCAGGGACCGGGTGCCTGCGAGGAGGACGGGGGAGACCAGCATGACTAGTACGGGGCAGGCGGCGCAATGCCGCAGGCCCGGTCACTCAAGCCGGGATCACCCTGGCGGGGGGGTTCATCTGCGGCGCAACTTGCCTACCGTTGAGCCTGATAGGCCAGAACACGGGCGCCGCCTGCGGCGGTTATGGGCGGGTGCGGCCCTCTATCGGGAGGTCAGGGGTCTGGGATGGCGGGTCGGAGCAGGGATGACGCGCTGGATCATGTGGTCGTGGTGGTGTTTGAGAACCGGTCGCTGGATAACGTGCTGGGCCGCCTGTACGGGCCGGGGGATGGCAAGACGTTCGAGGGCGTGCTCGGCAAGGACCTGACCAACCCGATTCCGGAGTGGGCCGAGCATGGCGCGGACCGCAGGGTGGTGCCGTACGCGGTGGCCACCGACATGGACAGCCCCAACCCTGACACCGGGGAGGAGTATCCGCACACCAACACGCAGTTGTTCAACATTCTCAGCGAGGCGAACCGGTTCAAGGTCGGCGAGGAGATCACCGCGCCGTACAACGCCCCGGAGCCGGGCCAGGTGCCGACGATGGACGGCTACGTCACCGACTACATCAGCACGCTGACCGCCGAGCTGGGCCGCCAGCCCACCTACGAGGAGTATTCGCAGGTGATGACCGGGTTCACCCCGGAGCAGATCCCGGTGCTGAGCGGGCTGGCGCGCGGGTTCGGCGTGTTCGATCACTGGTTCTGCGAGGTGCCGTCGCAGACGCTGCCCAACCGGTCGTTCTGGACCGCCGCGACGTCGTCGGGATTCGCCGTGAACGCGCCGGTCAAGAACTTCGTGCAGAAGAACCTTGCGGAGACGATCTTCAACCGGCTCGATGATCATGGCAAGACGTGGAAGGTGTACGTCTGCGAGCCGATGCGGCTTTCGGCCACCGGCCTGACGCACTTCTCGCGGCTGAAGGACCGGTTCGCGACGCACTTCGTGCCGTTCGCCCAGTTCGAGGCCGATGCCGCTCACGGGGACCTGCCCGACTTCTCGTTCATCGAGCCTGCGCTGGGGGTGGGTCACAACGACTATCACCCGGCGTGCGGGCGGGCCATGGGACACGGGATCGTGGTCCAAAGTATTGACCCGCCGTCGTCGATCCTGGGCGGTGAGGCGTTCCTGGCACGGGTCTACAACGCCTACAAGGGGATGCAGTCCCCGGCCGGGTCCAACGTCTGGAACACGGCCCTGTTGATCGGCTGGGACGAGCCAGGCGGCACCTACGACCACGTCCCGCCCGGCCCGGTGCCACCACCGGACCCGTCCGCCCCGGCCGGACAGCACGGGTTCAGGTTCGACCGCTCGGGCTACCGGGTCCCGGCCATCATCGTGTCGCCGTGGGTGGCCGAAGGTGAGGTGTTCAACGCCGAGCACCGGCACACTTCCCTGATCGCCACACTGCGCGAGCAGTGGGACCTGGGAGACCCGTTCACGGGGCGTGATGCTGCCGCCCGGACGTTCTCCGACGTGTTCACCCTCGACACCCCGCGCGACCCGGCTACGTGGCCCGTCCCCGATCCACGGCCGGTGCCCCCGTTCATGGAGGACGCGGCGGCTCTGGGCAGGAGCGTATCTACGCTAGGCAAAGCCCTGTTCCAGGGGATACGGGAGTACGCGGATCAAACCGGCACCGAGATCGAGGGCCTGCCCAGGGACCCCAAGGATGACGTGCCCCCAGAGCAGTTGCTGAACGTGCTGCGGAACTTCCTTGCCACCATCTTCCCCCTGCTGGCTCCGCCGGCCCCGTGACCGGCGCCGTTGAGCGAACCAGGCTGAGCCTTCACCAGACCAGAGGAATCGGTCATGGTGATTTCGTCATCGGTGAACGACGAGATGACCCCGGAGTTCACGGTCGCGCCGGACAGCGTCCAGGAGTGGAAATTGGACAGCGGAAGGACGCCACCTGAGCCGCTTGGCGCCTCCGCGATCCAGTTCGCGCAGCCTGAACAGCTCTGCGTGGTGGTGAAGCTGTTGGCCCCGGGACGGCCTTCAGGCGCCGTTGGGCCAGGTGTGCACGGGCTCGTTCGTGTGCATGTGCTCGATGTAGCGCTGGGTCATCTGCCGCAGCGCCTCGGCACGGTCCGCGCCACTCTCGCTGATCGCCGCGACCGTGGCCGTCTGCCAGGCCGCCCCGGTCTGGCCGTTGACTGCAGCGCTGCTCGATGATGCCGAGCAGCCCAGGCCAGGGCCCGGTCCATGCCCCAGCGGGCGAGGCCCTCGTGAGCGAGCGGCAGCAGGCGGCGGAGCACCAGTTCGGCGGCGGGCGTCTCGCCGAAGGCCGGCCAGTACAGGTTGGCGTCGAGACCGTTGCGTGCCGCCTCGTAGAGGTTCTCGGCGGCGGTCGCGAACGACATCTGGGTCCACACCGGCCGCTGGGCCTCGGCGAGCACCCGCACCAGCCCGTAGTAGAACGCCGCGTTCGCCATGACGTCCGCGACCGACGGGCCGGCCGGCAGGACCCGGTTCTCCACCCGCAGGTGCGGCGTGCCGTTCACCACCGCGTAGACCGGCCGGTTCCACCGGTAGATGGTCCCGTTGTGCAGGCTCATCTCGGCAAGCTGCGGGCAGGCGCCCCGGTCCAGCTCCGCGAGTGGGTCCTCGTCCTCGCAGATCGGCAGCAGGGCGGGGAAGTACCGGATGTTCTCCTCGAAGAGGTCGAACACCGAGGTGATCCAGCGATCGCCGAACCACACCCGCGGCCGCACCCCCTGCTGCTGCAACTCCACCGGCCGGGTGTCCGTGGCCTGCTCGAACAGCGTGATCCTGGTCTCCTGCCACAGCCGCCTGCCGAACAGGAACGGGGAGTTGGCGGCCAGCGCGACCTGGACGCCCGCGATCGCCTGGGCGGCGTTCCAGTAGTTCGCGAAGGCTTCCGGGGAGACCTGGACGTGCAACTGCACACTGGTGCAGGCGGCTTCCGGCGTGATGCTGTCGGCGTGGGTGACCAGCCGCTCCGGGCCGTCGATCTCGATGTGCATGTCCTCACCGCGCGCCGCGAAGATCTGCTCGTTGATCACCTTGTACCGCGCGTTCGCGGACAGGATGCCCTCGTGCATGTCGCTCTCTTGCAGCGTCGGAAGAATACCGATCATGACGAGGTGGTTGCCGATGCTGCGCGCCTTGGCGTCCGCGTCGTTCAGGCTGCCGCGGACCTCCTGCTCCAGGCCTGCCAGGGAATCGCCGTCGAGCCGCCGCGGCGGCACGTTGATCTCGAGGTTGAACTGGCCGAGTTCGGTCGCCCAGGCCGGGTCGGCGATGGCGTCGAGCACGTCGGCGTTCTGCATGGACGGAGCCCCATCGTCGTCCACCAGGTTCAGCTCGATCTCCAGGCCCACCTGTGCCGGGTCGGCCTCGAACAGGCGCTCGCGCAGCATCCGGGCGAACACCTCCAGCGAGCGCTGGAGCTTGTCCCGGTACTGCCGCCGGTCCTCGCCACTGATCTTGATCGGCTGAATGTCCCGGCCCATGCGGCCTCCGCTCAAGTCAAAGGAGACGATTGCGGCGCCCAGCCGCACAATTTGACTTTACGCTGGCCCAGGGCTCGCCTTTGTCCCTTCCGTTACGGGTAAACCACGTTGGCCGCCGTGGCGGTGTAGCTGACCGTGTAAGCCGGGCTGCCGGACAGGGTGCCGAACGTGCCGCTGCGGGTGTGGTACAGCAGCACGGAGAAGGACTCCCCGTGGCTGGGCACGAACCCGTTGCCGGTGCTGACCTTCAGCGTGCCCGCCAGCGTCGCGGTACCGCCCACGCTGAGCTGGCCGAACTTGGTCCCCGGCGTGGTCCCGGTGATGACCGAGGACAGCGTGCCGGAGCTCGTCTGCTGGTAAGCGCCGGTGATCTTGAGTACGCCGCCGGTGGTGCTCGGGGCCACGGTGCCGCCGTTCAGCACCGAACCGGTGATCGTGCCGAACCCGCTCAGCGTGCCCTTGGAGATGCTCATCTGCTGGGCCGCCGTGATCGACCCGCCGGCCAGTTGCGTGGACCCCGCCGTCTGCTTGTAGCCGAGGCTGTTGATCGCCAGCGTGCCGCTGTTGACCTTGACCGTGCCGCTGTTGCTGAACTGCAGGAAGCTCGTGGTCGCGGTGCCGGTGCCGGCGGCGACGATGAGCGTACCGCCGTTGCTGAAGTTCTCGGGTGACACACAGCAGCCGCCCGCCCCGACCGTTGTGCCGGTCTTCATCGTCAGCGTGCCCAGGTTGCTGAGCGTGGTGGTCCCGGTCAGCTCCACCTCCCCGGACCCGGCCACGCTGGTGGCGCCGTGCAGGGTCAGCGCGGTCGGGGTGCTGCTCGGTGAGGTCAGTGTCTTGGTGGCCGTGCCGCTGATCGTGGTATGGATCGTCTTGGCCACATCGAGGCTGCCGTCGATGGTTCCCCCGGTCCAGGAGAACTTGCCCCCGCCGACGAGGGTCCCGGGCCCGAAGAGCTCTGCGTTCCCGGCCAGCGTCAGGGTGCTGCCCGCCGCGACCGATACCCCGGTGGCCAGGGTCTGGTGCGCTCCCAGGTCGAACTGGAGCGTACCGCCGCCGCTGATACCGGCCCCCGGGCCGAACTCGCCCACGCCGGCGGTCACGTCCAGCAGGCTGCCCTTCCCGGCCGAAACGGCCCCTTGGTCGTCGAAGCCCATGCCGGTCACGGTGGCGGTGCCTGCCGTGGACATGCTCACTGTCCCGGTGTTGAGGAACTCATCCGGCGTGACACAGCACGCGCCGGCCTGCATCGTCGCGCCGGGTGACAGGGTCAGGGTGCCGTTGTTGGTGACCGCCGGGCCCGAATCCTGGATCAACAGCACGCCGGGGCCCTTGATCTCGGCGGTGCCGTCGAAGGTCATCGGGTCCTGGCTGTTCTCCCTGCCCGCGCCGCTGAAGGACGCATCCCCCTCGACCGTCAGCGGCGCGGCCAGAGTTGAGCTGGTCAGGGTGGCGTTCCACGAGAAGTTGCCCGCGACCGTGACGTCGCCGCCCGACAGCGACGAGTCGACCAGCGTGAGGTTCTGCAATTGCATCCCGGCCGGCATGCCGCTCACATTCGGCGCGGCCTCGGTGGGGGTGGGGGCGATGGTGACGCTGTCGCCGTTCTGCGGCACCTGGTTGCTGGCCCAGTTCTGAGGATTTGACCACTTAGAGCCGTCGCCTTTGCCGGTCCACTGCTGGCTGGACGACGCACTGGCCGCGAGGGGGGCGAGCATGCCGGCGGCCAGGGCTCCCGTGCCACCGGCCAGGGACGCGGTGATCGTGATCACGGCAATCCTCAGCCAGGCCGCAGATCGCAGCCACGTGGCGCGGGGGTGCTGCCTGCTCCGGGCAGTATGAACCGGTGGTGTCATGGTTACCTCTCATCGCCGGAGCGCATTGCCCTGGTGAATGCGAAAGGTACCCGTTACCTTTAGCCGGCATAAGGATTACGTAGCCTACCTGACCCCGGCTTGTGGCCAGGCTCACCTGACGGTCGGCCTCATCCCCTCGGTTATGGGTAAACCACGTTGGCCGCCGTGGCGGTGTAGCTGACCGTGTAGGCCGGGCTGCCGGACAGGGTGCCGAACGTGCCGCTGCGGGTGTGGTACAGCAGCACGGAGAAGGACTCCCCGTGGCTGGGCACGAACCCGTTGCCGGTGCTGACCTTCAAGGTGCCCGCCAGCGTGGCCTTGCCGCCGACGCTGAGCTGGCCGAACTTGGTCCCCGGCGTGGTCCCGGTGATGACCGAGGAGAGCGTGCCCGCGCTCTGCTGGTTGTAGGCACCGGTGATCTTGAGCACGCCGCCGGTGGTGCTCGGGGCCACGGTGCCGCCGTTCAGCACCGAACCGGTGATCGTGCCGAACCCGCTCAGCGTGCCCTTCGAGATGTTCATCTGCTGGGCCGCGGTGATCGATCCGCCGGCCAGTTGCGTGGACCCCGCCGTCTGCTTGTAGCCGAGGGTGTTGATCGCCAGGGTGCCGCCGTTGACCTTGACCGTGCCGCTGTTGCTGAACTGCATGTTGGTGGTGGTCGCGGTGCCGGTGCCGGCGGCCACGATGAGCGTCCCGCCGTTGCTGAAGGTGTTCGGCGACGCGCAGCAGACCGACGCGCCGACGGTGGTGCCCGTGTTCATCGTCATCGTGCCCAGGTTGCTGAGTGCGCTGGCCGCGAACAGCTCCAGTTCCCCGGAGCCTGCCAGGCTCGTGACGCCGTGCAGGGTGAGCGCGGTCGGGGTGCTGGTGGGCGAGGTCACTTCCTTGGTGGCGGTCCCGCTGATCGCGGTCGTGATGGTGCTGGCGACGTCGAGGTTGCCGCTGATGATCCCGCCGCTCCAGGCGAAGTTGCCGGCGCCGGTGAAGCTCCCGGGCCCGAAGAACGTCCCCAGGCCCAGCTTCACCGTGGTCCCCGACTGGATCTGGATATTGCTGGCGAGCACCATCGAGGCGTTCTGCTCGAAGTCGAGCGTGCCGCCACCGCTGAGGATGACCCCCGGGCTGAACTCGCCCGGGCCGACGGTGTCGATCAGCGTGGTGCCCGCGCCGATCACCACGCGGCCCTTGGTCGTTGAAGTTCATCCACTCCAGGTTGGCCTTGCCTCCGGAGGAGCCAGCCACGGTCAGCGTCCCGGTGCTGAGGAACTCATCCACCGGCGGCACGCAGCATGCGCTCGCCTCGACCGTCGCGCCGGTCCTGATGGTGAACGCGCCGGAGGAGCTGATGTCCGCGGCGAAGGCTTCCACCGGCCCGGCGCCCTCGACGGTGGTGGGGCCGTGGAAGGCCAGCAGAGAGTGGGTGCTGCCCGGCGACATCAGTTGCTTCTTGGTGGTGCCGCTGACCGTGGTGTGGATGCTCTTGCCGACGTCGAGGCTGCCGTCGATGGTGCCGCCGGTCCAGGAGAACTTGCCGTTGCCGACGAAGGTGCCCGGCCCGAAGAACTCCGCGTTCCCGGTGAGCGTCATGGTGGTGCTCGTGCTGATGAACACGCCCGTGGCGAGCGTCATCGACGCGCCCATCTCGAACTGGAGCGTGCCGCCGCCGTTGAGGTTGGCGCCCGGGCCGAACGCGCCGGGCCCGCCGGTCACGTCAAGCAGGCTGCCCGGCACGACCTGGACGGAGCCGTTGTCGTTGAACGCCATGTCCTCGATGCTGCCGGTGCCCGCCGCGCCCATGATCACCGTCCCGGTGTTGAGGAACGCATCGGGGTTCACACAGCACACGGAGCCCCGGACCACCGCGCCCGGGGCCACGGTCAGCAGGCCGTTGTTGGTGATCGCCGGGCCGGCGTCCTCGATCGACAGCAGGCCGGGGCCGTTGAATTCCGCGGTGCCGTCGAAGGTCATCGGGGTCTGGACGTCCGCTTCGCCGGCGCCGCTGAAGGACGCATCGCCCTCCACGGTCAGCGGCGAGCCGAGGACCTCGAAGCCCTGGCTGACGCTCCACGAGAAGTTGCCCGCGACCGTGACATCCCCGCTGGACAGCGACGCGTCGGTCATCGTGAGGTCCTGCAACTGGGTTCCACCCGGCACGCCCGTCACCACGGTCCGGGCCGGGAACCTCACGGCGGGGATGGTGACGCTGTCGCCGTTCTGCGGCACCGAGTTGCTGGCCCAGTTCATCGCGTCCGACCAGCTCGTGCCGTCCCCGCCGCCCGTCCACGTCTGGCTGGACGACGCGCTGGCCGCCACCGGTGCCAGCAAGGCGGCCGTCAGGACCCCGGTGCCTGCTGCCAGGGTCCCGGCGGCCGCCATCCGGGCGAGCCTGCGCCATGTCGCTGAGCCAAGCCGCTTCGTGCGGGGCTGCTGCCTGCCTCGGGCAGCGCGGGCCGATGGGGTCATGGTCACCTCGCATCACCGGAGCGCACTGCCCTGGTGTGCGAAAAGGTACCCTTTTGCCTTTATCCGAGGCAAGGATTACCCAGGTATTACTTCGTGCCCGTGGCTGGCGGGCGCAGCCACACGATCAGCGAAATGACGACCAGGTGGCCCACCAGGAAGGCGGCCCCGGCGGTCACCCCGGCCGAGCGGCGGTCCACCTGGCCGGTCGCGCGCAGTTCGACCGGTGACCGGGGATCGCTGGGCAGGCTGACCGGGCCGGCCACGTCCAGCCGCACCGGGCAGGCCCGGTCCTTGACGCGGAGCGTCCCGTCGATGACCCAGCCAGCGTCGCCGGGCTCGATGTGGCCGGCGGTGAAGCTGATCGCCGGCCATGTGCCGGTGCCGAGGAACCGGGAGCCGCGCAGGTCGCTGTCGCGGCGCCGGTGCCCGGTGTCGATGCCGCGGGCGTCGATTTCGGCGCGGACGCTCACCGGCCGGCCGTCCGGACCAATTGTCACCGTGGCGCTGGTCAGCGGCATCTGGCCGGTGACCGTCCGGACTCCGAAGTTCCGCACGGTGAAGCCGATCGTGCTGGTGGCCGGGTCAGCGGCCCAGTCACCGGACGCGATGTGGCCGGTCGTTCCGGCCGGTGCGGGGTGCGTCATGTCAGTGCCTCCCAGTGGCGGCCGCCAGTGCAGCGGCGGTCAGACGGTGGCCGGTGACGCGGTGGACCTCCACCCGGTCCGGTCCGGGCAGCAGCGCGGGATCCTCCCCGGGCAGCAGTTCGGTGGCCATGATCGCCTGCGTGATGTCGTCCAGGGCTGCCATGGAGGTTGCGAGTATGACGATGAGCGAGCCGAGATCGCGTCCGCGCAGCACGCAGCTGCCGATCAGCCCGCTGATTTCGCTGACCGCCGGCCAGATCCGGCGCCGCCCGGCCAGGTCCCCGGCGGCGACCTCTTCCGGGGTCCGCGGGCCGTCGAAGTACACCAGCTGGGCGCAGGCCGGGGCCTGCGCCGCGTCCGGTCCCACTTCGGTCTGCGCGACCTCGAAGTTCTGGCCCGCCAGGAAGCCGGGCAGGCCGGCCGGGCCGGCCGGTGAGTGGTGCGGGCCGGAAGGGAAACCAGGCAGGCCGGCCGCGCCATCCTCGGTGTCCCACCAGGTCAGGCGTACCGCGACTGGCCCGGCGACCTGCTGCAGGGTCAGGAAGCCGAGCAGGCCGGGCAGGCCGCTCAGGTCAGCGGCGGGGCCGCCCCGGTCCGGGTCTCCGGCCCCCGCGGCGGGTGCGAGGCTGACCCGATCCATGTGCACGTACATGTGATGCTCCTTTCAAGCGTGGCTGTGACTTTCCTTACTGTCGGCGCGGCCGGGGCGGCGGCACATGCGTGCTAGTACGTGGTCCGCCACGTGACTTGGCTCGCGGCCGCCACCTGGACGTCCGCTCGCCCGGCACGGGAGGATTGGCGGGTGGCCGATGCGGCGCCCGGGCCAGGCAGCCTCCCCGGGCGGGACCGGGAGCTTGGGGAGCTGCGGCACTGGCTTGCGGAGGCGCTGGCCGGCCGCGGCCGGCTGGCCGTGCTCACCGGGCCGCCGGGCATCGGCAAGACCCGCCTGGCCGAAGAGCTGGCCACACAAGCGCGGCGTGACGGGGTTCGGGTGCTGTGGGGGCGCGCGGTGCAGGAACGCGGCGCGCCGCCGCTCTGGCCGTGGCGGCGGGTGCTGCGCGCGGTCGGCGGGGTTGCCGACGAGGCCAAGTTGATCGGTGCCGGGGACGATGACAGTGCCCGGTCCGACGACCTGGCCGCGGCCAGGTTCCGCGCCGCCGCCGCGGCCACGGATGCCCTCACCTCCGCGGCTCGGGCCGGGGATCTGCTCGTTGTTCTTGAGGATCTGCACTGGGCGGACCACGCGTCGCTGTTCCTGCTCCGTGAGCTGGCGGGTGAGCTGCCGGGCTCGCGCCTGCTCGTGCTGGCCACCTGTCGTGAAGAGGCGGGCGATCCGTGGCGGACCGCGCTTGGGGAGCTGGCCAGGCTGCCCGGCCTCCAGGTGATGCGGCTGGCACCCTTGGACGAGGCTGCCGTGGCGGGCATTCTGGCGGCGGCCGGGGTGGTCATGGAGCAGGAAATGGCCCGGCTGGTGCACGCCCGCGCCGAAGGCAATCCGCTGTATGTCACGACTCTCGCGCGCGTGCTGGCCGCGCATCCGGGCACCGGCCTGGACGCTGCGGCGCTGGCTCGTATCGCTGGCGGCAGCGCCGAGGTCGGCCACCTGGTCACGTCGTTGCTGCGTGACCTGGACTCAGATACCCGTGACCTGCTCGCCGCCGCCAGCGTGCTTGGCACGGAGTTCGAACCCGGCCTGGCCTCGGCCGTCAGCGGAGCGGCCGGAGAGCCGGCCGGCGGACTCGCCGCCGCCGAGGACCGTGGCTTGATCGGCCGGATGCGAGGCCGTCCCGGATCCTGGCGGTTCAGCCACGCGCTGGTACGGGACGGCATCTACGCGGGCCTTGGCGGACAGGACCGGATCAGGCTGCATGGCCGCGCCGCTGAGGTGCTCGGGCCACTGGCCGCGCAGGCTCGGGAGCGTGGCGGTGAGGTCGCCTACCACCTGCTCCAGGCGGCGCCGGATCAGGCCGGGCTGCTGCGGGCCGCCGACTGGGCCGCGGCCGCGGCCACCGCCGCCACGTCCGCGCTCGCCTTTGACGATGCCATCCAGTACCTGACCACCGCCGTGGATGCGGCCGGCCGGGCCGGGGCCGCCGATGCGGAGCGGGCGGAACTGCTGATCGACCTGGCCACCGCCGAGTACAGAGCGGGCCAGGTGGCAAGCAGCCTGGGCCACTCGGTCGCCGCCGCGGCGGCCGCGGATCGCGCCGGGCGGCCGGACCTGATGGCCAGTGCGGCGCTCGTGGTGCGTGGCGTGGGCCACCCGGCGGTCGCCACCACATTGCTGGATCTGTGCGACCGGGCGCTCGCCGATGACGGGTGCCCGCCCGGGCGGCGGGCCCGGCTGCTCGCCCAGCGGGCCGCCGCGCTGGCCGAGCTGGGTGACCTGGACGCGGCCGACACGGGCTCACAAAAGGCGATGACCGTCGCGGTCGCGGCCGGTGATCCGGCTGCCGAGCTTGACGCGATCCGGGCCCGGGTGGCCGCGCTGATGGCGCCGCGGTACCGGGCGGAACGGCTCCGCCTCGCCGCCCGTGCCATCGAGCTTGCCGGGGCGGCCGATCAGCCGCTCGCCGCCGTGCTCGGCCGCGTCTGGCGGATCGATGCCTGCTACCAATTGGCGAATCTTGAGGCCGTGGACACGGAGATCGCCTGGATCGCGCAGCTCGCCGAATCGACCCGGCTGCCACTGGCCCGCTGGCACCTGCTGCGCCAGCAGGCATCCCGGGCCGGGCTGGCCGGGCACTGGGCGCTCGCCAGGGACCGGTCCGAACAGGCACTGCGGCTCGCCATCCGCCTCCAGGAGCCCTCGGCCGCGGGCCTGTCCTACGCGTTCGCCGTCTGGCTGGCCAGCGTGCGCGGCGAGGCAGGAGAGATCCCGGTGGATTTCTTCGACATGGTGGCGGCTTCGCCGCCGATCCCGATCGTCCGGGCCGGCCTGGCCAGTGCGCTGTTCGCCGTCGGCCGGGCCGACGAGGCGCAGGCCGTGTATGAGACGCTGCGCGGGCTGCCCGCTGCCGGGGACCGTGACTCACGGACGATGGGCGCGCTGGTCCAGATACTCGACCTGATCATCGCCTTCGGGGACACCGAAATGGCGCAGGCCACCTACGACCTGGCCAGCCCGCACGCCACGGGCTCCGGCAGCCTGGGCACCGGCGTGGCGTTCGTGGCCGGTTCCCCGCACTGGCAGCTCGGCCGGCTGGCCATGCTGCTTGGCCGGACGCAGGACGCGCTCGGCCACTACGCCACCGCGGTCACGGTGAACACCCGGCTGGGTGCCCGCCCGTTCGTCGCCCTGGCCAGGCTGGACTGGGCCGTGGCCCTGAAAGCGAGCGGGACCAGGCAGGCCTGCGCGCAGGCCAGGGACCTGGCCCGGCAGGCCGCCGCGGAGACAGGCCGGCTCGACATGCCCGGCCCGGCCGCCCGCGCCGCGCGGCTGATGCGCGAACTGGACCAGGCCATCCAGGCCGGCGATCCGCTGACACCCCGGGAGCGGGAGATAGCGGACCTGGTCTCGGCCGGGAACACCAACCGGGCCATCGCCGAACGGCTGGTGCTCTCCGAGCGGACCGTCGAAGGTCATGTCCGGAGCATCCTGGCCAAGCTGCGCCTGACCAACCGGACCGAGCTAGCGGCCTGGGCGCTGCGCACCGGCGACCCCTAAGCGGAAGCTGCGCCGCCGGCCCGGTGATGACGGCACACCGCCCCAGGAGGGCGGCTGGCATCCGGGCCGGCGGGTGCGACATGATCTCGGCATGGGTTCTCCGCATCCTCGCGCCGAGCCGTTCCGGGCGGCGCTGGACATCGAGGCATCGGGGGATCTGGCCTTGCGGCTGGGCACCGCCCGGCTGCCCGCGGGCGGCGGTACCTGGGAGCGCGGCGTACCTGGGGACTGGCTTGCCCGGCTGATCGAAGACTGGCGGGCCTTCGACCCGCTGAGCCTGCAGGCCCGGCTCGACCGGCTCACCCACCTGCGGGCCGAGGTCGACGGCGTCTCCGTGCACCTGGTGCACGCCCCTGGCTCCGGGCCCGATCCGCTGCCGCTGGTGCTGACCCACGGCTGGCCGAGTTCGTTCCTGGAATACCTGGCGCTGCTGCCGCTGCTCACCGACCCGGCCGCGCACGGCGGCGACCCGGCGGACGCCTTCACCGTAGTGCTGCCCTCGCTGCCCGGCTTCGGCTTCTCCGGGCCGCCGCCACCCGGCGGCCTGCTGCATCGGCAGGTCGCCGAACTGTGGCACACGATCATGACCGGCGTACTTGGCTACCGGCGCTATGCCGCCCACGGCAGCGACCTCGGTGCCGGGGTCACGGCGTGGCTGGCCCGCGCCCATCCGGCCGAGGTCGCGGCGATCCATCTCGCCACGCCAGGGCTTGCCGCACCGCCTGAGCCCTGGACCGATCCGGTGAGCGAGCATTTCGCCGAGGTCGAGGCGTGGTACGCGGAAGAGGGCGGCTATTCGCACATGCACGCCACCAAGCCCGCGACCATTGGTGCCGGCCTTGACGACTCACCGGTCGCGCTGGCCGCGTGGCTCGGCGAGAAGCTCACCCAGTGGAGCAGCAGAACGGCCGGCGGGCAGCCAGCCTTCGGCCGGGACCAGCTTCTGTCCACGCTCACCCTCTACTGGACGACCAGGACGGCGTCCTCGTCGCTGCTCCCGTACTGGGCCTACCGGCACGCGCAGGGCAGCCCGCTGCCCGCCGACGACCCGGGGCCTGTCCCGGTCGCGATCGACGTCTTCGGTGGCGAGATCGTCCCGTTCCCGAAACCGCCGCGGGAACTCGCCGAACGGTATTTCCACGTCACCCACTGGGCCGAGCACGACCGCGGCGGCCACTTCCCGGCCGTGGCCGAGCCGCTGTTGCTGGTGGACCGGCTCCGCGAGGTTTTCCGGCCGTGCCGGGGGTCCTGACACCGGCCGGCCGCTGGACGCTCGCCGTGGCGGCTCTGCTCGTGACGGCCGGGCCGGCGGCCGGGTGCTCCGCCGGCCAGCCGGCCACATTTCAGGCAACGGTGGCGACCTGTTACGCCTTCGCCGTGCAGGCGCTCAACCAGCGCATCACGGTGACCTCGGTGCCCCCCGCCTGCACCGGCCTGACCCATGAGCAGATCAACCTGGCCGTCGACCGGGCCATCCGTGCGGCGGTAGGGCCGCACCGCAAGGTCGTCGCCCGGCGGCTCGCCCACGAGGAGGCCGCCTACCTCTCCTATCTCGTCACGGTGGTCCCGCCCCGCGCACCGGCGCCGCCGGCGGCCGCCCCGTCCGGGCCGTCCAGCCGCCTGCCGCTGGATCTTGCCGCGCTGGCCGCCTGGGCGGTCACCGTGGCGGCGGGCACCTGGCTGCTGGCCGGCTGGATCGCCCACGGCGGGCTGCGCCGGCGATATGCCCGGGCGGCCGGGGTGCCGCGGGCGGTCATCGTCGGCCACTTCACGCTCGCTCTTACCGGGCTGGGCCTCTGGGCCGGGTTCCTGGCCACCAACGTGCCCGCCCTGGCCTGGGCCGCCGTGGCCGTGGTCCTGGCGGTGGCCGGGCTCGGCATGGCGACCCTGGCCGGCGGCCTGCCCGAGCAGGGCCAGCCCGGCGGCGGCACGCCAGAGCCGCAGCCTGCCACCACAGGTCCGCCGGGCGCCCGGCCAGCCGGGACCGGGTCAGCCGGGACCGGGTCAGCCGGGACCGGGTCAGCCGGGACCGGGTCAGCCGGCACCGGGTCAGCCGGCACCGGGTCAGCCGGCACCGCGTCAGCCGGCACCGCGTCAGCCGGCACCGGGCTGACGGCGCAGCGGACCGCTGCGATCGGAGTGCCGGCCGGGAAACCGCTGGGCGTCATCGCGCTGCACGGTGCGCTCGCAGCGGCAACCATCCTGCTGGTGGTGCTCGCCGCCATCGGCGCCGGCTGACGGGCCGCCCTCCGCCCGCCCGCACGGGCCGCCCTCCGGCCTCCCGGGGGCGTGGCGGCTGGAAGGATGCGCCGGCCTTGTGGTCGCTCTGGGGGCTTCGCTGGTCTAAGTAGATAGGAGACCAACTGGAGCGGCGGTGACATGCACACGGCAGGTGGTGCGGATCCGGCCGTGACGCCGGTGCCCGGCAGGGCCAGCGATGACCAGGCGGCGTTCGAGCGCTTCGTGGCGGAAGCCGGGCCGCGGCTCGGCCGCGCGCTGGCCGCACTGTACGGCTTTGAGGATGGCCGGGACGCTACCGCGGAAGCACTGGCCTACGCCTGGGAGAACTGGCATCGGCTGCAGCACATCGCGAATCTCCCCGGCTACTTGTTCCGGGTCGGGCAGACCCGCAGCCGCCGCAGGCGCCAGCCGGACGCCGGCCTCTTCGACGTTGGCGAATGCGGTGAGTACAGCTTCGAGCCGGGCCTGCCCAAGGCACTGGCCGCGTTGACGCAGCGGCAGCGGCTGGCCGTGGTGCTGGTCCACGGCTACGGCTACACGCTGCGCGAAGTGGCCGAGCTCACCGGCATCCGGCCGACAACCGTGCAGAACCATCTCAGCCGCGGGCTGTCCCGGCTGCGCAGCTTGCTGGGGGCTGACGATGAAGGCTGACCTGGCCGGGCAGATTCACGAGCTGATGGAACACGGCGTGCGCCCGGTCACGATGACCGACGTCAAGAGCCGGGCTCCGGTGCGGATGACCGTACTGCAGCGGGCTACGGCAAGATCACGCCGCACTGGCAGCCGCCTCGTCCCGGCCCCCGGCGGGTCCACGGCGTCTGGCCGTGGCCGCGGCGTCAGCCCGGACAATCGCCCTCGACGGCCACGCCGCGCCATCGTGGCCGCCGCCGCGGCAGCAGGCCTGGCCATAGTCGCGATCGCCATCGGCGTCACCTCTTCGGGCGGCCCGGCCCGGCCGGCCTATGACCCCGGTGCCGTCCGGCTGCTGGCCAAGGTCGCCGACGCCGCCGCGCGCCAGCCCGCACCCCATGTCCGCGACGGCCAGTACATGTATATAGAGACAAGGGCCGCCGTCCCCTCGCTCGCGCTCAAGCCGCTGGGCTTGGCGAACCCCAAGCCCTTCCCCCGCCATATTCACCTGAAGTTGATCACCGAGCGGGTCTGGGTGCCGGTCGGCAGTTTGTGCGGCCCCGTCTATAAGGGAAGTGCTCCGGCCAACGGGAAAACGGCCGTCCAGACGTATTCCGGTGAGAAATGCGGGGGCATCGGCTCGCTGAACGACCCTACCTACCGGCTGCTGCAAACCCTGCCCACCAGCCCGCATGCCCTGCTCGCGATGATCTACCGGGCAGAACGCGGCCACGGTCCCGGTCCTGACCAGGAGGCCTTCGTCACCATCGGCGACCTGCTCCGCAACACGATCGCGCCGCCCGAGGTCGCCGCCGCGCTCTACCGGGCTGCCGCCCTGATCCCCGGGGTGACCCTCATACCCCACGCCACGGACGCGATCGGCCGGCCCGGTGTGGCTGTCGGGCGGATCGGCCCCGGCATCGACGGCGGCGTCCGCGAAGAGCTGATCTTCAGCAGGGCCACGTGGCAGCTCATCGGCGAACGCACGGTGATCGCCCGCACCGGCACGACAACCTCCGCCACCGCCATCATTGACCGGGCCTTCGTGGATCATCGCGGTCAGATCCCGTGCCCGGTCCGCCAGTCAGCGAGGAGGTGCACATGAGAAACCGGCTGATGCTCTCCGCTGTGACGGCCGGGCTGTTCATCGTCGCTACCGCGGTCACGGCGGCGGCCGCCGGGCCTGCGCGGAATACGCCCGGGTCCGGGGCGCTGACCACGGTGACCCCGGCTCCGGCTCCGGCCCGGGCGGTGGTGCTTCTCAACGGCGACCGGATCATGGCCGCGCCCGGGACCGGCCGGAGCATTGCGGTGCGGCCGGCCGGCGCTGGCCTGGGCGGCTCGCTGCTGACCTTCGGCGCGGGCGGCGAGACCTATGAGATCCCGGTCGCCGCGGTGCCGTTCCTGGGGCAAGGCCTGGACCCGAGCCTGTTCAACGTCGGTGGCCTGCTGAGGAAGGAGCGCGGCGGCCGGGTGCCGGTCCGGGTGGCCTATCGCGGGGGCTGGCCGGCGCTGCCCGGTGTGACACTCACCCGGGCCGGCGGTGGGTTCGCCACGGGGTACCTGACCGCGTCGTCGGCGCGGGTGTTCGGTGCGGCGCTGGCACGCCAGTTCGCGGCCGATCACTCCCGGGGCAGCTATGGACGCGATGGCATGTTCTCCGGCGGCGCGTCGGTCAGCCTGGCCGGGACCGCCCCGGCCCGCGGCAGGCAGGCCGGCCGTCTGGTTCAGGCCACCGGGCCGCGGTTTGCCATGCACACGCTGACGGTAACCGGGACCGATCTGGCAGGCGGGCCGGACACCGGTGACTTCGTCATGGTCGTCAACGTCGACAACTCCAGCCGCTTCTACGAGGGTGCCACCTTCGAGCACGGCACCGTCAAGATGAGCGTGCCCGCCGGGCATTACTGGGCCGCCGGAGTCTTCACCGACGCCACCCATTCCGGCGGGCCGCCCGCGCAGCGGATGGTGGTCCTGCCACAGTTCACCGTGGCCAGGGACGCGACCGTGGCCGTGGCCGAGCGGACCGCGACCAGCAAGATCACGGTGGCGACGCCGAGGCCATCACGGGCCCTCGACACCAACTTCAACGTGCTCCGCCCGGGCACGGCGGGGCCCAGCAGCTACGCCGACATCTCCGGTCAGGGACGGGCGGCGCTGTATGTCAGCCCGACCATGCGGCGCCCGGCGGCCGGGAGGCTGCAGGCGCTCACGTCGTGGATACGCCTTTTCCCGGCGGGCGCGACGGGCGTTCCCTATCAGTACTACCTGGAGCACCTCGATGACAGCGGGCTCTTGTCCGCCAACCAGCATTACGTGGTGCGGCCAGGCACCCTGGCCACGGAGCACGCCCGCTTCTACGCCGACATACCCGGCACCGGGTTCGCCTTCTTTGTCGGCGTGCCTTCGACCGTGGCGAACGAACCGATGGGTTTCGACGTCACGGGGAACCGGGTCCGCCTGCCGGGCCGGCAGACGCAGTACTTCACGGCCGGGAGTGCGCCCGTGGTGTGGGAGGAGTGGGAACAGGCGCTCAACTCGGCGGATGGCCAGCTTGGGCCGTTCCGCGAATTCCGGCCGGGTGAGCAGGTGACCGAGCCCTGGGGCGCCTTCCCGCTGCATCCCGCACCCAACGTGAACCTGGTCGGTGCGGTTGCGGGCGACCAGGACCTGGCCCCGAGCCTGATATCGGCGAGCCGGTCGGGTGACACGCTCTCGCTGGACCTCTCGCCGTTCAGCGACAGCGCTGGTAACACCGGCACCAGGCTCACCGGCGCCAACGACCCTGGCTCCAGGGTCACCGGCAGGTACGAGATCGACGAGGACGGGAAGAAGATCGCGTCCGGGAATCCGGTGGGTGCGGGCGTCGCCTTCGGCGATTTCCACACCACGGTGGCCCTCGGCCCGAAGCCGTCGATGATCCGGTTCACGCTCGACGCGGCCATCACGGGCACGAACTATCCATTGTCGTCAGCCACCCACACCGTGTGGACCTGGCGGTCCACCCATGAGGCAGGTGCCACGGTGCCACGGGGCTGGGCGTGCCGGTGGGTCAGCACGGCGCCGCATCTGCGGGGCCGGGACTGCACGGCAGAGCCGATGATGACGCTGGGCTACCGGGTCGCCGGGCTTGGCCTGGATGGGGCGGTGGCGGCGGGCCGCCAGTCCGTCGGGGTCCGCGTGGGGCACCTGCAACTCGCGGCGGCGGCCAGGATCACCGCCGCGGCGGTGCAGGTGTCCTTCGACGGCGGCGAGACCTGGCGCGCCGCCACCGTCTCCGGCTCCGGCGGGACCTACCGCGCGGCGTTCACCGCGGCGGCCGGCACGTATGTGACGCTGCGGGTGACCGCGGCGGACGCGGCCGGAGGCCGGATCTGCGAGACGATCATCCGCGGCTACAAGATCGCGTCCTGATCCCAGCCCGGCGGGCCAGCATCAGCCCGCAGAGGCCACCTTTTGGCATTGGCTTGGGCTCCGGTTTACTGGAGGCGGCGCGTCCCGGTCGGCTATACCGGGTGGCAGCGCGGCAGATTCCGGTTTGGAAAGCTGGCGATGCCCGTCCGTCACGGCTCTAATGAGGTGCATTACGCCCCCGTGGCAACCTTCGTCCCGCACCGGAGGTAAGACCCCATGCCCCACGTTCCGACCACCGCCGGGGAGATCGACGTCAACGATCTCGGCCCGGTGCTCATGCACGAGCACGTGTTCATCCGGACCGAGACCCTGCAGCATGGCTGGCCCGGCTTCGGGGGCTGGGATACCGAGGCCGAGGTCGCGGCCGCGCGCGAGCGGCTCAGCAGGCTCGGCCAGGCCGGGGTCGGCGCGATCCTGGACATGACCGTGCCTGGCCTGTACCGCGACCCGGCGCTGGTCGCCCGGGCCGCCGAGGGCACCGGGCTGAAGGTCTTGTTCGCCACCGGCTACTACACCTACGACAACCTGCCGTTCCCGTTCCAATACCGCGGCCGGGGCAAGATCCTCGACGACGAGGACCGGATGCTGGAGTCGCTGTTCGAGCGGGACGTGACCACCGGGATCGGTGACACCGGGTTCCGCGCAGCCGTGCTGAAGATCGTGACCGACGAGCAGGGCATGACGCCGGACGTGGAACGGCTGGCGATGGCGGTCGCGAACGTGCACGCGCGCACCGGCACGCCGGTGTGCACCCACGCGCACGCGCCGTCCCGGAGCGGCCTGGACCAGCAGCGGATCCTGGCCTCCCGTGGCGCCGACATGGGCCGGGTAATGATCGGGCATTCCAATGAGAGCACCGACCTCGGCTACCTGGAGCAGATCATCGCCAACGGCTCCTACATCGGCTGGGACCGCTGCGGCCTGCAGATCGCCGTGCCGCTCGCCGACCAGCTGGACACCCTGGCCAAGCTCTGCGAGCGCGGTTATGCCGACCGGGTCATGCTCTCCCACGACAAGGCCTCGTTCACCGACTGGTTCACCAATGCCGAGCAGGACTTCGTCCTGCCCGACTGGCAGTTCAGCTACATCCACGGCGCGCTGCTGCCCGGGCTCGCCGAGCGCGGCGTCACCGACGGCCAGATCGAGCAGATGCTGGTCCGCAACCCGCGCGAGTTCTTCGGCCGCAGCGAAGGGCCGCTGCCCGGGGCGGATCAGACCGCGCCGGAGGCCGGGTAATGGCGACCGCGGCGCCGCCCCGCGGTGCGAACCCGTTCGACGACTCGGGTGTGCGGGCCGACACCGGCGGGGAGCGCCATTATCCGGGCCTGCACGCCTCGCTGCTGGAGATGCTGCGCGACAGCGTCCGGGCCGCGCCGGGGGCCGAGGCCCTGGCGGAGGTCGGCGGCCGCCGGATCAGCTATGCGCAACTGTGGGACAGTGCCGCCCGGGTGGCCGGAGGGCTGCGCGAGGCGGGGATCCGGCCCGGGGACCGGGCGGCGGTCCGGCTGCCGAACTCCATCGACTGGGTGCTTGCCTTCTTCGGCTCGCTGATGGCCGGCGCGATCGTGGTGCCGGTGAACACCAGGTTCACCGAGGCCGAGGCCGGCTACGTGATCGGCGACTCCGGTAGCACGTATGTGTTCGAGCCCGGCTCGGCGCTGCCCGACGGCAAGCCCTACGTGCAGGAGGACGAGACCGGGCCCGACGTCGCCGCGATCTTCTATACCAGCGGGACCACCGGGTTCCCCAAGGGCGCGATGCACACCCACGAGAACATCCTCGCGAATGTGGAGACGGTGTTCCGGTGCAGTTCCATCCCGCGGGACGCCGGGCCGGAGTTGCGCTCGCTCGTGGTCGTGCCGCTGTTCCACGTCACCGGGTGTCACAGCCAGACCCTGCCGACCCTGCGGGCCGGTGGCACGGTCGTGATCGACGCCGCCTTCGACGGCGGCAGGATGATCGAGACGCTGCAGCAGGAGCGGATCACCGCCTGCACCGCCGTCCCGGCGATCTACTACTACATACTCAACCACCCCGACTTCGCGCCCACGAAGGTCGCGGGGGTGCGCTGGGCCTCCTACGGCGGTGCCCCGATCGCGCCCGCGCTGGTGCACCAGATCGGCGAGCGGTTCGCCGCCGCGCGGCTCGCCAACGGGTTCGGGCTGACCGAGTCCACCTCGATCGCCACGGTGCTGCCGCACGAGTGGGCGGCCGGGTACGCCGACTCGGTTGGTTTCGCCGCGCCGCACACCGAGGTCGCGATCGAGGCCGGGGCCGGGGACGGCCCGGGCGAGATCCTGATCCGGGGGCAGAGCGTCTGCGCAGGCTACTGGCACAAACCCGAGGCCACCGCGCAGGTATTCGCTGAGGGCTGGCTGCACACCGGGGATGTGGGGCGGGTCGGCCCCCAGGGCCTGGTCTACGTACTCGACCGGATCAAGGACATGATCAACCGCGGCGGCGAGAACGTCTACTGCGTCGAGGTGGAGAACGCCCTGATCGGCGCGCCCGGGGTCGGTGAGGTCGCGGTTGTCGGGGTACCCGACGCCATGATGGGCGAGAAGGTCGGCGCCGTGATCGTCCCGCTGCCCGGGGCCACCGTGGATCCGAAGGCGGTCGTGGCCTACGCGCAGGGGCAGCTTGCCGACTTCAAATTGCCCCAGTTCATCGCGGTCAGCGCCACGCCGCTGCCGCGCAACCCCAACGGCAAGGTGCTCAAGGGACCGCTGCGGCGCAGCGATTTCGGCCCGCCGCTATTCGGCTAGCGGTTCCTTGACCCGGCCCGGGCCCCGCCGAAGAATGAACGAGATGACCGGACACGAGCCAAGCGACCAGGGCGAACTGGACCCGGAGGTGCGGTCATGGCCACCGTGACCTGCTCATGCTGCGGCGAGGCACCGGAGCAGGGCGTGGTTCGCCTGCTCTGCCACCGCAAGATCGTCATCTGCTACCAGTGCCTGGACTGGCTGGACACCCAGCGCCGCAGGCAGGTGGCGGCGACCGGGGGCGGGGCTGCGGTCACGGGCATCGAACCGGTCTTCCGCGTGACCGACGTCGGCAGGGCCGTGGACCACTACCAGCGGCTGGGCTTCCGTACCTCGTATCACGACGAGTCCTACGCCTTCGCCCACCGCGACCACCTGACCATCCACCTTGCCCACGCCGGCGACGCCGCGACGGCGGGCGGCAGCGTGCTCTACCTCCACGTGGACGACGCCGACCAGCTCGCCGCCGAGTGGCGCAAGGCAGGGGTCACGGTGAGCGGGCCCGAGGACTACGACTACGGCCAGCACGAGGGCTTCCACGTAGACCCGGACGGGAACAGGCTCCGGTTCGGCTCGCCGCTGCGACACCAGGAAAGCTGACCCGCGGTCCAGCCGCCCGGCGGGCGTACCGGGTTACCCGTCGGCCAGCCGGGCGGCGCGGGCCTGCAGGTAGCGCTGTTGCGGGAGACTCAGCGCCCGCCGGGCCGCGGCCTGGTAGCAGTCACGGGCGGCTGCCCGGTCCCCGGCCGCCTCCAGCAGATGCCCGCGGACGGCGTGCAGCCGGTGGTCCCCGGCGATCCGCCCGTCCGATTCGAGCCCGGCCAGCAGGCCGAGCCCGGCCTGCGGGCCCTGGACCATGGCCACCGCGACGGCGTGGTTCAGCGCCACCACCGGGTTGTCGGAGATCCGCAGCAGCAGCTCATACAGCGCCATGATCTGCGGCCAGTCGGTCGCCGCGGCGCTGGGCGCCTCGTCGTGGACCGCGGCGATCGCGGCCTGGAGCTGGTACGGGCCGGTCGGGCCGCGCGGCAGCGCGCCGGTGATCAGCGCCACGCCCTCCGCGATGGCAGCCGGGTCCCAGCTGTTCCTGTCCTGCTCGGCCATGGGCACCAGCTCGCCGTACGGCCCGGTCCGTGCCGCCCGCCGGGCATCGGTGAGCAGCATCAGCGCGAGCAGCCCGGTCACCTCACCGTCGCCGGGCAGCAGCCGGTGCAGCAGCCTGGCCAGCCGGATCGCCTCCGCCGCAAGCTCCGCGCGCTGCAGGTCCGGCCCGGAGGTGCTGGCGTATCCCTCGTTGAAGATCAGGTAGAGCACGTGCAGCACCGCGGCGAGCCGCTCGGCGCGCTCGCTGGCCGCAGGCATGCTGAACGGCACGCCGCTGGACCTGATGCCCTGCTTGGCCCGGCTGATCCGGCGGGTCATCGTCGCCTCCGGCACCAGGAACGCCCGGGCTATCTCGGCGGTGGCCAGGCCGCCGACCGCACGCAGGGTGAGGGCGATCTGCGAGGCGGGTGACAGCGCGGGGTGACAGCAGAGGAAAAGCAGGATCAGCGTGTCATCGGCGGCAGCGGGACCAGCGGCGTCCGCGGCGGCCGCCACCCACTGCCCGGGCAGGACCTGCCTGGCCACGGTGTCCTCCCGCCGCTGCCTGGCTTGTTCGCTGCGCAGCAGGTCGGTCAGCCGCCGCGAGGCAACCGTGATCAGCCAGCCGCGCGGATCGGCGGGGGTGCCGTCCTTCGGCCACTGCACCGCGGCGGCGAGCAGCGCCTCCTGTACCGCGTCCTCGGCGGTGTCGAAGTGCCCGTAGCGCCGTACCACCGCGCCGAGGACCTGCGGCGCCAGCCGGCGCAGCAGGTCCTCGGCCCCAGGTTCCGGCATGCGGGATCAGAGCTCCAGTTCGTCCCTGGAGTCGGCGACCGGCCGCACGTCGATGACCGCGTCGGTAGCGGCGCCGGCCGGTCCCGGGCAGCTCGCCAGCCGGCCAGCGACCTGGGTCGCCCGGTCGAAGCTCTCGCAGTCCACGATCCAGTAACCGGCCAGCACCTCCTGGGTCTCCGCGTACGGCCCGTCGGTCGCCACCGGTGCCCCGCCGACCAGCCGGATCCGCCGCGCATGGACCGGGGCGGTCAGGCCGCGGGTCTCCACCAGCTCGCCGGACTCGGTCAGGTCGTTGCTGAACTCCGCCATGAACGCGCCCATCGCCGCGAAGTCCTCCGGTGCCCAGCCCGGCTTGCCCGGGGCCGCCTTCCCGGTCAGCGCGTCGTAGTCCTGCTGCGAGCCATACAGCAAGATCATGTACTTCATCGTGGTCTCCTCTCTCCCGGCACCGTAGCGGTGCCGTTACCAGGGACGTCGGAGCCGCCCGCCGATGCCGGACATCCACCGGCCCGGAATTTCGCGGGCCGGCCCGCCGCCGGTGCGCGCGTGGCGGCAGGACATGGCCCCGCAGGGGTACGCGATGTCGGCAAGGGCGGCTAGCGTAGGCCCGGTGCGGGTAGCGACGTGGAACGTGAACTCGGTCAAGCAACGGGTGCCGCGGCTGCTGCCGTGGCTGGACCAGCGGCAGCCGGATGTGGTCTGCCTGCAGGAGACCAAGCTTGCCGACGGTGCCTTCACCGACCTGCTCGGCGCCGAACTGGACCGCCGCGGCTACGCGGTCGCCGTGCACGGCCAGCCCCAGTGGAACGGGGTGGCGATCCTCTCCCGGGTGGGCCTTGAGGACGTCGTGGCGGGCATCCCCGGCGGCCCTGGGTTCCCGGAGCCGGAGGCGCGCGCGGTGTCCGCCGACTGCGCCGGAGTCCGGGTGCACTCGGTCTACGTGCCCAACGGGCGGACCCCGGACTCCGATCACTACCACTACAAGCTCGCCTGGCTGGCGTCGCTGAAGGAGCTGGTCGGGGCCGGCCCGGAGGCCGTGATGGTGTGCGGGGACATGAACATCGCGCCGGCCGACGCCGACGTGTTCGACCCGGACGCCTACATCGGCCAGACCCACGTCACGCCGCCGGAGCGGGAGGCGCTGGCCGGCCTGGAGGCACTCGGCCTGCACGACGTGGTGCGCGACCGCTGGCCGGCGAAAAGGGTGTTCACCTACTGGGACTACCGGGCCGGGATGTTCCACCAGGATCTGGGTATGCGGATCGACCTGGTGCTGGCCAGTTCGCCGGTGGCCGGGCGGGTGCGCGCGGCCTGGGTGGACCGGCAGGCCCGCAAGGGCACCGGCCCCAGCGACCACGCGCCGGTGATCGTGGACCTGGACGAGGCGCCGGACGGCGACATCGGCCCCGTGGTGCCGCCGCCGTCGGCGCCCGCGGCCAAGCGCCGCTCGGTCAAGCTGCCCCAGGCACCCTGACCGCTCATCTTCCCGCGGTCATCGCCTTGAGCGCGTCGAGCGACTCCCTGATGAGCTGCGGCAGGTCTCGCTGGCCGGTGTCGTTCTGCCAGCGTTCGATGGCAATCCTGAAGACGGCGATGCCCGCCTCGGCGGCCAGGCTCGCGGCCGGGTCGGTGACGCCGCGCTGGCGCAGCCCGCCGGCCAGCGCCGCGGACAACGATGCGAGCTTGATCAGTTCGCGCTCATGAAGCTCTGGATTCGCGGCGATGACGGCCTGGCGCTGCCGGGAGTATTCGCGGCGCTCCTGGAGCGCGGCGGCGGCGGCCTCCAGGGCCGTGGCGACCGCGTCGATCGGCGCGGCCGAATCGGGGGCGCTGGCGAGCGTGCTCACCAGGAGTTCCTGCAGCGCGGCCGAGCCTGCGAACAGGACCTCGCGCTTGTCCGCGTAGTGCCGGAAGAACGTCCGCTGGGTGAGCCCTGCCCGGTTGGCGATCTCCGTCACCGTGGTCTGCTCGAACCCGCGCTCAAGAAACAGTTCCATGGCCGCCTGCTCAAGGCGGCCACGCGCGTCCGGCTCCCATCGCTCATGCACAGATCATAGGTGATGACAGTTACTGACATCAGGTGCTAGTCTGATGACAGTTGCTGACATCACTGTCTTCGGCCGGCTCCCGGCGGGGACGTCGATCACCTGGAGGTTTCCTCATGCGCGTATTCGTCACCGGCGCATCCGGCTGATCGGCTCCGCCGTGGTGCCCGAACTCCTCGGCGCGGGCCATCAGGTCACCGGGCTGGCCCGCTCGGATGCCTCGGCCGCTGCGCTGGCTGCGGCCGGGGCACAGGTCCAGCGCGGCACTCTCGACGATCCGGGCATCCTGCGCGAGGCGGCCGCCGCGTCGGATGGCGTGATCCATCTCGCGTTCCGGCACTACATCGCTTTCTCGGGGGACTTCCAGGGCGCCGGCGACAGCGATCGCCGCGCCGTGGAGACCATCGGCGAGGCACTGGCGGGCTCTGGCCTGCCGTTCGTCATCGCCGCCACGCTCCCGCCCACACCGGGGCGGGTGCGACCGAACGGGATATGCCTGAGGCCGCTCGGCGTCCGAAGGCGGCCCGCTGTTCCGGATGGCCACCGCGCAGTGGGCGCTCGGCCTCGCCTCCCGCGGCGTCCGGTCCTCCGCCGTGCGGCTGCCCCCGACGGTGCACGGCGACGGCGATGTCTGGTTCATGGCGACCCTGGTCGGTACCGCCCGCGACAAGGGCGTGTCCAGCTCCTCGGCGACGGGTCCAACCGCTGGCCCGCGGTGCACCGGCTCGACGCCGCGCACCTGTTCCGCCTGGCGCTGAGCAGGCCCCCGCGGGCACCGTGCTGCACGCGGTCGACGACGAGTGTGCCGATCCGCCTCATCGCCGAGGTGATCGGCAAGCATCTCGGCGTCCCGGTGGCTGCCATCTCTGCCGAGGACGCAGCCGGGCAGTTCGGCTGGCTGGCCGGCGTGCTCGCGGCCGACATCCCGGCCTCGAGCGCACTCACCCGGGAACTGCTTGGCTGGCAGCCCGCCCAGCCCGGGCTGATCGACGACCTCGACAAAGGCCACTACTTCCGCGGGCCATCCGCCTGACCAGCGGTGCCGGCAGCGGCTCTGGGCGCTGCCGGCACCGGCCCGGGCCTAAAGCACCACCGGCGGCCAGAGGTTGTGCCGTGCGGCGATCGGGTCGCCGGCCCACTCGTGCATCGCAGCCAGGTTGTCGTGCGCCGGATACTTCGCCGCCGCGGGGCCGCCGGCGAACGCCCGCAGCAGGTTCGCGGTGACGCCCCGGGTGAAGTCGCCGGTATGCCGGTTCATGCCGAACTGGTAGGGGCCGCCGAACGAGGCCACCCAGCGCATGGTCCCCGCGTTGAACACTCCGGCACCGCCGTGGTGGGTGTAGTACGCCGAGTCCGAGTAGCTGTTCACGCCGCGGCAGGTCACCGGCGAGTGGGAGAGGATCTCGATGGGCCGCTCGACCGGTGAGCCCGGGTTGACCCGGTCGTATTCGATGCCCACCAGCCCGCGGAACCTGGTGCCCTTCCGCACCCCCGTCCCGGCGAACATCCAGGCGTGCGGTGCGGCGACCACATAGGGGGCGGACACCGGATTCGACTCATACAGCGTCCCGGTCAGCGAGGACTCGGGATCCGGGTGCGGCGGCTCCCGCCAGTCGCTGGTGACCAGCGCGTTGTCCTTCCCATACATCGGGTCGTGCAGGTAGCTGGTCTTGTAGCAGATGACCAGCCGCCGCGGGCCCAGCCGGGTGCCGGCCAGCCGGGTCCGCCGGAACATGCAGTTCGCGCCGAGGAAGGCGATGTTCACCCCGGCGTCCCTGGCGGCGGTGACGTTGGCCCGCTCCGGCGGCGACCAGTACTCGTCGTGGCCGAGGGAGAACAGTGCGCTGGCCCCGTCCAGCAGGTGCGGGTCGGCGTCGATGTCCATGCTGGTGACATAGGCGAGCGGCATGCCCAGGCGCTCGGCCAGTTCGATCAGCCGCCGCTCGTGGTAGAGGAACATGAAGGCGCCCTGCCGGTCGTAGGGCCGGTCCAGGCTGACCGCCAGCGAGCGGTTGTTGTAGTCGGTGATCCCGCCGGGCCCGTTGTACAGGTCGTAGCCGCCCCACGTGTTGTAGGCCTGCCAGGTCTCCACCGAGTTCTTGACCACGGTCCGGCCCGCGGTCTGCGCCGACCGCACGGTGACGGGGACGAACCGCTGCGCGCCTGCCTCGGAATCCATCCGCAGCAGGTAGCTGCCCTCCGGCCAGTCATGGGTGGGGATCGTGACGGACGGATCCCAGCGCGCCTCCACCGTGTTGGCCGGCTTGACCAAGACCGGCTTGTTCTGCTCGTGGCCGGTCACCGTGCCCGACCGCCACACCTTCCGGGCCAGGTCACCGCCGTACCAGCCCATCCGGAACGCGGTCACCGTGAACGAGCGCCCGGTCGTCGAGGCGTACAGCGTTATCGGCTCGCCCGGCAGCACGCTGGCCTGGCCCGCGTAGCCCGTCATCGCGTCCGGGCTGCCCAGGTGCCTGATGTCCCAGCGTGGGTCACCGGGCAGTGAATTTTCCGGCACCGGCCCGCGCCGCGAGGGCGCGGGCCGCGCACTGGTACGGGACGTGCCGCCCGGCCCGGCGGACTGGCAGCCAGCCGTCACCGCCGGGATGGCGGCCGCGCCGGCAGCCAAGCCGATGAAGGCTCGCCGCGAAAAGCGGGAGGGCGGCCCCATGCGTCCAATCCTCCCCCCGCCAGGCCGATGGAACCGCCATGATCTGCGGGTACGTCTTATGGGCCGCGCCGCAATCCGGCAAAATCTCCGCCGGCCGGGCCGAACCGAGTGGCCCGGCCGGCAGCGCTACCGTGAATAAGGGGATAAGTGGCCCCCGACTCGGCCAGCCAGGCACAATGGTGACCACCGTCCGCCATCGGCGTGGCCATCGTCCGCATCAAGGAGCCAGGAATGCTGCCCTGCGCAGCCCGGGACATCGCCGCCCGGCGCATGCCCGCACCGCTGCCGTGGTCCGCGGCGCACCCGGCGGCCCGGCAACCGCCGCAGGCGGCATGACCGGCCCGCACCTCGCGACACGGGTGGGCGCGGCGATCACCCGGCGCAAGGCCCGGCCGGCCAGCGCGCCACCGGATGTCCCGGCCCAGGATGCCGCGCCCGCGCCGCCGCCGGCCACACCGCCCGCGACCGCAGCCGGGCCCGGCCGTCCCTCGGCCGCCAGGGCCCTTGCCGTACTGCGGCGTCACTGGCTGTTCGCCGTGCTGCTTACCGCCGGGCTGGTGCTGCGGGTGCTGACCGTGGCGGCCTACCACCCCGCGCTGATCTACGTTGACACGCTCAAGTACCTCTACGGCGCGTCGCCCGGCTCCGAGCCGTTCGGGTACACGGTAGCCCTGAAGATCGTCCTGGCCGTCGGGGACCTGGGCACGGTTGTCATGCTCCAGCACCTGCTCGGCCTGGCCATGGCCATCACCCTGTATGCCGTGCTGCTCCGCCGCGGCATCCCCCGCTGGCTGGCCGCCCTCACCACCGCGCCGGTGCTGCTCGATGCCTACCAGTTGCAGATGGAACACACGATCATGCCCGACGTGCTGTTCGAGGCGCTCGTGCTGGCGGGGCTGGCGGTGCTGCTGTGGCGGCCGGTGGTCACCGCGGGATTCGCCGCGGTCGCGGGCGTGCTCCTCGCCGCGTCGGCGACCGTCATGCAGTTGGGCGTGATATTGGTCGTTCCTGCGGTGATCTACGTGCTCGCCGTCGGCGGCGGCCGGCGCCGGGCCACCGCCAGCACCGGCGCGCTGGTCATCGCGTTCGCCGCGGTGATCCTCGGCTACTGCGGCACCTCCTACGTGCACGACGGCCATTTCTGGCTGGCGCGGCGGCAGTCACTCACCGGCCGGCTGGCCGCCTCCGCCGACTGCGCCACCCTGCAGATGTCCGCCGCCGCGAAGGCGGTGTGCCCGGCGCCGGCGCAGCAGGCCCTGGGCCCGGACTGGCTGGAGCACTCCGGCCAGTCGCCGCTGGCCGACCCGGTCACCAACCCGCTGCCGCCCGGGGCCAAGCGCGGCGCCGCGATCGCGGAAATGAACGCGGCGGTCATGGGCCAGCAGCCGCTGCGGGTGGCGGCCTCGATCCTGCGCGACTCGGCCCGGCTGTTCGCGCTGACCCGGGAGCAGACCGCCGGGGTCACGCCGATCGGGCGCTGGCAGTTCCAGGACGGCTACCCGGAATACCCGCCGTGGGTCAGCGTCTGCCCCCCCGGGCCCGACAACCCGGACACCTGCATGGCCGCGCAGCAAGCGGTGCAGAAGCGGGTGGCACCGGTCACCGACCTGCTGGTCCGGCCCGGCGGCCCGATCGTGATCGGCGTGCAGCGCGAGCTGTTCGGCGCCTTCCACGCCCACACGCTGAGGCCGTCCTACGGCGGCACGGCGCAGGTCGACCGCCCGATCGCGCGGTTCCTGCGGTCCTACCAGCTCGACGGCGGTTACACCCCCGGCCCGCTGCTGGCCCTGTGCACGCTGGCTGGCCTGGCCGGCTCGCTCGTGCTGCTGCGGCGCCGGCTGTCCGCCCGCACCCGTCAGCTCGGGCTGGCGTGCCTGCTGTTCACAGGTACCGCTGTGTTCGCCCTGCTCGCCCCGGACGTCTACCAGTTTTCCTGGCGCTACGAATTGCCCGCGGTGATCACCCTCGTACCCGCAGGGGTGCTCGGGGCGGCCACCCTGCTGAGCCTGCGCGGGGCGGGCCGCCAGCCTGCGCGCACGGAGCAGCTGGCCCAGGAGTAATGACCGTTTAGACCTTTTCCCGGTATATGTCCGCGAAGTACGTTCGGAACAGTGCGCAGAGAGCGGAATAACTACCGAGCGTTTTAACACGTTTCTCTCTTATGGTCACAGTGACACGAGCTGAGTACATACGCTCGCAGAGAATCTAGAGCGTCTTGAGCTGCGCGTGTTCCTGGACCACTGGGAACTGGTACCGGGAGATCTCCTCGCTGTCAAGCTGCAAGAAGGCTTGGCCGCGGCTGATACCGTGGTCTTCGTGGTGTCCGCGCAGTCGCTCTGCCTCTGCTGGGTCAACGAGGAATTCGCCGCCGCCATCTCGAAAGCGGCTGCCTGGCAGCTTCGGCTGATCCCAGTGATATACGGCGACGTCGCCTTGCCAGAGTTTGTCGCCAGCCGTTTGTACATCGACTTCCGTGACCTCGACAGCCCCACGGCCTATGAGGCAAAGGTCCGCGAACTGGCCGCGGCGGTCCGCGGCCAGCCGCGCGGTGCGCGCCCACGGCCTAGCGGAGGGATCGTGCCACCGCATGCGTCTTACCGCGCCGGGGGGCCGCAGTCAGCCCGCCTGACCATCCCCGTAAGATGCAGTGACGTTCATCACCGAGGCCGGGGAGGACACGCACCGGCCTGCCTGGCTGGATGCCCGCGCCAGGGGCTTGCTCAGTGAGGCGGCGGTGTCGCGGGCCCGGCCGGGCGCAGGCCCGTTACGCGCGGTCGCTGGGGCGCCAGCAGCAGGGATGCACGTGGCGCTGGTCGAGGCCGGGACCGCGCTGGGGCGTTGCTTCCTGGACGGCGAGGCGGGCCAGGCGCTGGCCGACGAGGTGGCCGCTGCGGTAGGCGGGGGCGCGGCGATCCGGCTGGCAGTGGACGTGCCGGATCGAGGGCTGGCCGCCCTGCCGTGGGAGGCATTGGTTTTGCCCGGGCAGGTGACGCCACTAGTGCTACAGGACCGCGTGGAGATGTACCGGATCGCGACGATGGAGCATGAGCCACCGGCGATCCAGGTGCGCGGGCCGTTGCGGATTCTCGCGGTGATCGCCAGTCCAGATACCGGCGGCGGAGAGCTGCTGGACTACGAGGCCGGCTTTCGGCAATTGTCAACGGGGTGAACCCGGCCCGCCGCGTCGAGGGTGCCTTCGTGGAGGTGCTCAACTGGGGCAGCCTGGCCGCGATTCGCGCCGCGCTGCTGGAACGGCGCTACCACGTGCTGCACATCTCCTGCCACGCCCGGCCCGGCGACCTGGTACTGGAGGACGCCGCCGGGAACGCCGACTTTGTCACCGCCGAACGGTTCGCCGTCGAGGCGGTGCCCGCCGACCGGGGAGTCCCGCTGGTCGTGCTGGCCGGCTGCTCCACAGCCCTTGCCCCTCGCCACATGACCGCCGCCCCGGATACCGGATCCGCTGAACCGGACCCCCTGAGCGCGGCGGACGGCGTAGAAGGCGAGGCCGATGCTGCAGAAGGTGCGGCCGCTGGTGAGGCAGGCCTGACCAGCAGCGAAAGCGCGGCTGTGGAGACGGCGGAAGCACTGGAAGGCTTGGCCCGCGAACTGCTGAGACGCGGCGTCCCGGCAGTGGTGGCGATGACCGCCCCGGTAACCGACCGGTACGCCACGATATTCGCCGCTGCGGCCTACCAGCAGCTGGCCACCCGGGAGGACCCGGTGCCGCTGGCCGCAGTGTCCGACGCCCGGCGTGCGGTGGAAGCCACTCGCCGGGCATTGCCCGAGGGAGACCCGTGGGGAGCGATCGCCGAGTGGCCTACCCCGGTGCTGATGCAGACCGGCCCGCCACTGGCGTTGTACCGCCGCTCCGACGGGATGGAACAACTCGAGGCCCCGATGGCGCCGGTGTTCGATCCGGCGATGGTGGTGCGCCTGGTCGGGGAGTTCGTCGGACGCCGCACCGAGCTGCGGGAATTGCTCGGGGCGTTGCGTGGCAGCGGCGCCGGGGTGGTGGTTCACGGTATCGGCGGAGTGGGCTAAAGCAGCCTGGCCGCCCAACTGGTCGAGCAACTGGGGCCTAATCGCGGCTTGGTGGTCGCGGTCAGCGGCGCCACATCGCTGACAATCGACCTGGTGCTCGAAGCGCTTCGCTCGGCGCTCCTGGCGCATGCGATTGATCAGGGCCTGGAGGACCAGCACCCGCTGCGCCAAATCGTCGCCGCGCTCGCCGATGCCCGTCCCCCGTGGCAAGACCGGCTGGACCTGATACGTCGGCTCCTATTGCCTCGGCTGGCGGTTCTGCTGCTGGTCGATAACGCTGAGGACCTGCTCACTCGCGACAACGCTAGCCGCGAACTAGCCGACGCTGACCTGGCCGCCTTCCTGACCGCCTGGGTACGCGCTGCGCCGGCGGCGAAGCTGGTGATCACCAGCCGCTACCCGTTCACCCTGCCCGAGGGCCTGCACCGGCGGCTGCGCTGGCATCACCTGGGACCGCTGTCGCTGGCCGAGACCCGCAAGCTCATCTGGCGGCTGCCCGCCCTCGATGCCTTGTCTGCCGCCGATCAGCAACGCGCCTACGCTATGGTCGGCGGGCACCCGCGGACGCTGGAATACCTGGATGCGCTGCTGCGCGGCGGTGAGGCGGTGTTCCCCGATGTCGCCTACCGGCTTGAGACCGCCATCGCCAAACGTGGGGTGGCCGATCCGCAACGTTCGATGGCAGGCGTCCAGAGTGACCTGGACCGGGCGCTGGCCTAGACGGTAACCCTAGCCGCCGACGACGTGCTCCTCGACGACCTGCTGGCCAGCCTGTACGATGCTCTGCCCGCGCCAGACCTCCTCCGCCACCTCGCGGTCTACCGGCAGCCGGTCGATGAGACCGGCGCGGCCTGGCAACTGTCCGACCTGACCATCGTGCCCGACCCGCCCTCCGAACTAATGGGCCGCATCCAGCCGATCGCGTAAGCGCTGGAGCAGGCCCGCAGGACGGGGGCCGTCGCATCCGCCCAGTACCTAGACCCCGTCACCATGTCGCAATGGCAGGCTGATCTCGCTGAGCTTGCCCGCCCGCCGGTCAGCCTCAGCGCCGAAGCGCGCCAAGCCTTGATGCTGCTGACCGACCTCGGCTTGGTCGCTCCAGTCGCCGCCACGGATGCAGAAGGTGAGCCCGGAACACCGCGTTTGTTCGTGCACCGGTGTACTGCGGGGGCGCTGGAGGCCCGCACCAATCCGCCCGAACTCGCCGATGCTCACCGCAAGGCGGCCGCCTACTGGCGGTGGCGGGTAAAGTTCTGGCCGCAAACCCGAGCCGCGGACGTCGGCAAGTCCTGGGCCCGCTACCACAGTTACGCCGCTGGTGAACTCGGCGCGGCCTATTCCGCCAACCGGCAAGCCTGCCAACAGCTGGCAACCTGGGGAGCATGGACTACCGAACAACATCTCTGGCAGGAGACACTCAAGTGGGTTCCGGCCCGCTCCGGCTACGCCGCCGAGATCCACCACTCACTTGGGCTGATCGCCGAGCGCCGCGGTGATTACGACACTGCTGAGCGGCAGTATCAAGATGCCCTGGCCATCAGTGAGGAGCTCGGCGAGCGGGCCAACACTGCCGTGACTCATGGTCAGCTCGGGAACCTTGCTCACCGTCGGGGCGACTATGACACTGCCGAGCAGCGTTATCGCGCCGTACTTGCCGTCGTCAAGGAGATCGGCGATCGGGATAACACCGCCGTTGCTTACCACCAGCTCGGGATGCTCGCCGAGGACCGCGGCGACCTTGACACCGCCGAGCAGTACTACCGGAACTCTCTGACCATCAAGGAGGAGATCGGCGACCAGGTCGGCATCGGTCTGACCTACGGTCAGCTGGGGAACTTGGCCTTTGCCCGCGGGGACTACGACACCGCCGAGCAGCGCCACCTGGACGCCTTGGCCATCTTCAAGGAGATTGGCGATCAGGCCAATATTGCCACCGCTTATCACCAGCTCGGGATGGTGTTTCAGACCCGTGGGGACTTTGACACTGCCGAGCGGTACTACCGAGACTCTCTGGTCATCGAGGAGGAGATCGGCAGCCGGGCCGGCGTCGCTACCACATATCATCAGCTCGGGACGGTCGCCCAGGCCCGCGGGGACTTTGACACTGCCGAGCGATACTACAGGGCCTCTCTGGCCACCAAGGAGGAGATCGGCAGCCGGGTCGGCACCGCCACCACGCTCAGCCAGCTCGGGGCGTTGCGCACGACGCAGAGTCAGCCAGCTGAGGGCGTCGGTTACAGCTTCAGGCTCTGGTTATCCACGCAGAATCCGGCTCACCTAAGGCCAGCTTTGACGTGCGCATGCTCCGTCAGCAGCGGGACGCCCTCGGCGACCACGAGTTCCAGCACATCCTAAGCGCGCTTACGGACAAGGACGGAGTTGCCACCATCATGCAACTCACCGAGCGGACTGCCACCGACTGAAGCAACCGCTTGGCCAAGGGCGACTGGACTGCAAGAGATACCTCAGTCCGGGCCGGCGCCGGGACGGGCAGTCCCGCGTCCGCGAGCACCTCGTCGGTGGGGCGGGGGGTGGTCCGCACGCCTGCGGAGAGGCCGCGGAACAGGGACTGCCGGAGGGTGCGGCGGTCGTGGGAGTGGGCGAACGTGCGGGCCCAGCGGCGCAGCGTGGAGCCGCCGTAGGCGGCCCGCTCCAGCGGGGCCAGCGGCGCCCGGTCCCTGAACATCCAGACCTTGTTCCGTACCTCGTAGAAGAACCGGTCGCCGGGGTCGACGTCGGTCGAGCCGAACGTCTTGGTCTTGTGCACCACGACGCTGGCGGGGCACAGCAGGCCGGTGTTGCCGCGCAGCAGCCGGGTGGTGAACTCGAAGTCGTCGTTCCACAGGAAGTAGTCGGCCCTGGGCAGGCCGCGCCGCCGGCATTCGGCCGCGTCGACGAGGATCGACACGAACGACGCCGAGCGGATCGGCACGCAGCCCACGGCGGCGGCGGCCAGCCGCTCGGCCTTGGCCGCGAACGGCTTGCGCCGCGGGGTGTTCATCGGGTGCGCGCGCCCGTCGGTCCACAGCACCTGGCTGGCGACCAGCGCGGGAGGCCGGCCCGCGGCAGGCTGGGCCGCGTGCGGCTGTGCTGCCCCGCGGGGCTGTGCGGCCATCCGGTCCCTGGCGCTGAGCAGCGCGCTCAGCGCGCCGGGCTCGGGCACCGTGTCGTCGTCCATCAGCCAGATCAGGTCCGCGCCGTCGGCCAGGGCCAGCGCCATGCCCCCGGCGAACCCGCCGGCGCCGCCGGAGTTGCGCCTCAGTTCCGCCAGGTGCACGGCGGGGAACCGGTCCCGGACCGCGGCGGCGGTGCCGTCCTCCGAGGCGTTGTCGACCACGATCACCTTGTCCGGCGCCCGGGTCTGCGCGAGCACCGCCGCCAGCGACTCAAGCAGCAGGTCACGCCGGTTGTAGGTAACCACCACCGCGGCCACCCGTGGGTCTCCGGTCATCAGTGCCCTCGTGCCCTTATGCGCTCCATCGCCCGCCAGGCCAGGACCCGCATGCGGCGCACTGCCGGGTAGCGGCTGCTGAACTCGCGCACGGTCCGCTTGAGCCGGGGCGAGGCCGCGGCGGCGGCCTCGATCCGCCCAGCCAGCCCGCGGCCGCGGCCCTCCCGCGGCCTGGCCGCCGGGTACTCGCGCTGGTACTGGCCGACCACCAGGGCCGCCGCGGCCTGGACCGCCGCGTCAAGGATCGCCTCGGCCGGCTGGTCCGACGGGCTGGCCGGCGGTGCGGTGACCTGTGGCGGGCGCAGGTCGTCGAGGTCGCCGGCGATCTGGCAGCCGCTGGCCCGCAGGCCGCCGATAAGAGTCTGCGACTGTTCCTTGGCCCAGGCATCCCGGTCGGCGGGCAGGACCAGGCGGCCGCCGGCCGGCCGGCCGGCCAGTGCCCGGTGGGCCACCGTCTCCTTCACGTTCCACATGTAGAACCAGTCGGGGACGGCGTCCGGGCCGGGCAGCGCCTGGTTCAGCCGCCGCAGGAACTCGGTCTCGGCCATCCCGAGCGAGGCGTTCGGCCGGGCCCGGCTGAGGTCCGCGCAGCCGGGGTCGATGCCGAGCAGGGACGCGAACCGCTCCCACAGCAGGCCGGCCGCCGACCCCCGCGGCGGGTTGGTGACCACGTGGATCCGCTCCGGCGGCACGTGCTCGGCCCACAGCCGGAGGATCGCCAGCGTGTCGTGCACCCGCCAGAACCACCACTGGCGCCGGCCGGCATCCACCGATTCCCGGTCGATCACGTCGCCCAGCCAGTCCTCCCAGCTCCGGGCGTTGCGGTGCTTGACGGTCTCCTGCCACTCCGCGGGCAGCAGCGACGCCATGTCGCGGACGGTCAGCACGATGTGCACCTCGGCCGGCTGGAGCGAGCGCACCGCCATGGCGGCCTGCTCGGTGTCGGCCGCGGAGAACAGTTCGTGCGAGATGACCGCCGTCTTCCCCGGCTGCCTGGCCTGGCTGGCGAGGATCTCCCATTCGCCGGTCCAGGGCCCCGCCGGGTCGGAGGCCAGCTTCTCGATGCCGCGCAGGTCCTGGCTGGCCCGGAAATGGTCCTGGGGGTGGTGCCCGGGCAGCACGACGCCCTGGGCGGCCAGTTCGGCACGGTTGCTCCACAGCACCTGCTGGATAAAGGTCGTGCCGGTCTTGGGCTCCCCGATGTGCAGGAAGACCCTGGCCTGTCCGGTACTCAGCGCTGCCAACTCCGGCCACCTCGCGGATTCTGGGTGATGGTGCGGCTGACCAGGCAAGATGGCCTGCTGCCGCGACCAGCCGGGCGAATCAGCACACAAGCTATCGTAGGAGAGGGGTCGCTCAATGCTGTACGGGAGTACCTGCGCACAAACCTGCACACAGCTGACAAGCCGCCTATGCTTTACAAGCGTGCCTCGGGGCCACTTGCGCTGGTCCCGCTCCCTGCAGCACGCATTTCATAAGCAAAGGAAGGCGAGTTCTGCTTATGCATGAGCCCTTCTCGCTTCTGGTCCCCGTCTATGACGGAGACCGGCCCGACTACCTTCGCCGGGCGTTCCGCAGCGCGGTCCACGACCAGACGGTGCGGCCGGACCAGGTGATCATCGTTCGGGACGGGCCGGTGCGGGCGGAGCTTGCCGAGTGCCTCGATGAACTGCGGAAGACCAGCCCGGTGCCGGTGACGTTCGTCGCGCTGCCGCGCAACGACGGCCTGGGGCCCGCGCTGGACCGCGGGCTGGCCGCGAGCCAGCACGATGTGGTCGCCCGGATGGACGCCGACGACGTGGCCATGCCGCACCGGTTCGAGGTGGAACTGCCGCTGATGGCCGACGCCGACATCGTCGGGTCCGGGCTGCTTGAGTTCTCCGGCGACACCGACGAGATCGTCGGGCAGCGGGTGCCCCCCACCGGCGCCGAGAAGATCGCCAGGTACGCGCGGATGCACGACCCCTTCAACCACCCGACGGTCGTGTACCGGCGGCGTGCCGTGCTCGCCGCGGGCGGTTACGGGGACCTGAAGCTCATGGAGGACTACGCGCTGTTCGCCCGGATGCTGCAAAACGGCGCGCGGGCGGTCAACGTAGCCGAGCCGCTGGTCTACTACCGGGTCGGGGAGACCGCATTCAAAAGGCGCGGCGGCACGGAACTGCTCCGCTCGGAACTGCGGCTGCAGCGTGAATTCAGGAAAAACGGCTTCACCACGCCCGCGCAGTACCTGCGCAATGTGATCGTCCGCGGCGGTTACCGGCTGATCCCCTGGTGGGTGCGCCGCGCGGTGTACCGCCCGATCCTTTCCCGTGGCGGCGGCCATGCGGCGGAGCGGCCGCCGGAGCCCGCGGAGGGTGACTACTCCGCTGGGCCAGATGACGGCGCGGCCACCAACTCCGCCTCTGGTCTGCCGGTGAGCCCGTGACCGCGGACCTCGTTATCGTCGGATCCGGCTTCTTCGGGCTGACCATCGCCGAGCGGTGCGCCCGGGACCTGGGCCTGCGCGTGCTGATCCTGGAGCGCCGGCCGCACATCGGCGGCAACGCCTACAGCGAGAAGGAACCGGAAACCGGGATAGAGATCCACCGGTATGGCGCGCACCTGTTCCACACCTCGAACGCGCGGGTCTGGGAGTACGCCAACCAGTTCACCGATTTCACCTCCTACCAGCACCGGGTGTTCTCGGTCTACAAGGGCCGGGTGTACCCGCTGCCGATCAACCTGGCCACCATCTGCGAGTACTTCGGCGCCGTGATGTCCCCGGACGAGGCGCGGGCCTTGATCGCCGAGCAGGCCGCCGAGGTGCCGCCCGGAGCTGCGGCCAACCTTGAGCAGAAGGCCATCTCGCTGGTCGGCCGCCCGCTGTACGAGGCGTTTTTCCGCGGCTACACCTTCAAGCAGTGGCAGACGGATCCCGCCGACCTGCCCGCGGAGGTCATCACCCGGCTCCCGGTCCGCTACACGTTCAACAACCGCTACTTCAACGACACCTTCGAGGGGCTGCCGGCCGACGGGTACACGGCCTGGCTGGAGCGGATGCTCGACCACCCGCGCATCGAGGTGCGGGTGGACACGGAGTTCGCCAGCCTGCGCGGCGACCTGCTGGGAAACGTCCCGATCGTGTACACGGGCCCGTTGGACGAGTATTTCGGCTACGCTGCCGGTGACCTGGGCTGGCGCACCCTGGACTTCGACCTCGAGGTGCTGCCGACCGGGGACTTCCAGGGGACGCCTGTGATGAACTACGCGGATTCCGACATCCCGTTCACCCGCATCCACGAGTTCCGCCACTTCCACCCTGAGCGTGACTGGTACCCGAAGGACAAGACAGTGATCATGCGAGAGTTCTCGCGCTTCGCCGACCGTGGCGACGAGCCCTACTACCCGATCAACACCCCGCAGGACCGGGAACGGCTGCTGGCTTACCGGGAAATGGCGGCCCGCGAGCCTGGCGTGATCTTCGGCGGGCGCCTGGGCACCTACAAGTACCTCGACATGCACATGGCCATCGGGTCCGCGCTGAGCGTGTACGACAACCGGGTGCGGCCGTTCTTCTCCGGCCACCAGCCGCTGGGCAGCTTCGGGGGCAGCGATGACTGACGACGCCACGGCGGGCGTGCCGTCGGTAGCCAAGGAGGACTTTGCGGGCGTGCCGCCCGTCCCCGCCCAGGGGCGCAGCCTGCGGGTCGTGCAGCGGGTGGTGTTCCCCGGCGCGGACCTGGATGTCGTCCCGCTGTACGTGGAGACCAACCCGGAGCGCGGCGCCGCCGAACTCGCCGCCGAACTGCTGGCCGAGTCGCTCGGCAACCGCGATCCGGCCCCCCCGGCACCCACCGCGATGGGCGTGGCCACGGGGGAGACCCAGTCGGTGATCCAATTCGGCGCCGCCCTGCCTGGCCACCCGTGGGAGGAGATCCTGCCCCGGCGCAGCGCGACGGTCAGCGCGGGCGGCCGGGTCTCGTTCGGCACCTACTTCAACGCATTCCCGGCCAGCTACTGGCGCCGCTGGACCACCGCGGACTCGGTGACGCTGCGGCTGCGCGTAGCCGGGGAGTGCACCATCGTCCTGTACCGCTCGGCGGCCAAGGGACACAGCTTCCCGGTCGAGACGATTGGTGTCGAGACCGACGAACCGGTGTCGGTGGAGCGGGCCCTGCCGCTGGCCCCGTTCATCGACGGTGGCTGGTACTGGTTCGACGTCGTGGCCGGCCCGCGCGGTACCACCCTGATCCAGGGGGACTGGGCCGTGCCGGCCGAGCCGGCTCCGCCGGGCCGGATCAGCCTCGGCTTCACCACGTTCAACCGGACCGACTTCATGGTGGGGCACCTGCGCACCCTGGGCGCCTCAGCGGAGGTGCTCGACCTGATCGACACGGTGTACGTGATCGACCAGGGCACCAGGCATGTGGCCGACCACCCGGACTTCCCGGACTCGGCGAAAGGCCTCGGCGGCAAGCTGCGGATCATCGAGCAGGGGAACATCGGCGGCTCCGGCGGCTTCTCCCGGTCCATGGACGAGGCCGTGCGTGCCGGGGACAGCGACTACCTGCTCATCCTGGACGACGACATCACCCTGGAGCCGGAGAGCATCCTGCGCGCGGCGACCTTCGCCGACCTGGCCCGCAAGCCGACGATCGTCGGCGGGCACATGTTCAGCCTCTACGACCGGTCGGTGCTGCATGCGTTCGCGGAGTCCATCGCCCCCCGCAAGTGGTGGTGGGAAACCTCGCCGAACACCAAGGCCAGGCACGACTTCGGCCGCCGGAACCTGCGGAACACCCCGTGGCTGCACCGCCGCGCCGAGGCCGACTACAACGGCTGGTGGATGTGCCTGATCCCCACGAAGATCATCAAGGAGCTTGGCCTGGCGATCCCGGTCTTCATCAAGTGGGATGACGCCGAGTACGCGGTGCGTGCGGGCAGCAAGGGCTACCCGACGGTGTCACTGCCCGGGGTGGCCGCGTGGCACATCCCCTGGCTGGACAAGAACGATGCGCTGGACTGGCAGGCGTACTACCACATCCGCAACCGGGTGATCGTGGCGCTGCTGCACTCGCCGTTCAAGCGCGGCGGCCGCCTGATGGCGGAAAGCGGCGAGCGCCAACTGCAGAACCTGCTGTCGATGCAGTACTCCACGGCGGCGCTGCGGCTGCTGGCCATCGAGGACGTGCTGTCCGGGCCCGGCCACCTGCACCGCGATCTCGGCACGAAGATGGCCAGCCTGCGTGAGCTGCGCCAGCAGTTCACCGACGCACGGGGGTCCGCCGATCTCGAAGACTTCCCGCCCGCCCGGCGGAAGGCGCCGGACCAGCTGAAGACGAGCACCACCCCGACCAACAAGGTCAACCTGATGGCGAAGGTCGCGGCCGGGACGCTGCACCAGTTCCGCAGGCCGAAGAGGTTCCAGCGGCCGCAGATGACCCTGCCGTACCAGGACGCGGCCTGGTGGGTGCTGTCCAAGCTGGACAGCGCCGTGGTCTCGGCGCCTGACGGCACCACGGCCGCCTGGTACCAGCGGGACCGCAAGCAGTTCCGGGCGCTCGCCCGGCGCAGCGCCGCCCTGCATCTGCGGCTGGTGATGAACTGGCCCAGGCTGGCCAAGGAGTACCGGTCCGCGGCGGCGGAGTTCACCTCGCCAGCCAAATGGCGGGAGACCTTCGAGGCCTCGCTCGGGGATCCACCTGGTGGGCCGTGAGCCAGGCATCCCTCGGGCGCAGCGGCAAGGCGCCGTCCCCGGCTGAGCCGGCGGGCACGCCCGCCCCGGCACGCCCGTCCGCTGACGGGGCACCGCCGCCCGGCAATGTCGTAGCGCATCCTGAGCAGGCCGCCGGGACGGGCGCGCTGCCCGCAGCGGCCGCGCAGCCCGTGACTCCAGCAGGACCTGTGCCGCCGGCCGCCGCGAGCGCGCCGCCGGGCCGGGACTGGCGGGCACGCGCGGCCAGGTATGCGCCGGCCGCCGCCGCCGCCCTGGCCATGGTGCTGCTCGGCTGGTGGGGACTGGCCCGCGGCTCGGCCATGGGCAACGACGAGGTGGCGACCCGGTGGGCCGCCGTGCTCAGCCTGCGCGGCCTGGCCCACCTGCTGGTCAACCAGGACGCGGTGCACGGGCTCTACTACCTGCTCATGCACTGCTGGGCCGCGGTGGGCAGCAGCCCGGCGGCGCTGCGGATCCCGTCGGTGGCCGCGATGGCCGCCGCCGTGGCACTGGTCGCGGTCCTCACCGGGCGGCTCACCGGGTCCGGCTGGGCGGCCCTGTTCGCCGGCCTGGTGATGGCCCTGACTCCCATGATCAGCTTCTACGCGCAGACCGCGCGTTCCTACGCCATGGTGCTCGCCTGCGTGGTGGCCGCCACCCTGGTCCTGGTCCGCGCGCTGGACGCCGAGGCTGCCGGGGCGGGCGGACAGCGCGTCACGCGGTGGTGGCTGGGCTACGGGGCGCTGGTGGTGCTGGGCGGCTACCTGAACGAGATGGCACTGCTGATGCTGGCGGCGCACGCGGTCACCGTGCTGGTCGCCAGGTACGGGCGGGCGGTGCTGCGGCGCTGGGCGGTCACGGCCGCCGTGAGCGTCGTGCTGACCGCGCCGCTGATCCTGATCAGCATCCGGGAGGACGGCGCCGTCAACTGGATCCCCCGGCCGGGCCTCGCCGCCCTGCGGGTCCTGTTCCACGACTACTTCGGTTCGGTCACTCTGATCGCGGTGCTGCTGCTCGCCTGTGCGGTCATCGCCGTCCTGCCTGCTTCCGGCGGGCCGGCGGGTGCGGCGTCCGCCGCCCCGATGGCGCCGGCCTGGTGGCGCGGCGGCGTCTCGCTGCCCTCGGTGGCCGCCCCGCTGCTGGTGGCCCCCGCCCTGCTGCTGATCCTCGAATCGCTCGTGCTGCGGCCGTTGTATGTAGACCGCTATGTCCTCTACGGCGAGGCCGGGGCGGCCATGCTGGCCGGCACGGGGCTGTGGCGGGCCGGGCGGTGGCTGGCGGGCCGGTTCGGTGGCCTGCCAGGACTGGTGTGGGTGCCGGGCGTGGCCGTCTGCGTGTGCGTGCTGGTCCTGCAACTGGGAGCGCAGCACCGGATCCGCACCCCGGACAGCCGCCTGTTCAACTTCGGCGGCCCGTCCCAGTACGTGGCCGCGAACGCACATCAGGGGGACGGGGTGATGTTCTTCGGCAACCTGTTCCGCAAGGCGGAACTTGGCTACCCGCAGGACTACACCAAGACCACGGACTTCGGGATGGCGAAGTCACCGGAGCAGGCCGCTCGTTCCGTGGCACCGACAAGCAGTTCCCGGCCGTGCATCCGCTGATGCTGGGGCACCAGCGGATCTGGGTGATCGGTCACGTGCCCTCGCCGCGGCTGCCCGACGGGCTGCTGCGCGCGGAGAGCGTGGTGCTCAGGCACGATTTCCGGCTGGTCGCCGAGCGGCGGTTCAAGGGGATCGTCGTCACGCTCTGGCAGCGGCGCTGACCGGCGGCCCTCGTGACCGCCGCGCCCGATGTGTCCGCCTTCCGCGGCGGCGCGGCTTCCCGCGACCGCCCGTGCGGAGCGGGCGGTTGCCGGGGCGCTGGCGAGGGGGTTGACTGGCGGGATGTTCACCGAAGCCGAGCTTGAGTACCTGCGGTCCCAGCGTCTTGGGCGCCTGGCCACGGAGGCTCCCGACGGCACGCTGCAAAACAGCCCCGTCGGGTTCGAGGTCGACGCCGAGGCCGGGGTGATCCTCATCCGTGGCCGGGACCTCGGCAACAGCCGTAAGTTCCGCAACATCGCGGCCAATGGGAAGGCCGCCTTCGTGGTCGACGACATCGCATCGGTCAACCCGTGGATCGTGCGCTGTTTCGAGGTCCGCGGTACCGCCGAGGCGCTCACCGGCCAGCAGCCGCCCAACTCGTACATGAGCCCGGAGGTCATTCGCCTTCATCCCCGCCGGATCATCAGCTGGGGGCTTGGCCCGGACGGCAAAGAGGGCTCGCGCCGCACGGTGGGCCAGGACGTGCCCTAGTCGAGCATGTGGGCTTTGCGCCACAGGCGGGTCGCTGGCGGGCCGATCATTCCCGCTTCCCGCAGGAACGCCACGATCTTCTCCCCGCCATAACGGATGGTCTCGTGGTAGGCGGGGTTCGCCAGCGCGACGCGCCGTGCCTGGGCCGGGTCCAGGCCCACGGACCGGTAGACCTCGGGGCTGATCAGGTTCCGGGCCACGATGAACGCGACCCGGCCGAGCATGGCCCGCTGCATGGGCAGCTCGGCCAGGGACAGCTTGGCCGCGCTGCGGGTCAGTTCGGCCCGGGCGAACCCGATGTGCCTGGCCTCCTCCAGGATGTGGATCTTGTTCACCATCCGGACGATGGGCTGGATCGTGTCGTCGGCGGCCATCTCGCGCTGGTAGCGGTCGGTGATTTCCTCGCCGATCAGGATGGCGCCCCACATGGCGGGCCCGTGGGCGGTGGTGGTCAGTAGCCGTCCCAGCGCGTGGACATAGCGGGGCGGCCCGTAGTACGGCACATCCATCCACTCGATCAGGCGGGCGAACATCGTGGAGTGCCGGCACTCCTCGGCCATCTCGGCCAGGGCGTACTGCACGTGCCGGGTGGCCGGGTTCTCGTCGTAGGCCAGCTTCGCCAGCAGGCGCATCAGGATGCACTCCAGCCAGATGCCGAACCCCGCCACGCTGGCGGCCTCGTGCTTGCCGAGTTCGCGTCGCTGCTCCGGGGTGAGCCGGTCCCACAGCGGCGTCCCGTACAGGGTGGAACGGTGCCCGGGCAGGAAGATCTTGTCCGGCTCCGGCGGCGCGGACCAGTCGATGTCGAGTTCCGGGTCGTAGGACCGGGCCGCGGTCGACCGCAGCAGGCGGTCGGCAAGCCGTTCCTGGTCCGTGCTGCTGGCGCCCCTGCCGGGCCGCCCGGAGTCCGTGCCGCTGGCACCCAGGCCGCTGGCACCCCCTCCCTGGCCGCTGGCGCCCTTGCCGGGCCGCCCTGAGTTGGTGCCGCTGGCGTCCCTGCCGCGCAGCCCGGGGCTCGTGCCGCCCGCGGTCCTGGCGGGCAGCTCGCTGGTCTTCGTCACCGGTTTCGCCTCCAGCCAAGCTGTATGTAACTCGAAGTAACAGTTACCTCTGGTATCATTATCGGCATGAGCGCGGCTGTCAAGGGCGGCGACGCCCGCAGGGACCGGTGGGGCGATCACCGGGCGCGCCGCCGGCGTGAGTTCGTGGACGCGGCGCTGCGGGTCCTGGAGGTCCAGGGGCCTGACTTGCCGATGGACGCGGTCGCCGCCGAGGCGGGGGTCACCAAGCCGGTCCTCTACCGGTACTTCCAGGACAAGTCGGCCCTGGTGGATGCGCTGGCCGAGCGCGGCTCCCAGATACTGCTCGACCGGCTGCTCCCGGCGATCCGGGCGGGCTGCCCGGCGCTGTCCAGGGTGCGGGACGCGATCGGTGCCTACTTCGCGGTGATCGACGAGCACCCGAACCTCTACTGGCTACTGGCGCACGAGGCCAGGGCCGACTCCGGCAGCGGACCGGACTCCATCCAGCAGAACAAGGAGTTCATCGCCACCGCGCTCACCGCGGTGCTCGGCGACTACCTGCGGGCCTACGGGCTGGACTCCGGCGGTGCCGAGCCGTGGGCCTACGGCATCACCGGCCTGGTGCAGAGCACCGGCGAATGGTGGCTGCAGCGGCGCTCGATGAGCCGGGCCACCGTGGCCGAATACGTCACCCAGATCATCTGGGCGGCGATCGCGGGGATGTTGCGCGAGGCCGGCATCGTGGTGAAGCCGGACGAGCCGTTTCCCGAGACGCGCCCGCCGTTGCACGCCGTGGCCCGCACGGACGCACGGCTGGCCCCGGGGTGACCCGCGCGGGCACGATGGCAGGCAGGCAGGATCAGCAAGATCGGCAGGGAGGCCAGATGGCCGGGCTCGGCGACTCAGACGGCTACGAGGGAACCGCGGTGCTGGAGGTGGACCGGTCGCGGTTCGACGTCCAGGTGCGATTGCGGGGCCACTTCCAGCCCATCGACGGCCGCTATCACTGGTATGGGCGTATTGACGCGCATGAAGGCCTGGATGAGTTGCTCGGCTCGGGCAAGGCGGCCGGCGTGCTGACCACGGCCGAAGGTTCGGCCGCTTGCGCGCTTTCTGAACCGGATCCATCACGCCGGTACCGCGTCACCGGCATCTCCACGCCGCCGTTCCGCGCCGGACAGTCCGCTCCGGGGCCGGCGCGGCAGGAGGCCGGAACCGCCGGGCCGGGCGGGAGTGCCGAGCGGGCCGAAGCCGGCGGGCCCGGCGCGGCCGATGCCGCCGGGCAGACCGGGACCGCCGCGCACGAGGGCGCCGGTCCGGCCGCGCCGCTGCCCAGCCACGTCCGTGTGGCCATCATTGGCGCCGGGTTCGGCGGGATCGGGGCGGGCATCCGGCTGCGCCAGGCCGGCGTGACCGACTTCGTCATCCTGGAACGCGCCACCGCGGTCGGCGGCACCTGGCGCGACAACACCTATCCCGGCTGCGCCTGCGACGTGCCGTCGCACCTGTACTCGTACTCGTTCGCGCCGAATCCCGGATGGTCACACAGCTTCTCCCGGCAACCGGAGATCTGGCAGTACCTGGAGGACGTCACCGACCGGTACGGGCTGCGCAACCACCTGGTCTTCGGCGCCGAAGTGATCCGGGCTGACTGGGACGCGGGCCCGGCACGCTGGCGGCTGCGGACCAGCCGCGGCGAGGTCACCGCCGACGTACTGATCTGTGCCTCGGGACCGCTGTCCGAGCCGTCCCTGCCCGACGTTCCGGGGCTGGCCGACTTCTCCGGTGAGATCTTCCACTCGGCTCGGTGGGACCACTCCTACAGCCTTGAAGGCAAGCGGGTCGCGGTGGTGGGGACCGGCGCCTCAGCGATCCAGATCGTGCCCAAGATCCAGCCGGAAGCGAAGCACCTGGTGCTGTTCCAGCGCACGCCCGCCTGGATCGTGCCGCGCCGGGACCGCCGGATCACCGAGTTCGAGAAGCGCGTGTACCGCCAGGTCCCGGCGGTACAGCGGCTGGCCCGGCTGGGCATCTACATCTCCCGCGAGTCGCTGGTGGGCGGCTTCACCAAGCGGCCCGCGATCCTCAAGGCGGCCCAGCGGATAGCGCTGCGCAACCTGGCCAAGTCCGTGCCCGAGGATGAGTTGCGGGCCAAGCTGACCCCGGACTATGTGATGGGGTGCAAGCGGATCCTGATCTCCAGCGACTTCTATCCCGCGCTCCGCCGGCCGAACGTGCAGGTGGTCGCGTCCGGGCTGGCCAAGGTGGACGGCAACACCCTGACCGCCAAGGACGGCACCTCCTGCGAGGTGGACGCGATCATCCTGGCCACCGGGTTCCACGCGGTGGACGCGCCCATCGCCGAGCGGCTTTACGGGACGGACGGGCAGAGCCTCGCGCAGTCCTGGAACGGTGACATGCGCGCACTGCGCGGCACCACGATTGCGGGATTCCCGAATTTTTGCATGATCGTCGGGCCCAACACGGGCCTCGGCCACAACTCGATGATCTACATGATCGAGTCCCAGCTCAACTACGTCCTCGACTACCTCGGCACGCTGGACCGCGCCGGCGCCGCAGCCCTGGACACCCGGCCAGGCGCCCAGCAGGCCTGGTGCGACGACATCGAGCGGCGGATGGCGTCCACCGTGTGGTCCACCGGCGGCTGCGTGAGCTGGTACCTCAATGCCGCGGGGCGCAACCCCACGCTGTGGCCTGGATCCACGATCGGCTTCCGCCGGGCGACCCGCCACCTGGATCCGGCCGAGTACGAACTCATCCCGCAGCGGCAGGGGACGGGCCGCTAGCCACGCCCGCCCCCCACCGCTGCGCGGGCCGTTAGCCAGGCCCGCGCCACCGTCACGCGGGCCGCGCCCCGTGTCAGTGGCTGCCAGGTGCCATCAGTTCGATGCGGGCACACTGCTGGCCGGGGATTTGGCGGACCCGGACATGTGCGTGCACTTGTGGCCCGGCATGGGCCCTGGGGCCGTAGCGGCCCTTGGCGACGGGCTGCCCGCCGCCGGCGTGGCTGAGGTCGCGGCGGACGATCGGTGCGCCGCCCCTGTCGAAGAGGTGGAGGCACTGGCCATGCTCAGCCCGAGCGCCATGGTGGCGCCCAGCACGGCAGCGCCTGCGGCGGTGCCGATGAGCGGCTTGGTGATCCTCACACGGTTCTCCTTTCGCTGGTATCCGCCGGGCACCGCCCGGCTCGGTGACCCGTGCGCCGTGCGGTTAGTAGCTGGGGCGGGCCGGGTGATCCCGTGCTTCGCCGGGCGGTGGCCCGGGGCGGGCCGGGTGGCCCGCCAGTTCCCAGTACGCCAGGCCGGGCTGACCGGGCCCTGCGTGCTTCTTCTCAACCAGCGCTGAACCCGGCACCGGGCCTGTGCGCCCTTCCCCGGCCCGGGCCAGACCGGGTACGCCCCGTCCCGGGTCCCGCGCCGGACCGCGCCAGTGCCCTGTGCCACCCAGCCCGCACCGGACCCGCGCCGGACCGCGCAGTGCCCTGTGCCGCTTCTCCCAGCCCGCGCCGGACCCGTGCGGTGGGCTCCGGCCCGCCCGCGGAACCGTCGCCAGGGGCGCCGCACGCCCTGCGAGGATGGGCGAGTGGCCCCCAAGCACCTGACGTCAAGCGTTTTCGTGTTCGGCCGGTTCACCGACGGCTGGCGGACCGGGCTGATCCGCCATCCACGGCTGCACCGGATGATGATTCCGGGCGGTCACGTCGAGCCCGAGGAGTCCTCCGCCGAGGCCGCGCTGCGGGAGGTGGCCGAAGAGACCGGCCTGGCCGTCACACTGGTCAGCCCGCCGGCCGCGCCGGTGCCGGACGGCTACCGGGGCCGGCGGGTCGCCCCGCCGTGGTGGATCGCCGAGTACCAGGTCATGCCGGATAACCACCTCGATGCGGCGCACGTCCACGTCGATCACCTGTATGTGGCCCTGGCCGACGGCACGCCGCCGCCTGCGGCCGGAGCCGGCCTGCCCGATGCGGCGCACCAGTTCGGCTGGTACACAGCCGGCGAACTGCCCGGCCTTGACATGTATGACGACGCCAGGCTCCTCGCGCGGCTGCTGCTGACGGGCCTGGCCGGCGGCGCGGACGGCACGGATGCCGCCGCGGCGGCGGAGGCTCTGGTGGCGGGGCTCAGGGAGCCCGCCCCGGACGCGGCCCAGCGCTGATGGGGACTAGCCCGGGTCGCCCGCCCCGGGCTGGTCGCCGGTCCAGAGCGCGAGCACGGACTCGATGGTGTCCGCTTCCGCGGCCGGCTTATCCGGCCGGTGCCGCAGCACGCGGGCGAACCGCAGCGCCACCCCGCCTGGGTAGCGCGGGCTGCCCTGGACCCCGTCGAACGCGATCTCCACGACCAGTTCCGGACGCACCCGCAGCACGCCGTAGGCGTTCTTCAGGTCCCCGGCCGGGCCCGACCCTGGCGGATCGGCGAGTTCAAGCAGCCGTTTGGTCTGCCAGGTGAGCATCTCGTCGGTGAGGCCCTTGAACGTCTTGCCGAGCATGACCAGGCCGCCCGTGGCCGGGTCACGCGCGCCCAGGTGCAGGTTGGACAGCCAGCCGCGGCGCCGGCCGTGGCCCCATTCGGCCGCGAGCACCACCAGGTCGAGCGTGTGCCGTGGCTTCACCTTGATCCACTCGCTGCCGCGCCGCCCGGCCGCGTACCTGGCATCCGGCGACTTGACCACCACGCCCTCGTGGCCGCGCCCGACCGCGTCGGTGAAGAACGCCCCGGCGGCATCGACGTCCTCGGTGACCAGGCGCGGGACGAGCAGGTTTGCCGGCATCACGGCCGCCAGCCTGGCCTGCCTGACGTGTGCGGGCTCGTCGATCAGGTCCGTGCCGTCCAGGTGCAGCAGGTCGAAAAAGAACGGCGTCAGCGGGGTGTCCGCGCGCTGGCCCGCGACGTCCATGTGACTGCTGGTGCGGCTCGCGGTGACCTGGAACGGGCGGGGACGGCCGTCCGGGGCCAGCGCCACGGCCTCCCCGTCGAACACCGCCGCCTGCACGTCCAGGGCCAGGACTGCCTCGGTGATCTCGGGCACCCGGATGGTGATGTCGTCGAGCGTCCTGGTGAACACGGCCACGTCGGTCCCGGCCCGGTGTACCTGGATCCGGATCCCGTCGATCTTCCACTCGACCACCGCGGGAGACAGACGCGTGAACGCGTCGGCCACGGTGGCCGCCGACGACGCGAGCATCGGCCGCAGCGGCCGGCCCACTTGCAGGCCAACCGCCCGGAGCGTGGCCAGTGCCGCCGCCGAGTCAGGCTCTGGTGCGGTGGCCACCGCCCCGGCCGGATCAGGTTCCGCGGCGGCATCTGGGCCGCCGTCCGGGGCTGGGCCGCCGTCCGGGGCTGGGCCGCCGTCCGGGGCTGGCGGCCAGGCCGCGGTCAGTGCCGCCTGGGCGACCAGGGGCAGCGACCCGGCCAGCAGGTGAGCGCGGCGTACCTCCGCCGCGGGCACGCCAGCCGCCCGGGCCACGGCCTCGGTCATCACCCCTTCCAGTGCCCCCTGGTGCAGTTCACCGGTGAGCAGCCGGACGAGGAACTCACGCTCGGTCTGGCTGGCCCGGCCGAACAGGCCAGCCAGCAGCCGCCTGCGCTCGGCCTGCGCGCCCGCCCCGGCGACCTGGCCGACGGCCTCGAACACGGCGTCGGTCTCCGCCACGGTGAGCGGTCCCTCGCCGGTCCCGGCCACGGCGAGCGACTCCTCGCCGGGCACCGCCCTACCGGGCACCGCCCCGCCAGCAGCCTGGACCTGCTCCGGAGCCACCTGGGCCCACGGACCGGCCGGTGGCTGCCCGGAGGGCTCCAGCCGGAGCAGTTCGCCCAGGGACGCGTATCCCACGCCGATCTGACGCTGCGGCAGTTCCCCGGAGAGAAAGGCGACCACCACCGGGACCTCACCGGCGCCAGCCCGGCGCAGCAGGCCTGCGATCTCTGTGATCTTCGCGGTACGCCCGGACGTGGCGGCGACCGCCTCCGACGTCTGGACCAGTTCACGCAGCAGCACAACCGCATTGTGCACCAGCCCGCCGACACCCCCTCAGCCGTGGTCCCAGGTCAGGGCCAGCAACCCAGCCACACCTGGCCGGCCACGGGCCACCCGGCAGGTCACGGGGGCAGCCCCACCCGTCGGCCGCGGGGGGCGGCGCCGCAGCGGCCACAGGGCAGCCGCCGCGGCGCGGCTACTACGATATCGTGCGATACGAAATCGTAGTATCTGTCAAACGGTCGGCTGCGCCGTTCCCGTCAGCCGGTGCGGACGCGTCCGTTGGCGTCGCTGGCGGCCACGTGGCTCGGCGCATCGGCCGGCATGGTCGTGCTGGCGGTATCTGCCGGCGGCGCCGAGAACCTGGGCTCCTTGGCAGCGGCGCGCCGCTTCAGCAGGTAGGCGGCGGTTGCGCTCAGCCCGGCCGCAGTGATCAGCCCGGCGGCGACCACCGGCCAGCGACGGCGGCGGCGAACCGGGACCGGCTCGATCCGCTGTGCGGCGGCACTGAGCATGGCGGCCATTCTGGGTGCCACCTGATCCTCCAGGGTGTGCCCCGTGCGCTCCAGGCGTGGCGCGGCCCAGATACGGGCATGGTGGATGCCCTTGCGGGCGGCCGTGCGGGCGCTGACCGTCATCGGCCGGGCCTGTGCGGCGGCTCGCCGTGCCTGCCGCCGAGCGCTCGCCCGAGCCGCGCTCCTGCGCGCCTTGGCTCTGCCCTTGGCCCTGCTGGCCTGCGACTTCGTCGAAAGGGACACTAGAAACCTCCCCGATAGGTGCTTCCCCGCCTGACTCACTTCCCCCCGCGGGTGCGCTCAACCCCCCGGTGGGCCGGTTCGCCGTCATGGTCCCGATATGCGGGTATGCTCAGGCGACGCCATCATGAAAGGGTCTGCCCCTGGCGGCACCCGGGCCATGCCAGGATTCAGCCATGACCAATACGCTCACCGCCACCTTGCGGACCAACCAGGGCGACATAGTCCTGCGGCTCTTCCCTGACCACGCTCCCAAGACCGTTCGCAACTTCGTCGAACTGTCGCAGGGGACACGCGAATGGACCGACCCGCGGACCAGGCAGCCTTCCAAGGACAAGCTCTACGACGGGACGATCTTCCACCGGGTGATCCCCGGTTTCATGATCCAGGGCGGGGACCCGCTCGGCACCGGCACCGGCGGCCCCGGTTACAAGTTCGGTGACGAGTGCCATCCCGACCTGACGTTCAACCGCCCGTACCTGCTCGCCATGGCGAACGCCGGGCCAGGTACCAACGGCTCGCAGTTCTTCATCACCACCGTGCCGACCCCCTGGCTGACCGGCAAGCACACCATCTTCGGCGAAGTCGTGCAGGGCGCCGACATCGTGGACAAGATCAGCGGCGCCCAGACCGACTCCAGGGACCGGCCCGCGAAAGATGTTGTTATCGAGTCGGTGGAGATCACCGGCACCGACGACAGCCAGGAATCCGCGGGATAGCTCATGGCCACCCAGCAAGCCCCCGATGCCGGGAGCGGCTCGGGTGTGCCCACCTGCTACCGGCACGCGGGACGGGAGACCTACCTGTCCTGCACCAGGTGCGGCCGGCCTGCGTGCCCGGAATGCCTGAGATCGGCGCCGGTCGGCCAGCAGTGCGTGGAATGCATCAAGGAGGGCGACCGGACCGTCCGGCAGCCCACCGGGGTCTTCGGCGGCCGCGCGGTGTCGGGCGCGGTCGTCACCTACACGCTCGTCGCGCTCAACGTGGCGTTCTACCTGGTCGAGTGGGTCTACCCGAAGATCGTTGACTACCTGGCCCTGATCGGCGGTGCCTACGACCCCACGATCCATCAGGTGATCGGGGTCGCCCAGGGGGAGTACTACCGGCTGCTGACCTCGGCGTTCCTGCACGAGCAGGGCCTGTCCGGGTTCGGCCCGCTGCACATCATCTTCAACATGTGGGCGCTGATCCTGGTCGGGCCGGCGCTGGAGCGCCTGCTTGGGCGGCTCCGGTTCCTGGCGGTATACGTGCTCAGCGCGCTGGGCGGCTCGGCGCTGTTCTACCTGCTGGCCCCGGCCAACGAGTTCGGGCTGGGGGCCTCCGGCGCCATCTTCGGGCTGTTCGGTGCCTATTTCGTGGTGGCCAGGCGGCTGCGCGTGGACTCGCGGTCGATCGTGTTCCTGATCGTGCTCAACCTCGGGATCAGCTTCGCGGTGGCCGGCATCGCCTGGCAGGCCCACGTGGGCGGGCTGCTCACCGGCGGGCTGCTCACCGCCGCCTACGCCTACGCACCGCGCAACCATCGGACCCTGGTGCAGGTCGGTGCGACCGTCGTGGTGGTGGCCGTCCTGGTCATCGTGGTACTCACCCGCAACCACCAACTGCTGGCCTAGGGTCCGCCTACCGCCACTTCGTGGACAGGGCAACACCCGCGATGATCAGGACGAACCCGATGGCGAGGTTCCACGCCTGCAGCGCTTCTATGGGCAGGGTGCCGCCCGTGATGTAGTACAGCGCGATCCAGGCCAGCCCCACCAGCAGGCAGCCGATCATGGTCGGCACCAGCCAGCGCGGGCTCACCTTGGACCTGGCTGTCCGCGGTGGCGGCGTGTAGACCGCCTTGCTTCTCGTTCGGGACTTGGGCACGTTCGTCTCCTGAGAGGGCTTGTGCGTCCAGACTAGTTGCTTCCGGGCACGATGGCTCCGGTCAGCGGCGGACCCGATCAGGGCCGGCGCTGACCGCGGGCTACGGCCCGGTGGGGGTCGGCGTCGGCTGTCGGCGTAGGCGTCGGCGAGGCCGTCGTCGGCGTCGGGCTGGGACTGGCGGCGTTCTGCACGACGCTCAGCGTGATCTGCGTGCTCGCGGGCACCCGCTGCCCCGCCTTCGGGCTCTGCAGTACCACGGTGCCGTTGGACAAATTCGGGTTGGACACGTGCACGACCTGGATGTTCGTGAAGCCCGCGTTGTTCAGATTGCCGAGGGCCACCTGGTAGTTCTGGCCGATGACGTTCGGCACGAGGCTCCCGCTGGGCGGGACGAAGATCGTGACCGTGCTGCCGAACTTGGCCTTCGTGCCCGCGGTCGGATCCTGCTTGACCACGTTGTTGGACGAGCTGGTCGAATTGTTGTCGGTCTGCACGCTGACCAGGAACCCGGCGGCCTTCAGCTTGTCCGTGGCCTGGCTCACCGAGTCGTGCTTCACGTCGGGCACGGCCACCATCTTCGGCCCGGTGGACACGACGAGGACGACCTGGCTGCCCGCGGGCACGACGTTACCGTTGGGCGGGCTGGTGCTGATCACGATGTTCTTGGGCACCGTGGCGCTGGGCTGCTTCTGCACCGTGTACTTCAGCCCGGCATCGGTGATCGCCTTCTCGGCCTGGGTGAGCGTCTGCCCGTTCACCTGCGGCACGGCGTGGCCGGAACTGCCGCCGCCGAGGATCGCGTAGGCGACGCCGGCGACCACGCCAAGCACGACGAGAACCCCCGCGATCCACAGCACGATGGGCAGCCAGCGCCGCTCGTTGGTCTCGGGCGGATAGCCGTCGTCGCTGCCGTACTGGTAGTCGGGCATGGCCCCGGTGGCCATGCCGGCGGCCATCGCGCCGCCCGGGCCGATCCGCTGGGTCGCCGTCCCGTAGGCGGCGGTGCGGGGCGCCGCGACCGGCACGCCCTGCAGGGCACGCTGGATGTCCTGCCGCATCTCCGCCGCGGACTGGTAGCGGTCCCTGGGGTCCTTGGCCATCGCCCGCAGCACGATGGCGTCGGCCCACTGCGGGACTTCCGGGTCCACCCGCGACGGCGGCACCGGGTTCTCCCGCACGTGCTGGTAGGCGATCGCGACCGGCGAGTCGCCCAGGAACGGCGGCCGCCCGGTGAGCAGCTCGTACAGCAGGCAGCCGGTCGAGTACAGGTCGCTGCGGGCGTCCACCCGCTCACCGCGCGCCTGCTCCGGGGACAGGTACTGCGCGGTGCCGATGACCTGTGCGGTCTGCGTCATGGTGGCCTGGGCGTCGCTGACCGCGCGGGCGATGCCGAAGTCCATCACCTTGACCTTGCCGTCGCGGGTCAGCATCACGTTGCCGGGCTTGATGTCGCGGTGCACGATCCCGTTGCGGTGGCTGTAGTCCAGGGCGCGCAGCACCCCGTCGGTGATCTCCAGAGCCCGCTCCGGCAGCAGCCGCCGGTCCTCTCGGAGCAGGTCGCGCAGGGTGCGGCCGTCCACGTACTCCATGACGATGTAGGGGATGTGCGACCCGCCGGTGTCGTCCTCGCCGGTGTCGTACACCGCCACGATCGACGGGTGGTTCAGCGACGCGGCCGACTGGGCCTCGCGGCGGAACCTCGCCTGGAACGTCTGGTCCCTGGCCAGATCCTCGCGCAGGGTCTTCACCGCGACGATGCGGTCCAGGCGGATATCCCGTGCCCGGTACACCTCGGCCATGCCGCCCCGGCCAACGATGCCGTCGAGCTCGTAGCGGCCGCCGAGGAGGCGGGGCTGTGTCATGTCTCGCACTTGTCGTATCCGTCCTGGGTCATAGCCAACCGCTGGTCCGGGCTCCCCATCATTTCGCCGATGAGTGAAGGTAGTTCAGGTACGCCTTGATGATCTGCACGGCCACCGGGGCGGAGGCATCGGCGCCGAGGCCACCGCCCTTTACCACGACGCCGACGGCTATCTGCGGGTTGCCATAAGGCGCGAAGCAGGTGAAGACGGCATCGTCCAGGCCGGTGTTGTTGGCCCCGTTCTGCGCCGTCCCGGTCTTCGCCGCGACCTGGATGCCGGGCAGGTCGGGTGCGATGTCGTGCGCGGTGCCGTACGGCAGGTTGACCACATCGAACATCATCCGGCCCACGCCGGCCGCCACGCCCGGGCTGACCGCCTGGCTGAGCACGGTGGGCTGGGTGGTCACCAGCGGGGTCAGGTTCGGCGCGATCACCTTCTGCACCATGTAGGGGCGCATCAGCGTGCCGTGGTTCGCGATCGCCGCCGCGAACATCGCCTCCTGCAGCGGTGTCACCGTGTCGTTGTACTGGCCGATCGCTGAGTAGGCGGTGTAGTCGGGGTTGGACACCGGCGGGTAGTTGCTCGGCGACACCGGCAGCGGGATCCGGAGTGCCCGGTTCATCCCGAACGCGTTGGCCTGCCGGCGCAGCTTGGCGCCGCCGAGGTGCTCGCCCAGGCCGCCGTACACCGTGTTGCAGGACACGGCGAACGCGTAGATCAGCGGGACCGTCCCGTTGCCTGTCGGGTTGCTGCCGTCGTCGCAGGGCAGGTTGTCGTAGTTGATGAGCTGGCTGGTGGTGCCCGGCAGCTTGAGGTTGGTCGGCGCGTAGTAGCGGCTTTCCGGGGTGTACTTCCCGGTGGAGAAGGCCGTGGAGCCGGTCACGATCTTGAACGTGGAACCCGGCGGGAAGGTCTCGTTGATCGCCCGGTTGAGCAGCGGCTGCTGCGGTGAATTGAGGTACTTCTGGTCGGCCTTGTTCAGCGCGTTGCCGTTGAGCGTGGCCAGCTTGTTGGGGTTGAACGACGGGTAGGAGGCCAGCGCCAGGATGGCCCCCGTCCGGGGATCGATGGCCACGGCGCCGCTGGGCAGCCCGGTGGCCTTGAGCGCCTTGTAGGCGGCCTCCTGGGCGGCGGAGTTGATGGTGAGCTGCACCGTCGCCCCCTTGCGGGGCTTCCCGGTGACCAGGTCGATGAGGTTGCGGACGGCCAGCCGCGGGTCGGTGCCGGCCAGCAGCCGGTCCTCCGCCCCCTCGATGCCCGTCTTGCGGTACGGGGTGTCGTAGCCGGTCACCGGCGCGTACGTCGCCCCGGCCGGGTAGGTCCGCTGGTAGCTGTACACGCCGCCGATGTGCTTGGATTCCGCGATCGGCTGGTTGTCGGCGGTGATGATCGACCCGCGCTGGTACTGATACTGCAGCGCGAACGTCCGGCCGTTACCCGGATCGTCGGCCAGCTTGCCCGCCTCGAACCCCTGCACGTAGTTGGCGTTCACCAGCAGCAGCAGGAACATCGCCAGGCAGGCGAGGGATACCCGGCGCAGGGCATGGTTCACTTATCTGCCCCTCTCATCCGGCCCTCACTATTTGGGTCATTCCCTCGTCCTGGATCGGCTGCGGTGCGGGCCGCCTGGCCGTGTCACTGATCCGCATCAGCAGCGCGATCAGCATCCAGCTCGCCACCAGGGATGAGCCCCCCTGGGACAGGAAGGGCGTGGTGATCCCGGTGAGCGGGATGAGCTGAGTCACGCCGCCCACGATAACGAAGACCTGCAGGGCCACCACGAACGCGAGACCGGCGGCCAGCAGCTTGGAGAACGGGTCCCGCACCGCGACCGCGGCCCGCAGCCCCCGCTGCACGATCAGGCCGTAGATCAGCAACAGCGCCATCAGCCCGGTGAGGCCGAGTTCCTCACCGAACGCGGTGATGATGAAGTCGCTCTGCACCAGCGGGGTGAGGTACGGCTGCCCGTGCCCGAGCCCGGTGCCCAGGACCCCGCCGAAGCCCAGCCCGTACATGCCCTGGGCGAGCTGGTAGGACGGCACGCACGCGACGTGCACGCTGGTGGACCCGCAGAACACGTTGGCGAAGGTGAACGGGTGCAGCCAGATGGTGAACCGGACGCCCACATGGGAGACAAGCTTGCTCGCGGCCCAGGCGCCGACCAGGAACAGCGAGGTCCCGATGAGCAGCCACGACGTGCGCTGGGTGGCTATGTAGAGCATGATCAGGAACAGCCCGAAGAACAGCGCCGAGGTGCCGATGTCGCTCTCGAACACGAGCACGAGCAGGCTGGCACCCCAGGCGATGAGCACCGGCCCCATGTCCCGGGCCCGGGGCAGCGCGATCCCGAGCACATGCAGGCCGGCCAGCGCGAGCACGTCCCGCTTGGCCACCAGGTAGCCGGCGAAGAAGACGGCGAGCGCCAGCTTGGCGAACTCCTCCGGCTGGATGCTGAACCCGCCGAGGGCGACCTGGATCTTCGCCCCGGTCCCCGGCACCTCGCTGATGCTGTTCGGCAGCATCGCCGGCAGGGCGAGCAGCACCAGCCCGATGGCCCCGAGCGTGTAGGTGTAGCGCTGCAGCGTGCGCGGCTCGCGGATGACCACAAGCACGGCCACGAACGCGATCACCCCGATCGCGCTCCACATGAGCTGGAACGTGGTGGTCGAGGCGCTCATGGTGGAGATGGCACTGCCGGGGTTGCCGTTGCGCCCCGACTCCTGGAGCCGGTAGATCATCACCAGGCCGAGGCCGTTCAGCAGCGCGGCCAGCGGCAGCAGCAGCGGGTCCGCCCACGGGGCGAGCTTGCGGATGGCCAGGTGCGCGCCGAGCATCAGGACCGCGAACAGTACTCCGTAGGTGGCCAGCCCGGTCGGCACATGCCCGTTCAGGCCCAGCCCGACGTTCGCGTAGGCGAACAGCACCACGCCGATGGAGAACGCGAGCATGATCAGTTCGGCCCCGCGCCGTCCGCGCGGCAGCAGCAGGGCCCCGGCCAGGCCCGGCGCGGGCGTCACCGCCCCCGTGGTGCCGGTCCCGTTGCCGGCCGCCCCCATAGCGCTCACGAAGAACCCCCGGCGCCCGCGCCGCTCGTGGCCGACGGGCCCGGGCAGCCCGACGGGGTCGTCGGCTGGGTCTCGGTGAACGACGGCGGCGGCTTGACGAGCTTCCCGTCCTTCAGGCGATGCGGCTTGAGGTCGTGCCACTTCTTCTCGTAGGCACTCTTGGCGGCCTTGTACGCGTTCAGGTCGGCGGTGTACTTGGCCTGCGCCGCGTATGCGGCCAGGCAGTTCTCGTACTGCTTGCGGACGTTCGCCACGATGGCCAGCGCCTGGCTGCGGCTCGTCGCGGACACGGTTCCACTGATCTGCCCCTGGTACGGGGCCGGGACCCCGGCCAGCGGGATGCCGGTCCGCTGGTACACGTGCGACAGGTTGACCCCGACCACGGTCTGGTTGACCCCCTGGAAGATGGCCACCTGGCCGCCGTCGGCCCCCACGTAGTACTGGTCCTGGGTGTACCGCCAGCCCAGGTAGCCGGCGCCGACGATCAGGATGAGCAGCAGCACGACCAGCGACCTGACGATGGGCCAGCGGCGCCGGGCCGGCTCGGTGTCCTCGTCGTCCTGCAGCATCCGGGGCGCGGGGTCTTCGTGGTCGACCACGATGGCCGCCTGCGGCTTGGTCTGCGACAGCAGGTGCGCCCGCGCCGCCGGGCTGTCGGTCCGGATCGTCGGCCTGCCGCCGTTGGAGGCGGCGCCGGCCAGCACCGAGGATCCCGGCACGCGGGGGGCGGTCGCGCTGTCCACCACGTCGGCGACGATGCAGGTGATGTTGTCGGGCCCGCCGCCCCGGATGGCCAGTTCCACCAGTTGCAGGACGGCATCATCCGGATCCGGCACCGTCGCCAGGGTCCGGTGCAGCGTCTCCTCGCTGACCACCCCGGACAGCCCGTCCGAGCACAGCAGGTACCGGTCACCTGCGTGGGCCTCAAGTATCTCCAGGTCCGGCTCGGCTTCCGAGGTCCCGTCCAGGGCGCGCAGCAGCAGCGATCGCTGCGGATGCGTGGCAGCCTCGTCCGGGCTGATCCGGCCGTCGTCCACCAGTGACTGAACCAGGGTGTGGTCGTGCGTGATCTGCTGGAACTGGCCGCCGGACAGGACGTAGGCGCGGGAGTCGCCGATGTGGCACAGCGCCACCTTGCCGCCCGACCAGAGCATGGCGGTGAGCGTGGTGCCCATCCCGCCGATCGATGGGTCGGCACTGACCATGTCGTGCAGGATCTGGTTGGCGTGCGCCACCGCGGTGGACAGGGCGATCTGCAACTCGCTCGGGGGCATGTCGTCGTCGAGGTCCGCCAGGGTGCCGATGGCCACGGCGCTGGCCACCTCACCCGCGGCGTGGCCGCCCATGCCGTCGGCGACGGCGAGCAGGCGGGGGCCGGCGTAGGCCGAGTCCTCGTTTCCCTCACGGAGGAGGCCTACGTCCGAGCGGACCGCGTAGCGGAGTTCGAGTGTCATTTGCGGAGTTCCAGGACGGTCTTGCCGATTCGGATCGGCACGCCCGGGGGTACCGGGGTCGGCTGGGTCACCTTCTGCCGGTCGAGGTAGGTACCGTTGGTCGACCCGAGATCCTCAACAATCCACTGACCGTCCTGCGGGAACAGCCTGGCGTGTCGCGTCGAAGCGTAGTCGTCGTTCAGCACCAGCGTGGCGTCATTTGCCCGGCCAATGGTGATTTGCTGGTCCGCCAGCCCGATGGAGGTTCCGGCCAGCCCGCCCGCCGTTACCAGGAGTCGCTGCGGCGTGCCGCGCCCCGGCCGTCCCGCCTTGGGCGGGCGGGGCGCCTTCACCTGAGGCGGCTTGCGCTGCCGCCGCCGCTGGCGGCCCTGCCGTGCCTGGCCGAACAGGTCCGTGCGCACCACGCCTACCGCGGCGATGACGAACAACCACAGGACCGCCAGGAAGGCGAGCCTGATCAGCAACAGGGTGAGGTTATTCATCGGGTCATTTGTCCTCGGGTGGGCCGAGTCCGCGGTTTGCCTTTCTTACTTGTCCCGCCAGGGAGTCAGTATGCAGCGTCCCGGCGGAACACCAGCGTGGTCCGCCCCAGCGTGACTCTTGTCCCGTCGGTGAGCGCCACGCGCCGGACCGGCTCACTGTTCACGAACGTGCCGTTGGTGGAGCCCAGGTCCACCAATACCACCTGGTCGTCTTCGACACGCAGCTCGGCGTGATGACGGGACACGCCAGGGTCGACGAGGCGCAGATCGCAGTCGGTTCCCCGGCCGAGCATGGTCACCGGCGAGGTCAGCTCGTAGGTGCGCTGCGTGTTGCCGTCGCTGCCAGGCTCCGGGCCGGACACCAGCAGTCGCGGCCGGCCAGCGAAGGCGCCGGGCGGCCGCGGCAGGTCGCTGGCCGGGCGCCGGATCTCCCCGCCTTCCACCGTGGTGCCCCGGATGACCCCGGACCGGATGCGGAACGTGCCGGTGGTCAGGTCGGGCACGCCCTCGAAACGCATCCGCACCGGGCCGACGAAGGAGTACCCCTGCTCCTTGGCGTGCTCCCGGGCCAGGGTGGCCAGTTCGATCCCCAGGCTGTCCGCGTAGACCTCCAGCCGCTCGTGGTCGGTGTCGGACAACTCCACGACGAAATCGTTCGGCACGAGCGTCCGGCCCTGCGCGACGATCGCCGCGCGGTCGTCCATCTCGCGCTGAACCGCACTGGCGATCTCCACCGGTTCGACTTCGGATTTGAACGCCCGCGCGAAGGCACCCTCCACCATCCCCTCGAGCCTTCGCTCGAAGCGCTGCAGCACTCCCACCGGGTACCTCCTTCCCCTGCTCGCATCCGATGGTATCGGCGGTAAGGGTCCGCTTGAGGACGTGCTAACCTGACTCGTTGCCCGGGCGGGTGGCGGAATGGCAGACGCGCACGGTTCAGGTCCGTGTGTCCGCAAGGACGTGAGGGTTCAAATCCCTCCTCGCCCACGAGCCACTTTCCCGTGCTTGCTGCCTTCGCAGCTTCGCCGTAGGCCGCGATCATCCCCGGGGGGCGGCCCCCCGGACCCCCACGTTCGACGGTCACCGTCTGTCATACGGCATCCCGAGATCACCGGTGCCACATTTCCCAGATTCCTGGGTCCCGATGCGCACCCCCAGCAAACCCCGAATCCCCGCTCGCTCTCTCCTCTCTTCTATGTCTCCTGCGGCTTCCCCGGACCTCAGCCCCTCAAACGACCGGAGGGTCACCTGGTCGCGGAGTTCTGTCCGCGACCAGGTGACCCACCGGTCGTCCCATCCCGCACGGTTAGGACACTGTTACCTGAGAGCAACCCCCAACGATCACGGCACCACGATCACCGGACACCGCGCATGCCGCGCCAGCCACCCGGGCACGGACCCCGCCACGTGGTGCCACCGCTGCTGTGGCGCTCCTATAACTAGGGCATCCGCGCTCAGTTCCTCGGCCGCGGTCGACAGTTCCCGCGCCGCGTTGCCGTGCCGCATGATCACTCGCACGTCCACGCCGCGGCAGTCGCATACCTCGGCAAGCTCGCTGCGCACCCAGTGCTCGGTTTCCGCCCGGCCCCTGGGCGCACCGATGACCTGGCCGGTCAGCGGCTCACAGTAGACACCGGGAGTGACGTGGACGATCACCAGCGGCCGGGACAGGCGCCGCGACACCCCGGCGGCATAGGCGAGCGCGTTGCGGCTGGACGGCGACCCGTCATAACCCACCACGACCGGGTGGTCCAGTCGCGCGTCCGTGCCGGACGCGCGCGCCGGCTCCGTGCCGCGCACTCGCCGTCGCCGCGGGTCCGGCTGACCGCCAAGGGGCGAAGACTCTGCTTGGTCCATGGCCTCTCGTCCTTGTAGGGTCCATGGTCCACTCACGGGGGCGCTCCCGCAACGTCATGCGGAAGCAAAATCAATTATAAGTTAGTTTTCACCAAACAACTAAATGGCTGGCGGCGATCATCGCAGCCCCGGCGTCCCGGTCATCAGCTGCCAGGCTGCACAATCGATACTGTGCCGGAGCTGCCAGAAGTCGAATCCCTCGCCATCTTCCTGCGGGAACGCGCGGCGGGTGCGGAGATCGACTGGGCCGTGAGCACGGCCATCTCGGTGCTCAAGACCTACCAGCCGGACCTGAGCGCGCTGTCGGGTCAAAAGGTCACCGGCACCGCGCGGTACGGCAAGTTCCTCGACGTGGTCAGCGGGCCGGAGCCGCTGCACCTGGTGATGCACCTCGCCCGGGCCGGCTGGCTGCGCTGGAAGGACGACCTGCCGGAGCAGCGCCCCAAGCCCGGCAAGAGCCCGCTCGGCTTCCGGCTCCGGTTCACTGACGGCAGCGGGTTCGACCTGACCGAGGCCGGCACCAAGAAGCGGCTCGCGGTCTACCTGGTCACTGATCCGCAGCAGGTACCCGGCGTGGCCTCGCTCGGCCCGGACCCGCTGGCCGGCGACTTCACCGTGGATGTGCTGGCCGGCCTGCTCAACGGCCGCCGCACCCAGATCAAGGGCGTGCTGCGGGATCAGAAGGTCATCGCGGGCGTCGGCAACGCCTACTCGGACGAGGTCCTGCACGCGGCCAGGATGTCCCCGTTCAAGCTGGCGTCCAGCTTCACCCCGGACGAGGTGGCTGCGCTCCACGCGGCCATGACCGAATGCCTGCGCGAGGCGGTCGAGCGCAGTGCGGGCCTGGCCGCCGCCGACCTCAAGGCGGAGAAGAAGTCCGGCCTGCGGGTCCACGCCCGGACCGGCCAGCCGTGCCCGGTCTGCGGCGACACGGTGCGCGAGGTGTCGTTCGCCGACTCCTCGCTGCAGTATTGCCCGACCTGCCAGACCGGCGGCAAGCCGCTCGCCGACCGGCGCATGTCCCGGCTGCTGAAGTAGCCCGGCCGGGCAAACGGCCCAGCGGCCCGCCTGTGCGCAAATGCGGCAAATAGCCCGCATTGTCCACACCGTAACCGGCAATTCACGGGGCGGGCAATAGGCGATTGGCCCGCTCACCAGTCGATCTCGAACCAGACGGTCCGGCCGGCCTCGTTCTCCTCCCGGCCCCACCGGCTGGCCAGCGCGGCCACGATGAGCAGCCCGCGCCCGCTCTGCCCGTCGCGGTCCAGGCCTGCCCCCCACGGCCCGCCCTCGTCCGCGACCGCGACCCGCACGCCTTCGGCCCGCACCGCCGCGCGCACGGTGAACCTGCCACCGGACCGTCCCGAGCGGCTGTGCAGCACCGCGTTGGTGGCCAGTTCCGACACGCAGAGCAGCGCGTCGGCGGCGGCCGGGCACCCACCGAGCACACCGGCCAGGAACCGGCGCGCCTCCCGCACCTGCCCGGCGTCACCTGGGAAGACCTGTGCGGTGACCGGCGGCGCGGCAGCGGCCGGCAGGTTGGCGGCCATGGGCCTCCGTTCGCGTCGGTTGCGGTTGCCCGCACAGCGTGTCGCGACGGCACTACGCTTTGGAAGAGCTATCGAACATGCGTAACGACGGCCCACCAGCCCGTGTCATCGCGGGCGCTGATGTGAGGCGGTGTGACAAATGGCCCCGTCCCGTGACAACGACCATTCGGCGTTAGCCCTGTTCGCGGCCGAACTCCAGGCCGCCCGTGCCCGGGCGGGCATGTCGCGCGACGAGCTTGCCGCGCGGATCAACTACAGCCCGTCCCTCGTCGGCATGGTCGAAAGCATGCGCCGGGTGCCCCGCCTGGACTTCGCCCAGCGCTGCGACGAAGCGTTAGCCACCACCGGCACCTTCGCCCGCCTGCACGAGCACCTCCGCACCGCCCCGTTCCCCTCCTGGTTCCGCCCCTTCGCCCAACACGAAGCCGAAGCCACCTCCCTCCGAACCTTCGAGCTAGTCCTGGTTCCGGGATTGCTCCAGACGCCCGAGTACGCCCGCGCGGTGCTGAGCACCCGGGTCGGTGCCACCGAGGACGAGATCGACCAGTCGGTGGCCGCACGCATGGAGCGGCAGGCCATCCTGGACCGAGACGACCCACCGCTGCTCTGGGTCGTGATCGACGAGGGCGTGTGCGCCGTCCGGTCGGTGGCCCCGACGTGATGCAGTCACCAGGTCGAGCACCTGGTCGAGATGGCCGAGCGGCGCAAGCGTCGTGATTCAGGTGATCCCCAGTGGCGTTGGCGCGCATGAGGGCCTGTGCGGGGGCTTTTGTGATCGCGGATTTCGCCAGCGCGCCCAGTATCGTGTACCTGGAAACGGCGCTGACCGGGCTGGTTGTCGAGCGCCCCGAGGATGTCAGCGCGGTCACGCTGCGGTACGAGACGCTGAAGACCGAGGCGCTGCCCCGGGCGGCCTCGCTTGAACTTTTGAGGGAAGTGGCCAAGACATGGACCTGACCGGCGTTAGCTGGCGCAAGTCCAGCTACAGCGCGAGCAACGGCGGCAACTGCGTCGAGGTCGCCGAGGTGTGGCGCAAGTCGTCCCACAGCGGCGGCAACGGCGGCGACTGCGTCGAGGTGGCCGCCACGCTGCCCGCCGCCATCGCGGTGCGCGATTCCAAGGACCCCGACGGCCCCAAGCTGATCTTCACCCCGGCCGACTGGGCCGCCTTCACCGCCACGATCCGCACCCGCGCCTAGCCGCAGCGAGCGCGAGCCGCCCGCCGCCCCGCGCCCCCAGTCACGTGGGGCAGGGGGCTATCTGGGCGCGGAGTTCTGTCCGCGCCCAGATAACCCCCTGGCCCACACTCACCCCCGCCGAAGTACCGCCCCCGCCGAGGTACCGCCCGCCCCCGCCTCCTGCGGCCCCACGCAAAAACGGCGGTCGGCGTGCCCGCCACCGCCATCCTCACGGCCCCGTATTTATGGTCCCCCGCCGGAGTTGATACCTGGGCTTGACTCAACCGGCTGGGCGAGGGAGTGTCTATAGGCAGTTTGTGCAGCGGTGCAGCGTAACGAGGCAAGGGGACGGCTTGCATGTGTCACTGAGCGCGCTGGAAGACGCGCTCCGGTTCGCCGATGACCTGGCCGACACCGACGATCCGGCCGAACTGGGCAGGCGTGCGCTGCCCGGGCTGGCCCGGCTGGTCCCGTCCGACGTGCTCTCCTACAACGAGTTTGGCCCCGCGCCTGGCCAGGTGGCCTACTGCGCCTACCCCGAGGATGTGGTCTTCAGCCCGGGCATCATGGCCGCGTTCGAGGCGCATGTGCATGAGAATCCACTGCTGAGCCACCTGGAGGCCACCGGGGATGGCAGCCCGAGGATGATCAGTGACTTCCTCAGCCGGGAGCGGTTCCACCGTCTTGGTGTGTATGCCGAGTTCTACCGGCACGTGCCGGTGGAGTACCAGATCGCCATCGGCCTGCCTCCCTCGGACGGGCGGGTCATCGGCATCGCGCTCAACCGCGTCCGGGGTGACTTCACCGAAGAGGACCGCGACCTGCTCGCGGTGCTCCGTGCACCACTGGTGCGGGCAATGATCCGGGCCAGATCCCGGCACCGGGCCCGGCAGGCCCTGAGCGGCCCGGCCGATGCTCCGCTGGCCGAGTTGACCGATCGCGAACTCCAGCTGCTGGAACTGGTCGCGCTTGGCCACACCAACAGCGCGATAGCGCGCAAACTGGGGATCAGCCCCCGCACGGTCGCCCACCACCTCGACAACGCCTACCGCAAACTCGACGTCTCCGGCCGCGCCGCCGCCGTCTACCGCGCCGTCAACGAGGGCCTGGTCCCCGCACAGCAGCGGAGCCGCGGATCAGGCCGAGGCGAGCGGGCGCCCGGGTAGTTCCGCGGGTTCCACGTGCATGATGGCCGACGTGGTCTCCCAGCCGGAGTCCGTGCCGCCGATCGCGTGGATGGCCGCCCGGAGCGTCGCCAGCGCCTTCACCATCGCGGCGGCCGGGTCCGCTGCTGCCACCGTCATCTGCACGTCCACACAGCCCGTGCCCAGGTCGGCGGCGAGGTCCGGGTCCTCGATGGCATTGTCGGCAGCCTCAAACCGCAGCAGCGCTTCCATCAGCGGATCGAGGCGAACTCCAAAAGCGGCCGGGTCTGTGCAGGTCACTTCCTGGACCGTCAGGTACTTCACCGGCGTTCCCTCTCGTCCGCTCCCAGGATCGCACGCCGGTCGCCGCTCAGCTAGAGCCAATCTCGTAATTTACCGTATCCATACCGGCAATCACGAGAATTCGATCAGCAGTGCCAGCGCAAGGGTCACGGTGGCCGGGCGGATGGTCCTGCCTTGGGATTTGCGGGCCAGATCGCGCGGGCGATGGCACGATGCAAGGGTGCGATCCGAAACGGTGGTAGCGGGCCAGGACCGCGTGGATGCGACCGCGCGCGCGGTGATCGAGTGCGCGGCCGATGCCATCGTGGCTTTCAGCGCCGAGCGAGCCGTGCTGCTGTGGAACCCGGCTGCCGAGCGGATGTTCGGCTGGCGCGCCGCCGAGGTACTCGGCGAGGAACCGCCGCTGATCCCCGAGGAACTCAAGGCCGAGCACAACGCCGCCCTGGAGCGGGTGCGCTCCGGCGGCCAGATCTCCTATGTGACCCGCCGGGCCCGCAAGGACGGCAAGCTGCTCGACCTGCGCATCGACGCCAGCGCGCTGCGGGACCGCTCGGGTGAGGTCAGCGGCTGGGTGAACGTGTGTCACCGCACCGGCGAGGACGCCGCGGCCCGGCACCACATGGCCGAGCGTGCCCGGGTCGTCCGCAAGCTCGGCGACGTGGTCGCCGACATGAACGCCCAGCGCGACCTGGACACCGTGCTCGACCGGATCGCCGCCAGCCTGTGCGACCTGACCGGTGCCGACGCGGGCGGCTTCGTGCTGATCGAGGACAACCGGGTGCGCCTGGTCAGCATGGAAGGCCTCCCGGCCCGGCTCCGTGGCCGCACCTCCGACCTGCCCACCAGCATGGTCGGCCAGCTCATGCGGTCCGGGCGCAACGTGATGATGGCGACCGGGGAGTCCGGCGAGTTCGCCGACCTGATCTGGTCCGCGCTGCCGGGGCTGCACACGATCACGCTGGCCCTGTCGCACGTCGGGGACCGGCCCTACGGCGCCCTGTACGCCCTGTACAGCGGGCGCAAGGTCGGGCACGTGGAACTCGAACTGCTGGAACTGCTTGCCGGGCACGCCGGGGTCGCGCTGACCAACGCGACCGCGTTCGAGGAACTGGTCCGCCAGCGGGCCCACGAGCGCGCGGTGATCGACGCCAGCGCCGACGGCATCGCCGTGCTCGACGGCGCCGGGCTGATCCGGCAGTGGAACCCGGCGGCGGCCATGCTGACCGGGATGTCGGCCGAGGAGGTGACCGGTAAGCCGCCGCCGTTCCCCGTGCCCGAGCCCGGCGCACCCCGGGTCACCCACCGGCTGCCCACCGGCCGGTGGCTTGACGTTTTGTGTAATGAATTGAACGAGAAGGACGAGCGGGTCGTGGACTTCCGCGACGTGACCGCAGCCAAGGAACTCGAAGAGGCCAAGGACCTGTTCCTGGCCACCACCAGCCACGAACTGCGCACCCCGATCACCGTGGTACAGGGGTTCGCGAGCACGCTGGCCCAGCGCTGGGACAAGCTCACCGACGCGGAGCGCCGCAGCGCGGTGCAGACGATCGCCGAGCGGGCAGGTTCGCTGAGTCACCTGGTGGAGCAACTGCTGCTCGGCGCCCGTGCCGGGGCCGACCAGCTCACCGTCCGGAACGGCCCGTTCGACCTGGCGACGCTGCTGCGCGGGACGGTGGCGGCGTTCTTGTCGCTGTCGGACAAGCACACGCTGGTCGCGGAGATCCCCGATGACCTGCCCCAGGCGCATGGCGACGCGATGGCCACCGACATCATGGTCGGCCAGTTGCTGGAAAACGCGTTCAAGTACTCGCCGAATGGCGGCACGATCACCGTGGCCGCCCGCCCGGCCGGAGACTGGATCGAGGTCACCGTGGACGACGAGGGCATCGGCATCGCCCCCGGCGACCACGAGCGGATCTTCGAGCGGTTCGTCCAGGGCGAGACCGGCGACCGGCGCAGGTTCGGCGGCATCGGCCTTGGCCTGTACATCGTCAGGCAGCTTGCCCGGGCGCAGGACGGCGAGGTGGCGGCCGCCTCCCGGCCCGGCGGCGGTACCAGGATGAGCCTGCAAATGCGCCGCGCTGGCGCGCCCGGCCGCGTCTGATTCCCGGACCGATGGCTGGCCGGGTCCTACCCGGAGTAACGCTCGGCGAGCGTCAGGCCCGCGCTGCTTGTCGAGAAGCCGCCGACGGCCATGCACCGTGCCGGCGACGTGCAGTCGACCGCGTTGAGGGCGGTGGATACCGATCCGACCGGATCGGGGGTCGCCTGCACCGCCCAGGTGCTGCCGTTCCATCGCTCGGCCAGGCTGTTGGCCAGGTCGCCGCCGCCAGCCACCGGCGACCAGTAACCGGCGGCGATGCATATGGCCGCATCCGGGCACGACACGCCGTTCAGCGTGGCCTGGCGGTTGCCGGGTGGCGGGGTCACCTGTTCCCGGGCCCAGGTGCCGCCGTGCCAGGCCTCGGCCAGCGGCCCCTGGCCGGAGAAGCCGACCCAGAAACCCACCGAGGTGCACGCCGCCGCACCGGTGCAGGACACCGAGTTGTCCGAGTCCTGCATCTGGCTGCCCGGGTTGAGCTGGTGCTGTCTGGTCCAGGTGGTCCCGTTCCAGCGCATGGCGAAGACCGATTGGGCGATGTCCGCGAAGTCGAAGTTGCCCCCGGCCATGCACGCGCTGGCCGCGGTGCACGACACTGCGGTCAGCGAACTGCCGTTGTCCGCGTGCGGGTTGGGCACCGGCACCACCGTCCAGGCCGTGCCGTTCCAGCGCTCCGCGAGGGGCTGGTACAGGACGCTGGGCCCAGGTTTGGCGAACCCGCCGACGGCCATGCACGAATCGGCGGCGGCGCAGGACACCGCGTTGAACAGGACGCCACCTGACCCCAGCGGCGGGGTGCGCTGGATCGCCCAGGTGGTGCCGTTCCAGGCCTCGGCCAGGGCCTGCCCGTTCGGGTCGGCCGTGCTGACCGAGAACCCGGCCGCGACGCACCGGCGGGCCGCCGGGCAGGACACACCGTAGAGGAAGTTGTTTCGCGCGCCGGGCACCGCGGGGATGGACTGGAGAGCCCAGGTGCTGCCGGTCCACCGCTCGGCCAGTGGCAGCCAGCCGGACCCCGTGGTGTAGTCCCCGACAGCCTCACACAACCGGGGCCGCGCGCAGGAGACCGCCAGAAGCTGGGCGAAGGTCGCTCCCGGCGGGTTCGGGCTGGGCTGAATCGACCAGCCAGCGGAGCCCGGCTTGTGCCCCGGCCGGCGCGACCGGACCAGCCGGTGCAATACCCAGCGCGAGCGCCGCTAAGACGAAAGCCGCCGCCCAGGACTTTGTCATGCCACACCACCCGGGATGTGCCGTTTCACGAAGAGTATCCGGGTCGGGTGATCCTTGGCGGACCGGGCGGGCTCTGTCTGTCAGCGGGTCACTTGGGCTCGCGGACGCGGGGCTCGGCGCCGGTCGCGGCGAGGTAGGCGTCGACGATCTCCGGGACGTTCTCCCCGGCCTGGACGATGCGGCCCTTCTCCAGCCAGATGACCTTGTTGCAGGTCTCCTCGATCTCGCCCAGGTTGTGCGCCACCAGGAACACCGTGCCGGCCTGGGCCCGCAACTCGTCGATGCGCCGGTGGCTCTTGATCCGGAACTCGGCGTCGCCGGTGGCCAGCGCCTCGTCCACGAGCAGGATGTCCTGGCTCTTGGCGGACGCGATGGCGAACCGGAGCCGGGACCCCATGCCGGTGGAGTAGGTCTTCATCGCCAGGTTGATGAAGTCACCGACGCCGGAGAAGTCCACGATCGACTGGTAGCGCTCCTTGACCGTCTGCGGGCTCATCCCCATCGCCAGGCAGCCGAGGATGACGTTCTTCTGGCCGGTGAGGTTCTCCAGCAGGGCGGCGTTCACGCCGAGCAGCGCCGCGTGCCCCTGGGTGTAGACCATGCCCTGCTCGGCCGGCAGCAGCCCGGCGATCGCGCGCAGCAGGGTGGACTTGCCGGACCCGTTGCGCCCGATCACCCCGACCGCGTCACCTTTGTAGGCCACGAACGACATGCCCCGGATGGCGTGCACCTCGCGGATCGACGGCCGCCGCTGCCGCTTCACCATGCGCAGCAGCGCGGTCGCCGCGGTCCCCTTGTCCGCGCCCGACCCGTACACCCGGTACACCACGTGCAGGTCATCCACGACGACCATCGGCTCAGCCACGGCCGTACCTCGTCTCGGCCCACCAGAAGAAGAAGAACCCGGCGACGGCCGCGACCACCGCCCACCCGGCGGCATACCCCCAGAGGGCCTGCTGGGTGACGATCGGCTTGCAGTAGGAGCTGTAGTAGATGACCTTGTTCGCGAACACGTCCGGCGGGATGTGGAACTTCGCCGGGTTGCCGTACATCGCGCACTTCACCGCGTTGAAGGCGTGGTAGCCCGGCATGCTGATCCGCTGGCTGGTCAGCAGGGCGTTCCTGATCAGCGTGATGTACACGGCCGCGGGGTTGATCTGCAGCAGGTAGGCCAGGTGCTTGTGGTTGTACAGCGACTGGGTCGGCACCAGCGCGAGCGAGGTCGTGATGCTGAAGATCACGCCGGAGGCGTACATCCAGGTGCGGATGATGAACGGCAGCAACTGGCTGACGTCGTCGAAGCCGGAGCCCCAGCGCGCCAGGGTGAACGCGCACCCGACGTTGAACAGGGTCTGCAGCGCCAGGATCGGCAGGATCAGGAACCAGTACCAGGTGAACGGCTCGCCGTAGGCGAGGATGATCACGAACAGCACGCCGAAAGAGAGCAGCAACTGCTGCAACTCGATGATCACGTAGCCGAGCGGCAGGCAGCCGCGCGGGAACGGCAGCGCCCTGATCAGCGGCAGGTTGTCCCGCATCACCACCGACGAGGTGATGCAGGCGCGCTGGGTGAAGTTGAACACGAAGATGCCGGTGACCAGGAACGTGATGTAGTCCGGCACGCCGCGGCTGACGTGCAGCAGCACGCCGAAGATCAGGAAGTACACGGCCGCGTTCAGCAGCGGGGTGAGTACCTGCCAGAGCTGGCCGAGCCGCGCCTCGCTGTACATCGCCACGTTGCTCGCCGTGGCGAAGCCGGTGATGAACTGCCGCCGCTGCCACAGCATGCGCAGGTACTTCAGCGCGGGCGGCCGGGCGGAGGCCGGTTCGAGGTTGTGCTGCTTGGCATAGTCGCTCAGCCGCTCGCCGGCCGGGATCTCCTCGCCGGCCAGGTAGACCTCGGTGGGCTCGGCGGCGAGGGCGGTCGCGCTCGCGGATCCACTGCTGGCCGGGCTGCCGTTGTCCGGCAGGCCGCCAGGGCCGCTCAGGCTGCCCGGCTTGGTCAGGCCGCCGGGCGCGCTCAGGCGTCCACGGTTAGTCACAGCGGTGAGCTTATGGTCTGCGAGCGGGTGTGCTGGCCGAATCCGTAGTTGTATGGCGCAACTCTCACGTGTCGAAGGTACCACGGGCTGAGTTGTGGGGTACAACTGTTCCTATGGATCCCGCATTGGACGGCGCGGGGCTCGACCAGCTCCTCGGGCTGCTGCTGCGCATGCTGAGCCCGGGCGCCGTCCCGGCAGACTCCCGGCCCGCCGGGAACGACCACCCGGCCGGCACCGTTCCGGGCGGCAAAGCCCCGGCCGGCACCGGCCCGGCCGGGCCGCCCGCCGTCTCTGCCTCGGAGGCCCGCGCGCTGACCGAACTGCTCGCCGCGCACGGCATTGCCCAGGGCCAGCTGGCGGCCCTGCTCGGCCTGGAGAAGAGCACGGTGAGCAGGCTGGCCGCCGGCCTTGAGGGCAAGGGCTGGATCCGCAGGGGACGGGACGAGCAGAACCACCGCTACGTCCGGCTGTATCTCACCCCGCAGGGCCGGGCGGTCGCCGACCGGCTGTGGCAGGCGTGGCAGTCCCGGCAGGAGCGCATCCTCGCCGGGCTGACCGCCGACGAACGGGCCGGCCTGGCCCTGGGCCTGCGCGGTGTGCTTCGCGGCCTCGCCGCCGAGGGCCTGCTAGCCGCCCTCCGCCCGCTAACGGCCACGGTTGACCCGCCCGCACGGTGGTCACGAGAGCCAGCGAACCTCTCCCGGTCCCGGCGCCCGTGCCGTGACCATTACCTGGCCGAGCGCATCGGCAAGGCGCTTGATCGCCGCCGGCGTGCGTGGCCATCGCTCGGCATTGATGAACAAGATGCCGCAGTGGCTCGTATGCCGGGCGAGAATCGCGAAATCGCGGACGTTTTCGGTAACCAGGCACCGAGCATCGCGGACGGCGGCATCCAGCACTGCTTCATCCGGACTGCCAGCAAGGTCTGGCGACCCGGCCACCGCGAGAACATCGTGCCCTTGAGCGCGAAGCATTTCGGCCAAGGAGGGCGGGTACATCTCGTCCAGCATTAAGCGGAAGGTCATGAGGCCTGGTCCCGGGCGCCGAGCAGGGCCTGTTCCGCCCGCCAGGCGGCTTCGGCCTCACGAGCGGCCTCGTGGTTGGCCGCGATCCGCTCCTCCACTTCAGCCGGGTAGGCCAGGTAATACCGGACCGCGACCCGGACCATGCGAGGGCTGAGCCCAGCCGTTTCGGCGATCGCCGCGACCAGTGCCTCCTCGGCGAGACTGGGGTCCTGCGCCCGCACAGCCTGCAAGGCCCCGATGACTTCCCACACGTCTGGGCCGCCGACCAGTCCTGCGCGGCGGCCGGTCGGGCCGGGGCGGAACATGATTCCCGGGTGCTCCTCCATGCGCAGGGCCTCATCCACGAAAAGGTTCGTGACCGAGGACGCAGAGCTACCAGGATGGCTGCGAACATATCGATCGAGGCGGCGGATCACCTCTTCGTCGAAGCGCACCGAGCGCGGCGAACTCATGACTACAGTGTAGCTGCTTGTAGCAGGAGCCGGTCATCCTCAGTGTGACACCCGTTAGGTGACCGGCGTGCGGGCCTGGGTGTACCGGGTGGCGGCCGCGCTACTGGTGGCGCTGGGTGTGCTGAGCCCGCTTGTAGACCAGCACGGTGTCCTTGCCGTGGATCTTCTGCAGGTAGGCGAACTTGAACCCGGTGTTGTGCAGGAAGGTGAGCAGGAACTTGCTGATGCTGCCGTTGCGCTTCCACACCACGGCCCAGCGGATGTTCATCCGGGCGGCGTCCGCCCGGGCGGCGGCCAGCCGCGCCGGGGTGAGGTACTCCGAGACGTTGTTCACCGCCACCTGGGGGCCGGGCGGCACCACCCCGTACGGGTGATCGCATGAGTTCAGCGCCTGCGGCAGCCCGGCCGGCCGCCATGGGCACTTCTGTGCGACCTCGTGCTCCGCGTCGATCAGGGCCGCGTAGAAGTGGTGGCTGTTGATCGCGTCGATGGTCGGTTTCGGCACCCGGGAGGTGTAGGCGATCGAGCGCGGGTGGCCGTCCTCGGTGGCCATCACCAGCGCCTGGGGGAAGAACGGCACCCCATCGACCGGGATCCCGCCGCGCAGCCCGAACGGCAGGTCCAGCACGATCGAGTTGGAGTGGTCGTTCAGAATGCCACGGTCCACGCCCGGGTAGCTGACCGGGATCGTGCTCACCTTCCGCACGTCACCGCTGTAACCGGCATAGCCCGATTCGAGGATGACGCCGACCGCCACCACGGCGAGCAACGGCTTCGCGTGGTACCGGCACCACTCGACCGCCGCCCCGGCGAGCAGCGCCGCGGGCAGCAGCCCGAGGATCGCCAGCCGGTCGGCCTCCCGGAAGCTGGACAGCCCGGGCAGCCGGACGAACCAGGTGTAGGGCATCAGGTTCGACACCCGCACCCCGTTCCACACCGAGGAAAGCGGCAGGTACTGGTGCTTGCCGATCCACAGCGAGGTGCCGAGCGCGAGTGCGGCGCACCCGATCCACAGCGCGGCGAGCTGCCACGCCGACCGGCGCCGCCAGCTCGCCACCAGGCCGAGCAGCGCGAGCACGGTCAGCGTGGTGCCGAACATCGGCATGCCCTCGTTGTCCCGGCCGTGCAGGAACGGGCTGGCCAGCGGGTCGAGCCCGAACGTCGTCACCCGCGGCGTGGGGGTGAACATCCCGGGCAGGCCGATGCCGTACTGCTTGTACGACACGGCCAGCAGCGGCGGGGGGATCGACAGGCCGCCCTGCGAGGCCACGACCTCCTGGAGCATGGCGATGATCTGCGGGCTGGCCAGCACGGCGCCGGTCGCACACGCCAGCAGCACCGGCCACAGCCGCGCCCAGCCGGGGTGCCGCAGCAGCCAGGGCAGCAGCACCAGCGCGACCACGATCGCGGCGAGCACCGCGGACTCCTGGTCGGTGAGCACCGCGACGCCCATGACCAGGCCCAGGATGATCGCCTGCCGCCGGCCGGGCGTGCGCCGCAGCCGCACCGACGCCTCCAGGGCCATCGGCAGGAATATGGCACCGAGCGCGATGTTCAGGTGGTACCAGTCCTGCTGGGTGAGCATGCAGGACAGGCCGAAGAACACCGCGGCACCGACCGCGCCGGTGGCCGAGCGCAGCCACAGCCGGGCCGCCCGGTACGTGGCGTAACAGAGCAGCCCGGGCAGGATCACGGTCCACAGGTTGTAGGAGAACGCCGGGCCGAAGGCCAACGTGACCGGGGTGAACAGCACGCCGGGCAGCGGCATCACCGTGTGGAACCCGAGCTGGACGCCGACCGGCGCAGCCATCAGCGGGGTGAACCACGGGTTGCCCAGGTGGGTGACCTGGTGCGCGACCCACCAGAAATCCCATACATAGCTCGCCGGGTCCCGGGCGGCCGGTATCCGGCCAGCCAGGTTCGCCGCCAGCGGGATGGTCGCCAGCGCCCCGGCCACGATGAAGCACAGCAGGATGCCGATATGCCGGGCCACGGGCGTACGCAAAGGCCCGGCGCATCCGCCGCGGAGCCGGTCACCGACTGCCGCGGGTGCGGCACGGCCGCGCGGATCCGGGACGGACGCTCCCCGGCCGTGCTTCCGCCTGCCCGGCCGCGCTTTCCGCCTGCCCTTGGGTCTGTCCCGTTGCCTCAGCAGCCTGCTCACCGGAGTCCAGTGTTCCCGCCGTCGCTGCCGCCGGGTGGCCAGACCGATCGGGGTCGGCCCGTCCCATCACTTCACCTCGTCCAGGATGTCAACCGGCCAGCGCCCGTCGTGCGGGCGCTGCGCTCATGGGCCCTGGCATCCCGGCGAATCGCCCCCCGGCCCGAGGGCGCCACGGCGAACCCATGCTAGCCGCATTGGCGCACCGGACCCGGCAATACCAGACTCTCCGTAACTCATTGCATCACGAAAACTCCGTTCCGTATCAGTATCTCTATACGATTGCGCAGTGTGATGCTTGAGGGGCAGGTGTACGTTTCCGGGGCGAATGATCGGGGCATGTCCGGCTCATCAGAACGGTCCGCGGGACGGGCGATGGGAGGTGAGTCCAGCGAGCGTCGTCCTGCTCCCGTGGGCACCCTCCAGCGTCGCGACCGCCCGCTGGCATCTCGCCGCTGACCTGCGAGAAGCCGGTCTGGTCACCGCCGTGATAGGCGACGCGGCGCTGGTCTTGAGCGAGCTTCTGAGTAACGCCATCCGGCACGCCAGGCCGCTGCCCGGCGCCCTGGTCCAGGTGTCGTGGGCCCTCTGCGACGGGTCACTCACCGTATCCGTCCGCGACGGCGGCAGCCGCACCCACCCGCATGCCGGCCATCCGTCACCGTCCGCCGTGGGCGGGCGCGGCCTGGCCATCGTGGAGTGCCTCGCCAGCACCTGGGGCGTCCAGGACTCCACCGGAGGGGTGACGGTCTGGGCCATGCTGCCCGCGCTGCCGTGCCGCGGGTCCGGCCCGGTCAACGGCCATGCCCAGTCCGCCAGCGAGGCGTAATCCGCTGGCAAACTGGTGATACTCCCAGCGACGGGATGTCCGGCCGCGGGCCCCGGCACGCAGAGCGGGGGTTTGCTTGTGGGCCACACTCATGGCGTCGACAGCGAGGTCGGGCGCCTCAGGACGGTGCTAGCCCACCGTCCCAGCGCCGAACTGCTGCGCATCACCCCCCGCACCAGGGACCGGTTGCACTACCCGGGGCTGCCCTGGGTGGCCCGGGCACAGCAGGAGCACGACGTCGCGGCACAGTGCCTGCGTGACCATGGTGTCGAGGTGCTCTACGTCATGGAACTGCTGCAGGACGTGATGGAGTACCCCACCGCCCGGGCCGAGGCGATCGTGGCCGCGCTCGGCGCGCAGCAGCTCGGCGACCGGCTCAGCGCCGACCTGGGCAGCCACCTGACGGCCCTGGACCCCGAGGAGCTGGCTCGTGTGCTGGTGACGGGGCTGTCCCGGGAGGAGTTCCGGCCGGGCCATGGCGTCGTCTTCGGGCTGATGGACCGGCACGACTTCGTGATCCCGCCGCTGCCCAACCTGATGTTCTTGCGGGACTCCCATCTGTGGATCGGCGCCACGGTGGCGATGGCCAGTGCCGAGGGGCCCAGGCGGCGCGAGGCGGCCCTGATCAGGACCCTCTACCGGCACCATCCGCGGTTCGCCGGGGTGGCCTGCGTCTACGGTCCGGAACAGGCGCCGCTCGATACCGGCGACCTGCTCCAGCTCGCACCCGGGGTGGTCGCCGCGGGCATCGGCGGGCGGACCACGGCGGCCGGCGTGGAATGCCTCGCCAGCCGCCTGTTCCAGGCGGGCCTGGCCACCAGCGTGCTGGCCGTGCCGCTGCGCCAGCTCCCCGAGGGCACCAGGCTGGACACCGTCTGCACCGTGATCGACCGGGACACGGTGCTGATGTTCCCGGCACTCGGTTATGTCCTCCAGGCGCACATCATCACCTGCGCCGACGGCGAGTTGCGGCTGTCGCGGCCGATGCCGTTCCTGGAATCGGTGGCCCAGGCGATGGGCGTCGAGGCGCTGACCGTGATCAGCACCGGGGTGGACCCGCCCGCCGCGTCGCAGCAGCAGTGGGACGACGGCGGCAACGCGCTGGCCGTGGACCGGCGGCTGATGCTCTGTTATGAGCGCAACGTGGAGACCAACGCCCGGCTGGAGGCGGCCGGTGTCGAGGTGATCAGGATCCCCGGGAGCGAACTCGGCGCCCGGGGCGGCCCGCGGGCGCTGTCCTGCCCTGTCAGCCGGGACAGCGTGGCGGTGGCACCGGCCGCTGGCGCCCCGGCGCTGACCCTCGTTACCGGGACGGGGCCCGCCTCGGCGGAAGAGACCACCGCGGTGCCGGACATCATCCCGCTGGCACCGGCCGACGCCGAGACGGCCCACCAGGCCGGACTGCCCCGGACGGCCGCCAGGGCGCGCTGATCCCCCGCGCGGATCACGTCCGGGGGCACCAGAGCCGGGTGATCCGTGACAACCCGGCCAGTTCACAGCGTGTCTTAAGCCATTCCTGAGCAGAGGCTATGGTCGCCGGAGGCTGAGACCGGTAAGGTGCGGCACGTGGAGTTGAGGGTATCCAGCCGTTCCCAGGGGGATCACGTTGTCCTCGCCCTTGCTGGCGAGATCGACCTGTACACGGCGCCGAAGCTGCAGAGCGAACTCACGTCCGCCGTGGCAGCCGGCAAGCCGGCGCACATCGTGGTGGACATGTCAGCAGTCGAATTCTGCGACTCCACCGGCATGAACGTGCTGCTGGCCGCGCACCGGCTGGCCACCGAGCGTGGCGGGGACCTGACCCTCGCCGCGCCGCGCGCGTCCGTGCGCAAGATCCTGGAGGTGACCGGCCTGGAGTCGGTGTTCACCATCCACGACGAACTCCCCGCGGTCACCGGCCAGTAGCGACCGATCTTTGCCGCCGCCGGGCGCCCTTGTGCCGGGCGCTCTACTATCTCCGCATGCCACCGAGCGGGGACGTCGCCGTCGTCATTCCAGCCAGGAACGAATCCGACCGCATCGAGGCCACCGTGGCCGGCGCCGCCGGGCTGCCCGGGATCGACCTGGTTATCGTGGTCGACGACGGCTCCGCCGACGACACAGCCGCGCGAGCCGGTCAGGCCGGGGCCACGGTGCTGCGGCACAGCCGCAACCGGGGCAAGGCGGCGGCGATGGAGACCGGCGCCGAAGCCGTCCGCCTGCTGGAAGCCACCGATGCCCCGCCCGGCGCACACCACGCCCGGCATCTGCTGTTCCTGGACGCGGACCTGGGCGAAACCGCGAGCGCGGCCGGTCCGCTCACCGAACCGGTGCGCGCGGGCGACGCGGACATGACGATCGCGGTCTTCACGGAAAGGGTCCGCCAGGGCGGGCACGGCCTCGTCGTCGGGCTGTCCGGCGCGGGCATCGAGCGGGCCACCGGCTGGCGGCCCGCCCAGCCGCTGAACGGGCAGCGCTGCCTGACCCGGGCCGCGTTCGAGGCCGCCCGGCCACTCGCGGCCGGGTTCGGGGTGGAGACCGCGCTCACCATCGACCTGCTCCGGGCCGGGATGCGGGTGACCGAGGTCGAGGTGCCGCTCGCGCACCGGGCCACCGGGAACGACTGGGCAGCCCAGCTGCACCGGGCCCGCCAGCTGGCCGACGTGGCCCGCGCGCTCGCGGCCAGGGAACCGGTGACCCGTGGACTTACGGGCCGCCCGGGCAGGCGTGGCCCGGGCAGGCTCCGCCCCGGCCGCTCGTGACATCCGGGCCACCGGCCGGCGCCCGCCTGGTGCCTTGGGTCAGGCCAGGGCCTGGCCGACCCATGGGTTCCTAGCTGGCAAGATAGTGGGCCATGGCAGACCGTTACGCCTATCTGGGCCCGGAGGGCACGTTCACCGAGGCGGCCCTCGCGGCCTTCGACCCCGGCGCCCTCGCCGGGGCGCTCCCGTGCGCCACGATCCAGGCCACGCTGGAAGCGGTGCGCAGCGGGGAGGCGGACCGCGCGATCGTGCCGATCGAGAACTCGGTGGAGGGGGCGGTCAACGCTACCCTCGACGAACTCGCCACCGGCCCCGACATCGTCATCTGCGCGGAACTTCTGCTGCCGGTGGCCTTCGCCATGCTGGCCCGGCCGGGCACGTCGATCGGCGATGTCAAGACCATCGGCGGGCACCCCCAGGCGCAGGCGCAGTGCCGCCGGTGGCTGGCGGAGAACCTGCCTGACGCCGAGTGGATACCCGCCTCGTCCAACGCCGAGGCGGCCCGGCAGGCGGCCGAAGGGATGATCGACGCGGCGCTGGCGGGGGCCTTCGCCGCTGACCGGTACCGCCTGGCCGTGCTGGTCAGCGAGGTCAGCGATGTGGCCGACGCGGTCACCCGGTTCGTGGTGGCCGGCCGTCCCGGCCCGGTGCCGGCCGCGACCGGCGCCGACCGGACCTCGCTGGTGGCGTTCTTGCGTGCGGATCACCCCGGTGCCCTGATGGAACTGCTCACCGAGTTCGCGGTGCGCGGCATCAACCTGACCCGCATCGAGTCCCGCCCCACCGGGGACGGGCTCGGCAAGTACTGCTTCTCCATCGACTGCGAGGGTCACCTCGACGACGCCCGGGTCGGCGAGGCGCTGATGGGCTTGCGCCGGGTGTGCGCCGACGTGAGGTTCCTCGGCAGCTACCCGCGCCACGACGGCGGCCGTGCGCAGGTACGCCCGGGTACCTCGGACGCCGAGTTCGCTCAGGCGGCGGCCTGGCTGGGGCGGCTGAGGTACGGCCGGGTGTAACCCGCTGGTCCCGTTGGCTGCGTGGCCGGCCTGTTACAGGTAGGGGCCGGATCCCCGGGGCGGCTGGGCGCCCTCCTCGCCGGGCCCGGGCATCGTGGTGCCCGGAGGCAGGGCGCGGCGCATCTGCTCAAGCTGAGCCCGTGCGGCCATCTGCTGGGCGAACAGGGTTGTCTGGATGCCGTGGAACAGGCCCTCCAGCCAGCCGACGAGCTGGGCCTGGGCGACGCGGAGTTCTGCCTCGCTCGGCGCTTCTTCCTCGGTGAACGGCAGGGACAGCCGTTCGAGTTCCTCGGATAGCTCCGGGGCCAGGCCCGACTCCAGTTCCTTCACCGACCGCTCGTGAATCTCGCGCAGCCGTACCCTGCTCTTCTCGTCCAGCGGGGAGGCGCGGACCTCCTCGAGAAGCTGCCGGATCATGCTGCCGATCCGCATGACCTTGGCGGGCTGCTCGACCATGTCGACGAGCGGGCGCTCCCGCTCCTGGTCGCTCTCCTCGCCGATCGCCATGCCGTCCGGCCCCACGATTACCACCCTGCCGGGGGGCATCCCGTTCTGGCCGTCCGCCTCGGTGCCACTCTGCTCCGTCATGGCTCCTAGTCTGTCCCCTCCCCTGCGGTGCCATCACCACGGGTCCACACCAGCCCCGCCCCCGCCCCGCGCCTCCGCTCCGCCGAGGAGGATCACGGGGACCTGACCGCTCCACCGGCACCGCACCCATGATCACGGTCACTTTTGGGGCGCATGCGGCCCCAAGGTGACCGTGATCATGGAAGCTACGTGAGGAGGAGGATCTTGCCGACGTGGGTGCCGTCGTCGATCAGGCGGTGCGCCTGCGCCGCCTCGGCCAGCGGCAGCGTGCGCTCGATCACCGGAAGCACCTGACCGGCAGCGACCAGGGGCCACACCTGGTCCCTGACGTCGGCGACGATGACCGACTTCTCCGTTACCGGGCGGGCTCGCAGCGTCGAGGCGAAGATGCTGATGCGCTTGCGCATCAGGGTGCCGAGGTTGACCTCTGCATGCACTCCACTCCGCGTCGAGATCTGCAGCAGGCGGCCGTTGGTGGCCAGTGCGTCCACGTTCTTTTCCAGGTACGGGGCGCCGATGATGTCCAGGATCACGTCCGCGCCGCGGCCGCCGGTGAAGTCCTTGACGGCTGCCACGAAGTCGTCGTCACGATAGGAAATCGCGAGGTCCGCACCGAGTTCGCGGCACCGCTCCATCTTCTCCGGGGTGCCTGCGGTACAGGCCACGATCGCACCGCGCGCCTTCGCGAGCTGGATCGCCATGCTGCCGATCCCGCCCGCACCGCCGTGGACCAGCAGGACCTCCCCGGGGGCCAGCCTGGCCTGCCCGAAGACGCTCGCGTTCACCGTGCACGCCACCTCGGGCAGGGCCGCGGCGTCGGTCAGGCTCACCCCGTCCGGGATGGGCAGCAGTTGCCCGGCGGGCACGGCAACCAGTTCCGCGTAACCGCCGCCGGCCATCAGGGCACAGACGCTGTCCCCCTCCTGCCAGCCGGAAACCCCGGGCCCGACCCCGGCGATCCGGCCGGAGCACTCCAGGCCCGGATAGGCCGAAGCGCCAGGTGGCGGCGGGTAGAAGCCCTGCCGCTGCATGACATCCGCCGGGTTGACGCCGGCCGCGGTGACCTCGACAAGCACCTCGCCCTCGCCAGGGACCGGATCCGGCACATCCTCCAGGCTGAGTACCTCGGGCCCACCAGGGCTGGTGATGACGACCGCGCGCACGGGCAGCTCCAGAAAACCGGGGCATAGCTTGTATGCCATTCAGAAGTGGTGACCTAGGCTCGGCGTGAGGCAGTTACCGGCATAGCCAGGCACATCGATTCTCTTACGGATGAGAGCCGGGGGTGAACGGCCTTGGACAATAGCGAACAGGACCAGCCTGCCGAGTCCGGGCCTGCCCGGCCCAGGTCGGTCTGGGCGGACATGGTCGTGTCCGGGCCGGACGATCACGAGGAGCCGGAACCTGACCCTGGGGCGGCGCCCGGGACAGAGCCTGGGGCGGAACCAGGTCACCAGGGTCTGCAGGGGAGTCTGGCCGGTTGGCCGGCGTCGGGGCTGCCACCGTCATTCGGGCAGCGATCCACCGAAGGTGAGCGGCCCGCGGCCGCCGGACCCGGCTCCGGGTATGGCGGATATCGCCCGTTAGGTTCCCTGCCGCCAAGCGGCCCGCCGCCCACCAGGCCGGCCTGGCACCAGGCCGGTGCTGCCCCGCCCGAGGCCGAGCCGCGCGAACCTGGCGGCGGGCCGGACGAGCCCGGCGGCTACTGGGATGAGCAGAGTGCCCCGTGGGAGGAGCCGGACGGCCAGCACGAGCCGGGCGGCCAATGGGAACCCGGCGCGGAGCCCGGCGCCCAGGCCGCGTTCGGGCCGTGGGAAACGAACGAGACCGCGGCGGGCTACGGCTGGGCCAGCGGTTACGGCGTGGTGCCGGAACAGGGATGGGCGCAGTCCTACGACGATGACCAGGCCGAGCCTGACACGACCCGCGGCGGCGCGGCGGCTGGCCCCGCGAGCGCGCATGCCCGCGACGCCGTACCGGACAGGGTCCGCTACGGCGCGCACGAAGCGGACGTCACGCGCCGGGCCGCTGGGGCGCAGGCCCGCCAGGGAGTGCAGGCCCGCCAGGGAGTGCAGGCCCGACCAGGGAGTGCACGCTGGCCAGGGAAGACGCGCCAGCCAGGGAGCACAGGCGGGCTATGGGACCGTGGCCCGAGAACCGGAGGCGCCCGAGTACCAAGAGCCGCCGCAATGGCAGGCCGAGTCCGCGGACAGCCTGACCGCGGACCTGCTGCTGCCCGGGCGGCACGCCGCCCCGCCGTCCGGCTGGCGCCGTGCGCTGTACCAGGTAACCGGCGGGCTGGTGCGGGCACCGCAGTCCGCGGCCGACCGGCGCCGCAAGGACCTGGTGCAGCGGGCCAGGACCCCGGTCGCGGGCGGTCATCACCGGGTCGCCGTGCTGAGCCTCAAGGGCGGCGTTGGCAAGACGACCACCACGGTCGGCCTCGGTGCCACGCTGGCCTCGATGCGGGGAGACAGGGTGATCGCGGTCGACGCCAACCCCGACCGCGGCACCCTGTCCGACAAGCTCCGGCTGGAAACGGCGGCCACGGTCCGGGACCTGCTCAACGAGGAAGACCATATCCGCCGGTACGCCGACGTGCGCGCCTACACCACGCAGTCGCCGAGCGGCCTCGAAGTGCTGGCCTCCGATCGCGACCCGACCGTGTCCGTGGCATTCAGCGACCAGGACTACGCGGACGTCGGCCGGGTGCTCGAGCATTACTACTCGGTCAGCATCACCGACTGCGGGACCGGCCTGCTGCACTCGGCCATGGCGGGGGTGCTCCGGCTGGCCGACCAGATCGTGCTGGTCAGTTCCCCCTCGGTGGACGGGGCCCGCAGCGCAAGCGCGACCCTGGACTGGCTTGCCGCCCACAACTACGGTGACCTGGTCCGGGGCGCGGTCGTGGTGCTCTCCGCGATCCGGCCAAGGAGCAAGAGCGCGGTGGACCTGGCCCGGCTGGAGCAGCATTTCGCGGCGCGCTGCCGTGCGGTGGTGCGGATTCCCTACGACGCTCACCTCGAAGAGGGCGCGGAGGTGGACCTGACCCAGCTCGGCCGGGCGACCGCCGACGCCTACCTGGTGCTGGCGGCCGAGGTGGGCGACGGCTTTTCCTGGCCCCGGCACTGACCGCCGCGCGGCCCCCAGCAGACCCCCGGCGCGCCCGAAAAGCAGTTGCCCACGCCAGCCCGGCCGGCCGCAGGATGGCAAGGTATATAAGACTTTGATATAAGTATCCTATGGATACGGTGGATGAGGTGCGGGTCGCGGCGGAGCAGTCAGCCGAGCCTGCCCTGGCTACCGGGGTGACCGCCGCGCTGGAACACCTCATCGGCCTGTTCCGGTCGCTGAGCCCGCCGGACGGGCTGTCCCTGACGGCCGCGGCGACACTGGCGACCCTGGAGCGGACCGGGCCCCGGCGCCTCACCACGCTCGCGGCCTACGAGGGTGTGACCCAGCCCGCGATGACCCAGCTGGTGGACCGCTTGCAGGGGATGCGCCTGCTTGAGCGGACGCGCGATCCAGCGGACGGGCGTGTGGTGCAGGTCCGCCTCACCGGCGAAGGCCTGGCCCTGCTGGCGCGCCGCCGGGCGGTGCGCGCCGAACGTGTCGCCGAACTGCTGCGGCGGCTGAGCCCAGGCGAGCAGGCTCTGCTCACCGCTGCGCTGCCCGCCATGAATGCCCTGGCGAACGTACAGCGGATCGAGGGCTGGGGCGGGCCGCAGAAGCCTTCGTGATTCCACTTCCAGCGGCCGGGACGATCAGCCGTGGCCGGCCTGGCGCCGGCGTGATCGTGGCCGCCATCGATAACTCCCCGGTGGCCGGGCCTGGTCACCGGGGACGCGGCCGCAAACGACGTCCAAGCCCGGCTCAGGACTGGAACTGCTCCAGCAGGAGTTCTGGATTGCCGGCGAAGATGTCCTCCGGCTCAAGGCGCATGAGATCGTCCCGGTTCCAGTGGCGGTGCAGGTCGGAGGCGAGGCGGTGCGCGTGCCGGAGCCGGGCACGCTCCAGTTCGTTGCGCACGCTGCGGGCGTTGGCGAACCGTGGCTGTTGCATCCGCTGGACGAGGTAGTTGCGGAAGGCCTGCTCCGCCGCCTCGGACAGGTAGTAGCGCGACCCTTCCAGCATCAGCTGGCCGATGGCGGCCAGCTCGTCAAGCTCATAGGCGGCGAAGTCGAGGTGGTGGGCGATCCGTGAGCTCATCCCGGGGTTGACGCCGAAGAACTCGTCCATCCGGTCCTTGTACCCGGCCAGGATCACCACGAGCTGTTCCCGCTCGTTCTCCATGACCTGGAGCAGGATGTCGATCACTTCCTGGCCGTAGTCCAGGGAGTCCCCGGCCCGGTAGAGGTAGTAGGCCTCGTCGATGAACAGGACCCCGCCCATCGCTTTTTCCAGGACCCGCTTGGTCCGCGGTGCCGTCTGCCCCACGTACTGGCCCACCAGGTCGTCCCGCATGGCGTGGACCAGGTGCCCCTCTTCCAGGTAGCCGAGCCGGTGCAGCAGGTCGGCCATCCGCAGGGCCACGGTGGTCTTGCCGGTGCCTGGCGGGCCGGTGAAGCACATGTGCATGTTCGGCCGGGGTGCCTCCAGACCGAACCTCTTTCGTGCCCGGTCGACCAGCAGCAGCGCCGCGATCTCCTGGACCTTCTTCTTGATCGGAAAGAGCCCGACCAGGTCGTTGTCGAGGGCCGTGAAGACCTCGTCGATGTTCGCGTCCCTGCGCTCATCGGCGAAGGTGACCGTGGCATCCGGGGGCAGCAGCGCGGATCGCTGATCTCGCCTGAGCAGCCGCCGGCCGCGCCGGGGTGGTGCGCCCACCATGCGGCCCTGGCCGCGCCGGGTCTGTGAGGTCACGATGCGGGGCCTCGGACCGCCGGGGGGCGGTGCGGGCGCCGCGTGGTTCTGGGGGCCCTGCCGCTTCTTTTTCTTCTTGCGCTTAGCCAGCGGTGCGTCCGGGTCGCGCAACGGGGCCTTCCAGAGCGAGATGACCGCCGTTGCGATGATGCAGGCGAAGACGATGGCAGCGATCGCGCTGGCGATCGTGGTGAAGGTTCTCATTAGCCTGCCGGCGTAGTACCCGGTTGCCCCCTCCCCGTTTCGCACGATTCCCACTGACAGTACCTGAACGCCTGGACAGCGCCCACGGGCTCCTTGTTGGGCATGGTTTATGGTGGGCAGCAGATCTGGTCCCGATCTGGTCCCGCGCGGGCGCGCTGGAACCGGGGAGGTAGCGATGCCGGTCATAGTCATCACCAGGCTCCGGCTCAGGGATCCGGCGTTCTTCGATGAGTTCTTCGCCAGTGCCGTAGCGGTGGTGGAGCAGGCCCAGGGCACGGAAGGCAATCTGGCTGCGGACGTGCTCGCCGAGGCGAACAACACCTACTGGACCCGCACCGCGTGGCAGGGGCGTGCCGCGATGGACGGCTTCGTCGGCAGCGAACCGCACCTGAGCACGATGAGTCGCATCGACGGTTGGTGCGACGAGGCGACGTTCGTCGACTGGGAGCAGGCGAGCGCGGGCGCGGTGGACTGGCAGGACGGCTACCGGCGCCTGGTTGCCGACGGCCAGGCCGCCCAGCTCACGCATGGGACGGACGCCCATCAGACCCGTGACTTCCCGGCTCCTGTTGTGCCCTGAGCTGCGCCAAGAGGTGACCGGGCGGCCCCGGCTGGCTGTCGGTGGCGGCCGTCCGCCGCCCGGCGGCTCAGCCGCTCAGCAGCCGTCGTATGGCGCCCACGGGGAGGTCCCGGCCTCGGCGAACAGCTTGGCGAACGCGGCCTCCTGCACGCTGACCGGCGCGGTCTGCGCACCGCCTGGGTAGGCGGCGGCGTAGCCCAGGCCAGCCCAGGTGGAGGGCAAGAACTGGAACAGGCCACCGGCATCGCTGGAGGGGTTCACCGCTCGCGGGTTGCCCCCGGACTCGCGGGAGATGACGCAGGACTCGAACGCGCTCATGCCGCCGGTGCCGACGTGGCCCGAATGCCCGCCCGAATGCCCGCTCCCCGACCGCCTGGCGTGCCGGCCCGGGGCCTTGTGCCGCCCTGCGGGCCTGGTGTGGGCATCCCGGTCGGCGTGGTGGCTCGCGTGCCGGGCGTGGTGGTGCTTGTGCGCGGAGGTCAGGTGCGCGGGGGCCGCCGGGGCCGGGGCCGCCGGGGCGGGGACCGCTGCGTGGCAGTTGAGGGTGATGGACTGCCCGGGGAAGATCAGGTTGGGATTGGCAATGCCGGAGGCGGCGGCGAGGGCGGGGAAGTCCGCCGCGGTGCCGCAGAACCGGGCGCTGATCCGCGAGAGGCTGTCGCCGGAGCGCACGATGTAGGCCGAGTGGGCGGCCGTCGTGTGGACCACGGGGTGATGGTGCCGGTGGACGACGACGTGGGGCCTGGTGGCCTTCAATGCGGCGAGATCCGCGGCATCACTGTTGACCAGGCCGGCGTTGACGAGGGTCGCGTTGACCAGCCTGGCGTTGACCAGGCCGGCCGGTACCGGGCTGGGGGCGGTGGCAGCGGAGGCTGCGGTGGCGGTACCCGACAGGGCGAGCGCTGAGCCGGCGGCGCCGGCCACCAGTGAGGCGGTGCCCGCCTTGGCGGCGGTGCCGATGAGGGCGGCCGGTCCGGGCCCGCCGGGCTTGGCGTGGCGGGCGTCGTAACCAGACGTGGTCTTGGCATGCTGGCCGGGGCGGCGTGACATATTCGGGGATCCCTGACCTTCCAGGTCGCTGATAAGACGCGGCTGGGCCAGGTTCAGGGGCTCCTGCCAGATGATCGGCAGCTTCTCTGGGTGCCGGGCCCAGAGGAGCACTTAGGCGACCATAGGGCGGAAAATACTGACGCGTAGCCGTTTCCTGCGAACTTCCACGGTGTGGTTTTTCGCCCAGCCAGGGTGATGCAGGCCCGTCCCGGCCCGGCGGACACTGGGTGGCATCGGCCGGAGCGAGGCGGCTTCCCACGGGCGGCGGATCGAGGTCAGGGCATTGTTTGGCAGGAGAAGAAGGCAGGAGCGGGCCTTCGACCGGGAGGCCACGCGCTACCAGATGCGCCAGCGCATGCTCTCCATCGGAGACGACTACACGATCGAGAACGACCGCGGCGAGCATGCGTTCAAGCTCGACGGCAAGGCGCTGCGGGTCCGCAAGACAATCTTGTTCAAAGACATGGACGGCCACGAGCTGTGCAAGATCCAGGAGCGGATGCTGCACCTGCGGGACAGCATGGAGATCGAGGGCCCGGACGGCAAGCGGCTGGCCATGGTGCACAAGGCCCTGATCACGCCGTTGCGCGAGCGGTGGGTGGTCGACCTCGAAGACGGCCCGGACCTGCATGCCCAGGGCAACTTCGTGGACCACGAGTACACGATCGAGCGGGACGGTGACAAGGTCGCGGAGGTCTCCAAGCGGTGGTTCCGGGTCAGGGACACCTACGGGGTCGAGGTGGCCCCGGGGGAGAACGACGTGCTGATCCTGGCCACCACCGCCGTGATCGACGCCATGGCCCATCCGGCCAGGTAGCGCCCCGCTGACGGCCAGCC
>CAVPSA010000008.1:0-26046 GCA_963707905.1 uncultured Actinomycetes bacterium | reverse complement strand
CCAGATCGTGCTGGTCAGTTCCCCCTCGGTGGACGGGGCCCGCAGCGCAAGCGCGACCCTGGACTGGCTTGCCGCCCACAACTACGGTGACCTGGTCCGGGGCGCGGTCGTGGTGCTCTCCGCGATCCGGCCAAGGAGCAAGAGCGCGGTGGACCTGGCCCGGCTGGAGCAGCATTTCGCGGCGCGCTGCCGTGCGGTGGTGCGGATTCCCTACGACGCTCACCTCGAAGAGGGCGCGGAGGTGGACCTGACCCAGCTCGGCCGGGCGACCGCCGACGCCTACCTGGTGCTGGCGGCCGAGGTGGGCGACGGCTTTTCCTGGCCCCGGCACTGACCGCCGCGCCGCCCCCAGTAGACCCCCGGCACGCCCGAAAAGCAGTTGCCCACGCCAGCCCGGCCGGCCGCAGGATGGCAAGGTATATAAGACTTTGATATAAGTATCCTATGGATACGGTGGATGAGGTGCGGGTCGCGGCGGAGCAGTCAGCCGAGCCTGCCCTGGCTACCGGGGTGACCGCCGCGCTGGAACACCTCATCGGCCTGTTCCGGTCGCTGAGCCCGCCGGACGGGCTGTCCCTGACGGCCGCGGCGACACTGGCGACCCTGGAGCGGACCGGGCCCCGGCGCCTCACCACGCTCGCGGCCTACGAGGGTGTGACCCAGCCCGCGATGACCCAGCTGGTGGACCGCTTGCAGGGGATGCGCCTGCTTGAGCGGACGCGCGATCCAGCGGACGGGCGTGTGGTGCAGGTCCGCCTCACCGGCGAAGGCCTGGCCCTGCTGGCGCGCCGCCGGGCGGTGCGCGCCGAACGTGTCGCCGAACTGCTGCGGCGGCTGAGCCCAGGCGAGCAGGCTCTGCTCACCGCTGCGCTGCCCGCCATGAATGCCCTGGCGAACGTACAGCGGATCGAGGGCTGGGGCGGGCCGCAGAAGCCTTCGTGATTCCACTTCCAGCGGCCGGGACGATCAGCCGTGGCCGGCCTGGCGCCGGCGTGATCGTGGCCGCCATCGATAACTCCCCGGTGGCCGGGCCTGGTCACCGGGGACGCGGCCGCAAACGACGTCCAAGCCCGGCTCAGGACTGGAACTGCTCCAGCAGGAGTTCTGGATTGCCGGCGAAGATGTCCTCCGGCTCAAGGCGCATGAGATCGTCCCGGTTCCAGTGGCGGTGCAGGTCGGAGGCGAGGCGGTGCGCGTGCCGGAGCCGGGCACGCTCCAGTTCGTTGCGCACGCTGCGGGCGTTGGCGAACCGTGGCTGTTGCATCCGCTGGACGAGGTAGTTGCGGAAGGCCTGCTCCGCCGCCTCGGACAGGTAGTAGCGCGACCCTTCCAGCATCAGCTGGCCGATGGCGGCCAGCTCGTCAAGCTCATAGGCGGCGTCGGCCAGCGGTGCGTCCGGGTCGCGCAACGGGGCCTTCCACAGCGAGATGACCGCCGTTGCGATGATGCAGGCGAAGACGATGGCAGCGATCGCGCTGGCGATCGTGGTGAAGGTTCTCATTAGCCTGCCGGCGTAGTACCCGGTTGCCCCCTCCCGTTTCGCACGATTCCCACTGGCAGTACCTGAACGCCTGGACAGCGCCCACGGGCTCCTTGTTGGGCATGGTTTATGGTGGGCAGATCTGGTCCCGATCTGGTCCCGCGCGGGCGCGCTGGAACCGGGGAGGTAGCGATGCCGGTCATAGTCATCACCAGGCTCCGGCTCAGGGATCCGGCGTTCTTCGATGAGTTCTTCGCCAGTGCCGTAGCGGTGGTGGAGCAGGCCCAGGGCACGGAAGGCAATCTGGCTGCGGACGTGCTCGCCGAGGCGAACAACACCTACTGGACCCGCACCGCGTGGCAGGGGCGTGCCGCGATGGACGGCTTCGTCGGCAGCGAACCGCACCTGAGCACGATGAGTCGCATTGACGACTGGTGCGACGAGGCGACGTTCGTCGACTGGGAGCAGGCGAGCAGCGATGCGCGGCGGACTGGCAGGACGGCTACCGGCGCCTCGTTGCCGACGGCCAGGCCGCCCAGCTCACGCATGGGACGGACGCCCATCAGACCCGTGACTTCCCGGCTCCTGTTGTGCCCTGAGCTGCGCCAAGAGGTGACCGGGCGGCCGCGGCTGGCTGTCGGTGGCGGCCGTCCGCCGCCCGGCGGCTCAGCCGCTCAGCAGCCGTCGTATGGCGCCCACGGGGAGGTCCCGGCCTCGGCGAACAGCTTGGCGAACGCGGCCTCCTGCACGCTGACCGGCGCGGTCTGCGCACCGCCTGGGTAGGCGGCGGCGTAGCCCAGGCCAGCCCAGGTGGAGGGCAAGAACTGGAACAGGCCACCGGCATCGCTGGAGGGGTTCACCGCTCGCGGGTTGCCCCCGGACTCGCGGGAGATGACGCAGGACTCGAACGCGCTCATGCCGCCGGTGCCGACGTGGCCCGAATGCCCGCCCGAATGCCCGCTCCCCGACCGCCTGGCGTGCCGGCCCGGGGCCTTGTGCCGCCCTGCGGGCCTGGTGTGGGCATCCCGGTCGGCGTGGTGGCTCGCGTGCCGGGCGTGGTGGTGCTTGTGCGCGGAGGTCAGGTGCGCGGGGGCCGCCGGGGCCGGGGCCGCCGGGGCGGGGACCGCTGCGTGGCAGTTGAGGGTGATGGACTGCCCGGGGAAGATCAGGTTGGGATTGGCAATGCCGGAGGCGGCGGCGAGGGCGGGGAAGTCCGCCGCGGTGCCGCAGAACCGGGCGCTGATCCGCGAGAGGCTGTCGCCGGAGCGCACGATGTAGGCCGAGTGGGCGGCCGTCGTGTGGACCACGGGGTGATGGTGCCGGTGGACGACGACGTGGGGCCTGGTGGCCTTCAATGCGGCGAGATCCGCGGCATCACTGTTGACCAGGCCGGCGTTGACGAGGGTCGCGTTGACCAGCCTGGCGTTGACCAGGCCGGCCGGTACCGGGCTGGGGGCGGTGGCAGCGGAGGCTGCGGTGGCGGTACCCGACAGGGCGAGCGCTGAGCCGGCGGCGCCGGCCACCAGTGAGGCGGTGCCCGCCTTGGCGGCGGTGCCGATGAGGGCGGCCGGTCCGGGCCCGCCGGGCTTGGCGTGGCGGGCGTCGTAACCAGACGTGGTCTTGGCATGCTGGCCGGGGCGGCGTGACATATTCGGGGATCCCTGACCTTCCAGGTCGCTGATAAGACGCGGCTGGGCCAGGTTCAGGGGCTCCTGCCAGATGATCGGCAGCTTCTCTGGGTGCCGGGCCCAGAGGAGCACTTAGGCGACCATAGGGCGGAAAATACTGACGCGTAGCCGTTTCCTGCGAACTTCCACGGTGTGGTTTTTCGCCCAGCCAGGGTGATGCAGGCCCGTCCCGGCCCGGCGGACACTGGGTGGCATCGGCCGGAGCGAGGCGGCTTCCCACGGGCGGCGGATCGAGGTCAGGGCATTGTTTGGCAGGAGAAGAAGGCAGGAGCGGGCCTTCGACCGGGAGGCCACGCGCTACCAGATGCGCCAGCGCATGCTCTCCATCGGAGACGACTACACGATCGAGAACGACCGCGGCGAGCATGCGTTCAAGCTCGACGGCAAGGCGCTGCGGGTCCGCAAGACAATCTTGTTCAAAGACATGGACGGCCACGAGCTGTGCAAGATCCAGGAGCGGATGCTGCACCTGCGGGACAGCATGGAGATCGAGGGCCCGGACGGCAAGCGGCTGGCCATGGTGCACAAGGCCCTGATCACGCCGTTGCGCGAGCGGTGGGTGGTCGACCTCGAAGACGGCCCGGACCTGCATGCCCAGGGCAACTTCGTGGACCACGAGTACACGATCGAGCGGGACGGTGACAAGGTCGCGGAGGTCTCCAAGCGGTGGTTCCGGGTCAGGGACACCTACGGGGTCGAGGTGGCCCCGGGGGAGAACGACGTGCTGATCCTGGCCACCACCGCCGTGATCGACGCCATGGCCCATCCGGCCAGGTAGCGCCCCGCTGACGGCCAGCCCCGGGCGGCGGCTGGCGTCAGGACAACGGTCAGGGAGCCATGACGGCCGGCTCGTGGGCAGGCCTGGCGCTGGCCGTACGGATTCGGCGCAGTTGCAGCATGCCGACGCGGGCGAGCACCTGTCCGAAGGCCATCAGGAAGAACGCCGTCGTCCAGGTGCTCGCGCCGGTGATGTCGTGGCTCACCGAGAACCTGGCGATCGATGGGCCGCCGGAGTGGTATGCCCAGAACTGGAAGGCGAACCTGAAGCCCATGCCCGCGATCCACGCCACCACGGACAGCACGCTGACCCGGTAGAGCAGCGCTCCCGCCCGGTCAGCCCAGACCCGGTCGGCGAGGCCGCTGATCACCCCGAGCACCACGCCCACGACCGTCAGGATCACGATCAGGGCGAGGTCGTTGCCGCGCAGCGTGAACGGCGGCTTCAGGTAGATGGCTCCCGCGATGGCCAGCAGCACCAGGGGCAGCAGCGCCGCACGGGGGATCAGCGGGTGCGGGCGCACCTGCCGGAAGATGACGGCGATGAGCAGGATGTCAATCACATAGTCGGTGACGCTCACGGTGTTCTCCTCGTGCTCTGCGGGCGCGGCGGCAGGCAGCCCCGCAGGGCCGCGCGTTGCCCTCACCCGCAGTTTCGGCCCGCTCCCGGCGGCGGGTCGTCAGTCAAATGACTGCGTTCCGCGCTGCGCGCCCACCGCGTACCCCGGCCCTGGCGCCTGTGGCGGTGGGTTACGGGGCGACGAGCGCGTCGGTGAGCGGGTCGATGCCGGCCAGCTTGGCGGTCAGGCCGGCGGTGAGCCCGTACCGGGCCCCCAGCGCGGCCGGTGCGGCGTAGCTGACCTTCGTCTGCGCGCCGTCGGCCCACACCAGGACCTTGAGCGGCAGGTCCACCGCGGACAGCGGCGCTGCCTGCATCACCAGCGTGCCCGCCGCCGGGTTGCCGAAGATCACCAGCACGGTCTCCCGCAGGGTCAGCCCGGCCGCGCTGGCCTCGGCGCTCTGGTCGATGACGGCGAACAGTTTCAGTCCCTTGGTGCTGAGGATGCCGGTCAGGCGGGCGACCGTGTCGGGCACCGATCGCGGGCTGAGCTTGGTGACGATTCCGCCGGTGTCGCTGGTGCTGTCCTCGGTCATGGCCTGGTCTCCTGATCAGGGGTGACGAGCTGCCTGTGCTGGCCGCCATCGCGGGTGACTAGAGCTTGCCAAAGCCGGCTGGGATCCGGCTCCTGATCGCGGTAAGCCCCGGGCGGCGGGCGGCCGTGGGAGCCCGGTTGGCGGGCCGCCGTATCGCAGTGCAGTCATTTGACAGAGGAGCGGGCCACCTGGCTCGTTCCAGAATCAGCCTTGACTGCCGCCGACCGGAACGGATCTGCCATGCCAGACACCAAGCGTTTTCTCCACGGCTCATTCGCTCCGGTGACGGAGGAGGTCACCGCGCTTGACCTGCCGGTCACCGGGCGCCTGCCCGCGGAGCTGACCGGCCGCTACCTGCGCAACGGGCCCAACCCGCTCGGCCTGGACGACCCGAACTACCACTGGTTCATGGGCGCGGGCATGGTCCACGGGGTGCGGCTGCGCGACGGCCGGGCCGAGTGGTACCGCAACCGCTGGGTCCGTTCCAAGGCCGTGGCACAGGCACGCGGCGAGCAGTGGCCGGGCGGGCCGGTGCACGAACACATGGACTTCGCCGCGAACACGCACATCATCGGGCACGGCGGCCGCACCCTGGCCACCGTCGAGGCGGGGCCGCTGCCGTATGAGCTTTCCTATGAGCTCGACACGATCGGGCCCTGCGATTTTGGCGGTACGCTCCCCGGCGGATTGGCCGCACACACGAAGCTCGACCACCACACCGGCGAACTGCACGCGATCGCGTACTTCTGGGCCTGGGACCATGTCCAGCACGTCGTCGTGGACGCGGCCGGCCAGGTCACCAGCACCACCGACGTGCCGGTCGCCGACGGGCCGATGATGCACGACTTCGCGCTCACCCGCAGCTACGTGGTGCTGCTCGACCTGCCGGTGACGTTCAGCCTCAACGCGGTCAGCGAGGGCAGGGAACTGCCCTACGTGTGGAACCCGGAGCACCAGGCCCGGGTCGGCCTGCTGCCACGGGACGGCAGCGGCGGCGTCCGCTGGATCGAGATCGAGCCATGCTGGGTCTTCCACTGCCTCAACGCCTACGACGACGCCGACGGCAGGGTCGTGGTCGACCTGTGCCAGTACAGCGAGTCGTTCGACGTCGCCACGCTCTGGGCGGCACACGGGCCGGTGACCCTGGACCGGTGGAACATCGACCCGGCGGCGGGGAAGGTGACGCAGCAGCGCCTGAACGACCGCGGGCAGGAGTTCCCCCGGGTCGATGACCGGATCGTCTCCCGGCCGCACCGCTACGGCTACAGCGCGGTGATCGGCGAGGTCAACCGGGCCATCTCGGCGGACGGCGACTTCACCGACGACGCGTTCGCCAACGCGCTGATCCGGCACGACCTGGTGGCCGGCACCGCGCAGACGCATGAGTTCGGCCGTGACGCCACCGTGGGTGAGGCCGTGTTCGCGCCGTCCGCCACCGATGCCGCGGAGGACGACGGTTACGTCATGGCGTTCGTGCACAACCCCGAGCGGGGTGCCTCGGACCTGGTGATCCTTGCCGCGCAGGACTTCACCGGTGAGCCGGTGGCCACCGTCCACCTGCCAGCCAGGATCCCGCTGGGCTTCCACGGCAGCTGGATCCCCGACCGGTAGCCGCCGGCCCGGGCCGTCAGAGCGCGGGGCCCTCGCCGATGGTCTGGGGGCCGAGCGGTAGCTCGATGGAGATCGTCGTGCCCCGGCCGGCCGGGCTCTCCAGCGTGAACCGCCCGCCCAGCGCCTCGACGCGGTCGACCAGACCGATCAGCCCCGAGCCGCGGCCGGGCTTCGCGCCGCCGGCTCCGTCGTCGGCCACCGTGGCCCGCACCGCGGCTGCGTCCGAGGCGACGGTCACGCAGACCTCGGTGGCCTGGGAGTGCTTCGCGGCGTTCGCGAGCGCCTCGGAGACCACGTAGTAGACGGCGGTCTCGATCGGCTCGGGGAACCGCGGGACCCCGGCGACGTCGAGGTCGACCGCGACCGGCGACCGGCGCGCCAGCGCCCGCAGGGACGGCCCAAGACCCGAGCGGGACAGCAGCGCGGGGTGCAGGCCCTGGGAGAAGGCCCGGATCTCCTCGGCCACCCCCTCGAGGTCGCGGGCCAGTTCGTCAAGCCCCGCACGGGCTTCGTCCGGCAGCGCGGACCCCGTCCTGAGGGCGCGGAGGTTGAGGCCAAGAGCGACGATGCGCTGCTGGATTCCATCGTGCAGGTTGCGCTCGATCCGGCGCTGCGTCTCATCGCTGGCGGTGACGATTCGGGCGCGGGACGCGATCAGGTTGTTGCGAGCGTGGACGTTGGAGATGGAACTCGCGACCAGGTGCGTGAAGTCGGTGAGGCGGGTCTCGGTGTCGTCACGCAGCACCTCGCCGGCGAGCACGACGATCACGCCCCAGAGCGAGCCCTCCACCGTGATCGGCGCACCGACGACCGACCGGAAGCCCTCGGCGCGGGCGGCGTCCGCGTCCGGGGCGGGCAACGTCGCCCAGTCATCGATCCGTGCGGCACGGCCGCTCTCCATGACCTTTCTGGCGACGTGCTCCCCGCACTTGGAGAAGGCGTGAGCTTCCCTGGGCACGGATCCGCCCGTCGAGCCGAGCAGGGTGATCGAACCGTCCTCGTGGCAGCGGCCGACGTCGACCCGCGGCACTTGCAGGGCCCGGCTTGCCTCTCCCGCGACCGCGTTGAAGATCGTGCTCAGCGGGGCCTGCTGTGCCACCAGCGTCGCGACCCGGCGCAGCGCCGCCCCCTGCTGCTCCGCCAGGCCGCGCAGTTCGTCGCGTGCCTGGGCATTCGACAGTGCGCTGGCCATCAGGCTGGTGAAGTCGGCAAGCCGCGTCTCACTCCGCGGCGGGAGAATCTCGTCAGCCTCCCCGAAGGCCGCCAGGTGGCCCCATATCTCACCGTCCACGAGGACCGGTGCGGCGACACACTGGCCGAAGCCTTGTTCCCGGTGCCTGGCGGCGACCGGGCCGGGGATTTGCGACCAGTCGTCGATCCGCACCGGCCCGCCGGTCCGGAGGACCAAGGCTCCTTCCGGGCAGTCCGCGAGGCCCCACCGGCCTCCGTCGGGCACCGCGGCTCGCTGGCCGTGCGTGCCGAAGATCTTGGTGAACATCTCCGTGTCCGTGTCATAGCTGATGACGCTGACCGCTCCTACGCCGAGAATCCTGGACGTCTCGACCGCGACCGCGGCGAACACCGCCTTTGGCTCGGCGCCCTGCGCGACAAGGGTCGCCACCCGGCGCAGCGCGCCCTGGGACTCCGCCAGGCTGCGCAGCTCGTCGTGTGCCTGGACGTTCGAGATGGCCGTCGCCATCAGCTGGGTGAAGTCGGCGAGGCGCGTCTCGCACCCTGGCGGCAGCACCTCGCCTGCATTGCCAAACGCCGCGATCTGGCCCCAGAGCGCGCCGTTGACGAGGATCGGCGCGGAGACGGCCTGGCCGAGCCCGTTCTCGCGGTGCCGCGCCGCGATCGGGCCGGGGAGCTTTGACCAGTCGTCGATCCGCCCCGGATGGCCGCTCTTGATGATCATGCGCCCGAGCGGGGAATCCTCCAGTGGCCACTGACCGCCGTTGGGCATGACGGCGCGCGGGCCGTGCGTGGCCGCGATCTGCGTGAACATCTGCGCATCGGTGTCGTAGCTGATGAGGCTGATCGCGTCCACGCCGAGGATCCGTGATGCCTCCTCGGCGATCGCTTCGAACAGCCGTTCCGGCTCGGCCCCCTGGGCGACAAGGAGCGCAACCCGGCGCAGCGCGCCGTGCGACTCGGCCAGGCGGCGCAACTCGGCCACCGCCTCGAGCACCGCGCTCTGCGGTGCCTGCTCAGCGAGCAGCGTGGCGACCCGGCGCACGGCCGCCTCTTCACGGAGAACCTGATCCAGGCTCTCCGTGCCCTCAATGGGCGCGCGGAGGCTCTGGTCCGGCATTCCGCTGTCTCCGCTGAACGATCAGGTCTTCGACCGCTTGCGCATCAAGGGCGTCCTTGCGCAGGAAGCCGGCGGCGCCACTGCCCGCCATCAGCTCGCCGAGTTCGTTGCGGTCGCGTAGGGAGATGAGAATCACGATCGCGGACGAGTTATCCGACGTCAACCGCCTGGCAAGCTCGATCCCGTCCTCGTCGCCAAGCTCTACGTCCACGAGGGCGACGTCCGGGCTGAGCGCCTTTGCGAGCCGCAGTGCCTCGCCGGCCGATGATGCGCGCCCGACGACGCTGACACCCTGCGTGGACAGCAGGCGCGCCGCCGAGGCGAGGAACTCCTCGCTGTCATCGACGATCAGACAGCTCAGGGTCATTGTCACAGTCTCCCAACCGCGCGCACTGACGCAATGCAGCTAGCACTACCTTGGCTGACCTGCCAGCAGGTGCCCCGATACCTGGCTGGCGGCACAGACACGGGCGGTGCCACCTGCGATGCTGTTCCATTCGGGACAGCCATCAGGGGAAAGGCGAGACTCCCATGGCGGACCAGCCGCGGCAGCCTCAGGAGAATCTCGCTCAGGTCGAGGTCCGCTCGATCGATTACATTCCGGCGCAGGAGCGTCATGGCCGGATCCGTGACCAGTTCACGATGTGGTTCGGCCTGAACGCGAACATCTTTCCCGTCGTCCTCGGCGGCGTGCTGGTGTTCATGGGCCTGGACTTCCTCTGGGCGTGCATCGCGATCGTGGCCGGAGTCGTCATCGGGCTCGTCCTCGTCGGCTTCCATGCGATCCAGGGGCCGATGCTCGGCGTTCCGCAGATGATCCAGAGCCGCGGGCAGTTCGGCTTTTACGGCGCCGTGCTGGTGTTCGCCGCCTCGATCGTCCTGGACTTCGGCTTTCTCGCCGCTCAGCTCGTAATCCAGGCCGATGCGATGAACCTGCTGGTCAGCTCGATCAGCGTGCCAGCCTGGATCGCGATCCTCGCGGTCCCGGTGGTCGTTCTGACGATCTACGGCTACGACTGGATCCATCGCTGGCAGCGGTGGATGACCGTGATTCTCGGGATCACGTTCGTGGTCGTGTTCGTCCAGGCGATCGGCCGTGGCGCCCTGACCGGGCCGGTGGCCAGCACCCGCCCGCCGTCGTTCGAGCTGTTCATGGGGGCGACCGGGCTGTTCGTGATCGCCATAGTGAGCTGGGCGCCGTACGTTTCCGACTATTCGCGCTACCTGCCGGAGACGGTCAGCAAGAGCAAGACGTTCTGGGCGGTGGTCCTCGGCTGCGCGATCCCGCAGATCTTCTGTGCGATCCTCGGTGCCTACATCACCGGGCTGCTCCCGCATGCGCCCTCGACGGTGGCGGCCGTGGGCGAGATCGCGGGCAGGTGGGCACTGCTGGTGATGGCGGTGAGCCTGATCGGGTCCGACGTGGCGAACTCCTATACCGGAATGCTCGCCCTGGCGAGCATCGTGAGCTGCGTCAAGAACGTGCGGCACTCGGTCTCGATGCGGGTGACCGGCTCGCTGCTCCTGATCGCCGCCGGCACCGTATGCGCCCTGCTCGGTTACAGGCAGTTCGTCAACAACCTGGGGAACTTCCTCAACGTGCTGCTGTACGTGTTCATCCCGTGGTCGGCGATCAACCTCACCGACTATTACCTCGTCAAGCACGGCAACTATGACGTCGCTTCGTTCTTCACCCCCAAGGGCCGTTACGGGGGGTTCCTTTGGCGCGGGCTGATCGCCTACCTGCTTGCCGTCGCCATCCAGGTGCCGTTCATCGATCAGGCCTTCTACACCGGGCCCTTGGTGAACGCCATCGGCGGCGTCGACATCTCCTGGGTGGTCGGCGGCGTGGCGGGATTTGTGTTCTACCTGATCGCGCTGCGCGTCCCGGCACGTGGTGCGCCGGCCGGTGCCGGCCAGGAGCCACTCGGGCCGGCGGCGTTCGACACGCCCACCTGATTCGCCGGCCCTGGTCACCGCCGTCCCGCCGCCGTTACCCCGCCGGCTGGTGTGCCAGCCGGGCCGGGGAGCGCGCGGGCTTCGTCGGCTGGTCTGGCAGCGCGTCCCTGAGCGCCGCGCGGGAGGTGATCCCCAGCTTCGGGAAGATCCGGTACAGGTGCGCGCCGACCGTGCGATGTGACAGGTACAGGCGGTTGCCGATCTGCTTGTTGCTGAGCCCGCCCGCGGCCAGCATCGCGATCTCCAGCTCCTGGGGGGTCAGCGCCTCGTGATCGTGGTGCTCACCGCGCGGCCGGGTCTGCCCCGGTGGCCCGGAGCTCCATCGCGGCCCGCTCCGCCCACGTGGCAGCACCGAGCCGCCTGAAGGTCTCCAGGGCCGCGGCGAGGTGGACCCGGGCCCGCGTCATTTCCCCGGTGCGCCGGAGACGTTCGCCGTACAGCAACTGCACCCGCGCCATATCGAACGGCCAGCGTTCGGCGTCGCTGGTCGCCAGCGCCTGGTCGAACAGGGCGGCGGCCTCCCCGTCCGGCGCGATCATCGCGGCCGCCGCGCCCGACAGCAGTGCCAAGCGCGAGGAGATCCGCGCGACACCCGCCGCACACATCGCGCGCACGTGCGCGGCTGCCTCGCCGGCCCGGCCGGTGCGCAGCGCCGCCTCGACGAGGTCGACCATGACCCACAGGGCATGCGGTTCGCAGCGCGCGAGCTGTCCCGCCGGGCTGATCTTGATGGCGTGGTGATAGGCGGCCTCGAAGTCGGACTGTGCGAGCGCCGCGAGGACGTGTGCGTACCGGGCACGGGAGTGCAGGTGTTGCGCGCCGCGCGGCGCTGCCCACCCGATCGTCTCGTCGGCTACCGCCTGGGCCAGCGCAATTTCACCACGCGCCGCCGCCACGACCGCTCGCCCGGCGTTCGCGTTCCAGCGGAGCAGCTGGTAACCGCGGGTCTCCGACAGGTCGGCGGCCACCGAAGCCAGCCGCTGAGCCTCGGCCCACTGGCCGGTCTGAAAAGCCTCAACCGCCAGCAGGGCGTTCGCATGGATGACCTGGGTGACTGCTCCGCCGTCGACCTCCTCGCGGGCAACCCGGCGCATCGCCTGCCGGCACTGGGGCAACCGGTCGACGAACGTTGACGTGCCAGCGATCCGCACGATCTCCGCCGGGTCGGCCAGGCGGGGAAGCGATTCGATTTCGGCGTCCAGGCAGCGTAGGTCGGCGTCCAGGCTCCGCGCCGGATCCGCGGCGAGGGTGGCGCACAGCCGCAGGCTCGCCGGCAGCCCCGGTCCCAAGCTGGCGAGGTGGGGGGCGAGCGATTCCCAGAGATCTGTCCGGCCGCCGAAGTGACACACCAGCACCAGCGCCCGCAAGGCCCCCTCGGCACCCATCGGGCTCAAGCCAGCTCCGTCCACGGTTACCGGGATGAGCGGCCGCCCGTCCGCGGTCTCGATCGCGCCGGTCAGCATTCGGTGCGCGGAGGTGATGTCACCGTCGCCGTTCAGCAGGACGAACGCAGCGGCGACCACGGTTTCGGCCGGGGCGGTGAGGTCCGGGTGAGCGTGGCGGGCGTCGGCGAGAAGCGCCTCGGCGCTGCCGAGAAGTGCCTCGGCACTGCGGAGATCGCCGGTGACGGCGGTGTGCAGGCAGGCGGCGGCCGCGACCCGGCGCGCCTGGTCCCGCACTGCGGGGCTCAGCTCGGCGGCCCTGGTCAACGCCGCGATGGCGCTGGTGGCATCGCCCCGCCGCAAGATCGTGTGGGCGGCATGTTCGAGCAGCGCCGCGACCTCCTCGTCCGGTTCCAGCGCCGCCTCGCTCAGGTGCCAGGCCCGCCGGTCCGGCTGATCGGACAGCACCTGCGCGAGCCGCTGGTGCGCCCGGCGGCGCTCATCGCCGGTAGCCAACTCCACGACCGCCGCTCGGATCAGCGGGTGCCGGAACGTCAGCCGCTGCGCGCCCGGCATCATGTCGACAAGCCCGGCTTGCTCGGCCGGGACGAGATCGGACAGGCTGGGGTATCCGTCCCCGGCCGCCTCAACCGCCCGGCCGCCGGCCGTTCCGTCGAGTGCCATCAGCAACAGCGCATCACGCGAGCGCTGCGGAATCCCGGCCAGTTGCGAGGTGTAGATGCCCTGCAAGCGGCGGCCCAGCGGCAGCACAGTCGCCAGCCCGTCCGTCGTGGCCTGCCCGCGCTCGCCCAGCACCCGCGGAAGCTCCAGCAGGGCAAGCGGGTTGCCGCGCGCGTCGGCCAGCACGCGCCGGCGGGTACGCCGGGGCAGCGGCGGAGATGCCGAACTCAGCAGCCGGCTGGCCGCAGCCTCGTCGAGCGGCTGCAGTTCCAGTTCGGCGAGCCCGGTGCGTTCGAAGAACCCTTCTGGGTCGGCGTGCAGTGCCCCCAGGAAGCCGGCGGCGGCTCCGGCCAGCCGGCGGGCCAGGAACCCGAGTACCGGAGCGCTGGCCGGGTCAATCCGGTGCAGGTCGTCAACGATCATCAACAGGGGCTGGGCTTTTGACACGGTGCGGATGAGCGTCAGGGCCGCATTGCCCACGAGCAGGGGATCCGGGACGAGGCCGCCGGTGAATCCCATGGCGGCGAGCAGCGCACCGCGATGCGGCCCGTCGAGCCGTTCGATCTCGTCGGCGAGAGGCACCAGCACCTGGTGCAGGGTGGCGAACGGGAGCCCGGCCTCGAACTCGGCGCCGGAGGCGCGCAGGACCCTGATCCCACAGGCAGCCGCTCGTTCCGCGGCTGCGCCGAGGAGTGCCGTCTTGCCGGCCCCTGGCTCGCCGATCAGCAGCATCGCGCCGCCGGCACTGGCGGTCCGCCCGATGAATCCGCTGATCAGCCCCAGTTCCTCATCCCGTCCGATCAGCGATCGCGTTAGCGGCCACGGCGATGACTCGGCCAGCGGCCATGACCCGGTCGCCGGCCGTGGCTGCGCGATGGGCCGTGCCTGTGTCAGCGGGTCCGCCTTCATCAGCGGGCGAGGCGGGGATTGTGTGAGTGGACGGGGGACGGCTTCCTGTGCCCCGGCTGTTCCGCCCATCGTCCGCTCCTTCGCCAGAGGTGCCAGACAGCTCAACTAACGATGGCGCTGCGGTGCCCGCATGTCATTGCCGCCAGCGCGCTTCTGTCACTGCTGCCAGCGCGCTTTCTGGGCTCCCGCTGCCGGGGGGTCCGCTGCTCCTGCTAGCACCAAGAGGTCACCCCTGCTGGCGGGAGCAGACGGAATTAGCCCTCCTGCCGTAGCAGGTCAGGCGGCTGGGCGGTAGCAGCCAGCACACGGGGTATACGGATCTTAGGCGAGTGCTTTGCTCCCATATAAGGTTCTGGCATGTCCTCAGCCGAGGCGGTCAGGCGCCGTGTCGTCGTGGCCGACGACGATGTCCTGCTTCGCGAGGGGATCGCCAGCCTCCTCGGCGAGGCGGGCTACGACGTGATCGAGCGCGTCGGCGACGCCGGAGGGCTGGTTGACGCGGTGCGGGCCGGGCAGCCCGACCTCGTCATCGTGGACATCCGGATGCCGCCGACCAACACCTCGGAGGGCATCGAGGTCGCGCGCACGATCCGCAGCGAGTTCCCGCATATCGGCATCCTGCTCCTGTCCGCCCATGTGGAACTCGAGACCGCGATCGACTTCCTGCAGAGCGGCGAGCGCATCGGCTACCTGCTCAAGAGCCGGATCATGAAGGTCGAGGACCTGGTCGACGCGCTCGACCGGATCGACCTCGGCGGCGCGGTGATCGATCCCGTGCTCGTCCAGGAACTGCTGGCCCAGCAGCGCCGGACCGATCCTCTCGCTGTGCTCTCTGCCCGCGAGCGCGAGGTGCTCTCCCTGGTCGCGGAGGGCCGCTCGAACAGCGGGATCGCTCACCGGCTGTTCATTAGCGAGGGTGCCGTCGAGAAGCATGTCCGCAGCATCCTGGCGAAGCTCCAGCTGCCCGCCGCCGATGACGACCACCGCCGGGTGCTTGCGGTGCTGATGTTCCTCGACGCCCGCTGAAGGACCGCCACGGACACCGTGGCTCCTGCGGGCCCAGCGAACCTTGGCCGACGGCCCCGCCGCGGTTTCACCGGCCTGCCGCACCGCGGCTGCGTCAGTCGCGGTGCCCGGGTGACTGATGTCAGCCGATGCGCCGGATCTGCCCATCGAGGCGGCGGAGTTGCCGCGGCACCGCCTGGTAGGCCTCGGGTGCCTCAAGCGGGCGCAAGCTGTCAGCACGGACCTGGACCACCTTGTGGTGGTGCCGCCCGCCGGATTCCTGGACCCAGGACACCCAGGCCCACCAGGAGCCGTCGCGCTCGTGCCGTTCCCAGGCGAGCAGGTGCCCCACCATGCCGGTGGCCATCTCCACCAGTGGCGGCGCCCACGGGGTATGCTTCGCCGCCATCACACCAGTATGCGAAACTATGTTCGACTTAATCCGGCTATCTAGATACTTGTATCAAGATCGCTATCGGGCACGGGCACCGGCGGACCCGGATCGGCGGCTCAGGCGCTGGCGTATACCTCGCGGATCTCCACGGTCAGCGGCGTAACACCGGGCAGCGGCGGAAGCGGGTAGGCGGCAGCCTCCTCGGCGTGTTCCTTGGTGTCGAAGACGATGACGGACATGCCGATCCCGTCGACCGGCGCCAGCCAGTACGCGCTGACGAAACCGGGTGCCCTCGGCACGAGGTTCAGCCGCATGCCTGCCAGCGCCTCCCGGGCGGCCTGCGGATCATCGAGCCGCACGGTTGCTACTACCGCATGCATGCGGCAAGCATGTTATGCGCCGGAGACCGGGTCAACGGGATATCGGCAGGAGCGGATCAGGAAGATGGCTCTGCGCCGTTCTGTGCAGGCCTGGCATCGCGCCGCAGGCCAGCCCGAGGAACATGCCCACGTACTGGACCGGGCTGAAGTCCCGGTAGGTGGCGATCACCAAGAACTGCGGCAGGCGGCACACCGGACCAAGGTCATCCCGGGCAGGACAAACGGCACTCGTACCGATTACGCCGGACGGCCCTCGTGGATGGCTCTCACGCTGGCTCCCAGTGGCCGTGTGTTTATTGCCCGGATGGTGGCCCCACGCGGTTGCATTTTCATCAGCTCCAGCCCGAGCCCCGTACCGCAGCGTCGGCGGCGCACCATTGTGGGCACCTGCTGGCAGGGCAGCCGCGTGCCCGGCGCCGCGTGCTGCCAGGGGCAGGGCAGGGTCGATGATCTATCGGCTACGGTCTGCATATGCCTAATACGAAGCTCCTGGCTGACGGCAATCAGATGACAGTTGACGAGGACGAGTCAGAACTCGCCCAGCTGGACTTGTCTGCCTACCGCACCATCCGGCTGTCGGTCGACAATTGGGTGAACAGCCCGGCGCCGGTAGTCATCGTTGTTTCGCACGTTGAACAGCCGAACACGATCAACGCCAACTTCATCACGAGTCTTGACTCCTTCACCGTCCCGCCGGGCGAATCGGTCAGCAGGGTGTACGAGGTGCCGGGTGAGGTGGTGACGTTCCTGGCCCGGCCGGAGCACCCCCCGCTTGCTGGCATCGAGATCGACTTCACGGTCTACGGCCGGGCCGACTGAGGCAACGCAACGTTGGCCTAGCGTGTTACCCGGGAGCTCGCGTGGGACCTGGCGGTGGCGGTTGACGATCAGGTAGGTGAACAGGAGCCGGCCCTGGCGGCCGGGCAGGCGTGCGTCCAGCCGCTGGCCATCGCGCTCGATGGCCAGCGGCCCGGTCAGCCGGGAGGACCTGCTCAGCTGGATCCAGGCCGAGTAGCCCAGGGGCCCTGCTCACACCGCGGTCCATCCGCCGTCGATGACCAGCACTTGGCCGGTCATGTAGCTGGAGGCGTCGGTGGCCAGGAACAGCAGCGGGCCGTCGAGTTCGTCTGGCGCCGGGGTGCGGCCCAGCAGCGTGCGGTCGCGGATGGACTGCGCGAAGGCCGGGTCGGCGAGGAACCCGGTGAGTTCGGTGGGGAAGTAACCAGGCGCCAGCGCGTTGACCCGCACGCCGTCTTGGCCCCAGACCGCGGCCAGGTGGCGGGTGAGGTTGATCAGGGCTCCCTTGGTGGCGTTGTAAGCCGCCATCGGGCCACGGGAGGCGACGGTTCCATACATCGACGAGACGTTGATCACGCTGGCCGCGGGCGCGGCACGCAGCAGGTCCGCGGTCAGCCGGCACACATCCAGCACGCTGATGAGGTTGACCTCGACCACCTGCCGCAGGTCCGCCAGGGACTGCTGCTCCAGCGGCCCGTCGTCGCACATGCCGGCGTTGTTGACCAGTACGTCGAGTCGGCCATGGCGCCGGGCGACATCGGCGAGATGCTGCCGGTGCGCCGGGTCGGTGATGTCGCCGGCGAGTGTTTCCATCCTGGTCTGACATTCGTGTGCCAGCTCGGTCAGGCGGTCGGCTCGGCGGGCCGTCACTATGACGTGCGCCCCGGCGGCGTGCAGCACTCGGGCGAATCGTGCCCCCAGGCCGGCCGAGGCACCCGTCACCAGCGCGACCTTGCCGTCCAGCCGCCACCGGGCATCGGCTGCAGCCCCCGGCGGCCTTGGTTCTGTCTTGCTCATCGCCCCTCCGCGTGGAGCTTTGGCTGGGTTGCGGTCGTGACGCTCGTTGCGCTCGCAGGGTAAGTGATCTTGGCGGCCTGGTCATGTTGCCGTCCGCAGTCTGAACCTCCCGCACTCCTGGCGTCTTCGGGGACAGTTCTACAGCGCCGCCATTGCCACAACGTTGCGCCAACGTTGCCGGGACCTTGGCGGACCCGGGCCGCGGCCGAACTCGGCCCGACGCCGTGCTGGGCATGACCGGACTGCCGGACGCTCCCTCACTTACCCAGACGGTCGGACGCTCCCACGCTCGGGTGAGTCGTGGTGATCGGGTTGCCTGCGGTTTCGCGGGTGAATGTCCGGATCGGTGCGCGCCTTTTATTGTTGGGGTGTGCTGACCGGACCGCGCCTGCGCCAGGTGGCCCTGGTGGCGCACGACTGCGGCCTGGTGGCCGCTGAGCTGAGCCGGGCATTCGGCTGGGCGCAGCCGTTCCGCGATCCGGGGATGGGGCAGTTCGGCCTGACCAATGCGGTGTTCGCGGTCGGCGACACGTTCGTGGAGATCGTTGCGCCTGCGCGGCCGGATACCACCGCGGGCCGGTACCTTGAGCGGCGCGGCGGCGACGGCGGGTATATGGCGATATTCCAGGTTCCGGACCTGGCGGCGGCCCGTCACAGGCTCGCCGGCCTGGGTGTGCGGGTGGTCTGGACGGCCGACCTGCCCGATATCGCCGCCACCCACCTGCACCCCAAGGACGTTCCCGGTGCCATCGTGTCGCTGGACTGGGCGAATCCTGCGGAATCGTGGCGGTGGGCGGGCCCGTCGTGGACGGGCCGGGCGCCGGTGCGCTCTGCCGGCGGTGTGACGGGGCTGACGGTCGAGGTCAGCGACCCGCCCGCCGCGGCGCGGCGCTGGGCGGCGGTGCTCGGGATTGCTGTCACCGGCGGCGAGCAGGCCACTGTCGTGGAGCTGCCGGACTCGGCCCAGTGGTTGCGGTTCGTGCCGGCCCGCGGGGCCCGCGGCGAAGGAATCAGCGCGATTACCATCGCGGGGCTGGCCGGCGGAGGGCCGTGGATGATCGGCGGGGTCCGCTTCGCCAGCGAGGAAGGACGACATGACCACGCTTGACACCGGGACCGAGGACCTGCGCGCCGAAATCGACGGAGGCGTCGCGGTGATCACCATGAACCGGCCCGACCGGCGGAATGCCTTCTCCCAAGCGATGCTGTCCGCCATGGCGGCAGTCCTCGCCCAGGCAGAGACCGACGATGCGGTCGGCTGCGTCGTGCTCACAGGGGCGGGCGGCGCCTTCTGTGCGGGCGGCGACGTCAAAAGCATGGCCGCCTCGCCGGCTGGCCCCGGCCGGTCACTCGACGCGGCCATCCATCGCCAGCGACTGAACCAGCGGGCCACCAGCGGCCGCCTATGGAGCATGCCCAAGCCCACGATCGCCGCCATCGCAGGCCCGGCGGCCGGGGCTGGCCTGTCATTGGCACTGGCCTGCGACCTTCGTTACGCGGTCCCGGGTGCGGTGCTGACCACAGCCTTCGCCCGGGTCGGGTTCGCCGGAGACTACGGCGGGACCTGGTTTCTGTCCCGGCTGGTGGGCAGCGGCAAAGCTAAAGAGCTCTACTACTTCTCCGAGCGGCTCAGCGCGGAAGATGCCCAGCGGCTCGGAATCGTCAATGCCATCTTTCCGCTGGCCGACTTCGAGCGGGAAGTCATGGCACGCGCTCACCGGCTGGCCGAAGGACCGTCGATCGCTTACCGCTACATGAAGGAGAACCTCAACCGGGCTGTGACAGGCGAACTCGGCGAATGCATGGACCTCGAAGTTACCCACCATGTCCACACCGGGCTTACCGACGACCACCGTGAGGCCGCCCAAGCGTTCACCGATAAGCGCGAACCCCGATTCCAAGGCCGGTGACCTGCAGCAGCTCGCGCACTCATCATCCCCGTGTTTCCTGGGCCAGTGGTCGGCCCGCGCAGGTCTCTGCAGGCCTCGTGACCTGCCGCGATATTGCCAGCACACCGCCAGCACACCGGAGCCTGGCATGGTGACATCCGCCGGACCGCGTCGCTTGCGAGAGGTGGAGATCATTGTGGCTCGAGGTATGCGCAGGCTCTTTATCGTGATCACGGCTGGCATGATCGCGGTGGCGCCGGGCCTTGCTGCCGTCCGCCCGGCCCTATTGGGCGAGGGTGGGTGACCACGGCGATGCCGAACTTCTGTCGCGGGACGCGGTCCACTTCCGCATCTGCTCACTGGCGGGCGGTGACCGCTGCCGCCGTGCTTGTCCTGCTCATCAACGGTGTGAGCGGCGTCGCCGCCGCCGCGCCCGCGGGCAGCGCCGCGCCCGGCCAGAAACCCCGGGTGCTGACCGTCGGCACCTTTGACGGTAAGCCGGGGGAATTCCAGTCCATCCAGGCGGCGGTGGACGCCGCTTCGCCCGGCGACTGGATCGTCATCGCGCCGGGGGACTACAAGGAGCGCGGCGACTACACCACGCACCCGCCGGACTGGGCGCCGACCGCGGGGGTCTTCATCGACAAGCCCGATCTGCACCTGCTTGGGCTAAGCCGCGGCGGCGTCGTCGTCGACGGCACCAAGTCCGGGCCGCCGTGCTCGGCCAGCCCGGCCGACCAGGATCGCGGCCCGGCCGGGCCGTCCGGCCCATGGGGGCGTAACGGCATCGAGGTGTTCGAGGCCAGCGGAGTGACGATCCAGAACATGACGGTCTGCAACTTCCTTTCCGGCCAGCCCGGCTCGGGCAACCAGATCTGGTGGAACGGCGGGTACGGCACGAGCCAGGTCCATATGCACAGCTACTACGGCTCGTACCTTTCGGCCACCACCACGTACTTCCAGAAAAGCGACCCCGCACAGGCGACCTACGGGATCTTCGCCTCGCACGCCAGCGGGCCCGGCCTGATCGACCGGGCCTACGCGAGCAACATGAACGATTCCGGCTTCTACGTCGGCGCCTGCCCGGACTGCAACGCCATCCTGGACCACGTCCACGCTGAGAACAGCCCGCTCGGCGTCTCGGCCAGCAACGCCAGCGGCCGCTTGGTCATCCGTAACAGCGAGTTCGACCGCAACGGCATCGGCGTCGTGACCAACAGCGAAAGCAACGGCGACCTGCCCGCGCCGCAGGACGGCGCCTGCCCGGGGGGCTCCGGGTCGTGCTGGGTGGTCACGGGCAACTACTTCCACGACAACAACAACCGCGACCTGCCAGGCAACGGACTCGGCCTGGTCGGGGTCGGCTTCCTGGTGCTCGGCGGCAGGAATGACACGATCACCGGCAACCTGTTCGCGCGCAACGGCGGGTGGGCGGCCCTGGCCGACTTCTGGTTCTCTGGCGTCCAGAACGGCCCGGCCGACTGCACGAGCGGCGGCGGGATCTGGAACAACCCGTACGCCGACACGCTGGGCGGCGGCCCGACGTGCTTCTTCACCGACTCCGGCTCGAAGGTCTCCGGCAACGTCTTCGTCGGCAACGGCTTCTTCGGCCAGCCGACCAACGGCGACCTGGCCGACCTGAGCGACTTCCGCGCCGTCGGTATCCCGGCCGCCTCGCCGGGACACGGCAACTGCTGGCACGGCAACATCGACCCGTCCGGCGTCACCTCCTGGCCCGCTGACCTGCAGCAGACGAACGGGAACTGCGCCACCGCCGGACCCGGCGGCAGCATCACCGGCCCGCTAGTCAGCCAGCTCTTCTGCAACTATTTGCAGTTGCCGCCGAGCGATCCGCTTTGCGGCGGCGCGGTCTACCCGCAGCAGGATCCGTCGTTCTCGCTGCTGCCCCTGCCCCCGCAGCCGACCATGCCCGACCCCTGCTCGGCGCTGCCCCGCATGATCCCCTGGTGCAGCCCTGGGCGATCTGGGCCCGGAAGACCCTGACACCCCACGGCCAGCCAGCCTGACTCGCCGACGCACAGAATGTTGCTGTGGGCCTAGTTGGAGACGGTGCCAGCACGCAGGGCCTGGGCCGTAACCCGCCGCTTAGTGGCGGGTTATGGCCGGCGGCGGGCAGCGAAGGTTGCCGCTGGGCACACGGTGGTTGCGGCGCCGGGCCGGGGCACGAGGCATGGGTGCCGGGGCCGGGGCGGTGGTGGCTTGGGGTAGCGCCCGCCGGCCGCGGCGTGGTACTGCTCCAGCACGCTGGCGGGGATGCGCCCGCGCTCACTGACCGCCAGGCCGTGCTCTTTCGCCCAGGCCCGGATATCACCCGAGCGCTGACGGCTGGGTGCGGTCCGGCCGCCCCGGCGAGGCTGTGCCCGCCCGGCCCGGCGGGCGTGCTCTAGGTAGGGCGCGAGCTGCTTGCCGAACGCGGCGGCGTTCTTGGCGTTCAGGTCGATCTCATAGTCGGTGCCGTCGAAGGCGAACCGCAGGGTCTGCGCGGCCGGGCCGCCGGTCAGATCGTCTTCCAGGGCTATGGTCACTTTCTGGGCCATGTCTACCTTCCCGACTTCTATAGATGTCTTAAGCGTATCCTGGCTGATGGCCTGCGCCGGTGGGCAACGCCAGATCAGGCAAGGCCCGGGAAGCGCAACCATGCGGCCAGACACGTATTCCGACCATCAGCCCTCGGGGGCGCGCTACGCCCAGTGACTCATGCCGGCCGGCGCCGGTGCGCAAGTGGCCGCCGACCTGGACGGTGTCGCATTCGATGTCGGACGGACCCGCAACCGTGCAGACGAGGGTGATCTGTACGTCACGCCGTTCGACTGCCTCTCTGGCGGGGTCTGTCAAGTTACAGCCCTCTCTGGCGGGCGGAGTGCCTGGCGTGTTCCCGAACGTTGTTCCGCCCGTGCAGCGACTCCGCCGCCGACGGTGGTTCAGTGCGGGTAGGTGCGAACACCCGTCGCGTCGTGTTGCCCACGGCCTGGTGATCAGTGGGGGTCATGGGGTCGGCTGGTGGCGGCGTCTTGGACTAGCAACGCGATCTGGACCCGGTTGTCGGCGGCGAGCTTGGCCAGCAGCCTGGATACGTGTGCCTTGACGGTGGCTAGGCTCATGTGCAGCTGGGCGGCGATATCGGCGTTGGAGTGCCCGTGGGCGATGGCAGTCGCCACCTGGCGCTCGCGGGGGGTGAGCGAGGCGAGCCTACGCCGGGCCTGCTGTTGCCGGGCGGCGGTGTCGGGGTCCCCGGCGACGAGCCGGATGAGGCGGCGGGCGATCGCGGGCGATAGCGAGCCGTCGCCAGCGTGCACAGCCTGGATCGCGGCCACGATGTCGGCGGGCGCGGAGTCTTTGAGCAAGAACCCGGCGGCCCCGGCCTGCAGCGCGCGGAGCACCAGTTCGTCGGCGTCGAACGTGGTCAGGATGATGACCTGGGGCGGATTGGGCTGGGCGCGAAGCTGCCGGGTCGCGGCGATGCCGTCGAGGAGGGGCATCCGGATGTCCATCAGCACGACGTCGGGATGGTGCAGGTCAGCGGCGGGCAGCACGTCGTGGCCGTTGCGGGCTTCGCCGACGACTTGCACCTGCCCGGCTCCGCCGAGCATCATCTTCAGCCCGGACAGGACGAGAGGGTCGTCGTCGACCAGCAGTACCCGGATCGGCCCGGTCATCGATGCTGGGGGATGGTCGCGCGCAGCACGAAATCCCCGATTGCATTGGGGCCATAGTCCAGCTGGCCGCCGGCGAGGGTGACCCGCTCGGCCAGGCCGATCAGCCCGGCGCCGGCGCCGGCCGGTGCGGCAGCGCCCGGCCCGGCGAGGGCGGGGCGCCGACGGGTGATGACCTCGGCCGTTACCGCCTGGCCGTGGGCGGTGACCGTCACCTGCACCGGTGCGCCCGCGGCGTGCTTGCGGGCGTTGGTCAGGCCTTCCTGGATGACTCGGTAGATGGTGCGGCCGAACGCTTCTGGCAGCTGCCCGGCCTCGGGCATGTCGATACGGGCGTCCAGGGTCATCCCGGCTGACCGTGACTCCTTCAGCAGGCCGGCCAGCTGGCCAAAGCCCGGCTGGGGCGGCCCGTCTGTGGCCGCGGAGTCCTCGCGCAGCACGGTGATGACCTGGCGCAGCTCGGCGAGCGCGGCGGCGGCTGAGGTCCTGATCACCGCCGCGGCGTGGGCGATGTCGTCTGGCGAGGCGCCGGGGTGGAATTCCAGCGCCCCGGCGTGCACGCTGAGCAGCGACAGCCGGTGGGCCAGCACGTCGTGCATCTCCCGGGCGATGCGCCGCCGCTCGGCCTCGCGTGCCTGCTCAGCGCTGCGCAACTGGTCTGCTTCCAGCCGCTGCGCCCGCTCTCGGAGCGAGGCGACCAGCTCGCGCCGGGAGCGCAGATAAAGGCCCCAGCCGAACGCGATCACGGTGAGCAAGAATGCGGGGAATCCGACCTTGACGATCTCGCCGGCCGCGGGGTTGACCAGCGGGAACACTACGCTGGCCGCCGCCGTCAGCACCACCACCGCGGTCAGGGCGCGTCCCCGCAGCCGCGAGGCGGCGGTGCAGACGGCGACCAGTCCGGCGCCCAGGGCCAGCGGCGAGAACGTGTTCGCCGCGAAGGCCAGCACGAATACCGCCATCGGGTGGGCGCGCCGCCACCACAGCGCCAGACACGCCACCGCCCCGGCGGCCACGTCCACGGCGTCGAGGACTAGGCCGTGGCTATGCCACAGGTACCCCTGGGTGATCCCGCCCAGCACGACCGCGAACGCGAACAGCGCCGCATCGGCCAGTCGGCCGCCAGCCAGGCCGGCGCCCGGCAGTCCGCTGAACGAGGGCGGGTGCCGCCACAGCGCCGCGCGGGCGCCAGGCTCCTGGATCGTGGTCATTTCAGCGCCAGCGTACGCGCCGGGACAGGCCGGGCACCCCCTACCAAAGTCGATGCTCAGGCCGGCCAAGGGCGGGGGCAGACATGGCTAGTCAGCCGACGCGGCGGCAGGCGCCGGGCGGCCAGGCTGAAAGCATGGAAGCTACAAGGAACACCCAGGGCGGCGGGCCGGTGGCCCGGCCCGGCGGGGCGGCCCCAGGCCGCTTGGCCGTTACCTCAGGCCCGGCCATCCAGGTGGCCGGGCTGCGCAAGAAGTTCGGCCACCTGGTCGCGGTGCAGGACGTGTCGTTCACCGTCGCCTACGGCCGGATCACCGGGTTCCTCGGTCCCAACGGCGCGGGGAAGACCACCACCCTGCGGATGCTGCTCGGGCTGATCCGCCCCGACGCCGGCACCGCGACCATCGCCGGGACCCCCTATCCGGACCTGGCCAGCCCGGCCCAGACCGTCGGCGCGCTGCTCGACCCGGCCGCACACCCCGGCCGCTCCGGCCGGGACCACCTGCGGGTGCTGGCCGCAGCCGCCGGGATCCCCGAGGAACGGGCCGGCCAGCTGCTGGCCACGGTAGGCCTGCAGCATGCGGCCCGGCAGCGGGCCGGCGGTTACTCCCTCGGCATGCGGCAGCGGCTCGGCCTGGCCGCCGCCCTGCTCGGCGACCCGGCCGTGCTGGTCCTCGACGAGCCCGCCAACGGCCTGGACCCGCAAGGCATCCGCTGGCTGCGCGACCTGCTCCGCTGCCTGGCCGCCGAAGGACGGGCCGTCCTGGTCTCCAGCCACATCCTCGCCGAGGTCACCCAGACCGCCGACGACGTCGTGATCATCCACCACGGCCGGACCATCGCCCAGGCCCCCCTCCCGGACCTGCTGGCCACCCGCCCCGGCGCCAGCCTGGAAGACATCTACCTCGAACTGACCGGTACCCCCAAAGGAGAACCGTCATGACCCGCCTGATCCGCGCCGAGGCGCTACGGCTAGCCACCACCCGCACCTACTGGCTGCTGGCCGCCGGGGCCATCGCCTTGATCGCCGGCGCGGTCGCCCCCACCGCCGCGGCCAGCAACTTCACCCCCGGCACCAACCCGGCACGCTCCGTCCTGGCTATCGCCGGGCTGGCCCAGACCGTCGCGCTGATCGCCGGGGCGCTCTCGGTGACCGGCGAGTTCCGGCACAAGACCATCACCCCCGCCGTGCTGATCACCCCCCGCCGCACCCCGCTGCTCGCCGCCAAGCTCATCACCCTGGCCGCCGCCGGGCTGGCCTTCGGCCTGGCCGCAACCGGGATCGCCGCCGCCATCACCTTGCCGCTGCTGGCCACCCGGCACATCACCGCCGGGGTCTCCGCCACCGGCGCCGCCGCCATCATCGCCGGCGGCGCCATCGCCACCGCGCTGGCTGCCGCCCTCGGCGTCGGAGCCGGCGCCATCATCCGCAACCAGGCTGCCGCCATCACCGCCGTCCTTGCCCTGCTCTACCTAGCCGAGCCGCTGCTCGGCTTCATCCCCCACCTCGGCACCGCCATCCAGCAATACGGCCTCGGCGGCCTGGCCGCCGCCGCCACCCGCACCGTAGGCTTCCCGGCCAGCGCCCACCTGCTTGGGCAACCAGCAGCCGCGCTTATCCTGGCCGGCTACGCCACCGCGGCCCTGCTCGCCGGTGCCGCGCTGCTGCGCCGCCGCGACATCACTACCTGACTGCGCTTCGCCGGCCCGTCGGCGCGGCCCGGTCG
>CAVPSA010000007.1:0-182300 GCA_963707905.1 uncultured Actinomycetes bacterium | reverse complement strand
GTAGACGCCGATCGAGCTCATCGCGAGCACGAGCAGCACCGCGACCGGGAGGTCGGTGAGCTGCAGCGGGGTCCGCACACCGAAGATCGACACCTCGGGGCCGAACGGGATGATCGCGAAGCTGACGAACGCGGGTACCAGCGCGATCGCGGGGGCAAGCCAGAACAGCAGCTTGTCCACGTGCCGGGGGACGATGTCCTCCTTGAGCGGGAGCTTGATCCCGTCCATCAGCGACTGCAGCAGGCCGAACGGCCCGGCCCGGTTCGGCCCCGGCGCTGCTGCATCCGGCCGATGATCCGGCGCTCCGCCCAGATCGCGAACAGCGTCGTGACCATCAGGAACGCGAAGATGACCACAACCTTGAGCAGGATCATCCACCACGGCTGGCCGTAGAAGCTGAGCACGGTCACCGGCGGGGTGCCCGTGCTCCGGCCGTGCGCAGCGGCGCCGTGTGCGGCAGGCGCCGGGCCCGCGCGGCCCGGCCCGCGGCACCGGCCATGCTGATCATTGCGGGCTCCTCAGGGTCACCAGGGTGCCGTTCCCGGCACCAAGCTCGCGCCGGACCTCGCAGCCCTGCGCGTGCGCAGGCAGCCAGACCACCCGGTCGGGCATGTCGCAGACCCGCACACCGAGGGTGATGGCTCCCCGCGCCGTGGTCACGCAGACCCTATCGCCGTCGGCGGTGCCCGCTTCACTCGCGGTGGCCGCAGACATCAGGGCCTGCGCCGGCCGTGCCGTGCCGGCCAGGAACGGCTCGCCGTCCTGCATCCTGCCCGTGTCGATCAACTGGTGCCAGGTGGCCAGGACCGCCTCGCCGGCCCGGGCAGGGATCGTGCGGCAGGCGGGTAGTCCGGCACGCTTGTCCGGATGCCCCGCCAGCCGGTCAGCGTGCCCAGTTCGCGGCGCGCCGCGGCGGCATCGGGCAGCCCGAGGTGGACGTCCATCTCGTCCGCGATCTGGCCGAGTATCTCCAGGTCGGACTCCACGCCGGGGACGGCGAGCGCCGCCTCGAACGAGCCTGGCCTGCCCTCCCAGTTCAGGAACGTGCCGGCCTTCTCCGGCACCGCCGCCACGGGCAGCACCACGTCCGCCCGGTCGGTGACGGCGCTGGCCCGCAGTTCCAGGCTCACCACGAACGGCGTTGCCTCGATCGCCTCAACTGCGGCCTTCGGATCGGGCAGGTCGGCCGGGTCCACCCCGGCCACGACGAGGGCATCGAGGTCGCCGGCCAGCGCCGCGGCGAGGATCTGCCGGCCGTCCCTGCCAGGGTCGGCGGGCAGCGCGGCGACACCCCAGGCACGGGCCACCTCGGCACGCGCCGCCGGGTCGGCCACCGGCCGCCCGGCGGGCAGCAGGTCCGGCAGGGCGCCGGCCTCCACCGCGCCGCGCTCGCCGGCCCGGCGCGGCACCCAGGCCAGGCTGGCCCCGCTGGCACTGGCCAGCCGGGCCAGCGCGGACAGCGCCCCGGGTGTCTCGGCGAGCCGCTCGCCTGCCAGGATGACCGCGCCGTCGGCATTCAGCGCCCGGCCGGCCGCGGCCTCCACCGCATCGGTGCCCATCTCGGCCGCCAGCCGGTTGAGTACCTCGGTCTCGGTGCCGGGCGGGGCGGCCAGCAGGGTGCCACGCAGCTTCACCAGCCCGTGGCTGGCCAGCGGGGCCAGCGAGTAGACGGTGAGGTTGCCGGCCCGCGCGGCCTTGCGCAGCCGGAGGAAGATGATCGGCGACTCCTCCTCGGGCTCCAGCCCGGCCAGCAGCACCGCGGGCGCGCGCTCCAGGTCGGCGTAGCTGACCCGGACCCCGGTACCGGCCACGGCGGCGGCGAGGAACTGCGCCTCTTCCGCCGAGTGCGGGCGGGCACGGGAGTCGATGTCGTTGCTGCCCAGGGCCACCCGGGCGAACTTGGCGTAGGCGTAGGCGTCTTCCAGGGTGAGCCTGCCGCCGGTGAGCACCCCGGCCCGGCCGCGGGCACCGGCCAGGCCGGCCGCTGCCGCCCCGATCGCCTCCGCCCACGAGGCGGCCCGCAGCACGCCCTCCTCATCGCGCACCAGGGGAGTGGCCAGCCGGTCCGGCTGGGTGGCGTAGGTGAACGCCCACCGTCCCTTGTCGCAGTTCCACTCCTCGTTCACCTGCGGGTCGTTGCCGGCCAGCCGGCGGGTGACCCGTCCGCGCCGGTGGTCGGTGCGCTGGCGGCACCCGGACGCGCAGTGCTCGCAGATGCTGGGCGTGGACACCAGGTCGAACGGCCGGGCACGGAACCGGTAGGCGGCCCCGGTCAGCGCACCGACCGGGCAGATCTGCACGGTGTTGCCGGAGAAGTAGGAGTCGAACGGCACCCCGTCGGCGGTGCCGACCTGCTGCTCGGGCCCGCGGTCAAGCAGTTCGATGAGCGGGTCGCCGGCGATCTGCTCGGCGAACCTGGTGCACCGCGCGCAGGAGACGCAGCGTTCCCGGTCCAGCAGGACCTCGCTGGACAGCGCTACCGGCTTGGCGAACGTCCGCTTGGTCTCGGTGAACCGTGACTCGCCCCTGCCGCTGGACATGGCCTGGTTCTGCAGCGGGCACTCGCCGCCCTTGTCGCACATGGGACAGTCGAGCGGGTGGTTGATCAGGAGCAGCTCCATCACGCCGCTCTGTGCCTTCTCCGCCACCCGCGACGTGAGCTGGGTGCGCACCTTCATCCCGTCGGTGCAGGTGGTGGTGCACGACGCGAGCGGCTTGGCCTGCCCTTCCACCTCGACAAGGCATTGGCGGCAGGCACCGACCGGGTCGAGCAGCGGGTGGTCGCAGAACCGCGGTATCTGGATCCCGAGCAACTCCGCCGCCCGGATCACCAGCATGCCCTTGGGCACGGTGATCTCGAAGCCGTCGATGGTGACGGTCACCCGCTGCGCCACGGGCGCCAGCGCCCCCGTCTCAGCTTGTGCGGTCATTGGTCACTGACCTCCGTCGGCCCAGGCCGTCGAGGCGGCGGGATCGAACGGGCAGCCGCCGCGCTTGAAGTGCTCGATGAACTCGTCCCTGAAGTACTTGATCGAGGACACCACCGGGCTGATCGCGCCATCGCCGAACGGGCAGAACGCGCGCCCGGCGATGTTGTCGCAGATGTCGAGCAGCTTGTCCAGGTCCTCGTCGGTACCCTGGCCCCGGTCCAGCCGGTCAAGGATGCGGACCATCCAGTACGTGCCCTCGCGGCACGGGGTGCACTTGCCACAGGACTCGTGCTCGTAGAACTCCGTCCACCGGAGCGTGGCGCGGACCACGCAGGTGGTGTCGTCGAAGATCTGCAGCGCCCGGGTGCCGAGCATCGAGCCCGCCGCGCCGACGCCCTCGAAGTCCAGCGGCACGTCGAGGTGCTCGTCGGTGAAGATCGGTGTGGAAGAACCGCCGGGGGTCCAGAACTTCAGCGCGTGGCCGGCCCGGACACCGCCGGCCAGGTCCAGGAGTTCCCGCAGGGTGACACCGAGCGGTGCCTCGTACTGGCCCGGCGTGGTCACGTGCCCGGTCAGCGAGAAGATGCCGAACCCCTTGGACCTCTCGGTGCCCAGCGCGGCGAACGCCGCGGCACCGTCCCGCAGGATGTACGGCACGCTGGCGATCGACTCCACGTTGTTGACCACCGTGGGGCAGGCGTAGAGCCCGGCGATGGCCGGGAACGGCGGCTTCAGCCGGGGCTGCCCGCGGAAGCCCTCCAGCGAGTCGAGCAGTGCCGTCTCCTCGCCGCACTCGTAGGCGCCGGCCCCTGCGTGCACGGTCACGTCCAGGTCGAAACCGGAGCCGAGGATGTTCTCGCCCAGGTACCCGGCCGCATAGGCCTCCGCCACCGCGTGGTGCAGCCTGCGGATGACGTGCAGCACCTCGCCGCGGACGTAGATGAAGGCCCGGTTCGCCCTGATGGCGTAGGCGGCGATGATCGCGCCCTCGATCAGTGCCTGCGGGACGGCCAGCATCAGCGGGATGTCCTTGCAGGTGCCTGGCTCTGACTCGTCGGCGTTGATCACCAGGTAGTGCGGCTTGCCGTCACCCTGCGGGATGAAGCCCCACTTGACCCCGGTGGGGAAGCCTGCGCCGCCGCGGCCGCGCAGCCCGGAATCCTTCACCGCCGCGATGACCTCGTCCGGGTCCATGCCGAGCGCCTTCGGCAGCCCCTGGTACCCACCGGCCCGCCGGTATCCCTCCAGCGTGAACGAATCGGGATCGTCCCAGTAGGCGGTGAGCGTCGGAATCAGCACCGAGGTCATGCCGCGCCCCCGTCGTCCGGCGTCCAGCCGTGCTCCCTGGCGATGCGCAGGCCGGCCAGCGTGGGCTGGCCGGCGGTGTTCCCGCCGGTGGCCTGGTCATCGGGGAACCCGGCCAGGATCCGCCCCGCCTGCGTCCAGGTGGCCAGCCGCGGGGCACCCCGGCTGGGCGCGACCGGCTTGCCCGCCCGCAGGTCGTCGACCAGTTCCCGGGCAGAGTCGGGGGTCATGTTGTCGAAGAACTCCCAGTTCACCATCACCACCGGCGCATAGTCGCAGGCGGCGTTGCACTCGACGTGCTCCAGGCTGACCTTGCCGTCACCGGTGGGCTCGTCGTCGCCCACGCCGAGGTGCTCGCGCAGCCCGGCGAGGATCTGGTCGCCACCCATGATGGCGCACAGGGTGTTGGTGCACACCCCCACGTGGTACTCACCGACCGGGCAGCGCTTGTACATCGTGTAGAAGCTCACCACCGCGCTCACCTCGGCCTCGGTCAGCCCGAGGTGGCGGGCGCAGAAGACGATGCCGTCGTCGGAGACGTAGCCCTCCTCGGCCTGGACCAGGTGGAGCAGCGGAAGCAGGGCCGACCGCGACCGCGGGTACCGGCCGATGATCTCGGCAGCCTCCGCGTCCAGCCGGGCAAGCACCTCATTGCTGAAGGGCATTACCGGTCCACCTGCCTTCTGCCCGGGGAGGTTGACTGCCTCACCTGTCCACCCCTCCCATAACCGGGTCTATGGTCGCCACGGCCGCGATCACGTCAGCGACCATGCCCCCCTCGGCCATCGCCGAGAGTGACTGCAGGTTGGTAAACGAGGGATCCCGGAAATGCGCACGGAACGGCCTCGTACCGCCGTCGCTGACCGCATGGCAGCCTAGCTCCCCGCGCGGTGACTCGACGCTGGTGTACACCTGCCCGGCCGGAACCCGGAAGCCCTCGGTCACCAGCTTGAAGTGATGGATGAGCGCCTCCATGGACTCCCCCATGATGTGCGCGATGTGATCCGGTGAGTTCCCCAGGCCGTCGGCGCCCACCGCGAGCCGGGCCGGCCAGCCGATCTTGGGGTCATCGATCATGATCGGGTCGTTTTTGGGCCGCTTGGCCGCCAGCCGGTCCACGCACTGGGAGATGATCTTGAGGGACTCGTCCATCTCGTCCATCCTGATCAGGTACCTGCCGTAGGCGTCGCAGGTGGCCTGGGTCGGCACGTCGAACTCGTAGGTCTCGTAACCGCAGTACGGCTGGCTCTTGCGCAGGTCCCAGGGGAGCCCGGTGGCCCGCAGCACCGGGCCGGTGACGCCGAGCGCCATGCAGCCGGCCAGGTCGAGATAGGCGACGTTCTTCGTGCGGGCCAGGTAGATCGGGTTCGCGTCGAGGAGCGCGCGCAGCTCACCGATCTGCCGCGGCATGACACGAAGGAACTCCCGCAGCCCTTCCAGCGCACCGTGCGGGAGGTCCTGGGACACCCCGCCAGGCCGGACGTAGGCGTGGTTCATCCGCAGGCCCGTGATGAGCTCGAACAGGTCGAGCACCTTTTCCCGTTCCCGCAGCCCGTACAACAGGACGGTGGTCGCGCCGAGTTCCAGCCCGAACGTGCCGATCGCCATCATGTGCGAGGAGATCCGGTTCAGCTCCATCATGAGCACCCGCAGCACGGTGGCCCGCGGCGGGATCTCCTGCTCGATGCCCAGCAGCCGCTCCACGGCCATGCAGTAGACGGTCTCGTTGAAGATGGGGGACAGGTAGTCCATCCGGGTGCAGAACGTGACGCCCTGCGTCCAGGTACGGAACTCCATGTTCTTCTCGATGCCGGTGTGCAGGTACCCGATGACCGGGCGCAGCTCGGTCACCGTCTCCCCGTCCAGGGTCAGGATCAGCCGGAGCACGCCGTGCGTGGAGGGGTGCTGCGGCCCCATGTTGACGATGAGCCGCTCCTCCGGCGACTCCGTCGCCGCCGTGACGACCTCATCCCAGTCCTGGCCGCCGACGTTGTAGACGCGGCCCTCAGTCTCCGCCGTCATGAATAATGCTCTCCGATCATCCGGCGGCACAGTGCTGGCCCGGGGGGGCACTCCGCTGTCCCGGGGGCGAGCCCCCGGACCCCACGGCCCGGAACCCCCCGATGGTGCCGCCACGCCGCTCATGAGTACGCCCTCCGGTCGTCAGGCGGCGGCACCGTCGCGCCGCGGTACTCGACCGGGATTCCGCCCAGCGGGTAGTCCTTGCGCTGCGGGTGGCCCTTCCAGTCGTCGGGCATCTCGATCCGGGTGAGCGCGGGATGGCCCTCGAAGACGACACCGAAGAAGTCCCAGGTCTCCCGCTCGTGCCAGTCGCAGGTCGGGTACACGCTCACCAGCGTGGGGATCCGCGGGTCGCTGTCGGGTGCGGTCACCTCGAGCCGGACCCGCCGGTTGTGGGTGATGGACAGCAGCGGGTAGACGGCGTGCAGCTCGCGCCCGGTGTCCCAGGGGTAGTGGACTCCGCTGACCCCCAGGCACATCTGGAAGGCGAGCGAAGGCTCGTCCCGGAGCATCCTGGCGACCGCCACCAGGTGCTCGCGCGGCACGTGCAGGGTCAGTTCGCCGCGCTCGACCACCACCCGGGACACCGCCTCGGCGAACGCCGGGCCGTCGCGCTCCAGGCCCTCGGCGAGCTGGTCGGCTATCTCATCGAAGTAAGAACCGTAGGGACGGGCGGTGGACATCGGGTCCGGGCGCCGCACCTGCAGCCCGCCGTAACCCGAGGTGTCGCCCGTGCTCCCGGTGCCGAACATGCCGGTCCGCTCGACCTGCTGGCCCAGGCGGTGCTCGCCCGCTTCGGCAGCCGGATCCCGGCTGGGCGCCGGTGTCCGGCGCGTTCTCGCTGGTCACGACCGCTCCCCTAGCTGAGGCTGGCTGCCGCCGATGCCCGGGTGGCCGGTGCCCTGGACGAGCGGCAGCCGCCGGAGCCTGGCCTGCTCCAGTTCCTCGACCTCCGCCTCCCTGTTGGCGCCAAGCTTCATGTTCTGGATCTTGTCGTGCAGCTTGACGATCGCATCCAGCAGCATCTCCGGCCGTGGCGGGCAGCCGGGGAGGTAGATGTCCACCGGGACGATGTGGTCCACGCCCTGCACGATGGCGTAGTTGTTGAACATGCCACCGCTGGACGCGCAGACTCCCATGGAGATGACCCACTTGGGGTCGGCCATCTGATCGTAGATCTGGCGGAGCACGGGTCCCATCTTCTGGCTCACCCGTCCGGCCACGATCATCAGGTCGGCCTGGCGCGGCGTGTTCGACGCCCGCTCCATGCCGAACCTGGCCAGGTCGTGGCGGGGACCACCGGTCGATATGAGCTCCATCGCACAGCAGGCCAGGCCGAACGTGGCAGGCCATACCGAGCTCTTGCGCGCATACCCGGCCAGCTTCTCGACACTCGTCAGCAGGATGCCGCTTGGCAGCTTTTCTTCAAGTCCCATTGCTAGTCCCAGTTCAGCCCGCCGCGCCGCCACACGTAGGCGTACGCGACCAGCACCGTGGCGATGAACAGCACCATCTCGACCAGCCCGAACACGCCGAGGCTGGTGAAGGTGACCGCCCACGGGTAGAGGAAGATGATCTCGATGTCGAAGAGGATGAACAGCATCGCTGTCACGTAGTACTTCACCGGGAACCGGCCGCCGCCCCGAGGCTGCGGGGTCGGCTCGATCCCGCTCTCGTAGGCCTGCAGCTTGGCCCGGTTCCACCGTTTCGGGCCCGCGACCGAGCCCATGACGAGCGAGCCGCCCGCGAAAACCGCGGCCAGTGCCGCCAGTATCAGGATCGGCACGTACAAGCTCAGCACCGGATGCCTCTCCTTCCTTCTCTGTTCGTGGTCCGCGGCGCTCAGGCTGCGGGCGTCAGCCGGGACAGCGCGTTGATCACGCGGTCGGCCGCATCACCGCCCCGTGGCTCGGTGAGGTTGGCCAGAAGTTTGAGCGTGAAGCGCATCAGCGCCGGCCTGGGCATCCCGTGCCGGGTGACGAACTTCATCACCGAGGGATGCCCGATGGCCCCGACGAACTTACGCCCGAGGGTGTAGTAGCCACCGTAGGCGTCCCGCAGCGCCTGCGGGTAACCGTGCAGGACACGCTCGGCACTGGCCTGGTCGGGCCGGGCCAGGGCCTGCGTGATCACTCGCGCGGCGATCTCGCCGGACTCCATCGCGTACGGGATGCCCTCGCCGTTGAACGGGTTGACCATGCCGCCCGCGTCCCCGGCGAGCAGCAGCCCGCGGGTGTAATGCGGGGTGCGGTTGAAGCCCATCGGCAGCGCGGCGCCCCGTATCGGCTCGGTCCGGTTCTCCTCGGTGTAGCCCCACTCGGCGGGCGTCCCGGCCAGCCAGCGGCGCAGCAGGCCGCGGTAGTCGGTGCGCTGGAACGCCGCGCTGGTGTTCAGCAGCCCCAAGCCCACGTTGCTGGTCCCGTCACCGGCCCCGAAGATCCAGCCGTACCCGGGCAGCAGCCGGTCGCCGTCCCACAACTCGAGCCAGGACTCCAGGTAGTCGTCGTCATGCCGGGGGCTGGTGTAGTAGGTGCGGACCGCCACCCCGAGCGGCCGGTCGTCCCGCTTGGCCAGCCCCATGGCCAGGGACAGCCGGGAGGAGTTGCCGTCCGCCGCGACCACGAGCCTGGCCCGGTAGCTGCGCTCCGCCCCGTCCCCGTCCGGCGCGCTGGTGCGCGCCGTCACCCCGGTGATCCGGCCACTGTTCTGGTCGAGCACCGGCCCTGTGACGTTGACGCCTTCGAGCAGCCGCGCGCCGGCCTTGCTCGCCGCACGGGCAAGTGTCTCGTCGAAACCGCGCCGGCTGCGCATCATCCCGTAGCCGGGGTAGCTGGCCAGGTCGGGCCAGTCCAGTTCCAGGCGGACCCCGCCGCCGATGATGCGCAGGCCCTTGTTCGGGAACCAGCCGTCCTCGGGGTTCAGCGGGATCCCCATGCCGACAAGCTGCTTGACCGCGCGCGGGGTCAGCCCGTCGCCGCACACCTTTTCCCTGGGGAAATGGCTCTTCTCAAGCACCAGCACGTCCAGCCCGGCCTGGGCCAGGTGGAAAGCGGTCGACGAACCCGCCGGCCCGGCGCCTACCACAATGACGTCAGCCGAATCTGCGGGGGAAATATGCTGGTGCATCCGAAACGTATCCCGACTGTCTTGTGAAGCTGTTCACAAGTGCTTACCGGAGAAGTCTAGACCTTTGCCCATGGCGCCACGGATCCCGGCCCTGGCACCACAAGCCGTCCGGCGCGCTCCGTCCTCCGGCGGCACTCCCGATGGCTACTCGGGGCGGAGCGCCGCATGCACGGTCACCACCCCGAGCGTCAGGTCCCGCCAGCGTATCGCCGACCATCCGGCCGCACCCATCCGCCTGGCCAGTTCCGGTGCCCGCGGCCATTCCCTGATCGACTCGGCCAGGTACTCGTAGGCGTCGCCGGACGGGGACAGCCGCCGGGCCACGGCCGGCAGGGCGGTGCTCAGGTAGCGCCCGTACCAGGCGTCCAGCCGGGCCGCCGGCAGGTGCCCGAACTCGCAGATCACCAGCCGCCCGCCCGGCCTGGTGACCCGCAGCATCTCGGCAAGGGCGGCATCGGGGTCCGCGACGTTGCGCAGGCCGAAGGAGATGGTCACGGCATCGAACGCCCGGTCGCGGAACGGCAGGGCCAGCGCGTCCCCGGCCGCGAAGCGCACCGGTCCCGGGGCCGGGCCGTCAGGCCGGCGCCGGCCGGCCGGCTTGCGCGCCCCTACCTGCAGCATGCCCAGGGAAAAATCACAGGCGACGCAATACGCTCCGGCCGTGGTGAACGTGCGCGAGGAGGTGCCGGTACCCGCGGCCAGGTCCAGCACGCGCTCGCCGGGCACGGCCGCCACCGTGGCCGCGACGAACCGGCGCCACAGCCGGTCCTGGCCGAGCGAGAGGACGTCGTTGAGCAGGTCGTAGCGCTCGGCGATCTGGTCGAACATCGCCGAGACGTCGCCAGGCCGCTTGTCCAGGCTAGCTTTCGTCATCACGTTAACCCCGTTCGGAGATCAGGTGGGAGCAGGGCTGGCCTGGTAGCCAGGGTTACCCTGCCTCCGTGATCATCCCGGCGCCGACAGTGGCACCCGTGGCCTCGTCCACGAGAATGATGCCGCCGGTCAGCCGGTTGCGGGTGTAGGGGTCGCAGAACAGCGGATGGGTCAGCCGCAGCGTGACCCGGCCGATCTCGTTGAGGGACAGGCCGCTGACGCCCTCGTGCCGGTGCAGCGTGTTGACGTCTAGCCGGTAGTGCAGGTCGCGCACGATGGCCTTGGCCGTGCGGGTGGTGTGCTTGACGATCAGCCGGTCCCGCGCGGACAGCTTGCGGCTCTCCGACATCCAGCACACCATCGCGTCCACGTCCTGGGTGACCGACGGCTGGTTGTGCGGCCGGCAGATCATGTCGCCGCGGGAGATATCGATGTCGTCCTCGAGCACCAGCGTCACCGACATCGGCGGGAACGCCTCGGGAACGGGGCCGTGGGCGGTGTCGATTCGCTTGACCGTGGTGGTGAAGCCGGACGGCAGGTGCATGACCTCGTCACCCGGCTTGATCACCCCGCCCGCCACCTGGCCGGCGTAGCCGCGGTAGTCGTGCAACTGCGGATCGGTGGCCAGGTGCGGGCGGATGACGTACTGCACGGGGAACCGCACGTCGATCAGGTTCCGGTCGGAGGCGATGTGCACGTGCTCCAGGTGGTGCAGCAGCGAGGGGCCGTCGTACCAGCCCATGTTGGCCGACCGCTGGACCACGTTGTCCCCGTGCAGCGCGGAGATCGGGATGAAGGTCAGGTCGGCGACCTCCAGCTTGGTGGCGAACGAGGAGAACTCCTCGGTGATCCGCTCGAACACAGCAGGGTCGTAGCCGACCAGGTCCATCTTGTTGACCGCGAGGACCAGGTGCGGCACCCGCAACAGCGTGGCCAGGAAGGCGTGCCGCCTGCTCTGCTCGGTCAGCCCGTTGCGCGCGTCCACCAGGACGATGGCGAGATCGGCGGTGGAGGCGCCGGTGACCATGTTGCGGGTGTACTGGATGTGACCGGGGGTGTCGGCGATGATGAACTTCCGCCGCGGCGTGTTGAAGTACCGGTAGGCCACGTCGATCGTGATGCCCTGTTCCCGTTCGGCCCGCAGCCCGTCGGTGAGCAGGGCGAGGTTGGTGTACTCCTCGCCGCGTGACCGGCTGGTCCGCTCCACGGCCGCGAGCTGGTCCTCGAAGATGGCCTTCGAGTCGTACAGCAGCCGCCCGATGAGCGTGCTCTTCCCGTCATCAACCGAACCGGCGGTGGCAACCCGCAGGATGTCGGTGTGATGCCCGGTCCAGGAACCCACCACGGCTTCGACGCTCTCCCCCGGCATTAGAAGTACCCTTCCCGCTTGCGGTCTTCCATGGCAGCCTCACTGGTGCGGTCGTCCGCCCGGGTCTGGCCGCGCTCGGTGATACGGGTCGCCGCGATCTCCGCGATTACCTCCGCGATCGTGGCGGCCGTGGACTCCACGGCCCCGGTGCAGGTCATGTCGCCCACCGTCCGGTACCTGACCTTGGCCTCGTAGGGCGGCTCGTCGTCGGGCCGCCTGGCGTAGGAGCTGTCGGCGAGCAGGATGCCGTCACGCTCGAACACGCTGCGCGTGTGCGCGTAGTAGATGGACGGGATCTCCAGGTTCTCCCGGTCGATGTACTCCCATACGTCCAGCTCGGTCCAGTTGGAGATCGGGAACACCCGGATGTGCTCGCCCCGGTGGATCCGGGTGTTGTAGAGGCCCCACAGCTCGGGCCGCTGGTTCTTCGGGTCCCACTGGCCGAACTCGTCACGGAACGAGAACACCCGCTCCTTGGCGCGGGCCTTTTCCTCGTCCCGCCGGGCCCCGCCGAACACCGCGTCGAACTGGTTCTCGGCGATCGCGTCAAGCAGCGTGGTGGTCTGCAGCCGGTTGCGGCTGGCCCACCGGCCGGTTTCCTCGACGACCCGCCCCGCGTCGATGGACTCCTGGACGGATGCCACAACCAGCTTGACGCCGACCTCGGCGACCCGCCGGTCCCGGAACTCCATCACCTCGCCGAAGTTGTGCCCGGTGTCCACGTGCATCACGGGGAACGGGATCCTGGCTGGCCAGAACGCCCGCTCCGCCAGCGCCAGCATGACGATCGAGTCCTTGCCGCCGGAGAACAACAGCACCGGCCGCTCGAACTCCGCCGCGACCTCGCGGATGATATGGATGGACTCGGCTTCGAGCGCATCGAGCTGGGACAGCGAATAGTCGTTACGCACTGGGGCCATCGAGTGGTCTCCGAAGTGTTGACATGGCAATGGGTGGGGCGGCGGGGTCAGGGCTAGCAAGGTGCACGGCGGGCCAGAACCTCACTGGGGGCGGTGCGCCCCGGCGGCGCCGATCGCTTCCAGCAGTGACTCCGCGAGCACTACCGGACAAATCAGGATATCCGGCAGCAGCGGATCTGGCTGGTTGTATCGCAAGGCCGAGCCGTCCAGCCGGGACGCATGCAGCCCGGCGGCCAGCGCAACGGCGGCCGGTGCCGCGGAATCCCACTCGTACTGCCCGCCCGCGTGCACGTAGGCATCGGCCTCGCCGAGCATGACCGCGGCGGCCTTCGCCCCGGCGGAGCCCATCGGCACCAGCGTTACGCCGGTTTCCTCGCGGAGCCGTTCAAGGAAGGCCGGCGGCCGGGTACGGCTCACTACTATCCGTAGCCGAGGACCGATCCCAGAGTCACCATTGGCCGTCGGCACCTTGGGCGGCGCGGAGGTGGACAGCACCTGGCCCTGGGCCGGCAGCGCCACCGCGCCCGCGGTCAGCTCACCGCCTTCCCAGAGGGCGACGTGGACCGCCCAGTCGGTACGCCCAGGCTCGCCGAACTCCCTGGTGCCGTCCAGCGGGTCCACGATCCAGACACGGTCGGCCGACAGCCGCGCCCGGTCGTCGCGCCCCTCCTCGGACAGGACCGCGTCGCCCGGCCTGCGCGCCGCCAGTTCGGCCGCGAGGAACTCGTGGGAGAGCCGGTCGCCGGCCTTGCGCAGGTCGCCAGGATCGCCTCCGTCGGCACGCAGCCCGAGCAGCAGCGTCCCGGCTCGCTCCGCGAGTTCAGCGGCAAGGCGATCGTCGTCGGATGTCATGAAAAGCGGCTCCATCTGCAGGCCGGGCAGGGCCACACCAGGGTAGGGCATTTCCGGGGGCGACCCGACACGCTGCCGGATCGGTGACTCAGATCTCACCGGGCGGGACGCCCGCGTGAAAGGCATTCTGGGCGGCGGTGAGGCCGTCGGCGAGCAGCATTTCCACCGCATCCGCGGCGCGCTCGAGCACCAGGGGCAGTTCTTTCCGCTCCGCAGCGGAGAAATCCCTGAGCACGAACGCGGCGGGGTCCATCCGGCCCGGCGGCCTGCCGATGCCGATCCTGGCCCGGTAGTACTCCCGGGTGCCCAGGCGGGCGGTCACCGACCTGAGGCCGTTGTGGCCGTTGTCCCCGCCGCCGAGCTTGAGCCTGACCGTGCCGAACGGCAGGTCCAGCTCATCGTGGACCACCACGAGCTGCTCCGGCCCGAGATGGTAGAACCCGCTGACCCCGGTCACCGGCCCCCCGGATTCGTTCATGAATGTGAGCGGCTTGATGATGGTCACGCTCTGACCGGCCAGCCTGCCGTCGGCGGCCAGGGTGCGGAACTTGCCGGCCTTGAAGCGTGCCCCGGCCCGTGCGGCCAGCACGTCAGCGGTCAGGAAGCCCGCGTTGTGCCGGTTGGCCGCATAGGCCGGGCCCGGGTTGCCGAGCCCGGCGATCAGCCACCGGTCACCGGTCATACCGCGGGCCGGAGGGTCAGCCGGCGGACTCTTCGCCCGCTTCGGAAGCGTCCGGCACCGCATCGGGCGCGGCCGGCACCTCTTCTGCCGCCGGAGTCTCGCCAAGCTCGGCCTCGATCTGCTCGGCGGTCGGCGCCGCCAGCACATGCAGCACGAGGACCTCGGGCTCGGCCGCAAGCGTCACGCCCTGCGGCAGGGCCAGGTCGCCCGCGTGCAAAGAGGCCCCGATCTCCATGCCTTCCACACTGACCTCGATCGCCTGCGGGATCTGCGTGGCCTCCGCCTCGACGGACAGCCGCACCATCTGCTGGTCGAGCAGGCCGCCGGGCTCCACCTCACCGGTGACCTGCACCGGGATCTCCACCGTGACCTTCTCGCCGCGGCGGACCATGATCAGGTCCACGTGCTCGATCCCGCCCCTGATCGGGTCGCGCTGCACGGCCTTGGGCAAGGTGAGCTGCGGGCGGCCGGACAGCCCGTCCACCTCGATGAGCACGTTCGGCGTCTTCAGCGCCATCAGCAACTGGTGGCCGGGAAGCGTGATGTGCCTGGTGTCGGTGCCATGCCCGTAAACGATGGCAGGCACACGGCCCGCGCGCCGCACGCGGCGGGCGGCTCCCTTGCCGAACTCGGTACGCGGCTCGGCGACGATGCGGACCTCGGGCACGGTACTACTCCTTCATGGGAACCTTGACTCAGCTTGTTCTGGCCCCGCCACCCCTCCCAAGCCGCACGGCACACGGTTCGTGATCCGGTGGCTTGACCGGCTGACAATGCACGGGCCGCCAGCCTCAGGCGCGGAAGAATTCTAGCCGACAACTGGCTACCCGCGATGCCCGTGCAGGTCGCGCTGGACGTTCAGCCACACCGACAGCCGCCCTTCGACGCGCCCCGGCGTCCCCAGCGCCCGGTGCACCAGCAGGTCGAAGTCGTACCCGTACTGGGTCTTCCGGTCCACGAACACAGCGGCCACGCGCGATCTGGCACAGAGCTGGCGGATGGCCGCGACCGCGCTGGCGGTCATGGGCGGCGGTGGCGTGTCCGGGTACTGGCCGGCCTCGAGCACCGCGGCGAGCACCGGCGGCCCTGGCGGCAGCGGATGCCAGGTGCTCCGCACGACGTTCCCCGGCACGAAGACGTCACCGCCGAGCACGCGGAACCTCATGCCCGAGGCTGCCTGCCACATCATGGCGTCGTTGCGCGGGGCCAGCTCGAAAGGAAAGGTGAGTACCACCGCTCCGGGCGGCACCTGGCGGACCTCCGCGCTGGTGAAGAAGCGCGGCACGCTGGACCGGATAGCTGTGGATGGGGACCTTTGGCACGAGCGGGAGGAGCGCAACAAGGCCCACCGCCGCCACGGCCACCGGCCGCGCCCAGCCCGGGGCACGGCCCGGGGGATCCTCGCCCCGGCCGGGGAGGCCTGGATCGCCGGGCGCTGGCATATCGCCGGGGCCGGCGGCGCCGGGCGGGGGCGCCGGGGCGCTGCCCGTGGCCCTTCGCGGTTGCGGGCACGGCCGCGGGCACGAGGGAGCCGGCCGGGATGGGCTCGCCGTGGCCAGCGGGTGCGCGCACCCGGCGCCATCCGTATGCCCGGGTCCGGTCCAGCCCGACGGCCACGATGACGGCAGCGGCCAGCTGGACGTACAGCGACAGCCGGGCCGGCTCCAGATTTTGCAGGATCGGCAGGTGGGCGAACACCGCGAATGGCAGCGGGATGCCGCGCGCCTTGCCCGCGACCGTCAGCTTGGCGCCAAGCCCGAGTATGAAGGCGGCCAGGCCGATCACGGCGGCGGTGGCTACCAGCGGCACCCGCCGGTAGCGGACGGCGAAGTAGCAAAGCAATACCAGGAGCGGGACGCCCAGGTAGAAGCCGTTCTCGATGGTGCCACCGGCGGGCAGGCGGTCACCGGCGGCCTGCAGCACACCGGGCGCGAGAAGCTGGCGGCCGGCCGGGAGGAGCGGCGAAAGCAGGTCCGCGTGGTAGCGGGCCAGGCCGGACAGGATGTGCACCGGCCCGGCGGGCCGGTTCGGGCCCGCGATCAGCAGCCAGACCGGATACCCGGCGATCAGCAGGAAGACCGGCAGCGCCGCGGCCAGCCCGCGCGCCAGCGCGCCGGCCCGCTCCGGCACGGCGCGGGGATGCCGCAAGGCAAGCCACACCAGCCCGGCAACGGCCATGATTGTGCTGGTCAGCAGTATCTCGGGAGATATCAGGTACTGCAGCGCGGCCACCAGCCCCAGCAGCAGGCCGCTCCGCAGCGGCGACCTTCTGCGGCTGACCAGCCAGTCGTCGAGCAGCGGGATGAACAGCGGCACCAGCGGCACGAAGCTCAGGAAGACGTGCCGCACCGCCTGCCCGGCCAGGTAGGGGGAGAAGGCGAACAGCAGGCCGCCGGCGAAGGCCGCCGGCCACCACGAGGTGTACCGGCGCAGTACCCAGAACATCGATGCGCCGGAGGCCGCCAGGCCCAGCTTGAGCAGCAGGTTGAACGCGGCGACCGGCCCGGCCAGCAGGGTGATGGGCATGCCGAGGACGCCGAGCAGCGGCATGGCGGTGTCGATTGCCAGGTTCGCGCCCCTCGGCGCGTTGAGGTAGTTCGTGAAGAACGGGTTGAGCCCGTGCGTCAGCGCATGTGACGTCCAGGCCAGGAACCACGCCTGCTGCTCGGGATCGCCGCACGCGCAGCCGGGCAGATGCCCCGTGCCGAACGGGGTCGCCGGCCAGTAGAGGAGGCAGGCGAGCACGAAAAAGACGGCGCCCGCCGCGCCGGCTCCGGCGAGGTTGCGCAGCGGGGAACGGGCCTTCGGGGGCTGGCTGGGCGCTGGTGTCACGGCTCCATCATCCAGACCGCCCACCATGATCACTTGGCCGGGGTGGTCCGCATCTGCCCAGGTAGAGCCCGGGTAGGGCACTAGTAATGCGGCTTCCAGTAATGAGCACAGCCAAGGGTAAATACGGGCGGTTCAGCAGTTTGTACCTGGAAGCGCAGATTACACTGCCCACTAACTAAGCTGGCCAATCTGCAGATCGGGAACCCACCAGGTTGAAGCTGTCGATCTTGATGCCCGCCTACAACGAGGCGGCAACCGTCGGCATCGCCGTCAAGCGAGTCCTCGACCTTCGCTATCCGTGCGACGTCGAGGTCGTCGTCGTCGACGACGGCAGCGCGGACAACACGAGCGAGGTGCTGGCCAGCATCGACGACCTGCGTGTCACGGTCGCTGAGCACCCGGTCAACCGGGGCAAGGGGGCGGCGGTGCGGACCGCGGCGGGCCTCGCCACCGGCGACTACCTGGTGATCTTCGACGCGGACCTGGAGTACTCCCCGGACGACATCCTCGGCCTGCTCACTCCCGTGACTCGCGGCGACGCGGAGGTGGTGTACGGGATCCGCAAGTTCGGCGCGTCCACCGCCCACTCGTTCTGGTTCGTCATCGGCAACCGGGTGAACACCTTCACCGCCAACGCGCTGTTCAACACGTGGATCAGCGACCTGCACACCTGCCTCAAACTGCTGCCCGCGAGCCTGTTCCGGGAACTGCCGCTCACCGAGAACAGGTTCGGCCTGGACACCGAACTGACCGCCATGCTGCTGGCCCGGGGAGTGCGCCCCTACGAGGTGCCGATCACCTACAAGGCCCGCAGCCGGGAGGAAGGCAAGAAGCTCACCTGGGGCGACGGCGTGGTGGCCACGAAGATCCTCCTCCGCGTCCGGCTGCGCAAGGCGCTCACCGACCGCCGCGCTCCGGCCGGGCGGGCCCGTGACCCGCGGCACCAAGCGCAGACGGCGGGGCCCGCCCGGTTAGCGCGGACGGGCCCTGCAAAACGGCGTGTCTACCCGCCGCCGTAGATGGAATCCGGTTCGGCCCCGCCACCGTAAATTGAATCGGGGTCATCGGGGCTGCCGGGCGCAGGAGCGTCGCCGCTGTCTGGCGTGCCGGTGCCCGGACTGTCTGGCGTCCTGATTCTTGCGCGGGCGTACCCGGCCCCCGCCCGGCTTTCGCCCTGTCCTGTCGTCGTCGGCTGGCGGCGGCTGGCCCGTCAGGTCTCGTTCGTCCCCCATAGCTGGTCCTTTCCCCCGGAATAACCGGGACCATTGCGAACAGACCGGATCATTACCGCAGCAGCGTAACGAGGCAGGCAGAGCGGTCACAGCCGCCTGCCAGAAGTGTTACCTAACAGGAAGGTGCGCTGACCTATCCGCGGCGTCCAGCCCCGCCAGGGCGGTCGCGGACCTCGGGCCTGCGCCTCGTCCCCCAGCTTCCTCGAACAGGCGCAGGGCCTCGGTGAGCTGGGTCACGGGCCTGGCCCTGGTCCCCGCCCGCGCCGGAGCGCCAGGCCGAGCAGCTGCAGCGTCGCCGCCTCACCGTGCACAGTCGCCGATTTCGCGCCGTATGGCGAGGGATTCGCTGCAACCGGGCGATGGCGCTCTCCACCTGGTCGCAGGCACAGGAAGGCATCGCCGAGGTCGGTGAGGGCGTCGGCTTCGGCGTACTGCTGCCCAAGTTCACGGAAGATCGCCAGCGCCAGCTCCAGAAATGGCCACGGCGTCAGCGAACTGCCCCAGTTCCCGGGACGCGCGGCCCAGGATGCCCAGGGTGACGCCCTCCAGGTAGCGGTTGCCCTGCTGCCGCTGGATGGCCAGCGACCGCTGCGGCGGCCGCCCAGGCCTCATCGAAGCGGCCCAGGTCCACATATGCCTTGGGCCACGTTGGCTCGCCCGCGCCGTGCCCTGCGCTCGTCGCCGACCGCGGATAGATCGCCAGTGCCTGCTCGAAACAGCCCGACGGCACTCGGGCATGCGCTGGACCCCGTAGGCCATGCCGAGATCGTTGAGCATCCACGCCTGCGCCCGCCGGTCGCCGATCGCACGGGCGCTGTCCAGCCCGGCTCCGATGGGTAGCCACCCAGTCGCCCCAGATGGCTGCGGCGGTAGTAGAAGCTCATCGCGGCGGCAGGCAGCTTCCAGGCGATCGTCGTGCAGGCCCGAGGCGGCGGCCAGCCGGGTGGCGGCCACCAGCCCGGCCCGCTCCGACTCGCACCAGGCAATGCGCCTCGTCCAGCGAAGCGAAGCCCAGCGGGCTGGACACGCGGCCGGGGGCGGGTCCAGCGGGACCCGGGCGTGCTGCGGCGAGATGACCGTGGCGGCCGCTTCCAGCGGTGTGCAGGTACCAGGTGAGGACGCGGGTGATGGCGGCCGTGCGGTCTTGTTCGGCTTCCTCGGTGCGGGCCCGGTCGGCGGCGTAGACGCGGAGCAGGTCGTGGAACCGGTACCGGTCGGGCTCGGGTGATTCCAGCAGGTGGGCGTCAAACAGCACGTCCAGCGCTCCGGCGACTGTCGTCTTCTGGCTCGCCAAGCAGGGCGGCCGCGGCCGGCAGGCTGATCGATGGCCCGGTCCACAGCCCGAGCAGGCGGAACACCCGCGCCGGGGCCGGGCCACCGGGCGTGGCAGGACCGGGCAGGGTGGCGAAGCTGACCTCGAACGACGCCCGCACAGCCAGGTTGCCTACGCGCAACTCGTCCAACCGGCTGCGCTCGTCGGACAGCCGGTCTGGCGAGGGTGCGGATGCTCCAGTTGCCGCGGGTGGCCAGCCGGGCGCCGGCGATTCTGATGGCCAGCGGCAGGCCCGCGCAGGCGGTGAGCACCTCGGCGGCCGCGCCGGGTTCTGCAGCCACGCGCTTGCCGCCGACGATCTTGGTGAACAATGCACTCGCCTCGTCCTCGGACAGCACGTCCAGGTCGAGGACCGCACCACCGGCCAGTTCCGGCAGCCAGTTGCGGGCGGTGATCAGCACGGCACAGGAGGCGCTGCCGGGCAGCAGCGGCCGGACCTGATCGATGCCGCGGGCGTCGTCCAGCACGACCAGCACACGCCGACCGTCGAGCCTGGTCCGGTAGAGCGCCGCACGCTCTTCGGCATCCAGCGGGATCCGTGCAGGGTCGGCGCCCAGGTCACGGAGGAACCGGGCCAGCACCTCCGCCGGGTCAGCCGGCTGAGTGGCGCCCAGCAGGCTGGCATACAGCTGGCCGTCGGGGAACTCGCCGCGCAGCAGGTGCGCCGCGTGCACCATGAGCGTGGTCTTGCCCTGCCCGCCCGGGCCCACCACAAGCACCACCCGCACCGCCCCCGGGCTGCCGTCGGCCACGGTGCCGCCGGCCAGCAGTTCCCGCAACTGCTCCACCTGTCCGGACCGGCCGGTGAAGTCGGCGATATCGGCCGGCAACTGCGCCGGTATCGGTGGGGGCGGCACCGGCGCCGGTCCCGGCAGGGCGAGGCTGACCAGATCCTGCTCGCTGTCGGCGGCCAGGATCTGCTGGTGAAGCTGGCGCAGCTCGGCGCCCGGGTCGACGCCAAGTTCCTCGGAGATCGTCTTCCTCGCCTGCTCGAACACCTCCAGCGCCTCTGCCTGCCGGCCGGCCCCGCACAGCGCGCGGATCAGCAGCGCCCACAGCTTCTCCTGCAGCGGGTGGTCGGCGAGCAGCCGCCGCAGCCGAGGTAGCGCCTCGGCGTACCGCCCGCACGCCAGGCTGGCTTCAGCGTGCAGTTCCTCCGCGCCGGCCCGCAACTCTTCGAGCCGGTTCCTCTCGGCCGTCAACAGCTGAGTGAGCGGCACGTCGGCCAGCGCCGGCCCGCGCCATAGTCCCAGCGCCTCATCGAGCAACCCGACCGCCAGCTCCGGCGTACCGTCCTCGAGTGCCCGGCGGCCGTCGGCGGCAAGCGCGGCGAACCGGTCCGCATCCAGATCCCTGGTGGCGAGCATGAGCTGGTAGCCCGGCGCCCTGGTGACGATCACCTGGCCGTCGGCATCACCGATCAGCTTCCGCAGGTGGTACACGTAGACGCTGATCAGGTTGGCCGCCCTGGCTGGCGGCTTCTCCGGCCAGACCTGGTCGATGAGCGCATCGGTGGACACCAGCTCGCCGGGCCGCAGCAGCAGCGTGGCCAGGACCGACCGCTGCTTGCCCGCGCCGATCTTGGCCCAGTCCTGGCCGGTCCACACCTCGACCGGCCCGAGTATGCGGAACAGAGCCGCCCCAGATGGCTCAATCACGGCTTAATCGTCGCGCAAACGTGTGCTGCGATGCTCATTTTCGACCACGGTGTGAGCAATGAGCCGGATGAGAACCGGAATAACTGCGGATCTCCGCGGGGGCGATCCGCAGCGAACCGTGACCCGGCGGCCGGTCGGCCGCACGGTTACGGGACGGCTCTCGTCCGGCCGGCGAAACGGCCCGAGCCGCCCGACGCGGCTCCATGGAGCCGGTGACCGCTGCCCCCGCGCTTGCCGGGGCGGGGCAGCGGTCACCACCACGGCGTCCATCCTTTCGCGATCAGACCTGATGGCCTCCAGGCCGCCGCCGGCGGAAAGCCAGCCCTCCGCCGGCGGCTTGGGCTGTGCCGGCCCGGGGGCGACCCCGGGCCCCGGCCGGCCTAAGGCCCCATTCCTTCGGCACGGGGCCTTAGGCCGGTCTTGGATCAGGAGCCAGGAAGGAAGCAGATCCCCGCGTGCCCGGGGACGCCACCGCAGGTGGCCGAGCCCTGGAGGTTGTCGCTGGCGATCCACAGTCCGGTACCGGTGCGCAGCATGTCGTCGGCACCGAGCCCACGTGCCCGTGAGTACAGCCCGGCGGTGTTACCCGAGTTCTCGAGCAGCGTCCCACCCGAGGCCCCGGGGGTGAAGCCGCCCATGCCCGGTGCGTTGACCGAGCCGGTACCCGGGTGGTTGCACCCGTTGGCGTTGTCGGCCCAGCGCTCGTCACCGCCCACGTACACGGCACTCGAGTCCGCCGCCACCGAGTACAGCGAGTCACAGCCGGTGTAGTTGACCCAGTCGGGGTTCAGGTTCCCCGACTGGGTCGCCGGGAAGGCCGCGACCGCCGAGCACAGCCCGGTGAGCGGGAACGTGTGGTTCCAGTTGTGCGGGTTCTTGCCGGTGTCGGCGATGTAGACCTCGGAACTATCCGGCGACCAGGCCGCCGCCTGGATGTAGAACGGCCTGTTGTTGGCGCAGAACTGGCTGAACTGTGCGGAGTTCCAGGCGCTCACCGTGCCCGCGGTGGCACCGAGGCTGAGCATGAAGATCTGCTGGCGGGCCACGCCGCCCACCGAGGTGAAGTCACCCTCCGCCAGGACGCTGTTCCCGTCCGGGGACAGCTGCTGGTTGTAGACCTCCGTGTTGTTGGTCTTCGCGCCCACGTAGACGTAGTGCCCGGACACCGCCAGGCTCAGGTAGCCGTCGTCCTTGCCGGTCGCCGGGTTCAGGCTGACGTAGTAGGGGTCGGTGCTGCTGCCGTTGATCCCCTTGAAGAAGCCACCGGTCAGCAGGTGACCCTTGGCCGCCAGGATGGTTTCGACCTGGCCGCTTGAGTTGGACTTGAACGTGGAGACGACGGCCCCGGTGGTGGTGTTGATCTCGGCGATGTTCTTGACCGCGGTGCCGCCCACCGTGGTGAACTTCCCGCCGATGTACGCGTCAGCGCAGTTGCCGCCGTTGAACGCGATGGTGTTGACCTCGCCGTTGACGTTCGGGTCCCACGAGGTGACCGCGTACGGGGCCGTGTCGCTGAAGCTGAAGACGTTGTTCCGGGTGAAGGTCTGTGTGGACGTGCCGTTGGACCCGCTGATCGAGGTGAAGGTTCCCACCGCGTACATGGTGCCGCCGCAGTCCGCCAGCTGGCGGATCTGCTCCGTGGTGGTGCCGGTGGTAGCCAGCTGCGGCGTTCCCGCCGCGGGAGTCGCGGATACCGGTCCCGTGGCCGCTGCGGCCGGGGCGATCCCGGTCGCTCCCACCGCGAGTACGGCCACGACGGCGCCTGCCCCGTGCCACGCCAGCCATCGCGGAAGTTTTCGCATCATGCCCTCCCCATAACGTGCTCCCTGACATGCCTGGCCCCACCCGTTGGGCAGGGCTGTGCGGCCAGGTAGACTTTCGGGATCGCATGATTCCCCCGCGGCCGCACCATTAGGAGTATTAGCCGCGTATCGCGTAAAAGTGCACGTTATCGGGAAATTCGTGCATGTTCGCACGGCCGGCACCGCAAATCTGTGCGCTGGGCTGCTACCCGGTCGCGCTGGGCAGTCAAGCGGTCAGGTGCGGCCCTCGAACAGGCTGGTCACCGACCCGTCGCTGAAGACCTCCTGGATGGCCCGCCCGATGAGCGGCGCGATCGAGAGCACGGTGAGCTTGTCGAACCGCTTCTCCGGCGGGATGGGCAGGGTGCTGGTGACGATGACCTCGCTGATCCGGGAGTTCTTCAGCTCGTCGACGGCGGCACCGGAGAGCACTCCGTGCGTGGCCGCGACGATCACCTGCGCCGCTCCCTGGGCGAACAGTGCCTCGGCCGCCTTGCTGATGGTCGAACCGGTGTCGATCATGTCATCGACAACGATGCAGGTACGCCCGGCCACAGCGCCGACGACCTCGAGTACCGCCACCCGGTGGGCGACGTCGGGATCCCTGCGCTTGTGGATGATGGCGAGCGGGCTGCCGAGCCGGTCTGTCCACCGCTCACAGACCCGGACCCGGCCCGCATCCGGGGCGACCACGGTCACCTGCGAGACGTCCACCCGGTCCTCGATGATAGGAGGCCAGGATCGGCAGCGCGAACAGGTGATCCACGGGCCCGTCGAAAAAGCCCTGGATCTGCGCGGTATGCAGATCCACTGCCATCAGCCGGTCCGCGCCCGCGGCGGCGAACAGGTCCGCCATCAGCCGGGCCGAGATCGGCTCGCGGCCGTGACTCTTCTTATCCTGCCTGGCGTAGCCGAAGAACGGCGTCACCACGGTGATCCGCTTGGCCGAGGCGCGCTTGAGCGCGTCGACCATGATGAGCTGCTCCATGATCCAGCGGTTGATCGGTGCGGTGTGGCTCTGCAGCACGAACGCGTCGCAGCCGCGGACCGACTCCAGGAACCGGACGAAGATCTCACCGTTGGCGAAGTCCGACAGCCTGGTGGGGGTGGGCTCGATGCCGAGACAAGCGCCGATCTCCTGGCCCAGCTCGGGATGCGCCCGGCCGGAGAACAGCATGAGTTTCTTCCTGGCCTTGACCGTGATGCCAGTCACGCCTGTGCTTCCTTTCTTGCGGGCCTGCCTGCGCCGCGCCGCGACCGCCCGGGCTTGCCGGCCGGCAGCCCGGTACCCGGCGCCAGGTAGGTGAAGGGATCCACGGTGACGCCAGCGCCGACGCTGGCGGACACGCCGACCACGTGCGTGAGCGCGGCACCCTTGCCAACGGCGGTGTCGCGGAGTACGCAGCCCGGGCCGACGCAGGCGCCCGTCTCGACCACCGTCGAGCCGGCGAGCTGGGTACCAGGGCCGATCTCGACATCGGGCTCGAGGATCACGCCCGCGTCGATGAGCGTGGTCAGCGGGTCGACGATGGTCACACCCGCGCGCATCCAGCCGTCCAGAATCCGCGCGTTGAGGATCCGGCGGGCGTGCGCGAGCTGGACGCGGTCGTTCACCCCGCGGACCTCGTCGCTATCGGGAATCGTCACGGTGGCCAGGTGGTGACCCTCCGCACGCAGGATGGCGACCACGTCGGTGAGGTATTCCTCGCCCTTGGCGTTGTCGGTTGGCAACCGCTTCACCGCGTCAGCCAGCAGGCCTGATTCGAATGCGTAAACGCCTGAGTTTATTTCCGTGACCGCGCGCTGCTCGGGAGTCGCGTCAATTTCTTCGACGATCTCGGCAAAAGCGCCGCGGTCGTCCCGCAGAATCCGGCCATACCCCGTGGGGTCGGTCAGCAACGTCGTCAATGCGGTGGCGGCGGCATGCTCGGCGGCATGGTCGCGGACCAGTGCGGCCAGAGTGCTACCGCGCAGTAGTGGCGTGTCGCCGTAAGTAACCACCACGGTGCCCAGGCCCAGGGCCACCGCCTCGGTCACGGTCCGGACGGCGTGCCCGGTGCCACCCTGCCGGTCCTGGACGACCACACGCACGTCCGGCGCATGCCGGGCCAGATGGGCGGCGACCTGGCGGCGGCCATGGCCAACCACGACGATGAGCTCGGCCGGGCTGAGTTCCCTGGCGGCGGCCAGCACGTGATCGAGCATGCTCGCGCCGCAGATTGGATGCAGCACCTTCGGGAGCTGGGATTTCATCCGCGTCCCCGCACCCGCGGCAAGGATGACGACAGCGGCCGGACGGCTCACAGTCACGTGGCGGTGCTCCTTGATCGGCTGCTGCGTGACTGGCCGGCCCCCGCCCCGGTCTCGGTTACAACCGGTCACGAAGCGCGGGCGAGACCGTTCACATCCCCGACTCTCGAAGGATACCGTCCGGCAATACGGCGGGTGGCCGCATGCCTGCGGCATGACCGGTATCACATTACCGTCCGTAACTACGACGGAGGCCCGCGCCAGCGGCGGCGGGCCAAGTAACTAAGCATCCCTACCAAGAAACTAGGTTGAAACTGCTACCCAGTGTGGCCTGTGTCCCAAGCTTCTTAGTTCCGCCTATGTTGTTCCAGAGTTTACCAGTTTCCGTATAATTGAAACGCCTTCCCGCTAAGGTTAAGCACCAGATCGACAGACATGACCGGGGTGTCGGGGCCCTGCAGCGAAGTCACTCCGCTCCGGTCACGTGTCCGCGTGGGGATCTCCGGCGGCCCAGGGTCGGATTGGGAGGGCACGTAAGTGCGAGAGCGATTGGCGGTAAGCGCGCGCGCCCATGTGGCAGTGCCTACCGCTGTGAGTGGCATAGCCGATGCAGGCGGCTGGGTCGGACGGTACCTGCGTAACGCGATGGCCCTCGATGCCGCCGTGGCGCTCGCGGCCGGGCTGATCGCGCTGCGGGGGCGTTACGACAGCCACGGCCACGTACCAGCGGCGTACATCGTGCTGACCATAAGCCTGCCGGTGATCTGGCTGGGCACCCTGGCGCTGGCGGGCGCCTACGAGCCCCGGTTCATCGGCGCGGGCGCCGACGAGTTCCGCCGGGTGATCAATGCGGGGCTTGGGCTCACCTCGGCGATTGCGATCCTGTCCTATGCCACCAAGGCGCAGGTGTCGCGCAGCTATGTGCTGATCGCGATGCCGTGCGCCGTGGCTATCGACCTGGTCGCACGGTATGCGCTGCGCAAGCGGCTGCACCGGCTGCGGGACTCGGGCGCCTGCATGCGCCGGGCGGTGGCGGTAGGCCACCCGCAGGCCGTGGCTGACCTGGTCAACGAACTGCGCAGGGAGCCCTACCACGGGCTCACCGTGATCGCCGCTTGCCTGGCCACTGCCGCGTTCCGGCCGGAGGAGATCGCCGGCGTGCCGGTGCTCGGCGGGCTCGACGACGTGATCAGCGCGGTCCGCGGCAGCGACGCGGACACCGTGGCCGTGCTCGCCTGCCCCGAGCTCAAGCCGGTCCAGTTGCGGCAGCTTGCCTGGGAACTGGAGAAGACCGACACCGACCTGTGCCTGGCGCCCGCGCTGCTCGACGTCGCGGGGCCGCGCACCAGCGTCCGCGCGGCCGCCGGGCTGCCGCTGCTGTACGTGGATCATCCGGACCTGTCCGGCATCCGCCAGGTCATCAAGAGCCTGTTCGACAAGGTGGCAGCGGCCTCCGCGCTGCTGCTGCTGGCCCCGGTGATGCTGACGATCGCGCTGATGATCCGCCTGGAAGACGGTGGCCCGGCACTGTTCAAGCAGGTGCGGGTCGGCAAGGACGGCCGGCCGTTCCGGCTGTACAAGTTCCGCACCATGGTGCCCCAGGCCGAGCAGCAGAAGGCAGCGCTGCATCAGCACAACGAGGGGGCCGGCGTCCTGTTCAAGATCCGCGACGACCCGCGGATCACCAAGGTCGGCGCCAGGCTGCGCCGCTGGTCCCTCGACGAGCTGCCGCAGCTGATCGACGTGCTGCTCGGGCACATGTCACTGGTGGGACCGCGGCCCGCGCTGCCGGAAGAGGCCGCCAAGTACGGGGACTACGTGCGGCGCAGGCTGGCCGTGCGGCCCGGGCTGACCGGCCTGTGGCAGATCCACGGCCGCTCCGACCTGTCCTGGGATGAGGCGGTGCGGCTCGACCTGCGCTACGTGGAGAACTGGTCGCTCGCTTTCGACCTGCTCATTCTGTGGAAGACCTGGCCAGCGGTGGCCCGCGGGCATGGTGCGTACTGAAATCTGTTCCCCGCGACCGAACCCCGTTGATCATGCCTGGCCGCAATCTTTACGGCCAGGCCGGGACGATCCTGGGAATTTTGCCATATCGCATAGTTTGTCAGTGTGCTCGCTAGACACGCCCTAGAATGTTGCGCTCGGGATACATAAGAACACAAAACGACCACAGCGCGGCGCCGGGGGGGACTGGTGACCGCGCCGGTCGTGTGGAGCAAATGGAGGCATGATGCAGGGAGTGAGGCGCTGGTTGCTGTGCAACGCGCCTGTCGCCGCCTTGTGTGCACTCACCGCAAGTGCGGCCGGCCTGATGCCGTCGGTGGCAGCCGCCCAGAGCGGCCCGGTGTCCCCCAACCCGGTTACCGGCACCCCGGCGCTCGCGCCGACCGGGACGACTGAGCAGGTCAGGCAGATCGTGGCGTGCGCCGGAGTCATGTACGCGGTAGGCAGCTTCACCCAGATCAGCCAGGGCGGCCAGACCTTCACCAGGGACAACATCTTCAGCTTCAGCCAGACCGCGCCCTACACGATCACGTCCTGGGCGCCAAGCACCAACGGCATCGTCAACTCCATCCAGCTGACGAGCGACTGCAGCCACGCTTTTATCGGCGGGAAATTCACGCAGGTGGACGGCTCGGCCGCCGACAATATCGCCTATATCAGAACTTACAACAACACCATGGTCCAGAACTGGGCACATGACGCCAACGGCATGGTGGACACGATCCTGCGGACCTCGAACAATCACTTGCTTGTCGGCGGTCAATTCACCTCGATCAACGGATCAGGCAAGAAGTATTACGTGAGCCTGAATCTGTCCACCGGCAAGGACGACGGCTACCTCAACCTCAGCATCTCCGGGCACTACGTGTACCCCGGCTCGGGCGTGAGCAACACCGAGGTCTACAACCAGCAACTGTCGCCGGACCACGGCCACGTGCTCGCCGAGGGCACCTTCACCAAGGTCCAGAGCAACAAGCGGCAGCAGATCTTCATGCTCAACCTGGGCAGCCAAGGCAACGTGAGCACGTGGTATTCCAACGAGTTCAACGCGTTCTGCTCCGACAAGCACCCGTTCTACGTCAAGTCGGCAGCCTGGTCGGCCGACCAGTCGACGGTCTACGTCGCGGACACCGGGAAGGCCCCAAAAGGCTGGGACGGCACCACCTTCCCGCTCACCGGGCTGTGTGACGCGGTCGCGGCGTTCCCGTCTCTGCGCAACGGCGGGCTGAGCCACGAGTGGGTCAACTACACCGGCTGCGACTCGCTGTACTCGGTCGCCGCTGACTCCAGTGCCGTTTACGTAGGCGGCCACCAGCGCTGGGCGAACAACCAGAACGGCTGCAACGCGGCCGGGGCCGGCGCGATCCCGGACCAAGGGCTCAGCGGCTTCAACCTGAACGGGTCCTTGCTCACCGCCTCCGGCGGCACCACCGGCCTGTACAGCCGGGGCCGCGGCCTGGGGGCGGACCAGATCTACAAGACTCCCACCGGAATCTGGATCGCCAGCGACAACGATGCAGGTACCGATACCTGTGGCGGCGTGAGCGGCCTCGCCGGTATCTGCTTCCTGCCTTATCCGTAGGGCAGCGCACCACCGCAAGTAAGCACAACCAGGAGGGGAAAGTATGCAGCAGCGCAACAGCGCTCAGCTATGGGGGAAGCAGGGTGCGCGTGGCGCGCTGATCGCGGGTATCGCCGTGGTCGCATGCTGCCTCCCGGCATCGGCGTCGGCCGCTCCCGCCAGCCCAGCGCTGGCGGGAGCGGTGTCGCCGACACCCGTCAACGGCACACCTACGCTGGTGGACACGGGCACCACCGAGCAGATCCGCCAGCTTGTGCAGTGCGGCGGGATCATGTACGCGGTAGGCACGTTCACCGAGATCAAGGCCGGCGGCACGACCTACACCAGGGACAACGCCTTCAGCTTCAGCGCGGCCACCCCGTTCGCGGTCACCTCGTGGGACCCCGAGGTCAACGGCACGGTCGACACCATCGCCTTCAACGGGACCGACTGCTCCACCGCCTACCTCGGCGGCCACTTCTCCGCCGTGGGCGGGGCAGCGGCCAAGAACATCGCCGCGGTCGACACCAGCCTCGGTGCGCTGGTGCCCGGCTTCAAGGACAACGCCAGCGGTGAGGTGGACACCCTGGCGGTGGCGAACGGGCACCTGCTGGCCGGCGGTGCCTTCACTGGCATCAACGGCAGCACCACGGACCCGTACTTCGCCAGCCTGAGCCCGGCCACCGGGCGGGACGACGGTTTCGCGCACCTGAACATCTCCGGGCACTACGTCTACCCGGGGGTGCACACCAACCCGACCAAGGTCTACAACCAGCAACTGTCCCACAGCGGGGGCCTGGACCTGGTCGAAGGTGACTTCACCTCGGTAGGCGGCCTGGGCAGGCAGCAGATCTTCATGCTCGACCTGAGCGGGTCCGCGGCACAGGTCACCGGGTGGAGTTCACCCGAGTTCGACGGCAGCAAGGGCAACCTGCCCCACGGCTACGCCTACCAGTGCTCGGTCAAGGAATCCTTCTATATCCGGGCCGCCGCCTGGTCGGCCGACGACTCGACCGTCTACACAGCGGCGACCGGCTTCAACCCGTGGAACTGGTCGACGAGCAGCCCCCGGACGGGCCTGTGCGATTCGGTCGCCGCCTTCCCCGCCACCCTGGCCGAGGTCACCCACGAGTGGGTCAACTACACCGGCTGCGACTCGCTGTACTCGGTCGCCGCCGACTCCACCGCCGTCTACATCGGCGGCCACGAGCGCTGGGCAGGCAACACCAATGGCTGTAACCACCAGGGGCCTGGTGCACTGCCCGCACCTGGCCTGGGCGGCTTCAGCCCGTCCACCGGGGCACTGATCACGAATTCAAGCGGCACCGCCGGCCTGTACAGCAGGTCCCGTGGCCGCGGCGCGGATGACCTGCTGGTCACCAGCGCCGGCCTGTGGGTTGCCAGCGACAACTTCGGCGGCAACACCTCATGCGGCGGCCAGTCCGGCTACGCCGGCATCTGCTTGCTGTCTAACTCATAAATCAGGGGAGCCACCCAATTCCCCGCACAGGAGGAACAATCATGCTGCAAGGAGACCACGCCCAGCGACGGAGGAAGCTCGGTGTGCGCAGCGCGCTGATCGCGGCCAGCACCGTGGGCGCGCTCTGCCTGCCCGCGGCACCGGCGATGGCGCAGACCGGCCCGGTGTCCCCCACGCCGGTCGCCGGCACACCCACCCTGGTGCCCAACGGGACCACCGAGGAGATCCGCCAGATCGCGGACTGCGGCGGCACCATGTACGCGGTGGGCACGCTTCACCTCGATCAGCGGGTCCAACGGCTCGTTCACCCGGAACAACATCTTCAGTTTCAGCGACACCGCGCCGTTCGCGGTCACCACATGGGATCCCGAACGTCAACGGCACGGTGAACACGATCGCGTTCAACGGGAGCGACTGCACCACGGCCTACATCGGCGGGCAGTTCACCACGGTGGGCGGTGCCGCGGCCAAGAACATCGCCGCGATCGACACCACCACCGGCGCGCTGGTTCCCGGCTTCAAGGACAACGCGGGCGGCCAGGTGGAGACCATCCTCGGGGTGAACGGCCACCTGCTGACCGGCGGCTTCTTCACGGGCATCAACGGCAGTACGCGCCGACCCGTACTACGCCAGCCTGAACCCGGGCACCGGCAAGGACGACGGGTTCGTGCACCTGAGCATCTCCGGCCATATCCAGTTCCAGGGGGTGAAGAACAACTCGACGGAGGTCTACAACCAGCAGTTGTCCCATAGCGGCACGCTGGTCCTGGTCGAGGGCGACTACACCTCGGTCGGCGGCCTGAACCGGCGGCAGATCTTCATGATCAACGTGACCGGCTCCACCGCCACGCTCACCGGCTGGACCTCACCGCGAGTTCGACGGCAGCGACCCCAATGCCACCCTCAACCCCAACGACAAGTACTTCAACTGCGGGGCCTCGCACCCGTTCTACGTCCACGCGGCGGCCTGGTCCCCGGACGACTCGGAGATCTACCTGGCGGACACCGGGGTCAAGCCCATCCTGTGGAACGGCACGTTCCCGATGGCCGGGCATGTGCGACGCGGCGGCGGCGTTCCCGGCCACGCAGTCCCAGGTCTTCTCCGACTGGATCGCCTACGACGGCTGTGACTCGCTGTACTCCGTGGCCGCGGACGACAGCGCCGTCTACGTGAGCGGCCACAACCGCTGGTTCAACAACCAGAACCAGTGCAACAAGGCCGGCCCGGGCGCGATACCCGCTCCCGGCCTGGCGGGCCTGACGCCGGGCCCGGCGGGCGGGTCGCTGATCCTCAACTCGGGCGGCACCGCCGGCCTGTACAGCAGGTCACGCGGCCACGGATCGGACGACATGGTGATCACCAGCGCCGGGCTGTGGATCGCCAGCGACAACTTCGGCGGCAAGACCTCCTGCGGCGGGCAGGCCGGGTTCTCCGGCCTGTGCTTCCTGCCGTACACGTCCTAACGCCGTGGCGGGGCTGTGCCAGACGGGGCCTGCGGGCCACCGCCTGGCACAGCCGTTCCCGGCTGGCCCACAGGTCACGTGTCCGTCGGCCGCCGGCCCGGTGAACTTGTGTCCACTACCGCCCGAAATCGCCCATAAAGCCCTGACCAGCCGATATGATCTTCGGGCATGCACCGGGAGCCGCGCTGGCCGGCGGGCCAGCCGCAGCGGCTGACCCGGCCGGGGCAACATGCCAAACAAACGGAAGGCCACGATAGATGGATCGCGTTCTTGTCACAGGCGGGGCCGGCTTCATCGGCTCCCACCTCGTGGACTCGCTGCTGGATTCCGGCGCCGACGTGCTGGTCGTTGATGACTTCAGGATGGGCAGGCGCGAGCACCTGGGCAGCGAAGGCACGGCCAGCCGCCTGACCGTGATCGAGGGTGACATCAGGAGCGCCGAGGACCTCCGCACGGTCGCGGACTTCGCCCCGGACACCGTGTTCCACATGGCGGCGCTGCACTTCATCCCCTACTGCAACGCCCATCCGCAGGAGGCACTGGACGTCAACGTCCTCGGCCTGGACGCGGTGATCCGCGCGGTGCGCAGCGCGCCGCTCAAGTCGTTCGTGTTCCCCTCCAGCGGCGCGATCTACGGGTTCGGCGACGAGCCGTGGCCCGAGACCACGCCGGCCAGGCCCGATGAGATCTACGGCATCTCGAAGTGGATGGGCGAGCAGGTCATGGGCCGGTTCCACGCTGACCGGCCACAGGCTGCGGACCGTGGTGGCCCGCCTGTTCAACACCTACGGGCCGCGGGAGACCAACCCGCATGTGCTGCCCGAGGTGATGAAGGCACTGAGCGCCGGGAAGACCATCGAACTCGGGAACCTGTGGCCCCAGCGCGACCTGATCTTCGTCACCGACACCGCCGCTGGCCTCGTGGCCGCGGCGCAGGGCGGCCCCGGCCTGGAGGTCTTCAACGTGGGAACCGGGACAGGGACCACGATCGAGGACGTCATGGAGACCATCGGTGAGATCACCGGGCACCCGGTGGACGTCCGCCAGGTGCCCGAGCGGATGCGTGACGGCGACGGGCACCTCATCTCCGATCCGCAGAAGCTGATGCAGGCAACCGGCTGGAAACCGGAGTACGACCTGGAAGCCGGGCTCCGGCAACTGCTGGCCTCGGAGGGACTGCTGTGAGGCCGGCCGGCGAGGTGACCGGCGGCGCCGACGGGCTCGGCGCCGGGTACCGGGCACAGAAGCGGGAGTTCCTCGGCATCGGCCTGTCGTGCCTGTCCGACGAGGAGTTCGTCGATGCCGTGCGGCAGGCGGTGGAGACCCGGTCGCGGCTCACCATCTCCTTCATCAACCCCGACTACGTCCTGCGCGGCCACAAGACCGCCGGGCTGGTCGACAAGATGAACGAGTTCGACATCGTCCTGCCGGACGGCTGGGGCATCGTCCTTGGCGGCCGCCTGCTCGGCCTGCCGGTGCCCGACCGGCAGGGCAACGACGACATCTGCCCGAAGATGTTCACCCTGTCGGCGGAGCGCGGGTTCTCGAACTTCCTGTTCGGCTGCAGCGAGGGCACGCCGGAGAAGGCCGCGGCCAACCTCCAGGAGACCTTCCCCGGCATCCCCATCGCGGGCACCCTGCACGGCTACTGGGACGTGGTGCGGGGCCACCCCGGCCGGTACGACGAGGCAGACGTCGACATGATGGTCAAGACCATCAACGAGGCCAAGCCCGACATTCTGCACGTGTCCATCCCGACGCCGATGCAGCAGAACTGGGTGTCGCAGGTGGCCGACCGGCTCGACGTGCCGGTGATCATCACCGGCGGAAGCTACCTTGACCATCTGGCCGAGCGGGTGTACTGGTACCCCGGCTGGGTGAACAAGATGCGGCTCGGCTGGGCCTACCGGCTGACCAGGGAACCTGGCCGGCTGTGGAAGCGCTACTCACTCGACCTGGCGGCCTACGGCGGCATGGTGGCCCGGGCGAAGTTCGGCAGGCGGGCCTCCTAACCGGTCCCTCCCCGCCACGGACAGGTGCCCGGCAGCGACGCTGCCGGGCACTTTGTCTGCGCGGGAACCTGGCGGGGCCAAGGCCCCGTGACGAAGGAACGGGGCCGCAGGCCAGCGGGGGTTCCAGGGGGTCGTCCCCCAGGGCTAGCACTTGGGGGTTCCAGGGGGCGGCTTGCCGCCCTGGGCTAGCACTTGGGGGTTCCAGGGGGCGGCTTGCCGCCCTGGGCTAGCTCTGGCGGCGCCAGCTCGGCTCGGTTCCGAGCCAGGCAGCCAGCCGCTCGTCGTAGGGGCGGAAGTGCTCCTCCAGCGTCTTGCGCACCGAGTCCGGCATGGGTGAGCGCGGCCGGGCGTTGCGGCGCTTGAACGCCGGGTAGCCCCGGTTGGGCAGCTCAAGGAACGCCAGGACCCCGTCGTACACCGCCTCCGGGTCGGTGAAGAAGTCACCGCTGTCCACCACGTGCAGCCGGTCCCGGCCGAACTGCCGTTCCAGCCGTTCGAGCTGGTCGGCGTACTGGCCCCGGGCGACGTAGGAGTGGTGCTGATGGCTGTAGCTGAAGTAGTCCGGGTCCGCGGCGATGCGCTCGGCCTGGCCCGACAGCCGGGCAGGCTCCAGCTCCAGGGCTGCTTCGAACGACTCGGTCTCGAAGCCGTGCGCCACCTCATGGGCATGCCCGGAGTAGGCCCGCTCCACCGGGTCCCGGAGCAGCACGAGCAGCCGCACCCCGGGCAGGTCGCGGGCGATCCGCTCCGCGGCCAGCGGATGGAACATGTAGTACGGGCTGGACTCGAACGAGACCGGGGTGACGTCGGCTCCGCGGGTGGCCCGGCGCGCCGTGGCGAGCAGCGGGAAATGGCACCGGTACCACGACAGCCCGCGGCGGTAGGAGACGTCGAAGTAGTGCACCTCTTCATGCAGCACCGCGCTGAACACGGCGGGGTGCTCGTCGAGCGTCCGGGACAAGGAGGTGGTCCCGCATCGCTGGGCGCCGACGATGAGGAAGCTGGGCAGGAGCCGGGCACGGCTGGTGGGCATCCGGGCCGCGACCAGGGTCAGCCTGCCTGCCTGCTTGAGCGCCGGGTTGAGCGACTTGGGATCGCGCATATACCCCGACAGGCTGCGATCCGGCCGGGACTGAGGCGCGGGCCGCCGGTCCGCGGCGCCCTTGCCCGTGTCGGGCCTGGCGGGAGCCGCGGTCTTGTCGGCCGCGCTCATGACGCCACCGGTCCTTGCGCGCTGCCTGGACCGACCCTCTCCATTGGCGATCTCCCTTCACGGCTGTCCTGTCGGGCCGGAACCTGCCGTTCGGCAATCAGCATGGCAGACTTGGGCACTCCCCTGCAGGAAGTGTCGATTGTCCGGGATCTGCTATGCACGGTTAGCGCTCACCGGACCCAGCCCGGCCGGCGCCCAAGTAGCTTCGCCAACCGTTCGTCGTGGGGCTGATAGTGCTCCTGCAGCATACGCCGGCACCCGGCGTCCATCGGCGGGCTGGGGCGCGAGTTGGCGGCCGCGAACGGCGGCTCGAACGGCCGCAGGCCCAGGAACGCCAGGAGCCGCCGGTACTCCTGCGCCGGCTGGCTGAAGTAGGCGGCGCTGTCGATCACGTGCACCTGGGTGCGGGGGAAGAATTCATAGACGCGTTCGAGCTGTTCGGCGTACTCGCCGCGGTGCCGGTAGGAGTGGTGCCGGTGCGCGAAGCTCTCATAGGCCGGATCCGCCCGGATCCGCTCGATCTCACCGGCCAGCCTGCCGTCTTCAAGTTCCAGGGCTCGCGGGAAATCCTCCTGCTCGTAGCCCCTGGCGAACTCGTGCTTGTGGGCCGAGAAGGCCCGCTCGACGGGATCGCGGAGCATGACGACCAGCTTCACCGCGGGCATGTCGTGCCCGAGCCGTTCGGCCGCCTGGGGATGGTACAGGTAGTAACCACTGGCCTCGAAGGCGACCGGTGGCCCTTGGCGCCCGGTCCTGAGCCGCGCGATCTCGGTAACCGGGAAATGGCCCCGGTACCACTGGGCGCCCCGGTGGTAGTTCAAGTCGAAGTAGTTGACACCCTTGCGGAACGTCGGCGGCATCACCTGCGGATGGGCCGTCAGCGCACGGAACAGGGAGGTGGTGCCGCAGCGCTGCGCGCCGATCAGAATGAACCCCGGCTCCATCCGCAAACCAGCGGTCGCCTCGCTCATCCGGGCATAGGTACGCCGCCCAAGCTGTGCGAGCGGCTCCGGGCCGGTGGCCCGGACCCGGGTAGCGGCTTCGCGGGCCCGTTGGCTCAATGCCAGCCCCACCGCCGTCGCAGGCCCAGGCCGAATTCGCTGTCCAGCGACGCGATCTCCGGGTCGAGTTGCTCGTGCATGAACGCGACGTCCTCGGGCGCCATCTCGGGCTTGTCGGCACCCAGCGGCCGGTACAGCATCCGCTGCACAACCGCGGAGCGCTTCAGGCTGCCCACCAGGTCCGCGCCGTCATGGCGGCGTACCCAGTTGGCACCAGATTTGGCGGCCATCGCGAGCGGCAGCCAGCGTGCCTTGCTGGCTGGCAGCTGGGCCTCCAGCTGCGCCGGGCTGAGCTGCAGCCGGGCGACACCGAGCCAGTCGGTGACCCCGTCGAGGAACGCCTGCGGATCGGCTTGCAGGTCGTCGAAGAGCCCGATGTACAGCGACTCACGGCCGTAGTAGTGCAGGTAGCTGCGCAGGTGGGTGGCGTAGCGGCCCTCTTCGAGCAACTCGGGTGAGATCTTCGTGGTGTCCCGGAAGGTGGCCGCCGCCTCGCCGTGCTTGGCCAGGTACAGGTAGGACGAGAACGCCCGCGATATCGGTTCCCTGAGCGTGACCATCAGCCGGACGTCCGGGCCGAGGCAGGCGTGGATCCGCTCGGGCGCCTCCGCACAGGACAGGTAATCGGGGCAGACCTCACCGATGATCTTGTGCTCCCGCTGCGCGCCGCGGAACTGCGCCCGGTACCAGCCGGGACCGCGGTCGTAGTAACGGTTGAAAAAGTAGAGATCCTTCGCCTGGCTGAGGTACACCTCGGGATGCCCGATGAGCACCTCGTGCAGCCAGGTGGAGCCCGATTTACTCGGTCCTAGGTGAAGGAAGTTTGGCAGCAGGTCAGACATAGCACCCCTTTCACGCCATGCCGCGGCGGAACAGCCGGGCCGCACGCAGCAGATGCTTGGGATGAATGCGGGTGGTGGCATGCACGAAAGCGACATAGGGATAGGGCGATATCGGCCACCGCAGGGCCGCCTTTGTGGCGTAGCGGATCGCCGGCCCGCGCTCGCCGAGTGCGGACCGCGCGAAGGCGATCTGGCCGAGCATGCGCGCGTGCCCGCGGGGCGAAGCGCTTATGTCCGGGTGCTTGGCGAGCATGTACTCCAGCGCCAGGGCCGCGTTCTCGGCACCGCCCGCATACCAGGACCTGCCGTCCTTGCGGATGTCGGCCAGCGGGCGGGTGACGATGCCGACCTGGCCGGCCCGGGCCGCCCGGAGCACCCAGTCGTAGTCCTCGGCGTAGCCGCGCGGCAGCTTCTCGTCGTAGGGACCCACCTTGGTGAACGCCTCGCGGCGCATCACCAGGGTGGAGGAGTGCAGCTCCTTGACCCGGTTGCGCAGCAGCAACTGGTAGCTGACGTGCTCAGCACGCCCCGGCCACTCGACCACCTTGCCGGGCAGCCGCAGCCTGATGCCCGAGCCCACCACCAGCAGCCCGGGCTCCTGCTGCAGCCGCTCGACCTGGCTGGCCAGCTTGTCCGGGTGCCAGACGTCATCGTCGTCGCAGGTCGCGACGATGGAGCCGCGTGCGGCGTCGAGGCCGGTGTTACGGGCGCCTGCCAGGCCGGGTGAGTGGGTGTTCGCGGCCACCTTCACCTGACACCGCGGCGTGCCCAGGCGGGTGAGCTCGGTGTCCGGTGGCTCCTGGTCGTGCACCACCAGGCACTCGATCTGCCCGGGATAGGTCTGGGCCACGACCGCGGCGATAGATTCGCGGACGAGCTCAGGACGGCCACGCGTCGGCATGATCACCGACACCAGTGGCCACTCCTCGGGCGCCAGGGTCGGCGCATCAGTCATGGGCGTCTTGTTCCTCCGCAGGGCTGCCCGCGGCTGTCAGGCCATAGCGCAGCATGAGGGGCAGGCCGATCGCCGTGACGATGAGGCGGTCGCGCCGGGACATGCTCGCGCGCCAGGTTTCGTCGGCGCGCAGCGTTATTTCCCCGTCGCGGAACCGCGACGGGTTTCCGGAAAGGCCGTGGCTGGTCCCGAGCATGACCCGCCCGTCGCCGATGTGCGCCAGGTGCGCCGACGGGACGGAAAGGCCGATCCCGGCCAGTGCCGCCGCCATGGCCTGCCGCGGGCGCCGGACGAATTCCTCGTAGCGCATCCGGGCGACCGGGAGACCGCACCTGCGCAGCAGCCCGGCCTGGCTCTGCACCGCCACCCACCGGGCGGCCGCCTCCGCCGGTGACAGGTGCGTCATGACGTCGTCGCCGCCGACCGCGTGAGGGCGGGACACATCGCGCTTGCCCAGTGAGTAGGCAACCCCCCGCACGTCCCTGACCAGGTGGATCACCCGCACGTCCAGCCCGGCCCTGGCGAGCGCCAGCGCCTGGACGGGCCACTTGCTGGCATCCACGACACAGGCCGCGCCCGCCTCCGCGGCGATGGCCTCGTAGAGAACCGCGTAGCTCGCACCGTAGGCGGCGACGTCGGCACGGAACCGGGCGCCAGCTAGCCGCATCGTGAGCAGCCGTGGCATCCGCCGCTGCCTGGCCACCTTGCCCTGCAGGTCACGGGCCGCTGCGAGCTTTCGCTCCTGCCAGCCACCGACGGCGCGGTCGCCAACCCGGGACCAGAACGGGCACTGGGCGAACTCCTGGCCGCAGCCGCAGCGCTCCCCGTGGTCGGCGACCCGCCGGTACAGGTCGATGAGCTCACCGACGTTGACGAAGCCCGGGATCTCGCCGAGGGCGCGTTCCAGCAGAGTGCTTCCGGAGCGGCCGGATCCGGCGATGTACACGACAATGGGCGCCTGCCCGGGCTTGCGGGTGAGGCCGGCGGCCGTGCTGCTGGCGTCCGTTGCAGCAGCATTGGACCTGGCCAGCGCGGTCACGGACACCCCCATGTCGGTTATTTCAGCACTCGCTCTCCCGCTTGAAGAACTTTACTGTGCTTACCGCCCGATGTGGTGGGAATCCGGGTAGATCGTTTTGGAACGGAATAATTGGTTCTTGTTGAACTTCCGGTGAACCCCGCAGGTCACGGCCGGGATCGCGGCCCCGGGTCAGCGCTGAGCGATGGCCGCCAGGGGGCAGGGCGGGCCTGCGCGAGAGCTTTGGCCGGGACGCGGTCAGGAGTAGCCGAGCCGGGCAAGCAACGGCCCGATCTCCTGCTCGACGTCGCTGATCTGCCCCTGGTCGAGGGCCTTGCGCCACCTTCCCACGGAGTCAGGCTTGGCCCGCGACAATCCGGCGCGGAGTGCGTCAAGCCCGGCTGGCGTGGTCTCCAGGAATCCGCCGAGCACATCAGCCGCGTGCATCGGGTCAGCCACGACTGATTCGTATCGCACTTCAATCGACCGGCTGGCCGGGAGAGTGGCCAGCCCGGCCAGCGCGGCCTCGGTGAACCGGCGCCAGCACCACGCCGACCGCACGATGTCGGAGACCGCGGCGAACTCCTCGCGCCGGTCCGGCTCCACCCACCAGCGCGCCGCGTTCCCCCACAACTGGCCGCCCCGGCCGTGCTTGCCCGAGCCCGCCGACGCGGCGTTGAGCCAGGGCTGCTCCGAATGCGAGACCGCGGCGTCCCGGCCGTCCCTGATGATGTGCACGAACTGCGCATCCGGCATGGCCTCGGCCAGGAACGGCACGACGAAGCTGTTCTCCGGGTTCTTCTCCGCGAACCGCCGGCCGCCGTGCAGCCCGGCGAGCAGCATTGCCGAGTAGAAGCCCCGGAACACCGCGGCACAGCGGCGTTCGGTCCAGGAGCCGTCGTACACGCAGCGCGCCGCGGCCTTGGTCAGCCGGGGCTCGAAGTGGTAGGAGACCTCGGGCATCCGGCCCAGGCAGCTGCCCAGGAACGTGGTGCCCGACCTGGGCGCGCCGATGATGAAGATCGGCCGGTGCAGCCGCGGGTCAAGGGCCTGCGCCGACGGGCGCTTGCGCAGCGCCGGGTCCCTGCTGCGGTCGCGGATATCCGAGGCAAGGCCGAACGCCCCGAGCCGGACCAGCTGACCGAAGCCAAGTCCCGACGGCGGCGGTGGCGGCTGGCTCCTGCTCCCGTGGCGTGGGGTAACTGCCATAGTGTGCGACCTCGTCTGCATGCTGACCGGGCAAAGCCCGAAGCTGACCGGGCAATGAGCCCGATGCTACCGGCGCCCGGTGAGCCGGGCATGCGGTTCGAAAGGGACTAAGCGCTGCTAGCCCGGGGAGCGACCCCCCGGGACCCGCCCGGTGGGCCGTAGCCCGGGGGCCCGAGCAGCGCCTGGCCAGTCGCGTCGGGGAGCGGCCCCCGCTGGCTCAGTGCTTGCCGTTCTGCTGGGCCCGGAACCGGGCCACCTCGCCCACCAGCGCGGGGATCAGCCACGTGCCCGGCGCGCCGAGCGGCGCACCCGCCGCGGCCTGCCGGTCCACGAGGTACCTGGTAGCCACATCGGCCAGGTACATGGCCGCGGTGAGGCGGGCCCGCGCGGGGTCGATGCCGAACGGCGCGAGCAGCGCCGGCGCTTGCCCGGCACAGTCGGTGGCGGCGGCCAGGGGATCCCGGTGCTGCGGCCCCACCTCGCTCTGCAGCCAGTAGTGCAGTGCGTCGAAGCCACGCGGCACGCCGCAGGCGAACCGCTCCCAGTCCCAGACCAGCAGCCCGCCGGTGGTGCTCGCCATGTTCCAGGGAGACCAGTCGCCGTGCCACGCACCGAAGGTCAGGCCCGGGCACAGGCCCGTTGCGTCGATCGTGTCCAGGGCCTGGAGCAGCTCCGAGCGCTCCGGGCCCGGGTCCGCCGTTTCCAGGCGCTCCCGCAGCTGATGCAGGTACGCATCGCTGGCCAGCGCCCCCTCCTGGAGCCCGCCGACCCTGGCCACGGTGTCCATGGCGGCGGAGAGCTGGGCAGCAGAAAGCGCGCGGCGGCGCTGCCAGACCGGGAGCCCGCTCAGCACGAGCACGTCCATGCCGTGCCATTGGCCGTGGTGCAGCACCCGCGGCACCGAGATCCCGGCCAGCCCGGCGCGTTCCAGCCAGGCGAGCGACACGGCCTCGGCCCGCACCAGGTCACGGGTGAGCGGATTGAACCCGACCTTGACAAAGCCCGCCGCTTCCCCGCTCGTCGTGTGCAACTGGAGCACCGGCTTGCGGTTGGCGCGGGCTGGCCCGAGGCGGATGCTCACCCTGATGTCAGGGGACAGGACGGACTTCAGGTACGACTCGATGCTCTCGGCCTCCGGCGGGGCGGTGACCCTGACCCGGACCCCGAGCAGCGTGCCGCCGAGCCCGCTGGCCAGCCCCAGCGCGAACGCCGCGACACCCATGCGGGCCGCCCATGACCTCGGCTGGCCGTACTGGCGCAGCGCCGCAGCGGCTGCGCGGGGCGCTGCGGGCACCAGCAGCCGGGGATGCCGGACGCCAGGAATCAGTACGAAGTCGCGCCCATCAGCGCGCGCGGTGCCCCCCAGTGCCCGGGGCCGCACCGCCCCGGTGATCTGCGGCCAGCCATGCGGGCCACCGTAGAGCGTCATCTCCGCGGTCGGCGGCCACAGGATTTCACAGACCTCGCGCAGGTACGCAAGCCGCTCCCAGTCGTCGGCCAAGCGCAGCGGCGGCGCCCCTGCCCCAGCGGCCGCGGCAGGCCTCGCGTCCCTGACGCCGTCCATGATCCCCATAGATCACATCCCCTAAAGGACAGGTATACCCCGACCTTAATAGGCCCGTAAACTCCGGCTCAGGTCCCGCACGACTGAAAGCCCTGCAGTTGGGCAGCCCCCCGCTTGCCGCCGATGGCAGCAGAACAGACTACTAAGGATATCGGAACGCCAGCGCACGGCAGAGTAGCCTCCTGATGACCGATCGTAGCGTGAATGCCTGCCTCGCAGGCTATTCCGGCCAACGCGGAAGTCCCGATCAGCCAGCCTCACCGGCACCGCCAGTCTCGTAGTCATCTGATGCCTGCCTCGATAACAGCCAAGGGCCGCGTTTCACCCGAGGATGGTCCGCGTCCCCCTTAACGGACGCCCGAGGTAGGGGTAATGGTTCACTTCGCAGCGGCACGGATTTTGAATTTCCGATGCTTACTTAATGTTATCGACGTCTCGCGCGGTGTAGTCGCCGCTGAATGGACGAGATGCCGGGCATGGCCGACAACTGCAGGACGTCGCTGAACCGCCAGAGCCCGATCGCCTGCACCACGGATCCGGCGGCCACGCCCGCGGCCAGCCCGGTCAGGCCGCCGCCGAGGACGGACCGTAGCGCGAGCGGGATGGCGCAGAAGCTCACCACCGACAGCCCGGCGGCCAGGATCGTCCCGCGCCCGAAGGGCTGCAGATGGATGGACGAGGCTAGCTGGGCCATCGGCATCAGGTTGGTGACGATGATGGCGACGGCCCAGCCGATCGCGGCACCGGTGATGCCGTACCGGGGGATGAGCACCAGGTCCAGGCCCACGTTCACGCCCACCGCGAGCAGGCCGTTGACCAGGCTCCAGCTACTGCGCCCCGTAGTGATCAGCACCATGTCGACCTGGCCGCAGGCGGTGGCCAGCAGCATGGTCAGGCCGAGGATGAGCATCACGTCGGCGCCGGCCTTGTAGGAGTGGCCGAACACGCTGAGCACTACCGGCCCGTAGACGATGGCCAGCAGGTACAGCGGCCAGGTGAGCAGCACCAGCCAGGCGGTGGTCACCTGGTAGATGACGTTCGCGCTGCGCCGGTCGCCGAGAGCGAAAAGCTCGGTGAACCGCGGCTGCGCCGCCATGCTGATCGCCATGTTGCCAAGCTGGCCGGCCACGAGGAACCGGGTCGCCGCCGTGTACACGGCCGCCCAGCCCGGTCCCATCAAGATCGCGACGAGCACGATGTCGATCCGCTGCAGCGTGATGGATGCCAGGCTGGCGATGCCGCGCGGCGTGGTGAACTGCCAGAATCCGCGGGGGTTGGCGTTCGCCAGCCGGCGCGCCGCCGTCCGGCTGCCGCGCTGCAGGGCGCCCTTGATCTTCGGCACCGGAGTGGAAATGGCCAGCAGTGCGGCGAGCTCGGGCGGGACGTCCGGCATCCCCCGCGGGCCCTTGGAGGGGCGCCGCCTGATCCGGCGTACCCAGAGCCAGGCGACGGCAGCGGCGGGCACGTACGGCAGCGCCCACAGCGGCGCGAGGAGTGCGGCGCTGCCAGCGGCCACGGCGACGATGATGCCGAACAGCTGGACAGCCGAACGGCCGATCTTGTCGATCACGACCGTGGGCCGCATGTCCCGGTAGCCACGGCCCACGCCCAGATAGGTGTCGAGCAGCGCGGCGAACGGCAGGGTGAGGGCCAGCGCCCGCAGCGCCTGCGCCACCGCGGCCGAGCTCACCGCCCCGCCCTTGGCGAGGCCCCCGCTGAGCAGCACCTTCGCCAAGCGGCTCCGCGGCGCCCACCATGATCGCCGTGAGCAGGAGCGAGGCCACGATGACCGGGATGACGGCCGCGCGGAGGATCGTCGGGATCCGCTTCTCCTCACCGAGCGAGCGGAGCCGGGCGATGAAGTAGACGAGGCCGACGTTGGCCCCGAGGCTCGCCACCGCCTCGACGATCAGGAACGCGGAGGTGGCGGTGAAGAAGGCACCGGCGACCGGCAGGCTGAACCTCCGGGTCACGAAGACCGTGACGCCCACCGTGGTAGCCGCGGAAACGCCCGCGCCGATCAGGTTGAGGGTGCCACCGCGGGCGACCTCGGCCAGTTGCGGCTGGCCGCCGCTGCCCTTGCCGGCCGGGCGCCCCGTTCCGGGCCCGGCCGGTGCGGGCCTGCCATTCGGCGCCCGGACCGGGGCACTGGCTGGCCTGCCGCGCTGAGTGGAGGTACGCGGAGCGCCGGCATAGGCCTGTGGTTCCGGCCATGCCTCGCTGGGGCTACGCCTCATCCGCGCCAGCTTGCCACCCCCGGTGACCCGATCATGTCTGCGCCCTTGCGGCCACGGCCCGGGCACCTATCTGAGCACGAAGCTGCGCCGCGGACTCGGCGGCTGCCTCCTCGGCTTCCTTATGCCGTACCCGGTCATTCTTCCAGAGGAGGGCATAAGCGAGCATAGTGAAGGCAAGGGGCGGCCCCACCGCGATATAGACGATCATGAACGGGAAGCCCAGTATCAGGACAAGCACGCCCACCAGCCCATAGGGCGTCGGATCTCGCCAGTACCGCCAGATCCCGTAGATGAAGAAGCTGCAGTACAGCACCGCGCCCAGGATGCCGCTGGTGATGAGCAGCATCCAGAGCTGGCCGTTGCCGCCGATGTCGCGGGAGCCGCAACTGTGGCACTTGGCCGTCTTGCCGACCGCGATCGAGTTGGTGCTGCCCAGCTCGTGCCTGGTGTCCCCATAGCCGATGACCGGGGAGGACGCCGCGACGTCCACGGCGAGCCCGGACAGCGACGAGCGGACGGCGTTGCTCTTGCCGTGCTGCAGCCGCTGGCTGATGAGGCTTTGCAGCGGCGAGGCGACCACCACGACCGCCACCAGCGCGAGCACCCCGAACAGGCCGGCCAGCAGGCCTATCCTGCCCCGGGCGGCGAAGCGCACGGCCACGTAAAGGACGGAAATACCGAGGCCGACCCACAGCCCGCGGTCCAGCGAATAGACGACAGGCACCAGCGCGACCGCGCACACGATCAGCAGGTTCCGGCGCTCCTTGCGGTTGCCATAGGACCACCAGGCCACTATCAGCCAGGGCAGCATGATGGCCAGGGCGTTGCCCCACATGTTGGTGTAGTCGAACGGCGCCCTCGGCCGCCCCACGGCATAGCCGAGGATGTTCTGCACCTGGGAGAACCCCGGGTGCAGCATCATCGCGAGCAGCCCGTTGTTGTTCTGCAGGCTGTGCGGCAGCACGTAGGCCAGCGGCGAGGTGAACTGGAAGTGCGGGTCGGCCACGCCGAGCACCCCGCCGGCCGCGGTGTAGATCCCGACCAGGCCGAGCAGCCAGGCGAGGCGGCGCCGCGGCAGTTCCTCCTCGGTCAGGTTGCCCGCGTAGACGAGCAGTATGGTCACCGCGAAGTAGACGCCGGTGCGCAGGGCCCAGGAGATGACGCGGCTGCCGGTGGGGCTCACCACCGAGTCGGGCGCGGTCAGCGAGATCGTCGCGACGGAGAAGAGGGTCACGATGAGGAACAGCGACCAGATCCTGAACCCGGGCGGGAGCCTGATGGTCCGCTCCCTGTTCACCCGCCAGTACCACATCCGGCGGACCATGGGGAAGGCGAGGAGGATCGGGAAGTAGTCCCCGACGCCCAGGCACCACCACAGCGGCCAGCCGACCAGCAGGGCCACGATGGGCCAGGCTGGTTCGCGCGCGAACCAGCTGAGCCGCTTGACCCGGGGGGTACGCCCCGGGACCTGCGGCTCGGCCGCAGGCGTGTCCTTGAAGCCGCTCAGGCCGTTCTGGCGGGCTCGCTCAGGGGCGGTCGTCACGATCGGCTCCTCGTTACCTCTGCGCGGCACCTGGGCGCTGCGCACGCTCCAGCCTGCCTCATCACTGTCCCCCCGATGTGCTGACCTTGGTGCCCTTTGGCGCGAATATGACCCACGTAGGGCCGGGCTGGAACGCCATCGGGTACCCGTTACCGTCGGTGTAGTTGGTGAGCTGGTTCAGGTGCGGCTTGGACCAGGTGCCGGGCGCGGCCGTGCCGCTGCCGCCCGCACTCCCGGAGAGCACCTGGACGGTGCCATTGCCGATCAGCCGGGCGGTTGGCACCGTGGTCCCGGCGCGGTGGCTCACCACCGCCTGCTTGTACGGGACCAGCTGCACGACCACGTTGGCGACCTGGACCTTTGGCCCGCCCGCGGTCAGCGCCCACCGGCCGGTCTTGAGGTCATAGGCCCACGACTCGGTGCCGTAACCGGGAATGGTCACCTTCGCGGCGGAGGGCCGGGACAGGTGCGCGGTGGCCAGCACGCTGCTCTGCGGGCCCTCGCCCCGGAAATAGAAGATCTGCGGTGGTGCCCCGTCACCGCGGACCGCCCGCTGGAGGGCCTTGGTGGAGGTGGACACTCCCGGCCCTGCGGTCGAATACAGCGACGGGTGGGTCGTCCTGCCCAGGTTGGTGAGCTGGCTGTGGTTCAGTTCCTTGGTGAAGACGTGGGTGCCTCCGTTGTAGCCGAACAGCGCGCGCACCACGGACAGGGCCTGGCCGTCCGTCGGCTGCGTGCTGGTCAGCGGGCCCACCCCCGTTGCCTCCTTGGACTGGAACACCGCGATGTACCGCACCGGTGCCGCGAACTCCTGGTAGATGACGTCGGCCGAGGTGAGCCCGCGCGGATCGGACCCGGACAGGACCAGCGCGACCGCGCGCCGCTGCGCGTCGGCAGCGCTGGCCACCGCCAGGTCCGTCAGCGGCGCCGCGGGCCCCGCCGACGTGGTACGGGCCCCGGCGGTTGCCGTCGGGCCGGCCGCCGGGGCCGAGCCGCCGGGCTGCCCGACGTTGGGCGCGCCCGCCGCACAGGCCGCCACCGCTAGCCCCGCCGCGATTGCGAGCCCGGTTGCCGCCCAGCGCGGCGGCCGCGCTGGCTGCCCGCCTGCCATGGGGTCAGGTTCCTGGAAGGCTGTCTGCCCGGCCGCCGTGCCCGTCCCGGGTACGCGCCGCGCGGTCTCTCCGGTCCGACATGTTCGCGGACATGCCTGAAATGGGGGTGAACTCGTCCTGCCCCCCGCGCCCGGGCGGCGCGCTGTCCGGCCGCGCCTCGGGGCCCGCACCGGGCCGCGGCTGCCCCTGGCGCGGCGGGCGGACGGTGATGCGCCTGCCCAGCGCGGGCAGGACCGCGGCGCCGAGCACCGGCGTCCTGAGCTGGCGGAGCCGGCGGACGCACTCCAGGGCATCGGTCTTGGTGCTGCGGCCGACCTCGATCGTCACCACCGCGGCATCGGCGAACTCGCCCAGGGCGAACGTGTCGGCACCGTCGTCGGCGGCCTGCGCCTCGATGATGACGTACCGCGCGTCCCGGCGCAGCTGGCTGGTGAGCGCACGGGCCGTGTCGTGCTGCAGGTGGTAGAACGCCAGCGACGGGTCGGCTCCGGGGGTGATCACCCACAGACCCGGCATGCCAGCCGGGCCCTGCACCACGTCCCGCACCGTGGCGTTGCCCGCGATCAGCTCGGCCAGCCCTTCGCCCTCGCCGAGACCGAGCAGCTTCGGCGCGACCGTGCTGTTCATGTTGGCGCAGACAAGCACCACCTCGGAGTGAGTCCGGGCGAGCGTGACGGCCAGGTTGGCGGCGACCACGCTGCCGGCCGGGCCGGGCGTCGCGCCGGCCACGAACACAACGTGGTTGCCCTCACCGAGGGCCGCCGCCACGCCATGGGCCAGGTCGGTGAACGCCTGCCCGGTCTTCGAGCGCGGGGAGGCGATGGAGACCTCCCGGCCGAACGCCCCGGCAGGCAGGTTCAGCAGGACCGGCAGGTCGAGCACGCGCTCGGCGTGCACCGCGTTGTGGATCCGCTTGTCGCGCCGGTCCACCAGGAACGCGGCGATCAGGCCGAGAAGCAGCCCAGCCACCAGCCCGCTGGGGATGATCAGCGCCTTCTTGGGGCTGCTCGGCTTGCCCGGCGGGGTGGCGACGTTGTTGACGGACCCGCCGTTGGTGTTCGCGAGCTGACCGTTGGTCGTCGCGTATTCCTGGGTGAGCTTGTTCAGCTTGGCCTTGTCCGAGTCAAGCTGGGCGGTGTCGGCGGCCCGCTGCGGCGAGTTCGACGGCAGGCTGGTGATCTTGGTGCTCTCCGCGGCGATGGCCGTGTTGAGCGTGGTCAACTGCGTCTGCAGCGTCTTGAGCTGCCCCTCGACGTAGCTCACCGCGCTCTGCTGCCGGTTCTGCAGGTAGGCCTTGGCAAAGTAGTTCGCGCAGGCGGCCGCGCCGACGGCGGTGGACGCCTTGCAGGTGATGTCGAGGATCGAGGAGTTCGGCGGGACCGTGACGTTGATCTGCGCGGCCAGCTTGTAGGGGGTAAGCGTGCTGTGCAGCATCTTGCCGGTCAGCGTGGCGACCGCGGTGGACGTGACGACCTGGGCTTGGGTGTCGAGGTTGACGGTGGCGCCGCTGGTGCGGCTGCCCGCCACAGCGTTGGACTGGTCGGCGGCGGTGGGGTTGACGTTCACCGATGCGGTCGCGGTGTACGACTTGGGGGCGACTGTGACATAGCCGAATGCACCGACAACGCCGACGCACGTCAGGGCCAGCACGATCAGCCACCGGCGGCGTAGCACGCCGACATAATCAGCGGCCTCGAAGGAGTCCGGTCGTTGGACGGGATTCATGCTGCGGTGCTCCTCACTGTCTTACTCCTCGCTTGCCTCCGGGCGCCGGGCGCCGGGCCAGCGGGTAGCCGCCACACCCCGCTGTCCACTGTCCAATGCCCCGGATCTCCACGGCAGGCCCGTCCCCTGAACCCTGCCGGTGCGGTCCGTGCGGCGGCCGGTGCCGCCACATCAGGCCGTACTGGCGTGTTGCCCTCCTGCACGCACTGTGTATGACGCTATACACGTCTTGGACGCTTTACACGCCTTGTTGGATGACATCTGGCCCCCTGCACGGACGTCGCCGGCCGTGGCTCGGGTAAACATCCTTGATGTCGCGATCGTGGTGCAAGCTTACCGTATGTGATGTACACGTAAGGGGCGGATGATTCGGTCGCCTGTGCCCGCTAGCTGGCGTTTCCCCGCAGGTAAGGCAGTGTTTTTTTTGCGTAAAGGCCGAGTATGGCCCGCGTTGCCGGCATCGCTGTCGCCCGGCGGCGGCCGGGCGCGCTCGGCACCCGCGCGCACAGCCCGCGCCTAGCCGTCACACACAGGCTGTACCAAGCGGATTCTGGCCCGTTTCCCAGGCGGAACCCAGCATGGCCGACCAGGCGAGGTCCTACTGTTAGACATCATGAAGTACGCCGACTTAGACGTCTTGAAGTACGTCATTCACGTTAAGGAGTACCACGTGCACGAGGAGCGCAGGGATGGCGCTTCTCCCGCGCGCCGCAGCAGGGAGCGCCGCTGGCGGACTTGTCCGGCCGTGGTGGCCGGCATGCTTCTGCTGGCCGTGGGGAGCAGCGGATGCGCCGCGGGCATGGCGCAGCACAAGACCGCGACGCATGGCTCCACGCTGCAGGGCAGCGGGAATTCAGAAGGCGGCACGGGGAGCCTGGGCAAGCTCAGCTCCGTATTGGACGGGAAGGGCAGCAAGGCGAACGCGGCGGGCACCCTGGCCGGTGTCGGCAACGGCGTTATGTTCGGCGGCGATGTGCCGCTGGCCGCGGAGCAGGGGGCACTCGGCCGCAAGCTGGCGATCGTCCGCGTCTACGACCGGCTGGGGCAGTCGTTCCAGAGCCGGCTGGTGGACAACTTCATGGCGCAGGGCACCACGATCCTGATGAGCCTGGACACCTTCCCCGGCGGGACTCCCTACTCCGCCATCGCGGCCGGCGCGCAGGATGCGACCATCACGGCGTTCCTGGAGTCCATGAACTCCTCGGCGGGCCGCTACGGGCTCCCTGCCATCTACTTCACCTTCGAGCATGAGGCGAACGTCCCAGGGACCCACCAGGGGCTGGGCACTTCGGCCCAGTTCATCCAGGCCTGGGACCACATCCACCAGATCGCGGTCAACCACCACCTGCTCTGGAACCAGGGCGGCCGAATCCACTTTGTGCTGATCCTGACCCACTTCTTCTACAACAACGGCAAAGCCATCCAGTGGTGGCCGGGCACGAACGAGGTCGACATCGTCTCCGCCGACGGCTACAACACCGGTGGCTGCCGCACCGCCAGGAAGAACCACTCTGGCTTCACCAACGGCGTGACACCGCCGGAAAGCCCGGACTCGCTGTTCACCGGGGTGGTTCAATTTGCCGCCGCGCACGGCGGGCTGCCGGTGTTCATCGCCGAGTGGGGCAGCGTCGCGTATTCCAGCACCAGCGTGCGGGTCAACTGGATCCAGCAGATGCAGTCCTTCGTCGCGGCGAATCCGGCAATCCACGCCGCGCTGTACTGGGACAGCCAGGTACCGCCCTGCAACTACATCGTCAACAACTCGCCGAGTTCGCTGTCGGCGCTGACCTCGCTGGCCCAGTCGCCGCTCATGCAGGGCAGGCCAGCCTGATCCACACCCCCGCGAGGCGTCCGCTGGGCCCGGCCGACACGTTCGGCCGGGCCCGGTTCGGCTTCCAGGTAGAGTTTGCGCCGGAGCCTTCCCGGGTCGTCTAGCCAGGCAGGACAAGCGGTTTTGGTCCGCTCAACCGAGGTTCGAATCCTCGCCCGGGAGCCATGCGCCGCCTTACCGCCCTACGCACCACCGGCACCGAAGCACGCTGCGCTACCTATCCCATGATGTGAGACAAGATGGCGTACCGCAGGTGTGCTATCCGCCACTTCTTGGTGAAATCTCAGCCGGCCTCTTGCTAAACCTACGTCTTCGTAGGTTACGGTGACGTAAGCGTAATCCCCCGCCCTGAGCGTTTCCCCCCGCCCGTGGCGCCAGAACAGAGCGAGGAATCCCATGACGGCACCCCCAGACGCCCTCCTGACCGGTCCGCCAGGCGCGCCGGCCGGGGCCGCCGTGCCCCGCACGCCGGTCGCGGCCGGCCTGCCCACCAGCGCGGCGCGGACACCGCTCCCCGATATGGAGCCCGAGCCCAGTTCCTTCCGCGACCGCTTCCTTGTCGGGCTGTTCGTCGTGGTGCCACTGCTCGCCGTGGCCGCCGCCATCCCGCTGGCCTGGGGCTGGGGGCTGGGCTGGCATGACATTGTGATCGCGGCCGTCTTCTACGTGATCTCCGGCATGGGGATCAGCATGGGCTTCCACCGCCACTTCACGCACAACTCGTTCAAGGCGGTCAAGCCACTGCGTGTCGCGATGGCCGTCGCGGGGAGCATGGCGATCGAAGGCCCGCTGCTGGTCTGGGTGGCCGACCACCGGCGGCACCACAAGTACAGCGACCGCGACGGCGACCCGCACTCGCCGTGGCGGTTCGGCACCGACTGGCAGGCCCTCACCAAGGGGTTCATGTACGCGCACATGGGCTGGATGTTCAACCCCAACCGGACCTCACAGCAGAAGTTCTGCCCCGACCTGCTGGCCGACCCGCCCATCCGCCGGGTCTCCAGGGCGTTCCCGCTGTGGGTCGTGATCTCCCTGCTCGCGCCCGCGCTGATCGGCGGCCTGTGGTCGATGTCCCTGGCCGGCGCGCTCACCGCGTTCTTCTGGGCCAGCCTCGTCCGCATCTGCCTGCTGCACCACGTCACCTGGTCCATCAACTCGGTCTGCCACACGTTCGGCAACGAGGACTTCGAGGTCAGGGACAAGTCAAGGAACGTCGCCTGGCTGGCCATCCTCTCCTTCGGCGAGTCCTGGCACAACCTGCACCACTGCGACCCGACCTGCGCCAGGCACGGAGCGCTCAAGGGCCAGATCGACATCAGCGCCAGGGTCATCAGGTGGGCCGAACTGCTCGGCTGGGCCTGGGACGTCCGGTGGCCGGACGAGCGGCGGCTGGCCGGCAAGCTCACCGGGCTGCGCGACGTCTCGCTGGGCTCGATGACCCGGGCCGACGTGACCAAGCCAGGTGACCGGACGGCGGCATGACCGCGATGATGGGTGGGTGAGCAATTCGAGCGCCGGCAATAACCACCGCAAGCGGATGACCGGCAAAGAGCGCCGGGAGCAGTTGCTCGACATTGGCCGCAGGCTCTTCGCGGAGCGGGGGTTCGAAGGCACCTCCATCGAGGAGATCGCCGCCCAGGCCGGCGTCTCCAAGCCAGTGGTCTACGAGCACTTCGGCGGCAAGGAAGGCCTGTACGCGGTCGTGGTTGACCGCGAGGTGGAACGGCTGCTCGCCATGGCGACGGCCATTCTGGGCGGCGCCAACACCAGGGAGAAGTTCGAGGCGGCGGCGGTGGCACTGCTCCGCTACATCGAGGACAACTCCGACGGCTTCCGTATCCTGGTCCGCGACTCCCCCTCCCCCGGCTCCGGCACGTTCGGCAGCCTGATCAGCGATATCGCCAGCCAGGTCGAGTACATGCTTGGCGACTTCTTCCGCCGACCGCGGCTACGACCAGAAGCTGGCCCCGATGTACGCCCAGATGCTGGTGGGCATGGTGGCCATGACCGGGCAGTGGTGGCTGGACGTCCGCAAGCCGAAGGTGGAGGTCGTCGCGGCGCACCTGATCAACCTCGCCTGGAACGGGCTGTCCCAGCTGGACCGCTCGCCGAGCATCTCGGCGAAGGCGGCGATGGGGGCGCCCGCCCCGCGCGACTAGCGCCGGACCTGTGCGACCACGAACACCCTGCGGAACGGCAGGACGGTCCCATAGGGCGCCGCCGGGTAGGCCTGCGTCACCCGTTCGGCGTACTCGGCGAGGAACCGCTCGGCCTGACCTGGGTCCAGGACAGCAAGCACGGGGCGCAGCCCGGTGCCCCGGTACCACTCCACCACCGGATCGGGGCCAGGCAGCACGTGCAGGTAGGTGGTCTCCCAGGCATCCACCGAACAGCCTTCCCTGGCCAGCAGGTCCAGGTAGTCCGCGGGGCTGCCGGCCTGGCGGTTGAGCGCCACGCCGCGCAGCAGCGGCGCCCAGCGGTCCGACCGGACGAGGTCGAGCAGGATGGCGTGGGTCGGCTGGTCGAAGTTGCCGGGAAGCTGGAAGGCCAGCCACCCGCCCGGGGCGAGCAGGCCCGGCCAGCGCGCGACCACGTCCATATGGCCGGGCACCCATTGCAGCACGGCGTTGGACACGAGCACATCGACCTTGCGGCCGGGCCGCCAGTCCCTGACGTCGCCGAGCGTGAAGCTGAGCCGGTCGTGCCGGCCGGCCTCCTCCTGTGCCGCGGCGATCATCTCCGGCGAGTTGTCCACACCCACGATCTCGGCGGCCGGCCACCGGCCGGCCAGGGTGGCGGTCAGGTTCCCCGGCCCGCAGCCGAGGTCCGCCACGTAACCCGGGTCGTCCGCCCCTACCCGCGCGAGCAGGTCAAAGAAGGGGCGCGCCCGTTCGCCGGCGTAGCGCAGGTACTGGCCTGGATCCCACATGCCACCCTTCCAAGTATCTCGATATCAAGCTACTTACTACCGTGCCCTCGATAATTCTTGATGTCAAGAGATATCCTTGGCAGATGGAGCATGCCGCGGACGGCGGCGGGACAGGCCGCGCGGGCCGGGGCCCGATGGACGAGGTCGATGACCTGGTGGCTGCCTGGCAGGCCGAGCGCCCCGACCTGGACGTGCGGCCGATGCAGGTGCTGAGCCGGATCTCCCGGCTGGCCCGTCACCTGGACCGGGAGCGCCGCAGCGCCTTCGCCGCGCACGACCTCGAGTCCTGGGAGTTCGACGTGCTCGCCGCGCTGCGGCGGCAGGGCGCACCCTACGAGCTGAGCCCGGGCGCACTGCTGCGGGCCACGCTGGTCACCTCGGGCACGATGACCAACCGGATCGACCGGCTGGAAGCCAAGGGCCTGGTCCGCAGGCGGCCCGACCCGCAGGACAAGCGGGGGGTGGTGGTCACGCTCACCGCCGCGGGCCAGACCCGGGTGGATGCCACACTCGCCGACCTGCTGGAAAAGGAGCATGCACTGCTCGCCGGCCTCCCCGAGACCAGTCGTCACACGCTGGCCGGCCTGCTGCGGGTCCTGCTCGTCCCGCTCGACGCCGGCTGAGGCCCGGCCGCGATCACTCCGCGTCCTCGGCGACGGCCAGCCACTCCTCCTCCAGCCGCTCCTTCTCCGCCTGGACCTCGCGCAGTTGCGCCCCCAGCTCGATCAGCGCCGCGTAGTCGCTCGCCCGCGCCGCCAGCTCCTCGGTCAGCTCCTCCTCCCGCACCCCGAGCCGGTCGATCTGCCGCTCCACCCGCAGCAGCTCCTTCTTTGCGATACGACGGTCCCTCGCTGACCCGCCCCCGGCGCGCACCCCCCGCTCCGGGGCCAGCGCCGCCACGCTCCCCGCCCGGACCTGGGCACCCCGTCGCTCCAGGTACTCCTCGATCCCGCCGCCCAGGAACGACAGCTTCCCGTCCCCCAGCAACGCCACCACGTGATCGGTCACCCGCTCCAGGAAATACCGGTCATGACTCACCACCACCAGCGACCCAGCCCACCCGTCCAGCAGGTCTTCCAGCTCCGTCAACGTATCCACATCAAGATCGTTAGTCGGCTCATCCAGCAGCAGCACATTCGGCTCCCCGACCAGAATCCGAAGCAGCTGCACCCGCCGCCGCTCCCCGCCCGACAGCTCCCCGGCCGGCGTCCATTGCGTGTCCCCCAGCAAACCCAGTTGCTCCAGCAGGAACCCCACCGACCCCGGACCACCACTCGCTTCCAAATTCCCCCGGACGGACGCCACCACCTCCCGCGGCGACATCGAGGGATCCAGCCCTTCGCCTCCCTGCCCCAGGTACCCGAGCCGCACCGTCTTCCCCCGCACGACCCGTCCCGCGACCACCAGCGGACCTTCCACCTCAACCGCCGCCGCCGGATCCCGCACGGGGCCGGCCGGTGGGTCACCTGGGCGCGGAGTTCTGTCCGCGCCCAGGTGTCCCACTGGACGGCCCTCAACCCCGCCCCAATCCCCCGCGAGCAGCCGCAAAAACGTGGTCTTCCCAGCCCCGTTAGGCCCGAGGATCCCGATCCGGTCCCCCGGCCCAAGCTGCCACGTCACGTCGTCGAACAGACCCGGCCCCGCAACCCTCACCGACACGTCCTCCGCGTCGATCACGGTCTTCCCGAGCCGCGCCGCCGCCAGCCGGACCAGTTCGACCCCGTCCCGGGCCGGCGGCTCGTCGGCGATGAGCGCGTTCGCGGCGTCGATGCGGAACTGGGGCTTGCTGGTCCGGGCCGGGGGCCCACGCCGCAGCCACGCCAGTTCCTTGCGCAGCAGGTTGCGCCGCCGCCGCTCGGTGGCGTCGGCGATCCGGGCCCGTTCGGCGCGGGCGAGCACGTAGGCGGCGTAGCCCCCGTCGTAGGTGTGCAGCCGGCCGTCGGCCAGTTCCCAGGTCCGCTCGGTGGCAGCGTCAAGGAACCAGCGGTCGTGGGTCACCACTACCATCGCCGTGCCCTGCTCACGGAGGAACCCGGCCAGCCAGGCAACGGCTTCCACGTCCAGGTGGTTCGTCGGCTCGTCGAGCAGCAGCAGATCGTGCTCGCCAGCGAGGAGCGACGCCAGCGCCACCCGGCGGGTCTCACCCCCGGACAATCGTTCGGCATCTGACTCGAAGTCAATGTCGGGAAGCAGCGCGCCGATCACCGACCTGATGCGCGCATCGCCGGCCCATTCGTGCTCCGGCCGGCCGCCGGTGACCAGGCCGGCCACCGTCCCGGTCAGCCGGTCGGCCTGGGGGAGGTGACCGGCGCGCAGGCCCCTGGCCCGGGTGACCCGGCCAGTGTCGGGGTGCTCGGTCCCGGCCAGCAGCCCGAGCAGCGTGCTCTTGCCCACACCGTTGCGCCCGACGAGCCCGATCGATTCGCCCGCGGCCACTCCGGCGGAGACGCCGTCAAGCAGCAACCGCTGCCCGTAGCCCTTGACGACGTTCTCCAGGTTGACCAGGTTCACAGCGCCTCCGTGCTCACGCGGGCGTGCTCACGGGGGCGTGCTCACGCGGGCGCTCACGCGCGCTCACACCGGCTCCGGCGCAATGCCCGTCACGCTGGCCCCCGGCACCGGGCCCACGACGTGGACCACCGTGCGGCACACCCCGGCACCGGCGAGCGCGACGGCCAGGGCCGCGGCGTGCCGTGCGTCCTTGGCCAGGTAGGCGCAGGTCGGGCCGGAACCGGAGACGATCGCGGCCAGTGCGCCGAGTTCCATGCCCGCGGCGAGGGTGCGGCGCAGGTCCGGGCGCAGCGAGATCGCCGCCTGCTGCAGGTCGTTGGCGAGCAGCGGGCCGACCTCGGCGGGGTTCCCCGACCGCAGCGCGGCCATCAGCCGGTTGTCCAGCGCGGGCGGACCCGGCGGCGCCGCGGCGCCGGTGCGCCCGGACCGGGACCGGCCGGCCGGCTTCACCGCAGCCGCGCGGGAACCGCCCGGCCCGCTGCGGGTGGCCCGAATCCGGTCGCAGGCGGCATAGACCTCGGCGGTGGACAGGCCGTCCGCGGCGAAGGCGAGCACCCAGTGGTAGCTACCGGCGGCCAGCGCGGGGGTCACCCTTTCGCCCCGCCCCACTCCGATTGCCGTCCCGCCGACCAGGCCGAACGCGACGTCACTGCCGATTCCGGCGGCCAGCTCGCACAGCTCGGCCTGGCTCAGGCCGGTCCGCCACAGTTCGTTGCAGGCGACCAGCGCCGCAGCCGCGTCGGCGCTGCCGCCGGCCAGGCCGGCCGCGACCGGGATCCGCTTGCTGATCCGGATCGCCAGGCCCGGGGAGTCCCTGGCGCCTGGGCCCACGGCGCCGAGCAGCGCGGCGACGGCGCGCGCGGCGAGGTTGGTGCCGTTGGCGGGGACGCTGCCGGCCCCCTCGCCGGTGACCGAGACGCTGTTGCGTGCCGCGGGAGCCACGGTCACCTCGTCGAACAGCGACACAGCGTGATACACCGTGACCACATCGTGGTAGCCGTGGGCGCGGGCCGGGCCCACGGCGAGCTGCAGGTTCACCTTCGCCGGCGCTCTGGCGGTGACGGCGGTCACGGGGGTAACGATGCCCTTGATCCTAACGGCAGGCACGCTCACCCCAGCCGGGACCGCGCGGCCCAAGGCGATGTGACGGAGTCACAGGGCCTTGTGGCCATCGGGGGGCTCCGGGGGGTCGCCCACCCGGGCCTGCACGGCCCAAGGCGATGTGACGGAGTCACAGGGCCTTGTGGCCATCGGGGGGCTCCGGGGGGTCGCTCCCCCGGGCCGGCACCGCCGCTATCCGGGCGAAGCCGGCCACGGTCAGCGACTCGCCGCGGGCACCGGGGTCCACCCCGGCCGCGCGCAGGATCCGCTCGGCCTCGGCGGGCGTGCCCGCCCAGCGCGCCAGCGCCGCCCGCAGCGTCTTGCGGCGCTGGGAGAACGCGGCGTCGATCACGGCGAAGGTGTCCTCGCGGCTCGCACCGGTGTCCGGCGGCGGCCGCCGGGTGAATGCCACAAGCCCCGAGTCGACGTTCGGCACCGGCCAGAACACCGCCCGTGGCACCGGCCCGGCCCGGCGCGCGGACGCGAACCAGGCGAGCTTGACCGAGGGCACGCCGTAGACCCGGCTACCCGGCGGCGCGGTCATCCGGTCGGCGACCTCCGCCTGCACCATCACGAGGCCGCGGGCCAGGGAGCCGAAGGTGGCGAGCAGGTGCAGCACCACCGGCACCGCGACGTTGTAGGGCAGGTTCGCCACCAGCGCGGCGGGCGGTTCGCCGGGAAGGCTGGTCACCCGGGCGGCGTCGGCGGTAACCACGTCCAGCCGCGGCGCGAGCCCCGGCGCCACCGCGGCCACGGTGCGCGGCAGTTCCGCCGCCAGGGCGGGGTCGACCTCGACGGCGATCACCCGGCGGGCGGCGGCGAGCAGGCCGAGGGTCAGCGAGCCGAACCCCGGGCCAACCTCCAGCACGTCGTCTCCGGCAGACAGGCCGGCCAGCGCCACGATGCGCCGGACGGTGCCGGGGTCGATGACGAAGTTCTGGCCGAGCCGCTTCGCGGGCCGCACGCCCAGCCGGCCCGCGATCTCGCGGACCGCGGCGGGCCCGAGCAGGTCGCCGTCGGCCACGGCCGCGGTCACCAGGGACCGAACATGCGCTCGCCGGTCGCGGTGACCAGTTCGCACATGTCCGCGACGCCGGCCTGCCTGACGCCGGCCAGGCACCGCACCGTGTGCGCCACCATCGCGGGGGTGTTGGGCTTGCCCCGGTGCGGCATCGGCGTGAGGAACGGGGCGTCGGTCTCGACCAGGAGCAGGTCCGGCGGCGCCACCGCGGCGGCCTCCCGCAGCGCGGGCGCGTTGCTGAACGTGAGGGTGCCGGCGAAGCTCATCACGTACCCGGCGGCCGCGCACCGCTCGGCCATCGCGGCATCACCGGAGAAGCAGTGGAACACCACCCGCTCCGGCGGGCCGTCGGCCGCCAGGATCGCCAGCACGTCCTCGTGCGCGTCCCGGTCGTGGATCATCAGCGCCTTGCCGGCCTGCTTGGCGATCTCGATGTGCGCGCGGAACCACTCCCGCTGAACCTCAGGGGCGGCGTGGTCCCGGTAATAGTCGAGCCCGGTCTCGCCGACCGCGCGGACCTGCGGCAGGGCCGCCAGCTTGGCGATCTCGGCGAGCACCTCGTCCCGCTGCGCGGCCGAGGCGGCCGCGGCGGCGGTCTCGTTGGGATGGATCGCCACCGCCGCGTAGACGCCCTCCCCGAGATCGGCGTGCTCGGCGGACCAGCGCGACGAGGGCAGGTCCACGCCCACCGTGATCACCCGGGTGATGCCCGCGGCCCGCGCGGCGGCAAGCACCTCCGCGGCGGGCTGCTCGATCAGGTCCAGATGGCAGTGCGCGTCCAGCGCAGGGACAGGCAGCGGCTCGGGCGCCGGGACCTGCCCGGGGCCGGGGACGGCGTCCCTGGCCGCGCGGGCAGCCGTCACGCGTCCTCCAGCCGCTTCAGTTCCTCGTCCACCACGGACGTGTCGAGCTTGGCGAACAGGGGCTGCGGGACGGCGAGCGGGGCTCCGGGCCTGACCGGGACGGACTCCCACCGGGCTTCGCTGGCATAGCTGCCGGTGATCACCGGATAGGACGGCCCGCCGTCCTCGTCCACCTTCTCCAGCTGCGGCAGGCCGGCCCAGATGCCCTCGCCGCCCAGCATCGTGTGCACCTTCCCCGACGAGCGGGGCAGGAACGGGGTGAGCAGCGTCTTGGCGTCGTCGACGAGCTGCAGCACCACGTGCAGGATGGTCCGCATCCGGTCCGGGTCGGACTCGCGCAGCTTCCACGGCGCCTGGTCCGACATGTACTTGTTCGCCTCGGCGACGGTGCGCATGGCCTCGGTGGCCGCGTTCTTGAAGTGGGACCTGGCGAGCTCACCGCCAACGGCACCGAACGCCTGCCGCGACCGTTCCAGTGCCGCGTGGTCGGTGCCGGTGAGCGTCCCCGGCCCGGGGATCTCGCCGATGTTGCGGGCCGCGAACGAGACCGCACGGTTCACCAGGTTCCCCCAGGTGGCGACGAGCTCGTCGTTGTTGCGCCGGACGAACTCGCTCCAGGTGAAGTCGGTGTCCTGGTTCTCCGGCCCGGCGACGGCGACGTAGTAGCGCAGCGCATCCACGTCGTAGCGGTCCAGGAAGTCCCGCACGTAGATGACCACCGAGCGGGACGAGGAGAACTTGCGGCCTTCCATGGTCAGGAACTCGCTGGCGACCACGTCGGTGGGCAGGTTCAGCGCGCCGAGCGCCCCGGGCGTGCCGTTCCTGGCGCCCTTCCCGCTGTAGCCGAGCAGCATCGCCGGCCAGATCTCGGAGTGGAAGACGATGTTGTCCTTGCCCATGAAGTAGTAGGACTCGGCGTCCTCCGACTGCCACCAGGCCCGCCAGGCGTCCGGGTCGCCGGACCGGCGCGCCCACTCGACCGACGCCGACAGGTAGCCGATGACCGCGTCGAACCAGACGTAGATGCGCTTGTCGGGCCGGTCCCGCCAGCCGTCGAGCGGCACCGGCACGCCCCAGTCCAGATCCCGGGTGATCGCCCGGGGCTGCAGGCCGTCCAGCAGGTTGAGCGAGAACCGCAGCACGTTGGGCCGCCACTGGCCCTTCTTGCTCTGCAGCCAGGTGCCGAGCACCTCGGTGAACGCGGGCAGGTCGAGGAAGAACTGCTCGCTGTCCACGAACGCGGGCGCCTCCCCGTTGATCTTCGACCGGGGGTTGATCAGGTCGACCGGGTCAAGCTGGTTGCCGCAGTTGTCGCACTGGTCGCCGCGCGCGCTCTCGTACCCGCATATCGGGCAGGTGCCCTCGATGTACCGGTCGGGCAGGGTCCGGCCGGTGGACGGCGAGACCGCGCTCAGCGAGGTGCGGGAGAATATGTAGCCGTTCCGGTACAGGCCGGTGAAAATCTCCTGGGTGACCGCGTAGTGGTTCGCCGTGGTGGTCCTGGTGAACAGGTCATAGGACATGTCCAGGCCGGTCAGGTCCTCGGCGATCACCTGGTTGTACCGGTCGGCGAGCTCACGGGGCGTGGTGCCCTCCTTGTCCGCCTGGACCTGGATCGGCGTGCCGTGCTCGTCGGTGCCGCTGACCATCAGCACCCGGTTTCCCGCCATCCGCTGGTACCGGCTGAACATGTCGCAGGGCAGCGCGAAGCCGGAGACATGGCCGATGTGGCGCGGGCCGTTGGCGTAGGGCCAGGCCGGCGCCGCGAGAATGTGACGAGCGGTCGCTGACATGCGCACCAGCGTAGCGGTGTGCGCGGGCCGTTCCCGCATGGTTATCCGGGCCGGCCGCCCGCCACCACGGCGTTGTAGACCTCGCGTTTGGGCAGGCCGGACTCGGCGGCTACGGCGGCGATCGCCTCCTTGCGGGATATCCCCGCCGCCTGCCTGGTGGCCACCTCAGCCACCGCCGCCGCCACGCTGGCCGCCCAGCCGGGCCCGTCCGGGCTGGGCCGGCTCCGGACCGGGGCGCCCGCCACCACGAGAGTGATCTCCCCGAGGACGCCCTGCTTCGCCCAGGCGGCCAGTTCGGTGAGCGTGCCCCGGGCGATTTCCTCATGGGTCTTGGTCAGCTCACGGCACGCGACGGCCTGCCGGTCCGGCCCGAACGCGGCGGCCAGCCCGGCCAGCGTGGCCGCGACCCTGCGGCGTGACTCGAAGAAGACCATGGTCCGTGGTTCGGCGGCCAGTTCCGCGAACCGGCGCTCCCTGGCGCCGGCGCTGCGCGGTGGGAAGCCCTCGAAGCAGAACCGGTCGGTGGGCAGCCCGCAGACCGCGAGCGCCGCGGTCACGGCCGAGGGGCCGGGCAGCACGGTCACCGTGATGCCCGCCCCGGCGGCGGCGCCCACCAGCCGGTAGCCGGGGTCGCTCACCCCCGGCATCCCCGCGTCCGCGATGAGCAGCACGTCGGTCCCTGATTCCATCGCGGACAGCAGTTCGGCCACCCTGTCCTGGTCCACGGCGTCGTAGTAGGAAACCAGGCGGCCGTTGATCTTCACGCCGAGTTCCCTGGCGAGCCGGAGCGCCCTGCGGGTGTCCTCCGCCGCGATGATCCCCGCCGACGCCAAGCCACCCGCCAGCCTGGGCGAAGCGTCCGCTGGCTGGCCGAGCGGGGCGGCCGCCACGATGAGCGTGCCGGGGCCGTTGTCTTTCATTCCGCGACCACGGTAGGCCATTGCACAGTGCCCGCGCCCGGCGCAGCCCATACGATGTGCCTCGATGATGGAAACTCAGGTCGCGGCCGCGCCACGGGAAGCCGCCACCCGGCTGGATGCGCTGCGCGCCCGGCTCGTCCCGGCCATGCCGTCCAGCACGTTCTGGGGCTGGGCCGGCCCGCTGCTGGTCACCGCGCTGGGCACCTACCTGCGGTTCGACCGGCTCGGCGATCCGCGCGCCGTCATCTTCGACGAGACCTACTACGTGCCCGACGCGCTGGGGATTCTCCGGTTCGGCGTGGAGCACAACTACGTCAGCAACCGCAACGGCCTGCTGGTGCGCGGCGACCCGCGCATCTTCACCAACGGCGGCGAGTTCGTGGTGCACCCACCGTTCGGGAAGGTGCTCATCGCCGCGGGGGAGTGGCTTTTCGGCCTGTCCCCGTTCGGCTGGCGGTTCGCCGTGGCCGTGGTCGGCTCGCTGTCGATTCTGCTGCTCGCCCGGATCGCCCGGCGGATGACCAGGTCCACCCTGCTCGGCTGCGTCGCCGGGCTGCTGCTGGCGCTGGACGGCCTGGAGTTCGTCATGAGCCGGACCGCGCTGCTGGACATCTTCGTGATGTTCTGGGTGCTGGCCGCGTTCGGCTGCCTGGTGGTCGACCGCGACGTCTATCGCGCCAGGCTGGCCGCCGCGGCCGCGGCACCGGAACCGGGCGCCGCCGGCGCACCGCAGACAGGTATCCGCTGGTGGCGGATTGGCGCTGGGGTCTGCCTGGGGCTGGCCTGCGGATCCAAATGGAACGGCCTGTGGTTCGTGCCCGCGTTCGCCGCGTTGTCCTTCGCCTGGGATGTCGGGGCGCGCCGGACCGCTGGGCTGGGCAAGGTTACCGGCCCGGGACTGCTCCGCTATCTCGGCGGCCTGGCCGGCTCGTTCGCTGCGCTGCCGCTACTCGCCTACCTGGCCACCTGGACCGGCTGGTTCGCGACCAGCAGCGGCTACGACCGGAACTGGGCGCAGTTGCACGGGGTCAACATCCCGGTGATCTCGCCACTGATCTCGCTGTTCCAGTACAACAAGGCGATGCTGGCCTTCAACACCGGCCTGCAGAAGCATCACCCGTACCAGTCGCAGCCGTGGACCTGGCTGACGATCAGCCGCCCGGTGTCCTACTACTGGAGCTGCCCCACGTCGGGGCATGGCGTGTGCGCCAAGGGGGATGCCGCCGAGGTGCTCGCCATCGGCACCCCGGTGCTCTGGTGGGGTGCCATCCTGGCCCTGCTGGTGTGCCTGGGCTGGTGGCTGACCCGCCGTGACTGGCGGGCGGGCGCTGTGCTGGTGGGCGTGGCCGTCGGCTGGCTGCCCTGGTTCGGCTACGCCAAGCGGACCCAGTTCTACTTCTACTCGGTCGCCTTCGTGCCGTTCCTGGTGCTCGCCATCGTGCTGTGCCTGGGCCTGGTCATGGGTTCCGCCACGGCGAGCCCTGCCCGGCGCGCGGTGGGCGCGTCCCTGGCCGGCGCCTTCGTGCTCGCGGTGCTGCTCAACTTCGCCTACCTGTACCCGTTGCTGACCGCCCAGGCCATCCCGTACCCCTCCTGGCTGGCCCACATGTGGTACCACGGCTGGATCTAGCCCGCCCACCCTGCCCCAACAGCCCACTCGGGCCGCCGCCGCGGATGCGATAGTCCACGACCCGGTCGGTCATGCCGCATTCGAGGGCCTGCCTGCGGGAGATCACGCCGTGCTGGCGGGCCGCTGACGACGCTAGGCGCTGCCTGTCGAAAGCCGAGGTTCTGGGCATGGGAGCAGGGTCACATGGGGGACTGACACTCGGGCCGGGCCGGGCCGGCGCACCGCCCGGGGACCTCATCCACGGCTCAAAACAAATCTTCAGGAAACCTTCAGCATCGTGGCGTACAACAGGATTACTCGCCCTGGACGAGGAAAGTTGCCAGGAACCCGAGCCACTTTGGGGTTAGCAAACGTCTATATGGGTGAGAGACGATATGAAGCGGAGTGACCATGGCAGAGACCGAAGAGTCACCTGACCGCGACGAGCGGTTCGAACGCGATGTCGTGCCCGTCCTCGGGCAGCTGTACATGGCCGCGCTTCGGATGACCCGCAACCCTACCGACGCCGAGGACCTGGTCCAGGAAACGTCCGTCAAGGCCTATGCGGCCTTCCACCAGTTCCGGCCCGGCACGAACCTCAAGGCATGGCTGCACCGCATCCTGGCCAACACCTTCATCAACGGCTACCGCAAGCGCCGCAGGGAGCCCCGGCAGGCGACGGCCGGCGACTACGCCGACTGGCATGCCCAGGGGGACCCGCTGGTCTCCACGGCCCGCTCGGCGGAGGCCGAGGCGCTGGACCGGCTCGCTGACTCGGAGATCCTGCGCGCCCTGCGCGACCTGCCTGAGGAGTTCCGGGTGGCGGTCTATCTCGCCGACATCGAGGGGTACGCCTACAAGGAGATCGCCGAGATCATGGGCACCCCGATCGGGACGGTCATGTCCCGGCTGCACCGCGGGCGCGGGCGGCTCCGCGACAAGCTCGCCGCGTACGCCCCGGGTCACACACTGCCAGGTCTTACCGGCTGACCCAGGCCGGCCCCGTGCGGACAGCCGCAGCACGGTTGCCCTGCGCGCGAACGCTAGCCCGAGAACAACCTGTCGCAGACTCTGGCGCCCGCCTTGCCGTCGTCCAGGGGGCAGTACTTCGCCGCGAACGCCTGGTAGGAGTCGCGGTAACCGGCCGCGAGATCATCGGCGCCGGCCACGGCCGCCAGCACCTCCGCTGAGGTGGCCAGCAGCGGCCCAGGGGCTTCCGCCTCGAAGTCGAAGCAGAAGCCGCGCAGCTTGTCCCGGTAGCTGGCCAGGTCGTAGGTGAAGAACAGCATCGGGCGCCCGGTCACCGCGAAGTCGAACATCACCGACGAGTAGTCCGTGATCAGCACGTCGGTGATCGTGAGCAGGTCGGTGATGTCCGGGTAGGCGGTCACGTTCCTGGCGAAGCCGGGCTGGGATCCGGTGCGCACGTCGGTGGCCAGCTGGTGGTGCCCGCGGATCAGCAGCACGTGGTCCCGGCCCAGTGCCTGGGCCGCCCGGTCCAGGTCCAGCCGCAGGTCGAAACGGTACCGGCCGGAGGCGTAGTACTGGTTGTCCCGCCACGTCGGGGCGTAGAGCACCACGCGCTTTCCGTCCGGAATGCAAAGACGCTCGCGGAGCCGGGCCGCACCCTCGCGGCCGCGGGACAGCGCGTCGTTGCGCGGGTAGCCGTACTCACAGATCTCGCCGCCGAAGCGGAACGCGCGCCGCAGGATCGGGGTGCTGAACGGGTTCTGCGACAGCAGCAGGTCCCACTTGGCGATGTCGGCGGCCAGGTGGTCGAAGTACGCGGTGCCGCTGGCGAACTGCGGCTTGCCGATGTCGAAGCCGATCTTCTTCAGCGGCGTCCCGTGCCAGGTCTGCAGGTAGACCTGGCCGTCCCGCTTGCGGAACTCGGGCTGCATGTCGTCGTTGGAGACGATGTAGCGGCACCGGGCGAGCGCCTCGAAGTACTCCTCCGTGCCGGAGAGGACCACGCGGCTGCCCGGCGGGACGTCCGCCGCGTAGTCGGTCACCACCCAGATGTGCTCGCGGTCGTCGCCGCGGCGGCGGAGTTCCTCGGCGATGCCGCGCGGGTTGTCGGTGCACTGCTTGCCCTTCCAGCTCACGAACAGCACCGCGTCCCGCAGCGGGCGGCGGGCCTGGATCGGGTAGAAGGCCCGGCGCAGTACCCGCCGGTTGAAGTTGCCCTGCTCGGAGAGGCGCAGTTGCGGCTCGGCAGTGATCACCGGCGCGTCGTAGCCAGCCGTGGTGAAGGCGTAGAGCTTGGCACCGGCCGCGACCTTCCGGTGCGAGATCCCGGCCAGCCGCGCGTGGTCGCAGGCCATCCGGGTGAGCGTCCCGCCGGCGCCGCGGGCGAACAGATCCCAGGGCCCGTCGGCCAGCGGCAGCGGCCTGCCGAACGTGGGCATCGCCGCTGGACAAATGCGAACGCTGAACCGCCCGTCGCCGACGTCGCAGGCCAGCACGTGCTCCATGCTGGCGTCGGGGCAGCGCAGCACCGCCGCCAGCCCGGCCCCGCGGTCCCCGAGGTAGCTGCCCCGCAGCTCCAGGCTGCCGTCGCTGCCCCAGACGTGGGACTCGATCACCGGCCGGGGGGCGCGTTCGGCCAGGACGACAGTGCCATACCTGGCCCGCTCGACGGCGATCTCCCGGGCGCCGTGGCGGTGCCTGGCCTCAGCCACCTCCTCGGGGAACATGACCGGAATCCGCCCCTGCCCGGCCGGCTTGACATACAGGTCCCAGGACGCGGCATCGTCGCGGGGCCCCAGCCCGGGCCGCTCCGGCATGGCGGGCAGGGCCTCAAGCGGCACCTCGCCGCGCACCTCCGCCCGGCCGTCGCAGTCGTGGGTCACCGTGGCAGGGAACGACCGCGTCGCCCTGCCGCCGTGCCGGGCGAGCACAAGCTCGGCACCTGCCGGGACCTGGATCTTCCGGCCGGCCTGCGGCTGGGCGCCCCCCGGCCGGCCCCGCCGCGGCCGGCCAGCCGCGGCCGGCTCAGCCGTGGCCGGCTCAGCCGTGGCTGGCCCGCCCGTGGCCAGCCGCCCCGGTCCGCTCCCGTCAGGTCCAGGCCGAGCCGCAGGCTGACCGCGCGGTCGCCGCAGTAGAACGCGGCCAGCTTGGCGGGCGTACGCAGCACGCCCACGTGCAGGTGACGGCCGACCCACTTGGGGCGGACCTGCACGCCGGGGCGTGGTTCGAGGAAACCGGGCCGGCCCGCGTCGCCCAGGGCCGGGCTGTGCAGCCGCGCGGGCCGCCATACGCCGTGCCCGCGGACCAGGATGAAGCAGTCCCAGTCACCGGTCAGCCAGCGGCCCGCGATCCGGAACCAGCGGGAGCTGATCTCGCACCGGAACCCGGCCCAGGTGTAGTCGTAGCATTCCTGGCCGGACAGCACGGTGGCCCGGGGATGCCGGGACGAGGTGGCCAGGGACACGATCGGCGGGCGCAACCGGGCCCGTGGCCGCAGTATGACGATCTTGTTGGTGTACCGCCGTTTGCCGATGTCGATGGACGGGACGTAGGCCAGCCCGGCGATGACCAGGTTGCCGCGCTGCCAGCCCACGCTCTCCACCTGCACGAAGGGGTCGAGGTCCCGCCAGTGCGGCCGGTACACCGCCGGCGGGATGCGCAGCGCGCGGTCGCCGCGGAACGGGAGGTCGGCGCGCAGCCTGCCGAACCGGCGTACCACGCCGATCGTGGTCACCGGCTGGTCGAGCAGCCAGCCGAGGTAGCTGAGCAGGTGCCGGTCCAGCCGCCGGCGGGTCAGGTAGTAGGCCAGCTTGTGCGTGGCGGGCAGGCTGCGGAAGACCCGGCGCGGGACCGTGGCGAGGTAGCGGCCGGCCAGGTCGAAGTACTCGGCGAGATAGTCATCGCTCACCCGGCCGAGGTCCCGCACATACAGCCACAGGTCGTTGACCAGGGCCTTGCGCTGGTGGGCCCGGGCGGTGCGGGCCGGGGCGCGCTCGCGCAGGAAAGCGTCGATCGCCAGCAGCGCGGTGACCCGGTCCCGCAGGTTCTGGATGTCGGCACGGTTCTGTGTGATGGAGAACTCACCGGCCGCCCGCTCGCGCCAGTAGTAGATGTGGTCGCCGATCACGTCCACCGCTCTGGCCAGGACGTGTGCCCTGGTCATGAGCTGCAGGTCCTCCCAGACCATCCCCTCCGGGTAGTGCAGCGCGTGCGCGTCCCAGAACGATTTGCGGAACAGCTTGTTCCACACCGAGATGTCGTAGAGCAGTTCCGGCGACCTGGTCACGTGCGTGCCGATCTTCCTGCCCTTGATCGCCCGCTCGTGCAGCGCGGAGGGGTGTACGCCGCCGGTGCCGATCCGCTGCACCGCACCGGACACGAAGTCGGACCCCGAGCTTTCCAGCGTGTGCAGCAGCGTCTCGTAGGCGTGTGGCGGCAGCAGGTCGTCACCGTCCACGAAGGCGAGGAACTCGCCGCTGGCGCGCTCCACGCCGAGGTTGCGGGCCTTGCCCGGGCCGCCGTTGGGCGCCTGGACCAGGGTGAACCTGGGGTCGGCGGCGGCGCGGGCGCGGGCGACCTGCGCGCCGTCATCGGTGGACCCGTCGTCCACCATGATCACTTCCAGGTCGCGGAATGTCTGGGCCGCGATGGACGCCAGGCAGTCGCCCAGCACATCAGCGTTGTTGTAAAACGGCACCACGACGCTGATACGGGGAGTGTTCACTCGGCTACGATACGCGCAAGGGCGCACGCCGCGGCGGCTCCTGCGTTATCGCGGTGCCCAGTGCCAGCGTGCACCAGTGCCAGCGTGCGCCGGCGCTAGCGCGGCACCCCGGCGGCGCGCTCCCAGCCGAGTGCGACCGGGTCGTAGGCGCGCTCGACAAAGATCTGGTGCCACAGCGAGAACACGATCAGCACCCACAGGTGCCGCCACTCCACCCCGGGCTCGCCCGCGCGCAGCCCCTCAAGCAGCCGGAGTGCCTCTTCCCGATTGATCCACTCGTCGGTCTGCGCCTCCCGGAGCACCTGCTCGGCGAAGCCGTAGGACTCACCGGTGAGCCAGTGCCCGATCGGGACAGGAAAGCCCAGCTTCGCCCGCTCCGCGGCCGCCTTGGGCAGCACCTCGCTCATCGCTGTCCGCAGCGCCAGCTTGGTGGTGCCCGCGCCGATCTTCTCGGTCCGGGCCAGCCGCGATGCCACCTTCAGCACCTCGGCGTCCAGGAACGGCACGCGCAGCTCCAGGCTGTGCGCCATGGTCATCCGGTCCGCCTTGACCAGGATGTCGCCGGCCAGCCAGGTGTTGATGTCCACCAGTTGCATGGTGGACACGTCGTCGAGGTCCGCGTGCTCCGCCTGGTCGTAGACCGGGCCTGTGACATCCCACGGGCTCGCGTCGCCGGGCCGGACCGCGATGCGCGCCACCTCGTTTTCGCTGAACACGCGGGCGTTGCCGATGTAGCGGTGCCGCAGCGGGGTCGACGTGCGCTCAAGGAAGCCCCTGCCCTTGACCCCGGACGGGATCATCGCCGCCGCCTTCTTGATCGGGGCCCGGCCCCAGCCCGGCAGCCGCTCACCGGCCCGGACCACGCCGGGCTGGTGGTAGATCGCGTACCCGCCGAAAAGCTCGTCGGACCCCTCGCCGGACAGCACGACCTTGATGTGCTTGGCCGCCTCGCGGGCCACGAACCACAGCGGGACCGCCGCGGCATCGGCCATCGGGTCGTCCAGGTGCCAGATGACCTGCGGAAGGTGCTGGAAGAACTCCTCCCGGGTGATCACGTAGGGAATCGACCGCACACCGATGGCGGCCGCCGTCTCCTGCGCCCGGTCGATCTCGCTGTACCCCTCGCGCTCGAACCCCACGGTGAACGTGAGCAGGTCCGGCCGGTGCTCGGCGGCCAGCGCGCAGATCGCCGCCGAGTCGATGCCGCCGGACAGGAATGCCCCGAGCGGGGCGTGGCTGCGCAGGTGGACCGCGACGGAGTCGCGCATCGCGGCGAGGATCGCACCCGGGGTGGACTCGCTGGCGACGCGGGCCGGCCGCAGGTCGGCCCGCCAGAAGCGGTAGACGTCGACCGGCAGGCCCGGCCGGGCGATCATGGCATGGCCGGGTGGCAGCACCTGGATCGGCGGCGTGATGGTGTCCGGCGCGGGCACGTACTGGAAGGCCAGGTACCGGCGCAGCGCGGCGGCGTCCAGGTCCCGCAGTTCCCCTGGCTCGGCGAGCGCCTTGCGCTCGGAGGCGAAGCGCAGCCGCAGGCCGGCTGTGCCGGGCACGCCGGCCATGGCCGGCTGGGCGGCGGCCCGGGCCGGCGTGGGCGCCGCGGAATGAGCCCCCAGCGCACCTTCTTTATGCGTTACGCCAGGCCCATCAGGCCCGCCGGCCGCATGCCGGCCTGGCTGCCTGGCCGGTCGCCCAGCGGGGCTGAACCAGTCATCCAGGGCTGCCGGCGGGTCAGCCTGCTCCGGCGCGGCCGGATCGCTGGCCGCCGCTGGCGCCGCATGCCGGCCGCCACGCGGGCGGGACCCGGGGCCCGGGGCCGCTGCTGCCACCGTTCCTGCCGCCACGAGCGCCGTTGGCCTCGCCGGAGACCATGCCGGGCCCGCGGTCGATGCGGTAGTAGAAGGGCTTGATGCCGAACGGGTCCCTGGCGCAGAACAGTTCGCGGGTCCAGGTGTCCCAGATGGCGAGGGCGTACATGCCGCGGAGCCGGTGCACCACGTCCTTGCCCACCAGGGCGTAGGTCTCGAGCAGCACCTCGGCGTCACCGTTGGACCGCAGGGTGATCCCCTGCTCCTGCAGTTCGGCGGCCATCTCGACGTAGTTGTAGATCTCGCCGTTGAAGAGCATCCAGAAGCGGCCGTCGGCCGAGCGCATCGGCTGGTGCCCGGCCTGCGACAGGTCCAGGATCGACAGCCGCCGGAAGCCGAGCGCGACATCCGCGTCGGTGTACACGCCATCGTCGTCCGGCCCGCGGTGGTGGATCCGGTCCAGAGCGCGCGTGAGCCAGGCCTGATCCGGCTCCGCCTCAAGGGCCAGCGCCAGGCAGCCGGCGATTCCACACATCGACGTCCCCAACAATGTCCGCGAGTGGTCCGGTCATCGATCTTACGGTGGGCTCGGCGGCCATGTGCCCCAGCTTCGCGGACCCGGCATACCGGCCACCGCTGCCGCGGCGCCGCTGATCATGAGCTTGGCAGCGCGATAACCTCCCAAATCTCATGATCACGAACGGCGGTTGCCGCCTCGCCACGATCGGTGGTTATTCGCCTCGCCACACCGGCGGGCGCTTCTCCGCGAACGCCGCTGCGCCCTCCCTGGCGTCGGCGGAGAAGAACACCGGCCCGGCGATATCGGCCTGCCGGTCGAACCCCTCGGCCAGCGGCCAGTCCGCGGACTCGGCCACGATCCGCTTGGTCGCGGCCAGCGACAGCGGCGCGTTCCGCCCGATCTCGGCGGCAAGCAGGCGCGCCTGGGCGAGCGCCTCGCCAGCCGGCACCAGGCGGTTGACCAGGCCAGCCTCGGCCAGTCGCCCGGCCGGCACCCGGGCACCGGTGAGCGCGATCTCCATGGCCAGGTGGTAGGGAATCCGCCGGGGCAGGCGGAACAGCCCGCCTGCGCCCGCGACCAGCCCGCGGCTTACCTCGGGCAGGCCGAACATGGCCTGCTCGCTGGCCACGACGAGGTCACAGGACAGCACGATCTCGAAGCCGCCGGCCAGCGCGTATCCCTCGACCGCCGCGATGACCGGCTTGGCGGGAGGCCGCTGGGTGATGCCGGCGAAGCCGCGGCCTCCGGCTGAGGAGTTCTCCCCGGCGAGGAAACCCTTCAGGTCCATCCCGGCGCAGAAGGTGCCGCCCGCGCCGGTGAGGATGAGTGAGGTGATGTCGCTGCGGGCGTCGAGGTCGTCGAGGGCCGCTGCCACGCCGCGGGCCACCGCCTCGTTGACCGCGTTGCGCGCCTCGGGGCGGTTGATGGTGATGATGCCAATGCCGTCGGCCTCCTCGACCGATACCGCGTCGGCCACTGCGTGCCTCCCCATCGCTCGTGGGAACGGTTGGCCGCCCGCCGCGTGATCCGGCCGCGGCGGGCCGTTGCCTTGTGCCTACTTGGGCTGGAACCTGATCCCGCCGTCGAAGCGGATGACTTCGGCGTTCATGTAGTCGTTCTCGATCAGCGACCGGACCAGCCGGGCGAACTCCGTGGCGGTCCCCATGCGCTTGGGGAACACGATCGGGGCAGACAGCTTGGCCTTGAAATCCTCGCTGGCGGGCCCGGTGCCGTAGATGGGGGTGTCGATGATGCCCGGGCAGATCGTGTTCACCCGCATCCCGATGGCCGCGAGGTCACGCGCGGCCGGCACGGTCATCCCGATGATGCCGCCCTTGGACGCCGAGTAGGCGAGCTGGCCGGTCTGCCCTTCGAGGCCGGCCACCGACGCGGTGTTGATGACCACGCCGCGCTGGCCGTCGGCATCGACAGGCTCGGTACGGGCGACCGCGGCCGCGCCGATGCGCATCAGATTGAAGGTGCCGATCAGGTTGATGTCGATCACCTTGCGGAAGGTGGCGAAGGAGTGGGGTGACCCGTCCCGGTTCACGGTGCGCTCGGCCCACCCGATGCCCGCGCAGCTGACCACCACGCGCAGCGGCGATCCCTGCCCGGCGGCCACCGCCACGGCCGCGGTGACCGATGCCTCGTCGGCCACGTCCGTCTGCACGAACTTCCCGCCGACCTCGGCGGCGACTGCCTCGCCGCGGTCGGTGTTCAGGTCGGCGACGACCACGGTGCTGCCTGCGGCGGCGAGCGCGCGCGCCGTGGCCTCGCCCAGGCCGCTTGCCCCGCCGGAGATGATTGCTGCGGTTCCTGTCAGGTCCATGGCCGGAGCATACTTGCTTGCTACTCGCCGGTAGCAAGCCGGGTCCGGGAATGTCGGCGCCTGCCTCTATCTTGGGTCTTGGTAGAGACATGGGGGCCGCGCCATGGCTGGATGGCCTGACAAAGGCTGGCGCTGGCCCATGGTCAAGATATATCTTGAATATTGGTTAGCCAGCAGAGAGAAATCGGCCCGCCCCTTAGAGCGGGCATCCCTGCGAGCCAGCTCACGTGGCCGCGGCACGGTGCGCATGAAGGCAAACGGTGCGCATGAAGCAAGGAGAAGTCGTGCGGAAGTTCCACGGGAACCCCTGGGCAGTGTTGCTCGTCGTCTCGCTCGGGTTCTTCATGACCCTGCTCGACCTGACCATCGTCAACATCGCGATCCCGAACCTGATCACCAACTTGCACGCCTCGCTCGATGACGTGCTGTGGGTGATCAACGCCTACGCCCTGGTTCTCGCGGTCCTGGTCATCACGGCAGGCAGGCTTGGTGACCTGGTCGGGCCACGGATCATGTTCACCAGCGGCATCGCGGTGTTCACGGCCGCCTCGGCCGCCTGCGGCCTGGCCCCGACCCCGGGCTGGCTGATCGCGTTCCGCGCGGTCCAGGGGCTCGGCGCCGCCATGCTCATGCCGCAGACCCTGACGATCATCACGAACACGTTCCCGGCGGAACGGCGTGGTGCCGCGTTCGGCATCTGGGGCGCGGTGGCCGGCGTGGCCACCATCGCCGGGCCGACCCTGGGCGGGCTGCTTGTCACCGCGTTCGACTGGCGGTGGATCTTCTACGTGAACCTGCCGATCGGCGTGATCGTGCTGGTGATCACTCCGATCATCATCCCGGACCTGCGGCTGGGCCGCAAGCACCGGATCGACATCCCTGGCGTGCTGCTGGCCAGCGCGGGACTGCTGGCGATCTGTTACGGCCTGGTCGAAGGGCAGAAGTACAACTGGGGCACGATCACCGGTTTCATCAGCATCCCGCTGATCCTCGGCCTGGGCGTGCTGCTGCTGCTCGCCTTCCTGCTGGTCCAGAAGATGACCCAGGACAAGGAGCCACTGATCCCGTTCAAACTGTTCCGGGACCGGAACTTCTCCGTGGTGAACTGGGTGTCCTGTGTGCTGGCCATCGGCATGATGGGCATCTTCCTGCCGCTGACCATCTACTTCCAGTCGGTGCTCGGCTTCTCGGCGCTGAAGGCCGGGCTCACCATGGCGCCCGCCTCGCTGATGTCCATCTTCGTCGCCCCTGTGGCCGGCCGGATGGTCGACAAAATCGGTGGCAAGTACATCCTGATGACCGGCCTGACCCTGTTCGGTGTCGGCATGGGCTGGCTGGCCCTGATCGCGCATCCGGACTCAACCTGGCCTACGTTCGTGGCGCCGTTGGTGGTAGCCGGGTTCGGCATGGGCTGCATCTTCGCGCCGATGACCACGGTGGCCATGCGCAACGTCGACCCGCGCATGGCCGGCGCTGCCTCCGGCGTGCTGAACACCGTCCGGCAGGTCGGCCAGGTGATCGGCGTGGCGGCCGTGGGCGCCCTGCTGCAGAACCGGCTGGTCTCCTCGATCGCGTACCAGGCGAGCGTCCGGTCGGCCGCACTGCCGCCCCAGGTGCGCGGCCGGTTCGTCAGCGAGATAAACAGCTCAGCACAGAGCGGCATCCAGGTGGGCGCCGGCCAGAGCGGCGGCAGCACGCACCTCGCACACGGCCTTCCCGCGCAGGTCGTGGCCGAGATCACCCGGATCGCGCACGACGTCTTCACGTTCGCCTTCGTCACGGCCATGCGCCAGACCATGCTGATGCCGATCATCCTGCTCGCCGTGGGCGCCCTGAGCTGCCTGGCCATCAAGGAACCCAAGCGCACCGCCACCCCGCCCGCCCGCGAACCAGCCATAACCACCGAACCGGCAACCCCAGCCGCGTAGGGTTCGGGGACGGACCTGCCCGTCCTGGGACCAGGCGAGCCCCGAACCACCTCTCGCTCTAACCCCACCCTGCAGGCGAGCAGGCGCGGGCCCGGTGGGCTGGCAGACGGCGTTGTGCCGGGTGCCAGTTCACCGCTGTCCGCGCCCCGGTCCGCGCCTATGGTCATGCAGGCTCGAACATCTCACCGGCCCACAGATCTGGAAGCTGCTCAGGCTCGGGATCGAACGGGAACCTTTCCGCGAACGCAGGCTCCAGATCCGAGATCCAGGTCGCGTCCGGGTCGAACCTGGCGAAGAACGGCTTGCCGACCAGGCTGGGATCCCGGGCCTGGATCATGTGCAGGATGAAGACCCGCTGCCCGGCCAGCTCGGTGATGCCATCGATGCAGACCTTGCCCGGGGTTGCGGACATGGACGGCCCGCGAACCGTACGGGCGAGCCCGGACACGCTCCGGTAGGCGTCGTTGAAGATCTGGTAAGCCATGCCAAGCGGCACGGCGAAGTAGTCCTGCGGGCCGGTGTCCCGCTCGATGAACATGTAATACGGGACCATGCCCATCCGTACCTGGGCCCGCCACATATGAGCCCAGGTGCACGCGTCGTCGTTGATCGTGCGGATCAGCGGCGCCTGGGTCCGGACCACGGCGCCGGTACCGCGGATCCGGCGTACCGCCTCCGCCACGACGGCCGGCTCAAGTTCACGGGGGTGGGAGAAATGCGCCATGAAGGCGAGCGTCCGGCCGGTTCCCACGACCTGCTCGAACAGCCGGAGCGTGTCGTCGGCGTCGGGATCGGTGACGAACCGCTGTGGCCAGTAGGCGAGCGACTTGCTGCCGATCCTGATCGACTCCACATGCTCAAGCCCGGGGCCGAGCAGCGGCTCGATGTAGCGGCGCAGCACCCCGGCACCCATGATCATCGGATCCCCGCCGGTGATCAGCACCGACGTCACCTCGCCGTGCTCCCGGAGGTAGCCGGTGATCCGGTCGATGTCCGAGGTGGCCATCTTCAAGTCTGGCTCGTCCACGAATTGCGCCCAGCGGAAGCAGTACGTGCAGTACGAATGGCACGTCTGGCCCTGCTTGGGAAACACCAGCACGGTCTCGTGGTACTTGTGCTGCACGCCGGGCAGCGGCTGCTCGCCGAGATCCGGCACGTTCAGCGCGAGCTGCCCGGCGGGATGCGGGTTCAGCCGCATCCGGATGTCGTGGACGGCTCTCCGCAGGTCCGCCTCGGGCGCCCCGTTCGTCAGCAGACAGGCGATGCGGTTCACGTCCGCCGCGTCCAGCATGGCCGCCTGCGGGAAGACCAGGCGGAATATCGGATCGTCGGGCGCCGTGTCCCAGTCGATCAAGGTGTCCACCACGTAGGAGTTGGCACGGAACGGGAGCACCATCCCGACGGCCTTGATGGCCATCCGCTCGGTAGCGCTGAGCCCGGCGCGCTGCAGCAGGGCATCGAGGTGCTTCGCGGTGAAGGCGCGGAACCGGCGGCCGGCCGGCTCGATCTCGGGTTGAGTCACACATCTCCCCTAGGGTCGGGTACGGCCCTGGGCCTGGCCAGGGTCGCAAATGCCGTCAGACTGTGACCGGAAGGCGTTGTCCGCCGCGTGTAACCTCTATGACGCTCGCGGCGGCGCGGATGGCCATAGCTGGGGGATTACAAGATCGTCACGTCAGCAACGCTGCGGTCACGGTCTCGTCACCTGCACCAGTCCCCTTACTCCGCCCGCCCCGGGGCCGCTCGACGGCGCCCGGGAGTCTCCCGGCCTCACCTTGTCGGAGCCGGCCTGCGCGCGAACGCCGCCGGCGTGTGCTGATCCCCACGCCTTGGGGAGATCGTTACCCCCGCGTTTGGGTTATGAATCATGAAGACCGGGCAACGGCAGACGGTGCCCAGGTGACCGCGGTACTTTCGCACTGCCCGGGGGTGCCAGCGGGCCCAGGCGGGCACCACAGGTGAGAAGCTTGACGGCATGCGGCACATTCCGGCCCGGCCGGCAGCATCCTGACGCGGTCGCACGGATCACGCCGTGTCAGGAGAATCCACGCCGGGCGCCCGGGTCCGGCCCATCACCATAGCGGTGGACGCCATGGGCGGCGACCATGCCCCGGCGGCGATCGTCGAGGGCGCGGTGGCCGCGGCGGCTGCCTTCGGCATCGACGTCATCCTCACCGGCCGCTCCGCACAGCTCAGGCCGTTGCTCGCCGCGCAAGCTCCGGCCAGCGCGGCGAACGGGGCGCAACGCCCGGCGCTCCGCGGCCAGGTCAGGATCTCCGCTGCGGAAGATTCCCTCGCCATGGACGAAGGCGCCCTGGCCAGCCGGCGTCGGCCGCGGTCAAGCGCGGCCATCGCGTGCCAGCTGGTCCGGCGGGGTCAGGCTGAGGCGGTGGTGTCGGCCGGGTCCACCGGAGGGGTCGTCGCAACCGCCCGGCTGCGGCTACGGTCGGTGCCCGGGGTCATGCGGCCCGGGCTCGCGGTGGTGCTGCCGACCAGGCCCGGGCCCACGTTGCTGGTTGACGCGGGGGCCACCGCGGATCCGAAGCCGGAGATGCTGGTGGCGTTCGCCCAGCTCGGAGTCGCCTATGCACAGGTGGCGTGCGGCATCGCCGAGCCCAGGGTGGGCCTGCTCACCATCGGCGCCGAGCCGGGAAAAGGCAACCGGGTGGCCCGCCGCGCCCACGAACTGCTGGCCAGCACGCCCCCGCACGGGGGCCAGCCGCTGCGCTTCGTGGGCAACGTGGAGGGCGGCGACCTGCTGTCCGGCAAGGCGGATGTGATCGTGACCGATGGTTTCACCGGCAACGTCGCGCTGAAGACCCTGGAGGGGGCGGCCGCCTTCGCGACCGAGCAGATGCGGGCCGTGCTGACCGGCTCGGCCGCAGCCCGGTTCGGCGCGTTGTTCCAGCGGCGCGGGCTGCGGGACCTGGCGGGACGCATGGACGCGGAAACCTATGGCGGCGCCGCGCTGCTCGGGCTGGAGGGCACGGTGGTGATCGCGCACGGCGCGGCCACGGCCAAGGGCATCACGTCGGCCTGCCGGCTGGCGGCGGAACTGGCCAAGGGCCAGATCACCGAGAAGATCAGGGAACGGTTCGGCTCCGGCCGGGACCGCCACTTCCTGCGGCGCTCGTGAGGGCGCGCCGCGAGAGCGGCACCGGGGCTCTGGCCGCCGATAGGCTTGGCGTCATGGCCGATCCCCAGGAGGTTCTCGCGGAACGGGTGAGCGCGGCGGTCACCGCCGCGTTCGGCGCCGGCCAGGCGGGCGCCGATCCGCTCATCCGTCCCTCGCAGTTCGCGGACTTCCAGGCGAACGTGGCACTTCCGCTCGCCAAGAGCCTCGGCATGCCGCCCCGCCAGGTGGCCGAGCGGATCATGGCGCAGCTCGACCTGGCCGGCATCTGCGACCGTTCCGAGGTCAGCGGGCCCGGGTTCATCAACCTCACGCTGGCCAGCGACTGGATCGCCGGCCAGGCATCGGGCCAGCTGCGAGAGGGGCGTCTCGGTGTGCCGGCAGCCGTCCCGGCCGAAACGGTGGTGGTGGATTACTCCTCGCCCAACGTGGTGAAGGAGATGCACGTCGGCCATCTGCGCACGACCGTCGTCGGGGATGCGATCGTGCGGATCCTGGAACACCTCGGGCACACGGTGGTGCGGGCCAACCATGTGGGGGACTGGGGCACCCAGTTCGGCCTGCTCATCGAGCACCTGCTGGACGTCGGCGAAGAGGCCGCCCGCGCTGCGCTGTCCGCCGGTGAGATCAACGCTTTCTACCAGGCCGCCCGGGCCAAGTTCGACGCCGACCCAGCCTTCGCCGAACGGTCCAGGCACCGGGTGGTAACGCTGCAGGCGGGCAACCCGGACACGCTACGCCTGTGGCAGCTCATGGTGACCGATTCCAGGCAGTACTACAACGCGATCTACCAGCGGCTGGGTGTCACCCTGACGGACACGGACCTGGCGCCGGAGAGCTTCTACAACCCCCTGCTGGCCGACGTCTGCGCGGAACTGGAGGCAGCCGGGATCGCGGTGATCAGCGACGGCGCGCTCGTTGCCTTTCCGCCCGGCTTCACCGGCCGGGACGGGGCGCCGCACCCAATGATTCTGCGGAAGCGCGACGGAGGCTACGGCTACGACACCACCGACCTGGCCGCGATCAGGTACCGCATCAAAGACCTGAAAGCCACCAGGCTCGTCTACGTGGTCGGCGCCGAGCAGACGCTGCACTTCAGGATGCTGTTCGCGGTCGCCCGCCAGGCCGGGTGGCTGACGGACGAGGTCAGGGCGGAGCACGCGGTGATCGGCCTGGTCAGCGGGTCGGATGGCGGGCGGATTCGTACTCGCACCGGCGAATCGGTCAAGTTGATCACTCTCATCGATGAGGCGGTCGAGCGGGCCGAAGAGGTGATCGCCGACCGGTACGACGACCCTGAACTGCGTCACCAGATCGCGGATGCGGTCGGCATCGGCGCGCTCAAGTACGCGGATCTCTCGGTTGCCCGCGACTCCGGGTACACCTTCGATTTCGACCGGATGCTCGCGCTGACCGGGAACACCGGCCCGTATCTCCAGTACGCCACGGCACGGATCAGGTCGATCTTCCGCAAGGCGGGTCTCGACCCGGCCGCCGCGGCCGGCCCGATCCGGATCACCGAGGCCGCGGAGCGGGCCCTGGCCGTGGCCCTGCTCGGGTTCGGCCGGTCCGTGCACCTGGCGGCGCAGGCCGCCGAGCCGCACCTGCTGGCCGGCTTCCTTTTCGAGGTGGCCAGCGCGTTCACCACGTTCTACGAGGAGTGCCCGGTGCTGAAGGCGGACGAACCGGCGGTCCGCGACAGCAGGCTGGCGCTATGCGCACTGGCCCTGCGGGTGCTGGTGACCGGCCTGGACCTGCTCGGCGTTCCCGTGCCGGAGCGGATGTAGCCGGAGCCACCGGGCGGCATCAGCAAGCCCGGGCGCATCTCTCATAGAAATCCCAGGTTCGGCGCCCTGATGTCCCAGGCCCGGTGGCCATGATCGAAACATGAGCAACGAGTACGGCCAGCCGGACGCCGACCCGGCAGGCAACCAGCCTACGCAGCAGTTCTGGGCGGGCCCTGACGCGCCTACCGCAATACCCGCCTGGGGAAGCCAGCCCGGTGTGGCCGGGCCGCCCGGCCCCGGCCACACCGGGCACCCGGCGCCGGGCCTGCGGGAGCAGCCGCGGAAGGACCACCGCAAGGCGCTCCACTGGACCGCCGGACTGCTGGCCGCCGCGCTGCTGGCCGGCGGTGGCACCGTCGCAGGGATGCGACTGGCCGCAAATTCGTCGCCAGGCACCTCGTCCGGGGCGACCACGGGCCAAACCGGCTCGGCCGGTACCACACAGCAGGGCGCGCTGCTCAACGAGACGCTCAGCGACGCCTCGTCGCCGGGTGCGCTCACCGTGGGTGCCACCCTTACCGGCGGCACCGCAGCCGCCGCAGGCGGCGCAGCGTCCGGTGCCGCCGCGAAGGCCCCGGCCTGCGCCCGGGCCCGCCACGTTTCCCGGGTGGCGCGGCGGGCCGGGCTGCCCAGGGTGTCCCGGCGGCTCGGCATCGGCGCGGCCCGTTGCCGGCTGGTGCGCCGCCGGGTCTTCGCCTTCTTCCTGCTGCGCGGGGTCGATGGCCAGTTCACCATTCAGACCAAGAAGGGCACCAAGACGCTCGCCTACGAGCGGGGCGTGATCCAGTCGGTCAACGCAGGGAAGTCCATCACGGTGAAGGCCAGCGACGGTACCACCTGGACCTGGGATCTGGTCAGCACGACGGTCGTCCGCGACCGTCAGGGAAAGCTTGGTCAGAGCGCCCTGACCGCGGGAACGCCCGTCTGGGCGGGCGGCCCGGTGGTCCAGGGCACGAAGGACGCAAGGCTCATAGTTGTCCGGCCGCCGCAGCCGGCCTCGGTGTCCCCATCCTCCGCATCGGGTAGCTGACTGCAGGCCGGTACCCCCCTGCCGCCGCGGGATGGGCCCCGCGGCGGCAGGGCAGGTCCCGCAGATCCCACCGCCTCAGCAGGCCAGGGATCTGCCGGACCTAGCCTTCGGGGGGGCCAGCACCGCCTCCCGCGGGATGGGCCCCGCGGGAGGCGGTGGCGTGCCTTGGCTCAGGCAGGGCAGGGAACAAGCAGAATGGTGCGGGAGCAACCGGCAGAATGGTCCTGGACAGATGACAGCAAGCGACCGGATCCCACAGGTGCTCGTCGTAGACGACGAGCCGAACATCCGTGAGCTTGTGCAGGTCGCGCTGAAGTTCCACGGCTGCGCGGTGAGCACGGCTGGCACCGGGGCCGACGCGCTGCGGCTGGCGGAATCGACCCGGCCGGACCTGATCGTCCTGGATGTGGTACTGCCGGACCTCGACGGCTTCGAGGTGTGCCGGCGGCTGCGGGCGGGCGGCAACGAGGTGCCGGTGATCTTCCTGACCGCCACGGGACACCTCGTCCGACACCGTGACCGGGCTGGCGCTGGGCGGGGACGACTACGTCACCAAACCGTTCTCGGTGGAGGCGCTGGTCGCCAGGGTCCGTGCCGTGCTGCGCCGGGCCAGTCGGTCCAGCCCCGCGGAGAGCTTGGAAAGCGACCCCGTGCTGCGCATCGGCGACCTGGAACTCGACGAGTCACGGTGGAGCGTGCACCGGGCCGGTGTGCCTGTCGACCTGTCGCCCACCGAATTCCGGCTGCTCGCCTACCTGATGCGCCACCACGGCCGGGTGCTCACCCGGGCCCAGTTGCTGGAGAACGTCTGGGGCTGGGACTACGCGGGGCAGTCCCAGATCGTCGAAACATACGTCAGCTACCTGCGCCACAAGCTGGACCCGCTGGGACCGCCGCTGATCCACACCCAGCGCGGGGTGGGTTACAGCCTGCGGGCACCCGGCGGTGCCGCGAACGCGGCCGGAGAGGCGCAGCCGGGTGCGCCGCCGGGGCCCGGGCAGCCGGGATGAACGGCCCCGGGCGCCTGTCCCTGCGCGCCCGACTCCTCGTCGTGCTGATCGCCGTGACCGCGGTGTTCCTGCTCGTCATGGGCGGGGTGACCGCGTTCGTGCTCGAGCAAGCGGCTCGGCGCACAGTTCGATGACTCGCTGATATCGATGGCGACGCGCACGCCGGCTGAGATCAAGGCCAACCCCGGCGACTACGTTGCCGTGGTGGTCACCCGGTTCCCGCTGAATGTGCAGCCGCTGACCGGGAGCAGCGGGACAACGCAGACACTGGCGAATGCCGTCGAGCGGTTGGTCAACGCCCGCAACTTCCGGAGCTACGCCAAGGACACGCCGTTCGGCGTGCCAGGGACCTTGCCACGGCTGCGGGCAGTTGCCCGTTTTGTCCCGCTCGGCCGCGCCGGGCTACCGGCGGCCCAGTCCGGGGCGACCGGCCTGGGCCACAAGTTCGGGGTGCTCGTCGTCGCCCGCCCGGTAGCGGTAGTCACCGGCCAGGTGGGCGGCATCGTGGTGGCCGAGCTGATCACCGGTGGGGCGCTGATCCTGCTGCTTGCCCTGGGCGGGCGCTGGCTCATCGGCCGCGGGCTGGCGCCGCTGAGCGAGATGGCGGGCACCGCGCAGCGGATCACCAACCAGGGCGACCTGACCGCGCGGATGCCGGACGCGGACGGAAGTACCGAGGTAGGCAGGCTTGGCGCCGCCATCAACACCATGCTCGACCGGATCCAGCAGGCGTTCGGGGCCCGGCTGCGCTCCGAGGCCAAGGTGCGGCAGTTCGCCGCGGACGCCTCACACGAGCTGCGCACGCCGCTCACCACCATCCGCGGCTATGCCGAGTTGTACAGCCAGGGGGCGCTCGACGACGGCCAGCTCCCCGACGCCATGCGCCGCATCGAGCAGGAGGCCATGCGGATGGGCACGCTCGTCGCGGAACTGCTCGAACTGGCCCGCCTGGACCGCACCTCCTCGCTGGACATCACCGAAACGGACCTGGCGGGGCTGGTGCGGGACGCGGCCGCGGATGCCAGGGCGGTGGAACCGGCCAGGCCGGTGCGGGCGGAGGCGCCGGAGTCGCTGATCGCCGCCGTGGACGAGGCCCGCATCCGGCAGGTGCTGGCCAACCTGCTCGGCAACGTCCGCGAGCACACGCCGGTGACCACGCCCACGGCGGTGCGGCTCGCCCAGGTCCGCGGCGGTGTGGTGCTCGAGGTCGCGGACAGCGGCCCGGGCATGGCCGCCGACGACGCCGCCCGGGCGTTCGACCGTTTCCACCGGGGCACCGAACGGCACAATGGCGGGCCGGCCGCCGGTCCCGCGGTCGGCTACGGCGCGGATCATGGTGCCGGCAGCGCTGGCGCGGCCAGCACGCACTCGGCGAACGGGAGCCGGCCGGCCGCCGAGAGCGGGGGGAGCGGGCTCGGTCTTGCCATTGTCGCGGCCATCGCCCAGGCGCACGGTGGCCAGGCCACCCTGGAATCCGCCCCCGGCCACGGCACCAGAGTCCGTGTCTGGCTCCCGGCAACCGTGCCCGCCACACCAGCCGCGCCCCGCGCGGCGGCCACGCCCCGGTTATCCCGCGCCAGGCATCATCCTGTCCCTCCGGCACCGCCCACCCCGCGCCCCAGCTATCCGCCCTCCGATCAGGCCGGACCGCCGCCCCGGCAGCCGTTACCGGGCCCGGCCGGCTATCTTTCCCCGCCTGCCCGACAGCCGTTACCGGGCCCGGCCGGCTACCCCTCCCCGCCTGCCCAGCAGCCACCACCCCGTCCCGCCCACCATCCGGCCCCGATGTACGCTGCCCCGCCGGCCACCGCCTGGCGGCCGCCACCGGCCGGCTCGGCGCGCCCCGGACCGCCGCCGGCGGCGCATCGCGATGACAGCATGCTTCCGGCGCCACCGGGCCCGCCTGCCCCGGCACCGCCCGCCGCACATCCCGGCGACGGCTATCCGGGACCCGCAGAGTTGCACCATGACTGGGGGGACCCGCCGGGGCCAGTTCTGCCGCCGGGCCCGCCCACGGACCAGCCGGACCGTGACGCCACAGGCGACGGCGACGATCACCCAGCGCAGCCAGCCGCCGCGCCCTGGCAGCAGTTACCACCGCCGGGCCGCCACGGCCGCGTCAGCGAGGGCCCGCAGCCAGGTGACGACGTCAGGTGAGGCGGCCCGTTAGGACTCCGCCCCGGGGACGGCCGAAGGGCCCTGCTGACCTGGGGGGCCCCCCTGGAATCCCCCGCCGGGCTACCGCCCGCCTCCTCCGTCACCCGACCGCGGCCCTGCCGACCTGAGGGGCGACCCCCCTGGAACCCCCCTGCCTGGCCCCCGGCCCCGCTACGGCCCGGCTTCGTCACCGGACCGGGGCCCCGCCTCGGCCGGGCTGGGCAGGTGATCGAACAGGTAGTAGACGGCGAGCAGGCCGAAGACGATCAGGGCCGCCAGCGGCGAGAAGAACACGGCGATCAGGGTGGCCAGCACATAGGCGATCAGGCCACCGGTGAACCCGGGAATGGACTTGCGCAGCGCCTCGGGAGGCACGGCCGCGCCGAGGGCCGGGGCGTGGGTGGCCACGTAGATCCAAAGGCCGGCGAACCCGCACGAGATCGCGATCATTACGAGCCCGTAGGTCGCCACCGAAGCGGCGGCGGCGTTATCGGCGGCGTGATCGGTCAAGTGGTCCGCGACCAGGACGGTGGGGAACGGGATGGCCACGATGCCCATGAGCAGCAGCAGATTGATCACCAGGAGCGCCCGGTCCACCCGCTCCACATGGGCGAGGATCGTGTGGTGGTTCATCCACATGATCCCGATGGTGAGGAAGCTGACCACATAGGCGAAGTACTGCGGCCAGGCGGCCAGCAACTGGCTGGTGACCGTGCCGTTCCCGGACAGCCGCAGGCTGAGCACGAGCAGCGTGATCGCGATCGCGAACACGCCGTCGCTGAACGCCTCCGCCCGGCCGGTGGACATGGCCGCGCCGGTCAGCCGGCCGGTGGCGACGCGGGCGGCGGCTGACCGTCACCCGACGGCGGGCCACCTGCCGGCGGGCCACCTGACGGCGGGCCACCTGACGGCGGGCCACCTGCCGGTGAGCCGCCCGCTTCCGCCGAGTCACTGGCCGCGGACTGTGCACCGGCCGGCGCCGGGCCGTTGCCGGGGCCGTTGCCTGCCGAACCACTGCCCAGCGAGGGGACAGCGACCGCAGCGGGCCGCACCGAGCGGGCGAGCAACTGGGCCACGTCCACGATCTCCAGCGATTCCGGGGCGTCCCCGGATGCCTTCTTCTCGGCGATCGCGTCACCCAGCATGACCAGGCAGTACGGGCACGCGGTCGACACCGTGTCCGGGTTCGTGGCCAGCGCCTCGTCGATCCGCTCGGTGTTGATCCGCTTGCCGATCCGCTCCTCCATCCACATCCGGGCCCCGCCAGCGCCGCAGCAGAACCCGCGTTCCTTGCACCGGTGCATTTCCTGTGGCTGGACCCCCGGCACCTGCTCCATGATCTCCCGGGGCGGGCTGAACACCTTGTTGTGCCGGCCGAGGAAGCACGGGTCGTGGTAGGTGATCTTCTCGGCCACCGGGGTGACCGGCGTCAGCTTGCCCTCGGTGACCAGCCGGGCCAGCAACTGGGTGTGATGTATCACCTCGTAGTTGCCGCCGAACTGCGGATACTCCTTGGCAAGGGCATTGAAGCAATGCGGGCAGGACGCCACGATCGTGCGCGGCTTCACCTCGTCGAGCGTCGCAATGTTCGTTTGGGCCAGCATGGAGAACACGAACTCGTTGCCCATCCGCCGGGCCGGGTCACCTGTGCATGTCTCGGCCGGGCCGAGCACCGCGAACTTGACGCCCGCGGTGTGCAGCAGGCTCGCGATTGCTCTGGTGGTCTTGCGGGCCCGGTCCTCCAGTGCCCCGGCGCAGCCGACCCAGAACAGGTATTCCACGTCGTCCCCGAGCGGCCCGTCGGCGACCGGCACCTCGAAGTCGAGGCCCTCCGCCCACTCCATCCGCTTGGCGTTCCCCATGCCCCACGGGTCGCCCTTGTTCTCCAGGTTCTTCAGCATCCCGGCCGCTTCCACCGGGAAGCTGGACTCGATAAGCACCTGGTAGCGGCGCATATCGGAGATGTGGTCGATGTGCTCGATATCCACCGGGCATTCCTGCACGCAAGCCCCGCAGTTGGTACATGACCACAGCACGTCGGGGTCGATCACGCCATGGGCGTCAGCGTCACCCACGAGAGGGCGTAGCGCCTCGGCCTTGATGTGCTCGGGGAGCTTCTCCCTTTCCTCGTCACTGGACGCAAGCAGGTACGGGCCCTTGGCCAGCGCGTGGTCGCGCAGGTCCATGATCAGCTTCTTCGGGGAAAGCGGCTTGTCCGTCGCCCAGGCGGGGCACTGCGACTGGCACCGCCCGCACTCGGTGCAGGTCGCCATGTCCAGCATGCCCTTCCAGGTGAAGTCCTCGATCTTGCCGCGCCCGAAGACGTCGGTGTCCGGGTCGGCCTCCTCGAAGTCGAGCACCTTGCCGCCCGAGCGCATCGGCTGCAGCGCCCCCAGCCCGTTCGGGCGGCGCGAGAACAGCACGTTCAGCGGTGCCATGAAGATGTGCAGGTGCTTGGAGTAGGCGATGAAGATCAGGAACCCCGCGACCACGGCGATCTGGGCCAGCAGGGCGGTCGTCTCGATGACCTTGTTCACGCCGGTGCCGAGCGGGGCGAGCCAGTGCCCGACGATCTGGGACGCGAACGCGCCGTGGGAGTAGGGGAAGTCTCCGGTGTTGATCTGCGCGCCCCGGTACAGCAGCAGCGTCGCGACCACCAGGAATATCCCCAGCAATACGAGCCACGCGGCGCCGGTGTGCGACCCGGCGAACCGGGATTCGCGGCCGATGCGCTTGGGGTCGGTGCGCAGCCTGATGACCGTGAACGTGATGATGCCCGCCAGCACCGCCATGGCGAACAGGTCCTCGATGAACCCGAGGACCGGCCAGTGGCCGATGACCGGAATCGCGAACGTCGGGCTGAACAGGTCACCGTAGGACTCGATGATTGTCAGCAGCAAGACGGTGAAACCCCAGAACGTCAGCGCATGCGCGGTGCCGGGCACCGACCACCGAAGCAGCTTCCGCTGCCCGATCACCTCGGTGGTCTCGATCCCCACGTCCCGGCCCGGGTGTTCCCGCACCGCCGCGATCCGCTCCGGCGCCGGCTGGCCGGTACGGGACACCCGGTACAGCCACCACACCCGCCGCCCGGCGAAGGTGAAGGCAATCGCTGTCAGCACAAGCCCGATGACGATACGCAGGACCACGCAGACCTCCTCATGCGGCGCCCGCCCGCGCCGCGGCGCGTCAGGCATTGCCGGGCCGGCGCTGACGGCTGGTGCGCGCCTGGCGGGGCCCCGCTGCCGGTCCAGGGTACGCCGCCCACCGTGCCCGCAGAGATCCCCGGGGATGCCGGCGCGCGGCGCACTCCGGCGATTTCCCCGAATCCTACCGACTGGTAACTTAGCCTGGGCGCCGCCGGTTTCCTGGGAATAGCCAGCCCATGCGAAAAGTTGAGCCAAGTAGACTCAAGTGATTTGCCAAGCACTCAAGCAGCGTGGCAAGCTTGCGTCGGCCAGACTCAACTTCACTACTACCAAGGACTACTCATGGCACGTGCGGTAGGGATCGACCTCGGGACCACCAACTCCGTCGTCGCTGTCCTCGAAGGCGGAGAGCCCACAGTTATAGCCAACGCGGAGGGCTCGCGGACCACCCCATCGGTGGTCGCGTTCGCCAAGAACGGCGAGGTGCTCGTCGGCGAGGTCGCCAAGCGGCAGGCGGTGACCAACGTCGACCGGACCATCCGCTCGGTCAAGCGCCAGATGGGCACCGACTGGAACGTCAAGATCGACGACAAGAAGTACACCGCGCAGCAGATCAGCGCGTTCATCCTGCAGAAGCTGAAGAGGGACGCCGAGTCCTACCTCGGCGAGACCATCACCGACGCGGTCATCACCGTGCCCGCCTACTTCAGCGACGCGCAGCGCCAGGCCACCAAGGAAGCCGGGACCGATCGCCGGGCTGAACGTGCTCCGGATCATCAACGAGCCCACCTCCGCGGCGCTGGCCTACCACCTGGAGAAGGAGAACGAGGCCACCATCCTGGTGTTCGACCTCGGCGGCGGCACCTTCGACGTTTCCCTGCTCGAGGTCGGCGAGGGCGTGGTCGAGGTCAAGGCCACCAGCGGTGACAACCACCTCGGCGGCGACGACTGGGACCAGCGGATCGTGGACTGGCTGGTGCAGGACTTCAAGAACGGCTACGGCGTCGACCTGTCCAAGGACAAGATGGCGCTGCAGCGGCTGCGGGAATCCGCGGAGAAGGCCAAGATCGAGCTGTCCGGTTCCGCCGAGACGCAGATCAACCTGCCCTACATCACCCACTCCGAGCAGGGCCCGCTGCACCTGGACGCCAAGCTCACCCGGGCGGAGTTCCAGAAGATGACCTCCGACCTGCTGGACCGCTGCAAGGCGCCGTTCAAGCAGGTGATCGCGGACGCCGGGGTCAAGCTCACCGACATCCACCATGTGGTGCTCGTCGGTGGCTCGACCCGGATGCCCGCCGTGGTGGACCTGGTCAAGGACCTTACTCGGGGGCAAGGAGCCGAACAAGGGCGTGAACCCGGACGAGGTCGTCGCGGTCGGCGCCTGCCTGCAGGCCGGCGTGCTCAAGGGCGAGGTCAAGGACGTCCTGCTGCTCGACGTGACCCCGCTGTCGCTGGGCATCGAGACCAAGGGCGGCATCTTCACCAAGCTCATCGAGCGCAACACCACCATCCCGACCAAGCGCTCGGAGATCTTCACCACCGCGGACGACAACCAGCCGTCGGTGCAGATCCAGGTCTTCCAGGGCGAGCGTGAGATCGCCGCGTACAACAAGAAGCTCGGCATGTTCGAGCTTGCCGGGATCGCTCCCGCCCCGCGCGGCATTCCGCAGATCGAGGTGGCCTTCGACATCGACGCCAACGGCATCGTGAACGTCTCGGCCAAGGACCTCGGCACCGGCAAGGAGCAGCGGGTCACCATCAGCGGCGGCTCGGCCCTTGGCAAGGACGAGATCAACCGGATGATGGCCGAGGCGGAGAAGTTCGCCGAGGAGGACGCGCGGCGCCGCGACGAGGCGGAGACCCGCAACCGGGCCGACACGCTGGCCTACCAGACCGAGAAGTTCCTCGCCGAGAACTCCGAGAAGGTTCCCGAGGACATCAAGGCCGAGGTCGAGGCGTCGGTCGCCGACCTCAAGAAGGCGCTCGAAGGCACCGACCTCGACGCCATCAAGGAGGCCACCGAGAAGGCGGCCCAGGTCAGCCAGAAGATGGGCACCGCCATCTACGCCCAGTCCCAGGCGGCCAGCGCCGCAGCGGGCGAGCAGACGGCCGGCGAGGCCAGTGCGGAGCAGGACAACGACGAGGTCGTCGAGGCTGAGATTGTCGATGAGGACAGGCCCGGCGAAGAAGGTGGCGCCGCCTGATGAGTTCACCTGAGGAGACCAACGCAGGACCGGTTATCCGCGACCTCAGGCGCATCGACCCACGCACGGGGCAGGTCAGAAACCCCGGGGCGGACGCGCCGGGCACCGCGGGCCGTGGTTCCGGCAAGCCAGCCAGGCCGGGAAGGCACTCGGTGTCCAAGCCGGGGGCTGCTCCTGGCACCGGCTCCGAGGCTGCGGCGCAGCCGGCGCCTGATGACGCGCCGGTGACCCCGGCCGACACCGGTGCCCGCCCCGCCGCTGGCGGGGCGGGCGAGCCCGGCGGCGTGCCGGAGAGCGAGCGTGAGCTTGCCGCCCGGCTCGCCGAGCGCACCGCTGACCTGCAGCGCGTGAGCGCGGAGTATGCCAACTACCGCAAGCGGGTAGACCGGGATCGCCTGGTGGTACGGGAGCAGGCACTGGCCAACGTGCTGGTCGCGCTGCTGCCGGTGCTCGACGACATCGGCCGGGCCCGGGAGCACGGCGAGCTGTCCGGCGGCTTCAAGTCCGTAGCGGAGTCGCTGGAGTCGACCGTGACCAAGCTTGGCCTGGTGAGCTTCGGCACCGAAGGTGAGCCGTTCGACCCGAACGTGCACGAGGCGCTGACGCACTCCTACTCCACCGCTGTGACCGAGCCGACCTGTGTCCAGATCCTGCAGCCCGGCTACAAGGTCGGCGAGCGGATCGTCCGGCCTGCCCGGGTGGCCGTCGCCGAGCCAGCGGACGGCGCGGCCGAGCCGGGCGAGTCCGGCCTGGCCGATGGCCCAGGCAAGGCGGGATCGCAGGAGAGCCGTGAGGACGAAGACTGACGCCTGGAGATATCTGTGAGCACGAGGGACTTCCTCGAGAAGGACTACTACAAGGCTCTTAACGTCTCCAAGACCGCGACCGCGGACGAGATCAAGAAGTCGTACCGGAAGCTAGCCCGCAAGTACCACCCCGACGCCAACAAGGGTGACCCCAAGGCCGAGGAGCGGTTCAAGGAGATCTCCGAGGCGTACAACACGTTGTCGGACCCCAAGCGGCGCAAGGAGTACGACGACGCGCGTTCCCTGTTCGGCAGCGGCGGCTTCCGGCCGCCGGGACAGGGCGGCGCCGGCGGGTTCCCGTTCGACCTGGGCGACATGTTCGGCAGTGGCGGCACGGGCACGACCAGCGGCTCCAGCGGCCGGCTTGGCGACCTGCTCGGCGGGATGTTCGGCGGCGGCCGGGGCACCACCCAGACCCGTCCGCGCCGCGGCGCGGACGTGGAGACCGAGGCGACGCTGTCGTTCAACGACGCCATCGACGGCACCACGGTGTCGTTGCGGCTGACCGGCGAGGGAGCCTGCCCGACCTGCCACGGCACCGGGGCGAAGTCGGGAACGGTGCCCCGGGTCTGCCCGAACTGCCAGGGCACCGGCCAGACCAGCCGGAACCTGGGAAGCTACGCGCTGTCCGAGCCGTGCCGCGAGTGCCGCGGCCGCGGCCTGGTGGTCGACGACCCCTGCCCGGAGTGTTCGGGCAGCGGGCGCGCGATGAGCAGCCGGACGATCCAGGCCCGCATCCCGGCGGGCGTGGCCGACGGGCAGCGGATCCGGCTCCGGGGCAAGGGCGCCCCGGGCGAGCGGGGCGGCCCGGCGGGCGACCTGTACGTGCGGGTGCACGTCAGGCCGCACCCGATCTTCGGGCGCAGCGGCGACAACCTCACGGTGAGCGTGCCGGTCACCTTCACCGAGGCAACGCTGGGCGCCGAGGTCAAGGTCCCGTCGCTGCGCGGGGTGCCGGTCAGCGTCCGGATCCCCGCGGGGACGCCGAGCGGGCGCACCTTCCGCGCGCGCGGCAAGGGGGCGCGGCGCAAGGACGGGACGAACGGGGACCTTCTGGTCACCGTGAACGTCCAGGTGCCGCAGAACCTGAACGGCGCTGCCCGGCAGGCGCTTGAGTCCTTCCGTGACGCGACCGCTGGCGAGGATCCACGCGAGGACCTGCTGCGACGGGCACGGCAGGCATGACACACGGCACCCCTGGCGGCCCGGCCGCCAGGACTGGAAGGTGGCGCCCGCGACGCAGCGGGCCCGCGCCTTCCGAGTACGACCGCCCGCAAGGGAGGCAGTGACATGAACGGGAACCCGTTCGAAGTGGCGGACGACAGTCCGGTGTATGTGATCTCGGTGGCGGCCGAGTTGTCCGGGCTGCACCCGCAGACGCTGCGCGCCTACGACCGGCTCGGGCTGGTGTCCCCCGGCCGGTCGTCGGGCCGCGGCCGCCGGTACTCGCTGCGCGACGTCCTGTTGCTGCGCGAGGTGCAGCGGCTTTCCCAGGAGGACGGTGTCAACCTTTCGGGCATCAAGCAGATCCTCGAACTCGGCGCCGAACTGGACCGCGCCCGCCGCATGCTCGCCGAGATGACCGCAGAGATCGCTCAGCTCCGGGCGGAGCTGGAGTCGACCCGCGCGGTGGCCGCCCGGCTGGCCGGGCTCGTGCGCAACCGCGCCGCAGGAGCACAGCTGGTCCCGGTGCGGAATCTGGGCAGCAGCCGCGCGCCTGCCAGCCTGGCGCCGCAGCAGGTCCCGCCCGCCGCAAGCAGTCAGCCAGCGGCATCAAGCAATGCAGCAAGCAGCAACGCATCAGCCGAGGAAAACAGTTAAATGATTGACAAGCTCACCCGTCGCAGCAGTGAGGCGTTCGCCACGGCCCGGCAGCAGGCCACGGCCGATGGAAACCCGCACGTTGACGCCCTGCACCTGCTCGTGGCCCTGATCGAGCAGGACGGCGGCACGGCAGCCCCGCTGCTGCGCGCGGTCGGCGCCGACCCCAGCGCGGTGCTCGCCGACACCAGGGCGCAAATCGCCCGGCTGCCCAAGATCGCGGGGACGACCGTCAGCGCCCCGGAGAACTCGCGGGCCCTGCTGAAGGTGCTGACCACGGCCGGGGGGCGGGCCGAGAAGCTGAACGACGAGTACATCTCCACCGAGCACCTGCTGGTCGGGCTGGCCACGGACGGCGGCCAGGCCGCGACGCTGCTGCGCAAGCACGGGGCCACGCCCGAGGCGCTGCTCGAGGCGTTTGAGAAGGTGCGCGGCAGCGCCAGGGTCACCTCCGAGGACCCGGAAGGGACCTACCAGGCCCTGGAGAAGTACGGGGTCGACCTCACCCACCGGGCCCGCGACGGCCAGCTGGACCCGGTGATCGGCCGGGACTCGGAGATCCGGCGGGTGATCCAGGTGCTGGCCCGCCGCACCAAGAACAACCCTGTCCTGATCGGCGAGCCGGGGGTTGGCAAGACCGCCGTGGTCGAGGGCCTGGCGCAGCGGATCGTGGCCGGTGACGTGCCCGAGTCGCTGCGCGGCAAGCGACTGGTCGCGCTGGACCTGAGTGCGATGGTCGCGGGCGCGAAATACCGCGGGGAGTTCGAGGAGCGGCTCAAGGCGGTACTGAACGAGATCAAGGCCAGCGAGGGCCAGGTGATCACGTTCATCGACGAACTGCACACCGTGGTGGGCGCGGGCGCGGCCGAAGGCGCGATGGACGCGGGCAACATGCTCAAGCCGATGCTGGCCCGCGGCGAACTGCGGATGGTGGGCGCGACCACCCTGGACGAGTACCGGGAACGGATCGAGAAGGACCCCGCCCTGGAGCGCCGGTTCCAGCAGGTGTTCGTGGGCGAGCCGACGGTCGAGGACACGATCGCGATCCTGCGCGGGCTCAAGGGCCGCTACGAGGCACACCACCAGGTGCAGATCTCCGATGCCGCGCTGGTCGCCGCGGCGGCCCTGTCCGACCGCTACATCACCGGGCGCTTCCTGCCGGACAAGGCCATCGACCTGGTGGACGAGGCCGCTTCACGGCTGCGCATGGAGATCGACTCCCGGCCGGTGGAGATCGACGAACTGCAGCGCACCGTGGACCGGATGAAGATGCAGGAGATGGCGCTGGAGCGCGAGGCCGATCCGGCCAGCAAGGAGCGGCTGGAGCGGCTCCGCGCCGACGTCGCCGACCGGCAGGAGCAGCTCACCGCGCTGCTGGCCCGCTGGGAGCGGGAGAAGGCTGGCCTCAACCGGGTCGGTGAGCTGAAGAAGCGGCTCGATGACCTGCGCGTCCAGGCCGAGCGCGCGCAGCGGGACGCCGACTTCACCACCGCCTCACGGCTGATGTACGGGGAGATCCCGACGCTGGAGCGTGAGGTGGCCGAGGCCGCCGCGGCCAGCGCCGAGCCCGATCCTGGCGCAGCGGCCGCCGACGGCGCGGCCGGATCGGCGGCTCCCATGGTCAAGGAGGAGGTCGGGCCGGACGACGTCGCGGATGTGGTGTCGTCGTGGACCGGCATCCCGGCCGGCCGCCTGCTCGAAGGGGAGACGGGCAAGCTGCTGCGGATGGAGACAGAACTGGGCAAGCGCCTGGTCGGCCAGGCCAGGGCGGTCCAGGCCGTGTCCGACGCGGTGCGCAGGTCCCGCGCGGGCATTTCCGACCCGGACCGGCCGACCGGTTCGTTCCTGTTTCTCGGCCCCACCGGGGTCGGCAAGACGGAACTGGCCAAGGCCCTCGCCGAGTTCCTCTTCGACAACGAGCGGGCCGTGGTCCGCATCGACATGAGCGAGTACAGCGAGAAGCACTCGGTGGCCCGCCTCGTCGGCGCCCCGCCCGGCTACATCGGTTACGAGGCCGGCGGCCAGCTCACCGAGGCCGTCCGGCGGCGCCCGTACTGTGTGATCCTGCTGGACGAGGTGGAAAAGGCGCACCAGGAGGTATTCGACATCCTCCTCCAGGTCCTCGACGACGGCAGGCTCACCGACGGGCAGGGCCGGACGGTGGACTTCCGGAACACGATCATGATCCTCACCTCGAACCTCGGGTCGGCAGAGATCGCGAACCAGTCCCTGGACGAGGAAACGAAGCGGGAAACCGTGATGGCCGTGGTCCGGGCGACCTTCAAGCCGGAGTTCCTGAACCGCCTTGACGACATCATCCTGTTCGACCCGCTGACCACCGAGGAACTCGCGCAGATCGTGGACCTGCAGGTGGCCTCACTGGCCCGGCGGCTTGCCGAGCGCCGGCTCACGCTGCACGTCACCCCGGCGGCACGGGAGTGGCTGGCCCTGACCGGATTCGACCCGGTGTACGGCGCGCGGCCGCTGCGCAGGCTGGTGCAGTCCGCCATCGGCGATCAGCTTGCCCGGGCGCTGCTCGCGGGCGACATCATGGACGGCGATACGGTCCTGGTGGACACCGATACCGGCGCCGACGCGCTCCTGGTCACGGCGGAGCGCCTGCCCGCGGCAGCGGGCAGCGGCTGACCTGCGCCGGGCCCTGCCGGGCCCGGCAGCCCAGCGGGCCAGGGCCAAGCGAAGAAAGGCGCGGCTACGTGCCTGAATGCGTGTCAAGCAGCCGGTCGTAGTCGTCCTCGGGCAGGCCGAGGTCGTTGCGGATCCGGAACCGCAGGCTCAGCAGCAGGCGGAATTCGTTCACATCGCCGGGCACCTGCGTGATGCGGCCGGCCGGGGTCACCTCGTTGCCCTGGCCGACCGGGGCGGGGGTCCTGCCGAGGCACAGTTCGACACCGGCGTTGGCCCAGCCGAGCGCACCCACCAGGTCAGACTGCTCGACAAGGAGTTCCGCCAGCATGTCGCACATCCGCGCGTCGCGCGGCGCCTCGGCGGCGAGCGCACTGACGTAGGCCTCCGCCTCCGCGCCGCGGCCCAGCTGGAACAGGGCACGGGCCAGCGGAATCCGCGGATCCACCGAAGCGGCTCCGCCGTCGGCGATCGCACGCATGAAACCACTGACCGCCGCGGCTGGATCATCGGCGAGCAGCCATTGCTCACCGGCCCGGATATAGGCCTCGGACCTGGGCATCGCCACGGTCTGCGTGCCGGTATCGGCGAGCCTGGTCATCTCCTGCGCCGCAGCCCGGTGCTCACCGCTGCAGGCCGCGTCGAACTCGATCGCGTCGAACGTCTCTGGAGTCAGGGCAACCACGGTAGGGACGTACCCATCTGAAGACCCCAGCAACGTGCTGGGCCAGCCCATTGGCGGTAATTCACGGGCATCCGCCCTCCTGCCCGGAGATATCGCATCACGAAATCTCGTTCCAGATCCGGCCGAACGCCGCTGCTCATCGCCGGGGTAACGGTGGACCGGATCAATGACGCACCCTTTCCAGCGCGTCCCAGAAACCGCGCCGCAATGCGTGCCGCACCTCATCGTGCAGCAGCGAATCAATGGGCAGCGAGGAATCCTGCAACAGCCGGGCTTCGAGGTCGGAGGGCATCCGCGGCTTGCGGGCGAGCACCGCCTCCAGCCAGAGCGCTGGCGCGTCCCTGGCGACGGCCTGACCGAAGTTGAAGCCCTCTCCGTGCGCCGCCTGCACCGCGTCGGCCAGGGACACCGCGACCGGCTGTGGCACCAGGGCGTGCTGGGCGGCAGGCTGCGGGCCGCTGTGCGGCCCCTGCGGCGGGATATAGGGCGCGGCCGGCGATACGTCCGGCTGGCCCGGCGCCACCGGGAACTGCCGCACACGCTGGTCACCCGCCGCACCAGGCGGGCGGGCGGGCAGTGCCGCCGGGTACCCACTATGCGCACCGCGAGACGGCTGGCCGGGCTGGGCCACTGGGCCGGGCGGAAGTGCACCGGGCGGCGGGGCCAGGGCCGGGCCTGGCGGGGCCCCGGCCGTTGGCGGCCTCGGTACCGCCGGACCCTGACCGGGCGCAACGTCGGCCGGATGGCCGGGGTACCCGGACGGGGCGGCCGGCGGGGCCAGTCCCGCCGGGGGAACCGGCGCCGCCGCGGGTGGCGGAGGCGGCGGGGCTGCCTGGTAGGCAGGCGTGCCCGGGCGCGCCTGCGGGGCCGGGGAGCCGGGCAGGCCGGCGGGCGGCTGGAACCCTGGCGGCATTGCCGTGGCCCCTGGCACGGGCTGTCCCGGCATGACCGGTGTGGCATTCGGCTGCCCGGGCGTGAACTGCTGGGGCGGCAGCCCGTGCTGGGCATGCTGGCCGACGGTGGGCCCGGGCAGCGACGGCGGGCCTGCGTGCTGCCCGCCGCCACGCGGCAGCGGCTGGGCATGCTGCGGGGGTGCGGCCGGGGGCGGGGCGGTGAGCGGCCCGGAGATGTGCGCTGCCGGGTGACCCGGCTGCTGGCCCGGCGGCATCATCGGCTGGCCGGACGCCGCGTGCTGCGGTGGCCCGGCGGCATGGTGTCCGGGTGCCGCGTGGTGCCCTGGTGGGGCCGCATGCAGGCCCGGATGGGCCTCCTGGCCGGGCAGCACCGCGGAGCCGGCCAGTGCGGATGGCACGGGCGGCTGGGCCGCGGGCCCCGGCTGGCTTACCGGGCCTGCCTGGGCCGGCTGTGCTGGCGGCAGGCCTGGCTGGACGGGGACGTCGCGCGGGCCCGGCGTGCCGCCCTGTCCCGTGCCATGCTGGCCCACCGCACCTCGCGGCGGCGCCATCCCCGGCTGCGGGCCGGGCGGAGAGGTCAGGCTCTGATTTCCGGCCACTGCCGCGCCGGGCGCATCGGCCCGCGGCGGCCGGTGGCTGTTCGCCGGCTGCGCGGCCCGCTGGTACTCGGCGATCGCCGACCCGGTGTAGAGGCCCGGGGGGGCGGCGTGCGAGCCCACCGGCAGCGCCGGCTGCCCGAGCACCCCGGGGGTGCCGTGGCCGTTGGCGGGCGCGCGGCTCGCGTAGGCAGGGACCGCCTGGCGGTCTTCCTCGCCGACCGGCTCTGCCCCGACGACAAGCTCCACGGAAGGCCGCAGATGCGCCTCGCTGATCTCGACGATTCCGTCGCACTCCTGGCGGAGTGCGGTGGCGGCCGTCCAGCCGGGCGCGGCGATGTGCACGAGGATCACCCGCAGGCCGAGATCCTGAACCTCGGCGATCACTTGCGCGAGGTCCTCCTCCGCGCTGACCACCAGCGCGTCGCTGATCGCCCGGTTCCGGGCGAGCGTGGTCAGATCGCGGTGAATCTCGCTTTCGACGCCCTCGCGGCGGCCGGGCTTCATCCTGCCGAGCCGCAGCTTCACGCCGGGCAGGTCGGCAAGGATCTCGTGCTCGGAACTGCGGCGGCCCTCGACGGTGGCCTCATACCAGTAGCAGCGCAGCAGCGGCAGGCCGGTGTGATCGCGCGCCACATTCCGCAGGACTTCGAGTACCCCGGCATAATCCCAGGAAACGGACTCCCTGTTGCGGGTGCCGTGAACGGCCATCGCGCCATCTCCTAGCACGTAGCCCGCGTCCACGAACAACGCGCAGCGATCCACCCGACACCGCCCTTCCGTCCAGGCGAGACGTTACCAGCGGACAGCCGACTCCGTGATGGATCGCGCACAGATCGCGGACCTGCCCGGTTACCGGCCAGGCCGGGTCCGCTGCGCAGCGGAACGGCATCGGGGCAACGGCCTTGTGCTGGCGAAGGCATCGCGGCCGGGACCGGCCAGCGGGCAGGATTGGTGATTATGCGACTGCTTGTGCTCGGCGGATCACACTTCCTCGGCCGCGCGATCGTGGACGAGGCGTGCAGCCGGGGCTACGACGTGACGACCTTCTCCCGCGGGCTGTCCGGCCATCACCGGCCGGGCATCGAAGCACTGACCGGGGACCGGACCAATCCCGGCGACCTGCGGCAGCTCATCCGGGGTGAATGGGACGCGGTGATCGACACCTCCGTGCTGGCACCCGCGCACGTCACCGCGTCGGCTCAGATCCTGTCCGGCCGCGCCGGGCATTACACCTACATCTCCACCCTGTCGGTGTACGCCGACTACCCACGCGAGCCGGCCACCGAGGACTCACCCGTTCTCGACTGCGCTCCCGACGCCACGGGCACCCTGGACAGCCTCGGGTACGGCCAGCTCAAGGCCGGTTCCGAGCGGGCGGCCAGCGCCGCCTTCCCGGGCCGGTGCCTCATCGTCCGGCCCGGCCTGATCGTCGGGCCGCACGAGAACGTCCGGTGGAGCGCGTGGTGGCTGGCACGCCTGGCCCGGGGCGGGGCGGTCCTCGCACCCGACGGGCCTGGCAAGCCGGTCCGGATGACCGACGTCCGCGACCTGGCGGCCTGGGTCGTCGACAACACCAGGCGTGGCCTGCCCGCGACCGTCAACGTGCCCGGGCCGCAGGGCACCACGTTCGGCGCCCTCCTGGCCGACTGCGCGCGGCTGGCCAGCGCCGACGGCAGCCCGCACGCCGAGCTCCGCTGGGTGAGCGACCATGACCTGCTGGCGGCCGGGGTCGGCCCGTGGACCGAGCTGCCGATGTGGGCCCCGGACATCCCGGACCTCGCGCACATCTGGGAGATCCATGGTGACCGGGCGCTGCGCACCGGCATGCGGTACCGGCCGCTCAGCGACACGATGCACGACACCTGGCTCTGGCTGAAGCACGCGGCAGCCGCGGGGCAGGAGGTGGCCCCGGGCGCAGGCCTCCTGGACCTCGGCCTGGACCCGGAAAAGGAAAGCGCGATCCTCGCCGCGCTCGGCTAGCGACCGCTCTGCCAGCCCGGGGGAGCACTCCGCTTCCCCGGGGGCAAGCCCCCGGACCCCACGGCCCTGGAACCCCACGGTGGCCCGGGCCGGCCAGGGGGAGCGCCCGCGGAACCCCCCGGGGCGCCGGCGGCGCCCCGGCCGGCAAGCCGGCAGGCCCCGTCGCGCGGGCTACGCTGCCTCACGTGAGCGAGCGCGACGACCTGCTGCAAGTGATCAACGACAAGGCCGTGGTCCGCGGGGACTTCGTGCTGTCCTCGGGCCAGCACGCGGACTGGTACATCGACCTGCGGCGGGTGCTGCTCAGCGGCGCCAGTGCCGCGATGGCGGGCCGGGTGATGCTCGCCGCAACGGCTGACCTCGACTACGACGCCGTCGGTGGCCTGACCCTGGGCGCAGACCCGGTGGCGACGGCGATGATGCACGCCGCTTGCGTAACGGGGAGAAATCTGGATGCGTTCGTGGTGCGGAAGTCAGAAAAGGCACACGGGCTGCAGCGGCGGATCGAAGGCCCCGACGTGGCCGGGCGCCGGGTGCTCGCGGTGGAGGACACCTCGACCACCGGCGCCTCGGTGCTGACCGCCGTCGACGCGCTGCGGGCCGCCGGCGCCGTGATAGCGGGCGTGGCGGTGCTGGTGGACCGCGGCGCGCGGGCCGCGGTGACCGCGCGCGGGCTGGAGTACCGCGCCGCCTATGCCGTCGGCGACCTGTGCTTGGGCTGATGACCGCCGTGGTAGTCGTCCGGTCCGGCGGCCTGCTCCCGGCGGACCTCGCGAAGCCGGTGCCAGACAAAGACGGCGATGCCGATCACGGCGACCGCCGCGATGACGTACCCGGCCAGCGCGAAGCCGTGCGCCACCTTCTGCCACTGGGTGCCGACCGCGTAGCCGATCAGCGTGATCGCGGTCACCCACACGGCGGTGCCGAGCAGGCTGAGCAGGGCGAACATCACCAGCGGCACCTTGACGAATCCGGCCACGATGGAGATGAATGTGCGTACCACCGGCAGCGCACGGCCCACTGGGATCGCCCATGCCCCGCGGCCGGCCAGGAACCGCTCGGCGCGGTCAATGTCCGCCTCCGTGATCAGCAGGTAACGGCCGAACCTGGCCACAAGAGGGCGCTCACCCACCCGGCCGATACCGTAGGAGACCAGCGAGCCCAGCAATTCCGCGAGCGTCCCGATGATAATGATGGCGACGACGTTGAGCCGGCCCTCGCCGGCCAGCACGCCCGCGAAGCCGAAGGTGATCTCCGACGGGATCGGCACGCAGCAGGCCTCAAGGAAGCCGAAGAGGAACACCGCCGCGTAGCCGGCGTGGATGATAAAGCTCTCCATGGGCAAAGTTGTACCAGGTACCGGGCCGTGGTATGGCCGCCATTGCCGTCCGGTGCCGTCTTCGTGGGATAAACGCTAGTTCTCCGACCGGCGCCTGACCTGCCGCCCCGCTCAGGAGATACTGGACTCTGATCACCAGACGGGAGCTGAACTATATGCCTATCGCGACGCCGGAGATCTACGCCCAGATGCTCGACCGGGCCAAGGAGCACGGCTTCGCCTACCCGGCGATCAACGTGACATCCAGCCAGACGCTCAACGCCGCGCTGCGCGGCTTCGCCGACGCGGAAAGCGACGGGATCATCCAGGTGTCCACCGGCGGTGCCGATTACCTGTCCGGCGCGGCCGTCAAGGACATGGTGACCGGCTCGGTCGCGCTGGCGCACTTCGCCAGGTCTGTGGCGGACAGGTACCCGATGCACGTGGCGCTGCACACCGACCACTGCCCCAAGGACAAGCTCGACGGGTTCATGCGCCCGCTGGTGAAGCTGTCACAGGAACGGGTGGCGCGGGGCGAGGACCCGCTGTTCCAGTCCCATATGTGGGACGGCTCGGCGGTGCCGCTGGCCGAGAACCTGGCCATCGCCACGGAACTGCTCGATGAGTGCGCCAAGGCCCATGTGATCATGGAACTGGAGATCGGCGTGGTCGGCGGCGAGGAAGACGGCGTGGTCGGGGAGATCAACGAGAAGCTGTACAGCACCCCGGCGGACGCGCTTGCCACGGTGCAGGCGATCGGCCTCGGCGAGCGGGGCCGGTTCATCCTGGCCGCCACGTTCGGCAATGTCCACGGGGTCTACAAGCCAGGCCACGTCACGCTGCGGCCCACCGTGCTGAAGGAGATCCAGGACGCGGTCGGCGCGAAGTACGGCAAGGACAAGCCGTTCGACCTGGTGTTCCACGGCGGGTCCGGATCCGCGCTGGAGGAGATCCGCGAGGCGATCGGCTACGGCGTGGTGAAGATGAACGTGGACACCGACACCCAGTACGCGTTCACCCGGCCGGTCGCGGCGCACATGTTCACCCACTACGACGGCGTGCTCAAGGTGGACGGCGAGGTGGGCAGCAAGAAGGCCTACGACCCGCGCTCCTGGGGCAAGGCCGGGGAGGCGAACATGGCGGCCCGGGTGCAGCACGCCTGCGAGGACCTCATGTCCGCGGGCAAGCGCATGACCTGACACACGCGCGGCGGTCGGCGGGGGCGCCGCGGCGGGGGGCAGGATGGGGCCATGGAACATGGGAATCTGTTCGCCGGGCCGCCCGCCACCTACCTGCCCGAGGATCCGGCGGCCGCCGGACTGGAGTCGGGCGCCGACCCTGTCGCCGTGGCCGCCGCGCATCCCGCCTGCCTGGCCGCCTGGGCGGCACTCGCCGACGGGGCGATGGAGCGCGGCGAGCCGGTGGCGTCGTACGCGTTCGCCCGGACCGGCTACCACCGTGGCCTGGACCAGTTGCGCCGGGCCGGCTGGCACGGCCAGGGGCCGGTCCCCTGGGAGCACGAGCCGAACCGGGGCTTCCTGCGGTCCCTGCATGCGCTGGGCCGGGCCGCCGCCGCTCTCGGCGAGCAGGACGAGGCTGAGCGCTGCCTTGCCTTTCTGGAGGACTCCAGTCCCCAGGCGGCGGCGGAACTGAACGGCGCCTGACCACCCAGGCTCCTGGAGTACCCTCGGGCTCCGCGGCCGGGATCCGGTGAGCCGCAGCCGCCAAGCCGGGAAGGGGCTGGTCATATGCCGGCCATCGTGCTGGTGGGCGCCCAGTGGGGTGACGAGGGCAAGGGCAAGGCGACCGACCTGCTCGGTGACCGGGTGGACTTCGTGGTCAGGTACCAGGGCGGCAACAACGCCGGGCACACCGTGGTCATCGGCGAGGAGAGCTACGCGCTGCACCTGCTGCCCACCGGGGTGCTGTCGCCCGGCGCGACGCCGGTGATCGGCAACGGCGTGGTGATCGACCCCGAGGTGCTGCTCGGCGAGATCGACGGCCTCGCGGCCCGCGGTGTGTCCTGCGACCACCTGCTGATCTCGGCCAGCGCGCACCTGATCATGCCGCATCACAAGGCGCTCGACCGGGTGACCGAGCGTTATCTCGGCAAGGCGCGGATCGGCACCACCGGGCGGGGCATCGGACCGGCCTACGCCGACAAGGTGGCCAGGACCGGCATCCGGGTCCAGGACCTGTTTGACCCCGGCATCCTGCGGCAGAAGCTGGATCTGGCGCTGATGGAGAAGAACCAGGTGCTCGCGAAGGTCTACAACCGCAGGGGCATCGACGCGGGCGCGGTGGTCGCGGAGTACGTGGCGTACGGGGAGAAGCTGCGCCGCTATGTGGCGGACACGGTGCTCGTGCTCAACCGCGCACTGGACGAGGGCAAGTCCGTGCTGCTCGAGGGCGCCCAGGCGACCCTGCTCGACGTGGATCACGGCACCTATCCGTTCGTGACCTCCTCGTCCCCGACCGCGGGCGGAGCCTGCGCCGGCTCGGGGATCGGGCCGACCCGGATCACCACGGTCATCGGCATCGTCAAGGCGTACACGACGCGGGTGGGTGCCGGTCCTTTCCCCACCGAGTTGGACGGTGACCAGGGCGAGTGGCTGCGCAAGGCCGGCGGCGAGTACGGGGTGACCACCGGCAGGGCGCGCCGCTGCGGCTGGTTCGACGCGGTGATCGCCAGGTATGCCGTGCGGGTCAACGGGGTCACTGACTTCTTCGTCACCAAGCTGGACGTGCTCTCCGGGCTGGACAAGGTGCCGGTGTGCGTCGCCTATGACGTGGATGGCGCCAGGCACACCGAGATGCCGATGACGCAGACCGAGTTCCACCACGCGGTGCCGGTTTATGAGTATCTCGACGGCTGGTGGGAGGACCTGTCGAAGGCCAGGGAGTTCGCCGACCTGCCGCGCAACGCGCAAGCCTACGTGCGGGCGCTTGAGGAGATGATCGGCGCCCCGGTGGCCGCGGTCGGCACCGGCCCGCGGCGCGACCAGACCCTCCAGCTCAGGCCGCTGCTGGGCAGGTAGGCTCGCCGGGTGCGAGTCCTCCTCCTCGGCTCCGGGGGCCGCGAGCACGCGCTGGCACGGGCGCTCGCCGCCGACCCCGATGTGACCGGCCTGCACGCGGCGCCGGGCAACCCCGGCATCGCCGCTCTCGCCGAGCTGCACCGCGCCGATCTCGCCGACATCGGCGCGGTGACGGCGCTGGCCCGCTCGCTCGCCCCTGGACTGGTTGTCGTCGGCCCGGAGGCGCCGCTGGTCGCCGGGCTCGCCGACGCGCTGCGCGGGGCCGGTCTGAGCTGCTTCGGGCCCAGCCGCCGGGCCGCCATGATCGAAGGCTCGAAGTCGTTCGCCAAGCAGGTCATGACGGCGGCGGGCATCCCGACGGCCCTGGCGCGGACCTGCGACACCGAGGCGGAGGCGGCGGCGGCACTGGACAGGTTCGGCCCGCCGTACGTGGTGAAGGCGGACGGGCTCGCGGGCGGCAAGGGCGTCGTGGTGACCGGCGACCGGGCCGCCGCGCTCGCCCACGCGCAGGCCGCGGGCAAGGTGGTGGTCGAGGAGTTCCTCGACGGCCCCGAGGTGTCGCTGTTCGCGCTCGCCGACGGTGCCAGCGCGGTGCCGCTGCTGCCCGCGCAGGACTTCAAGCGGGCACAGGACGGCGACCAGGGGCCGAACACCGGTGGCATGGGCGCCTACGCACCGCTGCCCTGGGCGCCGGCCGGGCTGACCGCGGAACTGATGGCCACGGTCATCACCCCGGCGATCGGCGAACTGCGCCGCCGCGGCACCCCCTACCGGGGTGTGCTCTACGCCGGCCTCGCGCTGACCAGCCGCGGGCCGCGGGTGGTGGAGTTCAACGCCAGGTTCGGCGACCCGGAGACCCAGGTGGTGCTCGACCGGCTCGCCGGCCCGCTCGCCGGGCCGCTGGCCGCGGCCGCTTCCGGCTCGCTGTCCGGCACCGGCCCGCTGGAATGGGCGCCAGGTGCCGCGGTCACGGTGGTCATCGCGGCCGAGGGCTACCCGGTCTCGCCGCTGACCGCCGACGTCATTGAAGGTATTGCTGATGCCGAACGAGTACCCGGGGCCTACGTGCTGCACGCGGGCACGGGCACCGACCGGGGCGGGCGGCTGGTCAGCACCGGAGGCAGGGTGCTCAGCGTCGTCGGCGCGGGCCCGGACCTGCAGGCCGCGCGTGCCGTGGCCTACCAGGCCGCGGAGCGGATCCGGATGCGGGGTGGCTGGTTTCGCCGTGACATCGCCGCCGAGGCCGCCCGGACCGCGCCCAGCCCGGCATGACCGGCCCGGAACCCGGCAGGGGCAGCCCGGGTCCGGATCGCGCCGCTGGCCCCGCCGGCCCGGATTCCGGCCCGCCCAGCCAGCCCGGCCGCACCGGACCCGTTGACCCGGGCACCACGGACCCCGCTGACGCGCCGTTGCGGGTGACCACCCTGGAGCTGTTCTTCGACCTGGTCTTCGCGTTCACCCTGACCCAGCTCGCCTCGCTGCTGGTGCACCACCTCTCCCCCAGCGGCGCCCTGGAGGTGCTGCTGGTGTTCGGGGTGCTGTGGTGGATGTACGGGGGCTACGCCTGGCTGACGAACACCCGCGCCCCGGACCGCACCCCGGAACGGCTGCTGCTGCTCGTCGGCATGGCCGGCTTCCTGATCTGCGGTCTGGCGATCCCGCAGGGGTTCGGCCCGGGGGACACCGGAAACCGGGTCGCGCTGGGCCTTGGCTACCTGCTCGTGGTCAGCGTGCACACCGCGTTGTTCTACCGGGTCAACCGGAACATCATCCGGGTCGCCCCGTTCAACGTCGCCGCGGCGCTGCTGGCCATCGGCGCCGCGTTCACCTCCGCCCCGGCGAGTTACCTGCTGTGGACGGCCGCGGTGGCGGTGCTGTGGCTGTCCCCGCTGATCTTCCATCCCGGCGGCCGGTTCAACCTCCAGCCCGCCCACATCGCCGAGCGGTACGGGGCCCTGGTCATCGTGGCGCTCGGCGAGTCGGTCGCGGCGGTCGGCATCGCGGCCGCCCACTCGGGCGTGACATTCGGCGTGGCCCTGGCGGCCGTCCTGGGCCTGGCCGTGTCCGCCGCGCTGTGGTGGGCCCATTTCGGCGACGGCGATGACGAGCGGGCCGCGCAGGCCATGGCGGCGGTGGGCCGGGACAGGCGCACCGGCCTGGCGCTGACCACCTACTACGCGCTGATCCCGATGCTGCTCGGCGTGGTGACGCTGGCAACAGGGATGTACCTGACGATCGGCAACCCGGCGCGGCCACACTCCGGCAGCCAGGCGGTTGCCGTGGCCAGCGGCGCCGCTTTGTTCCTGGCCGGCAGTGCCTGGTTCCGCCGGGCGCTGCGGATCGGGCCCGTCACGCTGCGCCTGGCCGGTGCCGGTTTCGCCCTGGCCACGGCCGCGCTCGGGGCGACCGTGTCGACCGAGGCCCAGCTCGCGGTGCTGCTCGCCGGGATCGTGGCGATGCTCGCAGCCGAGCATCATGCGTTCACGCGGGCCCGGCCCGCGCCCGGCCGGTAAGGGAGAATGGGCCTGTGATCGAGCGTTACACACTGCCCGAGATGGGGCGGATCTGGAGCCAGGAGCACAAGTACGAGCTGTGGTGCCGGGTGGAGACCCTGGTGCTCGAAGCGCATGCGAGCGCCGGCACGGTGCCCGCGGACGCGGTGGGCCCGGTGCGCGCCGCGCCGCCTCCCACGCCCGAGGCGGTGGCCGCCGCCGAGGCGGTCACCGACCACGACGTGATCGCGTTTCTCACCGCCTGGGCGGACAACACGGTGCCCCGGTCGGCGGCCGCGTTCGTGCACTACGGCCTGACATCCTCGGACCTGCTGGACACGGCGCTGGCCGTGACCCTCACCGAGGCCACCGACCTGCTGATCACCCGCGCCACGGCGCTGGTCGCCGCGCTGCGCGAGCACGGGCTCGCGCACCGGGACACGATCCGGGCCGGGCGCACGCACGGCATCCACGCCGAACCGGACGTCTGGGGGCACCGGGTCGCGGACTTCGCGTTCGCCGTGGCGCGCTGCCGGGACCGGCTGCGGCACGCCAGGGAGGCGGTCGCGGTGGGCAAGCTGTCCGGGCCGGTCGGCACCTACTCCAACATCGATCCGGCGATCGAGGCCAGGGTGCTGCCCGAACTCGGCCTGCGGCCGGCCGAGGTGTCCACGCAGGTGGTGTTCCGCGACGGCATCGCCGAGTGGGTGAGCGTGCTGGCCATGCTGGCCACCGCGTGCGAGGCGATCGCCCTGGAGGTGCGGCACGGGCAGCGGACCGAGGTCCGCGAGCTGGCGGAGGCGTTCGCGGCGGGCCAGAAGGGGTCCTCGGCCATGCCGCACAAGCGGAACCCGATCCGCTCGGAGCGGATCTGCGGGCTGGCCCGGGTGGTCCGCGGGTACGTGACGCCGGTCATGGAGGGCATGGCACTCTGGCACGAACGTGACATTTCTCATTCGAGCGTGGAACGGGTGGCGCTGCCCGACGCGGCGATCGCGACCGACTACCTGCTGCACCTGACCACCGGGCTGATCGCCGGCCTGCGGGTGGACGCGGCCAGGATGCGGGCGAACCTGGAGTCCACCGGCGGCCTGATTTACACCTCCAGCGTCCTGCTTGACCTGGTCGCGGCCGGTATGTCCAGGGAGGATGCGTACGCGCTCGTGCAGGCGGCCGCCGCGGCGAGCTGGGACACCGGCGCCAGCTTCCGTGAGGCGCTGCGCAAAGAGGCCAGCGTGGCCGGGCAGGCGCTCGACGAGGCCCGGATGGACGAGGTTTTCCGGCCGGAACGCTACGTGGCGCGCCTCGGCCCCGTTTTCGCCCGCCTGGCCGACCTCACCTGACCGTGTGGACAATTCCGGGCACACCCGTCTCACCTGCAACGATAGCGGCAGGTCAAGAGGGCGGCCGGGCCCCGCGAAAGCCCGGCCCGGCCGGTGCTCTCGGCTCATCACGCCGAGCCCGGGATGCCCGCAATGACCCGCAGACCCCGAAGCCGGTGGGATACTGGGGAGCGCGCAACGGAGGCTGCCGGGGTGTCCAGGCAGCTAGCGGCCCGTCCCTGCAGGGCCGTCCGCAAGACTCATCCGGCCGTCGGCCGGCCAATATGCAGCCAATATGCAGCCAAGGAGCGGCGTGTCCATGACCGTTGGACCCGAGACGTGCTATCGCGTACGAGGCGGGGTACCGCTGCGCGGAACCGTGTTCGTGCAGGGCGCCAAGAATGCCGCGCTCAAGATGATCGCCGCCTCGCTGCTCGCATCCGAGGGCCGCACAGTGCTGCGGAACGTGCCGCCGATCGAGGACGTGCGCCGGGCGATTGAACTCGCCCAGGCCGTCGGGGCCGTGGTCAAGTTCCACGAGGCGGAGCGCACCCTCGTGGTGGATGCGTCCAGCCTGACCAGCCCGGTCCTGCCCGCGGAGATCGCCCGGCGGTTCCGCGGTTCTGTGCTGTTCGTGCCCGCGCTGCTGCACCGGCTCGGGGAAGCCGTCATCGAGGGCGTCGGCGGGTGCAACCTCGGCAGCCGTAGCCTCGACTTCCACTACCGCGGCTTCGCCCGGCTTGGCGCCACGGTGGACAGCACCGACGACAAGATCTACATCAAGGCCGGCAAGATGCGCGGCGCGCACCTGTACCTGGACACGCCGTCGCACACCGGGACCGAGAACCTGATCATGGCCGCCTCGCTGTCCCCGGGCAAGACGGTCATCGACAACACCGCCCTCGAGCCTGAGGTGCTCGACGTCATCGCGTTCCTGTCCAAGATGGGCGCGCAGATCAGCGGCGGCGGCACCGGGTTCATCACGGTCCGCGGGGTCAGCGAGCTGAGCGCGACCGAGCACACCGTGATGGCCGACCGGATCGACGCCGGGGTGTTCGCCATGGCGGCCGCCATCACCGGCGGCGAGATCAGCCTGGTCGGGGCCAACCTGGAACATTTCGGGGTGGTCCGGTGGAAGCTGGAGCAGATGGGCGTGGAGTTCGCCGCCAGCGGCGCGGTGATCCAGGTGCGGCGCGAGCGCGCGCTGCGGCCGATCAACGTGATCACCAGTCCCTACCCGGGCTTCGCGACCGACCTGCAGTCGCCCATCATGGCGCTGAGCTGCCTGGCCGAGGGCCCGAGCTACATCAGGGAAACCATCTACGACGGCCGCTACACGCTCGTCGGCGAACTCGCCAAGATGGGCGCGAACATCGAGGTGGACGGGGACAAGGTGGTCGTGCACGGCCCGTGCACGCTGAAGGGCACCAAGGTCGAGGCACATGACCTCCGCACCGGCGTCGCGCTGATCCTCGCCGGGCTCGGCGCGGAAGGAGAGACGGTCGTCGCCCCTGGCTACCTGATCGACCGTGGGCACGCGGACGTCGCTGGGCGGCTGTCCGCCCTGGGGGCCGATCTGAACGTGGAAGAGAGCGGCTGAGCAGGCGGTTCCTGGCCGAGACGGCCGGCCATGCTTGCTGGTCTTCGACCAGCCGCGCCATGGCCCGCAGTATTGGCCCGGGGGTCCGAGACCCCCGGAACCCCCGCAAGCGGTGGCTCCCGTGGCGGTTCAACCTATGCCCTGTTGTCCAATCCGCACCCCGCACTTTCACGCGCAATTAGCGCAATCCCCTTTTCAGCGTGGCCCGGTTGAGTTACGACTGGCGCATGGCCAACGGGCAGCACCCCCCGCTGGAACTCACGATCGGCGTCGTCGGCTCCCACGATCTCGTCGAGCAGATCATGCTGTCCGGCACGGCCATCCCCGCGCCGGCGGCGCACCCGGCCGGGGCAGCACCGGGGCCGGGCGGCAACGGCCAGGCCGCGGGCGGGTACTCCACCGCGCCCGCCGTGGCCCGGCGGCTCGTGGCCGTTGCCTACCGCACCGAGCAGGAGGCCGGCGACAAGGTACTGCGGCTTGGCCCCGGCATCGACGTATGGCTGTTCACCAGCCGGGTCCCTTATCTCTACGCCCGGCAGGCAGGCGTGCTGCGCAAGCCCGCCACGTATGTGCCGCTGGGCGGCAGCGCCCTGTATGCCGCCCTGCTGCGGGCGTCCCTGACGGGCGGCCACGACCTGTCCCGGCTGAGCGTGGACGTGCTGAGCCGGGCGGAGGTCGAGGACGCGTTCGCCGACATGGGCCTGGCCGTCAGCAACGTGCACGTGCGCGAGGAACCGGGGGGCACCGCGGCGCTCGCCGCGTTCCATGAGCGCCTGTGGCGGCGCCAGCAGACCGCGGTCGCGGTCACCTGCCTGGAATCGGTGGCGCAGCGGCTGGCCGCCCTGGATATCCCGGTCCTCGTCGTGCGGCCGACCCGCAGCGCGATCGCCGCCGCGCTGCGGACCGCCACCCTGCTGGGCACCCAGCGCCGGCTGGAAGACGCGCAACTGGCCGTCGCGGTCGTCGAGGTGCCCACGCTGCGGGAGCCATCCCGCCGGTCCTCCCCCCGGCAGCCCCGCGAGGAGCTGCGGCTCATCGTGCACCGCCTGCTGCTGCAGGAGGCGCAGCGGATCAAGGCCACGCTCAGCCCGGCAGGCGAGGACTGCTTCCTGGTCACCGCGACCCGCGGCTCGCTGTCCGGTGCCACCGATGGCTTCCGGATCCCGCCGTTCGCCGAGCGGGCGCGCGCCGAACTCGGCATCGTGCTTGAGGTGGGCGTGGGCCTGGGCCTGACCGCACAGGATGCGGAGGCACACGCCCGGGCCGCGCTGGCCCGCGCCCATGCCGACCCTGGCGCCCGCGGATTCGCCCTGGACCGGGAGGGCCATGCGCTGGTGCCCGGGCCCAGCGAGCCGGTGGCCGTCCGGGCGGGCAACCCCAGGGGCATGGCGACGCTGTCCCGGCTCACCAACCAGCTCCCGGAGGACGCCGGACCGCACGTGGTCGATGCCGAGACCGCCGGCCGCCTGCTCGGCGTGACCTCGCGCACGGCCCGCAGGCTGCTGCGCAGTCTCGCTGAGGAGGGCCTGGCCTGGCCGCTGCCGCCGAACCGGATTCCGCAGCCAGGCCGGCCACGCCAGCTCTACCGGCTGGTGACCGAGAAGCTGGGCACCGGCTCCGGCTGAGCGCCCGCGGCCCTGGCCCGGTCGGCGCCGGGGTGGCCGGGGTCAGTGCCGCCGGGGATAGGCCCTGGCGACGGCGAGGAACGCGTCGTCGGCTTCTGGCGTCCCCATCGAGATGCGCGCGCCTTCGTCCCCGAACGGCCGGATGGTGATTCCGGCGTCCGCGCACGCGGCCGCGAAGTCCTGGGTGTCGGCGCCCAGCCGGAGCCAGACGAAGTTGGCCTCGGTCGGCGGCACCGTCCAGCCCTGGGCCAGCAGTTCGTCGCGGACCCTGGCCCGCTCCGTCACCGCCAGGTCGACCCGCTCGTGCAGTTCCGCCTCGGCCGCGAGCGAGGCGACCGCGGCGGTCTGGGCGAGTGAGTTGACGGTGAAGGGCAGCATGGTGGTGCGCACCGCGCTGGCGACCTGCTCCTGCCCGATCAGGAAGCCGACCCGCAGCCCGGCCAGGCCATGGGCCTTGGAGAACGTGCGCAGCACCGCGAGGTTCGGGTGGTCGCGGTACAGGTCGATGCCGTTGGGCACGCCGGGGTCCCTGACATAGTCCGCGTACGCCTCGTCCAGCACCACCAGGCAGTCCGGCGGTACCCGGCCGAGGAACTCGGCAAGCTCACCGCTGCGGACGACCGTGCCGGTCGGGTTGTTCGGGTTGCACACGAAGATCACCCGGGTCCGGGGCGTGATCGCGTCCGCCATCGCGGCCAGGTCGTGCGTCTCGTCCTTCAGCGGCACCCGCACATCGGTGGCACCGGTGAGCGGCACCAGGATCGGGTAGGCCTCGAACGACCGCCACGCGTAGAGCACCTCGGTACCCGGCTCAGCGGCCGCCGCGAGAAGCTGCTGTGCCACGCCGACCGAGCCACAGCCCAGCGCTATGTGTGCGGGCGGCACGTCGTAGCGGCGGGCGATCGCCTCAGTCAGCGCCTCGCCGGTGTTGTCCGGGTACCAGTTGATCTCGGCGGCGGCCGCCGCGATGGCCTTCGCTACCGAGGGCAGCGGCCCGAACGGGCACTCGTTCGAGGCGAGCTTGAACGACTGGCCCGCGGCGTTGGCCACGCGCCGGCCGGGCTTGTACGGGGCGAACTGGTCCAGTACGGAACGGAATCGGGGCGATCGGTCGGACACCGTTGTCCTCCGGCTGGGCGGTCGGGTACGTCACTAGCAGTCTGCCACCCTCCGTCGGTGTCCCAGCCGCCCCCGCGGAGCACCTGCCGCCCGGCCCCAGCACCCGTCCCTGCGTTTGTCATCGTTGTTCTACAGCCGCACTTCGTGAGCAGGCTCTGCCATGGCCGGTGCTGGGGCCGACGGGGTTGGCGATGGCACACCCGTCCGGGCCTGATGGCGGTGCGGAAGACTCCTCAGTCGCGTTGGCTGATCCACACCGACACGTGGGCGGGTTCCAGTGCGGTATGCACCACGCCCGCGACGGCTGCCACCCGCCGCGCCCACAAGATCACCCTCGCCTGGATGTCTGCCCTCCGGCCTGCCGATCTGGGATGCGCTAAAGGTATGCCCGGACCGTTCCGGGAACGTTACCGCTCAGCACCCAACTGGTCATCGGCGGCCGGGGCCTTGCCACTAGTACGCTGGCTGATATATTGGTCAGCGTACTAGGAGGGGTGATGGCGGCTCGCGAACGAGACGACACCGGCGGCCAGGACATGCTGCGCCGGGCTGGCGACGCGTCGGTCCTGATCCTGACGAGCCTGGCCGACGGCGCCAAACACGGATACGCGCTGATCCAGGACATCAAGGGGTTCGCGGGACTGCAACTGGGGCCAGGGACGCTCTATGGCGCGCTCGACCGGCTCGAGCGCATGGGCCTGATCGAGGCCCTGCCCGCCGAGGACCGGCGCCAGCCCTACCGCATCACGGCGGCGGGGGTGGTGGCGCTGCGCGCCCACCTCGACTCGATCGAGCGGGTCAGCAGCGTCGGGCGGCTGCGGCTTGGCCTGGGCGGAATCTGATGCCGGGTCCGCGGTCCATGCGCCTGGTGGAGTCCGCGCTGCGCTGCTACCCGCAGCGGTGGCGCAGCCGTCATGGCGACGAAGCGGCCGAGGTCGCCATCTTGCTCATCAGGGATGGGACACCCGCGTGGTCGGTCGCGTGGAGCTACCTCATGGGCGCGGCCCGCACGCGGCTGGTGATCGGGCCACGGCGGCGCCTCGGTGCGGCGGTGGGGGCGCTGCTGCTGGCGGCCGGCTCCCTCGGTGTCCCGCTGGCGCTGCTGTCCTCGCCGGCGCCGGCCAACGCGGCGAGCGTGACCCACTCCCGCCCCGCCCATCCGCGGCCCGCCCATCCGCGGCCCGCCGATCTGCGGCCCGGCGGCTCATGGCCCGGCGATCCGGGGTATGGGAGAGGGCGCGGCGCACCGGACCGCTGTGACCGGCATGACCACTGCTGACTTCGGCGGCGTCCCCGATGACCTGGGCGGGACTCCCGGGCGCGCGGCGGGCGGACCGCTTGCCGCGGGCAAGGCGCCGCCTTCGCGGCGCCGCGTCCTCGCCGGATGGGTCATCTCCGTGGCGCTGGCGCTGCTGCTGGCGTTCGGCATCCGGGCGTTCGTGTTCCAGGCCTTCTCGATCCCCAGCACCTCCATGGTGCCTGCGCTCGACGTCCACGACCGGATCCTGGTGCAGAAGGCGTTCTTCAACTGGCACCGGGTGCGCGCGGGCGACATCGTGGTATTCACCCACCCGCCGCGCGACCACTGCCCGGGGCCGCCCGGGACCGACCTCGTCAAGCGCGTCATCGCGCTGCCGGGCCAGACCATCTACTCGGCAGGCGGCATCCTCTACGTCGACGGCAGGCGGCTCCGCGAGCCTTACCTGCCGCCACATGACCCGCTCGGGCCGCCGATACCCGGTGCCACCAGGCAAGACCCCTTTCAGGTCCCGCGCGGGGAGTTCTACGTGATGGGTGACAACCGGGCGATCTCCTGCGACAGCCGATTCTGGGGCCCGATCAACGGCTCAAGCATCGTCGGCAGGGTCGTCATGCTCTTGTGGCGCGACGGCCACCCCGACTTCCACCTCTTCTGACCGGGCACAAGGAGGCTCTTGTGCCGCGGTGCCCACGCCGGTCAGCCAGGCCCCAGCGAGCCGAGGGCCGTGCGGAAGGTGCTCAGCATGTCCTCGGTGAACAGCACGAAACGGGCCTCTTCCAGCTGGGTTGGTGCCCGGCTCACCGTGGTCAGCGCGATCCGCGCGGCGCTTTCCGCCGGCCATCCGTAGACGCCCGCGGACACCGCGGGGAACGCGACCGTCCGGGCACCCAGTTCGCCGGCGACCTTCAGCGACTGCTCGTAGCACGACACCAGCACCGCGGACCGGTCCTCGCGCGCCGAGTACACCGGGCCCACGGTGTGGATCACCCAGCGGGCGTCGAGGTCGCCGGCGGTGGTGGCGACCGCTTGCCCGGCGGGCAGGCCCTCGCTGTAGCGGGTTTTCCGCAGCTCAAGACATTCGGTGAGGATGGCAGGGCCGCCGCGCCGGTGAATCGCCCCGTCCACGCCGCCGCCACCGAGCAGGGACGAGTTCGCGGCGTTGACGATGGCGTCGGCCCGCTCGCGGCTGATGTCACCCAGTTTCAGCGTCACCTTCATGGCGGGGCCACCCTACCGCCGGCCCGCCGCGACCGGGATGGCTGTCCGGTCTCGGTATCGGGCTGCCCGTTTGACCCGGACCGGGCCGGTCTTCTCCGTTTTCCCCGCGCGGGATAGAGTGACGCCGTGAACAGGCTGGGCGAACTTGAGCGTGCCATCATGGACGTGCTCTGGGACAGCACAGAGCCGCTGACCGTCCGCCAGGTCGGTCTGCGCCTGACCAACCGTGACTTGGCACACACGACGGTGATGACGGTTCTCGACCGGCTCGCGAAGAAGGGCTTCGCCCGCCGCCAGCGTGATGGGCGGGCGTGGCGGTACCAGGCCGCCGCGAACCGGGAAGCTTACGTCACCGAACTGATGCTGCACGCGCTGGACCAGACCGGCGACAGGTCCGCCGCACTGGCGAGCTTCGCCCGCCGGGTTTCTGATTCGGAAGCGGAAGTGCTGCGCCGGGCACTCGAGTCGCTTGGAGAGCTCCCCCGGGGCTGACCGCACGTGTTTCCCCCCGTTTTTGTTCTCGCCGCCGTCGCCGGGGGCACGGCTCTGGGCGCGGCTGTTCTGGCATCCGCGCGCTGGCCGTATCGCTCGCCCGGCGCGGCCGTCGTGCTCTGGCAGGCGCTCGGCCTGAGCTGGGGGCTGGCCGCGGTCGGGGCGCTGGCCGCGCTCGGTGCGGTACCGGGCCGGTACGGAGTGGCAGGCGGGGCACTGTCCAGTGCTGTCCGTGCGCTGCGCTCCACGGCACTGGGTTTCGGCGCTCCGACACTGATCGCCGCGGCCCGGCTGGCCGTACTGGCCGCCAGTGCTGCCCTGTTCGCGCTGCTGTGCTGGGTACTGGTCGCCGCGTCCGCGACGGTGCTCGTGGCCCGGCGCCGGCACCGGGACCTGCTCAGCCTGCTCGCCCATGGCGACCCCAAGGTCCCCGGAGCCCTGGTGGTGGACCACCCGGCGGCGGCCGCCTACTGTGTCCCGGGCCTCCGCTCCAGGATCGTGATCAGCGCGGGCACCCTTGACCTGCTGGACTCCGCCGAGCTTGCCGCGGTCCTCGCCCACGAGCGGGCGCACCTGCGCGCCCGGCACGACCTGGTGCTGCTGCCGTTCAGCGCGCTGGGACGCGCGTTCCCCCGGTCCCGGCTTGTGCGCCAGGCGCACGCCACCGTCGCGCTGCTGGTCGAGATGCTCGCCGACGACCGGGCGCTGCGGCAGCGGCCGGCCAGGGAACTCGCTACCGCACTGCTGCGGGTCGGCGCGTCCGGCGCCGGTCTCGCGCCCTCAGGTGCACTGGCCGCCGTCGGCACCGCGGATGCCGAGGTAGCCGCGCGGGTCGCTCGCCTGCTCACCCCCCAGGCGCGGCTGCCGCTGCACGTCCAGGCGCTGGTCTGCGGTACTGCCGCACTGCTCGTCGCGGTGCCCGTGGCGCTGCTGCTGCATTCCTTCTGAACGACGTCCCACGATGCCTCCGCCCGCGACCGCGCGTGGCCAGGGGAACCGCCCGTGACGCCCGCCGCCCCGGGCACGGATGTCCCACCCGCCAGGCAGCTTTGATTGTTGTGGCTGGCACTCCACCCAAAAGAGGGTGTTATGACGAAAGGGACAACCTCGGTCCCGCTGACCAGGCCCAACGCCTGACGATCTGTGAGTGGGCTACCGGCCTGTGACAGCGCACCCGGCAGCCCTTGACTCCAAAAAGTAGCGCCAAGGAGGCAGGCTCTACCGGGCACCGCACGGGTACCGGAACCGAAGAAGGTCGCCGGGGGTTTACTTCACTCTCGTCCTCCACAACGAGATCTCGATCGTCATCAGGTGAGAACCACCGGTCGTCGGCATGCCAGCGCGCGCGCTCGTGAACCCCATCCGCGCACCACCCGTCACCCGGGCCGGGAAAGTTCCCGGGCCGGGGTGAAACTTTTCCGGCCCTGGGACGCGACAGTTGAGGTATGGAGGGCCCCCCGAGCGACGAGATGCTGCTGGCCGGCGTCGCCGAACACGACATCGGTGCCTTCCGCGTGCTCTACGAACGCCACGCCGGCTGGCTCGCGCTCCGGCTTGCGCGCCGGTGCTATACCAGGTCGCCCAGCACGACGGCACGCCATCAGCAGACAAGGCCGGCAAGGCAATCCCCCGCACCCCCCGGGCCGAAGTGCAGCGCTACCCCATGGACCACTTCGGACCCTTCCGCCCCGAACACCAGCCCGCCGTCGCCACCGACGCCAGCGACTTCCTCCGCACCCGCCTCGACGCCGTGGCGCACAGCCTGGCGGGGCGGAAGTAGCCGGAGCACAGACCCGGCCAGCTAGCCCCGCAGCCGCATTCTCAGCGCGTTCAGTACAGCACAGGTGACGGGGCCGCCGAACGCGCAGATCGCGGTGCCGAACAGGTCATCAGGCTGGTTCGCCATCCGGCGCGCCAGGACACCACGCAAACGGAGGACACCATGAAGATCCGCGCAACCATCGCAGCCATCGGCACCGCCGCCGCCCTCGGCATCACCGGGGCCATCGTGCTGCCGACCGTCGCCAGCGCCCACGCCACCACCCACACCCTGACGTTCACCTCGGTGCAGCAGGCCGCTGTGCAGTACTCCAGCACCGTCGGCGGCTCCGAAGACAAGGACGTCAACAAGGCGGGCAAGGTCATCGGCTTTGACGTGGCGCGGGTCGTCTTCAACCCGCAGACCAACAGCCTCTCGATCGGCGTCGCCATCACCAACGCGGGCGGCTTCCTGTACGGCGCGCTGCACCAGTCCGCCTCCAGCCCGGTGTCTCACGGCACGGTGACCGGCGGCACCGGTATCTACGCCGGCGCCACCGGAACGATCACCGCCACGTCCAACAAGGCCGGCAACAAGATCGCCGTCACCATCACCTACAGCACCTAACCGAGAGCACCCGGCAGGCACCAGCCAAGCCGATCGCGGGCTCCCGGGCCGCCCGGCCGGGAGCCCGCGGCCCACACCGGAACGTCACGCTCTCGCCGACGGCGACGACACGCTAACAACAGCCCACCGACCGCCGCGCGGCCACGGGAAGCTACCGCTACTGCCGCAGGTGGCGCGCCCGCCCCACCCCCTGCCGACGCAGCTGAGTTCATCGCGCTGACCACCGGGGAGATCCGCCGGCTGCTCGCCACTCGGACCTCAGCCTCGGCATCCGGATGAGCATTATCAGCGGTGGTCGCGATGGCGACGTCGCCACCAACCCAGCGCCCGGAGATCTCACTATCGGCGGCGCCCTCGTGAACCCCATCCGCACCACCTGTCACCTGGCCGGGAAGTTCCCGGGCCGGGGTGAATCTTTTCCGGCCCTGGGACGCGACAGTTGAGGTATGGAGGGTCCCCCGGGCGACGAGATGCTGCTGGCCGGCGTCGCCGATCGCGACATGGGTGCCTTCCGTGTGCTCTACGAACGCCATGCCGGCTGGCTCGCGCTCCGGCTCGCGCGCCGGTGCAACGACCGTGACCTCGTGGCCGACGCCGTTCAGGACACGTTTGTCGCGGTCTGGCAGAAACCGCGGGGCTTTCGCGGTGACGGCGACATCGCGGCGTGGCTGTGGGGCATCGCGATCCGCCGGCTGGTCAGCCGCCTCCGGCAGAGGACCGTCGTCGCGGCCGTGTTCGAGGGCACCGGGACAGCGCCGGCGGCGGAGGATCAGGTGCTGCTGTCGGTCGAGTACGGCGACATCGGTGGGGCGCTGGCCCGGCTGTCGCCGGAGATGCGCGCCGTCATCCAGGCCGTCGTGCTGGACGGCCTGTCCGCCAGGGAGGCGGCGAAGTTGTTGCACGTGCCGGTGAGCACCGTGAAGACGCGGCTCTACCGGGCCAAGGGGCACCTGCGGGCCGCCCTAGCGGAGGGATCGTCATGACCGGCTGGCATGTCGAGAACGAAACACTGCGGCGTTATGTCGAGCGGACCGACTCGGTGGCCGAGGGGGCCTCGGTTGAGCAGCACCTGCTGTCCTGCGCGCAGTGCCGGGCCCGGGTCAACACCGCGGCTACCGCGGCCGGCCTCGCCGTGGTCGATCTCGCCGTGGTGTGGGACCGCACGCGGGACGCCGTCGAGGTACCGCGGCCGTCGGTGTTCGAGCGACTGCTGCGCGGCGCCGGGCTGCCGGCCCACGAGGCCCGGCTGGTCGCGGTGGCCAGCGCGTTCCGAGGTGTGTGGCTGGTCGGCGTGGCCGCGGTCCTCGCGTTCGCCGCTCTCGCGGCGGCGGTCGGGCACGCCCGCGGGCTCTGGTTCTTCCTGGCCGTGGCGCCGCTCGCGCCGTGCCTGGTGGTCGCGTTCAGCTACGACCGGCGGTGGGACCCGGCCCTCGAACCAGAGATGGTCACGCCCTACCCGGCGCTCCGGCTGATCTTGCTGCGCACGATCGCGGTGCTCGCGCTCGCGCTGCCGGCCGTGCTGCTGTTCGGGCTGGTCGTGCCGGGCGAGGCGGCGTTCGCCTGGCTGCTGCCGGCGGCCGGCTTCGTCGCGGTGGTGCTGGCCGCGTCCACCTGGGTCAGCGCGCTGAACGCGGCCATGGCGGTCAGCGCTGCCTGGCTCATGACGGTCTGGCTGCTGGCCACGCGGTTGGCTTCGCCGGCTGCGGTGCTCCAGACCCGGACCCAGGTGGCCTTCCTGGTGCTGGCCGCGGCATCGTTCGGAATTTTTCTGGTGCGCCGGCGCCACCTGAACCAGCTTCGGCCGTGGAGGTAGCGATGACCGCTTCGATCAGCCTGCGTGACGTCGGGCGCACGTTCGGGGCCACCCGGGCCCTGGCCGACGTCGACCTGGACCTGGAACCCGGCGTGATCGGACTGCTCGGCCCCAACGGCGCGGGCAAGACCACGCTGCTGCGCCTGCTGGCCACCGCGCTGCCGCCCAGCCAGGGAGAGGTGCGTGTGCTGGGCCGGGACCCGGAGGTGCCCGCCGAACGCACCGGCATCCGCCGCCGGCTGGGCTACCTGCCGCAGGAGATCGGTTTCCCGCGCGGCTTCACCGCGTTCGCGTTCGTGGATTACATCGCGCTGCTCAAAGAGTGGACCGAGCCGGCCGCGCGGCACGCGGAAGTGCGCCGGGCGCTCGGCCTGGTGGGGCTGTCCGACCTCGGCGCGAAGCGGATCCGGGCCATGTCCGGCGGCCAGCGCCGGCGGGTCGCGCTCGCCCAGGCGCTGCTCGGGTCGCCGCCGGTGCTGATCCTGGACGAGCCGACCAGCGGCGTCGACCCGGAACAGCGCGTCACGTTGCGGATCGTGCTCGCGGAGATCGCGCGTACGTCGATCGTGGTCTTGTCCACCCACCAGACCGAGGACGTCGCGGCCCTGTGCGAGCGCGTCATCGTGCTGGACCGTGGCCGGGTCCGCTACGACGGCCCGGTCACCGACCTGGTCCGCCGGGCCGCCGGCCGGGTCTGGCTGGCCGACCAGCCGGACCCGGCGGCGACCGTCTCCTGGCGGACCGGCACCGGACGGTACCGCAACGTCGCCGCGCACGCGCGGGACGGCGTCGAGCACGTCGAACCGTCCCTTGAGGACGCGTACCTGCTGCTGCGCGGCGGGCTGCCGGACAGCCAGCCGGCCGGGGAGGTGGCGTCGTGACCGCGGCGCTCGCGGCCGCCCGCCCCGGGGCGGCCGCCGGCCGGGCCACGCTCGTCGCGCTCGCCGCCCGTGAGACGCGCCGGTTCGCCGTCAACCCGGTCTTCCTGTTCGCCGTGGTGATGACCGCGTGGACGATGTGGGCCGGCCGGAGCGCGTCGGTCACCGAGATCGACACCGTGAACTGCTACCCGGCGATCTTCCTGGGCGGGTTCGGCATGATGGCCACGTACTGGCTGACCCGCTCCATGCGCGACAGCGAGCCGGTCGTCGGCGTCACCCCGACGACGCTGCCGACGCGCACCGCCGCGCTTTGCGCGGTCGCGGTCGTGCCGTTCCTCTGCGGCTGCCTGGCCCTGTTCGCGTTCCTGCATTTCCACCCGGCCGGCTCCCGGGTATACGGGGCGTTCAGCCCGCCGGCGCAGGTCGCCGTCCTCGTCGGGCAGATCGTCATCCCGTCACTCGGCGGCCCGCTGCTCGGTGTCGCGCTGGGCCGCTGGGTCCGGCTCCCGGGCGCCGCGTTCGTGCTGTTCCTGGTCATCTTCGGCTGGGAGAACGTGACGACGGTCCCGTCCTTGTGGCATCCGGACTCGGCGCCCGCCGCGGTGCTGCGGCTGTTCGCGCCGTTCTCGTTCTTCACAGCCACCGGGAACGCCGGGAACGCCGTCCACGTCACGACCTGGCGCGGATCGCCGTGGTTCTTCATCGGCTGGCAGCTCGCGCTGTGCGCGACCGCAGTCCTGGCGGCGCTGCTGCGCGGGACCGAAGGCCGGGAGCGCGTCCGGGTCACCCGTACCCTCAGCCTCGTGCTGGTGGTGGCCGCGATCATGCTCGTGCTGGCCGCCGCCGGCGGGTTCCCCCACCCTGTCAGCGCATGATGGTCCGGTCGATGCTGCGGGCCGGGGCATGGCCGGCGGTCACGGGGGTCAGCGGCGCGGCGGTCGTGGTGGGCGGCTGCGGGGTCGCGTTCCCCGCGGCCGCCATCGTGCTGTTCCCGATCGCTTTCACGCTGCTCGCCGCCGCCGCGGCGTTCGCCCTCGACGAGCCGGCCAGCCTGGTCGTCGACGTGACACCGACCGGGCCCGTCCGGCGCACCGCGATCCGGTCCCTGGCGCTGCTGGCCCCGCTCGCCGCCGGGGCGGTCCTCATGCTGGCCGGTGCGCTGCGCGGGCTGGCGCTACCCTGGGCGGCGACCGGGCTCGCGCTCGCCGGCAACGTGGCACTGGGATTCGCCGCGGCGTGCGTGGCCCGCACCCGCACCGGTGAGCCCGGCGCGACGGCCTCCGCCACCGTAGTGCTGATCCTCATGGCGCCCACCCTCCTACCCCAGGTGGCCCGCCGGGTCAGCACGTTCCCGGCATCCAGCGGCGGGCTGTCGTCGAACACCGTGTGGTGGACCGTCCTCGTCGTGTGCGTGGCCGCGGTCGCTGTGTCGGTCAACGGCCGGCCCCTGCTCCGGTGGCTGCCCGGCACCGGCATCACCATTCGACGGGACCTCACCTCATGACGCGCCCGGCGGCGGCCTGGTGCCTGCGGATCGCCGGCGCGAGCGGCATCGTCAACGGATTGGGGTTCGGCGGTTTCGCGATTCCTGCGATCGTGAGCGTCGGCCAAGGGCACGGCATCATCTACACCTTCGGGAATCCCACGTACGGCAACGGCCCCTTCGAGCGGATCGGGGTGCCAACGACCGTGCCGCTGCTGGCGGGCTTCCTCGCGGCCTGCGTCGTCCAGGTCGTCGGCGGTGTCCTGCTGCTGTGGCCGCGTCCCTCAGGGATCGTGGTCACGGTCGTGGGGATACTGCTCGGCGCGCCCTTCTGGTGGGGGTTCAATCTCCCATTCGCGTGGCTCAACGCGGCCGTGGTGCTCACCTTCTTGGTCCTGGCGTGGACGGCGCAGAAGGCATCCTCACGTAGTCCGAGCGGAGGTGGCAGATCTTCCGCCTAAGAATGTGGCTGGAGTGCCATCGACCACAAACGCCTGGGGCCGGTTCGGCGTGATCGCGGCGGGGCAGGAGGCTGCGGGATCAGCCGGAGACGCGGATCCGGAGGCGGCGGAAGCCCTTGCCCTTGCTCTCGATCTTGACGACCTCGATCCGGCCGATCTGGCTGGTCGTGGCGACGTGCGTGCCTCCGTCGGCCTGCTGGTCCAGGCCCACGATGTCGATGATCCGTACCTCCTTGACCTCGGGCGGTACGAGGTTGGTGGCGGTGCGGATGATGTCGGGAATGGCGAACGCCTCATCCCTGGGCAGGACCCGGACATCGATGCGCCGCCCGGCGGCGACCTCGGTGTTACATGCGGCCTCGACCGCCTCGCGGAAGCCGGGCGGTACCTCGGGCAGGTTGAAGTCCATGCGCGCCGACAGCGGTTCCATGTTCCCGCCGGTGACCAGGGCACCGTAGTCGCGGAACACCACACCGCAGAGCACGTGCAGGCCGGAGTGGGTGCGCATCAGGGCGGTCCGCCTGGCGTCGTCGAGCGCGCCGCGCACCGCCGTGCCGGCGGGCGGCAATGGCTCACCCTCGGCTGGGATCAGGTAGAGGTCGTCGCCCTTCCGTGCGCCGGCGATGCGGGTCTGCACCCCGCCCCACAGCAGGACTCCCTCGTCGGGGGGCTGGCCGCCACCGCCCGGGTAGAACGCCGAGGTGTCAAGGACGATGCCCTCGGGATCGCTGGCCAGCACCACCGCGTCCCATTCGCGCAGGGTCTGGTCGTCGAGTTCCAGCCGGTGCGTGCGCCACTGAGTCTCACTCACCCAGGCAGCCTACTGCCGGGGCGCACCCGGACGCCGGGGCGGCACCCCGGGCGCGACCGCGGTTACCAGGGGCCGTACGGGCCGGAGGAACTGCTCCCGCCCTTGAACTCCCTGACCTTCGGCCGGACGTCGGTGAGGTAGATCGCCGCTGCGACGAAGGCGACGATCGGGAAGAGGCTGACCAGGTTCGGGCCGCCCAGCGTGCTGGACCACAGGCCGATCACCGAGGCCACGCCGAGGATCACCAGCCAGAGCGGCTTGGTCTGCTTGCCCGCGGCCACGAAAGCCGGGGTCGGGCGGCGCACCGCGTCCACGAAGGCCCACACCTCGACGCACAGCGCCGCGATGGAAAGCACCTCGAAAAACCAGTAGAGCGGGGTGAGCGCTCCCGAAGTCATGAACACGGTTTCAGGTTATCCTTCCCCGGCCTATGGCCGGGCCTGAGCGGAACATTCGGGCCGGACGGGCCTTCCGGGGCCGGGACCTGGCGGGCGGACATTCGGGCCGAGAGCGGCGCGACGGGGAGGCGCGGGGCTGTGCGGCGGCGCCGTCAGAGCTGGGAGCGGGCCGGGGCGGGCTTTTCTGCCCAGCCCCGGCCCGCCTCGGTCAGCGGGACCAGCGTCAGTGGCTGGTCGTGGAGCGGGTCGGTGCCTTGGCCTTGGGCTTGCCGTTCAGCTCGGGCTTGCTCTGCCCGCCAGCGGTGCTCTTGGGCTGGGTGCCCGACTGCCCGTTCATGGCCTTCTTGCCGTGGGCGGCCAGGGTGTCGTAGCCGTCGGAGGCCTTGGCCCGCGCCGTCTGCACGGCGCCGGTCGCGCGGGACTGCGCCGTCTGCACGGCCCCGGTCGCGTGGGACTGCGCCATCTGCACGGCCCCAGTCGCGTGGGACTGCGCCGCCTGGACCACTCCGGTCGCGCGGGACTGCGCCGTCTGCGCGTACCCGTTCGCGCGGGACTGCGCCGTCTGCACGGCCCCGGTCGCGCGGCCCGGCAGCGAGTGCGGCGGGTTGTCCCTGGTCCAGTTGACCAGCCGCCAGGGCAGTTCCTTGAGCATCCGCGACGCGAGCACGCCCGCGCCGGCCACCGCATGCACAGGCTTGTGATCGGCGAACTTGCGCATCTCGGCCAGCACGTCGATGTTGGATTGCATCTGTTTCCTCTCCCGGCCACCTTGCGGCGGCCTTCTTTCATTTGCCGGCGAACAAGCGCCGGACGTCTTTGCCGTGATCCCGCATGCCTCCGGCCCCAGTGCCGAATCGGGAGTGCCGGATCGGCACAGCCGCCGGGCTGCGGCATGGCCCAGCGGCGCTAGCCCCGGGCCCCGTTCTGCAGCGGATCGGTCTTCGTGGGACCGGGCGCTCCCGCTGCCGTCGCGGTGGCATCCTGGCCGGCCGCTGTGACGGCCGCAGGCCCGGTGAGCTCGCCAGGGCTGGCGGGTTCCGTGCCATTGGGCGCCACGCTGCCAGTGACGGCGCTGACGGACGGGCCAGGTGCCAGTTCCCGGCGGAACGACTCGTAGATCTCCAGCACCACCTGCTTCTGGCGCTCGGTGAGTTCCGGGTCGGCGAGCACCGCTGCCCGCACGCCCGAGTCTGGCCGCCGGTCCTCCAGGATCCCCGCCTGCACGTAGAGCGCCTCGGCGGAGATCCGCAGCCCCTTGGCTATCTGTTGCAAGATCTCCGCGCTGGGCCTGCGCAGCCCGCGTTCGATCTGGCTGAGATAGGGGTTGGAAACTCCCGCCGCCGACGCAAGCTGGCGCATCGAGATCTTGGCCTGCTCGCGCTGCTGGCGGATGTACTCGCCGATGGAGCCTACGTTAACGGGGTTCACAGCCACAGTGAACCACATCGTGCTTGCAATTGCAAGCGCCCAGCAAGCACCCGAGGCTAGCACCACGCGGGGCCAGCCTGCGCCGTCACGCTAACCCTGCGTACGGGCATCGGCCTTATCATTCGAAACGGCCGGTTTGACGTCCGATATGTCACGCGAGATGTGCGCGACGGTGTGCGAGTGCTAAGGCGGGACGTGGGATCAGGGTTGGCCTGGTACGAGGGTTGCCCGGATCTCGGCCGACCGGGTGGCCGCCGCCGAGCACGGGGAGGTCGGCGATCTGGTCCAGGGCATCGCGGTCGACGCCTTCGTCCTGATCCACGCCGAGGATGCGCAGCAACGCCACCGTGATGGCCGGGACCGCCCGGGGTGAGCCGTCCTCCACCTTCACCGCACCGGCCCGGCCGTCGGCCAGGGCGAACGCCTGTACGCCCTCGGCCCCGGACTTGAGCAACAGCCCGGGAACCGCCTGGTGGAGCGCGCGTTCCGAGCGGTTCGTCCCCGACGTCCATGCGGGATTGGCACGGACGGCATCGGCGACCGATCGTTCGGCTGAATCCGGGGCGGCAAGCACGAGCGCACGGAAAGCCCGCGCCAGGCCGGTCAGGGACAGGGCGAATAGTGGTGCGCCGCAGCCGTCGGTCCCGGTCGCGGCGACCGCCTCCCCGGCCAGGCGGCCAAGCGCCGCCTTGATCTCGCGCTGGAGCGGGTGGTCCGGGTCGCGGTAGGTCTGTGTCGGCCAGCCGGCCGCGACGCAGGTGGCGAGCATGGCTGCGTGCTTGCCCGAGCAGTTCATGTGCACCCGGTCCGGCTTGCCACCCGCCCCGAGGAGCCGCCACAGCGCCGCCTCGTCCAGCGGCAGCGCGGGCGGGCACTGCAGCGCGTCCTCGGTGAGCCCGGCGCCGGCGAGGATCTTCCTGACCCCGGTGACGTGGAAGTCCTCACCGGAGTGGCTCGCGCTTGCCAGGGCAAGCAGTTCGCCGTCCAGCGCCAGCCCACAGGCCCGCATCGCGGCGGCCTGCATCGGCTTGTTGGAGGACCGGGGGAACATGGGCGCGGCGACCTCGCCCGCGCGGTAGAGCACCTCGCGCCCGTCGGCACCGAGCAGCACGGCCGAGCCACGGTGCCGGGACTCTTCGAACCCAGAGCGGATGACCTCGGCGATCACCGGGATGTCAGCTACGGCCGCTCACCCCAAGCATGGCGCGAGCCTGCTCGGGCCGCATCGGGGGGCGCTGTGCCAGGCCGGCCAGCGTGGCCGCGCGCTCGACCAGTTCGGCGTTACCGGTCACCGGGCGGCCCTTCGCGAACGACACCGTGTCCTCCATGCCGACCCGCAGGTGGCCGCCCGCGGCGAGCGCGGCGAACATGACCGGCAGCGTGGTCCGGCCGATCCCGGTCGCGGACCAGGTTGCCCCCTCGGGCAGCGCGGAGACGGCCTGGGTCAGCGTGGCCGCGTCTCCTGGCATCCCGCCGGGCACGCCCATGACCAGGTCGCAGTGGACGTGGCCGCCGTGCGGGGCACCATGGCTGCCCAGCAGCCGGTGCAGCGTGGCGATGTGGCCGAAGTCGAACAGCTCGAACTCAGGTACCACACCCAGTTCCTGGGTCCGGGCGTACAGGTCGCGGATGAACGGGTAGGGGTTGTGGAACACGTCCTCGCCGAAGTTGACCGTGCCGCAGGTGAGCGAGCACGCGTCCGGGGCAGCGTCGAGAACGGCCAGGCGGTTGCCGAAGCTGTCGGTGACCGCGCCCCCGGTGGAGAGCTGCACGATCAGGTCGGTGCCCTCGCGCAGCGCGGCCACGGTGTCCTTGAGCCGGGACTTCTCCAGGGTGGGCCGCGCCTGGCCGTCCCTGATGTGCACGTGGATGACGGCGGCCCCGGCGGCCTGGCACTCCTTCGCGGTGGTCACCAGCTCGTCCAGGGTGACCGGGAGCGCGGGGACGGCCGACTTCTCTGACTCCGCGCCGGTGGGCGCGACGGTGATCAGGGTGGCGGCGGCGGGCGAGTTGTTGCTCATGATCAGAGCATGCCTACTTTGCCCGGCCCGCGTCCATCCGGGGTGGCTGTGCGTCCGGTTCGGCTGCTCGCGCTGGGTGCGGCGGACCTCACGCCGTGGGCCCGGACGGGGCGTTGTTGGCGGTCCCGGCCGGGGCGGCGGCCAGGTGGCGCCTGGTGAAGCCGAGCGCCTCGGACAGGTCGGCGAGCCGGGCCTCGCGGGTGGTGGCCCGGCGGGTGTTGACCTCGAGCACGACCATGCCGGAGTAGCCGTCCGCGCTGAGCTTCTCCAGTACCGGCCCGCACGGCTGGGTGCCGCGGCCGGGCACCAGGTGCTCGTCCCGGTTCGGCACCCCGGTCCCGTCGGCCATGTGCACGTGGGCCAGCCGGTCGCCCAGTTCCTCGGCCATGGCGTAGGCGTCAGAACCCGACGCGGCCGTGTGCGACAGGTCGAGGGCCACCTGCGAGGCGTCCATCAGCAGCGGGTTCCAGTGCGGCGCGTAGGCGGCCAGCTCGGCGCCCCCGGCGCGCAGCGGGTACATGTTCTCCACCGCGAAGACGATGTCGGACTCCTCGCCCATCCGCGCCAGGCCCTGGGTGAAGTCCCTGGCGTACTCACGCTGCCAGCGGAACGGCGGGTGCACCACGACGACCCTGGCACCCAGCTCCTGCGCCGCCTCCTTGGACCGGACCAGCTTCCCCCAGGGCTCATAGCCCCACACCCGCTGGGTGATCAGCAGGCAGGGCGCGTGCAGGGCCAGCACGGGCACGCCGTGATAGTCGGCAAGCCGCCGCAGGGCTTCGATGTCCTGGCTCACGGGGTCGGCCGACACCATGACCTCGACACCGTCATAGCCGAGGCGGGCCGCGATCTCGAACGCGTCGGCCACCCGGTCGGGGAAGACCGAGGCGGTGGACAGCGCGACAAGCGGCACACCGGGACTGGTGCGCGGGCTCAACATTGCTCCTTCCCCCCAGCGGCCTGCCTGGGGCACCTTCGCGTGGCCAGCTTATGCGCCCCGGCCGGCCTCGGGCGTTCATCTGGCCCGGCGCGTGGCGCTGGTGTCCGACCCTGCCACTACCGTGCGGGCCATGGGTAATTCCTCCGCCGCGTCGCTGTACCAGTGCGCGGACTGCGGATGGCGGGCCACTAAATGGTCCGGGCGCTGCGGCGGCTGCCAGGCATGGGGAACGGTAGAGCAGGCGGCGGTTCCCGCCGTCGCGCGCACCCGGCTGTCCGGGCGTGTCGCGGACCGGCTCGCCCCGGCCCGCGCGGTGCCGATCACGAAGGTGGATGCCCGCGCCGCGAGCGCCCGGCCCACCGGGCTCGACGAACTCGACCGGGTGCTGGGCGGCGGCCTGGTCCCTGGCGCGGTGGTGCTGCTGGCCGGGGAGCCCGGCGTGGGCAAGTCCACCCTGCTGCTCGAGGCGGGCGCGCTGGTGTCGCAGTCCGGCCCGGTGCTCTACGTCACCGGCGAGGAGTCAGCGGCCCAGGTACGGCTGCGCGCGGACCGGATCGGCGCCGTGGGGGACAACCTCTACATCGCCGCCGAGACAGAACTGTCCGCCGTGCTGGCCCAGGTGGACGAGGTGCAGCCGGTGCTGCTCATCGTCGACTCGGTGCAGACGATCGTCGCGCCGGGCGTCGAAGGCACCCCCGGCGGGGTGACCCAGATCCGGGAGGTCACCGCCGCGCTCATGGCCGTGGCCAAGCAGCGGTCGCTGAGCACGGTTCTGGTGGGGCATGTCACCAAGGAGGGTGCCATCGCCGGGCCGCGTGCCCTGGAGCACCTGGTGGACGTGGTGCTGCACTTCGAGGGTGACCGGCACGCCCAGCTGCGGATGGTCCGGGCCCTGAAGAACAGGTTCGGCCCGACCGACGAGGTCGGCTGTTTCGAGCTGGGCGAGACCGGGCTGGCCGGGCTCGCGGACCCGAGCGGCCTGTTCATCTCCCCGCACGCCGGCCGGGTGCCTGGCACCTGCCTGACGGTCACGCTGGAGGGCCGAAGGCCGCTCATCGCCGAGGTGCAGACCCTGATCGCCCCGTCTCATGGGACGGATATCCCGCCGCGCCGGGTCACCGCGGGCCTGGACTCGGCCAGGGTGGCGATGGTGATCGCGGTGCTCCAGCGCCGCGCTGACGTCAACATAGGCCGGCAGGACGTGTTCGCGGCCACGATCGGCGGGGTCCGGCTGGCCGAGCCCGCGGTGGACCTGGCGATCGCCCTGGCGCTGGCCAGCGCGGCGGCGAACCTGAGCGTGGCCGGACCGGTGGTCGCGGTCGGCGAGGTGGGCCTGGCGGGTGAGGTGCGCCGGATCCCTGGGGTTGCCCGGCGGATCGCCGAGGCGCAGCGGCTGGGTTTCCGGCGCGCCATCGTTCCGGCCGGATGTGCGCCAGAGCGCGGGGCGGACTCCGACGGGCGCGGCCCAGCCGCCAAGACGCTGACCGACGTGCGCGAAGTCACCACGCTCAAGGAGGCGATCGCCGCCGCGCTTGGCGGCTGACCGGCCCGTGCTGGGCGGCTGACCGTGCCGTCCTGGCGGCTGACCGGCCCGTGCTGGGCGGCTGGCCGTGCCGTCCCTGGCGGGTGACCGTGCGGCGGGACGGATGGCTCCGGTGCGGCATGGGCCGTCCGCGCGGGGCCGTGGACCGGCCGAGGCGGTCAGGGCAGGCTGGTACCCGGGCGGCCGAGGATGAAGACCAGCACCTGGCTGCTGAGCTGGCCGTCGAAGGCGATGGCGGTGTAGGCGCCCTGGCGGACCGGCAGGTGCGGCGGGCGGCAGCCGGGTGATGAGGTGGCCCGGTCCCAGTAGATCCAGCGGACGGCGGGCACGCCGCGGCTCAGCACGACCGGCTGCGAGCCGGAGCCGTGCACGCAGTCCGCCGATCCCCAGATCCGGGTGCGGCCGGAGGCCACCACCACGGTGCCGAACCTGCTCCCCATGTTGAAGCGGCACGGCCGGGTCGCGGTGGAAACGGCGTCCACGCCGAACAGGGGCCACCTGCCGCGCTGGTACCAGTACCGGGGCGAATCCAGCGAGAGCACCACATCGCCGCGGCCGCAGGCCGGGACGCGCGGGCCCGGGGCGCGCTCCATGGCCCGGTGTTCCGGCGCGCGGGCCACCGGCTGGTGCGGTGCCCGGGGCGCCGCGGAACCCTTCTGCTGCCGGGCTCCGGCCATGGTCAGCACGTCGGAGACGCCGGACAGCGGGCCAGCGGCGGGATGCCCGGCCGTGGCGCTGACCGTCCGGGCCCGGCCGGCCGCGGGCTCCGGCAGCGACTGGGGGGCGCTCCCCTGAGCCGCGTGGCCGCCCCGGCCGCTGTGGCTTGCGTTGTGCTGCCCGGACCGGTTGCCGCCCTTGTGCCCGTGAGCGGCGCCCGGGCGCGCAGCGCCTGGCCCGGCGGACGGCTTCGCGCCGTGACCAGTGGCCTGGCCCGCCCCCTGGAACACCCCGCTGACCGCCCAGACCAGAACCGTCAGCACGGCGATGCCGACGGCCAGGGCAGCCAGCCGGCGCCGCCAGTAGGCGGCGGGCGAGACCTGGGCCGCCGCCGGGTCGAGCGCCCAGAGATCCTCGGGCGGGGTGTGGCCCGGAGTGGCCGGGACGTGGCCTGGGGCGGCCGGGCCGGGGCCTAGGGCGGCCGGGCCGGGGCCTAGGGCGGCCGGGGCGGCTGGGCCGGGGCCTGGGCGGCCGGGCCGGGATCCTGGGCGGGAACGGCGGTGGCGGCAGCCGGGCCCGGACCGGGAACCGGGTCCGGGGCTTGAGCGGGCGCCAGATACGCGACGGGCGCCGGGCGCGGCTCCGGCGCCAGGTGCAGGGCGGGAGCCGGCTCCGGCGTGGGGTGGGGACTGACGGCAGGAGCCGGGTCCTGAGCGGGAGCGGAGGCTGAGGCGGACTCGGATGCGCAGCCCGACCCGGGCGGGCCGGCGTAGTCGAGGGCTTTGCCGTAGTCCCGGGCCGCCTCGTTGTCCGGGATCGGGCCATAGTCCAGGGCCAGGCCGTCGTCCAGGGCCGGGACGTAGTCCGACACCGCGTCGAGATCCAGCGCCGCGGCCGGCCCGGGAACCGCCGGGCCGACGGTCACCCCGGTGCTCCCGCCGATCGGCAGAACTTCCTCAGGAGCAAACAGAACTTCCTGGTCAGGCCGTTGATCGGGGCCGGCCGCCACGGGCCGCCGCCCGGACACCCCGGCCCCCCAGGACGGGTTGTGGTCCATACGGTGAGTATGCAAGGTGGTTACACCACGTAATTGAAGGCTCGCCGGCAGCGCACTCGGCGTTGCTGCGCCCGGCTCACCCGCGCGGGCCGTGCGACAATCGGCGTTGTCATGGTGGACGGGCGGGCGGCAGCAATCCTGCGCTGGTATGCGTCCCATGCACGTGACCTGCCCTGGCGGCGGCCGGACGCTGGCCCGTGGGCCGTGCTGGTCAGCGAGATCATGCTGCAGCAGACACCCGTGTCCCGGGTCCTTCCCGCCTATGAAGCATGGCTGAAGCGCTGGCCGGAGCCATCGGCGCTGGCGGCGGCCGCCCCGGCGGACGCGGTACGGCAATGGGGCCGGCTGGGCTACCCGCGGCGCGCGCTGCGGCTGCACGCCTCGGCCGGAGCGATCAGCGAACGGCACGGCGGTGTGGTCCCTGACTCACTGGAGGAACTGCTGGCCCTGCCCGGCGTGGGCGCCTACACCGCGGCGGCGGTCGCTAGTTTCGCCTTCGGGCAGCGCCACGCGGTCCTCGACACCAACGTCCGCCGGGTGCTGGCCCGCCTGGTGCGCGGCGACCTGCGGCCGCCGCCGAGCCTGACCGCGATGGAGGCCAGGCTGGCCGAGTCGCTGCTCCCGGCGGAGCCCGGCCTGGCACCGCGCTGGTCGGTGGCGGTCATGGAACTCGGGGCGCTGATCTGTACCGCGGACCGCCCGCGGTGCCCGGATTGCCCCGTTGTCAGCGAATGCGCCTGGCACCGGGCGGGGCAGCCCACCGGCGACCCGCACCAGGCGCGGCGGCGCAGCCAGGGCTACGAGGGCACGGACCGGCAGTGCCGGGGCCGCCTGCTTGCGGTGCTCCGGGAATCCGACGGGCCGGTCCCGGCCGCCCTGCTCGACGCGGCCTGGGCCGATGACAGCCAGCGCGCCCGTTCGCTGGCCAGCCTGGTCGCGGACGGTCTCGCCGAACCGCTGCCCGGTGGCAGCTACGCCCTGCCTCGCTGACCTGCTTCGCGCGCCACTGGCCCGGACAGCCACTGGCCCGGACAGCCACTGGCCCGGACAGCCACTGGCCCGGACAGCCACTGGCCCGGACAGCCACTGGCCCGGGCCGGTTTCCCGGGCCCGGGCCAGTGGCAGCAACGAGCGGTGTTATGCCGAGGCAGACCCGCTAGCCGACTGCTGCTTGGCCGCGCTGCTCTCCACCTCGGCCAAGGCGGCGTCCGGCATCGAGTCCGGCTTCGGCACCCCCTTGAACGAGAACTGCGCCTCCTCGCCCTCGCCTTCGACGTCGACGATGACGATCTGGCCCGGCCTCAGCTCGCCGAACAGGATCTTCTCGGACAGCATGTCCTCGATCGCCCGCTGGATGGTCCGGCGCAGCGGCCTGGCCCCGAGCACCGGGTCGTAGCCGCGCACGGCGAGCAGGGCCTTGGCGGCCGGCCGCAGTTCCATGGCCATGTCCCGGTCCTTGAGCCGCTCGTCCACCTTGGCGATCATCAGGTCCACGATCTCGACGATCTCGTCCTCGGTGAGCTGGTGGAAGACGACCACGTCGTCCACCCGGTTGAGGAACTCGGGACGGAAGTGCTGCTTGAGTTCCTCCTGCACCTTGGCCTTCATCCGGTCGTAGGTGCCGCTAGCGTCACCCTCCCGGGTGAAGCCCATCCGGAGGCCCTTCGAGATGTCCCTGGTACCCAGGTTTGTCGTCATGATGATGACGGTGTTCTTGAAGTCCACCGTCCGGCCCTGGGCGTCGGTGAGCCGCCCGTCCTCCAGGATCTGGAGCAGCGAGTTGAAGATGTCCGGATGGGCCTTCTCGATCTCGTCGAACAGGACGACGGAGAACGGCTTCCGGCGGACCTTCTCGGTGAGCTGGCCGCCCTCCTCGTACCCGACGTAGCCGGGCGGGGAGCCGAACAGCCGGGACACCGTGTGCTTCTCCATGTACTCGCTCATGTCGAGCTGGATCAGCGAGTCCTCATCGCCGAACAGGAACTCCGCAAGGGTCTTGGACAGCTCGGTCTTGCCGACACCTGACGGCCCGGCGAAGATGAACGACCCGCCCGGGCGCTTGGGATCCTTCAGGCCGGCCCGGGTCCGCCGGATGGCCTGGGAAAGCGCCTTGATGGCGTCGTTCTGCCCGATGACCCGCTTGTGCAGCTCGTCTTCCATCCGCAGGAGCCGCTGCGACTCCTCCTCGGTCAGCTTGAACACGGGGATCCCGGTGGCAGTGGCGAGCACCTCGGCGATGAGGTCCTCGTTCACCTCGGCGACGACGTCCATGTCGCCGTCCTTCCACTCCTTCTCCCGCGCGTCCTTGGCGGCGATGAGCTGCTTTTCCTTGTCCCGCAGGGCCGCGGCCTTCTCGAAGTCCTGGGAGTCGATGGCCGACTCCTTGTCCCGCCGGACCTGGGCGATCTTCTCGTCGTACTCACGCAGATCCGGCGGCGCGGTCATGCGGCGGATCCGCATCCGGGACCCGGCCTCGTCGATCAGGTCGATGGCCTTGTCCGGCAGGAACCTGTCACTGATGTAGCGGTCGGCGAGCTGGGCGGCGGCGACCAGGGCACCGTCGGTGATGGACACCCGGTGGTGGGCCTCGTAGCGGTCCCGCAGGCCCTTCAGGATCTCGATCGTGTGCGAGATCGTGGGCTCGGCCACCTGGATGGGCTGGAACCTGCGCTCCAGCGCGGCGTCCTTCTCCAGGTGCTTGCGGTACTCGTCCAGCGTGGTGGCGCCGATCGTCTGCAGCTCGCCCCTGGCCAGCATCGGCTTCAGTATCGAGGCCGCGTCGATCGCACCTTCCGCGGCACCGGCACCGACCAGCGTGTGCAGCTCGTCGATGAACAGGATGATGTCACCGCGGGTCCTGATCTCCTTGAGGACCTTCTTCAGCCGCTCTTCGAAGTCACCGCGGTAGCGGGAACCGGCCACCAGCGCGCCGAGGTCGAGGGTGTAGAGCTGCTTGTCCTTGAGGGTCTCCGGGACCTCGCCCTTGACGATCTTCTGGGCCAGGCCCTCCACCACGGCGGTCTTGCCCACGCCGGGTTCCCCGACCAGCACCGGGTTGTTCTTGGTGCGCCGGGAGAGCACCTGCATGACCCGCTCGATTTCTTTCTCCCGGCCGATCACCGGATCGAGCTTGCCTTCGCGGGCGGCCTGGGTGAGGTTTCGCCCGAACTGGTCAAGCACCAGGGAGGTGGAAGGAGCCGACTCAGAGGGACCGCCCGAGGCTGCCGGCTCTTTCCCCTGATAGCCGTGCAGCAACTGGATCACCTGCTGGCGCACCCGGTTCAGGTCCGCGCCGAGCTTCACCAGCACCTGGGCGGCCACACCCTCGCCCTCACGGATGAGGCCGAGCAGGATGTGCTCGGTGCCGATGTAATTGTGACCGAGTTGCAACGCTTCGCGCAGGGAGAGTTCGAGCACCTTCTTGGCGCGCGGGGTGAACGGGATGTGCCCGGACGGCGCCTGCTGCCCCTGGCCGATGATCTCCTCGACCTGCTGCCGCACCGCTTCCAGGCTGATTCCCAGCGACTCCAGAGCCTTGGCGGCTACACCCTCACCCTCGTGGATCAGGCCAAGCAGGATGTGCTCGGTGCCGATGTAGTTGTGATTGAGCATCCTGGCTTCTTCTTGCGCCAGGACGACAACCCTCCGCGCCCGGTCGGTAAACCTCTCGAACATCTTCGTTGCTCCCTCACACAAGCGGCCGGGGGGAGGCCCGATGTCCGGCCCTGTCCTTCCGCATGGTAGCCCGCGTACCTGGAAGTCTGCTGCGCACGATTTGTCGTGCATGAAACGTTCCCAGGCAGGAGGGCGTTCATCCCATCCAACCCGGTCAAGAGGGAGACTGTTCCCTGCTACGCCGCAAGCGAACGCCAGGCAGAGATGGGTTTGGCACCAAGATCCAGCGGGCACCGGGCCGGTTTCCGGCTGGCCGGTTCGCGTGATGTCGGCGGCAGGAGAGGCGGGGCAACGACAACGGGGCTATGGCCCGCATGCGGTACTAGCGGCGGGGTAGCAGTTTGGGCACCCACCCGCAGATCACCTGCGGGCCGCCCCGATGAACAAACTAGTGCGAGGACTCGTACTCAGCGATGATCGCGGCCGGAATACGGCCACGCTCACTGACCTTGTGACCACGCTGCTTCGCCCATGCCCTAATTTCCGAACTGCGCTCACGGCCCGGGCCACTGCGCGAGCGGCGACGACGACCACCGCCACCGCCTGCTACGCGGCGGGAGTGCTCAACGTACTTGCCGAACTTCTCGCGCAGATCCTTGGCGTGCGTAGAGCACACATCGATCTCATAGGCGGTGCCGTCAAAGGCGAACGAAACCGTCTCGGTTCCCTCGATCTCACCATCGTGGGGAAGGTCGCACACGACCGTCACGACCGTCTTCTGTGCCATGAGGCCAGCCCTTCTGCTGGGGACGTTTAATAAGGCTGATGAACAATATACCAAGACTGTTGCGTTCAGCAATTCACGGTTGCGAACATTCGGCCAGCACAGTTCCATGCTGGGAGCCTTGTGAAGCAGCGCGCTCGATTTATGTAACTCTCCGTAATCAGGCGGCGAAGGGTCATCAATCGGACAGAACCTTCTGTCGCCATACGATGCAATCGATCTTAGCGGGATGTGGCCTATACCTTATGCTGGTCCGTGGATGGGCCGTGTGCGCCATCGCCGGGATCGTCATTCGAAGCGCTGCCGGTAATATCGCCCTCATCGTCGTCATCCGCGGGCTGGTCACGAGGGCTCATCTGACGGCGCAGGAACAAGGCAACCCCGATCAGGAACGCGGCAGCCATGATCAGCGGCGGTGTCAGCGCCTCCAGATCGGCAAGCATCCCCGGCGCCTCCTCTTTCGCACGTCCGTGCCTGTACTTGGCATTGTTACTCATGCCGGCCGGTTCGGCGGACACCGATACTCAGCCAGCGGAGCCGGGTGCTGAGAGCAGATGCTCTCGCGCGGCCGCGGCGGACGGCCTGTATTCAGAGCCGTCCGGCACACCGGGACGCCTGCGGCGTGTCGGCACCGCATGGCAGGATCAGGCGGCGTGTTCCACGCGGACCTGCACGTCCACTCGCGATTTTCCCGCGCCTGCAGCAAGGACGCCGAGATCGGAAACCTTGCCTGGTGGGCGGCCCGAAAAGGGCTATCGGTCATCGGCACGGGCGATTTCACCCATCCCGCGTGGGCGGCGGAGCTTGCCGAGTTGCTGGTGCCCGCGGAGCCGGGGCTGCTGGCACTCAAGCCCGAACTGGTGGCCAGGCTCCGGCGCACGCTGCCGCCGAGCTGCCAGACGGAAATCCGTTTCCTGCTGTCCACGGAGATCTCCACCATTTACAAGCGCGACGGCGCAACCAGGAAGGTGCATCATCTCCTCTACGCCCCCACGTTCGAGGCGGCGAGTGCCATCACCGCGGCACTGGCCAAGGTGGGCAACCTGGCTTCCGATGGCCGGCCAATCCTCGGCCTGGACTCCCGTCACCTCTTGGAAATTACGCTGAACGCCGGGCCGGGGTGCTTCCTCATTCCTGCTCACATCTGGACGCCGTGGTTCGCCGTTCTTGGGTCGAAGTCCGGGTTCGACGCCGTACCCGACTGTTACCTCGACCTAGCCGAACATGTCTTCGCCGTGGAGACGGGACTCTCCTCGGACCCACCGATGAACTGGATTTGCTCCGGGCTTGACCACTACCGGCTTGTGAGCAACTCCGATGCGCATTCACCGCCGATGCTCGGCCGGGAGGCAACTACGTTCAGCACAGCGCTGGACTACTTTGCGATGTTGCGTGCGTTGCGTACTGGCCACGGGCTTGCCGGGACGCTGAACTTCTTTCCAGAAGGCGGCCGTTACCACGCCGATGGGCATCGCAAGTGCGGAGTCCGGCTGTTGCCCGCGGAGAGTGTGCGCCATGCGGGTATCTGTCCGAAATGTGGGAAACCGCTGACTATTGGCGTGCTGAACCGGGTAGCGGAACTCGCGGATCGCCCGGAAGGATACCGGCCGCCGGGGGCGGCGGCCTCGGCCAACCTGGTTTCCCTGCCCGAGATCATCGGTGAGGTCCGCGGCGCAGGGCGGCAAAGCAAGAAGGTCACCTTGGAGGTTGACCGGCTGGTCGCCACACTCGGACCGGAGTTGCACATTCTCCTTGAGGCCGACACCACCGATATCGGCCGCACCGCGGGCAGCATGGTTGCCGAGGCCATCACCCGGCTCCGCAGGGCCGAAGTGATCAAGGAAGCGGGTTACGACGGGGAGTACGGGGTGATCCGCCTGTTCCGGCCGGAGGAACTGGCCGGCACGGAGGCTCTGTTCGACATCCCGGCGACCGGCACCGAGGGAATGTTCGACGTCTCCGCGCCAGCAGCGGGCCGGGCCGGACAGCCCGGGCGGCCGGGAAGCCGCCGGCCGCAGGGAGAGCCCTGGCAGCCCGGAGAACCAGCGGACCCTGGGCACCAGGCGGCGCACCGGCTCTCCGGGGCCCAGGCACCCGTGGCGGCCGCCGCGCCGGTAATCGGGGAAGGGGCCGGCCCCCAGCCGGGCGCGGAACTGGACGGCAGGCCACTGGACGGCAGGCCACTGGACGGCAGGCCACTGGACGGCAAGGAGATCGGTGGCGCGGAACCGGGCGGCGCACGGGCACGGGAGACGCGGGCAGGCGCCGTGGCGCCGGACGGTGGCCGGCGAGTTGGAGAAGAGCCTGGAGGGCCGAGCGTAAGGCATGAAAACGGGCATGCTGACGGGCCGGTGCTCGCGGGCCTCGACCCCAGCCAGCGAGAGGCTGCGCAAGCCCTGGGGCCCCTGCTGATCCTCGCCGGGCCTGGGACCGGCAAGACCCGCACGCTTACCCGCCGGATCGCCGTCATGGTCGCCGAGCGCGGCGTGCCGCCCGAGGCGTGCCTGGCGCTTACCTTTACCCGCCGGGCGGCTGTGGAGATGCGCGAGCGGCTGGCGGCGCTGCTGCCTGCCCAGGCCTGGCTGATGATCACCACTTTTCACGGGCTGGGCCTGACGATCCTGCGCGAGCACGCCGACCGTGCCGGGCTGGCGCCTGGTTTCGCGGTGGCCGATGAGAAGACCAGGCTGGCGGTGGCGGTAGCGGAGGCCGGGTCGATGGCGGCGGGGCGGCGCCTGCTCGCCGAGGTGGCGCGCGACCCCGGCGCGGCGGGCGAGTTCGCCAGGCTGCTCACCTCGCGCGGCCTGGTGGATTTCGACGGCCTGATCACCCTCCCGCTAGCGATGCTTCGCCAGGACCCCGCCCTCGCGGCGACGCTGGCGGCGCGCTGGCGGTCCATCAGCGTGGATGAGTACCAGGACACCGATGCCGCGCAGTACGCCCTGCTGCGCCTGCTGGCCGGCGACGGCAGCGGCCTGGCCGTGATCGGCGACCCGGATCAGGCGATCTACGGGTTCCGCGGCGCCGATGTGGGTTTCTTCCTCAGTTTCGGGCGTGATTTCCCCGGGGCCAGGACCGTGACGCTGACCCGCAACTACCGTTCTTCGCCGGTGATCGTCGCGGGCGCGATGCAGGCCGTGGCACCCGCCACGCTGGTCCCGGGCAGGCGGATGAGCGCCGCGGCCGGTCCGGCCCCAGGGGCCGCGGAGCGGATCACCGTGCACGAGGCGGCCTCGGACCGGGCCGAAGGCGCCTGGATCGCACAGGCCATCGACAAGCTGCTCGGGGGCGCGTCGTTCCATTCGCTGGACACCGGCCGTGCGGACGGGCATGCGGGCGGCAAGCTCGCGCTCGCCGACATGGCAGTGCTGTATCGCACAGACGCTCAGGCCGTGGCGCTCGGGCAGGCCCTGACCCGGGCCGGGCTGCCGTTCCAGAAGCGCTCACATGACCTGCTGGGGCGCCGGGTGGCCGTACCGGAAATCCTGCGGGAGATGGGCGGCGTGGCTGGGCTGAGCCAGGCCGGGCTGAGCGCGGGCTGGGCTGAGCGCGGGCTGGGCTGAGCGCGGCTGGGCTGAGCGCGGCTGGGCTGAGCGCGGCTGGGCTGAGCGCGGCTGGGCTGAGCGCGGGCGGGGCAGGCGCGGGCCTGGGCGGTCACCGGGACGAGGCTGGCCCGGGAGCGGGCGGCACGGGCGACCCGGAAGAGACTGGCCTGAGCACGGGCGGCACGGGCGTGGCGGAGCGACTGCGCGTCGCGGTGCGCCGGCTCGCGTCACGGTCGCCGGACGCACGGGCCGCTGGCCGGCGGACCTCCGGTGGGGGGCCGTCACCCGTGGACGTGCTGGCTGCCGGGGAAGTGCTTGCCCCGCTCGCGCGCCGATGCGGTGACGACTTCGAGCGGTTCCTGACCGAAATCGCGCTGGGTGCCGAGGCTGACGCGCTGGATCCCCGGGCGGACGCGGTCACGCTGCTGACGATCCACGCAGCCAAGGGCCTGGAGTTCAGCGTGGTGTTCGTGGCCGGGTGCGAGCGGGACCTGCTGCCGCTCTGGCTCCCCGGGAAGCGGCCAGCCCGTGGAAAGCCAGCCAACGGCGGCCCCGGGGGCTCCGGCGGCTCCGGGGATGAAGGCACGGCACCCGCAGCGGCCGGCACGGCACCCGCAGCGGCTGGCACGGCACCCGCAGCGGCTGGCACGGCACCAGGGGCAGGCGCCGCGGCACCCGGGGCAGGCGGCACCGACGTTGCGGAGGAGCGGCGGCTGCTGTTTGTCGCGATGACCCGCGCCCGGACACATCTGTTCCTTACCTGTGCCGCACGGCGGCGCAGGCACTCGGCCGTGACGGAAACCGGTCCGTCACCGTTCCTCGCCTCGATCGATACCCGGCTGCTCGACCGGCCGGCGGTGCCGCGCCCGCGCCGGCCCGAGGTAAGCCAGCCGCGCCTGCTGTGAGCCCGGCTGGGCACCACGCTAGCGGCCCAGGACCACGCCGCCGTTGGGAGAAAGCACCTGGCCGGTGACCCAGCCACCGTCCGGCCCGAGCAGCCAGGAGATCAGTGCGGCAACCTCCTCCGGCGTCCCCTCCCGGCCGACCAGCGTCTGCGCCGCGCGCTCGCGCCGCGACTCGCCGGTGAGCCGGCCGGCCCAGAACTCGGTATCGGGAACGAACCCAGGCGCGACCACGTTGGCGGTGCCGCCGTGCTCGCCCAGTTTCCGGGCGAGGTCATAGACATAACCGTGCAGCGCGGCCTTGACCGCCCCGTAGGCCCCGCCGCCGCTGCCGCGCAGTGCCGCCACCGAGGAAAGCAGCACCACCCGGCCGCTGGCCCGCTCAAGCGCCTCGCACAGCGCCTCCACCAGCAGGACCGCGGTGAGCACGTTGGACTCGAACGAAGCCAGCCAATCAAGGCGGACAGCGTCCAGCCCGGCCGCATCCGCCGCGCCCGGCGCCAGCCCGCCCGCTGCGGCCACGACACCGGCGCAGCCGCGTTCGGCCGCACGGGCAGATTCCATGACGGCCGTGGCCCCCGCCGCGGTCGCCAGGTCGGCGCTTACCGCATCCAGGTGGGGGGCCAGTTCCTTGGCGAGCCGTTCGAGCGGCTCGGGCCGCCGCCCCACCGCCAGCACATGAAAGCCGTCCGCGACCAGCCGGCGGGACACCGCACGGCCGATACCGGTACCTGCACCACTGACGACGATCATGTCCGGGGAGTTCATGCCCATTCCCTTCGGCTTGCCGTTCCGGCACGGTAGCTGACCATGCCCCGATTCCGGACACTTATGTCTGATCGAGGCGTTGCCCGCCGCCCGTGCGGGGCCATACCTATAGGTGCAGCAGCATGCGGTGATTGCCGAGGGTGTTCGGCTTGACCCGGTCGAGGTCAAGGAACTCGGCGACGCCCTCGTCATAGGAGCGCAGCAGTTCGTCGTACACCTCGTGCGAGACGGGCGCCCCGTCGATCTCCACGAACCCGTGCCGCGCGAAGAAACCGGTCGCGAACGTCAGCACGAACACCCGGCGCACGCCCACCTCCCTGGCGCTGCCGAGCAGGGCGGCCACCAGCCGGTGACCGATCCCGTGCCCCTGCAAGCCCGGGCGCACCGCCACCGTCCGGATCTCGGCCAGGTCCTCCCACATCACGTGCAAGGCCCCACACCCCACGACCACACCGTCGACGGCACGTTCGGCAACCCAGAACTCCTGTACATCCTCATACAGCGTCACGATCGCCTTGCCGAGCAGGCGCCGGGACCCGACATTGATGTTCACCAGGCCGGCGATCGCGCGCACGTCCGGGGTCCGGGCCCGCCTGATCATGTAGTCCATCGCGCGCAAACCCTAGCCGGAGCCGGGCGGCACCGCAGCCAGCGGGACGTCTGCGCAGGTCAGGTGGCCAAGGTGCGCCTTTGCCGAGGCCTGAATGCAGTGCCGCCCGGCACCGATCTCAATACGGCATATCACGGGCAGATCACATCCGCTCCCAGCCTCATGGCAAGCCCGTGAGCTGCGGAAATACCGCTTACTAATTCGCCTCCGACTTGCAGGTACCCCCTAAGGGGGGGCCCGCTTATCGCGAGCTGACCACTCACAAGCCTGGCGCTATGCAAGGATTCACTCGTTCCGGTTGGTGGCCCCCCGCAGGCCCCTTCAACTTGCGGCGCCGCAACCACGCTGATCGCGCCCCGGCAGCACGGCCAGAGCAGTATGGCCCGGCGAACCCGGCGCGAGCGGCGGTTCGCCGATGAGAGGAGACCGGGTGGAGCACTTGCGTCCCCGCAAGTACATGCCAAGTGGTCCACGAAATGCTCACCGCGGGTCCGGCCGGGCCTGGGGACGCGTGGCTACCGTGATCGGCGCGACCGCGCTGTTCAGCCTCGTCCTGCCGTTCGGCATCGGGGGTGCCGCGCCCAGCCAGCCCATGCCCAGCCTGAAGGATCTGGTAGCCCAGGCCAGGGCGCTTTCCAACGAGATCAACAGCCTGAACGAGCAGTACAACGGGCTGCGGATCCAGCTCACCCAGGCACAGACCGAGGCGAGGGTTGCCGAGGACACCTACGTGCGGGACCTCACCGAACTCAGGGCCGGGAACCTCGCCGTGGGCCAGCTCGCGGCCCAGAGCTACATGAACGGCGGATTGACCACCCCGCTGGAGCTGCTGACCACGAGCACAGCGTCGACCCTGATCGGCCGGGCGGCGTTCGTGCAGGAACTGCAGAAGGAAAACGGCGACCAGGTGAGCCAGATCGCCGAGGGCGTCGCCGCGGCGCAGCGGGCCCGCGCGAGCGCCGAGCAGCAGACCAAGCGGGCGAAGCGGCTCACCGCGGAGATGGCCAGCAAGCGGCGGCAGGCGGAATCCAAGATCAACACCTTGAACAGCTCGGTGTTCAAGAAGGCCATGGCCGTGTTCAGCCAGACCGGCAACTACCCGAACATCAACATCCCGACCGCCAACACGATCGGCGCGCAGGCGCTGCGCTGGGCACTGACCCGGCGCGGTGACCCCTACGTCTGGGGCGCGGCGGGCCCGAGTTCCTTCGACTGCTCGGGCCTGGTCCTGTGGGCCTACGCCAAGGTCGGCATCAGCCTGCCGCACTTCACCGGCGACCAGTGGCAGATGGGCGTGCACGTGGGCCGCAACCAGCTCGAGCCCGGCGACCTGGTGTTCTTCTACCCCGACATCGGCCACGTGGGACTGTACATCGGCAACGGCCTGATGGTGGACGCCCCAGACTTCGGCGAGGACGTGCAGGTCCAGCCGGTCATGTGGAACGTCTACGTGGGCGCCGTCCGGATCGTCGGCTGAGACCCGTAGCGGGCCCGTCGGCCGTAGCGGGCCCGCTACGCAGCAGCGCTCGCTGCGCAGCGCCGTTATCCGGTTCCGCTACTCGGGCCGGACCATGGGGAACAGAATCGTCTCCCGGATGGTCTCGCCGGTGAACATGATCAGCATCCGGTCGATGCCCATGCCCATCCCTCCGGTCGGGGGCATGCCGTACTCCAGCGCCTGCAGGAACTCCTCATCCACCACCATCGCCTCGGGGTCACCCCCGGCGGCGAGCAGCGACTGCGCGGTGAGCCTGGCTCTCTCCTCCACCGGGTCGACCAGCTCGGAGTAGCCGGTACCCAGCTCGGTGCCGAACGCCACCAGGTCCCAGCGCTCCGCCAGCCGGGGATCCTCGCGGTGCGCCCTGGTGAGCGGGGACACCTCGACCGGGAAGTCCCGGTAGAAGGTCGGCATGACGGTGTGCCGCTCGACCAGCCGCTCGTACATCTCCAGCAGAATCTGGCCCCGGTTCCACTTCGGCTCGGCCGGCACGCCTGCGCGCGCACACAGCGCCCGCAACTGCTGCTCGCCGGTGTCCGGGGTGACCTCCTCGCCGAGCGCCTCGGACACCGCGCCGTGCACGCTCTTGATCGGCCAGTCGCCGCCGATGTCGGCCTCGGTCCCGTCCGCGCGGTGCAGCTGGGTGCCGCCCAGCGCGTCCTTGGCGGCCCGCTGGATCAGCTCCCGGGTAAGCGTGGCCACGGTCATGTAGTCGCCGTAGGCCTCATAGGCCTCCAGCATGGTGAACTCCGGATTGTGCGTGGCGTCCACGCCCTCGTTCCGGAAGTTGCGCCCGATCTCGTAGACCTTCTCGATGCCGCCGACCACCAGCCGCTTGAGATAAAGCTCCAGCGCGATCCGCAGGTAAAGGTCCATGTCATAGGCGTTGATGTGGGTGGCGAACGGCCGCGCGTTCGCCCCGCCGTGCACCCGCTGCAGGACGGGCGTCTCGGCCTCGACGAACCCGCGGTCGTGGAGCTCTTCGCGCACGGCCCGCGTCACCGCTGCCCGGAGCTCGGCCATCCGGCGTGCCTTCGGGTTGACGATCAGGTCTACATAACGCTGCCGGACCCGCGACTCTGGGTCCGTCAGGCCATGGTGCTTGTCGGGAAGCGGCCGAAGGGCCTTGGCCGTGATGGCGAACCTGTCGGCCAGGACGGACAGCTCACCGCGCCGGGACGAGATGACCTCGCCTTCCACGCCGATGTGATCCCCGAGGTCCACGTCCCGCTTCCAGGCCACAAGCGCGTCCTCGCCGAGCCGGCCGGCGGAGAGCATCACCTGGATGTCCCCGGTGCCGTCGCGGATGGTGGCGAAGCACAGCTTTCCGGCGATGCGGGACAGCATCACCCGCCCGGTGACACCGACGTGCTCGCCGGTGGCGCTGTCCGCCGCCAGATCCGGGTACCGGGCGCGCAGCTCGGCGATCGTGCTGGTCCGGGGAAAGTCCACCGGGTAAGGGTCGGTGCCCTCGGCGAGCAGCCGCTCCCGCTTGGCCAGCCGGACCCGCACCTGCTCGGGCAAGTCGGCCGGGTACTCGTCGTCCTCCACGCCGACGAGGCTACCGGCGACGCGGCACGGGCTGGACCGGTTTTTGGCGGGCTCAGCCGTCGGCCATGTTGCGCTCGAACACCAGACGCAGCCCGATCAAGGTCAGCCAGGGCTCGTGCGCGTCGACCACGCTGAGCTCGCTGAGCACCAGCGGGGCCAGGCCGCCGGTGGCGATGACGGTCACCGCGCCCGGATCGTCCGGCGCCAGTTCCGCGACGATCCGCCGGGCAATCCCCTCGACCTGGCCGGCGAAACCGAAGATGATCCCGGACTGCAGCGCCTCGACCGTGTTCTTGCCGATCACGTGCTGCGGCCGGGCCAGCTCGACCTTGAGCAACTGCGCGGCGCGGCGGGAGAGGGCATCCACGGAGATCTCGATGCCGGGGGCCAGGGCGCCACCGACGAACTCACCGCGGCTGCTGACCGCGTCGAAGTTGGTGGACGTGCCGAAGTCCACCACCAGGGCCGGGCCGCCGTAGAGGTGCATCGCGGCGACCGTGTTCATGATCCGGTCGCTGCCAACCTCCTTCGGGTTGTCCATCCGCACCGAGACGCCGGTGCGCACCCCCGGCTCCACGATCAGCGCGGGGATGTCGCGGTAGTAACGCTGGCACATCTCCCGCATCTCGTGCAGCACCGAAGGCACGGTGGAGCACAGCGCGATCCCGGTGATGTCCGGGTCCTTGAGGGTGGTGCTCAGCCCGATCAGCCCCTGCAGCACCACGGCGAGTTCGTCGGCGGTGCGGGCCGGGTCCGTAGCGATGCGCCAGTGCTCGACGACGTCCTCGCCCTCGAACACCCCCAGCACCATGTTCGTGTTGCCCACGTCGATCGTCAGCAGCATGGCACTCCCTCACCACCGCGAACCCATCCCAGCAGCCACAGGAACACCGGCAGCCTCCCGCGCCCCGCAGCCCGCGCGCCCCCTACAGCCAAGAGCCGGGAGGGCAGGCGATGCCGGTGATGATCATGGGGATGTGGCCCACCTGAGGGCCATACCCCCATGATCACGCCAGTAGTGGGCTGGGTCATTGTGGCGGAATACAGCAGAGCTGGGGCACGCGGGACTCGTGTGGCGGGCGGGGTCATGGGGTGGGCCGGCCGAGGGTCAGCGGGGTGTTGTCGATCAGGCGGGTGGCTCCGGCCCGGGCGGCGGTAAGCAGCAGGGCGTCACCGGCGAAACCCGGCTTCACCGGGGTGAACGTATCCGGCTCGACCAGGGCCAGATAGTCGGTGACCAGCGGCGGGTCGGCCTTGGCCGCCTCGTCCAGAACCTGCTGCGCGGCCCCGAGCACGGCATCCGGGCCGGATGCACCGGCCTGCCGGCCGGCTCGCAGGGCACCGGACAGCGCCAGCGCGGTGGCCCGCTCGGCCGCGGTCAGGTAGGCGTTCCTGCTGGATACCGCCAAGCCGTCCGGATCCCGGACGGTGGGCACGCTGGCAATCTCCAGGCCGAGGCACAGATCTGCGATCATCCGCCTGACCAGGGCAAGCTGCTGTGCGTCCTTGTCCCCGAACACCGCGACCTGCGGACCGACGAGCTGGAACAGCTTGAGCACCACGGTGAGCACCCCGGTGAAGAAGCCCGGCCGTGACGCCCCCTCCAGTACCTGCCCCATCGGGCCAGGGTCCACGGTGATCAGCTGTTCCCTGGGATACATCTGGGCGTCGCCAGGAGCGAACACCAGCGCCACCCCCTCCCGCTCGCAGATCGCCAGGTCTGCGTCGAGATCGCGGGGGTAGCGGTCGAGATCCTCACCGGCCCCGAACTGGAGCGGGTTGACGAATATCGAGACCACGACGCTTCCGTATGGCCGCGAAAGAGCTGCGGCCCTGCGGAGCAATGCGATGTGACCTTCGTGTAGCGCACCCATGGTCGGTACCAGCACGATGGGAGAGCCAAGCAGCTTACGCCCGGCGGTCATGCCGAGCCTGGTGCGGGCCAGGACCGGGGGCGTCATCGCGGCGCCCCGGCGAGCACATCGAGCAGCCGCTGGGCGTCGGGCGGGGCCAGCATGCCCGCGGCCAGCGCCCGGTCGGCGGTGAGCCGCGCCAGCGCGACGTAGGCCCGCAGCGCCTCGGGTGAGGCCCGCCGCAGCGACCTCACGTGGCTGGCCACGGTGTCCGCGTCGCCGCGGGCAACCGGCCCGGTCAGGCCCGCGTCACCGAGCACCAGCGCGTTGTCCAGTGCGGCGCTCAGCAGCGGCCGCAGCATCCGCGCCGGGTCAGGCACGCCGGCCATGCCCAGCAGTTCGGCCGCCTGGACCACGAGCGTGACCAGGTGGTTAGCCCCGCTGGCCAGGGCCGCGTGGTACAGCCCGCGCTGGTCCTCGTCGATGAAAACCGGCTCGCCACCCATCTCGATGACCAAGCCCTCCGCGACCGGGCGCAGCGCGGCCGGGGCGGTGACACCGAAACAGATCCCGGCCAGGCGGTTCAGGTCGTCCGAGCGGCCCGCGAAGGTCATCACGGGGTGCAGGGCCAGCGGCAGCCCGCCCAGGCGGGTGGTCGCGTCAAGAATGCCGACGCCGTAGCGGCCGCTGGCATGCGCGAGCAGCCGGCCCGCCACCGGAGCCTCGGTAGCGGCCAGCCCGTTGATCAGCCCTGGCAGGGCATCGTCGGGCACGGTGAGCAGGACAAGGTCCGCCTCAGCGAGCACGGCGGGCGGGCGCCTGACCGGCACGCCAGGCAGCATCGCGGCCGCTCGCTGTACCGAGGCGTCCGACACCGCGGAGACGGCCACCACCTTGTGCCCGGCACGGGCCAGCGCGGCGCCCAGGACGACGCCGACCTTGCCGGCGCCGATCACGCCTACCCGGAGCCGGGCAGGATGCGGCTGGCTCGGGTCCACCGGGCTCGGCATGGATTCTTATCCCTCTCGGTCCAGTCCTCACGCGTGGCCGGTGAACGGGCCCTGCGTGACAGGTCAGTGGACGCCGGACGGCAACGATCAGCATAGCCGCGGCATCTTGCCCGGCATCGCGGCGCGCGCCGCAGCTTCGGGGTCTGGCGGATCCGCCGCCGCGGCCTGCGGGCCGCCTAGAGTCGGCGGTGTGTGGATGACCTGGCGTCAGGCCATGGCGGCTGCGCTCTACGGCCCGGGCGGGTTCTACGCCAGGGGTGAGCCCCCCGCCCGCCACTTCCGCACCTCGGTCCACGTTTCGCCAGGCTATGCCGCGGCCGTGCTGGAACTGCTCCGCGAGGTGGATGCGGGGCTCGGCTGGCCCGAGCGGATCGACCTGGTGGACGTCGGCGCCGGCCGGGGCGAACTGCTTGAGCAGGTCCTGGCCGCGGCAGCAGAGCCTGGGCCGCCGCCCCGGCGCGACCTGAGCGGGCGCGGGCCGGCCGGGCTCGACCTGAGCCCGGGCGCGGGCCGGCCGGGCTCGACCTGAGCCGGGCGCGGGCCGGCCGGGCGCCACCTGAGTGGCCGGAAGCAACCCGGGCGGGGCTTGGCCGGGCGGATCGCCGCCTGCGCGGTGGAGGTGGCGCCGCGGCCGGCCGGGCTCGATCCGCGGATCCGCTGGGAGCACGTTCCCCCGGCCACCATCACGGGGCTGGTGATCGCCAGCGAATGGCTGGACAACATCCCGCTGGACGTGGTGGAACTTACCGCCACCGCCCCGGCCGTGGTGCAGGTGGATCCGGCCACCGGTGCCGAACGGCCGGATGGCCAGCCCGGTCCTGCGGACCTGGCCTGGATCCGCGACTGGTGGCCGCTGCGCGCCCGCGGGGAGCGCGCCGAGGTGGGCACGACCCGGTGCACCGCGTGGGCCGGCGTGATCCGCAGGATCGGCCGCGGCGTCGCGGTGGCCGCCGACTACGGGCACCTCAAGGCGGCCCGGCCCGGCTGCGGGACGCTGACCGGCTACCTGGAGGGGCGGGTGGTGCCCGCGGTCCCCGACGGGTCCATGGACATCACCGCGCACGTGGCTCTGGACGCGTGCGCGGCGGCAGGTAAGGCCGCGGGAGCGGGCGACACCGTGCTCACCACGCAACGGGCGGCGCTGCGGGGACTGGGCCTGGACGCCGGCCGTCCCCCGTTGGCGCTCGCGGCCAGCGATCCGGAAGGTTATGTCCTGGCCCTGTGCCGGGCGTCGCAGGACGCCGAACTGGTGGACGCCGCGGGTCTTGGCGGGTTCGGCTGGCTGGCCCAAGCGGTGGGCATGGCGCTGCCCGAGCGGCTGGGGAAACTGGCTGAAACCGCGGCCGGCTGAGCCCGGGTACCCCTCCGCGGCCGGCTGAGCCCGGGTACCCCTCCGCGGCCGGCTGAGCCCGGGTACCCCTCCGCGGCCGGCTGAGCCCGGGCACCCCTCCGCGGCCGGCTGAGCCCGGGCGCCTCGGCGCGACGAGCAGCCGTCTGTGGGCGTTGGCGCCGCCGCCCACATTCTTGTGTTGTCGCTGGCGTCATCGCCCAGATACGCAGCAGTGCAGCGGCCAGGCGGTCGGGCCGGACGGCCCCGGAAGCGTGGCAGCATGGGCGGATGCGCGAGCGCCAGGCACCTGGGGAGCCCGGCCCGGGCCGCCGGATGGAGGCGGTCACCGGCGCCTGGCTGCCCCGAGCCGCCACGGCCGGGACTGCCACGGCCGGAGCTGCCACGGCAGGGACGGGCGGCGGGCCGGAGTTCCTCATCAATCTGGGCACGTCGCATCCGTCGGCGCACGGGATGCTGCGGCTACGGCTCACCCTGGACGGCGACCGGATCTCGGCGGCGGAGCCGGAGATCGGGTTCATGCACCGGGGCGCGGAAAAGCTGTTCGAGGCGCGGGATTACCGCCAGATCATCGTGCTCGCCAACCGGCATGACTGGCTGGGCGCCTTTGCCAGCGAACTGGGCGTGGTGCTCGCCGTGGAGCGGCTGGCGGGGATCGAGGTGCCGCCCAGGGCGGTCTGGGCCCGCACGATGCTGGCCGAACTGAACCGGGCGCTGAGTCACCTCGCCTTCCTCAGCGCCTACCCGCCGGAGATCGCGGCCGCGGCCGGGGAACCTGGCGAACCAGCGGCGGCGCGGGCCGCGTTCGGAGCACGCGAGGCGATCCAGTCGATCATGGAAGAGATCTCGGGCGGCCGGATGCACTACATGTTCAACCGGGTCGGCGGCCTCAAGGAGGAGATCCCGGCTGGCTGGCTGGCCCGGGCCTGCCAGGTCATCGACGAGGTGCGCGCGGCACTGCCCGCGATCGGGGCCACGCTGGGCCAGGACGGCTTCCGCGACCGCACCAGGGGCATCGGGGTGCTGACAGCTGCGCAGGTGCGCCAATACGGGATCAGCGGGCCCGCGGCGCGTGCCTGCGGGGTGGACTTCGACCTGCGCCGCGACGAGCCTTACCTCGGCTACGCCGAACTCGCCGGAGTGCTCCGGATCCCGGTCCGCGCCGAGGGGGACTGCCTGGCCCGGTTCGAGTGCCTGCGCGATCAGCTAGCGGTTGCCCTGGACCTGGCCCAGGAGTGTGCCCGGCGGCTTGCCAGCCTCCCGCAGGGCCCGCTGAGCGCAAGGTTGCCGAAGGTGTTCAAGGTGCCCGAGGGACACGCCTACGCGTGGACGGAGGGCCCGCTCGGGCTGAGCGGTTACTACCTGGTGTCCCGGGGCGGCAAGACGCCGTGGCGGCTCAAGCTGAGGTCGGCCTCGTTCAGCAACATGGCGGTGCTCCCTGACCTGCTGCCGGGGCACCGGGTCGCCGACCTTGCCGCCGTCCTGGGCTCCCTGTTCTTCGTCGTAGGTGACATGGACAGGTAGGCGGCCCGGGGTGCCGGGGTCAGTGCGCGGCGCCGGAATGCGGTGGCTGGCCGGGCTCGGCGCCCTGATCCCTGTCGGGGCCGTTCCGGACGCGACAGCCGTACTCCAGGTACAGCGCGGCCGCGACGAGCAGCAGCGCGGCGCCCAGCGTCGCCGCGGACACCAGCGCGTCGGACCGGTACGCCGACTTGTCCAGTGACGCCGCGACGTAGATCAGGAAACCGGCGGCCAGCCCGCCGATGAGGGCGCCCGCCAGCGAACTGGCCTTGGCCAAGGCGGCCATCCTGGCCACCGCGATCGCGGGGATGGGGGTGCCGCGGCCGGCCCGCCGGGCTCGCACGTTCCGGCCGGTGATGGCCTCGGCGATGGCGAGCAGCGCCAGCGCGGGCACCCCGCTCCACGGCAGCGGGGGCAGCGACGCGTACACCTGCCGAAGCAGGAGCCACATCCCGACGGCGCAGACCAGGCCGGTCAGCACCAGGGTGCGGGCCTTGGTCGGTGTCATCGGGGCCGCACCGCCGCGGTGGCCCGGATGGCGGTCATGCGGGCGGGTGCAGCACGGCGCCCTCCACCCGGGCGACCCCTGCGGTGCCGAGGGCGGCCAGCAGGTCCGCCACCGGCCCGCGGCCCGGGAGTTGCGCCTGCGGGTCGGCGTCGTGCCAGGGGGCGAGGACGAACGCGCGCTCGTGTGCACGGGGATGCGGCAGGGTCAGTCCGGGGCTGTTGCTCACCTCGTCACCGTAGATGATGAGATCCAGGTCAAGCGTTCGCGGACCCCACAGCTCGTCGCGGACGCGGCCGAACGCGTCCTCAAGGCTCAGGCACCGTTCGAGCACGGCCCGCGCGGGCATGGACGTCTCCGCGATCACCACGGCGTTCAGGTAGTCGGGTTGCTCCGGCCCGCCTACCGGAGCGGTCTCGTAGACCGGCGACACGGCAAGGAACGTGATGCGGGGGGTGTCGAAAAGCCCGTCCAGCCCGCCTTGCAGGTAGTCCATGCGGTCGCCGAGATTGCTGCCCATGGCGATGACCGTGCGCCGGTTCACGCGGGCCGCCGCGGGGCAGGCGGGGGCGGTGCGGGCTGCTGGGCACCGGGCGACGGCCGCGCCCGGCGGATGGCGACGATGACGTCGCTGAACGGATGAGCGATGGGCGCTTGCGGCTTGTGGACTGTGATCTCGACCTCCGCGACCAGGGGTTCGGACAGGCAGTCGGCCGCGAGCCGCTCAGCCAGCGTCTCGATCAGCCGGACGGGCGGCTCCTCGGCCAGGCGCACCAGCCGGTTGGCAAGGGCACCATAGTCAACGGTTTTGGACAGGTCATCGCTCCCGGCGGCGGCCCTGGTGTCCAGCCACAGCACGGCGTCGATGACGAACTCCTGGCCGGACCGCCGCTCGGACTCGAGCACGCCGTGCCGGGCGAAGACCCGCAGCCCCCGTAGCTCAATCCGGTCCAGTTCGGTCATCTACGCCTCCGTCGGGGCGCGGCCGCCCGCCAGGCCTCGGCGACGCGGACCGCGTCGGAGTTCGCGGGCACCTCGTGCACCCGGGCGCACCAGGCGCCCGCGGCGGCCGCAAGGGCGGTCACCGCGACCGTGGCGTCGTCAGATCCTGCGAAGGACCGGGGGGTTCCATCGGGGCCGGCCAGCAGCCGGCCGAGGAAGCGCTTACGCGATGCCCCCACGAGCACGGGGAAGGCCTGCCCGGTGCCGTCCAGGCGGGACAGGCGGTCCAGGTTCACCAGGAGCGACCAGTTGTGCTCGGGCTGCTTGGCGAAGCCGAGGCCCGGATCCACCACGATCATCGACGGATCCACGCCCTGCGCGATCACCGCGTCGACCCGGTGGCGCAGTTCCTCGCATACCTCCGCGACGACATCGGCGTAGCTGGCTCGTTCCTGCATCTGGTGGCTGTGACCGCGCCAGTGCATGACCACGTAGGGCACCACTGCCTGGGCCACCAGGCGCGGCATGTCCGGGTCGGCCAGGCCACCGCTCACGTCGTTGACCAGGCTGGCACCGGCATCCAGCGCGGCGGCGGCCACCTCGGCCCGCATGGTGTCCACGCTGACCGGCACGTTCTCGCTGGTCAGCCCGGTGATCACCGGGATGACCCGGCGAAGCTCCTCGTCGGCGGGTATCCGCAGGGCGCCCGGCCGGGTGGATTCCCCGCCCACGTCCACGATGTCGGCGCCCTGTGCGACGAGTTGCCGGCCACGGCCGATCGCCGCCTCGGCCCCGAACCATTCGCCGCCATCGGAGAACGAATCCGGTGTGACGTTCACTACGCCCATGACCAGGCAGCGGCCCGGATCGGGAAGGCCGGGCGGGCCCGGGCCGCGGCGCGGGCCAGCCGGCCGGGCAGCCCCGGGCCGGCTCCCGGCGGGCGTGCCGCTTGTCACACTGGTCACCCTATGCGCGGAGGGCGACATCGACACAGGCCGACTCAGCGGCGGGCCGGGCCGATTCGGGCCAGATTCAGCACCCCGGCCGGAGCGATTCCTGCGGCCGGGCTCAGCGGGGGCGGCGCAGTGGCCGCGCCAGCCGGGTGAGCCCCATCCTGCGGGCGATCCGGCGCACCTCAACGGTCGGCCAGACCAGGAACGCCTCGGCTTCCAGGGCGGCGAGCGCAACCCGCGGCGCATCCCTGGTCCCGGAGAACACGAAGAACCGCGGTACCCACAGCGGGCAGAACTTGGCGTTGAACTTGTAGAGGGACTCGATCTGGAACCACCGGGAGGCGAACAGCAGGATGCCGCGCCAGGCGCGCAGCACCGGCCCGGCGCCGATCCGCTCGCCGCGGGCCAGGGCCGAGCGGAACACCGCGAAGTTCAGCGACACCCTCTTGATGCCGAGTTCCTGGGCTGCCTTGATCGTCTCCACGATGAGGAAGTCGTTGACGCCCGGCTGCGCGGTCCGCTCCCGGCGCATGAGGTCAAGGGAGAGGCCGTCGGATTCCCACGGCACGAAGTGCAGCAGGCCGCGCAGCACCCCGTTTTCCGTGGCCGTGGCGATGACGCAGTCCTTGTCACCCGGGCCGCCGACCCGGCCGAGGGCCATCGAGAACCCCCGTTCCGTGGGGCTGCCACGCCAGGAGTCCGCCCGGCGGATCAGCCGCTCCACCTCGTCGGGCGGCACCTCGGAAAGCCGCCGCACCTGCGCCACGTACCCCTGGCGGCACACCCGGGCGGCCATCTGCCTGACGTTGCGCATCTGCCGGCCCTTGAGGCTGAAGTCGGCGACCTCCACCACCGCCTCGTCACCGAGTTCCAGGGCGGTCAGCCCGCCCTCCCGGCACCAGACCTCCGCGCCAAGCTCGCTGCAGCCCATCACCGCGGGCGCCCAGGCGTGCCTGGCCGCCTCGTCGAGGAACGCGTGGATCGCGCCCGGCCAGGCCTCTGGGTCTCCGATGGGGTCGCCGCTGGCCAGCATGACCCCGGACACCACCCGGTACCCGACGCAGGACTTGCCGGTGGGCGACCAGATCACGCTCTTGTCGTGGCGGAGCGTGAAATAGCCGAGCGAGTCCCGGTGCCCGTGCCGTTCGAGCAGACCCCGGATCTCCCCCTCGTCGTGCAGGCTGAGCCTGTCCTTGGGCTTGGCCGGGCGCAGGAACAGGTACCCGGTGACCAGCAGCGTGAACACGCCGAGCGAACTGGTCAGGATGTTGAAGAAGTCGCTCCTGCTCTCGGGCACGAAGTGGACCGGGCCGGTCACGCCGACCAGGCCGTAGACCGTGTGCACGATCCGCTGCCACGTCGAGTAGTCCCGGGCCAGGCCGTGTACCAGCAGCATGTAGGTCAGGCCGATGGCCACGTCCGCGATCAGCAGGCAGACGAAGACCCTCGCGGCGCGCCACCGGGTGCCCGCGTCACCCACCGCGTAAAACTCGTCCCGGTAGAAGAGCAGGCCGCCAAGCAGGATCGCGGAGATCACGCCCGGCGCCAGATAGGGCGCGTGCACCACATGAATGAGCACGCTGAAGGCAAGCAACAGGCAAGTTGCCTGCCAGGCGCGGCGCTTTCTGCGGCGCAGCCCGTGGGAGAGCATCAACAGGAGCAGGCCGATGATCACGTCCGCGGTAAAGGTGACATTGGTCAGGACGCCAGGCACGAACGGCGTGATCCGGTGCAGCCGGTGCACCAGCTTGAGCCGGGGAATGACCGCGCTCACCACGTCGGCGAGCCCGATCAGCAGGCTGAGCCAGCCCGCGGTGATGGGCACCCAGCGGCGCCGCTGCCTGCGGTCGGGCCCCCGGCCCGGTGGGAGCTGGGTTTGTTCCCCGGTCTCACCGGCGTCGGCTGCGTCCGGCAGGGCGCTCGGCTCGCTCACTTCAGACATGTGTATGAGGCCCTGCGTCACGGGGAAACAGCGTAGTCCCGCCGGCGCTTTTCATGGGTAATCTCCCGTTATCTGCAAAGTACCCATGAGCGCCACTTCCGTCCGTGGCTGGAGGTTCTCTCCTAGGCCTTTGTTACAAGGCTAGCTTCCCGCGCTCTAATTTTTATGCCTGCGGCCGGGCCGGGACTTTGCGGGGCGGCGTCCGAGCGGCATCCGGCCCGGCTCAGCTCCGGTGCAGCAGCAGGCTCATGGCCTCCGCCCGGGTGCGGGCACTGTCCCTGATGATGCCGCGCACCGCCGAGGTCACGGTTTTCGCGCCCGGCTTGCGCACCCCGCGCATGGACATGCACAGGTGCTCCGCCTCGATCACCACCAGGGCACCGCGCGGCTCGAGCACGCGCATCAGCGCGTCCGCGATCTGGCTGGTCATCCGCTCCTGGACCTGCGGCCGCCGGGCATAGACGTCGACCAGCCTGGCCAGCTTGGACAAACCGGTGATCTGGCCTTTCTCGTTCGGTATGTAGGCCACGTGAGCGGTGCCGAAGAACGGCACCAGGTGATGCTCACAGGTGCTGTAGACCTCGATGTCGCGGACCAGGATCAGCTCGTCATGGTCGGCGTCGAAGACGGTGCCCAGCACATCCTCCGGGCGCTGGGACAGCCCGGAGAACTGTTCCTCGTAGGCGCGGGCCACCCGCGCGGGGGTGTTGGCCAGACCGTCCCTGTCCGGGTCCTCCCCGATGGCGATGAGGATTTCCCGTACCGCCCGCTCGATCCGCGGCAGGTCTATCGGCTCGGTCAAAGCGGTTCGCCGGGCGCGGCGTCATCGGAGCCGAACGGCGGCAGCGCGGGCGGCGCGGCGCCGCCGAGCGAGTTCGCCGCGCTGGAGGCCTGGCCGTTGCCGGACGAGGGCAGGTCCTTGCCGTCGGAGGCGGCGGTGAGGGCCAGTTCCTTGGGCGTCATTATCGGCGGGCGGTCCGAGGGCAGCCGCTTGCCGTAGCCGGTGTAGGAGCCACGGGACGGGCGCGTCTTGATCGGCGCGAAGATCCGGAGCACTTCATTCCTGCTCAGGGTCTCCTTCTCCATGAGCTGCAGGACCAGGTCGTCGAGCACCTCACGGTAGGCGACCAGGATCTCCCAGGCCTCGTCGTGCGCCGACTCGATCAGCCGCCGCACCTCCTCGTCGATCGTGGACGCGATCTCTTCCGAGTAGTCCCTGGTGTGCGACATGTCCCGGCCGAGGAACGGCTCGCCGTCCCCGGTGCCGAACTTGCGGGCGCCAAGCCGCTCGCTCATGCCGTACTCGGTCACCATGCCGCGGGCGATCGAGCTTGCCTTCTCGATGTCGTTGGCGGCGCCCGTGGTGGGCTCGTGGAAGACCAGTTCCTCGGCGGTGCGCCCACCGAGGAGCATGGCCAGCTGGTCCATCATCTCCGACCGGGTGATCAGGAACTTGTCCTCCTGGGGCGCCGAGGCCGTGTAGCCGAGGGCGCGGCCCCGCGGGATGATCGTGATCTTGTGCACCGGGTCGGCGTTCGGCAGGGCATGGCCGACCAGGGCGTGGCCGCCCTCGTGGTAGGCGATGAGCTTGCGCTCCCGCTCCGAGAGCAGCACGCTCTTGCGCTCGGGGCCCGCCATCACCCGGTCGATCGACTCTTCAAGCGCGGCCATGGTGATCTTCGTCCCGTTGGCGCGGGCGGTCAGCAGGGCGGCCTCGTTGATCACGTTGGCCAGGTCCGCGCCGGTGAAGCCGGCCGTCCGGCGCGCGATCAGGTCGAGTTCGACCCCCTCGGCGAACGGCTTGCCGCGGGCGTGCACCCTCAGGATGCCCTTGCGCCCGTTGAGGTCGGGCTGGGCGACGACGATCTGGCGGTCGAACCGGCCGGGGCGCAGCAGCGCGGGGTCGAGGATGTCCGGCCGGTTGGTGGCCGCGATGACGATGACCCCGCCCTTGACGTCGAACCCGTCCAGTTCGACGAGAAGCTGGTTCAGGGTCTGCTCGCGCTCGTCGTGGCCGCCGCCGAACCCGGCGCCGCGGTGCCGGCCAACCGCGTCGATCTCGTCCACGAACACGATCGCGGGCGCATTCGCCTTGGCCTGCTCGAACAGGTCACGCACCCGGGAGGCGCCGACGCCGACGAACATCTCCACGAAGTCAGACCCGGAGATCGAGTAGAACGGGACCCCGGCCTCCCCGGCCACGGCACGGGCGAGGAGGGTCTTGCCGGTGCCCGGCGGGCCGTAGAGCAGCACGCCCTTGGGGATCTTGGCGCCGATCGCCTGGAACTTGCCCGGGGTCTGCAGGAACTCCTTGATCTCCTGCAGTTCCTCGATGGCCTCGTCGGCCCCGGCCACGTCCGCGAAGGTGGTCTTCGGGGTGTCCTTGGTGATCAGCTTGGCCTTGGACTTCCCGAAGTTCATCACCCGGGAGCCGCCGCCCTGCATCTGGTTGAGCAGGAAGAAGAAGATCAGGATTATCAGGATGTATGGCAGGAAGCTGAAGATCACGCCGATGACGGTGTTGCCGCTGGGCACCTGGACGTTGTAGCCGTCCTTCGGTGGCTTCTTCTGAAGTTCGGCGGCTAGCTGCTGCCCCTGGTTGCCCACCCAGCTCGCCTGGAGCCGCTGGCTGGGGTTGCCGTTGGTGACAATCTCGATCGTCTGGTTCTTGTCGATCAGGGTGGCCGACTTGACGTGGCCCCCGTAGATGTCAGTGACAACCCTGGACGTGGAGGTCGGGGTGTACGAGACGCCGCGGTTCGCGTAGGCGAACACGATGAAGAAAAGCAGCAGCATCACGAGGACCGCGACGAACGGCCCGCGGAAGTAACGCTTGAGATCCATTGATCAACGACCCCGCCTGCTCTGGGCGGGTCCCTCCTGACCAGCCTGCGTTGTTACCCGCCGACCTCCGGCGGGACTGTCCTGCGCCCCAGTGACCATGGCGGCTTCCTTGTCATTCCCGTTTGGAGGTGCGGGTTAGTTGACGTTACACCGCGCCCGGGAGTCCTCGGGCGGCCATACCACCCCAGGTTCCCCGACGGTCCTCTCCTCGCATCAACGCTCCCCATCGCTGACCGTGTTCCCCGGTCTTACCCGCTGTGTCCCGGCTCAGGCTTCCGGGCCCGGTTCTCGTCCCTCCTCGACGGGCGCCGCGGCGGGTTCGGGAGCCTGCGCATCCCCGGTTCCGCCGTACACGTGCGGCGCCAGGGTGCCGATGAACGGCAGGTTCCGGTACCGCTCGGCGTAGTCCAGCCCGTACCCGACCACGAACTCGTTCGCGATATCGAATCCGGTATAGGCCACCTCGACATCCATCCGTGCCGCCCCGGGCTTGCGGAGCAGGACGCACAGCCGCAGCGAGGCAGGCTGCCGTGACCGCAGGTTGCCTACCAGCCAGGAGAGCGTGAGGCCCGAGTCGACGATGTCCTCCACGATCAGGACGTGCTTGCCGGAAATGTCGGTATCGAGGTCCTTGAGGATCCGGACCACACCGGACGACCTGGTGCCGGAACCATAGGAAGAGACGGCCATCCAGTCCATTTCCACGGGCAGCCGCATGGCCCGGGCAAGATCGGCCATGATCATGACCGCGCCCTTGAGTACCCCGACGAGCAGGAGGTCGCCGCCGGCGTAGTCCGCGTCGATCTCGGCGGCGAGTTCCGCCACCCGGGCCTGCAGGCGGTCGGCCGGGATGAGGATCTCCTTGAGGTCGCCCCCTACGTCAGTCGCGTCCAACCAGGCCCTCCGGGGTGGCTTGTCCGGCCGGCTCGCTGGGGTGACCGGCGGTGAAAAGCAGTTTGCCATGCTGCCGCATACCGCGAACACCTCCGGGCAGGTCCGTCCAGCGCTGCCCGCGCCAGGAAGTGACCAGGGCTGCCAGGGTCTCGACGTGGCCAGCGGTCAGCGCGCCGGGCGGGCAGCCTGCGGCGATGGCGGCCTGCCGGAGCACCCGGGTCCTGATCGCTTCCGGCAGCGCGGCCAGCCGGTCCGCCGCCAGGGAGCCGTCGTCGCAGCGCACCTGCCCGGCCTGGGCGGCGGCGAGGTCATCGAGCAGTTCGGCGTCCGCGCGGAACTGGCGGGCACTGCGGGCCAGGGCCTCGGCCACCCCGGGGCCGAGCGCGGCCTCAAGGGCGGGCAGTGCCTGGTGGCGTACCCGGGCCCGGGCATAGGCGGGGTCGGCGTTCTGCGGGTCGTCCCAGGGGTGCAGGCCGAGCGCCGCGCAGGCGGCCCGCAACGTGGCCCGGCCGACCCCGAGCAGTGGCCGCCGGTAGGCGCCGCGGCACTCCGGCATCCCCGCCAGCGACCTGGGCCCGGACCCGCGGGCCAGGCCGAGCAGGACGCTTTCCGCTTGGTCGTCCCGGCTGTGCGCGAGCAGGACCGCGGCGGCCCCGGTGCGGTGCGCGGCGTCGGCGAGCGCCGCATACCTCGCGGTCCTTGCCGCCGCTTCCGGCCCGCCGTGGCCGGGCTCCCTGGGCACGCCGACCCGCAGGCAGACCACCGGCTCCAGGCCGAGCCCGGTGAGAACCTTGATCACCTCACCGGCAACCGCCGCGGATCCGTCCTGCAGCCCGTGATCCACGGTGACGCCGCCCGCGCGCAGCCCACCGCGTGGTGCCTCATGTGCCAGGGCAGCGGCCAGGGCGAGCGAGTCGGCGCCGCCGGAGCAGGCGGCAAGTACGAGGTCACCCCCGGCGAACTCCTCCAGGCACCGGCGGACCGCCCGGCGGACCTCCGCGACCTCCGGAGGAGGGCCCATCGGGGGATCAGCCGCTGCCGGCGGCCAGGGCCCCGTCCGTGCCACCGACCCGGGTCAGCCACAGTTGCGGGTCGTCAAGCTCGGCGCGGACCGGGAGGTTTTCCGGCGAGGCCCACACCCGGTTGAAAACCGGCATGCCCGCCTCACGCACCACCGTCTGGACGAACCGTGACCCCTGCGCGTACTGCTTCATCTTCAGGTCGATGCCCAGCATCCGGCGGAGCGCCTGCTCCACCCGGCCGGCCGAGGAGCGGCGGGCGTTGAACCGGGACCTGATCTTGGCGACCGAGGGCACCACCTGCGGGCCCACGGCATCCATCACGTAGTCGCCGTGCCCCTCGACCAGGGTCATCACGCAGGTCAGCCGCTCCAGGACCGCCCGCTGCCGCGGGGTCTGGATCGCCTCGATGAGGCTGTCGCCGTGCCCGTTGCCGCGCACCGCGCCCGCGACGGCGTCCGCCGCGGACCTGAGCCGGCCCACCATGCTGGCCGGATCGAGGTCAGAGGCCAGCAGGAACTCCGTCATCTGCTCCTGGACGTAGGGGCGCAGCCAGCTCACCGAGGTGAACTGGGTGCGATGGGTCTCCTCGTGCAGGCACACCCACCGGCGGAAATCGTGCGGGTCCACGTCCAGTTCGCGCTCGACCATCAGGATGTTCGGCGCGACCAGGGTCAGCCGCCCGGCCGGTGCGCTGTCCTCCGGCGCGGTGGGATCCGGCGGCAGGAACAGCTCGTACTGCCCGAGCACCCGGCCCGCGAGGTAGGCCAGGATGAGCCCCGCCTGCAGGCCGGTGACCCGCGAGCCCAGCGACCCAACCACGGAGCCGGGCGCGGGCGCACGGCCCTGCTCACGCAGGTGCTCCACCAGTGGGTCGAGCACCACACGGAAGCCGTCGATGTTGGCCCGGATCCAGCCGGGCCGGTCCACCACGGCCACCTGCCCGCTCTCCTCGGCGCTGAACATCCCGGTGACCTGCCGTACCGGCTCGATGACCGTGGCGGCCAGCTCGTGCAACTCCGAAACCACGCCCCTGGCGTCGGCCAGGCTGACCTGGGGTCCCGGCCGCACCCAGCGCACGCCCGTGGAGATGGCCAGGTCCCAGTCGATCATCTGTCCGCTGCTCACGCACTCCACGGTACGACCATGGGCCGACTCCTGGGGACACCACGGGGGTGCCCAGGCCCGGTAACGCCGGCCTCAACGGCAGCCGCAGCCCGCCAGCGCCGTCGCCATGGCGTCGATCGTGGCGGCCGCGCCCGGCAACTGGCTCCCCTTGGGGACCTGGTCCGCCATGAAGGCGAACGCGAGCACCTGGCCGCTGGCGTCGGCGGCGATCCCCGCCAGGGTCGCCACCTTGGTGAGATTGCCGGTTTTCGCCCGGACCATGCCCAGGGCCTGCGGTCCGAAGCTGCCGAACACGCTCTGCCCGGGGGCCAGCGTGCCGGAGAACCCGGCCACCGGCATGCCGGTGACGGCGGCACGCAGCGCACCCGGCCCGCTGACCGCTGCCAGCCGGACCACGGCGGCCAGCGCGCCCGGGGTGACCTGGTCCAGCGGGGAGAGGCCGCTGCCGTCCACCAGGTGGATGCCGTGACGCACGCCGAGCCTGCCCAGAATCGCGGTCACGGCGGCGGCGCCGCCGCTGAACGAGGCCGGTTTCCTGGCATGCAGTGCGATCTGGCGGGCCAGGTCCTCGGCGATCACGTTGTTGCTCTCCCGCAGCATCCAGCCGACGATCGACGCCAGCGGGGGCGAGCGTACGGCCGCGACCTGGGTCGCATGCTGCGGCTGGCGCCCGGCAGCGGCCTGGCCGGCCACGTGGATGCCAGCGCGGCGGAGCAGCCGGGCGAAGGCACCTGCCGCCTGCGCCGCTGGCGTGTCCGAGCGGGGCCGGAAGTTGCCCGGGTCGTCGGCGTCCTGCGGCGCGCCCGAGGGCGTCAGCCGCCCCTGGTCCACCTCGAGCGCGGTGATCGGCGTGACGTTGCCCGTGGTGATGTAACTGGGCGTCCAGCCCGGCGCGGTGGCTGGCCCGGTGAACAGCGAGGTGTCGTAGGTCAGCCGCACCGTGCGGGTGCCGCGGGCGGCCAGCCAGTGAGCGGTCGCGGCGGCCAGCGACGCAAGCGTGGCGGGCTGCGGGTAGTCGCTATGCGGCGGCGGCCCCGCCGCGAGCGTCGGGTCGCCCCCGCCGACCAGCGTGAGCAGGCCCGGCCGGGCGCCGGCGACGACCCGGGTGGTGAACCGCGCCGAGGGGCCGAGCGTGCTCAGCGCCGCCACGGCGGTGAGCAGCTTGGCGTTGGACGCGGGGACGAACGCCGACCCGGCGTTCTGCGAGAACAGCACCGTGCCGGTGTCCAGGCCGGTGACGACCGCCCCCACGTGCCGCCCGAGTGAGTGTGCCGCGAGCAGCGGCGCGAGCACGGCGGCCAGCCGTCCCCGGCTCGGCACCTGTCCCTGCGCGCTGGCCGGGGCCAGCACCGGGCCGGGCGCTTCGAGCCCGGCCCTGGCCACCCGCGGCACCTGCCACAGGGCCAGCCGCGCGGGCAGCAATTCGGCGACTGCCACGCCCGCGCCCAGGGTAAAGACGTTAAGCATCGCGAGCGTGATCAGCGCGGTGACACCGGCGCGGTTCGTCACCACCTGTCCTCTCACGAGATGCTTTGCTTACCGGGCGCAGCCATGCCCGGCTGGCGGCGGGGGCCCGCCGGGGCCGTGGCGTGGCGGGCATCCGGCGACGGAGTCACATCATTGTCGCGCTGAGGGAGGCTGGAGTGGAGTTCGAGGTAATCATCGAGATCCCCAAGGGGCAGCGCAACAAGTACGAGATGGACCACGTGACCGGCCGGATCCGGCTCGACAGGATGCTCTTCACCGCTACCCGGTACCCCTCAGACTACGGGTTCGTCGAGGATACGCTCGCCGACGACGGCGACCCCCTGGATGCCCTCGTGCTCCTGGAGGAGCCGACGTTCCCCGGATGCATCATCCGCTGCCGGGCGATCGGCATGTTCCGGATGCGGGACGAGAAGGGCGCCGACGACAAGGTGCTCTGCGTCCCGGCCACCGATCCGCGGAACAACTACCTGCGGGACATCGAGGACGTCCCTGCCTTCGACCGGCTGGAGATCCAGCACTTCTTCGAGGTGTACAAGGAACTGGAGCCCGGCAAGTCCGTGGAAGGCTTCAGCTGGGTCGGGCGGGAGGCAGCCGAGGCGGAGATCGAGGCCTGCCGGCGCCGCGCGGCCCAGGCGCACGGAACATGATCGGTGCTCGCGCGCGCTCTGGCATTTGCGCGACACTGGATATGGGGACGTGCCAAGGAGGGTCCCGTGGCTGAACCAGACGATGTGCTCGGCCGGGCACCGCTGTTCGAATCGCTCGACGAAGAGGGCACGAAGGCGCTGCGGGCTGGGATTCATGACACCACGCTGGCCCGTGGTGACCGGCTCTTCGACGAGGGCGACGCGGGCGACCGGCTTTACGTGATCCTCGAGGGCAAGATCAAGCTGACGAGGACCGCACCGGACGGCCGGGAGAACTTGCTGTCGGTGCTTGGCCCGGGCGAGATGTTCGGCGAACTCTCGCTGTTCGACCCGCGGCCGCGGACCGCGAGCGCCGTCGCGGTGACCGACGCCCAGCTGGCCGCGCTCGGCCACGACTACCTGCGCAAGTGGCTCACCGGGCGGCCGGAGGTGGCCATGCACCTGCTCCGCGCGCTGGCCCAGCGGCTGCGCCGCACCAACGACGTCATGGCCGACCTGGTGTTCACCGATGTTCCCGGGCGCGTGGCCAAGGCCCTGCTTGACCTGGCCGACCGGTTCGGCGAGGAGCAGGACGGCGGGCTCGAGGTGCACCACGACCTCACCCAGGAGGAACTGGCCCAGCTCGTAGGGGCTTCCCGGGAGACCGTCAACAAAGCGCTCGCGGACTTTTCCGCCCGCGGCTGGCTGCAGCTTCACGCCAAGTCGGTACTGATCTTGGATAGGGACCGGCTCGCCCGGCGCGCGCGGTAGCACGACGGTATTACCCCTTAACGCCGGCCGGCAGCTGGCGTCAATGGCGCGCTGGCCTTCGCTTCAGCGCTCGTCGCTCTTATTGCTGAACGCCAGGAGGGAGCGCACCTTGGTCCGCGAGGTACTGGAGTGCGGCACGGACGGAGAAAGCGGCGAACGGCCACAGGGCCCGGTCCACGTCGTGGTAGATGCGAGCGACGATCTCGTCCGTGGTGCGGTCCCCGGCGTCCAGCGCGGCCTGAACCTCGGCCAGGCGCTCGTGGCGGTGGGAGATGTAGTAGTCGAGGGTGGCGCCGGGTTCGCTGAGCAGCGGGCCGTGCCCGGGAAGCAGAACCGTTAGGCCGGCCTGATCCGTCAGACTCCTTAGCTGGTCCAGGGAGGCCAGGTAGTCGGTGAGGTTGCCGTCGTCGGCGATGATCGTGGTGCCGCGGCCCAGGACGGTGTCGCCGGTGAGCAGGGCATGGTCCGCCGGGAGGTGGAGGCAGACCGAGTCGGCGGAGTGCCCGGGGGTGGCGACGACGTGGATGTCGCAGCCCGGGAGGCTGATCGTGTCGCCGGGCGCCAGGCCCTCGCCGCCGCGGCGGTAGGCAGGGTCGGCGGCCCGCACGGGGGCGCCGGTCATGGCGGCGAACGCCGCGGCGCCGGCGGAGTGGTCCGGGTGGGAGTGGGTGAGCAGGATCTGGGCCACCCGCTGCCCCGCGGCGGCGACCTGGTCCTGGATGCGGTGCAGGTGGCCCGCGTGGGCGGGGCCCGGATCGACCACCACCGCCCGGGGTGAGCCAGGCTCGGCGAGGATCCAGGTGTTGGTGCCGTCGAGGGTCATCGGCGAGGGGTTGGGAGCCAGAACGCAGCGTGCCCGCGCGGTGCCCATACCGTCGATCACCGGGCTGGCGATCACAGCGGGTACTCGACCTCGTCGGGGACGGTCAGCCACGCGGCACCTTCGGCCACCATCACCTGGGGAATCAGCGCGGTCATCCGCCGCCGCGCGGCCAGCGCCGCAGCGACCGTGCCGCACGCCCGCAACTCCCCGAGCGTGACCGCGGTGGGGGGAACAGCGAGATCTCCCGGCGGGAAGCGGCCTCAAGCGCCGCGGCCGGCGCCAGCCACGCGGTCTCGTCCGCCTCGCCGCTGACGTCCCTGGCGCGCTGGCCTCCGGGCAGGGCGGCGGCAAAGAACCTCGTGTCGTAGCGCCGCGCCTCGGTCACCGGGGTGATCCACCGCGCCCAGGGCCGGAGCAGGTCACTGCGCAGCACCAGGCCCCGGCGCCGCAGCAAGCCGGCCAGGGAGAGCGTGCCGGCCAGCAGATCCCTGCGGTCGGCCTCCCATTCCGCATCCCCGGTCGTGGCCAGCACGGTCCCGGCGTCCGGCCCGGCCAGCAGCACACCGGACTCCTCGAACGTCTCCCGCACGGCCGCACAGACCAGGATGCGGGCCAGGTCGGCAGGCGCGCCCAGCCGCGTGCCCCACTCCGCGGCGTCCGGGCCCGCCCACGGGATGCCCGGGTCGGCGTCGGCGGAGTCCACAGAACCGCCGGGGAACACGTAGGCACCGGCCGCGAACGCCATCGAGGACCGCCGCCGGAGCATGTAGACGCACATGCCGGGCTCGCCCGCGCCACCTTCCGGCTGGCCGCCCGCGGCGGGCCGCAGCAGCATGACCGTGGCCGCGTCGCGCGGTGTGACCGGGGCCACGGTCCCGGCAAGCACGTCGCGGGCCCGTTCCGCGAACTGCGGTGGCAGCCGGATCGCGGGCCGGGCCGGCGGTTCAGTCATTGGGCGGGGCGGCGGTTCAGTCATTGGGCGGGGCGGCGGGGTATGGGCTAGCAGAGTGCGGGGCGGCGGGGTATGGGCTAGCAGAGACCTCTACGATCAGCTCGATTTCGACCGGTGCGTCGAATGGCAGCACCGGCGCGGCGACCGCGCTGCGGGCGTGCCTGCCCGCCTCACCGAACACCTCGAGCAGCAGCTCACTGGCACCGTTCACGACCTGCGGCTGGCCGGTGAAGTCGGGAGTGCTTGCCACGAAACCGGTCATCTTGACGACCTGGGTCACCGCGGAAAGGCCGCCGGTGACCGACGCGACCGCGGCCAGGGCGTTCAGCGCGGCGGTCCGGGCCAGCGCCGCCGCCTCGGCGGGGCTCACCTGCGCGCCCACCTTCCCGGTCAGTAGCAGCTTGCCCGCAACCATGGGCAGCTGGCCGGCCGTGTACACGTACTGGCCGGTGCGCACCGCGGGCACGTAGGCCGCCAGCGGGGCGGGCACCGCGGGCAGTTCCAGCCCCAGCGCGGCGAGCCTGGCTTCCGGGGTGTCGCTCATTCCCTGGGCCGTTTCAGGTACGCGACGAGTTGCTCGGGGTTGGGCCCGGGGATCACGGCCACCAGTTCCCAGCCGTCGTCTCCCCAGTTGTCCAGGATCTGCTTGGTGGCATGCACCAGCAGGGGCACCGTCACGTACTCCCACTTGGTCATTGGCAGTCAGGGGCGCAGCAGCCCGCAGGCCGGTTCCCCAACCCCCTCTCGGTTCACAGGTGTGCTGGCTAGCCGACAGCCTACGGCGGCGGGCTGGCTCGCTGTCACCCGTGTCCCCGGGCGTCTTGGCCGGTGCGCTGGACCCGGGTATGGCCTGGGAGCCGATCAGCCCACGGCCGGCGTATGGCACATAACAAGAGCAGCCATCCGGATCCCGTGACCAGGCGAGTCAGCGGCCGGCTGCCGCTTCCGTCGTACCCGAGGAGGGCTTGCTGGGCGGAAGCTCGCCGGGGCGGTCCTCCTCCGGCAGTGGCGGGATCTCGGGGTCGGCAAGCGCCGCCTCGGGCGGCGGCTCGACCTCGGGCGGCGGCTCGATCTCGGGCGGCGGCTCGACGCCGCTGATCTCCCTTTCCGCCTCGGCGACCTCCGCGTCGCCGGTGTCGGCGAGCGAGGGGCCGACGTTCAGCCGCTCCGCCGGCGTCATCTTCTCGAAGAACCGGAGCAGTTCGACCGGGACGGGCATGACCAGCGTGCTGTTGCGCTCCGAGGCGACCTCGACCACCGTCTGCAGCAGCCTGAGCTGGAGCGCGGCCGGGTCCCTGGCCATGACGTTGGCGGCAGCGGCCAGGCGCTTGGACGCCTGGTACTCGCCGTCGGCGGTGATGATCCTGGCCCGCCGTTCGCGCTCCGCCTCGGCCTGCCGGGACATGGACCGCTTCATGCCCTCGGGCAGGTTCACGTCCTTGATCTCCACCCGCTCGACGCGGATTCCCCACGGCCCCTCGGTCGGCTCGTCGATGATCCGCCGCAGCTCACGGTTGACGGTCTCGCGTTCGGCGAGCAACTGGTCCATCTCGGACTGGCCGATGATCGACCGCAGCGAGGTCTGCGCCTGCTGGGACACGGCGAACATGTAGTTCTGCACGTTGATGACGGCCTTGATCGGGTCCACCACGCGGAAGTACACCACCGCGTCCACCCGGACGCTGACATTGTCCCTGGTGATGCCCTCCTGGGCGGGCACCGCCATGGCGACGATCTGCATGTTGACCTTCTGCAGCTTGTCGCCGACGGGCCGGATGATGGTCAGCCCCGGGCCGCGGGTCTCCGGCAGGACCTTGCCGAACCGGAAGATCAGCCCCCGCTCGTACTGCTGCACTACCCGCATGCTGCGGCCGACGGCGACCAGTCCGCCGACAATCAGGATGACGAGAACCACAAGGAGCGCTTCGAGCATGGGGAACACCCCTTCTCTGCCGCTGCGCGCGGCCAAGGCGGCCGCCTTTTGCGGACCAGCCTAATGACAATCCCGCCAGGCCGCGTCCTGCGCAGGCCGGGGCTTCGCCACCGGTGCGGAGCTTGGGCCCGGCGAGGATAGCCTGATGCTGGTGAGGGCTCGTGATACCGACTGGGAAGGCGTGCGGTTGCACGTCGTCACCGGCAAGGGCGGCACCGGCAAGACGACGGTGGCCGGCGCGCTGGCTCTCGCGCTCGCGTCGGCGGGCGGCCGGGTCCTGCTCATGGAGGTGGAGGGCCGGCAGGGCATCGCCCAGCTGTTCGACTGCCCGCCGCTGCCCTACGGAGAGCGCAAGGTGGCGGTGGCGCCGGGGACACCGACGGTGCCCGGCGGTGACGTCTACGCACTCGCCGCCGACGCCGAATCCGCGCTCATCGAGTACCTGGAGATGTTCTACAACCTCCGGCATGCCGGCCGGACCCTGAACAGGCTCGGCATCGTCGACTTCGCGACCACGATCGCGCCGGGGCTGCGGGACGTGCTGCTGACCGGCAAGGCCGCCGAGGCCACCCGGCGGCGGACCGGCGGGGTTCACCTGTACGACGCGGTGGTGATGGACGCCCCGCCCACCGGGCGGATCAGCCGTTTCCTCAATATCGCGTCCGAGGTGTCCGGGCTGGCCAAGGTGGGGCCTATCCGGTCCCATGCCGACACCGTGCAGCGGGTGATCCGCTCGCCGGAGACCGCGGTGCACTTCGTCACCGTGCTTGAGGAGATGCCGGTGCAGGAGACGCTGGACGGGATCGCGGAGCTGCGCGGCCTGTCCAAGGGCGGGCTCCAGCTCGGCGCGGTCATGATCAACATGGTGCGGCCCACCAGCCTCACCGACGACCAGCTCACCGCGGCGGCAAGCGGCAGCCTGGACCGGCACGAGCTGGTACTCGGGCTGAAAACCGCCGGCATCGAGGGGAGCCGGGGACCCAACGGCAGTACCGCGGTGGCCAACGGGCTCGCGGCCGAACTCGGCGAGCACGCCACCCAGGTACTGAACCAGCGTGAGCACCGCCGGGTGCTGGCCGGCACCGGCCAGCCCTGCTACGACCTTCCGCTGATTACCGACGGCATGGACCTGGCCGGGCTGTACCGGCTCGCGGCGGCCCTGCGGGAGCAGGGGGCCGCGTGAGCGAGGAGACCAAGGTGGCGCCGCGGCTGGACACCGACCAACTGCTCGACGACCCGCGCACCCGGATCATCGTGTGCTGCGGCTCAGGCGGCGTGGGCAAGACCACGACCGCGGCCGCGCTCGGCCTGCGGGCCGCCGAACGGGGACGGCACGTGGTGGTACTCACGGTCGACCCGGCGCGCCGGCTCGCCCAGTCCATGGACCTGTCCAGCCTGGACAACACGCCGCGGCCGGTGCCGCTGCTGGACGCCGCGGCGGGCGGCAGCCTGCACGCCATGATGCTGGATATGAAGCGCACGTTCGACGAGATCGTCGAGGCGCACTCCGACCCCGACCGGGCCGAGCAGATCCTGGCCAACCCCTTCTACCAGTCGCTCTCCTCGAGTTTCGCGGGCACGCAGGAGTACATGGCGATGGAGAAGCTTGGCCAGCTGCGGCGGACCGAACAGTGGGACCTGATCGTGGTGGACACACCGCCGAGCCGGTCGGCGATGGACTTCCTTGACGCCCCGCAGCGGCTGTCCCGCTTCCTGGATGGCCGGCTGATCAAGCTGCTCACGGCCCCCACCAGGGCCGGGGGGCGTGCCTACCTGAAGGTGGTCAACGTCGGCTTCGGCGTGCTCACCGGCATCGTCACGAAGATCCTGGGCGCCCAGGTACTGCGTGACGTGCAGACCTTCGTCGCGGCCTTCGACACGATGTTCGGCGGGTTCAGGGAACGGGCCGAGGACACTTACCGGCTGCTGCAGACGCCGGGTACGGCGTTCCTGATAGTGGCGACTCCCGAGCCGGACGCGCTCAGGGAGGCGTCCTATTTCGTGGAGCGGCTCTCGGAGGACCGGATGCCGCTGGCCGGGCTGATCCTCAATCGCGTGCACCGTTCCCCGGCTGCGCGGCTGTCCGCGGCACGGAGCCTGGCCGCCGCCGAAGCCCTGCTGCCCGCGGGTGGCCCGGGCGACAATGCGCACTCAGCGGGCGCGAATGGCGGCGCGCCGCTGGCCGACGTGACGCGGTACCCGCTCGCCGTGGCCGCGCTCCGGCTGCACGCCGAGCGGATGCAGCTCATCGCGGCGGAGCGCCGGCTGGCGCAGCGGTTCACCGCGGCACATCCGAACGTGCCGGTGGCGCGGGTGATCGCCCAGACGGAAGACGTGCACGACCTGGCTGCGCTGAGAGTGATAGGCGAAAGCCTCAGCGACAACTAGCGCCAGCAAGCATGCTCAGGCGCCCCGGCCTAGCCGCCCCGGCGCTCTCTTCAACTCGCGACGAGCTGGGTGTCGTCGGCGGTGCGCTCGTAGGCGTTCCTGGCGTGCTCAAGAAGCTCCCGCCAGGAGATGACGTCCGGACGGCGGCGGAGCAGGGCGCGGCGCTCGCGCTCGGTCATGCCGCCCCACACCCCGAACTCGATGCGGTTGTCCAGTGCGTCCGCAAGGCATTCGGTACGGACGACACAGCCACGGCAGACCAGCTTGGCCCGGTTCTGTGCCGCCCCCTGGACGAAGAGCTCGTCAGGGTCCGTCTCCTTGCACGCGGCACGCGCGGTCCAGTCAGCGATCCACATGTGGTCCAACTCCTCCTGATCGTCACGCCCTCGGGGGGTCGTCACGCCGGGTGGCGTTTCACTAGCGGCCCAGGCCGGCTGCGGGGCGCACCGGCTCCTGTTTGCTCGTTGCGAAACCGTAACTTACGCAAGTTCCGGGGTCAGGCGCTAGACCCCGTTCGGTCCATTTCCCAGATAGCCCACATGGGCCATGTCGCGCACGGTCAGTAGTCCTTCGCTGGACGACGAGTAGTTTCCGCAGGATAGCGGCTCGTGGCGGGCTCGCGCTAGGGGGCAGCCGGCGACAGCAGCCACCCGTTTTGGCCGCCGGGCGTACCCTGAGTCCGTGCGAATACCGAGCTTCCTGGCCGAAAACAAGGTTCTCTTCAAGGCCAGCGTGGTCGTCCGGCTCCTTGTGGCCGCTGCCGTTGCCGGCGCCTTGGTGGCGGGCCTTTCCCTGCCCGCGGTGGGCGCCTTCGGCACTGCCGTGCGCAACGCGGCGACGAAGTTCAACACGCTGAGCACCCCGGAACTGCACCAGCTTCCGGTCCGCTCGGCGATTCTCGACCGGCACGGCAAGGTGCTCGCCTACTACTACCCGCGCGGTATCGACCGGGTCCCGGTGACCTACTCGCAGATAGCCCCGATCATGCGGCAGGCCATCGTGGCGATCGAGGACTCCCGGTTCTACCAGCATGGCGCGATCGACTTCCGCGGCACCGTCCGCGCACTGGTCAACGACCTGGAGCACAAGTCCGTCCAGGGCGGGTCCACGCTGGCCCAGCAGTACGTGAAGAACGTGGAGATCCTCTCCTCACCCAACCCGGTGAAGGCGTTCGCCAGCGCGACGGCGCAGAACGTCGGCCGCAAGATCCGCGAACTGCGGATGGCGGTGCAGGTCGAGCACACGATGTCCAGGGACCAGATCCTCGCCGGGTACCTGAACGCCGCGTTCTTCGGCAACCAGTCCTATGGCATCGAGGTCGCCGCACAGCGCTACTTCAGCACCTCGGCCGCGAAGCTCACGCTGCCGCAGGCAGCCATGCTCGCGGGCATCGTGGAGAACCCCAGCTTGTACAACCCGCTGGGCACCGCGGCGGAAGTCCAGCAGACCTGGACCAGGCGGAACACCGTGCTCGCCCGGATGGCCCAGCTGCACCAGATCCCGGCGAGCACCGCGGCGGCGGCGGAAAAGACGAAGCTGGACCTGAACGCCAAGACTGCCCCAGTCCGGCTGCACCAGCAGGTCGGCGAAGTACGCCGGGTACATGTGCGACTACGTGGTCGCGGTCATCCGCCACGACACGGCCTACAAGCAGGTCTGGAACAGGCTCAACGGTATCGGCGGGCTGACGATCACCACCACGCTCGACCCCAAGGACCAGCGCGCCGCTAACCACGCGGTCAACTACATGGTGCCGCCGCCGCCCAACCCGAACAACCCGGGCGGGAACGCCGACTCCGAGGTGCTGATCCAGCCGGGCACCGGGCGGGTCCGGGCGATCGCCAACGACCGGCCCTACGGCAACGGCAAGCACCACAACGCGATCGACTACGCGGTTGGACCGCAGTACCACGGCAGCGAGGGCTGGCAGCTCGGGTCCGCTGGCAAGGTGTGGACCATGGTGACCGCGCTGGAGCAGGGGGTCCCGTTCGGGTATGCCAAGCACGTCAACGGCACGGCCACCGTCTCGGGGTACACCAACTGCAAGGGCCAGGTCCTCGCCCCGTGGCACCTCACCAACGACCAGAGCGAACTGGCCGCGGCCACCTACTCGCTCTACACGGGGACGGCACAATCGATCAACGTCTTCTTCGCCTACCTGGAGCAGAAGGTCGGCCTCTGCAACGTCATCAAGACCGCCAGCAAGATGGGCCTGACCTGGCCGGACGGGAAGTCGCTGCTCAAGCCGGACCGCCGGGAGCACCACCTGGCCAGCGCGGACAACGACCCGTCCTTCACGCTGGGCGCGGACAACCTGTCACCGATCGACGTCGCTGCGTCCGATGCGACCCTGCCCGCCCGCGGCATCTACTGCAGCCCGGTCGCGATCACCAAGATCGTGACTGATACCGGGCAGAACCTGCCGGTGGAGTCGGCCCACTGTCACCGCGCTCTGCCCCAGTCGGTGGCCGACGCGGCCAACTACATCCTCCAGGCCGACCTGACCAGCGGGACGGCAATACCGGACTCGATCGGGCGGCCGTCGGCGTCCAAGACAGGGACCGCGGACTCCTACGTGTCGGCCTTCTTCGTGGGCTACACGCCGCAGCTTCTCGGCGCGGTCTGGGTCGGCAACCCCCGCGGCAACATTGACATGGTCGGCACCAACTCCTGCTACCGGCTGGGCTGCGTGGGCTCCATGTACGGCTCCGAGGCACCGGGCCACACCTGGCAGAGCACGTTCCTCGCCGCGCTGCGGGGCATGCGGGCGCCGGGCTTTGTGCCACCCTCGCCCGCCAGCCCTCTCTTCGCCCTCGGCCCAGGTCCCATCGCGCCGAAGCCCCCGAAGCCGCCTCACGGCGGCGGCGGTGGCGGCCATGGCGGCGGCGGGGGCGGCGGTGGCCATGGCGGTGGCGGTGGCGGTGGCGGCGGCGGCGGTGGCGGCCACAACGGCAACGGCACCGGCGGATAGCCGGAGGCTGTCTGTCCAGCCGCCCAGTAGCCGGCGGCTGTCTGCCTAGCCGCTGAGCCTGCGGCGCACCTCGGTGGCGACCCTGGCGCCTTCCGCCCGGCCGGCCACCCGCGGGGTGAGGACCTTCATGACCTGGCCCATGGCGCGCGGGCCGCTCGCTCCGGTCTCCTCGATGGCGGCCGCCACCAGTTCGCCGAGTTCGGCGTCGGTGAGCTGAGCGGGCAGGTAGGCGTCCAAGACCACGCCCTCCGCGCGCTCGGCCGCCGCCTGCTGCTCCCGGCCGGCCGCGGCGAACGCGTCGGCCGCCTCCCGGCGCCGCTTCGCCTCCTTGGTGAGCACGGCGAGGACCTCGTCGTCGCTGAGTTCCCGCGCGGAGCTTCCCGCGACCTCTTCCTTGGTCACCGAGGTGAGCGCCATCCGCAGGGTGCGGACGGTGACCTCGTCCCGTGCCTTCATCGCGGCGGTCAGGTCACTACGGAGCCGGTCCTTCATTGCAGCCATGGGCCTCATCTTGCCCGACGGCGCCCGCCTGCCAGGGCACACCGGTGAACTGCCGGCCACTCCGGAGCGGGCCGCCTCGCCTGGCCTGATAGCCCCTGGCCTGCGCACTCTGGCCTCAGCGTGTCCCAGCACATGGCACCATAGGTGGATGCGAGCACCCTTGCGCGCCCTTGCCTTCGCTGCCGTGGCCGGCGGTGCGGCGCTTGGCTACGGCAGCATCCTGGAACGGAACTGGTTCGCCCTGCGCCGGTTCGAGGTACCAGTCCTGCCCGCGGGCACGGAACCGCTCCGGGTGCTCCACATCTCCGACATCCACCTGACCCCCGGGCGGCACAGACTGCTGTCCTGGCTGCGGTCCCTGGACGCGCTGGCCCCGGATCTGGTCGTGAACACCGGGGACTCGATCGCGCACGAGCGTTCCGTTCAGCCGCTTCTTGAAGCGCTTGGCCCGTTGCTGGACCGGCCTGGCGCCTTCGTGTTCGGCTCGAACGACCTGTACTCCCCCATTCCCGCGAACCCGCTCCGCTACCTCTGGGACACCTCGGCGAAGAAGCACAGCCGGAACGTTCCCGACCTGCCCTGGGCCGAGCTCGGCGCGGGCATGGCTGCGGCCGGGTGGATGGACGCGAACAACGCCCGCGGCAGGGTCAAGGCCGGCGGCCTCGACATCGAGGTCGGCGGGGTGCACGACTCGCACATCAGCCGGGACCACTACGAGGACATCGCCGGTCCCACCGATCCCACGGCTGACCTGCGGCTGGGCGTCATGCACTCGCCGGAGCCCGAGATCATGGACCAGTTCGCGGCGGACGGCTACGACCTGCTGCTGGCCGGGCACACCCACGGCGGCCAGGTCTGCGTGCCCGGCTACGGGACCCTGGTCACCAACTGTGGCATCGACCCCGAGCGGGCCAGTGGGCTGCACCGGCATCCTGCCGAGGGTGAGCCTGACCGGCCGTGGCTGCACGTGTCCGCCGGGCTGGGAACCTCACCCTGGGCACCGTTCCGGTTCGCCTGCCGGCCGGAGGCAACCCTGCTCACGCTGGTTCCCCGTATCGGCTAGACTGCCGGGGGTTCCCGGGCAATGACGCCCGGGAGTCCACGCCGTTTCAGGCGGCGGGGTGTGGCGCAGCTTGGCAGCGCGCTTCGTTCGGGACGAAGAGGCCGCCGGTTCAAATCCGGCCACCCCGACCACAGGTCACAGGCCGTTTCCGCATCACGGGAGACGGCCTTCCTTGCGCCCGTGCGCCACTGGTGCGCCAAGACGCCGCGCCCACGACTCGATCACCTTCCCGTGCGCGTCCGGCGCCAGGTGGGCGTACCGCTGAGTCGTGGCGTAGTCCTCGTGCCCGAGGAGGGCCTGCACGTCGTACAGCGGCACCCCGTCCTGCACCAGCCAGGAGGCGGCGGTGTGGCGCATGATCCGGGGCGGGAACCGGCGGATCCCGGCCGTCTCGATCGCCGGGTACCAGACCCGGTTGCGGAAGTGCTCATCGGTGACCGGGCCACCGTGCGGGGCGGTGAACACCAGGGCATCCCTCGGCCGCCCCGCCATCAGGACGGACATGCCCTCCAGGATGTGCGCGGGGACCGGGACCACCCGGTGCGACCGCTTCGACTTCGGCCACTGCCGCAGCCCCTGGCGGGTCATCACGTCGACGACCTCGATCTTCCCGCGCAGCCAGTCCACCCGGTGCCCGTGCAGGCCGTAGATCTCGCCGCAGCGCAGCCCTACGTCCATGCCCAGCTCGGCCAGCGTGCGCCACTCCCCCGCGGCCTCCCGTACAGGGCTGCCGCCTCGTCGTGCTCGTAGAACTCGACCGGCCGCGGCTCGATCCTCGGCAGCTCCAGGTCGGCGAACGGGTTGGTCAGCACGACCGGCGGGTGCTCGCGCATGGCCGCCCGGTACAGCGCTGACATGATGTGCACGACGTCATGAATCGTCGCCGCGGAAAGCAGGGGCACACCGTCACCCCCGGCGGCTGGCCGCCCCTGGTGCCGTGCCCGCCTGGTCGCGCGCAACTCGCCCACCCAGCCCTGCGCCTCCATGCGGGTGACCGCGCTCATCCGCCACCCGGCCCACTTCGGCTCGCAGTGCGTCACCCACAGGGATCTGTTCTTCGCCGCGGTGATCTTCTCCACGCCGCTGGCCGCCGCGTACCGCGCGTGCCAGTCCCCGGCCCTGATGTCACCCGCCCGGGGGTCGCGTGTATCGCCCTGCTGGAATTTGGCTTCCTGGTCGGTGGCCCAGGTGCGGACCACCTTCTTCAGCGGGTCGGTCCTGGTGTGCTTGTGCCCGTCCGGGCCGCGCACGGTTGCCTGCCACTTCCCCGACGGCAGCCTGCGGATATAGCTCACTACTCGGCCTCATGTTTCTTCAGTTGCGCCCTGGCGTCCTCAAGTTTGGCCAGCGTGTCATCCAGCAAGATCTGTGCCTCGTCCCGCTGCCTCGCGTACTCACCGGCCCGGTACTCAAGCGAGGCGACCTTCAGCTGTGCCGTGACCAGGCGTTTGCGCCCCACGTTGATCAGCTCTCTCAGGTCGATGCCGAGAACCTCGGCGAACTGGGCGCCCTCTCCGAGGGATACCACCCGCTCGCCCGCCTCGATCTTGCCGATCGTGCTCCGGTGCATCTTGCTCCCGGCCTCGCGCATCACGTCGGCCAACTGCTGTTGTGTCAGCCCGGCCTCCTTGCGCAGGTAGAGCAGTCTCCGGCCGAACGCCGCGTCCGCGCCCCCGGCCGGACTTTGTGGCTCCATGTGACCCCCTGATGGGTGCTGGGGCGCATGCCCCGTATTAGGGAGAGCATACGCGCCCCAATCTGTTGCCGTCTAGGGGCCTCCTGTGGTTCCATGTGCGCATGCAGCACGCGAATCCCCGCCCCAAACGAGGGCACCAGACCGTCACGCTCCACTCCGTCACTGAGGTAGCGGCAGAGAAACTCGGCTGCTCGGAGATGCACGTCTACCGGCTGATCGCCGCCGGGGAACTCACAGCCGTGGACATCGCCATTCCCGGTGCGGGCCGCACCAAGACCAGGATCCGCAGCGATGACCTGGCCGACTACATCGACCGCAAGAGCCGCGGCCGGGCATCTTGACCGATGGCCGAAAAGAACAGCCCCCGGCGGCGGGCCGGGGGCCAGACGGGCGCGGGCAGCGGCACGTCATTCGCAACGGTACATGACCCGCATGGCGCCGCGGCAGGACTGCGGCGGCGGCGCCTGGCGGCGCTGCGGCTCGGCCCGTACGGTGACGGGCCCGCGGATCCGCTTGACGCGCTCGCCGGGCTGCCCATCGCCGCGGCGCCGTGCTCTAGGGCCATGCTCACCGCCAACGGCACCTGGCGCCCGTGCTGCGGGAGGGGTGCAGCGTGAGCGCACTCGACGACTCCCCGCTGCACTACAGCGCCGAGGAGGTCGCGGACAATCTCAGCCGACGAGGCCAGCTGCAGGCCGCGATACTCAATAGCTACAGCCTTGACGGCCTGCCCGCGCCTGAGGCGCTGATCGACGGCATCCTTTACCACGACACCCTCGCCTGGCTGCACGGCAAGCCAGGGCACGGGAAGTCGTTCCTCGCCCTCGACTGGGCCGGGTGCGTCTCCACCGGCCTGCCGTGGCAGGGGCGCGTCGTCACCCTCGGCCCGGTGCTGTACGTCATCGCCGAAGGTGTCACCGGGCTGCGGCAGCGGGTCCGCGCGTGGGAGGACCATGCCGGCCTGCGGACCGCAGCGGAGTTCCTGCCGGTCGCTGTGCAGTTGCTCAGCCCGGTGGATCTCGCCGCGATGATCCAGGTTGCCCAGGACCTTGAGCCGGTCCTCATCGTCATCGACACCCAGGCGCGGGTGACCGTGGGCGCCGATGAGAACTCCGCCCGGGACATGGGTGAACTCGTCGCCGCGGCCGACCGGCTGCGCCAAGCCACCGGGGCATGCGTGCTGTTCGTCCACCACGAGGCCCGCGCCGGGGAGAACATGCGCGGATCGACCGCGCTGGAAGGCGCCGCGGCCACGATCGTCCGGGTTACCAAGGACGGCCCGCACCTGCGCGCGGAGAATATCAAGCAGAAGGACGCGCCGCTGTTCGATCCCATCCGGCTGCGCGTGGTCCCGCGGCTGGACAGCGCCGTCGTTAGGTCTCACGACGGCGTGGGACTAAGCGAAGAAATGAGCGGATCCGAACAGGCGATCATCGACACCCTGCGGGACTCGTTTGGGACCAACGGCGCGCCCGCAACGCGGCTGCTCGACGCCTCCGGAGTCGCTAAGGCGACCTACTACCGGGCGCTAAACAAGCTGGTCATCACGGGTGCCGTCGTCAATTCTCGGCACCAAGCGAAGGACTCACTACGTGCTAGCCGAACACGCTAGCCAGCCCTTGGTCTCACCTGGTCCCACGCAGGTCCCATGAGACCACGTGGCCCTTAGTCCCAAGTCCCACACCCCTTTAGGGGTGGGACTACTGGGACTCCGGCCCCGCCGTGACAGCTATAGGAGGCCGCAACATGACGAATCCAGGCCAGGATCAGGGCCAGCGCGAACGATGGCGCTAGGCGGTCGCCGCGCACCACCAGGCGCAGCGGCGGCAGCGGTACCGGCCGCGGGCGCGCGGCGTCCAGGCCGTCCAAGGTCCGGGCATGGTGCGAGTTCGCCCGGCAGGGCCCGCAGCCCTAGCACATGCCCGTCACGGGTTAGCTCCCCCCGCAAGCTGGCGGAAGCCGTGCAAGCGGGGTGTCCCGGGCGGATCATGTGGGGCATGTAGCGCGTGATGCGCTTGCCGGATGGCGGCCTGCCCGACGCTCGCGTATCCGCGAGAGGGGAGCAGCAATGCACTTGCCACGACGAGCCCTGGTGATAGCCGGGGTGGCCACGGTCCTGCTGGCCGGGGGGACGGCCGCAGCCGCCAGCTTCCATGCGGCGAAGGCGCAGGCCGTGACCACCTGGACCGCTTTGCAGGCGCCCCTGCCGGCCAACGCCGATCACACCTTCGCCCAGTTGTCCTCGGTCGCCTGCCCGTCAGCGTCCGCATGCACGGCCGTTGGCTCCTACACCGGCTCAGCGGGATGGCGGGGATTGCTGCTGGCCAAGTCCGGGTCCTCCTGGACCGCCACCCAGGCGCCGCTGCCCGCCGGGGCCGCTGCCGACCCGTACGCCACCCCTAAGTCGGTGGCCTGTGCCTCCGCGTCCAGGTGCGCCGCGGTTGGTGTCTACCAGGATTCGTCTGACAGCCAGCAGGGGCTGCTGCTCACTGGTTCCGGGTCGTCGTGGACAGCGGCCAATGCGCCGCTGCCCGCCGGGGCCGCGGCCAACCCCGCCACCACCCTGGGGTCTGTGGCCTGTAATTCCGCCTCCGCCTCGTGCGTGGCGGTGGGCAGCTATCAGGACGCGTCCGGAAATTCTCAAGGAGTCCTGCTGACCGGATTCGGGTCGTCGTGGACGGCGATCCAGGCGCCGCTGCCCTCCGGCGCCGAAGCAAACCCGCAAGTCCGGCTTGATTCGGTGACATGCCCCGCGGCCACCACGTGCATCGCCGTCGGCAGATATGCCGATGCATCAAACTCACCGCAAGGGCTGCTCCTGACGGGGTCCGGGTCGTCGTGGACCGCCACGGAGGCACCACTGCCCGCCAACGCGAACAGCTCCCCTGAGGTATCCATCAGTTCTGTGGCGTGCTCGTCCGGTTCGCGGTGTACGGCGGTCGGCAACTACAACGACCAATCCGAGGATTCGCAGGGGCTGCTGCTCACCGGATCTGGGACATCATGGGCCGCCACGGAGGCACCCCTGCCCCCTCCGCCGCCCGGCGGGTCTAACCTTCAGCTTGGCTCGGTGGCCTGCCCCGCAGCCTCCGAGTGCACCGCAGCGGGCTCCCGTGAGATTGGTAATGGCCCAGGGCAGGCATTCCTGCTGACCGGCGCAGGATCATCGTGGACCGTCACGCAGGCCCCTCGCCCAGGCAACGCCGGCATGAACCCGCCGTTCCTCCCTTCTGTAGCATGCGCATCTGCCACCGCTTGCCTGGCTGTCGGGCAGTATCAGACCGCGTCAGGTAATGTCGCCGGGCTGCTGATTTCGGGCGCTGCCTCCTTGTGGTCGGCCAGCGTGGCCCCGGTGCCCAGCAACGCCGGCCCTGGCACTGCCTCGGCGCAGGCAGTCGCTTGCGCCAAGAGCGCCTCGGCCTGTGTCGCTGTCGGCTACTACCGCGATAAGTCCGGCAATGACCAGGGGCTGCTGCTCACCGGGCCACCCTGACAGCCCATTCACTGCGGATCGCGGTGCCGCTACACAGAGTGTGGAGACCCCGCCCTTTCGCGCGCATACATTCGTCAGCAGTCCGACACGTCACATTGGCGCAGGTCACGGCGTCACGTTTCACGGCGACGGATCGCACACCAGGCCAGGACCCGGCTGCCGACCCCGCCCTTTTCATTTCTCTCCACAGCCCAACTTAGGGGCATTTTTACACTGGACGCATGACGGCGCACCCGTACGGATCTGGCTGGTCGGCGCTGCGGAGGGCCACTTTCGCGGCCAGGGGGCGCCGGTGCTGGTGGTGCGGCGCCCGGGCAACGACCGTCGACCACGTTCTCGCGGTGGTACTCGGCGGCACGAACGATCTGGACAACTTGGTGCCCAGCTGCGGGCCCTGCAACTACTCACGCGGCGCCGTGCTCGGGAACCGGCTACGTGGTGCCCGTCGTCATGGCGGGCAGATGGCCGCTGCCTGGCGTAGCTCGCGTGTTTGGTGATCCTTGGCGCTTGTCACATTTCAGGGGGGGAATTTGCAGGGCGGGGTCGAGCCGGTGCCGTCGCTGGTCAGGGCGATCCACTTCCGATTGGTCTAGACCACTGTCACAATGGAAGGGCGCCGGGACGGGGTGCAGGGCCGTCCACCTCCCTTGTGCCCCGCCACCCGGGCGCGGGGACGGAGGCACGCGCGTGAGCGGGACCGCAGCGTTTGGGCACGGGTCCTGGCTGCCCAGGTCGGTGCAGGCCGCCTGGCGGCTGGAGGAGCAAGCCGAGCGGCGGGAGGCCAGGCAGGCCGAGGTTGAGCTTGCTGCCCGAGTGGAGGCGCGCAGGTCCGCTGATCTGACGCTGGCCGCTGTGATGGCCGCCGAACGCGGCGAAGTTGCCGACCCGGTGGGGATGGCGGTTGGCAGGGTCACGGGCCACAGCCTCGCCGATGTGCTGGAGTCGGCGCGGATGGCCGCCGACCGGGAGGACGCCGCGGCCGAGCTCGAGGAGCGGCGGAAGCGTGGCGAGCGGTTGAATTTCATGGGCGAGCTCGAGGACCCGGCTACTCGCAGCGTGCCCGCGATGACGGCGACACGCCGGGCTATCGAGAGAGCGTCCGAGCGGTTCGCCGCGGCGGTCGCGTCGCAGCGCCAGGCGGATGCCGCGAGGGGCCAGCTGGAGAACGTGGTGCCTGCGGTACGGGCGCCGCACTGGGCGAGTGGGCGCCGGAGGTCACGGTGACGACCCCGGACCCGGGCAGCTTTGACGACCTGTGCGGCAGCCTGCCGGACCATCACACCGAGGTCATGACCGGGAGGGAAGGGCGTCCTACGGTGGCCGAGCAGGACCGGACTCACGGTGCGGGCAGGCCTGCTGAGGACCGCGGCGCGACCGAAGCGCAGAAGTACGGAGGCAACGGGTGAAGATCGCGACAGGCGCCAGCGAATCGCATGAGGCAACGCTGCCGCTCGATGCCTCAGCCACGCCAGGGGTAGCCCCGCCGACCCGGGCATTTCCGGGCACGCCTGAGCAGCTTCCCGCGCGGGACCTGACCGGCGAACGGCTGGCTGACTTGGGCGCTAGTGAAGCCGAGTGCGGCGCTGCGCAAACTGCCGGCCTGGCCGCGGATGCTGCGCGGCGCACGTTCTATGAGGGTGACATCAAGCCACTTGCTGCCGAATATGGCCTGGAAATGGCGCTGCCTGATGTCACGAGCGACCAGTCCAAGCACACCGGCTCGCCGGCGTCGCCTGATGTCGGCCCGGCTGGCTGACCGTGGAACTGCGTCCGCTGCAGTTGCCGGATTTGATAGCCCAGGGCAACGCGAGAGCGGCCGTCAGCCAGCGGCCCAGGACCATCACGGAAATCTTGCAGGACGCGCGTAAGGCGATGGAAGTTGAAGAGTCGCTCGAAGCGTGGCTGGCGGGCAAGCCGGTCCCGCAGCTGCGCCACCCACGGCGGACTCTGCGGCAGTGGCTGACCGGCCGCAGGCCGGAACCGCCAGCCATGCCACCCCCGGTGACGGAGATAGTGACGTGGCTCTCTGAGCCGTAACTGTGTTCGTTCCGGAAATTGGGAGATTGACACCGGACGGGCTCGGGAAGACAAACCGGGCCAGGCGCTGCCGCGCAGGAATCGCTCGCGTGTTCTAGCTGGGCCTTGTGGGAGGGGCGGGATAGCTGCTGTACTGCACAAATGACCCGGTGGTCGCGGCGCCGGGATAGTGGCAGTCCAGCGGTGCCCCCGGTACCGGGAGCGCTGGGCCTGCCCGCAGTCCCGGCAGGCAAGCCCGCCCGCCGCAGGACAGCGCCGTTGGCGCGGACCCTGCGGACTCGCTGGTGGCCCAGGTTCCTGCTTGCGGGCGTGCTGCTCGTCGTCCTCAGCGTCACGCTGCTCACCGGCGCGGCAGCGGCCTGGGTCGGGATCTCTGGTGCCGCGGTCATCACCGTCGCGGTATTGCGGGCGGCCTCGATGACGCCCGAGGACTACCGGCGCGAGCCGCCGGTTCCGCCCGGATCTGGCGGCGGCGCGTGACACCGCGGGTCGGCCGGTCGGTGTGGTACTCGCCCCGGCACGAGCCGGGCAAGCAAGCAGTGAAACGGCCCGGGACCGCGGCTAGCCGTGCGGTCCCGGGCCTAGACCCGCCGTCTGAGGGAGAACCGTCAGGCGCGGGCCCCCCTTCCCTGAAGGTTAGAGCGATGGAAGCCGCTGCCGCGTTACACCACGACCATGCGGGCCGGGCGGTTCCGCGTGTCAATCGTGGGTGTGGCTGTCGATCTCTGCCAGCGTGGCCGCTAACGACGCGGGGCTGTCGGCGTAGACGGTGGCACGGGTTTCCCGGTGTTTGGCGGTCCAGCCCTTCCGGAGCGGACCTCACGGACCGACCACGCCGGGTGGGCAGTCTTGATGCGGGCGATGGCAGCGGCCGGGGCAGGCTCACCGTTCCGCCTGCTCTGCCAGGGCCTCGGCCAAGTGCTCCGCGCTGTCCTCGTTGAGAACTGGCTGGCCGGGCTGCCAATCCCAGCGCTTCGCGCACCACACCGGCCCGCCGTGGGTGCGGTTCACCACCCAGACTTGATAGTTCGGCCAGTCGCGTTCTAGTTCGGCGATCTTCGCGTCAGTAGGGTTTGCCATAGCCAGGGCTCCGTCCTGGTCAGGCCCCGGGTAGCGGTGTGGAAGCACCGTCCGGGGCCGCTTTGTGCAGGAATCCCGACACTACGCCTACTGTGCTATGGGCGTCCATGGCTCACACGGCACACACGCTCTACCCCGGTCACCTAACGTGGCCAGGGTTGCCTACAGTCAGTCACGTGACGATTGATCACCTGAGCGGCACACCCGTCTACGTGCAGCTTGCCGGCATCCTGCGCGCCCAGATCGAGGCCGGGGACATCGAGCCGGACCGGCCGCTGCCGTCGTACACGACGCTGATGCAGGAGCACGGGATAGCGCGGGGCACCGCGGCGAAGGCGGTTCGGGTGCTCGTCAGTGAGGGCCTGGTCCGGATCGTGCCCGGCCGCGGCGCCTACGTCGCCGAGCGCGGCTGAGTGCGCGTGCGCCAGCCGTGCGCCAAGAGCAGGTCTCGCGGTGGGGTGTCCTGGGGGGTGCTGGGGAGTAACTTCGCAGGTCAGCCACAAGGCGGTGCCGCCGGCCTGCGCCGCTGCCTTCGTTCGGGACGAAGAGGCCGCCGGTTCAAATCCGGCCACCCCGACTCAAGTTCCCAGGTAGACGGCTCGGCCATCCGCGAGGATGCCGGGCCGTTGATCGTTTGACCGTCATTTGACCGTGGGATCCGGCGTCAAATCGCGTCAGATTTTGCCCTTGACCGTCATCAATCAGGCTCCGACGTGACGAACCCCGGGCCCGGCTGGAACGTCAAAGGAGTTAGATGCGGCTGCCGCTACGGGCTGGGTCCGCGCGGCCTTCGTGGCTGCATGGCGCGACGCGGCGTGGGCGCTTGGACCGGCACTTGCCGCGGATTGCCGGGCGGTGCGGTTCGGGGTGGCTTGGCTCCATCCGGGAAGTCGAGCCCGGCCAGGTCGACGGCGGTCCGGGCTCGGCGATGCGGGCGCCCGGTAGGTCTCGCGGCGGCCGACCGAGCCCGGGACGGTCCCACGCAGGTCGCCGCATGGAGGCGTTCGGCCGCAGCGCGGGCAGCCGAGGCCTGCGGCGCGTGACGCTGTGCGTCTCGCATCTCGGCCAGGGCGATGGCAAGATCTGCGAGCTTGGCGACGAGTATCGCCACCGCGGCCTGGTCCTGGTCGGCTACCGTCGCCGCGAGCGCGAGCAACCGGGCCGTGGCCCGCAGCCTGTTCCCGATGGGTGTGGGCCGGGGGATGCGACCATAGCCGCAACGAGCTGCGCGAGCGTAGCTGTCAGCCGCCTGCCGGAGCGTCCGGCTTCCCAGGACGTCAGCAGCGACGTGCAAGGCGTCGGAGGCCGCCCAGGCCGCGTCGGCAGCCGCCGCCGGATCGGTGAAGGCGCAGGACCGGATCGTGTGGGTAGCTCGCGCGGCAGTATTACTTGCGCCGTTCCAGATGTGGCGGCGTTCCTCGGCGCTCAGCCGGGCACCAGGACGCGAGTGCGGCGTTGATGCCGACCCCGTGGAGAGCCACCGTTGACGGAGCTTGGGCAGCGTGAGGTCAGCGGCCAGCTTCCCTCCGCCAAACCACACCGGCGCGCCCTGGCCGTTTAGGTGGCGGGGCTTGGCCACCGCGTAGCCGGTCACCCGGCCAGGGTCGCGCTGGCTGAACCGCTTCCGGACGAGGAGCCCGGCCGCCTCCAGCCGAGCGAAGAACTCCTGCTCGCTGCTCGCGCCTGCGGCCGCCGTGTGGACCGCGCGCCGCAGCGTGGTTCGGGCTGGCTCCTCCCAGCCGCGCCGCCGGGCATGCTCGTTCTCCGCACGGGTCGGCCGATGTCCCGCTGTCCGGTCGCCCGGCGCGGTGACGCGCAGGCCGTACCGACGCTCGACGGCGAGGCAGGCCTCGCGGACGCGGAAGTAGTCGTTCCAGATCCGCGGCTTGATCCCGTCCTGCCTTGCGAGCGTGGCAACAATGTGGACGTGATCCGGGGCGTGCCGGACCGCGATCCAGCGCACCGCCTCGTCGTCGCCGACTCGCGCCAGTCCGGTCCGGTGCATGATCTGTTCCGCGATCCGCGCCCACTGGGCATCGGAGAGAATCGGATCGTCCCGAGCAGCCCGTGCCACGCAATGCCATATGGGCTTGTCGAACCCGCGCCGACCGAGCCCGATCAGCGGTTGGTTCAATAATCCGTTGATCCGCCGGAAGTCCCGCGTTCCGTCAGCCCGAAGCGATGGTTCCAGTTCCTCCGGATCCCGCCACCCGGCAACCAGGTGCGGATCGGTATGCTCCTCCCGCCGACCCGGGCCGTACAGGTACCAAATAAGCCCCGCTACCCGCGTTCCGCGGAGCACCTTCCCAATCAACGGAACGCTTCCCGCTCAGTCACGGAATGCTCCGCCGAACCTGTTCCGCCGCGTCATCCAACCGCTGGATCACCCGACTGCACATCTGCGCTGCTGGACGCA
>CAVPSA010000006.1:0-16524 GCA_963707905.1 uncultured Actinomycetes bacterium | reverse complement strand
AGCCGTCATCCGTTGCAGCCTGCCCGGCGGGTCGTTGGTCCTGGCGGTACACGGACCTAAGCCGCTGATGGCGGCCGGGCCTGTGCGGTCGCCTGAAGGTATCTGCCAGGCGTGGGGCCGGGATGCAGGCGTGGAGTACGTGGGGAAGGTGGCCAGGATGATCTGGGGCTTTGACCAGGGCGGGAGTCTTTGGGGTTTAAGGCGTACAGGCCGGCTGGCGGTTGTGGTGGCGGCGGCCACGGCGGCGGCGATGGTGCCAGCGGCAGCGGCCGCGGGTAGTGGGCGGGCGCAGGCCGGGCCGGCCGGCGGCCATTCGGCAGCGGCCGGGGTGATTTCGACGGTGGCGGGCGGTGCCGGCGGCCCGGCCATGGGCACCAACGTGGCGGTGTACCCATGCGGCGTGTCGTCCGCCGGTGGCTCGGTCTATCTCAACGGGGGCTCTGTGCTGCGGAAGATGGGCCCCCGCGGCTGGCTGACCACGCTCGCGGGTGACGGCGCAGGCGGGCGGGCCGGTGATGGCGGCCCGGCGGTCAAGGCCAACCTGTACAACGGGTGCGGGGTCACTCGCGACCACTCCGGCAACCTGGTGATCGCCGACGACGGTAACTACCGGGTCCGGGTGGTGGCGGAAAGCACCGGCACGTTCTACGGGCAGCCGATGACCGCCGGGGACATCTACACCGTGGCCGGCACCAGCAGCCCAGGGTTCTCCGGCGACGGCGGCCCGGCCACCAGCGCCGAACTCAGCTCCCCGGAGGCGGTAGCGGTGGACCACATGGGTAACCTGCTCATCGCCGACTCCAACAACGGCCGGGTCCGGGTGGTGGCGGCTCACACCGGCACGTTCTACGGGCAGGCGATGACCGCCGGGGACATCTACACCATGGCGGGCGGTGGCCCGGGAGGGCTCGGTGACGGCGGCCCGGCCACCAGCGCCACAGTCAGCTACCCGTCCAGCATGGCGTTGGACGCCGCGGGCAACCTGCTCATCGCCGCCCAGTTCAATCAGCGGATCCGGGTGGTGGCGGCCCGCACCGGCACGTTCTACAGGCAGGCGATGACCGCCGGGGACATCTACACCGTGGCCGGCACCGGTAGCCGGGGGTTCTTCGGCGACGGTGGCCCGGCCAGAAGCGCAAAGCTCTACTACCCGGCCGGGGTGGCGTTGGACGCCGCGGGCAACCTGCTCATCGCCGACAGTGTCAACGGCCGGATCCGGGTGGTGGCAGCCCGCACCGCCACCTTCTACGGGCAGGCGATGACCGCCGGGTACATCTACACCGTGGCCGGCGGCGGCTCGGCGGGCCTGGGTGATGGCGGCCCGGCCACCAGCGCCGGACTCTGGAACCCGCAAGAGGTAGCGGTCGACGCCGCGGGCAACCTGCTGATCACCGACTCCCAAAACCTGCGGATTCGGGCGGTGGCGGCCAGCACCGGCACGTTTTACGGGCAGCCGATGACCGCCGGGGACATCTACACCATCGCGGGCAACGGGCAGTTGCTGTTCTCCGGCGACGGCGGACTGGCCACGAGGGCCGAGATGTACTCCCCGCAGGGCGTGGCGGTCGACGCCGCGGGCAACCTGCTCATCGCCGCCACCCGCAACAACCGGATCCGCGTGGTGGCGGCCCGCACCGGCACGTTCTACGGGCGGGCGATGATCGCCAGGCACATCTACACCGTGGCCGGCTCCGGCGATACCCCCGTCGGGGGATTCTCCGGGGATGGCGGCCCGGCCACCCGGGCGCAGCTGGACTCCCCGGCCCGGGTGCTGGCGGACGCCGCGGGCAACCTGGTCATCGCCGACACCAACAACCAGCGGATCCGGGTGGTGGCGGAAAGCACCGGCACGTCCTACGGGCAGCCGATGACCGCCGGGGACATCTACACCGTGGCCGGTGACGGCTCGCCTGGGTTCGCCGGCGACGGCGGGCCCGCTGCCAGCGCCGAACTCAGCTCCCCGACCGGGGTAGCGGCCGACTCCGCGAGCAACCTGCTCATCGCCGACAACGGCAACCAGCGGATCCGGGTGGTGGCGGAAAGCACCGGCACGTCCTACGGGCAGCCGATGACCGCCGGGGACATCTACACCGTGGCCGGTGACGGCACGCCTGGGTTCGCCGGCGACGGCGGGCCCGCTGCCAGCGCCGAACTCAGCTCCCCGAGCGGGATAGCGGCCGACTCCGCGGGCAACCTGCTTATGGCCGACAACGGCAACAACCGGATCCGGGTCGTGGCGGAAAGCACCGGCACGTTCTACGGGCAGCCGATGACCGCCGGGGACATCTACACCGTGGCCGGCGGTGGCTCGGGGGACCTGGGTGACGGCGGCCCGGCCACGAGCGCCGAACTCAACCGCCCTGGCGACGTGGCGGCCGACGCCGCGGGCAACCTGCTCATCGCCGACACCAACAACCATAGGGTCCGGGTGGTCGCGGCCCGCACCGGCACGTTCTACGGGCAGCCGATGACCGCCGGGGACATCTACTCCGTGGCCACCTCCCAGGTGACCTTGCCGGGCGGGGTGGCTGCGGGCGCCGCGGGCAACCTGCTCATCGCCGACACCTACAACGACCGGATCCGCTCGGTGGCGGGCTGAAACCATCGCGGTCAAACGCAGCGCCAGAACCCGTGACATCACGGGTTCTGGCGCGTGACCGTGCCCCGGGACAGGGCCCGGGTACACGACCGTCATGATCATGGACCGGCAACTGGGTTGACCGGCCGCGCGGCGGCTGCTCATTATGGGCGGGCGTTCATCCAGAGGATCTGAGGGACCTGGCCCTGAGACGGTCCGGCAACCTGCTGCGCAAGGTGCCAATGCCAGGAGCGATGAGGCGTTGCCCGCCATGAGGCCCTGGCTCGACGTACCCGTGCTTGAAGGTTCCCTGGTCCGGATCGAGCCGCTGGCCGCCGCTCATGCGCCGGACCTGCCCTGGCGGCGGAGGAGGACCGCAGCAGTTACCGCTTCACGCTGGTGCCCGGTCGGCCATGTGGGGCGGCGTCGCCAGGAAGCCCTAGGCCGGGCAGGAACCGGGTCAGGCTCGGGTGGCCGCGTCCGCGCCGAGGGTTGCTGCGCGAGCCCGCAGGTCGCCCAGGGCCGCGTGCGCGATCTCGGCGAATGGCTGCCGGTTTTCCGGCGCTGCCCAGCGCGCGTAGGCGGTGCTGAATGCGAGAACGCCCACCTCGGCGCCCAGGCGCGCAGCCACGTCGTCGGCTCCGCGCGCGCGCAGGGCCCCGGCCATGACCGAGGCGAGGCGGGCCCGCTTGAGCAGTTCGCGTTCCTGCAGTTCGCTGTTGGCCGCGATCACCGCTCGCCGCTGCGGGGCGAGGTCATGGCGTTCCGGGGTGAAGGCGGCGGCGGCGGCCTCCAGCGCCGCGGTGAGGCAGTCGGCGGTCGTCGCTGCGGTTGGAGCAGTCCTGATCGCCCCGCTGAAGAGTTCCGCCAGCATGTCCTGGCCGCCGAACAGCACCTCACGCTTGTCGGCGAAGTGCCGGAAGAACGTGCTCTTGGTCAGTCCGGCATGGTCGGCGATCTCGGCAACGGTCGTGGCGTCGTACCCGTGCTCGGCGAACAGGGTGAGCGCGGCGCGCTCTAGGCGCTCCCGCGCGTTCGGTTCCCACCGGGCCATGCCGACATCCTAAGTGATAAGACCAAGTCCCATCACCTGATACAGTGATGGGACTGAGTCTTATCACCTCGACTGTGCAGTTACATCGCGACAGGAGTCACCAATGCGTGTTTTCGTCACCGGTGCGTCCGGCCATATCGCCTCGGCGGTCGTCCCCGAACTCATAGCCGCGGGACACGACGTCGTCGGTCTAGCTCGATCGGACAAAGCCGCGGCGGCCGTGACCGCGCTCGGCGCGACGGTGCACCGGGGCGAGCTTGACGATCTGGCGGGGCTCAGGAAGGCGGCCGCGGACGCCGACGGCGTCATCCATCTCGCCTACAACCATGAGCAGATGCGCTCCGGAGACCACGCCGCCGCGGTCGCCGCGGACCTGGCCGCCGTGCACGCATTCGGCGACGCGCTCGCCGGAACCGGCAAGCCGCTTGTCGGAACGTCGGGCACACTCGCGGTCGCGAACCTGGGCCGGCCGGGTACGGAGGAGGACACGGGCGCACCTGGCGGCCGTACCGACGCGGAGAACGCCGTGATCGGCTTCGCGGAGCAGGGTGTGCGGTCATCGGTCGTGCGCATCCCGCCGATCACGCACAGCACGCTGGACCGGCACGGCTTCGCCAGAACCCTGATCGCCATCGCCAGGCAGACGGGCGTGGCAGGCTATCCCGGGGACGGATCCAGCCGGTGGCCCGCCGGGCACACACTCGACGTCGGTCACCTCTACCGCCTGGCGCTGGAGAACGCGCCGGCGGGCACCCGGTGGCACGCCGCCGGGGACGAAGGCATCCCGATGCGCGAGATCGCCCAGAGCATCGGCGGCCACCTGGGCATACCGACCGCGAGCATCCCGGCTGACCAGGTGGGGGCGCACTTCGGGTTCCTCGCGACGTTGGTCGTTCTCGACAACCCGACGTCCACTCTGCTGACCCGGCGGATCCTCGGCTGGGCACCGGCCCACCCCGGCCTTCTCACCGACTTCGACAACGGCGACTACTTCACCGCGCCGCCCCGGGGCTAACAGCGCGGGCCCACCGCCGGCACTCGGCGGCTGACCGCCCGGCGGTTCCCGGGGACGGACCGGGCCCGGCCGCGCCCACGCGTGGCCGGGCCGGGTCATCGTGCCCGGGATCGGGTGTCCCCGGACTCAGCCGGTAACTGTGACCGTGGCACCCCCCTGCCTGACGGTGCTCCCGCCGAGCCCGACGCTGGCGTAAAGCACCGAAGAAGTGCTGGGCGCGTACAGCGGCGGCTGCACCGTGAACCTGACGACCGGCGCCTGGCCCGGGGTGACCGTGCCGATCACCGGCGAGCCGAGCGGCCGGACCAGCCAGCCCTGCGGCGCCGACAGCGAGAACTTCACGCCGTGCAGTGTCTGGCTGCCCGAGGCGGTGAGCTGCACACTGACCGTCACCGGCTTCCCGGCGGGCAGGTGCCGGGGCTTACCGGCAGGCCGGCAGCTGGCCGGCCCGGGTGCGGGCGGAGGAGCCAGGGAGCGGGTAGTCGCGGAGCGCGCCGGTGTTCGTGGTGCGCTTGGCCAGCCAGCCGAACACGCCGCGCAGGGCCGGTGCGGACAGAATCCGGAACGTGCGGTTCCGGTTGCGGATCTTCCGCTCGGTCGCCGGGGTGAGGAAGCGGGCGGCGCCTGCCGCTTGCTTCTGCGACTTGGTGACCGGCGGGCGCATGAGCTGCTCGTAGCGCCGGCAGGCGGTGAGATGGTCGCCGCCCGCCAGGGCCAGTTCCCCGGCGAGCGTGTACGCGCCGAGCATGGCGTGCCCGGTCCCGTTGCCGCCGGGGCCGGGACACCAGGCCGCATCGCCGAGCAGCACGATCCGCCCGGCCGACCACCGGTCCATCCGGATCTGGCTGATCGTGTCGAAGTACAGTTCCCCGGCATCGTGCAGCGCCGCGAGCAACGCCGGCACCTGCCAGCCCGCGCCGGCGAAATGCTCCGCCACGAGCCGCTTGCAGCCGTCGGTGTCATGCCAGTCGTAGTTCCGCGGCGCAGCGGCGAACATCAGGCCCACGGCCGCGCGGCCGGGGTCCCGGCCGCTGGCGACCATCGCGAGCCGGCCAGGCTCGTTGTAGACCAGCCCGCTATGGTCGAGCCCGAAGGTGTTGGGCACCGTGAAGCCCGCGACGGTAAGCCCGAGGTCGTGCCGGCCGGAATCCGCCCCGGCGAATGCCAGCCGGCGCACGGCCGAGTGCATCCCGTCCGCCCCGACGACCAGATCGAAACGCCGGGCCGGCCCGCGCGCGAACGTCACGTCCACGCCGTCCGGGGTCTGCGCCAGGGCGGTGATGTGGTCGCCGAAGACGTACTGCGCGACGTCCTTGCTGTGGTCGTGCAGAATCCGGGCGAGGTCGCCGCGCTCGATCTCCACCTCGCCGCTGAACAGCGCGGACGGGAACGTGGACAAGCGGCGCCCGGTGGCATCGATCACCGCCTGGTCGCCCATGCCGGTCTGGCATGCCTGGATCTCGCCGAGCACGCCCATCCGGGCCAGCAGGGCGATCTGGTCGCCGCGGAAGTCGACCGCTGATGCCCCGCTGGTGCGCAGCCCGGGTGCCCGCTCTACCACGGTGACCTTGTATCCGGACGTGCCCAGCCAATACGCCAGCGACGGTCCGGCTATGCCGCCGCCCGAGATGAGTACCGACCTGGTCATTGGCTCCTCCTTGCACCGTCGCGAACGCTTCCTGTGCGCGGTCGCGAGCGCTCGCTGCCGCCACCGTACGAGGTTTTATCCATCTGGTCAATCCAACTGGATAATCCAGTTGGTTGACAGGGCAGCTATGATCGGCGCCATGGGTGACCGCAGAGGCGACCCCCGCCATGGGTAACCGCGAAGACCTGCTGGCCGGCGCGCTCTCCTGCCTGAAGGCGAAGGGCTGGACCCGGACCACGGTCCGCGACATCGCGGCAGCCGCCGGGGTCAACCACGCCGCGATCGGCTACCACTTCGGCTCAAGGGAAGCGCTGCTGATCGAGGCCTTCACCCAGGCCATGGACACCTGGGGCGCGCAGACCGAGGCCGCGGTGCGGGCCGCCGTCGCCGCGGGCGCCGGGCCACGCGAGCAGTACGAGGCGTTCTGGCGCCAGGTGATCGAGTCCTATGCCGCCAACCGGTGGCTCTGGCTGGCCACGATCGAGGCCGCCGTCCAGGCCGAGCAGTCACCGAAGGTCCGCGAGCTGATAGCCGCCAGCCTGCGGCAGGGCCGCAGCGGGCTCGCCGCCGGGCTGCTCGGCGTCCCCGAGGACAGCGTGGACGGCCCGGCGGAGCGCGCGCTCGGCTCGGTGCAACTCGCGCTGATGTCAGGATTCCTCGTGCAGTGGCTGATCGACCCGGGCAGCGCGCCCGGCGAGCGGGACATCGCCGACGGCCTGCTGCGCCTGGCCGGTCATCTCGGCGGCCGGCCGGAGGCCGGGCAGCCTTCCCGTCCGGTGAGCTGAGCCCTGGCTGCGGCCACGCCGGCGGCCCGACGCAGCGGACCCAGCGGGGCCTGCCTAGCTGAACGGCGGGACCACGGCCTCGATGAGGTGCGGGCCGGGCTCGGCGAGCGCACGGCGCAACTGCGCGGCGAACTCCGGCGCGGTCTGCGCCCTGCTGGCCGGCACGCCCATTCCCTCGGCCAGCGCGGTGAAGCTCAGCCCCGGCCTGGACAGGTCGAGCAGGCTCCGCGCGCTCTGGCTGGCGGCCGGTGCGCCGGTGCGGTCCAGTTCCATGTTCAGGATCGCGTAGCTCCGGTTGCTGAAGATCACCGTGGTGACGTCCAGTTGCTCGCGGGCATGGGTCCACAGCGCCGAGATCGTGTACATGGCGCTCCCGTCGGCCTCCAGGGCCAGCACCGGCCGTTCCGGGCAGGCCAGCGCGGCACCGGCGGCCAGCGGCAGGCCCTGGCCGATCGCGCCGCCGGTGAGGGTGAGCCAGTCGTGCGGCGGCGCGCCCGCGGTGGCGCCGGGCAGCGCCACCCCTGAGGTGTTGGCCTCGTCGCAGACGATCGCGTGCTCCGGCAGCAGCGCGCCGACGACTGCCGCCGCGCTGTGCCCGGTCAGGTCGCCTCCGGGCAGGCCGGGCCGCTCCGGCTGCTGTGGCGCGGGCAGCACGCCGGGGGCGGTGAGGTCGGCCAGTGCGGCGAGCGCTCCGGCGATGTCGTCGCCAGGCCCGGCCAGTGTGTGCACGTGGCATCCGTCCGGCACCAGGGAGCTGAGCTTGCCCGGGTAGGCGAAGAAGGACACCGGGGCACGCGCCCCGGCCAGGATCAGGTGGCGCGCCCCGTCGAGCTGAGCGGCGGCCATATCGGCCAGGTAGGCGAGCCGTTCGACCGGCGGGATGCCCGCGCCGCGCTCGTGCCGGGCCGGGAACGTCTCGGCAAGCAGCCGGGCCCCGGTGGCCTGGGAAATCCTGCTGGCCGCCGCAAGCGCGGGCCGGTGCATCCCGGCACCGCCGAGCAGGATCACGCTGGGCTCGCCGCCGCGGAGCACGGTGGCAGCCGTGTCGATCACGGCGCCGGCCACGGGCGCCCGGGGCGGCACCGGCAGCGCGGCGGCCGGCTCGGCGCCGGGGGACCAGGACACGTCGGCGGGCAGGATGACGGTGGCCACCTGGCCGGGCGGGGACATCGCCGCGGCGGCCGCCTCGGCCACGTCCGCGGCCGCGTCGGCGCTGCGCGCGCACCGGCGGACCCAGCCGGACACGCTCCCGGCGAGCGCCTCGATGTCGGACTCCAGCGGCGCGTCGAACCGCTTGTGGTACGTGGCGTGATCCCCGACGATCGCCAGCAGCGGGGTCCCGGCCCGCCGCGCGTTGTGCAGGTTGGCCAGGCCGTTCGCCAGCCCCGGCCCCAGGTGCAGCAGCACCGCCGCGGGCCTGCCTGCCATCCGGCCGTAACCGTCGGCGGCACCGGTCGCCACCCCCTCGAACAGGCACAGCACCGCGCGCATCTGCGGGACCTCGTCCAGCGCCGCGACCATGTGCATCTCCGAGGTCCCCGGGTTGGCCAGGCACATGCTGACCCCACTGCCGGCCAGGGTGCGGAGTACCGCCTCGGCGCCGTTCATGTGACCTCCCTCGGCCGCGGGCTATCCGACCGCGAACACAGCGCTGGCTTTCGCCACGGGCTTGCCGTCGGCGTCCACCCGGCCGTCGGCGAACGCGAGCCTGCGGCCCACCCGGGTCACCGTCGCGCTCGCCTCCAGCCAGGTACCGTCGCGGGCGGCCGCCACGTAGTCCACGGTCAGGCTGACCGTGACCAGGCTGGGATGTTCGGTCCGCGCGCCGCAGTTGCGCCCGCACACCACGTCGAGCAGGGCGGCCAGGATCGCGCCGTGCACGAACCCGCGGGTGTTGAGGTGCTCGGTCCGGGCCCGCAGGCCGAGCAGGATGCCGCGCTCCCCGGTGCAGGTGTAGACCGGGCCGATCATGTCGAGGAACGGGCTGGTCCGTCGCGAAGGCTCGAAGCCAGCCGGTACCTCGCTCATGGCCTCCCTCACCGTGCCGCACGCCCGTGATGATCCTCGCCATTATGCCGGGCCGGCCCGGCCCGCTCACTGGCCGGGAACCTGTGTGCCTCTGGCCTGGGTCATCCCGGTGGCGGCCGGTCAGGCCTGGCCGGCCGCGGATCAAGCCGGCCACACCCTGCTCTGTATGTGTAAGCAGGCCATCAGCGCAGTCAGCGGTGAGGGGGTGTCCGGCATGACGATCAGAAGCCGGGTGCCCGCCGGTGACTGTCCTGGCTCATGTCGCATCGCTGTGGCGGGCTTTGACTTTGAGTTGCAAAGTAGAGTAACTTTGAAATACAAAGTTTGATGCTGGCCCGGAGCAGACCCTGGAGGCCGACGTGCTAGAGGACCAGGGCATGACCGTGCGGGAAGCGGCGGCCGTCGTGCAGGATGCCCGCACACGCGCTCGCAAGGAGCTGGTGATCAGCGCGCCCCTCGTGTACACGGCGTGGGGCCTGGTCTGGCTCGTCGGCTATGGGGCGATGTGGCTGTCGGTGCGCGGCCAGCACCCCTACCGGGGGCCCTCAGGCGTCTCGATCGCGGCGGTATTCGTGCTGGCCGGTTTCGCGGCTGCGGCCGTCCTGGTCATCGCCAGCAGGGCAGTCGCGGGAATCGACGGCCGGTCCGCGCGGTACCGCCGCATCATCCTGGCCACGTGGGCGACCGGGTACCTGGTCCTGCTCCTGGTGCAGGCTGGGATCAGCGGCTCCGCCAGCCCACGGGCGCTAGCGTTCGTGGGCCTCGCGGGTCCGCTGGTGCTGGCCGGGCTGGTCTATGTCCTCGCCGCCGTCCTCGGGCGGGACCGGCTCGCGTTCGCCCTCGGAGCCTGGCTGGTGATCGCCGGTGCCAGCTGCGCATGGCTGGCACCCGCGGCCATCGTGGCGACGTGCGCGCTGGCTGGCGGCGGGGGGTTCCTGCTGAGTGCGCTGATCGGGACCAGGCTCCGCGCACATGACAGCTGAGAGCGGGCTCGACCCCGTCATCCATGGGCCCGCGCGGCTGCGGGTGATGGTGACGCTGGCCACCCTGCGCGACGGGGACAGCCTGTCCTTCACCAGACTGCAAGAACTGCTCGGGCTGACGCCCGGCAACCTCATCACCCATCTGCGCAAGCTCGAGGACGCGGGCTACGTGACGACGGTCAAGTCAGGCAGCGGCGTCACCTCCCGGACCTCGGTCAGCCTCAGCCAGCAGGGCCGCAAGGCCCTGGACACCTACACGGCGGTCCTGCGGCAGCTGCTGGATTCAGCCAGCAGCAACGGGACCGGGCCGCACCGGCCGGCGCGGCAAACCCTGGGCTGAATCAGTCCGTCTTTGCAGCCTGGTCCCGGTCAGGAGGAGTGATGAAACCGTACTTTGACACCCATGCTGCCGGGGTGCTGCTACTGATCGTCTTGCTGGCCTGGCTGAGCATGGAGGCCATCCAGTTTGCCCGGCAGTGGCGGTGGCGATCAGGTGCCACCAGAATCGGCCGCCGCAGCTTCTGGCTCGGTTTCGGGGCCGTCCTGATCGTCACGAATCTCGCGCTGTATCTCGGGCCTTCGGCGTTCCCGGCCGCCGCGATCAAGCCAGGAGCCGTTGCCTTCGCCGCCGGCATGGTGATCATGGTTGCCGGGGTCGTGTTGCGCGGCTGGTCGTTTTATGCGCTGGGCCGGTACTTCACCGCCGTGATCAAGGTCAGCCCTGATCAGCCGGTGGTCACCAATGGCCCATACCGTTTGCTGCGCCACCCCAGCTATGCCGGAGGGCTGCTGGCCGAGATCGGGATTGCCGTGACGGCGGCGAACTGGGTCAGCGTGGCTGTGTTCGCCGTGGCGTGGGTGGCGATCATCGCATGGCGGATTCACATCGAGGAGACCGCCTTGCTGTCAGCACTCGGGGGGAGGTACCGCTCCTACGCCTCGCACCACAAGCGCCTGATCCCGCTCATCTGGTGACGATGCGGCGCCAACCGCGGGTTACCGAGAGGTTGCTGGAGGAATTTGCGCTGTGCCCGAGTTCACACAAGGCCACAGCCGGCAGTGGACGGAGTATTTCGCGGGCCGGGGTCATAGTGCGCGGCCGCTGGCGGCCGGGGTTGAAGGCGCTGTCTATGACCTGGGCGACGGGCGTATCGCCAAGGTCTGGCGCCGTCGCGGTGTCGCTGAGCTGGAGGGCATGCAGAGGTTTTACGCCGATGTGATGGCCGCGCGCTTGCCCTTTGGCACGCCGGAGATCCTGACTGTCGAGTACGTCAACGGCAGGCCGGTGACCTATGAACGGAAGCTGCCGGGCCAGCCGCTACTGGACCAGCTCGCAGTCGAAGCCCACGCTGTAGCTCCGGCCGCCGCCCGGTGCGTGATCGACGTCCTGCAGGCCCTGGCCGTCGTGCCCGCTAGCACGGCGATGCGGCAGCTCGCGGTCCTGGGCGAGGGCCAGCCGCTGTGGGCGGGGGCACAGACGTTCCGCGCTGCCCTGATGAACTTGCTGCGCCGCCGGGTTGCCCGGTTCGGTCCTGTCCTCCGCGGCCGGCTGCCGGACTTCGGCCTCTGCTACGCCGGCTTGGCAGACCGCCTGGAGACGCTGCCCGCCTGCCCGGATACCGTCATCCACGGTGATCTTGTACCGGGGAACATACTCGTGGACGCGCAGGCCCGGCCGCTGGCCGTTCTTGACTTCGGGTTCCTCACGACCGCGGGCGACCCGCGGCTGGATGCCGCCATCGCCGCCAGCGTCATGAACATGTACGGGCCTCATGCTCCGGCCATCACCGCAGCTCTCACGGCGCAGGTCGCGGCCGAACTCAGCTACCCGATCGAGGTGCTGCTCACCTACCAGGCCGTCTACGCGGTGGCCACGGCCAACGCCTTCACCGCTGACGGAAGCGACGGGCACTTCGCCTGGTGCATCAGCCAGCTCGGCCGGCCAGACATCGCTGCCGCTCTCGGGCTGTGACGGCGCCGGTCAACTGAGTTGGCACTCCCGGCACGGCAGCGTCCCGGGCCTGGCGCGGTGCCAGGCCCGGGACGCCGCTGACAGCGGACCGGCGGCCTGCAGCGACGGCTCGCCGGCCGGTCAGCGGTAGGTGCCGGGCTGCACGACGCCTGCGTAGTAGAGGAAGTGCGCCCGGGTGTAGCTGCGGTTGCCGGTGATGCTGGGGTCCGGCGAAGGCCCTATCGGGCAGTCGGTGCCGAGGAACGGCGTGAACCGCGGGTAGATGCTGAGATAGCTCGTCGGGTCCGCGCGGAGCAGGCCGATGAGCGTCTCGGTGACGATTCTCGCCGCCACCGGGCCGAGGTTCAGCCCGCCCGCCGCGATCTTGGATTCGGCCAGGATGTAGTACCAGAGCGGGGTGCTGGTGGCGAACGGCGCGTAGACAGAGCCGATGTCTGCCAGGTCAGTGGCGGTCAGCGTGGGCACACCCATGGCTGCCGCGACGGCCTGGCCCGAGGGCAGGCTCCAGGTGAGCTGGCGGAGCAGGTTGCGCTGCGGCAGCACGGTGGGCGCGGTCTGGGTGTGCGGCGCGATGGCCGGCAGCGGCAGGGTGAACAGTACCGAGGAGATCGTGGTGTCGATCTTCTTGTTGTTCTTGACCTGGCCGTCGCCGAAGTCGAAGAAGGTCTGCCAGCCGACGTACCGGCGCGGCGCGGGGTAGCCGCCGAGCAGGTCGTCGCGGTCGTAGTTGACCGGGCCGTTGAAGTCGGCCTCGGTCGCGTCGAAGACCAGGCCGAAGAACGGGTCGGCGGCCGGGTTGGCCGAGTCGCCGGTGCCGCTGGTGAAGTTGGCCCGGTAGGACGGCCGGACCATGGAGTGGCCGAACCGGTAACAGGCGGCGCCGAACTCGATCGGCATGAACGCATCCCCGGGCGGCGGCCGGTAGAACTGGTTGCCGTTGGCGAGCACGTCGTTGACCACCTGCTGCCCGGCGATCTGCGGCAGGTGCTCGTTGACCAGCAGCCACTGGTAGTGCCAGAGCGTCACCTGGCGAGCGATCAGGTACTTCAGGTAGTTCAGCGCGCGGTCCCCGCTCCGGGCCGAGGACAGCTCGCGCGCGTCCGCACCACGGGCCGCGGGGAACCGGGACAGGTTCATGCTGCCCAGCTCGGAAAGCACCCGGTTGTAGAACAGGATGTGGCCGCAGTGCAGCCCGGCGATCATCAGGTTCTCGTCGTTGCGCGGGTCGCCGAGGATCGCGGAGTAGGTGCCGTCGCCGTTGTCCGTCCTGGGCACGTCCTCGTGCACCCCGCCGGAACCGATCAGCAACTGCGGGCCCGCGCTGCCGCCGGGGCCGGGCACGTACAGGCCCGGGCTGATCGTGGGCCCGCCGCCGAACACCGAGTCCAGGTCCAGCGCGGGCGTGCGGGTGTTGGGCGAGGTCAGCGGGTTGGTGGTCACGCCCAGGTGGGAGGTCTGGTCGAAGGTGATGTCGTGATCGGTGAACTGGCCGACGAACGTCGAGCCGGCCGTCATCGTGGGGTTGTCCGGGTTGGTCCCGTAGGGGTTGGCAGGGGTCGGGTTGCCGTTCACCGTCGGGTCCACGATCAGTGCCTTGGGCCCGGCGGCCAGGTCGTCCTGGGCGTCCATGATGCCGCCCTGCGCGCCGACCTCCAGCAGGGCCGCCTGGACCGCGTCGGTCACCGGCGCGAACGGCGGCAACTGCGGGAAGATCCGGCCGAACAGCATGCTGTTGGCCGGAGCCCCTGGTGGCAGTGAGTGCCCCGCCGCCCCGGCCCCGGTGACCGCCGCACGGGCGGCGGCGGGGCGGATCCCGGGCAGTATCCCTGCCGATGCGGCGGCCAGCCCGGCCCCCGCCGTGCCTGCCCCCGCCAAGAGCCTGCGCCGGGAGAGGCCGGCGGGCTTGTTGTCCTCGTTCATAGTGGTCGCGCTCCCTTTCCCACTCGTGCTTTCTTGCTGCGCGTCCACCGTCGTCCTGCGCGTGTGCATGGTTGCCCCCGTTCTTCGCAAGAAGCTGCTGGGGGAAAGAGGACGATGGTGGACCGCTGATACACCTGGGCCGGCCGCCCGCGCGTGTTGTCGCCGAAGGCACCGCCCTGTCACCAGGGCGAAGTCCGGGTCTCGTTGGGTGTCTTACCTGAGGATTGAGGCTGTGTTGGCCCGGGGGGGCGACCCCCGGAGCCCCCGCTGGCCACAAGGCCCTGTTCCTTCGTCACCGGGCCTTGGCCTCGGCGGGGCGGGCCGCGACGGCCCGCCCCGCCACACCTGCGGTCAGTTGCCGTTGAACGGGTTGACCAGCGGGTTCGTGCTTGAGTACAGGCCCGCCGGGTTCGGGTACCAGACCCAGAAGTGCATCGTGTACAGGTTGGGGTGCCAGAAGAAGAACGACGCCCCCGAACCCGGAGCGGTCGCCGGGCAGTCCTGCTGGCTCGGCTCGGGCACGAACGTGCCGTCGTTGTAGTGGCAGCCCGCCGGGAAGAAGCCGAACGTGGCGTTCGGCAGCGGCGGTGTCTTCGGAATGCTGGTGAAGACCCACTCCAGGGCGCCGAGCTGCCAGGTGTTGCTGCTGGTGTGCTCGTACACCAGGATCGGCGGCTTGCGCACGTCGAACCCGCTGATGCCCGGGTTCAGGAAGTGGTAGCCCATGTTCGGCATCATCTTCGTGATGATCTTGTAGCCGTCGGCCTGCGCCTTGGCCAGGTTGGTGGCGTACTTCGCGGTCGCCATCCGGGCCTGCGCGATGTCCTTGGTCAGCACCGAGTTCCCAGCGCCGGTACCGCCCATCCCGGCCATCTGCTTGGCCGACGGCGCCGCGCCCCAGGCGGGGATCAGCATCCACAGGCCGGCGGACAGCACCACGGCGGTGATGCCGGACAGCCTCAGCAAGCGCATCTTGTGTTTCTTCATTGCCTTACGACCCTTCTTGGACCCGGTAGATGTGGTCGGCGACCAGGCCGTGGGCTTCCCGGTGGACGTCCGCCGCTGCTTCCGCTGACGGTGCCTCTACCAGGCAGAACACCCGCCCGTTTCCTTCATCGACCCAGTACCTGAGGTACCGAACGTCATGACCTGCCTGAGTTTGCAGGTCGGCGAGATGCGCCTTGGCGACGTCGTCCATCGTCACGCCGCCGTCGATCTCATGGACATCCATGAAAAGCGGCACTGTAGCCTCCCTTTCCGGTCGTTGGACTTTCTCAAGCGACCGTAAGGTGGCCAGGTCAGCGGCCTCATCGGGGAAAATGCCCGGCTTTGCGGCGGCGGGTGCCCAGATTTCGGCGGGGGCTGCCTATATTGGGCGCGCGGCGGCGGCGCCCCCCGGCCCTGCCGGGACAGGCGTGATCAGGAGCTGATGCCCATTCGAACGGCCTCGCGGGCCGCGGCCGTCCGGGACGAGACCCCGATCTTGGACAGCACCGCGGACACGTGATGATGCACGGTCCGCTCGGAGATGACCAGCCGCTCGGAAATCTCCCGGTCGGCCAGGCCGTCGGCCACCAGCGCCAGGACCTCCCGTTCGCGCGGGGTGAGCCCGGCCGGAGCGGCTCGGGTGGCCGCGCGCGGCCCGCGCGGTATCGCCCGCACCCCGGCTTCCTTCATCCGCCGCCGGGCCGCTGCGGTGGCCGTACTGGCTCCCAGGCCGCCCAGCACCGCGAGCGCCTCCCGCAGCCCCGCCTCGTCCGCCGAGCCCAGCAGGGCGAGCGCGGCGTCGTAGGGCCGGCCGAGCCGGTTCCAGGCCGCGGCCGCGCCGTGGTGGTCACCCGCGATCTCCAGCGCATACGGCTCCGGGAGGTCGGGCAGGTCCGCTCGCACGCCGAGCCTCGCCAGCCAGATCGCCAGCGACCCGACCTGCCACGGATTGGCGTGGCCGACCGCGCGGTCGTAGCCGGCCTGGGCCTCGGCGGCCGCCAGATCCGGCCTTCCCTCCAGCCATCTCAGCTCTGCCCGCGCCGCCCGCGCCGCCGCGATCCACGGCGGCTCACCGGTCCCCTCGGCGTACTTCAGCGCCCGGTCGAGCAGCTCCCATTCCCCCTCCTCGCCACGGCGCCCCCGGATCGTGGCCAGGGCGCACAGAGAGTTGAGCTGGTTGACCGGCGAGATGCCCGGGCTGCCCAGCGACCGGGCGCAGATCTCCGCAGCCTCGTCCCACCGCCCGGTGAGCACCAGCCCACGGGCCTGCCAGCCGTTGAGGCACATGGTGAAGACGCCGAGTTCGCCTCCCTCGCAGTAGGCCAGGCCCTCCGGCGGGTTCCTCGGCACGGTACTGGGGCTGCGGCCGACGCTGTGGATCGCCGCCATCGGCGGGATGGCGGGCTTTGCCGTGCTGCCCTCTCCGCGGCCGCGGTTCCGCCTGCGGCCCGGTTTCGTGATCACCGAACCGCTGTTCGCCTGCTGCGGCACGGTGCCACCGGCAGGGTCTATGGTCGCCCAATGAGCGATGACACGCGGAGCCCGGCCCAGTAT
>CAVPSA010000005.1:0-209543 GCA_963707905.1 uncultured Actinomycetes bacterium | reverse complement strand
GGCTGCCTCGGATTTGGCGGTGATGTCCCCGAAACCCACGGTGGAGAAGACCGTCACCGTGAAGTACAGGGCGTCGGTGCGGGTCAGCGGCTCGGTGAAGTTCGCCGCCGAGGCTCGTTCCATCACGAAGTACGTCGAGGCGAACAGCAGCAGGTACAAGGGAACTATCAGGCCCAGCGCCTCGGCTGCCCGCAGACCCGGGTAGCGCGCGCCAGCGATTGCCCTGACCTGCCACACCGTGACGCCCGCGAAGACCAGCAGGCCAACCAGCAGCCGCACCGCTGTGTCAGCGTTCCACGGCCGGTCCAGCGGCAGCTGGTAAGACAGAACCACTAGCACGGCTGTGGTCAGCAGGCCCCGCAGCACCGCCCGGGAAATGAGGCGCCTTCGCTTTGCCCGCGGCAGCTCCTGGTAAGGATCACCAGCCATGTTCATCCCCCTTCTCACCCCGAGGGGGTGACGCACTGCCATGACGCCCGTGCGCACTATGGCATAGGAGTGAGAAGACCGTCGCCTTCCTGCCCCCGTTCTGGCAGGCCATCGGCGTCGTCCTGCCACCACGCAACGGGCTCTACCTGATCCGCAACACCCTGTACTTCGGCAGCACGTCATCACCATGCCGATCATCGTCCTTGGTATCTACGTCGTCGTCTGCGGCGCGATTGTGACCATCTACTCGTGGGGGCCCTGGGGGAAGCAGAAGAAGGAAACCGGCACCACCGGGCCACCTGCGGTCATCGACCCCGACGAAGAAATAGGGGCCGCCGCGATACCACCAGGCTGACTTTCTTCACGGCAGCACGGGACATGCGCTCATACATGACCCAGACATCAAGGAGGAAGCCCCCATGCCGAAATGGAACTTCGAAGCGATGGGCCAGGCGGGCCTCACCGGCTGGACCAGGGAGGCCGCCAAGCCGGTCGCCCGCGCGGTCGCCCGCAAGACCGGGCGGCCGGAGCCGCAGATCCTGGCACTTATCGGCGCGGTGTTCCTCGCGATCGCGCTGATCGACTTCCTCCGCAATGTCGACGCCGTGATCGCGGCCGGGCGGCCCGGCCGCCAGCCAGCCGGCGAAACCCCAGCCGGGGCCTAGGACGAGCATCCCCGCAGCACGCGCGAACCAGGCAGCCCCCCCGCCACCAGTAAGTGGCCTGGCAAGTTACGGTCGATCGCGTCACCAAAGCGCCCACGCACAGAACTGGCAGATCCGGCCGCCCACAGCGGCACCGGCCCAGCCCAGGGCGGGCGCCGATCAGCGGTCACCGATCAGGGGTGCCCGGGCGGGCATCTGGGTCGGGCGCGTAGCCGAGCAGGTCACCGGGCTGGCAGCCCAGTTCGGCGCAGAGCCTGGCGAGCGTACCCGTAATCGAACAAGACCAGCACGACGTAGAGGACCAGCGACCATCGCGGCGGCCAGCCGGCTTCGGCCTCGCTGGTAGATCGCGGGAACTGGCCATGATCACGGGAGTACGGCACCTGGGGGGTCGCAGAACAAATCCCCCGACCCAGCCGGCCAGGCCCCCCGCCTCGTCGAGTGGACTGCCGTCCTGTAGTCGCGGCGCAGGCGCAGATGCCACTGCCGGCGGCGACGCGAACGAGGTCACTAGCTGCCCCGGCCCCTGCTGGCGGCTACGCTTACGCCTGGATGTGACCGAACCGTCCGCCTCCATGGCAGCAGGGCAGGCGCAATGGTGGAAGACGCGGATCCTGAGTTCGTGATGTCCCAGGTCAAGCTGGCGGCGGCCTATAAGGCGGCGGGTGAGGTGCGTGAGGCCATCTCGTTGCTGGAGCAGACGCTGGCCGGCAGCCAGCGGGCGCTGGGTACCGATCATCTGGTCACCGCGGCCGTGCGGAACAATCTGGCCACGGCCTACCGTGCGGCGGGTGAGCTGGCGCGGGCTGTTCCGCTGCTGGAGCAGGCGGTGGCCGACGCCGAGCGGGCGCTCGGTGACGAGGATCAGGTCACCCTGGGGTTCCGGAGCAACCTGGCCGGCGTCTACCAGGACACCGGCGAGGTGCGGCTGGCCATCCGGCTGTATGAGCAGGTGCTGGCGATCCAGGAGCGGGTCCTGGGTGCCGAGGACCCCCGCATCCTGGGGACGCGGAACGGCCTCGCGCGGTCCTACGCGGCGGCCGGTGAGGTGCGGCGGGCGCTGCCGCTGCTGGAGCGGGTGGCCGCCGACGGCGAGCGGCTGCTGGGCGCCGGCCATCCCGACACCCTGTCCTACCGCAACAACCTGGCGATGGCCTGCCAGGCGGCCGGGGAGACCCGCCGGGTACTGCCGCTGCTGGAGCGGGTGGCCGCCGACGGCGAGCGGCTGCTGGGCGCCGGCCATCCCGACACCCTGTCCTACCGCAACAACCTGGCCGCCGCCTACCACGAACAAGGAGACCTGCAGCGGGCGATCGGCCTGTATGAGCAGGTGCTGGCCGACCGGCAGCGGGTCCTGGGAGACGATCACCCCGACACGATCGTCTCGCGGCACAACCTCGCGGGTGCCTACGGCGAAGCGGGCGACGTGCGGCGCGCCGTCGCCTTGTATGAGCAGGCACTGGCCGGCCAAGAGCGGCTCTTGGGCGGCGAGCACCCCACCACCTTGACGGTCCGGGGCGACCTGGCCGCCGCCTACCAGGAGCTCGGGGATGTGCAGCGGGCGATCCCGCTGTTTGAACAGCTGCTGGCCGACCGGCGGCGCGTCCTGGGCGACGATCACCCCGAGACGATGGCCTCCCGGCACCTCCTTGCCGGCGCGTATCAGGAGGCGGGCGATGTGCAGCGGGCGATCCCGCTGTACGAGCGGGTGCTGGCCGACCGGCAGCGCGTCCTGGGCGACGACCACCCCCACACGCTCACCTCCCGCAACAGCGTGGCCGCCTACCTGCGCAAGCTCGGGGAGACCCAGGCGGCGCGCGAGGTCGACGAGGACACCCTTGCCCGGCGGCGCCGCGTCCTTGGCCCCGACCACCCCGACACCTTGACCTCGCAACACAACCTCAGCCAGGACCTGAGCCGCCTGGGCCTGCACCAAGCCGCCCGGGACCTGGATGCCGATACGCTGGCCCGGCGCCGCACAGTCCACGGCCCCGACCACCCGTGGACCCTGATCACGGCCAGCAACCTCGCTGCTGACCTGCGCCGGCTCGGAGAGGCCGAGGCGGCCAGGGACCTGGACACCGACACCCTCGCCCGGCGGCGCCGCGTCCTCGGCGACGACCACCCCAAGACCCTGGCCTCGGCCGGTAACCTCGCCAAGGACCTCGAGCAGCTGGGTGACCACCAGGCAGCAGCAGCGCTTCGGGCCGAAGTCACGCACCGCCGCCGCGGTCAAGGCGAAGCCGCGCAAGCCAACCAACCCTGATCGAGCCACTTGGGTGCGCAGCTTCAACAGCAGCCCCCGGCGCAGCCCTCGGTCCCGGCCCTACTGCGGCCCTAGCCTCAGTTCCGGGATAAGTTGATCTTGAAGTTCTGAGCGGCGGCCACCGTTGTATCACGCCGCCACGCCGAACCTCACGAACTGCTGCAGCCGTTGGGACACCAATAGCCCTGCCCGTCGTCAATGATCATGGCATTTGGTATCGCGGAGCGACCAAACCCCCATGATTGAGCGGAGATCACGGGACCGAGCGGATTCGCTGGACGAACAGCGACCCGAGCACCGTGACGACGGCCACAGAAAGGTACAGGGACCGGTACCCGCCAAGCTGGCTGACCAGGGGCGCGGCGACCGCCGGGGCAAGCACCTGCGGCCCGGAGTTGGCGATGTTGATGATGCCCAGGTCCTTGGCCCGCGCGGCCGCCGCGGGCAGCACCTGGGTAACCAGGGCCGCATCCACCGACAGGTACACCCCGTAGCCCAGGCCCATGATCGCCGACGCTGCCATCGCGGCCGGCCAGGACGGCCACAGCGCAAGCACGGCCGCGGCCGCGGCCATGACCAGGCCGGCCACCGTGACCGGCAGCTTGCGGCGCCCGGTGCGGTCGGAGAGGACACCGCCGGCCACCGCGGTGAGCACGACCCCGGCCAGGTAGAGCAGGATCAGCACGACCAGGCCGTCCTCGGCCTTGTGGCCGGGGAACAGCCGGCTGTAGTGGATCCGGTCGCGCAGGAAGTACAGCAGGTACAGCAGGGTCATCGCGTTGCCGAGGTTGACCGCGAACCTGGTGAGCCAGGCCCAGGCGAAGTCTGGGTAGCGCCGCGGGCTCAGCCAGAACGACCTGGCGAAGGCGCGCCAGTCCCAGGGCGGCCGGGCCGAGCGGGGCACGGGCAGGTCCGGCATGGTGAGCGCGAACGGCAGTGCGCAGGCCAGGACGCAGGCCGCGAGCAGCACATAGCCGCCGTTGCCGGTCACCACATCGGTGACCAGCACCACGGCCAGCAGCACGCCGACGCTCTGCGGCAAGCCGATCCAGCCGGAAACCGTGCCCCGCTGCGCGACAGGTACCTGGTCGGGCACGGCCGCGCTGAGGCTGGCCTGCATCGCGTTCAGGCTGGCCTGCGCCAGGCACCAGCCGAGGATGACGCCGGCCAGGGCATGCTGGCCGGCCAGCAGCACCAGCGCGGCCGACCCGGCCAGCGTGCCGCCAGCGATCCACGGGCGGCGCCGGCCGAACCGGCCCACGGTCCGGTCCGACAGCGCACCGGCGACCGGGTTGGCGATCATCGCCACCGCGGCGCCGATGCCGGTCACCCAGCCGAGGACGGCGACCTTGTGCGCGGGCCCGGCGATCGCCTGGACCTGGTTGGGCAGCAGCACCGAGATCGGGCCGAGGTAGGCCAGGTAGAGGCCGAGGTTGGCCAGCGCGATGAGCACGATCCAGCGCCGGCCGACCCGTTCCTCGGGCTCCGGCCACGGGCCGCCGGCCGTGGGCGGCGCCCCGGCGGCCTGCCTGTGCGTCACATCATCTCGTCGGTGAACGGCAGCAAGACGGTCTTGACCTCGGTGTAGGCCTCAACGGCGGTGCGCCCGCCCTCCCGGCCCATCCCGGACTGCCCGTAGCCGCCGAACGCCGCGTGCGGCTCCAGCGTGTAGCCGTTGATGCCGACGGTGCCGGCCCGCAGCGCCTTCGTCAGCCGGATCGCGCGCTTGATATCGCTGGTCCACACCGTGGCGGCCAGGCCGTAGTCGGTGTCGTTGGCGATCCGCAGCGCCTCGTCCTCGTCGCTGAACGGGAGCACGGAAAGCACCGGCCCGAAGATCTCCTCCCGGGCGATGCTCATGTCGTTGGTCACGTCGGTGAACAACGTCGGCGCGACGAAGTTGCCCGCGGCCAGGTCACCCTCGCCGCGAGTGCCGCCGCAGACCAGCCGGGCACCGGACTCCCGCCCGTCGGCGATCAGGCCGAGCACCCGGTCCAGTTGCCTGGTGTTGATCAGCGGTGAGGAGGTGACGGCCGGGTCGAAGGGGCTGCCGTAGCTGACCATCCCGCCGATCATCTCGGCCATGCCGAGGAACTCGTCCACGACGTCCCGCTGTACCAGCGCCCGGGTCTGGGCCAGGCAGACCTGGCCCGCCAGGCCCAGGGTCACCGTGCCCATGGTGAGCGCCGCGGCGTTGGGCACGTCGGCGTCGGCGAACACCAGCGCCGGGCTCTTGCCGCCCAGTTCCAGGCTGACCCGCTTGAACCCGGCCGCGGACGCGGCGATGATCTTGCGGCCGACGGCCCGGCTGCCGGTGAACGAGAGCTTGTCGACCATCGGATGGTTGATCAGCGCGTCACCGGTCGGCTCCCCGGGGCCGGTGACGACGTTGAGCACGCCGGGCGGCAGCCCGGCCTCCTCCATCAGGGCGGCCAGCCGCAGCACCGCGAACGTCGCGTACTCCGACGGCTTGGCCACGATCGTGCAGCCGGTCGCCAGGGCCGGCGCCGCCTTCTGCGCGAACAGCAACAGCGGCGCGTTCCACGGGATGATCGCACCCACCACGCCGACCGGCTCGCGCAACGTCATGACCAGGTGATCACCGCCCTGGTAGGGCGGCAGCGTCTCCCCCGCCAGCTTGTCCACCCAGCCGGCGTGGTGGTCGAAGATGTCGGCCACCATGTTCGCCGACATCCCGTACACCGAGCCGAAGCTCAGCGGCACGCTGTTGTCCAGCGCCTGCAGCGCGAGCAGTTCGTCGCCGTGCTCGCGGACAAGGTCGGCGATCCGGCGCAGCACCCGGATCCGCTCGGCGGCCCGTGCCCGCGGCCATGGCCCCTCGTCGAACGCCTTCCGCGCGGCACGCACGGCTGCGTCGACATCCGCGGGCCCGGCGATCGGGAAGGAGGCCACCTCCTCGCCGGTGGCCGGGTGGCTGTGGCTCCAGCTCTCGCCGGACCGGGCCGCGGCCCATGAGCCATCGATCAGCAGAAGGCCGTCGGCAAGGCCGATCTCGTCGCGATGCGGCTTGATGGATGCAACCATGACCCAGCTCCTAATAGAACACGTTCTAGTCGCTGCGAGCGTATAACGGGGCCCAGCCGGGTCGCTAGACAGCGGCCCGCCAGGCGGCCGCCGGGCGGCGCTAGGTGGCGGACTGCCAGGCAGGCCACTCGCCGCCGCCGTGCAGCAGCAAAGCGGCCCCGCTGACGTAGGACGCCTGCGGCGAGGCCAGGAACAGGCAGGCGTCCGCGACGTCGCCCGGGGACGCCAGCCGGCCCAGCGGCACCGTGCTGGCGACGGCCTCAGGCCCGCCGACGTCCGCGTAGTGCGCGGCAGCAGCGGTCTCGGTCGCGACCGGCCCGGGCACCACGACGTTGACCCGGACCTTCGGCGCCCATTCGACGGCGAGGCTGGTGGCCAGGTGGTGCAGGCCCGCCTTGGCCGCGCCGTAGGCGGCGGTGCCCGGTGACGGCCGCACGCCGCTCACGCTGCCGATCATGATGATCGTCCCGCCGTCCGGCTGGCCCTGCATCACGTTGTTCGCGCTCTGCGCGACGTGGAACGGCGCGATCAGGTTCAGTTCGATGACCTTGGCATGGAACCGCGGGGACGCGGTGGCGGCCGCCGCCGATGGCGACCCGCCCGCGTTGCTGACCACGACGTCCAGCCGGCCGTACCGCTCGACGGCCTCGCCGATCAGCTTCCTGGCCTGGGCCGGATCCCGGACGTCGGCGCGGGTGAACCTGGCGGCCCTGCGGCCGGCGCTGGGCAGCGGTGCGCCGTCACTGGGCTCTGTCCGGCCGCAGACCAGCACCTGGGCGCCGGCCCGCAGGAACGCCCGCGCGATCTCCGCGCCGATCCCCCGGGTTCCCCCGGTGACGATCACCGCCCGGCCCGCGTAATCGGTGGCGCGCATGGGGCACATGTTAGGCTTTGCCACCAAGCAAACGCTAGGCCGGGTGACGGAGCGTCAGGCCAGGCTGAGCGGCCATTATGGCCCCACGCGAAACGTGCGAGGACGCGGCGATGGGCATCGAGACGCAACGCTTCGGCGGCATCGCCGAGATCGTCCTCGACTACCCTCCGGTCAACGCGCTGCCCGTGGCGGCCTGGTTCGACCTGGCCAGCGCGGTCACCGGGGCCGGCGCCGACCCAGGCATCCGGGCGGTAATCCTGGCCGCCGGGGGCCGCGGCTTCTGCGCCGGGGTGGACATCAAGGAAATGCAACAGGTTCCAGGGCACGAGGCGCTGCTCGGCGCGAACCGGGGCTGCTTCGCCGCGTTCGCCGCGGTCTACGACTGCGCCGTGCCGGTGATCGCCGCGGTGCACGGTTTCTGCCTGGGCGGGGGGGTTGGCCTGGCCGGCAATGCCGACATCGTCGTCGCGGCGGACGACGCCACGTTCGGCCTGCCCGAGGTGGACCGTGGTGCCCTCGGCGCGGCGACGCACCTGTCCCGGCTGGTGCCCCAGCAGCTGATGCGCACCATGGTGTACACCTGCCGCACGGTCACCGCACGGCAGTTGCTCGCCTTCGGCACCGTGCTGGAGGTTGTGCCGCCCGCGGAACTGCGGCAGGCCGCGCGGGCGGTCGCCGCCGAGATCGCCGCCAAGGACCCGGCGGTCATCCGGCTGGCCAAGCAGTCGCTGAACGGCATCGACCCGGTCGACGTCAAGCGCTCCTACCGGTATGAGCAGGGGTTCACCTTCGAGCTCAACCTCAGCGGCGTATCGGACGCGGCCCGCCAGGCGTTCGTCGACGGGCAGCGGTGACCGCGTGGCGGTGATGAGCCCCGACGAGGTGGCCGGGGAGCTGCGCTCGGGCATGACGATCGGTATCGGTGGCTGGGGATCGCGGCGCAAGCCGATGGCCCTGGTGCGCGCCATCCTCCGGTCCGGCCTGAAAGACCTGGAGATCGTCTGCTACGGCGGGCCCGACGTCGGGCTGCTGATCGCCGGGGGCCACGTCCGCAGGGTCGTGACCGGTTTCGTCTCGCTCGACACGATCCCACTGGAGCCGCATTTCCGGCACGCCCGCCAGCGGGGCACGGTGGAGCTGGCCGAGCTGGACGAGGGCATGCTGCACTGGGGCCTGCTCGCGGCCGCGCACCGGCTGCCGTTCTTGCCGATCCGGGCAGGGCTGGGCTCCGACGTGCCGCGGGTGAACCCCGGCCTGCGTACCGTCCGCTCCCCCTATGCCGACGGCGAGGAGCTGCTCGCCATGCCCGCGCTGCGGCTGGACGCGGGGCTGATCCACCTCAACCGTGCCGACGCTGCGGGCAACGGCCAGTACCTGGGGCCGGATCCGTACTTCGACGACCTGTTCTGCCTGGCCGCCGAGCGGGCCTACCTGTCCTGCGAGCGGATCGTGCCGACCGCCAGCCTGGCCGGGTCCGGGCCGCCGCAGAGCCTGCTGGTCAACCGGGCAATGGTGCACGGTGTGGTCGAGGCCCCAGGTGGCGCGCACTTCACCAGTTGCGTGCCGGACTACGGCAGGGACGAGGCGTTCCAGGCCCGGTACGCGGCGGCCGCGGCGGACCCCGCGGACTGGCAGCGGTTCCGCGCCGAGTTCCTGGACGGCGACGAGGCCGGCTACCAGGCCGCCGTCCGCCGCTTCACCGAGAACCGGCACCGCGCCGAGCGGACAGCGGCCCCATGACCGGCCGAAGGTTTGTGGGCGATTACGCCAACGACCACACAAGATTGTGGGCGTTGGCGCCAACGACCACAATCGCAGCCGGTGCCGAGCATGGCTGAAGGCGGTGGCAGGCATGGCTGAGGGCGCGGTTTCGCGGGGCGGGCATGGGTGAGGACCCCGGTGCGGGCGTGGTCGGCCCCGGGCCGACCAGGGCCGAGGTGTGTGTGGTCGCGTGCGCGGAGGCGTGGCGCGGCGACGGCGCGATCCTGGCCAGCCCGATGGGGCTGATCCCGACGCTGGGCGCGAAGCTGGCGCAGCTCACCTTCTCCCCCGGCCTGCTGCTGACCGACGGCGAGGCCACGCTGCTCGCGCCGGGCGGCCCGGACAGCGTGACCGAGGGCTGGCTGCCTTACCGCAACGTGTTCACGATGCTGGCGGCCGGGCTGCGGCACGTGATGATGGGCGCCGCGCAGCTCGACAGGTTCGGCAACCAGAACATCTCCTGCATCGGCGACCACGCCCGCCCGAAGGCCCAGTTGCTGGGCGTGCGCGGCGCCCCGGGCAACACGATCAACCACCCGGTCAGCTACTGGGTGCCCCGGCACTCGGGACGGGTCTTCGTCGAGCGGGCCGACATGGTGTGCGGCATCGGTTACGACCGGGCGGCCGCGCTGGGGCCGGGGCAGGCCCGGTTCCACGAACTGCGGGTCGTCGTGACCAACCTGGCGGTGCTCGACTTCGCGACGCCGGACCACAGCATGCGGCTCCGCTCGGTCCATCCGGGTGTGCCGGCCAGCGACGTTGCCGCGGCCACCGGGTTCCCGCTGGCCATCCCCGGTGAGGTGCCGGTGACCCGGCTCCCGGCGCCGGGCGAGCTGGCCCTGATCCGCGGCCGGCTCGACCCGGGCGGGCTGCGCGAGCGGGAGCTGTCGTGAGGCGGTCCCCGGCGGCACCCAGGGGCACAGGTTGATCCGGACCAGGCTGACCGAGCTGCTCGGCATCTCCTGTCCCATCGTGGCCACCGGGATGGGGTACGTGTCCGGGCCCAGGCTGACGTCCGCGGTTTCTGCCGCAGGCGGGCTCGGCATTCTCGCCGCGGCAACGATGAGCCCCACGGAGTTGCGTAATGCCATAAAGAAGGTCAGGGAGCGGACCGGGGCGCCGTTCGGCGTGAACCTGCGCGCCGACGCGGCCGATGCGCCGGAGCAGGTCGGGCTGATCATCGCGGAGCAGGTGCCGGTCGCCTCGTTCGCGCAGGCCCCGACGCAGGACTTCATCGGCAGGCTGCGGGACGCCGGGGTGGTCACGATCGCCTCGGTCGGCGCGCGCAGGCACGCGGAGAAGGTGGCGGCCTGGGGCATCGACGCGGTGATCGCCACCGGGGCCGAGGGCGGCGGGCACGTCGGCGCGGTGCCGACCAGCCTGCTGATCCCCCAGGTCGTGGACGCGGTCGAGGTCCCGGTCATCGCGGCGGGCGGATTCTTCGACGGCCGGGGACTGGCCGCCGCGCTCGCCTACGGAGCCGCCGGGATCGCCATGGGCACCCGGTTCCTGCTGACCAGCGAAAGCCCGGTCGCGGATGCGGTGAAGCAGGCCTACCTGGCCAGTGACGTTACCGGCACCGTGGTCACCACCCGGGCCGACGGTGTGCCGCACCGGATGTTGCGGACGCCGCTGACCGGGCGCCTGGAGCGGGCCGGCCGGGTGAGCGGCCTGCTCCGCTCGGCCCGCAGCGCCGGCGCCTTTCGCCGGGCCTCCGGGCTGGGGTGGCCCGCGCTGCTGCGCGAGGGCCGCGCGATGCGCCGCGGCACCGGGCTGACCTGGAACCAGGTGCTGATGGCGGCGAACACCCCGGTGCTGCTGCGGGCGTCGATGGCCGACGGCCACCCCGAGGCGGGACTGATGCCGTCCGGTCAGGTGGCCGGCCTGATCGAGGATCTGCCGGCCTGTGCCGAGCTGATCACCCGGATCATGACCGAAGCCGAGCAGCGCCTGGCGGCCCTCGGCCGGCTCAGCCGCCCGGGGTCATAGCCGCTCGAGGATGGTGACGTTGGCCTGGCCGCCGCCCTCGCACATGGTGACCATGCCGTACCGGCCGCCGGTGCGCACCAGGGCGTGCAGCAGCGTGGTGAGCAGCCGGGCGCCGGTGGCGCCGAGCGGATGGCCCAGCGCGATCGCGCCGCCGCTGACGTTGACCCTGGCCAGGTCCGCCCCGGTTTCCCGGTGCCAGGCCAGCACGACCGGCGCGAACGCCTCGTTGATCTCGATGAGGTCGAGCTGGTCCAGCCGCAGCCCGGCCCGGTCCAGCGCGTGCGCGGTCGCGGCGATCGGTGCGGTCAGCATCAGCACCGGGTCGCCGCCGCGCGCGGACAGGTGATGGATGCGGGCCAGCGGGCGCAGCCCGTGCGCACGTACCGCCCGGTCCGAGGCGACCAGCAGGGCGGCCCCGGCGTCGGCGATCTGGCTGGACAGCGCCGCGGTGATCAGCCCGTCCGCACGCAGCGGCGCCAGCGCCGCCATCTTCGCCAGCGAGGTATCCGGGCGCGGGCACTCGTCCGCGGCCACCTCGCCGTAGCGCACGATCTCGGCGGTGAAGTGCCCCGCGCGGGCCGCCGCGATGGCCCGCTGATGGCTGGCCAGCGCGAACTCCTCCATCTCGGCGCGGCGCAGGCCCCACTTCGCGGCGATCATGTCGGCGGCGCGGAACTGCGATATCTCCTGGTCGCCGTAGCGGGCCCGCCAGCCCGCCGATCCGGAGAACGGGTCGGCGAACCCGTAAGCCTGCCCGGCGAGCATCGCCGCCGCGATCGGGATCATGCTCATGTTCTGCACCCCGCCGGCCACCACCAGATCGGCGGTACCGCTGAGCACCGCCTGGGCCGCGAAGTGGGCCGCCTGCTGGGACGAGCCGCACTGCCGGTCCACGGTGACGCCGGGCACGGCCTCGGGCAGGCCCGCGGCGAGCCAGGCGGTCCGGGCGATGTCGCCGGCCTGCGGGCCGAGGGTGTCCACGCAGCCGAACACCACGTCATCGACGGCCAGCGGATCCACACCGGTGCGGGCCAGCAGCGCGGCGATGACGTGCGCGCCGAGATCGGCGGGGTGCGCCCCGGCAAGGCCACCGCCGCGGCGGCCGACCGGGGTCCGCACGGCATCGACCAGGTACGCCTCGGCCACGCCGGCTCCCCTCGGTTATGCTTCTAGAACACGTTCTATTTATACCCGGCGGCCCCTCTACACCGGCAGCGGAGCGCGGATGGACCTGACCTACACGCCCGAGCAGGAGCGGCTCCGCGAGGAGCTGCGCGCATACTTCGCCCGCCTGATGACGCCGGAGCGCCGGGCCGCGCTCGCCACGGCGGACGGCGAGTACGGGAACGGGGCGGCCTACCGGGAAGTCGTGCGGGAGCTTGGCCGCGACGGCTGGCTGGTGCTGAGCTGGCCGGAGGAGTACGGCGGGCGCGGGGCGTCCGGAATCGAGCAGCTCATCTTCACCGACGAGGCGGCGGTCGCCGGGGTGCCGGTCCCGTTCCTGACACTGCACACCGTGGGCCCGACGATCATGCGTTTCGGCACCGCCGGGCAGAAGGCGCACTACCTGCCCCGGATCGCGCGCGGCGAGATCCACTTCTCGATCGGCTACTCCGAGCCCGAGGCGGGTACCGACCTGGCCTCGCTGCGCACCCGCGCGGTCCGCGTGCCGGGCGATGGCGGGGACTGTTACGTGATCAACGGCCAGAAGATGTGGACCAGCCTGATCCAGTACGCGGACTATGTGTGGCTGGCCTGCCGGACCGACCCCGACGCACCCCGGCACAAGGGCCTGTCCATCCTGATCGTGCCCACGGACGCCGAGGGCTTCTCCTGGACGCCGGTGCGCACCGTCGCCGGGACCACCACGAGCGCCACCTACTACCAGGACGTCCGGGTGCCCGCCTCGGCCCTGGTGGGTGCGGAGAACCAGGGCTGGCCGCTGATCACCAACCAGCTCAACCACGAGCGGGTCGCACTCACCTCGTCTGCTCCGGTGCGCAACGCGCTGCGTGAGGTCACCGACTGGGCCCGCGCCACGAAGCTGGCCAACGGCGGGCGGGTCATCGACGCCGAATGGGTGCAGCTCAACCTGGCCCGGGTGCACGCCAAGGCCGAGTTCGGAAAGCTGATGAACTGGCGGATCGCGGCGCAGGCCGGCGACGGGCCCGGCATGGCCGGGGCATCGGCGACCAAAGTCTTCGGCACCGAGTTCGCCACCGAGGCGTACCGGCTGCTGATGGAGGTGCTCGGCGCGAACGCGCTGGTCAAGGATGGGTCGGCGGGCGCGATTCTGGCGGGCAGGATCGAGCGGATGCACCGGTCCTCGCTGATCCTCACGTTCGGCGGCGGCACCAACGAGGTACAGCGGGACCTGATCGCCGCCGCGGCACTACAGCTTCCCATCGGCCGACGCTGAGGACTTATGACTCATGGACTTCACGCTGAACGAGGCCGAGCGCGAACTCGCGGACCTGACCCGCAAGATCCTCACCGGGCGGCTGACGCCGGAGCGGATGCGCGCCGTCGAGGCCGGCGACGGGTTCGACCGGGCGCTGTGGGCCGACCTGGCGGGCGCCGGGATCCTGTCCGCCGCGCTGCCCGAGCCGCTGGACGGCGCCGGGCTCGGCCTGCTCGCGCAGTGCTGCGTCCTCACCGAACTCGGCCGCGCCGTGGCCCCGGTGCCGTACCTGGCCTCGATCGTGCTCGGCGCCGGCGCCCTGGCCCGGTTCGGCACCCCGCAGCAGCAAGAACGCTGGGCCGCCCCGGCGGGGCGCGGTGAGATCATCCTGACCGCCGCGCTGGCCGAGGAGGACGGCGACGACCCGCGGGCGCCGTCGGTCAGCGCCGAGCGCATGCAAGGGGAGGCGGGGGGTGGGGGCTGGCGGCTGTCCGGCGTGAAGACCACGGTGTTCGCCGCCGCACAGGCCGGGCTGATGCTGGTGCCCGCGGCGACGCCACCCGACGTCACCGTGTTCCTCGTCGACCCGGCCGGCGATGGTGTCACGGTGCAGCCGCAGCGGATTACCGGCGGCACGGCGGGCCGGGTGGTGCTGGACGGCGTCCGGGTGCCCGCCGGCCGGGTGCTCGGCAGCACGGGCACGGGCCGGGACATCACCGGCTGGCTGCTTTCCCACGCCACGGTCGCGCTGTGCGCTCTGCAGCTCGGCGTGGTGGAGCGCGCCCTGGAGATGACCGCGGAATACGCGCGGAACCGGGTCCAGTTCGGCAAGCCGATCGGCGGCTTCCAGGCGGTAGCGCAACGCCTGGCCGACGGTTACATCGACGTGGCGGCGGTGCGGCTGACGATGTGGCAGGCCGCGTGGCAACTGGCCGCCGGGCAGCCGTCCGAGACTGCCATCGCCACCGCCAAGTTCTGGGCCGCCGACGCGGGTCACCGGGTCGCCCACACCGCGGTGCACGTGCACGGCGGCGTGGGCATCGACCTCGACTACCCGCTGCACCGCTACTTCCTGGCCGCCAAGCAGGGCGAGTTCGCGCTCGGCGGCGCGACCGCCCAGTTGCGCCGCATCGGCGCCGCCCTCGCCAGCTCCGGCTGACGCCGCATCAGGGGATGCCGCCGCCGGTGATGAGGTCGGCGGCGCGCACCGCGATGCAGTCGCATGAGGTCATCGGATTCGCTTCGCCGGGGGCGCCAGGGTCACGCCAGCCGGTCAGCGGCGCAGCAGGCCGGCGACGCGTTCCAGGTGCCGCAGGTCGGTGCTGACGGAAAACGTGGTGATCACGGTCTGCTGCCACCGCTGGATCTCGTCGGCGATCTTGGCCCAGGGGCCGATCAGGGCGACGTCCTCGACCATCGCCGTGGGCACGGCCGCGATCGCACCGCGCCTGTCCCCGGCGAGGTACAGGTCCTGGATGGCGGCGGCCTGCCCCGCATAGCCCATCCGGGCGAACACCTCGTGGTGGTAGTTGACGCCGCGCGCGCCCATGCCGCCGATGTACAGGGCCAGCGAGGGCCGGAGCAGGTCGGCCGCCCGTTCGATGTCGTCGTCGACGATGATCCGCATCGGCCCGCCCACCACGTCGAACGTCTCGGCGGTGTGCCGGGCGCCGGGCCGCGCGAAGCCCTCGCCGAGCGCCGCCGCGTAGAAGCCGTTCATGCTCGGCGAGAAGAAGATCGTGTTCCAGCCGTCGGCGATCTCGGCGGCCAGGGCGACGTTCTTCGGGCCCTCCGCGCCCAGGTAAATAGGTATCTCCCTGCGGTAGGGGTGCAGGATCGACCGCAGCGGCTTGCCCAGCCCGGTCCCGCCGGGATACGGCAACTGGTAGTGCTTGCCGTGGTAGACGACGGGCTCGTCCCTGGCGATGATCGCGCGCAGGATGTCCACGTACTCCCGGGTGCGCTCCAGCGGCCGCGGGTACGGCTGGCCGTACCAGCCCTCGACCACCTGCGGGTTGCTGGTGCCGATGCCGAGGAGGATCCGGCCCTGGGTCAGGTGATCCATGGTCATCGCGGCCATCGCCAGGGTCGCGGGCGGCCGGGCGGAGAGTTGCGAGATGGCGGTCCCCAGCTTCACGTGGGCGGTCCGCGAACCCCACCATGCCAGCGGCGTCCAAGCGTCGCTGCCATACGCTTCGGCCGTCCACACCTGATCCAGGCCAAGCTCGTCGGCCGTGGCGAACAACTGCGCCGCGTCGCCGGGCGGGCCGGAACTCCAGTAGCCGACGGTGGTCGCGATCTTCATCTCAGGCCTCCCGCGTTTCCCCCGATTCTGGCCGCCAGCGGGTGCCGGGGCCAGCCCTGCCCGCTGAGCCTCATTCGGGGGCATGAATGTGAGCTTGGTGTTGCTCTATGAACACCGGATTCACATTCATGGCTCTGGAAGCGAGGGCCGCTAACGCAGGCCTTCCAGGCGGGCCAGCGCGTCCCCGGTTTCGGTGATCAGGGCCGCCATGACCTCGGCCACCGAGCGGACCTCATTCATCCGGCCGACGATCTGGCCCACCGGCATCGGCACCACGTCGGGCTGACCGGAGCGCATCAGGCGCTGGTGCGCCTCGCTGACCAGCAGGTTCTGCAGCGGCATGGGCAACGGCTCGGGTGCGCCCGGCTCGGCCCAGGCCTGTGTCCAGCGGTTGCGCAGCAGCCGCGCGGGCTTGCCGCTGTAGATCCGCGACCGCACCGTGTCCGAGGACGTGGCCGCAAGCAACGCGGCCCGCAAGGCCGGCGCGGCCGAGGTGATGGCGTACTCCTGGGTGGTCAGCCAGGCCGAGCCCATCCAGACGCCGACGGCGCCCAGGGCGAGCGCGGCGGCGATCTGACGGCCGCAGCCGATGCCGCCGGCGGCAAGCACCGGCGCGTCGGCGCCCACCGCGTCCACGATCTCCGGTATCAGCACCATGCTGGCGATCTCGCCGGTGTGCCCGCCGGCCTCGTAGCCCTGGGCCACGACGATGTCCACACCGGAGGCCACGTGACCGCGGGCATGGGCGGCCTTCCCGGCCAGCGCCGCCACCAGCATCCCCCGCTCATGCGCGCGGGAGATGACGTCTGGTGGCGGCGGGCCGAGGGCGTTGGCAATCAGCCGGGCGGGATGAGCCAGCGCCACCTCGACGTGCTGGCGGGCCACCGAATGCAGCCAGCCGAGTACGCCGTCGCCGGCCGGAGAGTCATCCGGCAACGGCGGCACGCCGAGTTTGAGCAGGGTGTCCGCCACGAACTCCCGGTGCCCCACCGGGATCAGCGAACTCAGGTCGACGGGCGCGCCCTCGGCAGGCACGCGCGCGGGCATCACCACGTCCACGCCGTAGGGCTTGCCGTCGGTGTTGGCATCCATCCAGTCCAGGACCTTGTCCAGGTCGGCAGGATCGTTGAACCGCACGCAGCCGAGCACGCCCAGACCGCCCGCACGGCTGATGGCGGCGGCAACGTGCTCGGACGGGGAGAAGCCAACGATGGGGTGCTCGATCCCGAGCAGCGGGCACAGCGAGGTCCGCACAGTTCTCCTCACGGCGCGTGGTGGGCCGATTGCGCCGGCTGGCCCAGGTCCGCCGGGTGGCTGGCGGCGTGCCGGTGCGCCCAGTGGTAGTCGGCCTTGCCCGACACGCCCCGGCTGATGACGTCGACCAGCCAGATGCTGCGCGGCACCTTGTACCCGGCGATCTGCTCCCGGACGTGTGCCTCGATCGCGGGCAGGTCGGCGGTGCGGCCGTCCCGCAGTTGCACCAGGGCCGCCACCCGCTGCCCGAGCAGTTCGTCGGGGATCCCGATGACCAGTGCGTCGAAGACGTCCGGGCAGGACTTCAGCGCGCCCTCCACCTCCTCGGGGAAGACCTTCTCCCCGCCGGTGTTCACGCAGGTGGCGCCGCGGCCAAGCAGGGTTACCGAGCCGTCGGCTTCCAGCCGGGCCAGGTCCCCCGGCACCGCGTACCGCTTGCCGTCCACCACGGCTAGCATCGTCGCGGTCCGGTCCGGGTCCTTGTAATACCCGAGTGGCACATGCCCGCCCCTGGCCAGGCGGCCGACCTGGCCAGGGGCCGCGGGCCGCCCCCGGTCGTCAAGCACGATGACCTCGGGCCCCGGCGCGACAGTCGGGCCGCCGCGCTGCTGCGCGCCCGCGGTCACCGCGGCGATGCCCGCGAAGCCGGTCTCGGTCGAGCCGATGGCGTCGGTGATCACGATGTTCGGCAGCGCCGCGGCGAAAGCGTCCTTGACCACCGGGGAGAACAGCGCGCCGCTTGAGGAGATGGCGAACAGCGACGAGGCGTCGTAACCGCCCTCGTGGTAGGCCTCGATCAGCGGCCGGCCCATCGCGTCGCCGATGATGAACACCAGGTTCACCCTGTGCTGTCCGACCGCGCGCCATATCTCGTGCGCGTCGAACCGTGGCGCCAGCACCACCGTGTCCCCGGAGAACAGCGCCGCCAGCATCGCCACCTGGGCGGCGCCGTGGATGAGCGGCGCCGCGGTGAGCCGGACCAGTCCGCCCGACTCCAGGCCCTTGCGGGACTGCTCCCACTCATCGGCCAGCGGCACGCCGGTCAGGAAGTCGATGCCACCGGCGAGGGTCCGCCACAGGTCCTCGTGCCGCCACATGACGCCCTTGGGATAACCCGTGGTCCCGCCGGTGTAGATGATGTAGACATCGTCGTCGCTGCGCGGCGGGAAATCGCGCGCGGGCGACCCGCCGGCGAGCGCAGCGTCGTATCCGATGGCGCCGCCCGTGTCGGCACCACTGCCGTCCTCGATCACCACGCGGCCGCGCGGCCCGGGAGCGGACGGCGCGGCGGCGGCCAGTGGCGCGTACTGCCGGTCGCACACCACGGCGGCCAGGTCGGCATCGCCGAACATGTACTGCAACTCGTTCTCGGTGTACCGGTAGTTGATGTTGATCGCGGTGGCGCGGATCTTGCACGCCGCGATGATTGTCTCGGCTGCCTCGATGGAGTTGTGCGCGTACAGCCCGACATGGTCCCCCGCGCGCACGCCCAGCCCGGAAAGGTAATGGGCGAGCCGGTTGGACTGCTCCTCGAACTCGGCGTAGGTCACCTGCCGACCGCCGCTGACCAGGGCGATCCGGTCACCGAACACGTCGACGGCATGCTCGAAGAGGTCGGCGAAGTTCCGGGCCATGGGCATCAAACTAGAACGTGTTACTGTTCTGGGCAACCCTCGGGAGGCAGTGCGCCGCATGACCACCGCAGACACCGGGCAGCCGCACCTGCTCATCGAGCAGCGCGGGCCACGTCCTTGTCGTGACGATGAACCGCCCGGAGGTACGAAACGCGCTCAGCGGCCAAATGCTGGCGCTGCTGCGCAAGGCGTGGGACCAGGTCGACACCGACCCGGCCATCCGGGTCTGCGTGCTCACCGGCGCGGGCGGCGCGTTCTGTGCCGGTGCCGACCTGAAGGCGATGACCCGCGCACACCCCGGCGACGCGGCTAACGCCGGGACGTTCGACCCGTCGGTGATCGAGCCGCTGCTCAAGGGCCGCCGGCTGACCAAGCCACTGATCGCCGCCGTCGAAGGGGCCGCCGTCGCGGGCGGCACCGAGATCCTCCAGGCCACCGACATCCGGGTGGCCGGCGAGAGTGCCAGGTTCGGCGTCTCCGAGGCACGCTGGGGCCTGTTCCCCCTGGGCGGTTCCGCGGTCCGGCTCCCCCGCCAGATCCCCTACACGGTCGCGGCCGACCTGCTGCTCACCGGCCGCCACATCACCGCCGCGCAGGCCCTGGCAATCGGCCTGATCGGCCACGTAGTCCCCGACGGCCAGGCCCTCACCAATGCACTGGAGATCGCCGAGACCATCGCGGCCAACGGCCCGGTCGCGGTCCGCGCGATCCTGCGCACCATCCGCGAGACCGAGGGCCTCGCCGAGGCCGACGCCTTCAAGATCGAAGCCCAGATCGGCATGACAGTCTTCCGCAGCGAAGACGCCAAGGAAGGCCCCCGCGCCTTCACTGAGAAACGCAAGCCCCACTTCCGCGACCGCTAGGTTCCGCGAACACCGACTTCGGCGCGAGCCGCAGCCTCCCGCGCCACCGGGTCGGCGAGGGTCACCCGGGCGCGGAGTTCTGTCCGCGACCGGGTGACCCTCCTGATGGCCCATCACGGCACGGCCCGCACCTGATCGGGCTTACCCGCCCAGGAGCCGGGCCTTCTCCGCCGCGAACTCCTCATCGGTCAGGATCCCCTGGCTGTGCAACTGGCCCAGCTTCTCCAGTTCCCCGAAGTGCGCGGCGGCCGGTGACGCGGAGGCCCTTCCGCCGTCCTCGGCGGCGAATGTCGTGCTGGCCGTCACCCGGTGGCCAGCCCGGGAGCCCTGGATCGCGTGGCCGCTCTGGCCGGGGTCGATGGTGACCCGCTTGTGGTTGTGCGGCGCGACCGCGACCTGCACGGAGGCGGCAGCCCGGCGGTGATCAGGAAGATGCCGGCGGGCGCCTGTCAACAGGCGGCACGGCGCCGGCCCGCAGCGCCCCCGCGACTGGGCGGCTGCGGGCCGGGGATGCGGGCGGCTACCAGGTGGCCTGCCCACGGAAGAACAGGGCCTGGACCCGCTGCGGGAACGGGGTGAACGTGCCCCCGGTCATGACGCCGGCCACCGCCACGGGCAGCCCCGACCGGGAGATCGGCCACCTGCCGCCGGTCTTCGGCCAGGCACCATCGATGATCATCGCCATGCCATCCGGGCTGGCCCAGGTCACCTCAGCCCAGGTGTTGCTGTCGCCCTGCACCCCGCCCAGCACCGCCACGGGCCTGGCAGTCGCCGCCGAGAACCCGGTGAACGTCACGGTCATGCCCTGCTCGGCCAGCTGCCGGATCGTGATCCGCCCCAGCGGCGAGTTCTTCCCCCCGGACACGACCTGGTTGAGGCGCTTGGCGCAATACGGGGTCCTCTTGGCCATGTGGCGGCCGGTTCCGCGGCACTGCGGGGGGAGCAGGCCGCGGACGGTGTTGCCGTACAATCCCGACGGCGGGAAGCCCAGACGGCCGCGCCAGGTGTCCCTGGTCACCGCGGTGATGATCTTGTGGCCGCCGGCGGAGAGCAGCATGGTGTCGTAGGCCTGTACGGGGTCCTCGACCCGTCCGCTGATCAGCGGACTGGGGAACGGGACCCGCGTGCTGGCGGCGGCCAGCTCGCCGCCCGGCGCGGCGGTGTCGAGGAGGCGGATCTCGGCCGCGGACCCGCCTCTCCCCAGGTACTCCTTGAACAGCAGCGTCCGGTTGTCGCCCGCCCAGGCCAGCGACTCGGCGCTGGGCTTGTCCTGGCCGACCCAGCCGACCTTGCCCAGCACCCAGCTCCGCTCGGCACCGGTGGCCAGGACGAGCACGTGGATCTGCGAGCTGTTCGCCACGGCACCGGGGCCTCGCGTCGTGGACACCGCCAGTTTGCTGGCGTCGGGAGACAGCGCGAAACCGTTGATGTTCCCGCTGATGGGCGGGATCGGCAGCGGTTCCAGCGCGCCCGGCCGGCCGGACCGGTGCAGCACCAGCCGGTAGAGCTTGGCCGCCCCGACCCCCATGGCCTGCCCCAGCACACCACCGACCGGCCGGGCCCGCTGCGCGGCAAGGACGAAGGTCCGGTCGTCCCCGGCCGCCGCCACCCAGGTGAACACGTGGTAAGGCGCGGGCGCGGCGACGCTGCCAAGCACCTTTCCCGTTGCGGTGGCGACGGCCACGGCGCGCTGCCCCTGATCCGGAAGCGCGTTTCCCGTCAGGGCCACGAAGTAGCGAGGAACCCGGGCGAACGCGGCCGCGGGGCGCGCCGCAGGCTTGCCCGGCCGGCCCCCGACCACGTCCGAGATGGCCAGCGACAGGGCAACCGCGGTGATGACCGCCAGGGCGGCGGCCGCCGGTACGAGCCACCCCCGCCAGCGGCCGCGTACGGGCTCGCCCGGGCCCGGCATGCCCCGGCTGCCGTTCAGGCGCAGTGGCACGCGGCCCCGCGCGCCGTGCAGGCCGGCCTGCTCCAGGCTCGCCCGGGCGGCGGCCACGGTATCCGGGGCCGGCGGCGGCCGCTCGGCCAGCAACTGCTGGACCGCGGTCAGCTCGTCCATGTCATCGATCCTTCGTGGAGCGTTCGGCTCGTTCATTGCGGTCCCCCTGCCTGGGCGCCAGCCGGGTTGATGCCACCGAGCACCTGCCGCACCCGGCGGCGGGCGCGGTTCAGCCGGGAGCACACCGTGCCGTACGGGATGCCGAGTGCCTGGGCGACCTCCTGGTAGTCCAGGCCGGCCAGGGCCACCAGCAGCAGCACGTCCCGGTCGCGGGCGTCCAGTTCCGCAAGCGCCGCGGCCAGGGCCGGCCCGGCCGCCGCGGCGCTGACCCGGTCGGTGACCCGGTCCTCCTCACTCGGCGACGTGTCACGGGCAGGAGAGCGGGCGAGCGCATGGTAGCGGCGCTGCTCCTGGCGCCGGTGCGTGCCGATCAGGTTGGTGGCGATGCCGTAGAGCCACGGCCGGGCGCAGTCCCGGGCCAGGTCGTAGCGCCGCCGGTGGGCGAACGCGGCGACGAACACCTCCGCGGCCAGGTCGTCGGCGGCCCTGTCGCCGACCCGCCGGGCCAGGTACTGGTGTATGGGTGCGAAGTAGCGCTCGAAGATGGCGGCGAACCGCTCCGGCCGGGTCCACGACTGCTCGATCACCGCGGCATCGGCCTCGGGCGGGCCGGTGAACCTGGCAGTCACGGTCACGGGTCACGTCCTTCAACGGGCGGCATGGTCACCCTGTTGTTAGCTCTACCCGCCCGTCCCCTTCACGGCCGCCGTTCCGGCAGGCCGCGGCCGTTCACTTGGCGCGGCCGCGGCGTTCAGATGGCGCGGCCGCGGCCCGCCCAGTAGGGGTCGCGCAGCCGCCGCTTGTAGAGCTTGCCGTTGGGGTCGCGGGGCAGCTCGGCGACATAGCCGATGGTGCGCGGCAGCTTGAACTTCGCCACCCGGCCGGACAGGAACTCCAGCAGCTCCGCGGTCAGCCCCGGGCCAGGCGCGGCTTCGCCGGCCGGTTCCACCACGGCCATGACCTCTTCGCCCCAGTCGTCGTGCGGGATGCCGAACACGGCCACGTCGGCCACGGCCGGGTGGCAGGACAGCTCGGCTTCGATCTCGGCCGGGTAGATGTTCACCCCGCCGGAGATGATCACATCGCTGCCCCGGTCACACAGGAACAGGTAGCCGTCGGCATCGAGGTAGCCGATGTCCCCGACGGTGAACAGCTCACCGGCCCGCGCCGCCCGGGTCTTCTCCTCGTCCTGGTGGTAGGAGAAGCTCGATGTGCCCATCTTCATGTAGACCAGGCCCTGCTCCCCGGTGACCACCTCGTGGCCCGCCGGGTCCAGCACCTTGATCTGGGATCCCTTCCAGGGCAGGCCGACCGAGCCTGGCTTGCTCAGCCACTGCTGTGCGTTGATGACCGTGCCGCCGCCCTCGGTCGCGGCGTAGTACTCCACGATGACCGGCCCCAGCCAGTCGATCATCCGCCGCTTGACCTCGGCCGGGCAGGGCGCCGCGCTGTGGATCACCGCCCGCAGCGAACTGGTGTCGTACCGCGCGCGGACCTCGGCGGGCAGCGCGAGCAGCCGCCGGAACTGGGTCGGCACCGTGTGCGTGTGGGTCACCCGGTGTGCCTGCGTCAGGCGCAGCGACTCCTCCGGATCCCAGCGGTCCATCAGCACCACCGGATGGCCGAGCTGCAGCGAGATCGTCGCGAAGTTGAGCACGGCCGTGTGGTAGAGCGGGGAGCCGCACAGGTGCACGTGCCCGTCGTAAGGCGCCAGATCGAACAGGCTGAAGAACCAGGCGGCCATCCCCGCCGTGTCGTCCGGGTCCAGCCCGGTCAGCGGGCGGCGCACGCCCTTGGGCCGGCCCGAGGTGCCGGAGGTGTACAGCATCGGCGCGCCGTGCGTGCGCGGGGCTGGGCGCGCCTGGCTGCCGTCCTCCCCCAGCCGGCTGGCCGGCTCGAAGCCAGGCACCGCGCCAACCGCGAACCTGTTCTTGATCCCGGCCAGGTCGGCCGCTTCCCCGGCCACCCCGGCGAACCGCTCATCGGCCAGGAACGCACCGGCCCCGCTGTCGGTGAGGATGTAGGCGATCTCCGCGGCGACCTGGTGCCAGTTGACCGGCACGATGTACAGCCCGGTCTCGATCGCCGCGAAATAGGCGGCCAGTGCCGTGACACCGTTGGGCAGCAGTGTCGCGACCGCGTCCCCCGGCACGAGGCCCAGTGCCTGGAAGCCGCGCCCGTAGCGGTCCGCCGCAGCGGCCAGTTCCGCGTAGCTGACCACGCCGCCGTCAGGCGAGATCACCGCGGGCAGATCCGGGTTGCTGGCGGCGATCGCCCACAGGCCGATGGCTGTCATCTGGCTAAATCTAGAACACGTTCTAGCACCGGACAAGCGATCGATGGGCCTGGCGTAGCGCATGTGTTGCCTGCGCCGACCGCAACATGTTTCACTTCTGTGCGTGAGCCAGCCGCTGCGTGCGCCACTGGAGATCGGATTCGACTACACCCGGTCGCTTGGGCCGACCTTGAGCCAGTTCATGACCGCGCTGGCCGGCCGGCGCATCCTCGGCGCGCGGGGCGCCGACGGCCGCGTGCACGTGCCGCCGTTCGAGTACGACCCGGAGACCGGGGACCCGCCGGCCGAACTGGTGGAGGTGGGCTCCGCGGGGACCGTGACCACCTGGTCCTGGGCGGGGCGGCCGGTGGACGGCCAGCCGCTTGAGCATCCGTTCGCCTGGGCACTGATCCGGCTGGACGGCGCCGACACCGCCCTGCTGCACGCCGTGGACGCGGGCACGGCGGCCGCGATGCACACCGGCATGCGGGTACGGGCCCGGTGGGCGGCGGCTCCCGTCGGGCACATCCGCGACATCGCCTGCTTCGAGCCATGGCCGGGCGCAGCGGCGCCGCCCGGGCCTGCCGCGGCGCCGGCGGGTGAACTGGTGACCATGGTGACCACCCCGGTGCGGCTGCGCTACGAGCACACGACCTCCCGCGAGGAGAGCGCCTACCTGCACGGGCTGGCCGAGGGGCGGCTGGTTGGCCAGCGCTGCCCGGCCTGCGGCAAGGTCTACATCCCGCCCCGCGGGGCCTGCCCCACCGACGGAGTGCCCACCGCCGAGGAGGTGGCACTGCCCGACACCGGCATCGTGACCACGTTCTGCGTGGTCAACGTGCCGTTCCCCGGGCAGCGGGTGACGCCGCCGTACGTGGCGGCCGCGGTGCTGCTCGACGGGGCCGACATCCCGTTCCAGCACCTCATCCTGGGCTGCGAGCCCGGCGAGGTGCGGATGGGGATGCGGGTGGCAGCGGTGTGGAAGCCACGTGAGCAGTGGGGGACGACGGCGGAGAACATCGACCACTTCCGGCCGACCGGGGAGCCCGATGCGCCCTATGAGTCCTATGCACATCACCTGTGAGGGGCGGCCCCGTGGTTGACGTCGCGGTCGTCGGCTTTGCCCAGTCCCCCTGCCTGCGCCACGGCGAGACGACCACCAGCGGGGTGGAGATGCTCGTGCCGATCTTCCACGAGGTGCTCGCGAGCACCGGGCTGGCCAGGACCGACATCGGGTTCTGGTGCTCGGGCTCGTCGGACTACCTGGCCGGCCGGGCGTTCTCTTTCGTCGCGGCGGTGGACGCGATCGGCGCGTTCCCGCCGGTCATGGAATCGCACGTGGAGATGGACGGGGCCTGGGCGCTGTACGAGGCGTGGGTGAAGATCCTCACCGGCGCGGCGGACATCGCGCTGGCGTACGGTTTCGGCAAATCGTCGGCGGGCGAGCTGCGCCGGGTGCTCGCGCTGCAGCTCGACCCGTACCTGGTCGCACCGCTGTGGCCGGACTCGGTCGGCATCGCGGCGCTGCAGGCGCGGCTGGGCCTGGAGGCCGGGCTGTGGACCGAGAAGGACATGGCGCAGGTGGCGTCCCGCAGCCGCGCGGCGGCGCTGGCGAACCCGGCGGCCCAGGTGTCCGGCCAGGTGCCCGCCGAGGACCTGCTGGCGCAGCCGTACTTGGCGGACCCGCTCCGGGCGCACGACTGCGCGCCGGTGGGCGACGGTGCCGCCGTGGTGATCCTGGCGTCCGCACAGCGGGCCCGCGACCTGTGCGCCCGGCCCGCCTGGATCACCGGTTTCGAGCACCGGATCGACTCCGGGGCGCTGGGTGAGCGTGACCTGACTACGGCACCGTCGGCGGCCGCCGCGGGCCAGGCGGCGGGCGCCGGGCTGGCCGGTGTCGCGGAACTGCACGCGCCGTTCACCCACCAGGAGATCCTGCTGCGCTCGGCGCTGGGCCTGGGCGACGGCGTGCGGGTCAACCCGTCCGGCGGTGCGCTCGCTGGCAACCCGATGTTCGCGGCGGGCCTGGCCCGGATCGGGATGGCGGCACGGGAGATCTGGGCCGGCCGCGCGGACCGGGCCCTCGGCCACGCGACCAGCGGCCCCGCACTGCAGCAGAACCTGGTCTGCGTGATGGAGGCCCGGGCATGAAACACCAGGCGGCCGTTCTTGGGGTCGGCCAGACGCAGCACCGCAGCCGGCGCCGCGACGTGTCCATCGCCGGGCTGTGCCGCGAGGCGGTGGACCGCGCGCTCGCGGACGCGGGCTGCGGTCTTGCGGACATCGACGCGGTCGTGGTCGGCAAGGCGCCCGACCTGTTCGAGGGCGTGATGATGCCCGAGCTGTACCTGGCCGACGCGCTCGGCGCTGTCGGCAAGCCGTTGCTGCGGGTACACACGGCGGGCTCGGTCGGCGGGGCGACCGGGAACGTGGCGGCCAGCCTGGTCCAGGCGGGCCTGCACCGCCGCGTGCTGGCGGTGGCGTTCGAGAAGCAGTCGGAGTCGAACGCCATGTGGGCGCTGTCGATCACGCCGCCGTTCAGCATGCCGGTGCTGGCCGGTGCGGGCGGCTACTTCGCCCCGCACATCCGCGCCTACATCCGCCGCAGCGGTGCGCCCGAGCACGTCGGCGCGCTGGTCGCGGTCAAGGACCGGCGCAACGGCAGCCTCAACCCGTACGCCCACCTGCGGCAGCCCGACATCACGCTGGAAACGGTCCGCTCCTCCCCGATGCTCTGGGATCCGGTGCGTTACGACGAGACGTGCCCGTCCTCCGACGGGGCGTGCGCGGTGATCCTCGGTGACCGTGCCGCAGCGCAGGCCACCGAGGCCAGCGGCCGTCCGGTGGCCTGGATCCGGGCGACCGCGATGCGCACCGAGCCGACCATGTTCTCCGGCAAGGACCATGTCAATCCCCGGGCCGGCGCCGACTGCGCCGCCGCGCTGTGGCGCGACGCGGGCATCACCAGCCCCATTGACGAGATCGACGTGGCCGAGATCTACGTGCCGTTCTCCTGGTTCGAGCCGATGTGGCTGGAGAACCTGGGTTTCGCCGGGCCCGGCGAGGGCTGGCGGCTGACCGAGGCCGGGGAGACGGCGATCGGCGGGCGGCTGCCGGTCAACCCGTCCGGCGGGGTGCTCTGCTCCAACCCGATCGGCGCCTCCGGGCTGCTGCGTTTCGCCGAGGCGGCGCTGCAGGTGATGGGCAAGGCGGGCGAGCACCAGGTGCCCGGGGCGCGGACCGCGCTTGGCCACGCCTACGGCGGTGGTTCCCAGTACTTCTCCATGTGGGTGGTCGCGGCCACCCCGGGCTAGGGGCGGCCGCCACAGCCGATCCCGCTAGCCGTTCTTCGCGGTCGGCAGCGTCACCTCCCACAGCCCGCGGCCGAACGTTCCGGCCAGCAGCTTGGTGTCCGAGCCGTTGATCTTCAGGTCCATGTCCGGAGTGGCTGGCAGGCCGGCACCCACACGGAACCACTGCAGCGGCGTCGGCGGTGCCTGCCCGCCGCTGGCCGGCGGGACCCTGGCCCAGAACACGCCGAGGTCGGTGGCCACGTACATGGCGCTGCTCACGTGGTCGAAGACGATGTCCTCGATCGGCGCGTTCGGCAGGATGCCGCTCACGCTCGTCCACCGCACGCCGCCGTTGGTGGTCTCGTAGAGGTGCGAGCCGTCATCGCCGGTGCGGAACCCGGAGAACGCGACCCAGGCCCGGTTCGCGTTCGCGGGGTCGACCGCGATCGAGTTCACCCAGAGCTGGGGCAGCCCGGTTTGCTGCGTCCAGGTCTGGCCGGCGTCGGCTGTCTTCCACAGGTAGCCGGTGTCGGTGCCGACATAGATCGTGCTCGCGTACCCGTTCGGATCGGGATTGGTCGCCGCCGGCGCTACCGCCGAGATCGTCGCGTAGGTGTTGGCGTAGACCGGATCCTGCTCCTCCTCGGGGGGCGGCGGGCCGGGCAGGTCGTTCGGATCCGAGGGGCTGATCTGCGTCCACGTCGCGCCCCGGTCGGTCGACCGGGCGAGCACGTTCCCGCCAAGGTAGAGCACTGCCGGGTTGGTGGGGTCTATCACCAGGGGCGCGTCCGCGGTGAACCGTGTCGCGGTAGCCAGGTGGCGGCCGAACCGGAGCGTCGTCTGCGTGCCGTCGCTGTTGTCCTGGACGCCGCCGCAGTTCCCGTTCTGCGAACACTGGTAGTAGATGGCGTCGTTGGTCTGGTCGATGGCCACGTAATGACCGTCGCCGCCGCCGTAGGCATTGAACTGGCTGGTGTCGGTCGGGGATGGGCTGGCTGGCGTCCAGGTGCGGGCGCTTCCGTTGTCCTGCATGCCGGTGGCCAGCCGGTTGTCGTTATCCGCGGCGACCGCGATGTGGTAGGTCTGGTTCCACGGCTCGTAGGTCGCGTGCACCCACGACTGGCTGGTGGTCCCGTCGCTGTCGGTGTGGTAGATGCCGCCGTCGTTGCCGAGGTAGATCCGCTCGGCCGATTGATCGGCCGTGCTGACCGTACCTGGGTCCCAGGCCATGGTGTGCTGGTCGGCGTGCACGCCGTTGATGCTGGACCAGGTCTGCCCGCCGTCGGACGACTGGCGCAGGCTGACATCAGCGACGAAGACGTGGTTCTCGTTGCCGGGATCGACCCAGATGCGGCCGAACCACCATTGGTACTCGCTCTCGTTGTTGGCGTGCCCGGCCGTCTGGAACGTGTCGCCTCCGTCGTTGGAAACGAAGAAGCCCTTGTCGAATCCGTTGGTGTCCCCGCTGACGACGTAGACCCGGTTCGGGTCGGTGGGCGCGACCGCCACGCCGATCCGGCCAAGGCTTGCGTCCGAGGCCAGCCCGGTCTGGGCACGGTCATAGCTGGGCAGCGGCGTGGTGATGTCCTGCAGCCGCGTCCAGTTGGCCCCGTCGTCATCGGAGCGGTACACGCCCGAGCCAACGCCGCCGTACGTCCGTGCCGCCGGATCACGATGGTGATCCGACAGTGCCGCATAGACCCGATCGGGGTTGGCTGGGTCGAGGGCGATGTCGATGCCGCCCGTGGTGGAGTTGGGCGGAGCCAGCGCGAGCTGCCAGGTCTGGCCGCCGTCGGTCGTATGGTAGATGCCGCGCTGCGGGGATGACGTATAGATCGAGCCTGCCGCCGCGACCCAGACCTCGTTCGGATTGTCGGGGTTGACCACGATCCGGCCGATCGCGGCGCTGTCGGTCAGCCCCACGTTCTGCCAGGTCTTCCCACCGTCGGTGGACTTGTAGACGCCATTGCCGAAGTAGGTCATGCCGCCGCCGGCCGGGTTCGCCTCGCCGGTCCCCGCCCACAGGGTGCCATCGGGGCCTATGGCGAGCGCGCCCATCGTCTGAGTGTTGGCCGATGGCCAGACCGAGGTGAAGGTCATGCCTTCGTCGGTGCTCTTCCAGATGCCGCCGCCGGCTGCCGCGATATAGATCGTCGCCGGGTTGCTGGGGTCAACGACGAGGTCGACCACCCGGCCGCCGACATTCGTCGGGCCGATCGGCTGCCAGGGCGTCTTGTCCGGGGCCGGGATCGCGGCGGCCTGCTGCGCTGCCTGGTGCAGCTGGGCCATGGTGATCGGCCGCCCGGAGCTCTCCTTCGCGTAGTAGGAGACCCATGGGCCCTGCGGCCCACCGTCGCTGTCGCCGCTATCCGCCCGCGCGGCGGTTGTGCCGAGGCGGCCGGAATGCCCGGCTGTGAGGTTCGAGATGCCAACGGCGGCGGCTGTCGCCACGAGCAGGCCAGCCACCGCCAGGAACGGAACGTACTTCCTAGTACCTAGCGTCAATCGTCGCAACGTAACGTGCTCCTTCCTGGGCACAACGCCGCCCGCGGGCCGCTGCGGGCCCCGGCAGGCCGGGTCCCGCAGCGCCGGCGGACGGTCCCGGGACGATCGTCCGACGCGCGCCACGCCGTGTCATCGGGCAAATGTCGAGACTCACCAGTGGCTGAATTAGGCAAATGTCTGGCTACGCCTGTTCGGCCGTGACGGCCGCATGCCGTACCGACGGGGGCGGGACAGGTCACTTGAGATCGGCCGGCGTAACGCTGGCGGGAAGGGCAGCGGTATTACGAGTGGAACTCTCGGGTCAATCCCGGTTCAAACGCGCTGATGGGGGCCGCTGAACAGGGAGGAATGTTGGTGTCGCCCACCACGCTCCAAGAGCTGGTCGAGGACCTGGCTCAGCAGCTGAACGCCCCGGCAGTGATCGAGGACGACGAGCTGCGGATGGTTGCCTATTCGCCCCACGGCGTGCTCATCGACGACATCCGCCGTGACTCGATCCTGGTCAAGCACGCGCCCGCCGCCGTCTCCGGCTGGTTACGGCGGTTCGGTCTGGCGGCCGCAGCCGGTCCGGTGCGCATTCCGGGCGACCAGGACCGCGGAATTCTGGGCCGGCTCTGCGTGCCGGTGGGCTACCGCGGCGCGCGGCTCGGCTATCTGTGGCTGATCGACGATGACGAGCGGCTCGGCAGTACCCAGGTGCGGACCGCGGCGCACGCCGCCGACCAGGCCGGCCTGCTGATGTTCGGCGACATGCTCGGGGAGCGGATGGCCAGCGGGGTGCTTGCCCATCTGCTCTCGCCAGTGGACGAGCTGCGGGCCGACGCGATGCGCCACATTGATGACGGTGGCCTGCTCGGCCTGCGCGGGCCGGTGATCGCCGTGGTTGTGCGGACGGCCGGTGCGACAGCACCGCTGCCGCAGCCCGCGCTCGCTGAGAGCCTGCGGGACGTCACCCGAGGGCGATCAGCGGGCACCGTCATCGGCCTGGCCAACCCTGATCATGGCGTGCTTGTCGCGCATGACCAGGGCGCGGCGGCCGGTCATGACCTGGCAGATGCTGCCCGCGCCAGCCTGCTGTTGCGCCTGCAGCCTGGCGGCACCAGGGCGGCGGTAGTAGCCGGAATAGGCGACCCGTCGATCCTCGCGGACGCCCGCGGCTCCTACCGCCAGGCGAAGCGGGCCGCGCGGGTGGCTGCGACGATCGGGCGGGCCGGCCCGGTCGCCCGCTGGCAGGATCTCGGCGTGTATCGCACCCTGGCCCAGCTGCCTACTGACGCAGACGCGGCAGCCAGTCTCGACCCGCGCCTCACCACCCTGCTCGACCAGGCCGACGGCCCGGTGATCTCGACCCTGGAGACCTACCTCGATCTCGCCGGTGATGCGAAGGCCAGCGCCGAGCGGCTCAGCTTGCACCGCGGCACGCTGTACTACCGGCTTCAGAAGGCGGAACGAATAGCCGGGGTCGACCTGAGGAGCGGGTCTGACCGGCTGGCCATCCACCTCGGCTTCAAGCTCGCCCGGCTCATCGGGCTTTACCCGAAACAGGCACACGAGACTGCCGCCGGGCCATGAGCGGTCGCCGACCCTATCAGCGCGTAGCTGACCGGGAGCGCCTTGATGCCGTTGAGCCAGCCGGAGCGCAGCCGTTCCGCCTGCCCGGCCAGCCGGATGCCCGGCATGCCGTCGGCGATCGCGTTGAAGATCAGCTCGATCTCCAGCCGGGCGAGGTTCACGCCGAGGCAGTAGTGCGTGCCGGTGCCGCCGAAACCCAGGTGCGGGTTGGGGGCGCGCAGGATGTCGAACCGCTCCGGGGCGTCGAACACGTCCTCGTCGAAGTTGGCCGACCGGTAGAACAGGCCGACCCGCTGGCCCGCCTTGATCTGCTGGCCGCCGAGCGTGGTGTCGGCGAGCGCGGTGCGCTGGAACACCGTCACCGGGGTCGCCCACCGGACGATCTCGTCCACCGCGGTCAGCGGCCGCTGCGCCCGGTAGAGCTCCCACTGGCCGGGGTGGTCGAGGAAGGCCAGCATCCCGTGCGAAATCGCGTTGCGGGTGGTCTCGTTGCCGGCCACGGCCAGCAGGATCACGAAGAAGCCGAACTCGTCCGAGGTCAGTTCGCCGCCGTCCAGTTCGGCGCTGACCAGCTTGGTGACGATGTCGTCGCGCGGGCAGGCACGCCGGTCCTCGGCCATGACCATGGCGTAGCCGACGAGTTCCGCGGCGGCGGCCTGGCCGTCGCCGCCGTAGTCCGGGTCGTCGTACCCGATCATCTCGTTCGACCAGGCGAAGATCTTGCCCCGGTCCGCCTGCGGTATGCCGAGCAGGTCGGCGATGGCCTGCAGCGGCAGTTCCGCGGCCACGTCGGTGACGAAGTCGCCGGTGCCCTCCTCCAGAGCCGACTGCACGATCGCCGCGGCCCGGCCGGCCAGGGTTTCCCGCAGTTTGGCGATCGCCCTCGGCGTGAAGCCCCGGGATACGATCCCCCGCACCTTGGTGTGCAGCGGCGGGTCGAGGTTCAGCATGATGAGCCGCTGCATCTCCAGCGACTCCTCGGTGACCTGCTGCGCATGCCGGATGATCGCGGTCTTCCGCTGGCTGGAGTACAGCTCGCTGTCCCGGGAGACCTCCAGCACGTCCGCGTGCTTGGTGACGACCCAGTACCCCTCGTCGTCGAAACCGGAAGCGCCCCGCCGCTGCGGGTTCCACCACACCGGCGCGGTGCGCCGAAGCTCGGCGAACTCGTCCGCCGGCACCCGGCGGACGTAGAGGTCGGGGTCGGTGAAGTCGAAGCCCTCTGGGATGCTCGGCCCGGTCATCGCTGCCTCCCGAGTGCCTCCGCTGGAACGCGTTCTACCCGATTCAACCATGCCACGGCAGCTGCGGGAATGCCTGCTCACGCCGGAATGAGAACGTGTTCTAGTATAGATGCGGGCTTGACAAGGGCAGGAGCTGCGGTGGGAACAGCGGTCATCGCCGGGGCGGTGCGCACACCGATCGGCAAGCGCGGCGGGGTGCTGTCCGGCCTGCACGCCGCGGAGATCCTCGGCTGCGCGCAGACCGCGCTGCTTGACCGGGCCGGTATCGAGCCGGGCCTGGTCGAGCAGGTCGCGGGCGGCTGCGTCACCCAGGCAGGTGAGCAGGCGGGCAACATCACCAGGACCGCCTGGCTGCACGCCGGGCTGCCGCAGCAGACTGGCTGCTTCACCCTGGACGCCCAGTGCGGCTCGGCACAGCAGGCCGTGCACCTGATCGCCGGGCTGATCGCGGCCGGCGCCATCGAGGCCGGGGTCGCCTGCGGTATCGAGGCGATGAGCCGGGTGCCGCTCGGGTCCAACCGCGGCACCGACTGCGGCACACCCCGGCCACCCACGTGGGACATCGATCTGCCGAACCAGTACGTCGCCGCGGAACGGATCGCCAAGCGGCGCGGGCTGACCCGGGCCGAGATCGACGCGTTCGGCCTGCGATCCCAGCAGGCGGCCCAGGCTGCCTGGGCGCAGGGACGGTTCGACCGGGAGGTGGTGCCGGTCAAGGCCCCGGTCCTGGACTCCGAGCACCAGCCGACCGGCGAGACCCGCACCGTGGACCGGGACGAGGGCCTGCGGGAGACCAGCATGGCGGCGCTGGCCCGGCTCCGGCCGGTGCTGGAGGACGGCGTGCACACGGCCGGCACCTCCTCGCAGATCTCCGACGGCGGCGCCGCCGTGCTGCTGCTCGACGCCGGCCGGGCCCGGGCGCTCGGCCTGGCGCCGCGCGCCCGGATCGTCGCGCAGTGCCTGGTCGGCGCGGAGCCCTACTACCACCTGGACGGGCCCATCGCAGCGACCGAACGGGTGCTCGACCGCAGCGGCATGAAGCTCGGCGACATCGACCTGTTCGAGGTCAACGAGGCCTTCGCGTCGGTGGTGCTGTCCTGGCAGAGCGTGCACCGGCCGGATCCGGAACTGGTCAACGTCAACGGCGGCGCGATCGCGCTGGGCCACCCGGTGGGCAGCACCGGGGCCCGGCTGCTCACCACCGCCCTGCACGAACTGGAGCGGCGGGACGCGGCCACCGCGCTGGTCACCATGTGCGCCGGCGGGGCGATGTCCACCGCGACCATCATCGAGCGCATCTGAGCCCCGGCAGGCCAGCACCGGATTCCCGCACGTCTGGCCTGGCCGCTGCTAGGTGGCAGCCCGGTCGATGCCCTTGCGTACCCGGACCGAACGGTCGATGAGTTCGCGAAGCGCGCCGGTGTCCACGTCGTCCAGGCGCTTGACGTACAGGCAGCCCTTCCCGGTCTTGTGCGGGCCGAGCCGCGCCAGCGCCGACTGATGCCGGTCGGTGAACTCGCCGACCAGGTAGATGGCCAGGTGCTGGCTGCGAGGTGAGAAGCTGGCCAGCGCCGAGTCCCCCGCGTGGCCGCTGGCGTACCGGTAGTGGTAGCTGCCGAAACCAATGATGCTGGTCCCCCACATCACCGGCGGTTCACCGGTGATCTCCTCCATCAACGCACTCAGCCGGCGCGCGTCCTCGCGTCGCCGCTCATCGGGGACCTGGGCCAGGAACTCCGCTACCGATGCACCGGTCCGGCGCATTGCCGGAGCCTTCTTGACCGCCATGCCTCATGGTCACACAGTCGTTCTGGGGTGCCGGCGTTCTGGGTTGCCTGCGCTCTGGGTTGCCGGCGTTCTGGGTTGCCGGCTGCCCGGCAACCCAGAGCCGCTCTGCCTCAGTGCTCGCCGTGGTGATAGACGCCGAACACGTTCCCGGCCGGGTCGCGGAAGGCGCCCGTCTGCATGTGGTCGTCCACGGCCATCGGGCCGTAGATCCGGGAGCCGCCGAGCGATTCGGCCTTTGCCAGCGTCTGCTCCACATCCGCGACGCTCGCGTAGATCGTCGCCCACTTGGCCTCCGCACTGGAGCCCAAGCCGCCCTGGATGCCACGCCCGGCACCGGTGTCGGCCATGCCGTAACTGGGCGGGGTACCGGCGTCGCCGCCGCCGACCGTCCAGCCGAACAGGTCCGCGTAGAACCGCTGCGTCCGGCCGGAGTCGGAGCCAAGCACCTCGAACCAGTCGACCGGCTCACCGCTCCCCGCCGACGGGCCTGGCGCCTCGCCCTGCGCGGGGTCCGCGGCCTTGACCACCCCGACGAGCAGGCCGTCCGGGTCGTTGAACATGGCGATGGTCACCGCGCCGCCGAAGTCGGTGACCGGCATGACCGTCTTGGCGCCCAGCGACTCCGCCTTGTCCAGCACCGCCTGGAGGTCTCCGGCCTCGACGTAGAAGGTGGACCAGGGCTCACCCGTCTGGCTCTTGCCGATGCCGCCGCTGATTCCCCCGCCGCCGTTGGTGTCGATCAGCGTGTAGCCGCCGCCCTCGAAGGGCTGCAGCGTCCAGCCGAACAGTTCCCCGTAGAAAGCGGCCAGCGGCGCGTCGTCCGGCCCGCCGATCTCGAAGTGCACTACCGCGTTCCCCATTGATGACTCCCTCGTCGTCCGGCCGCTGCCCTGAACTGGCTATTCTCCGTACCCGGCGGTCCGGCCACCTGGCCGGCGCCACACTCCGCCGACCTTAGTAACCGGGTCGGACATTCTCCGTCACCACCGCTGTCGTGATCATGGGGAGCGTGGCCGCTCCTGCTGCACCCGTGATTGGCAGGCTGGGTAATGGCGCCCCATGTCGCTGGTGACATCCGAATCCGCGGCGATGATGCCTTCGGCGAGCGCCTCCTGCTGGTGATCTGGTGGTTGCGGGCTCCGGGCGCTGCTGGTAGTCCTGCCCGTTATGGGCACGTATGCGGGCGGCACCGGCCGGCGGGACGAGCGCATTGCCGTGCTCTATCACCTGTATCGCGAGGAACTGGTCCGGCTCGCGATTGGCATGACCGGCGACACCGGCCTGGCCGAGGAGACCGTGCAGGAGGCGTTCGCGCGGGTTCTCTGCCGCAGCCGGGCATTGCGTGACCAGCAGGCGGCTCCCTGCTATCTGCGGCGTGCGGTTGTCACTGGGACGCGCGCGGCGTGGCGCCGCCGGGGAGCACCGTCGGCCGGTGGTGCCGCAGGCGCCTTCGCCAGCGGGCACGCGGGGGCCGAAGGGCACGGGGCTTTGCTGGCGGCTGTCTCCCGGTTGCCCGCCCGGCGGCGCGCATGCCTGCTGTTGCGGCTCTATGTCGGCCTGTCTGAGGCGGAAACCGGGGAAGTGCTGGCGATACCGCCCCGGCTGGTGAAGAAGCGGGCCGAGCATGGCGTGCGGGAGGTGGCAGCGGCTGAGGAAACCGCGCTGGGCGCGGGCCGGCGGTCCGTGCCCATGGGAGTCTTGGCGCAGGAACTGGCAGGCAGGCTCCGCGATGCGCTTGATCAGCTGACGCTGCCTGAACGGGGCTGGCCGGCGGGGCTCGCGGACCTGGCTGGACGGGGCCGTCGACGGCGGCTGCGCCGCGGAGTCGCGGCTGTGAGCACGATCGTGGTGGCCCTCGTCGCGGTGGCGGCCTTGCTGGCGGCGCCCGGGCGGCCGGCTCACGGCCCGCAGCCAGCGCGGCTTGCCTTCAGGCAGCTGACGTCAGTCTGGTTCAACTCGCCGTCGGCCGTGCTTGCGTACGGGGGCGGCTGGCTGTTCGCGGTCCTGACCGATCCCGCCCGGCTGGTCCGGCTCGATCCGGCCAGTCTCGCGGTTACCGGTGCGCTCCCGCTTGGATCCCCTGGCTTCGACCTGGACCCGGTCGCTTACGGCGATGGCGCGGTGTGGGTGGCCGGCTCATCTGGCACGCAGCTGTGGCGCATCGACCCCGCCACGATGCGTATCACCAGCCGGCAGCGCACCGGCGGGGATGCCACCGCAGTGGCTTACGGCGATGGCGCGGTGTGGGCAGCCGGCCCGTCCGGCAGGCCCGGCAACGGGATCGGGCTGGAGCGGTTCGATCCGGGCAGCGGCCGGCTCACCGGCCTGGCGAGCCTGCCCGGCAACCAGGGCACCAGCTGCCTGGGCGGGGGCCGGGCTGCGGCCAGCCAGCGGCTCGGGCAGCCGGCCGCAACGCTCGCAGTGGGCAACGTCATCCTCGCCGCCGGCCCCGGCACACCGGTCTACGCGATCAGTCCGCGGCAGATGTCGATCCGGCGAACCTTCCATGTCGGCACCGGCTGCGACGCGTCCCCAAGACTCGCCGCCGGGCCGCACGGGCTGTACGCGACCGTCGGCAGCGCCGTTGTCCGCCTCGACCTCACCACCGGCCGCATCGCCGCTCGCGGGCCCGCCACCGGCCTCAACGTGCCCGATTCCGAGCCGCTGATCGTCGCTTTGGGCGGGCTCTGGTACACCCCCACAGGGTTCTACCGGGTCGGCGCCGCTATCCGGCTCGATCCGGTCACGCTCACCGTCACCGCCCGGACCAAGATCTACGCCAGCGCGCTGCTCGCCGTCGGGCGCAACCTGTACGTCAGCGAGTACGGCGGCATCATCCGCGTCCAGGTCACCTCCGAGGTGCGGTGAGAACGCGGCGATGGCCCCATGATCAGGGTGACGGTGGTGGTGTGTCCGGGCCCAGATTCGGTGGGGTAGCTGGCGGCGGCTCCGCCGGGCCTGGTTCCGTGGGACCCGGCGTGGGAAATGGCTGCGTCGAACCCGGCGCCATGGGCCCTGGCGCTGCGGTGCCTGGTGTCGTCGAGCCTGCCGGGGGCGAGACGGTCGGGTCCGCTGGGCTGGTGGGCACCTCGGGGTAGGGGGGCTCCCAGACCGTGGCACCCGCCGGGCCGGTGGGGGTGTACGGCTGTCCGGCCTGCGCGGCCGTCAGCCGGTAGTAGATGAGCGTGGACACCAGCGCCAGGAACGGCGCGATCAGGGTGCCCGCCACGATGTTGTTCACGAAGCTGCGCAGGAACAGCGAGTGCAGGACGCTCAGGATGAGGCCGAGCACGATGCTGAACGCGAACAGGATCAGGATGACCAGAACGTAGGTGCCGAACACCCGCCAGGCGTACCCACGCACGGTCCGCATGCTGTTGCCGAACGCCTCGAATACCCCCGATCCACCGACCACGATGAAGGGGACGATGAGGCTCCAGAACGTCAGCAGGATGAGGCCGGGCACGATGAGCAGGGCCAAGCCGATCACGATGCCGATGCCGGCCAGGATGGATGCCCCGATAACCGGCAGGAGGTAGGGCATCGCGGCCCGCACGGTCTGGGACAGGTCCATGTCGACGCGCCCATCGCGGACATCCTGGACCGCTTTGATCAGCGATGCCTGAACCACGTAGGTGGCCGCGAAGCTGATGATGGCCCCGAGGATCAAGCCAAAGACCCCGGCCAGCGCCAGCAGGGCGATCAGGATCGCGGTGATCACGTAGATCGCGAAGGAGATCAGCAGGAAGTGGCTCGCGTACCGCCGGTAAAGTGCCCAGGACTCGGTCAGCACGCCGGTGAGCGGACTCATAAGTGGATCTTACGACAGCGCTGCCTGACAGGACATGAGGCTGTTGTGGGTGTCGCCGGCTAGCTGACGAAATGGCCGGGGAGCCTGCCCGCGCCCGGGTGAGATGCCGGCCAGACGAGGACGCCGTTCACGAAGACCTGCTGCACGCCGGTCGCCAGGTCGCGCGGGCGGTCGTAGGTCGCGTGGGCGGCCGGGCCGGCCGCGCCGATGACGCAAAGGTCGGCGGCCTTCCCTTCGGCGATCCGGCCCCGGTCGCGCAGGCCATAAACGTCTGCCGCGTTGGTGGCCAGGTGCCTGGCCAGCTGCTGGTACCCGGTCTCGGGCCCGGTGCCGAGGTAGTACTCGGCGAGCCGGGCGAACGCGCCATATCCGCGCGGGTGCGGGTGCTGGCCCTGGTAGATCCCATCGGATCCGGCGCAGTGCCGGTCGTGGGAGCTGATCCAGGCCAGCTGATCATCGGTCAGGCCGAGCCGGTCCAGGTGGCCGCCGACACCCAGGTCCGCCGCTGCCAGCAGATCGAGGACCCACTCCCCCGGCGGCCGCGACTCCCGCGCCGCCGCCTCGGCTACCGAAAGCCCGGCGACCCCCGCCCGGTCGCCTGGCACGGTGCCCAGATAGACGTTGCGCAGGTAGGACTCGGTGAGCTTCTCGCCGGCGAGCAGTTCGGCACGCTGCCCGGGCTCGGTGAGCGCGGCCAGCGTGCGGTCCGGGCCACCGGCCTGCACCTCGGGCGGGAGCAGCAACTGGGCCAGGATCGTGCTGGACCTCCGGTAGCAGTACATGTCGTAGGTGACGGCCACCCCGGCCTCGTCGGCGGCGGTGAGCGCGGCCTGGATGCCGGTGGGCTCCCCCCACAGATGACTGGCGTGCACCCGTACCCCGGCGGCCGCCCCGACCGCTGCGAGTTCGCCCAGCCCGGCCCGGACATCCGGGCCGTAACCGCGCAGGTGCGACACGTACGGCCGGCCGGCATCGGCCAGCGGCCGGGCCATCGCGGCCACCTCACCGACCGCCCCGAACCGGCTCGGCAGGTAATCGAGCCCGCTGGACAGCCCCACCGCCCCGTCGGCCAGCGCGTCCTCCACCTCGCGCCGCGCCGCGGCCCGCTCCGCCGCAGTCAACGGGCCGGCCGCCAGCCCGGCGATGTTGTGCCTGATGGTTCCCTGCGAGGCGAGTACTGCCACGTTCTGGGCCAGCCGGCCGGTCACCGCCTCGGCGAAGTCGGCCACCCCGAAGTCGCCGACCGGTTCCAGCGCCCCGTTGACCGGTGCGAAGTACCGGTTCAGGTACCGCACCGTGGCTGCGCTGGCGCCGATCCACGATTCTCCGTCCTGGCCCACGACCAGCGTGGTCACGCCCTGCGCGAGCGCGCCCTCCAGCCGCCCGGAAGCCAGCAGCGGCCCTTCCGCGTGCGCGTGGGCGTCGATGAACCCCGGGCACACCACGCTGCCCGCCGCCAGGTCGATCACCTCACACTCGCCCGGCGACACCTCGACTTGCCCGACGGCGGTGATCAGCGCCCCCTCGATCAGCACGTCTGCCCGGCGCACGGTGGTGCCTATGCCGTCGGCGACCAGCCCGCCACGGAGCAGAATGCGAGAGTCCACCGGCCCATCCCCCTCCATCAGGGATGCTGGCTGCTGACCGAGATGACCTCACCGGTCAGGTACGAGGCGTAGTCGCTGGCGAGGAACGCGATGACGCTGGCGACCTCCCACGGCTCCGCCGCGCGGCCGAACGCCTCCCGGCCGGCCAGTTCGGCGAGCAGTTCGTCGCTGGTCACCTTGGCCAGGAACGGGTGCGCGGCCAGGCTCGGCGCCACCGCGTTGACCCGGATCCCGTGCGCCGCCACATCCAGGGCCGCGCACCTGGTCAGCGCCATCACCCCGGCTTTCGCGGCCGCGTAGTGCGCCTGGCCCGGCTGCGCCCGCCAGCCGAGCACCGAGGCGTTGTTGACCACGGCGCCGCCGCGGCCCTGGGCGACGAGCTGGCGCAGCGCGGCCCGCGTGCAGCGGAACGTGCCGTTCAGCGTGACGTCGAGCACCCGCGACCACTGCTCGTCGGTCATCTCCAGCACCGAACTGGTACCGCCAAGGCCGGCGTTGCTGACCATCACGTCGATCCGCCCGAAGTGCCGCACCGCCCCGTCGATCAGCGACCCGACCTGCTCCTCGACGGTCACGTCGCACGTCTGCGACCACACCCGCGCACCGAACTCGTGGGCCAGCTCATCGTGTGCCGCGGCGAGCCGCCGCTCGTGGGAGTCGCTGATGGCCACCAGGGCGCCCTCCGCCAGGCAACGGCGCACCACGGCCGAACCGATGCCGGTGCCGGCCGCCGCGGTGACGACCACGACCTTTCCCGCGAGCAGGTCCCGCCCGGCGGGCGGCTCCGGCGGGGAGAGCGCGGGCAGGGTCATGCCCGGGCCTGGCGGGGCAGGCCGAGCGCCCGCTCGGCGATGATCGTGCGCTGGATCTCGTCGGACCCGCCGTAGATCGTGTCGGCGCGGCTGAACAGGAACAGCCGCTGCCAGTCGCCGAGGTCGTAGGGCGCGCCGCAGGCCACCATCGAGGGCGCGCCCTGCACGTCCATGGCAAGCTCGCCGAGTTCCTGGTGCCACCGCGACCAGAGCAGCTTCAGCTCCGACGGTCCGGTGCCGTCGGCGCCGCCCGCCAATATGCGCAGCGCGTGGGCGCGCATCGCCTCGAGGCCGATCCATGCCCGGCCCAGGCGGTCGCGGATCAGCGGATCGCCGCTCGCCCCGGTCTGCCTGGCCAGTTCCACCAGGCGGCGCAGTTCGCGCTCGAAACCGACCTGCTGGCCCAGGGTGGCCACGCCGCGCTCGATCGCCAGCGTGGCCCGGGCCACCCGCCAGCCGTCGCCGGGCTCGCCGACCACCAGGCTGGCATCGGTGCGGGCACCGTCGAAGAACACCTCGTTGAACTCCGAGGTACCGGTGAGCTGCCGGATCGGCCGGACCGTCACCCCCTGCTGGCGCATCGGGACCAGCAGGTACGACAGGCCCGCGCCGCGTTTCGAGCCCGGCTCCGTGCGGGCCAGCACGAAACACCAGTCCGCCTCCACAGCCAGCGACGTCCACACCTTCTGCCCGGTGATCACCCACTGCCCGCCCGCTTCCCCTGCCCCCTTCACCAGACGGGCTGCGGTGGACACGGCGGCCAGGTCAGAGCCGGCACCCGGCTCGGAGAAGCCCTGGCACCAGAGTTCCTGAACGGTCCTGATCGGCTCCAGGAACCTGCGCTGCTGCTCCGGCGTGCCGAACCCGATGAGCGTCGGCCCGAGCAGTTCCTCACCCAGGTAACCGACCCGCGCCGGGGCCCGGCTGCGCGCGTACTCCTCGTAGAAGATGACCTGCTGCGCCAGCGTGGCGCCGCGGCCGCCGTGCTCGGGCGGCCAGCCGAGACAGGTCCACCCCGCGGCCGCCAGGTGCCGGTTCCAGGCCACCCGTTCGGCATGTGCCTCGTGCTCGCGCCCGGGGCCGCCCGCGTCCCGCAGCGCGGCAAAACGGCCGGTGAGATTGGCGGCGAGCCATTCACGGATACTGCGCCGGAACTGCTCATCCTGCGGGCTGGAGCGCAACCTGTGCCTCCCTGCGACGGACCCGCGGGCCCGCAGGGGGGGTTGCAGGCCCGCGGGAGCTCCGTGGCTGGCCAGCAACTGCCCGCCGCGCGTAGGCTCAGCCTACCAAGCACTTGCTTCGTTGGAGGGCACCTGGTGCACACCATCCCGGCCGCTATCGCAGCCGCGGCGGGGAAGTTCGGCGACGGGCCCGCCCTTGCCGAGCCGGGGGGCCCGCGAATCAGCTATCACCAGCTACTTCAGCAGACGACCACGGTCGCCCGGGCGCTCATCGCCGAGGGCGTGACTCCTGGGGACCGTGTGGCGATCTGGTGCCCGAACACGCATCACTGGGTGCTTGGCGCGTTCGGCGCGCTGTCCGCGGGCGCCATAGTCGTTCCGGTCAGCACGCGCTTCACCGGGCCCGAGGCGCTCGACGTGATCACCCGCAGCGGCGCGTCCGTGCTGATCGTGGCCGACCGGTTTCTCGGGGCCGACCGGTTCGCCGCGCTGCGTAGCGCTGCGAATGATGCTGCTACCGAAGCGGCGCGGGCCGGCGCTGCTACAGCACCGGCGCGGGCCGGCGCCGGTGACGAAAATTACCCAGCGGCCGAACGGCTCCCCGTGGCCGCCCTGCTCCCCGGGAAGCTGCGGCTCGTGGTCCGCGTGCCGATGCCTGACGCCACGGAACCCGACGCCGGCAGCGACACGGAAGACGGGGTGATCGGCTGGGCGGACCTGCTGGACCGGGCGGCGGCGGTGCCCGCCAGCGCGGCGGAGAAGCGTGCCGCGGCGGTGCGCCCGGGCGACGTGAGCGACATCCTGTTCACCTCGGGCACGACCGGGCGGAGCAAGGGCGCGATGACCGCGCACCGGCAGTCGCTGGCCGTGGCCCGGGCCTGGGCGGAACGTGGCGGCCTGTCCAGCGCGGACCGCTACCTGGTGGTCAACCCGTTCTTCCACAGCTTCGGTTACAAGGCCGGCATCCTGGCCTGCCTGGTGAGCGGCGCGACCCTGGTGCCGCAACTGGTGTACGACGCGGGCCGGGCCATGTCGCTGGTCGCATCCGAGCGGATCACGGTGCTGCCCGGCCCGCCGACGATCTACCAGACGATCCTCGACCACCCGGAGCGGGACGCGCACGACCTGTCCAGCCTGCGGCTCGCGGTCACCGGGGCGGCCACCGTGCCGGTCGCCCTGATCGAGCGGATGCGCCGTGAGCTGACCTTCGAGTCGGTGCTCACCGCCTACGGGCTGACCGAGGCTGTGGTGGCGACCATGTGCCGGCCCGGTGACGACCCACAGACCGTGGCGGCCACCTCGGGGCGGGCCGCGGCCGGCTTCGAGGTGTGCATCGCCGGGCCGGACGGCGACGAGGCCAAGCCAGGCGACCCTGGCGAGGTCCTGCTGCGCGGGCCGAACCTGATGCTCGGTTACCTCGATGACGCCGACGCGACCCGTGCCGCCATCGACGCCGGCGGCTGGCTGCACACCGGTGACATCGGCCGCCTGGACGCCGACGGCTACCTGACGATCACCGACCGGCTCAAGGACATGTACATCTGCGGCGGCTTCAACGTCTACCCGGCCGAGGTGGAGCAGGTGCTGGCCCGGCTGGACGGCGTCGCCGAGTCGGCGGTCATCGGGGTACCCGACGCGCGGCTCGGCGAGGTGGGCAGGGCGTACGTGGTCACCCGGCCCGGCCGTGCCCTGGACGAGGCGGCGGTGCTGGCCTTCTGCCGGGAACGGCTGGCCGGCTACAAGGTCCCGCGCCAGGTGGTGTTCCGCGACGGCCTGCCGCGCAACCCGTCCGGCAAGACGCTCAAGCGAGTACTGCGGGAGGAATCTTGACCGAGCATGCTGCCGACGGCGAGGGCCCGGTCCTATATAAGGAGCGCGGACCGGTCGCCGTGGTGACCCTCAACCGCCCCCGCTACCGCAACGCGCAGAACTCGGCGATGACGTACGCCCTGGACGCGGCGTTCGCGCGGGCGGTGAACTCGCCGGATGTGGCGGTCATCGTGCTGGCCGGCGAGGGTGAGCACTTCTGCGCGGGCCATGACATCGGCACCCCGGGCCGCGACGTTGACGTCTCCTTCGACCGGCAGGCGGTGCTGTGGTGGGACCACGTCGGCCGCGAGGGCGCCGACGCGAGGTACGCCCGGGAGATGGAGGTCTACCTGGGCATGTGCCGGCGCTGGCGGGAGATGCCCAAGCCCGCCATCGCGATGGTCCAGGGTGCGTGCATCGCCGGCGGGCTGATGCTCGCCTGGTCCTGCGACCTGATCGTGGCCGCCGACGACGCGTTCTTCGCCGACCCGGTGGTCCGGATGGGGATCCCCGGCGTGGAGTACTTCGCCCACCCGTGGGTGCTCGGGCCACGTTTCGCCAAGGAGGCGCTGTTCACCGGGGCACGGTTCGGCGCGCAGCGCGCCTACGAGCTGGGCATGGTGAACCGGGTGGTGCCCCGTTCCGCACTGGCGGAGGTGACCTTCGGCCTGGCGGAGCAGGTCGCCACGATGCCGCCGTTCGGGCTGGCCCTGGCCAAGCGCGCGGTGAACCAGTGCGAGGACCTGATGGGCATGCGGGCGGGCATGGACTCGGTGTTCGGCCTGCACCACCTGGCGCACGCGCACAACGCGGAGACCTCGGGTGACTCGCTGGCCGGCCTGGACGCCCGCGGCATGCGGGACGGCGCGGCGGAGCAGGCGGGCGGGTGAGCGGGGAGCCCGGCGATCAGGCCGGCCAGTTCCGGGCCGAGGTGCGGGACTGGCTGCGGGCGCATGTGCCCGCGCGGCCGCTGCCGTCGGTGGACACCGCCGAGGGGTTCGCCGCGCACCGGGAGTGGGAGCACGAACTCGCCGCGGCGCGGCTTTCCGTGGTTTCCTGGCCGGTCTCCTATGGCGGCCGGGACGCGCCGCTGCTGGACTGGCTGGTCTTCGAGGAGGAGTACTACGCCGCCGACGCACCCGTGCGGGTCGGCCAGAACGGGCTCTTCCTGCTGGCGCCGACCCTGTTCGCGCACGGCACCGTGGCGCAGCGGGACCGGGTGCTGCCGCCGATGGCGACCGCGGACCAGGTGTGGGCACAGGCCTGGTCGGAGCCGGACGCCGGCAGCGACCTGGCCGCGATCCGCGCCACCGCCACGGCGGCGGACGGGGGGTGGCTGCTGTCGGGGACGAAGACGTGGAGTTCCCGCGCGGCGTTCGCGGACAAGGCATTCGGCCTGTTCCGCTCCGAGCCCGGGGCGCAGCGCCACCGTGGCCTGACGTACCTGATGTTCGACCTGCGCGCTCCCGGCGTCACGGTGCGGCCGATCCGTCAGCTCGGCGGCCGGACCGGGTTCGCGGAGATCTTCCTTGATCAGGTGTTCGTGCCCGCCGCCGACGTGATCGGCGAGCCCGGTGACGGCTGGCGGATCGCGATGAGTACCGCCAGCCACGAGCGGGGGATGTCGCTGCGCAGCCCGGGACGGTTCAGCGCGGCAGCCGCCCGCCTGGTGGAACTGTGGCACCGGGCCGGCGACCCGGCGGACACCGCGCTGCGGGACCGGGTCGTGGATGCGTGGATCGGCGCCCAGGCCTACCGGCTGCACACCCACGCGACCGCTGCCCGGCTGGCGGCGGGCGGCAGCATGGGCGCGGAGTCCAGCCTTGGCAAGGTGTTCTGGTCCGAGCTGGACGTCGCCCTGCACGAAACCGCGCTTGACCTGCTGGGACCGCAGGCCGAGCTGGCCTCCCCCGGGCTGGCCGGGGACCCGGGGCTGGCCGGGGACCCGGGGCTGGCCGGGGACCCGGGGCTGGCCGGGGACCCGGGGCTGGCCGGGCGCTGGCTGGACGGCTACCTGTTCTCCCTGGCGGGCCCGATCTACGCGGGCACGAACGAGATCCAGCGCACGGTGATCGCCGAGCGGTTGCTGGGGCTGCCCCGATGACCCCCGGCCGGTCCGGCGAGCAGGCCCAGTTCGCCGCATCGTTGCACGGCATGCTCGCTGATGCCGAGGTACCTGCTGCCGCCCGGAGGTGGGCCGCGGGTGACCGTGCTCCGGGGCTGGCCGTGTGGCGCGCCCTCGCCGCACTGGGAGTCACCGCGCTGGCAGTGCCCGAGCGCGACGGTGGTCTCGGCGCCAGCTTCGCCGATGTCGTGGTCGCCTGCGAGGAACTCGGGCATCACGTGGTGCCCGGCCCGGTGGCCGAGTCGGTCGCCGCCGTTCCGGTGCTGCTCGCCGCGCTGCCCGGCAACGCCGCGGCCGGAGACTTGGCCGCCGGGGGCCTGGCCGCCGGGGCCTGGCCGCCGGAGAACTGGCCGGCGGGGAACTGACCGCCGGGGGACTGAGCTGGCGCCGGGGAACTGGCCGGGCTGGCCGCGGGAACTGGCTGCCGGGGAACTGGCTGGCGGGGAACTGGCTGGCCAGGCCTGGCCCGCTCGGTGGCTCGCCGGGCTGGCCGCCGGGGAACTGATCGCCACGGCGGCCATGCCGCCGTGGCTGCCGTGGGCGGTGGACACCGGCGCCGCCGGGCTGGTGCTGCTCGCCGCGGGTGACACGGTGCGGCTCGCCGGCACAGGTGCCCGGTACCGGTCGGTGGACCCGGGCCGGTCGCTGTCGCAGCTGACCGGCGGCCAGGTGCTGGCCCGTGGGCCCGCGGTGGCGGGTGCGGTGACTCGGGCGCTCGATGCGGGCGCGCTGGCCTGCGCCGCGCAATTGCTCGGCGCGGGCCGTGCCCTGCTGGAGGCCAGCGTCCGGCATGCCGGGCAGCGGACACAGTTCGGCAGGCCGATCGGGGCGTTCCAGGCGGTCAAGCACCAGCTGGCCGACGTGGCGATCGGCCTGGAGTTTGCCGGGCCGCTGCTGGACGCCGCGGCCGGCGCGCTCGACACCGGCAGCCGCCACGCGGCCAGGGACGTGTCGGCGGCGAAGGTGGCCTGCACCGACGCGGCCCGCCGTGCCGCCCGGGCAGCGCTCCAGGTGCATGGCGCGATCGGCTACACCGAGGAGCACGACCTGCACCTGTGGCTGCTGAAGGTGCGCGCGCTGGCCGGGGCCTGGGGCAGCCAGGCCGCGCACCGGGCCAGGGTGATGGCCGCGATCTCGGTGCCGGAGAACGAGCAGGCCGCCGCCGGCCAGGCCGCGCCATGCCGCCGGGCAGGCCAACGCCGCCGGGCAGGCCAACGCCGCCGGGCAGGCCGCCGCGCCGCCACGGCAGGCCGCGGCCGCCGGGCAGAGCACCGCGCGTGGAGCTGAGCACCGAGCAGCGGGACCTGCCGCCACGGCGGTCCGACGGAGTTGAGCACGAGCAGCGGGACCTGCGCGATGCGGTCCGCGGGTGCTGGCGCGGCACGGGCGCCGGACCGGCCGGGCCCGGGCCGGCCGGGGACCCTGGTACCGACGGCGGGCCCGGCTTCGACCTGTCGCTGTGGCAGCGGCTCTGCGGCGAGATCGGCGTCGCCGGGCTTGCCATCCCGGAGCGCTACGGCGGCGCAGGCGCCGGGCCGGTGGAGACCTGCCTCGTGATGGCGGAACTCGGCCGGGGCCTGGTCCCTTCCCCGATGCTCGGCTCCGCGGTGCTGGCCGGGCAGGCCCTGCTCGCCTCCGGCGACGATGAGGCGTGCCGGCGGCTGCTGCCCGGCATCGCCAGCGGCGCCGCGGTCGCGGCTCTGGCCTGGGCGCCGCAGGCGGGCCACTGGGATCCCGCCGAGCCCGCATTCGCCGCGCGCCCGGGCACCGGTGCCGGCCCCACGGCATCTGGCGCCTGGATGCTGAGCGGCGAGGCGCACCACGTGCTCGACGGTGACACCGCCGGCGTGCTGCTGGCCGCGGCCCGGGCGCCGGACGGCACCGGCCTTTTCGAGGTTGACCCAGAGCATCCTGCCGTCACCCGGCGGGCGGTGACCACCATGGACACCACCCGGCGGCTGGCCGTCGTCGCGCTGGACGGGGCGCCGGGGCGGTGCGTCGGGACGGACACCCGGGCGCTGGCCCGGGCCCGGGACCTCGCCTGTATCGCGCTGGCCGCCGAGCAGGCGGGCGCGGCACAGCGGGCGCTGGAGCTGACCGTCGCCTACACGAAGGCCCGGGTGCAGTTCGGCCGGCCCATCGGCAGCTTCCAGGCACTCCAGCACCGGATGGCCGACCTGCACGTGCTGGTGGAGTCGGCGCGGTCGCTGTGTTACGCCGCGGCGTTCGCCGCCGCCGACGCCGATCCTGTGGCGTCCCCGGCCGCGGACTCAGCCGGGCTCGGGATGCTCGCGGCGGCGGCGAAGGCGTACTGCTCAGACGCCCTGACCCGGGCGGCGGGACAGATGATCCAGATGCACGGGGCCATCGGCATCACCTGGGAGCACGACGCGCACCGTTACTTCAAGCGCGCGCACGGTGCGGGCCAGTTGTTCGGCCGGCCCGGGGAACACGTCGCCAGGATCGCCGCGGCCCTCATCGACGGCTAGTGCCGACATTGCTGCCAGCGGCAAGAACCGGGTTGCCCGCACCTGCCCCGCGGGGGCCTCAGCGTGCCCGCAGAGGAAGCCAGCAGCTGCAGGAGCCTCAACGCAGCGGGAGCCGCCCGGCCGGCAGCACCTTCTCTATCACCGCCACCAGCCAGCACAGCGCCGCCACCATCGCCGGTGCGACCACCCACCGCTCCGGGAGCGTCCCCGTGGTGAAAGCTAGTGGCTCGGGCAGCAGCCGGATATGCCGCCGCGACCACGGCCAGGCGATCGGTATGCCCTCGTTGGTGAGCATGTCCCCGGCCAGGTGGGTGGCCGTCCCGACCTCGATCGCCCACGGCACCCCGGCCACGCCGAAACCGGACCGGAGCATGAGCACCGCTCCCCCGATGGCCAGCAGGTCGCCGAAATGGCCGCCGATCTTCAATGCCCGCAGCCCGGCGGCAAGGACCAGGACGAGCAGCAGCCCGAGCCCGATCTTCCCGCCCAGCGTCCGCCGGTAGTGATCCGCCACGTAGGCGGCGCCGGTGAACGCGGCGATCCCGGCGAGTGAGTGTGTGCCGTGCCGATGGCCCCCGGACACGTGCTCGATGAGCCACGCGAAGCCCTTGGTCACGAACCCGAACGAGCAGGCAACGGAAGCGTCGGGATGATCGATGTCGGGCAGCACGGCGGCGCCAGCGGTCACCGCGGCCGCGACGGCCAGGTGCGGCGCGTCCAGGTGCCACCAGAAGTGGCCCGCCGCCACGCCCGCGACCAGGCCCGACAGCGCGTGCGTGCGACCCATCATGTTCGCCCCCGGCACTCCCGAACCCGGCCCAGCCGGGCAGAACGTACCAAGCACGCTGAAACAGGTTCCACACGACACGCCGCCGCGGCGAACCGGGTTGCCAGCGCAGGCGTATCCGCCCGCAATCCGGGCAGGATGGCCCGGTGGCTTCGTACTCGGTGAACCCAGACGGCGTGGCCTGGGCACGGCATCTCATCGACGCCGGGCAGTACGTCCTCGACAGCGACTGGGGCAAGGCCCAGCCTCGCGCGGACCAGCAGAACACCTTCCTGAAGTCGCATTCATGGGAGGAATACGCCCGCTGGCATCTCGGGCTCACCGACGGTGCCAGCGATCACACCAAGGCCAGGTACGCGTTCGTCTACGGCGACTTCCGGCGGCTGCACCGGATGGGCATCATCGCCTGTCAGTACCGGGCCGCCGAGTGGCGGCACAAGGAGATCGAACTCGCCGCCCACGACCTCCTGCAGCGCCTGGACCGCAAGACCTCCTGAGCGCGCGGGCTAGAAGAACTCGGCGAACTCGCGCAGCAGTGCGGACTTGGACCTGGCACCGATCACCTGCTTGACCACCTCGCCGCCGCGGAACAGGTCCATGGTCGGCACGTGCAGGATGCCGTAGCGCTGCGCCGTCTTCGGGTTCTCGTCGACGTTGAGTTTCACCACGTCGACCTGGCCGGTGTGCTCGGCCGCGATCGCTTCGAGCACCGGGCCGACCATCCGGCACGGGCCGCACCACTCCGCCCAGTACTCCACGATGACCGGCCTGGGCCCGCTGAGCACGTCGGCCTCGAAGGTCTCGTCGGTCACGATCTTGGCGCTCACCGCGCGGCTCCTTCCATGATGGTTTCGGTAACGGGATCCGGGCCGTCGTTCAGTAGTGCGGAGTTCCCCAGGTGCAGTGCCGCGCAGTCGTCGCTGTCACCGTGCGCGCAGACCCGCACCAGCCGCCGGAGCCGGCACTGAAGCTGGGCAAGCTCCCTGATCTGCTCGCTGATCACGCTGAGCTTCGCCTCGGCGGCCCGGATGATGTCGTCGGCGCGCCGGCCGTCCCCGGATCCGAGCAGGTCGCCGATCTCTCCCAGGGAGAACCCGAGCTGCCTGGCCCGCCTGATGAAGGCCAGCCGCTGCCGGTCGTCGTCGGAGTACTCACGGAACCCCGACCCCGCACGTTCCGGCAGCGCCAGCAGTCCGCGGCGCTGATAGAACCGCACCGTCTCGACGCCGACCCCAGCTCCGGCGGCGAGCTTTCCGATCGTCAACCCTGCCATGTCTCGCAAGCTAGCAGCCGTACCGCAGTACGGAGTCAACCCAATTCCCGCGCGAGCCGCCCGGCCACGCGGCGCATCAGCGGCGAGCCGATGGACTCCTGGACACTGCGGGCGAACAGCCACTGCCGGACCCGGCCGCCGTCCAGCCCGGCCAGGTCCGCCATCCGCCGGGCCAGTGTGCCCGGGTCGGCGGCCAGCCGCCCGGAACAGTTGAGCATGTGCTGCAGCACGTCGTACGCGGGGTCGCCAACATACGGCTTGGGGTCGATGACCAGCCACGGCGCCCGCCGTGCGCAGCGAGCATGTTGTCACCGTGCAGGTCCGTGCACAGCAGTACCTGGCGGCCGGCGCTCTGCGGCAGGGCGCGGAACAGCGCGATCCCGGCCCTGGCCAGCCCCGGGTCGAGCCGGTCCGCGGGGGCGGCCGCCGCGTACTCCCGCTCGAACTCGTCGGCCCACGCGGCGCACATCTGCGCGAGCGGGCGGAACGGGTACGCGGTGTGCGACTGAGCCCACAGTTGGCGCAGCAGGCCGGTGACGACCTGGTCCTGCTCGGGCTCGGGCAGCGCCTTGCCCAGCGGGGTGCCGGGCAGGCACCGCTCGATCAGCAGCGCGATCGCGGAGTCGCTCTGGTGGGCGGCATGCAGCCGGACAGCCCCGTTCCCGTTCCAGAGCCGCAGGCCGGCCGCCTCGTCCCGCTCTTCGCCACCGGGAAACCGGAACCCTATCTTGAGCACCAGGCTGGCACCTGCCGGATCGGTCACCGGCGCCGTCCACGAGCACTGTCCGCCCGGCTGGAACGGCTCGCCCACCCGCAGCGACCACCGGTCCGCGAGGGCGGCCACGATCGCTGGCAGGCCGGTGATCCAGTCGCGGACGCCCCGATCGCGGCGTGCCGTCCCGGCCAGGTATTCGGGCACGGTGAAGGCCATCAAGACAAAGCTAGATCCAGTCCGCGTGCCGGGGCCAGGCGAGCAGGGTGTCGACAACCTCGGGCGGGCTGCCGGCCGGCGTGGCGGCGGTGACGCCGTAGCGGCCGCGGTAGAACAACAGCGGCGCCTGGGTGCCGACCGGGCCAAGTTCGGTGACCCGGCCGAGCACCACGTAGTGATCCCCGGCCTCGTGCACCACCTCGACCTCGCACCCCGCCCAGGTCAGCACGCCCGCCAGTACCGGCGCGCCCGACGTGGACGGCGACCAGCTGACCCCGGCGAACTTGTCGGCCCCCGCCGTGCCGAAGACCCTGGCCAGGTCCCGCTGGCCCGCGGTGAGGACGTTCGCACAGAAGTGCCCCGCCCGGGCGATCCGCGGCCAGGTCGCCGAGGTGCGGCTCGGGCAGAACAGCACCAGCGGCGGGTCCAGCGACAAGGCGGCGAAGGACTGGCAGGCGAAGCCCGCCGGACGCCCGTCAGAATCCACGGTCGTGATGACGGTGACGCCGGTGCAGAAGTGGCCAAGCACCTGGCGGAACCGCGCAGGTTCCGGGCCCGGTGCGGCCGGGGCGGGCACCGCCGGGACGGGACCGGGCACCCGCATGATCGCGTCCGCGCGGCCGCCGTTCATCATGCGGCGCCCGCGGAGCCGCCGTCCGGGCCGCCGAAGCGATGCCCCCACAGGCTGATCGCGGTGGTCTCCCTGGTAACCCAGGTGCGGTCGTCCACGAGCCGTCCGCCGGTGCCGTATTCGACATCGAAGCCGCCCGGTGTCCGCACGTAGAACGACACCATCAGGTCGTTGGCGTGCCGCCCGAGGGTGGCGCTGACCGGGGCACGGCGGCGTGCGCACCGGTCGAGCGCGCGGCCCACATCGTCGAGCGCGGCGACCTCGATCATCAGGTGCACGATCCCGGCCGGCGCGGGGAACGGGGCCAGCGCGAGCGAGTGGTGCCGCGGGTTGCAGCCGAGGAACCGCATCCACAGCGGCGGGCCCGGCGGCCGGCCGAACAGTTCGGGTGCCATCCGGATCGAGTCCCGCAACCGGAAACCGAGAACCTCGGTGTAGAAGCGGAGCGCGGGCTCCTCCTCCGGCACCGGCAGCACGACGTGACCGAGCCCCAGGTCGCCGGTGATGAACCGGTTCCCGTAGGGGCTGACCGCCGGCCGGTGCTCGAGCGCGGCACCGCAGAAGACCTCAAGGGCGTTGCCCGCCGGGTCGTCGAAGCGCAGCAACCGCGCCACCCGGCGGTCGGCAAGTTCGGCATCTGTCCCGTCCTTGGCCGGGACGCCGGCGTCGCGCAGCGCCACCGTCACCTCGTCGAGCATGTCGGCGCCGGTCACCTCCCAGCCGGAAGCGAGCAGCCGGTCCGCCTCCCCCGGCACGATCACCAGCCGGGCGGGGAACTCGTCCATCCGCAGGTACAGCGCGCCGGGGTCGGGCCCGCGGCCCTCGACCATGCCGAGCACCTTGACGCCGAACTCGCGCCACGCCGCGACGTCGGGCGATTCGATCCGCAGGTACCCCAGCGAGGCGATCCGGTTCACCGGCCACTCCCCCTTTCGAGGAAGTTCATCACGAGCTGGTTGAACTCGTCGAACTTCTCCAGGTGGGCCCAGTGCCCGCAGCCACCGAAGACGTGCAGCCTGGCGCGGCGGATGAGCTTGAGCGCCACCAGCGCGCCATCGAGCGGGTTCACCCGGTCCTCCCGGCCCCAGATCAGCAGCACCGGGTTGCGCAGCTTGTGGGCCTCCCGCCACAGCAGCCCTTCCTCGGCGGTGGCGGGGTCGAAGAACGAGGCCCCCATCGAGGCCGCCGCCGCCAGGGCCGCGGGTTCGCTGGCCGCCGCGAACCGCTCCGCCACCAGCTCGTCGGTGATCAGCCGCTGGTCGAACACCAGCGTCCGCAGGAACGCGGCGAGCTTCTCCTTGCTCGGGCCCGGCGGCGCGGCGAACTCCATCAGCCGCTTGACGCCCTCAGTCGGGTCCGGTGCGAACACGTTGAGGCTCAGGCCGCCCGGGCCCATCAGCACCAGCCGCCCGGCCCGCTCCGGGTAACGCAGCGCGAAGCGGACCGCGGTGCCGCCGCCGAGCGAGTTGCCGACCAGGTGCACCTTGTCGATGCCGAGTTCGTCGAGCAGCCCGGCCAGTGCACCGGCGGCGAAGGTGAAGTACTGGCCGGTCACGGGCGGCTTGTCGGAGCGGCCGAACCCCGGCTGGTCGACCATCAGCGTGCGGAACCGGCCCGCGAAAACCCCGAGGTTGCGGCCGAAGTTGCTCCACGCGGACGCGCCGGGCCCACCGCCGTGCAGCATCACCACCGGCACCCCGGGCGCCGCGTCCCCGGCGGGGCCGGTCTCGTGCCATCCGGCGGGGCCGGCCTCGTGCCATCCGGCGGGGCCGGCCTTCGTGATAGTGCAGCCGCAGGTCCCCGGCCTGGGCGAAGCGGCTGGTCGCGGCAAACTCCGCCGGTGCGATGGTCACCGTCGGCCTCCTGCGGCATCGCGTCCAATGATCAGCGTGGCGCTCCGTTCCAGCATCCGCCCGACGGCCGCGTCATACCATGGCGTCGGGCGGCACGTCCAGGCCGAACTGCCCGCGGCCGAACGCGGACAGCGCCCGCTCGGGGTCGTTGATCGCGTGCACCCGGCCAGCATGCGCGTCCCGCCAGAACCGCTGGATCGGGGTTCCGGTCTTCAGGGCCCGCCCGCCGGAGTTCTCGAACAGCAGGTCCACCGCGGCGATCGCCTGGCCAGTGCCGAGCACCTGGTCGCGGCGGACCCGCAGCCGCAGCGGCAGCGGGATCTTCTGTCCCGCCCGGGCGTACCCCATCAGCTCGGTCATGTTGTGGCTGGCGGCCAGCCAGGCGGCATCCAGGTCGGCCGCGGCGCGCGCCACCCGCACCTGCCCGTGCGGGTCTTCGGCGGCCTTCTGGCCTACGTAGGAGGCGCGCACCCGGTCGCGCTGGTAAGCCACGTGCGCGTCGTAGGCGCCGGTGGCCATCCCAATGATCGGCATGGTGATCGCGTAGGAGAACAGCGATCCGTACGGCAGCCGGTACAGCGGTGCCTTGTTGACCTCGTGCCCCGGGCAGGCGCAGCGGGACACGTCGGTGAAGCTGAGCGACCGGTGCTCCGGCACGAACGCGTCGGCCACGACGATGTCATTGCTCCCGGTGCCGCGCAGCCCGACGGTGTCCCAGACGTCGTCGATCTCGTAGTCGCTGGCAGGCAGCAGGAACGTGCGGAAGTCGACCGGGTTGCCCTCGCCGTCGGTGACGATCGCGCCGAGCAGCACCCACCGGGCGTGGTCGCACCCGGAGGAGAAGCTCCACCGCCCGGTCAGCTGGTGCCCGCCGGGCACGGCCTGTGCCTTGCCGGTCGGCGCGTAGGAGGACGACATCCTCGCGGCCCGGTCGGCACCCCAGACTTCCCCGGCCGCCTGCGGTGGGAACAGCGCCAGCTGCCAGGCGTGCACGCCGAGGACCGACGCCACCCATCCGGTCGATCCGCAGGCACTGGCGATCAGCCGCACCGCGGTCAGGAACGTGACCGGGTCGGCCTCGAGCCCGTCGTAGGAAGCGGGCTGGAGCAGCCGGAAGAACCCGGTCTCCTCCAGGGCCTTGACCGACTCCGCGGGCACCACCCGGGCATCCTCGGTCTCCTGTGCCCGCTCCCGCAGTACCGGCAGCAGGTCGCGGACCCCGGCGACCACCGCCGACCCGACGCCGTCGCTCACCACGCGTCCCTCCGCTCGCCGGCCCTCGGTTTGGGCATCGCCACTAGACTAGAACATGTTCTAGTCTAGTGGTAAGCCGGTCAGCCGCACGGCCTGGCCTGCGGCGCGCGGGAGCGGCTGGGCTGGCGGTGCTGAGGATGAGCGATCGCGGAGGAACCGGATGAACGACTCCGATGGCGTCCGGACCATTGACCAGGGCGCCCCGCCATCCAGGTTCGCCCGCGGCTGGCACTGCCTGGGGCTCGCCGACCGGTTCCGCGAGTCCGGCCCGCACGCGGTGGAGGCGTTCGGCACCAAGCTGGCGGTGTTCTCGGACTCCGCGGGTGCCCTGCACGTCCTGGACGCGTATTGCCGGCACATGGGCGGCGACCTGTCCCGCGGCACGGTCAAGGGCGACGCGCTCGCCTGCCCGTTCCACGACTGGCGCTGGGGCGGGAACGGCCGGTGCGCCGGCATCCCCTACGCCAGGCGGGTCCCGGTCACGGCGCGCACCCGGTCCTGGCTGACGCTTGAGCAGAACCGGCAACTGTTCGTCTGGCACGACCCGCAGGGCAACGCGCCGCCGCCGGAGGTGACCATCCCGCGGATCGAGGGCGCGTACTCGGCGGGATGGAGCAACTGGACCTGGGACTCCATCCTGGTGGAGGGGGCGAACTGCCGCGAGGTCATCGACAACGTGGCGGACATGGCGCACTTCTTCTACATCCACTTCGCCTTCCCCACGTACTTCAAGAACGTGTTCGAGGGGCACATCGCCTCGCAGTACCTGCGGACCAGATCGCGGCCGGACGTCGAGGACGGCAACTACGCGCAGGGCACCGAGAGCACACTGCGCTCGGAGGCCTCGTACTACGGACCGTCCTACATGATCGACGAACTGTGGCACGACTACCACGGCTCGGCGATCCAGAGCATCCTGATCAACTGCCACTACCCGGTCACACCGACGTCGTTCATGCTGCAGTGGGGCGTGATCGTCAAGCTGCCGCCGGGCCTGGCAGAGGGGCAGGCCGACCGGGTGGCGGGCAAGTTCGCCAAGTTCATCGGGCTTGGCTTCGAGCAGGACGTGGAGATCTGGCGGCACAAGAGCCGGATCGACAACCCGTTGCTCTGCGCCGAGGACGGCGCGGTGTACCAGTTGCGCCGCTGGTACGAGCAGTTCTACACCGACGTGGAGGAGATCTCGCCGGACATGGTGGCCCGCTACGAGTTCGAGGTGGACACCACGCGCGCGGTGCAAGGCTGGGAGGCGGAGGTCGCGGCGAACCTCGCCACGCGAGCCGAGGCTCATTGACCGTGCCGGGCCCGCGCCCGCCGGGCAGTCCGCTCCGGGAGGGCAGGCCACAACAGGCGGGCCGCCCGCTCCAGGCGGGCGGCTCCGACGAACGGCGCACCGGTTACCGGTGGGTCGGGTGTGACCGCTGTGGCGCCGCCGTCCAGGTGGCCAAGTTCAGCCCGCAGCACACCGTCGTGCAGTGGAATCCCGAGTCGGTGCGGGCCTGTGCCGAGTTCACCGCCGGCGCGGCGGACGGCAAGCCGTCGGCCCTGATCGAGGGCTGCGCCAGCCTGCGGGACAGCATCGAGCGCGCCGTGCTCCAGGGGCGCCTGGACGTGTCCCCGCCATGACCAGCAGTGCGCTGTGACCGGGCCGCGGGAATACCACCAGGTGCCGGTGGCCAAGGTGGTGCAGGAGGCCGGAGATGCCTGCTCCCTGGTGCTGGCCGTGCCGCCGCACCTGGCGGGCACCTTCGCCTACCAGCCCGGCCAGTTCCTGACCGTCCGGGTCCCGGACGGCGCGGGCGGCTCGGTGGCGCGGTGCTATTCGCTGTCGAGTTCGCCGCATGCCGGGGACGCACCGGCGATCACCGTCAAGCGGATGACGGGCGGCTATGCCTCCAACTGGATCGCCGATAACGCGCGGCCGGGGACCGTGCTCGACCTGCTGCCCCCGGCCGGCACGTTCAGCCCGGCGTCCCTGGACGGCGAGTTTCTGATGTTCGCCGGCGGCAGCGGCATCACCCCGGTCATCTCCATCGTCAAGTCGGTGCTGGCGGCCGGCCGCGGCCGGATCGTGCTGGTCTACGCCAACCGCGACGAGGCGTCCGTGATCTTCGGATCCGAACTGCGCGACCTCGCCGCCGCGGCGGCGGACCGGCTGGTGGTGGTGCACTGGCTGGACTCGGTGCAGGGCCCGCCGACAGCGGCCGCGATGGCGGCACTAACCCGGCCCTACGCCCGCGCCGAGCCGTTCATCTGCGGCCCGGACCCGTACCTCGCGCTGGTCCGGCAGGCACTCGGCACGCTGGGCGTGCCCGGGCAGCGGGTGCACGTCGAGCGCTTCCTCTCGCTCGCGGAGAACCCGTTCGAGGCCAGGGAGGAGACCGGGGGCATCGCCGCGGCCCTGGAGGTCAGCCTGGACGGCGCGACCCACCGGCTGGCCTGGCCGCCGGGGATGCGGATGCTCGACGTACTCATCGACCAGGGCCTGGCCGCGCCGTTCTCCTGCCGTCAGGGCATCTGCGGGGCGTGCGCCTGCCAGCTCACCGCGGGCCAGGTGGAGATGGCGCACAACGAGGTGCTGGAAGCCGACGACGTCGCCGACGGCTACATTTTGGCCTGCCAGTCCGTGGCGCTCACCCCCGAGGTCAGCATCACCTACTGACACCGGCGGCCACGTATCCGTTTGTCATGGCTGGCGCAACCACCACATTCTCCACAGCCAGCGGGCCAACCGGCGCGGCTGAGGATCGTACCGTGGACGCACGCCACGTATGGCGGTTGTGTGGCTGCTGTTGGGGGTTAGGCGGTCGTCTGCCGGGCTTGTGCCGGCGCCGAGCGGTAGGGTGGTGGCTGCGGCGTGGGTTCCGCTTGGCCCTGGGCTGGTGTCTGGGGTGAAGGACCAGTGATGACGCAACTGTGGCTGAGACGGCGCTGGTTCCTGGTATCGCTGAGCGCTGTTGCGATCGCCGCTGGTGGGGCCGGGGCGGGCCTTGCCAGCTGGCAGGTGCATCAGGCGAGCCTGCGGCTGGTTTCCTGGGACCAGGCCCGGCTTAGCAGCGATGTCCTCCAGCTCGATCAGAACGCCAGCACCCTCACTGCTGGGGGGTTCCTGGCCGATGCCAGCGGGGAACTTGCCGCGATGTTCCAGGAGCTGAAGGCCGGGGCATCAGCCAGGACCGCTGAGCAGCGGGCGGGATGCCCGGAGAAGATCAGTGCTTCCCGAACGGTCGAACGCGATGCCCAAAATGTGGCCGGCCGCTTGGAACGCCTGCAGTCTGACCTGGCGAAGCTGCGCGGTGAACTGATCGGTGTGCAACAGAACCTCAAGGTTGTTGAAGTCGATGTCACGGCCATCCGCTCACTCGGTGGGCAGCTGATCCCCGAACCGTCGTCGGCGGTCTATCTCGGGGGAAAGGCCCTCGCTGACGCCAAACGGCAGGACCGGATTCTGTTTGCAACTGGCCGCTCGTTGAACACGCAGGCACGCCAGTTCTCACGCCAGGCCGCAAGGAATGCGCGCTGCAGAGGAGCCGTCTAGGCGCCGGGCTGTGACTACAGCCATGATCTTGACTTCTTTAGCGGTCGGCGCCGGGAAGGCACGCGGGCGGCAGCGGCGGTGCCTGCCGTTTCCGGGGCTCAGCCGGCGCGGCGGCGTGCGGCGAGGAACATGCCGGTGAGGTAGCAGGCGAGCGCCAGCGCCCAGAGGCCCGCCATGATCATCGAACTGAACGCATGGCCGTAATCAAGGAAGCTCACCCCGTTGAACCCGGCGCCCACGATGGCCAGCGCGCCGAGCACCGACGTGCCCAGGGCCGGGCGGCCGTTCCCCCGGGTCAGCGCGATGCTGGCGACCGCCGCAAGCACCAGCGCCAGCCCCAGTGCGGCGTGCGCGGCGGCCCAGGGCGGGCCCTGCGCGATCACCCAGCGCAGGCCCGACGCCGCGCCGGTGAAGTAGTCGTGGGCTCCGGTGCCTGGATGCCGGCCGGGGAGCACTACGTAGAGGTTGACCACCATGCCGAGCAGGTACTGGATCAGCAGGAGCAGGCAGGCAGCGAAGTTGACCGCGAGCAGCCGGCCCGCCTGGCCCCCCCGGCCGGGCTGCCCAGCGGCCGCCGGAGCCGGCCTCACCGCGCCGCCGCGACTGTACTGCCGCGCTGGGCCACCACCCGCTCGGTCATCGCACGTCACCGCCCGGCGCGTTGCGCGGGACGGGGACCGGGCGGCCGGCTGATCGCGTGCAGAGGCGCGGTCCGGCCGGCCAGGCCGCCAGCCGGGCCGGCCGCAAGCTCGCGCTCGAACTCCTCGTGCCAGCGCAGCTCCGCTTCGAGCCGCAGCTCGCCGCGGCGGAACGCGGCCACCGCCAGCGCCGGCAACACGCCCTGCCCGGTCAGCCGCTCGCGCTCCGTGGCCATCGCCTCTAGCTGTCCCGCGATCCGGCGGCGCCGGGCCGCCAGCCGTTCGGCCAGTTCCGCTGCGTCCGCCCCGGCGGCGAACAGCAGCACGACCGACACCGGGTCGGCGGACCCGAAGACGACATCCAGCGCCGCGTCCCGCTGGACGGCCAGTTCCAGGTGCCCTTCCTTGGTGATCTGGTACACCGTGCGGGCCGGGCGCCGGCCCACCTGCTCCTCGCGGAGGGCTTCGATCAGCCCTTCGCCGTCCAGCTTGCGCAGCTCCGCGTACAGTGCCCCGCCGGTGATCCCGCCCCACACCTCGGCATTCGTCAGCTCAGCGGTCCGCCGGACCTGGTGACCGTGCATAGGACCGCGCCCGGCCAGCAGGCCGAGGATCATGAGGCGGCTGAGGTTCATCGCAGATTAGTCTGCGCATACTAGTCTGGGTTGTCAATTTGGCGCGGCCGCGGCGCTGCGCCCTGCCCGGCGGCCGGAGAACACGCAGTCGGCCAGGGACAGCCCACTGACATAGGAGTGCGAGCACAGGCCGACCGCGGTGCGCCCCGCCGCGTACAGGCCGGGCACCACGGTGCCGTCGCCCCGGCGCACCTGCCCGGTGTCCTCGGCGACCACCAGCCCCCCGAGGGTCAGCATCGGCGCGGGGTAGGCCAGCCGCGGCCGGACCGAACAGTCGATGAGCGAGAACGGCGGCTGGTCCTGCGGCCGGACCAGGTCGGCAGGTTTGCCCGCCGGGTCGGGACGCCCGGCGGCCGCGGCCGCGTTGTGGGCCTCCAGGGTCGCGGTCAGCCCGGCGGGGTCGACGCCGGCGCGAGCCGCCACCGCCGCGATCGAGGGCCCGCGCACCCGCGCCGCCGTGAGCAAGTACACGCCCTGGAGCCGCTGGAACCACAGCGCCGGGCCGCGCAACTGGCGCCGGGCCCGGGCCAGCGTGGCCCGGTCCGCCAGCAGCCAGGCCTGGCCGCCGTGCCCGGACATCATCGCCGCCCCGACGGCCGCGCCGTAGCGCGACTCGTCGCACACCCGCCGCCCGTCCCGGCCCACCAGCACCCCGCTCAGCAGGGCGGACGGCGGGCTGAGGAAGCGCCAGACGGACACCCGGCCCAAGAATGCGGTCGCTCCACCGGCCGAGACGCCGAGCCGGATCCCGCTGCCGTCGTCGCCGGGCGTGCCCAGCGGCAGCCCGCCACGGTAGGCCGGGGCGTGCTCGCGCATCATCGGCCGGTTGCCCACGAACCCGCCGGCCGCCAGCACCACCCCGCGGCGCGCCCGGATCCGCAGCGGCTGGCCGTACTGTTCCTCCAGCCAGGCCACCGGCCGGTGCAGCAGCCGGCCCAGCTTGGGCGCATACAGGTAGGGCTTGGCGGACCACCGGTGCAGTTCCCGGTGCGCGATCTGGGCCCAGGCCGGCGCGCCGCGCAGGGTCCGGCACTCCACCCCGGTCACCCGGCCGGCCGGATCGGTGATCAGCGTGTGCGCGGTGGTCTGCCACCGCACCCGCACGCCGGACCTGCGCACGGCGCGGGCCAGCCGGGCGAAAAGCACGCTGCCCGAGGTGCCGCGGCCGCGGACCCGGTGCCCCCGCGGCGCGGGCGGAGCCACGCCTGCGGCGGACAGTTCGCTGCCGGAGTAGTACAGGTAGTGCCGGTTGGACGGGTAAGAGGTCTTGTCCGGGCACAGGCTCCCCTCGAACGGCACGCCATGGCCTTGCAGCCAGGCCAGCATCGAAGCGCTGCCGTCGCAGAACTCGCGCAGCGTAGCGGCGGACACGGCGTCCCCGACCTCGGTGCTCAGGTAGCCGAACATCGCCTCGGCGGTGTCGGTGACACCGGCCGCACGCTGCCACGGCGTGCCCCCGCCCGCGTAGATCACCCCGCCGGACAGGGCGGTAGCGCCACCGCCGCAGAACCGGTCGAGCACCACCACGTCACAGCCGCGGGACGCCGCCTCCAGCGCGGCACAGGCGCCCGCCGCCCCGAACCCCACCACGACCACGTCCGCCTGGACGTCCCAGGGCACCGGCGCCTCCGCTCGGCGTGATCGGCTGGCCGCCGCAACAGCCGGCCCCTCGGCCAATGGCCGCCCCCGGTGGGCAGCCGCCCAGGCCAAGCCGCGGGGCTGCCGACCTCTCGGCCAAAACTGTAACGTGTTCTAGTATGAGGGCCCGGGAGGCGCCGTGACAACGGACAGGTGCGAGTTCGAGGTCGTGGTGGTGGGCAGTGGCGCCGCCGGGATGACCGCCGCGCTCGCGGCCGCGCACCACGGCCTGCGGGTCGTGGTGATCGAGAAGACCGGCCGGTTCGGCGGCTCCACCGCCCGTTCCGGCGGCGGCCTGTGGGTACCCGGGAACGAGGTGCTGCGCCGGGCCGGGGTCGCCGACACGCCCGAGCAGGCCCGCGCCTACCTGGCCCACGTCGCGGACGGCTGCGTGAGCGCCGAACGGCAGTTGGCACTGCTCGAACAGGGCCCGGCCATGCTGGATTTCGTGCGCGCGCACACCCCGGTGGACTTCGCCTGGGTGCCGGGCTACGCCGACTATTACCCGGAAGCCCCGGGCGGCCTGGCCAAGGGCCGCAGCATCGAACCGCGGCCCATGGACGGCCGGGTCCTCGGCGCAGAACTGGCGCATCTCAACCCGCCCTACCTGCCCACACCGCCCGGCGTGACGATCACCCAGGCCGACTACCGCTGGCTGAGCCTGGGCCCCCGGCATCCCCGGGCGGTGCTCGCCAGCGTGAAGGTCGCCGGCCGGATGGCCCGCACCCGCCTGCTCCGGCAGCACGTGCTCAGCATGGGCCAGGCACTGGCCGCGGGCCTGCGGGCGGGCCTGGCGGCCCGGCAGGTTCCGGTCTGGCTGGACACCCCGATGACCGGCCTGCACCTGCAGGACGGCCGGGCTGCCGGAGTGGCGGTGACCCGCGACGGCCAGCCCGCGCTGATCCGGGCGAGCCGCGGTGTGGTGCTGGCGGCGGGCGGCTTCGAGCGCAACGCCGTGATGCGGCAGCACTACCAGCGCCCGCCGGTCGGCGCCGAGTGGACCACCGGGTCGCCCGGCAACACCGGCGATGCGATCACCGCGGGCGAGGCGGCGGGTGCCGCGCTCGACCTGATGGACGACGCCTGGTGGGGCCCGTCCATCCCGCTGCCGTCCGGCCCTTACTTCTGCCTGGCCGAGCGCAGCCTGCCCGGCTGCCTGCTGGTCAACGGCGCCGGCCAGCGCTTCGTGAACGAGTCCGCGCCGTACGTCGACGCGGTGCACGCCATGTACGCGGGGCACACCGACGCCATTCCGCACATCCCGTCCTGGCTGATCTTCGACCAGCGGTACCGGAACAGCTATGTGTTCGCGGGCCTGCCACCGGGCCGGTCACTGCCCCGGCGCTGGTCGGCGGTGGGCTCGGTGCACCGCGCCGCCACGGTCGCCGAACTGGCCACCAGCGCCGGCCTGGACCGCCACGCGCTGGCCGCGACCGTGACCAGGTTCAACGGCTTCGCCCAAACGGGCAGGGACGAGGACTTCCACCGCGGCGACTCGGCATACGACCGGTACTACGGCGACCCGCGGCGGCACCCCAACCCGAACCTCGCGCCACTGGACACCCCGCCGTTCTACGCCGTCAAGATCGTCCCCGGCGACCTCGGCACCAAGGGCGGCCTGCGCACCGACGAGCGGGCCCGGGTGCTGCGCGCCGACGGCACCCCGATCCCCGGGCTGTACGCGGCGGGCAACACCAGCGCCGCCGTCATGGGGCACAGCTACGCCGGCGCGGGCGCCACGATCGGCCCGGCGATGACGTTCGGCTACATCGCCGCGCTCGACCTCGCCGGCGCGCACTGATTTTCATGCCCTACGCACCCCGTGGCACGTGTCCTCCCCGGGCAACCCGCCGCCCGGGGAACCCAGCAGCTAGCCCAGTTCCTTGCGGATGAGCGTGCCGCCGGTCTCGTGGCGGAAGACCGAGCCGGCCTCGGCCTATGCGTCCCTCCGCCGGACGGCGAGGAACGTGACCGCGATCAGAGCGCCGGCGAGCGCCACGAAGATGCCGGTCTCGATGAACTGGAACGGCCAGAACCGGTAGCCCGGCTGATAGGTCGTGAACGAGTGGTAGCCGAGCCGCCTCAAGCACGCGAGCACGGAGTTGACCGGGCCGAGAGGCTGGCAGGCGGCGGGAAGCGTGCTCCCCGGGGTATTGGCTACGAACCCGGGGCCGACGCTCATGCCGGTGCTGAGCTGGCCGCCGGGCAGCACCACGCCCTGTGCGAGCGGCCAGAACTGCCCCTTCGGGGTGAAGCTCTGGGTCACGCTGTAGATGGTGGTGACCGCGGGCATGTAGTGCACCCGCACCCAGTACGTGACCGCTATGCGGACGGCGAGGAACACGCCGCCGGTCACCGCGAGCGCCGGCAGCGACCGGCCGATCAGCGCCCCGGCGGCAATCCCCAGCGCCACCGCGAACACCGCGTACCCGATCGGGACGATGCCCTGGATGTCGAAGAAGCCATGCGTGAACTGGCCCTGTCGAAGGGCGTTCACCGGCGCGTACCACCAGGTGATGATCCCGGCGACCGCGCCGCCGAAGACCGCGGCCGCGAGCAGCAGCCAGCCGGTCGTGGCCGACAGCCAGCGCCATCGGGTGACCGACTGTGTCCACGCGAACTGCACGGTCCCGGTCTCCCGTTCCCTGGCCACGGCGGGGCTGCCCCAGAACATCCCGAACAGCAGCGGAACGGCCAGGGTGAGAAAGGTCAGCGCGTGCACCGGGCCGCTGCCCAGCGACACGGTCCGCGCGAGGCTGCCGCAGGTCTCATCCTTGGCGCAGTTGGCGAGCGCGGCGTGCCACTGCGCGGCGTCCTGCAGGCCGGTGATCAGGAACAGGACGGCGAAGGCGGCGAGGATAGCGCCCGACCTGGCGGCGGTGCCGCGGTACTGCCGCCAGATGACCCAGGTCATCGCTTACCTCCCACAGCGGTCAGCTCCGCGATCGCGGGAGCCGCGTCGGCGCCCATGTAGCCGAGCACCAGGTCCTCCAGGCTGACGTCCTCGGCTTCCCACCCGGGGTCGGCGACCGGGCCGTTCAGCCGCACCAGCATCGTGGTCTGCCGGGTGGTCCGTTCGGTGTGCACGACGGTGTGGTCCCGTTCGATCGCCGTGGTGTCCTTCCGCGGGCCGACGAGCACTTGGTGCTCCGCGAGCAGGTCCGCGATGTCGCCGCAGAGCTGGACGCGGGACGACGCGAGCAGGACGAGGTGGTCGCAGACCCGCTCGATGTCCGCGACAAGATGCGAGGACAGCACGACGGTCAGCCCACCCTCGGCGACCGCGTCGGCGAGCGTGCCGAGGAAATGCCGCCGGGCGAGCGGATCCAGCGCCGCGACCGGCTCGTCGAGCAGCAGGACCCGCGGCCGCTTGGCCAGCGTGAGCGTCAGGGCCACCTGGGCACGCTGGCCCCCGGACAGCGTGCCCACGGGCGCATCCAGCGGGATGTTCAGCCCGCGCAGCCGGTCCCTGACCGACGCACCGTCCCACCGGGGGTTCATGTGCGCGCCGATGCCGATGTGGTCCTGCGCGGTCAGCCGCCGGTACAGCGGGATCTCCTGAGCGAGGAAACCGATCTCCGCGAGGAAGGCCGGGTCCTGGCGCGGCGCGCCGCCCAGGATGGCGGCGTCGCCACTGGTCGGGCTCGCCAGCCCGCAGAGCAGGCGGAGCAGGGTGGTCTTGCCCGCGCCGTTCGGCCCGACCAGCGCGGATATCCGGCCCTCGGGAACCGTGATGGAACAATCGGACAACGCGGTGACCCGGCGGTACCGCTTGGTCAGCCCGCGGGTTTCGATGGCGGGGGTCATGCGATCTCCTCCTCGTCTGCCGCGCGCAGTGTGACGCGCAGCAGCGATTCGATGGACTCGTCATCAAGTCCCGCGCCGCGCGCCTCGCGCACCCAGCGGGCCAGGCTGCGGCCGAGCCGCGTGTGCGTGCCGGGCGGCGGGCCATCCGGCCGTTTGGTCACGAACGTGCCGAGCCCGGCACGCGCCTCGACCAGGCCCTCGCGCTCCAGGTCGCGGTAGGCCTTCAGCACCGTGTTGGGGTTGACCACCGTCGCCGCGACCACCTCCCGCACGCTCGGGAGCTGGTCGCCCACGGCGAGCACCCCCATCCGCAGCGCCTGCCGCACCTGCTGCACGATCTGCAGGTAGGGCGGCACGCCGGCGCGCCCGTCCACCCGGAATCTGATCATGCCGATGCTCCAGTGTCTTAGATTGCTAAGACACTATGGCATTGCCTCCGGCCGCGTCAAACGATCCGGGGCTCAGGGAGTTCCTTGCGCATCAGCGTGCAGACGGTCTCGTAGCGGAACACGGACCCGTCCGGCGCCTGCTCGTCCCAGGACTCGGGTTCCTGGCCGTAGGCGACGTAGCCAAGCCGCTCGTAGAGGGCGCGGGCCCGTGGGTTGGACTCCTCCACGCTCAGTTCGGCCCGGTGCAGACCGCGGGCCCGGATGCGCTGCTCGGCGGCCTGGATGAGGATCGTGCCGATGCCGCACGACTGCAGCGCCCCGTGCACCGCCAGCTGCCACAGCATCCCGGCGCCCGGGATCTTCACGTAGTCGATCCCGCCGAGCGCGACCGGAAGGCCGGACGGCGGGCAGACGGCGAGATACTCCGCCTCGCCGCGCGCGGCGCGCTCCAGCTCCCTGGCCATCGCCGCCAGCTGGAGTGACCCGCCCGACCAGGCACAGGCCGGCAGGTCAGCGGCGGTCAGGTCGCGCACCGTCAGCCGCAGCAGCACCTCCGGCATGGCCATCACCTCAGCGCCGGTTTGTGGTCGTTGGCACTCCACCAACAAGAGAGGGTGTTGTCACGAATGGGGACAATCCCGCCCGCCTTGACCATAGCCAACGCCTGACGATCGAGTGGACAGCTCAACTTCAGCTCGTCATAGGCAGCGGCCAGGGCAGGCGAGGCAGCCGCCGCGGCGAACGGATCACAGACCCTCACATACACCGCCGGGGTCAGTCATCCGCCGCCACCGGGCGCAGATCGGCTCATGCTGGCGCAAGCTCGGCGCTGGGCAGCAGGCCCTGCTGGTGCTGGCGTATCTGCGCAAGGGCGAGACGTTCGCCGAACTGGCGCCGGGTTCGGCATCGGCACCGCCACCGAAACTCGGGAGGCGCTGGCCACAGCCAAGGAGGCCAGGCATGCCTGCGTGGTGCTCGACGGGCAGATCTCGTCGCTGTGCAGCCCCGGCAGGTCCCGGTCCGGCACCACGACGTCGTAGCGGGTGAGGGCCAGATGACTGGGCGCATTGTTCCCGTCGTAGACAACGTCGAACGCCGTGCCCTCCCGCCGCAGGTGCCAGGCAGGTGTCAGCCGCTGGCACCGTGCTGAGACCGGCCACGGCATACAACGGCCTTGAAGCGGCATCCGCCGACTGCGAACGGCTGCGCGGCGCGTGTCCCCGAGAGCAAGTGACCCAAGGCAAGGAAAGGACAGGCGAAGTGTCATGGACAGTCTGGCGAATTTGCCCCGCAGGGCCAGGTGGGCGGTTCCCGCCGGGATCGTTGCGGTGGCCGGTGGGCTGCTGGCCGGATCCATGGTCGCCGCGGCGGCGGCCGCGCCGTCGCTGCCGTCCCGCACGGCGGCACAGTTGCTCGCCGAGGTGGCCGGAACGACCCCGCCGCCGCTGGCCGGCACGGTCGTGGAGACGGCGTCGCTGGGGCTGCCCGCGCTGCCTTCGGTGGTGGGCACTATCTCGCTACCGTCGATGCTCGCGGGCTCGCACTCGATCAACGTCTGGTATGCGGATCGGTCCCATTACCGGCTCGCGATACCGCAGAGCATGAGCGAGAGCGACGTGATACGGAACGGGCGCAACCTGTGGCTGTGGGGGAGCTCGGCCAACCTGGTGACCCACCTGGCGCTCCCGGCGGCCACGAAGACGTCCCCGGAGGTGTCCCTGCCGCTGACGCCGCAGCAGGCCGCTGGCCAGGCGCTCACCAAGGCCGCCGGGACCACGACGCTCAGCGTGGACAGCAACGTGACGATCGCGGGTGAGGCGGCCTACCAGCTGGTGCTCGTGCCGAAGAGCCCCGGTTCCCTGATCGGCCAGGTGCGCATCGCCTTTGACGCACGCCAGCACGTGCCGTTGCGGGTGCAGGTGTTCGCGAGAGGCGCAGCCAGCCCGGCTTTCCAGGTCGGTTTCACCTCCATATCGTTCGGCAGGCCGGCCGCAGCGAATTTCGCGTTCCGGCCTCCCGCCGGGGCGGCGGTCGTGCAGGAATCCCCCGAGCCATCGGTCAAGGCCGCTGGCACTGCACTCGGCAGCGACGTCACAACCAGGTCGCGCGTGATCGGCAACGGCTGGCTGGCCGTCGCTGAGCTGCCCGAGTCGGCGCTATCCTCGCTGGCCGGCAGCGGACCGTCCGCCAAGCCAGCCGGCCCGGCGTCCGGGCTGTTCGGCCATTCAAGCGCATCGGCTGGCCCGGCGCCCGGCGGCAGCTCGGGCGGGGCGGCGCTCGGTATCGGAACGGACGTGATCTTCAACGCCGTGCTGCACTCGGCCAGGCCCGTAAGCGGCTCCTGGGGGAGCGGGCGGCTGCTGCGGACACCCCTGAGCTCGTTGCTGGTCACTAGCAACGGCCGGGTCTTTTTCGGGGCCGTCACACCGGATGTCCTCTACCGGGCCGCCACGCAGCCGGGCCACGCGACGCCGGGCTTCTGGCACCACTCGGCCGCTGCGCGGTCGAAGTGACCAGCGCGGCCTTGGGCACTGCGGGCCTGGGGGCCGCCGCCGCGCACGCGGGGGCGCCCGCGCTGGCCGTGGCGAGCAGTGGCCTCACCAAAAGGTTCCGCGGCGGGCAGGTGGCCGTGGACCACATCGACCTGGCCGTCCCGCGCGGCTGTGTGTACGGCTTCCTCGGGCCGAACGGCTCAGGGAAGACGACCACGATCAGGATGCTGCTGGGGCTGGCCTTCCCGACCAGCGGCAGCGCGGAACTGCTAGGCGTGCCCATGCCCGCGGGTGCGATCCAGGCCCTGCCGCGCGTCGGCTCCCTCGTCGAAGGCCCGGGTTTCTATCCCTTCCTGACCGGCCAGGACAACCTCGCCCGCTGCGACGCCGCCGACCGGACAGCCGACCCGCGAACCGCCGCGGCGCGGATCGGCGAGGCACTGGACCGGGTGGGCCTGCTGCCTGCCGCCCGCAAGCGGTACCGGCACTACTCACTCGGCATGAAGCAGCGGCTGGCCGTCGCCGCGAGCCTGCTGCGGCCGCGGGAACTGATCGTGCTCGACGAGCCGACCAACGGGCTCGACCCGCAGGGCACCCGCGAGGTCAGGGGCCTCATCCGCAGGATCGCCGCCAGCGGGATCACGGTGTTCGTGTCCTCGCACCTGCTCAACGAGGTCGAACAGGTGTGCTCGCATGTCGGTGTCATGCGCTCAGGGCGGCTGGTCTTCCAGGGTCCGCTCACCGAACTGCGCCGGACCGGCGCCACCCGCATCCGGGTGGAAACCGCCGAGCCGGCGAGGGCAGCCCAAGTGCTCCGGCGGCTGCGCCTGACCGGCCCGCTGATAGCGGGCCACGAGGTGTCCGCGCAGCTTGCCGGGGAGCAGCCGGAGCGGATCTGCGCGGAACTCGTCGCGGCGGGGGTCGGGGTCCGCGGGCTCAACATCGTCACGCCGAGCCTGGAGGAGCGTTTTATGGCACTTACCGGAGAGGGGTTCGAGATCAATGATTGAGTCTTCACTGGCCGGTTCATCCGCGCCGGGACCGGCGGTCATACCGCTTGCAACCTGGCCGGCCGTGGCCGGAGCCGGCCCTGCAGGCACGCCGACGGTAGCTGAACAGCGCAGCCCTGGCCCCGCTCGGGCATGGCTTCGGTTCTTCCGCTCGGAGCTGCGGCTTGTCTTCGGCCGCCCGCGGAACCAGGCGCTGCTGGCCGTGGTCGCCGTCTTTCCCATCATCATCGGCATCGGCCTGCGCCTCGCGATACAGCCGGGCAACACCGGAGGGCCAGACGGCGTCGCGTTCATCGGCCAGCTTGCCGGGAACGGGATCTTCCTCGGCTTCATCGCGCTGACCCTGCTGCTCGTGCTCGTGATGCCGCTAGCCGTGGCCGTGGCCGCCGGGGACTCGATCGCCGGAGAAGCCGGCTACGGCACGCTGCGCTATCTGCTGGCGGTACCGGCCGGACGAGCCCGCGTCCTCACCGTGAAGTACGCCGTGATCGTCGTGTACGCGCTGGCGGTCACGCTCGGCGTGACCGCGGTGGCCCTGGCCACCGGCGCCGCCCTGTTCCCTACCGGGCCGGTAACGCTACTGTCGGGAACCACCGTGCCGCTGGCCGGGGGAATCATCCGGCTGCTGCTCGTCGCGCTGTACGTGACCGCCGCGATGTCCTCGCTCGGTGCCATCGGCCTGGCGCTCTCCACCCTCACCGAGCACGCGATCGGCGCCATCGCCGCACTCGCCATCCTGGTGGTGACCAGCGAGGTGGCGGACAACGTGCCCCAGTTCGCCGCGATCCACCCCTACCTGCCCACCCACTGGTGGAACGCCTTCGACTCTCTGCTCCGCGTCCCAATCGACACCGGGACCCTGCTACGCGGCCTGCTCTCCTTCGGGCTGTACCTGCTGCTCTCCGGCACCATCGCCTGGGCCCGGCTCACCACCACCGACGTCACCTGCTGAGGCACACCACGCGCGACACCGGCGGTGGGCACCAGACCTCGCCAAGCACGCGGTGCCGCGATACAGAGCAATGCAATGCTGCTCACTGCCGGATTGTGCGTCTGGTGTTCCAAGAATGTGGGTGGAGTGTAATAGCCGGTCACGAACACCAGTCCGGCCGCGACCACCGGTGCCGCGGCGGAGAACGGGCGGCCCAGCGGCGCGACGGCCCGGGTGACCAGTCTTCCGACGTTGCCGGTGCCGAGCTGGGTCTCCGTCGGGTTGTCGCCCGTGCCTGCCGCGTTGTAGCGCGGCTGCGGCCAGCTCGGCGCCGGTGCGCCGGAGGCCGGCAGCGGCGTCGCCGCCGAGAATGCCAGACCCGCAAGAGCCGCGACAGCGGCACAGAACGCCCGGTTCCTGGTGACCTTCATGACGCCACCTTCCCAGCCTGGCCGGCCGCAGCAAACGATAGTCACCCGGCCCACGGACGGGAAGGCGGCCGCCGGTATCAGTCAGGGCCGAGGATGAGGCCGCTGGTGGGGACGCCGGTGCCGGCGGTGACCAGCACCGGGCCGTCACCGGGGACCTGGTTGACCGAGGTGCCGCGGACCTGGCGGACCGCCTCGGCGATGCCGTTCATGCCGTGGATGTAGGCCTCGCCTAGCTGGCCGCCGTGCGGGTTCAGCGGCAGCGCCCCGCCCAGCTCGATCGCCCCGCCGGCGATGTAGTGCCTGGCCTGGCCGCGCGGGCAGAAACCAAGCTCCTCCAGTTGCAGCAGGACGTACGGGGTGAAGTGGTCGTAGAGCACGGCGGTGCGCACGTCGGCCGGGCCGATCCCGGCCTGCCGCCACAACTGCCTGGCCACCACCCCCATCTCGGGCAGGCCAAGCTCATCGCGGTAGTAGCTGGTCATGGTGAACTGGCCGGGGCTGCTGCCCTGCGCGGCGGCACGGATCACGGCCGGCCGCTGCCGCAGGCCGCGGGCCCGCTCGGCGCTGGTCACCACCACGGCCACGGCGCCGTCGCTCTCCTGGCAGCAGTCAAGCAGCCGCAGCGGCTCGGCGATCCACCGGGACGCCTGGTGCTCGGCGAGGGTCACCGGGCGCTGGTAGAACCACGCCTTCGGGTTGGTCGCGGCATGCCGCCGGTCCGCGACGGTGACCCGGCCGAAGTCCTCGCTGGTCGCGCCGTAGTCGTGCAGGTACCGCCGGGCGATCATCGCCACGGTCGCGGCCGGGGTGGACAGCCCCATCGGGTAGTGCCAGCCGTTGTCCACGCCGGAGGAGGTCGCCGCCGCCGTCGCCGCGCGGGACACCTGGCCGAACCGGTGCCCGGACCGCTCGTTCAGCGCCCGGTAGCAGACCACCACGTCGGCGATCCCGGCCGTGATGGCCAGCACCGCCTGGAGCACGCAGCCGCACGCGGCGCCGCCGCCGTAGCCGACGTGACTGAAGAACCGCAGGTCGCCGAGGCCCAGTTCGCGGGCGAGCGCGATCTCCGCGGTGCTGTCCATGGTGAAGGTGACAAGACCGTCCACGTCGGCCGGCTCCAGCCCGGCGTCGGCCAGTGCGGCCAGCGTCGCCTCCGCGGCCAGCCGCAGCTCGCTGCGCCCGGAGTCCTTGGAGAACTCGGTGGCCCCGATCCCGGCGATCGCCGCCGTCCCGGAGATCACGGCGTGGCCTGCTTTCCCCGCCCGCGCGCTTACGCGCCCCGCCCCCGCTCTGCTCTCGCCCGCCCGCGCGCTCTCGCGCCCGCCCCCGCTCTGCTTTTCCCGCCCCCGCGCTTCGCGCCCGCCCCCGCTCTGCGGCAGGCAGACCCGGACCGTGCCGGTCACGTGGTCGCCGAGACCGCACCGGCCGACGACCTCGACCACGCAGTCCTGGCCGCTGCGCTGGCCCTCACCGGCCTGGATCACCCGCCCGGAAATGGTCAGCGTGTCCCCCGCGTAGCAGGGCACGCCGAGCCGGATGTCGACCTTGCGGACCAGCGCGTCCGAGCCTGCCCAGTCGGTGACGTACCGCTGCACCAGGCCGGTGGTGGTGAGGATGTTGATGAAGATGTCCCTGCCGCCGCGCGCCACGGCCTTGTCCCTGTCGTGGTGCACGTCCTGGTAGTCCCTGGTCGCGATCGCGGCGGCGATCACGAACGTGGGCGTGACGTCGATCACCAGTTCCGGCAGGACGGTGCCGGTGGCTACGGTCATGGCCGCTCCTCCCGCCAGGCGGGCAGCGTCAGGTCGCCGTCGATCTTCACGAACTCGGCCCGGACCGGCATGCCGATGCGCACCTGCTCCGGGTCCACGCCGAGCAGTTCGCCGACCATCCGGACGCCCTCGGTGAGCTGGACCAGCGCGACCACGAACGGCGCCTGGTGGCCGGGCACCGGCGGGTGATGGTGCACGACGTAGCTGTAGACCTCCCCGGTCCCCGCGGCCAGCACGTATTCCGGCTTGTCGGCGCCGCAGGCCGGGCACATCGGCCCCGGCGGATGGCGCAGCGCGCCGCACCCGCCGCAGCGCTGGATCCGCAGCTCGCCCCGGGCGGTGCCGTCCCAGAAGAATGCCGTGTCCGCGGTGACCACCGGGCGCAGCACGTCCCCTACCGCGGGGCGCGCTGTCCGCAGGGCTTGAACTTCAGCACCCGGAACCGCATTGCCGCGACCGCCTCGCCGCCTGCGTACCAGGTGCTCCTGGTGGTGACGAACCAGCCTTCGCCGAGCGCGGTCCGCTTCGGCCCGGTGACCCCCTCCAGGCTGGAGCGCACCGTGAGCTGCTCCCCCGGGCGCAGGTACCGGTAGTACTCCTGCTCGCTGTTGGTGGCCACGACCGAGGTGAACCCGGCGTCGTCGAGCACGGCGGTCATCAGGCCCAGCGGGTCACCGGAGTCACCGCCGCCGTCCGGCGGCGGCCGCAGCCCGCGCATCGTCCAGGCCTGGACCATCGCGGGCGGGGCGACCAGGTGTCCGTGCACCGACGCGGCGGCCGCCCCGGCGTCGGTGTAGATGGGGTTGGTGTCGCCCATGGCCTGGGTCCAGTGCCGGATCATGGGCAGGTTCACCGGATCGGGGGCCGCCCGCGGCGGGCTCTGCCCGGCCGCGGCGATCCGCTCTGCGGCCTGCCTGATCGCGGCCGTGGTGTCGTCGGTTGCCATCACGCCCTCACGTTCACCTGGGGACCCGGGGCAGGCCGAGCCCCGCCGTCGCGATCAGCTCGCGCTGGATCTCGTTGACTCCGCCGCCGAACGTCAGCACGGTGTTTCGTTTGGCCTGAATATCAAGCCAGTGGCGGAGCCGGGCAGTTTCCTCATCAGCCGGGTCGCCGTGCCGCGCCACCACTTCTTCCAGCAGCTGGCCCAGCTGCTGCAGCCGGACGGAGGAGTACACCTTGGTCACCGACGCGTCGGCGACGTCGACGGTGTCCGCCACCGCGACCTGCCAGTTCAGCAGCTCGTTGACGCGCAGGCTGGCGTAGGCCGCGCCGAGCGCCCGGCGCACGTCGGGCCGGTCGAGCAGCGGCCGCCCGTCCGGCCCGGTACGGCCCGCGGCCCAGTCCCGCACCCGGTCGTGCAGGGCGGCGAGCTTGCCCGCCGGGCCGAGCATCACCCGCTCGTGGTTGAGCTGCGTGGTGATCAGCCGCCACCCGGCGTTCTCCGCCCCGACCCGCCGGGTGGCCGGGACGCGCACGCCGGCGTAGTAGGTGGCGTTGACGTGGTGCGCGCCGTCCAGGGTGATGATCGGCGTCCAGGAGTACCCGGGATCCGTGGTGTCCACGATCAGGATGGAGATGCCCTTGTGCCGGGGGGCGTCCGGATCGGTGCGGCAGGCCAGCCAGACGTAGTCGGCGTCGTGGCCGCCGGTGGTGAAGATCTTCTCCCCGTTCACGACGTAGCTGGCCCCGTCCCACACGGCCCGGGTGCGCAGCGCCGCGAGGTCGGTGCCCGCCTCCGGCTCGGTGTACCCGATGGCGAAGTGCACCTCACCGGCCAGGATCTTCGGCAGGAAGAACTCCTTCTGCCCGGGGGTGCCGTGGGCCTGCAGCGTCGGGCCGACGGTCTGCAGGGTGACCGCGGGCAGCGGCACGTCGGCGCGGGCCGCCTCGTTGGCGAAGATCTGCTGCTCCACCTGGCCGAGCCCGCGGCCGCCGTATTCGGCGGGCCAGCCCACGCCGAGCCAGCCGTCGCGGCCCATCCGGCGCACCACCTCGCGGTACACCGCGCCGTGCCGGTCGGTCTGCATGGCGGCCCGTTCCGCGGGCGGGATCAGCCCGGTGAAGTAGGCCCGCAGCTCGTCACGCAGGGCCAGTTGCGCCGCGGTGAGGTCCAGGAACACGGCGGCCTCACCCGGCCCTGTCGCCGAGCAGGCCGAGCCGGTAGTCCGCCCCGCCGACCAGGCTGACCAGGTCCTTGACCAGTGCGGAGTACCGGTGCAGCGGGTAGCTGGCGTCCATGCCTGTCCCGCCGTGCAGGTGGTGGCAGGCCCGCATCGCCGCGGGCGCCTCCGCGGCGAGCCAGTACGCGGCCACGTCGGTGTCGCTTCCGGCGTCCCGCCCGGTGTCCAGCCGCCAGCACGCGGACAGCGTCGCCAGGTGCAGGGTGCGGCTCGCGATGGCGACGTCGGCGATCTGCTGTGCGACCGCCTGGAACGTGGCGAGCGGCCGGCCGAACTGCTGCCTGGACCGCACGTGGTCCGTGGTCAGCGCGAGCGCGGCGGCCAGGGCCCCGTCGGCCAGGCAGCAGGCGCCAGCGGCGGTGAGCTGGTACAGGTCCGGCACCGCGCGGTCGTCGCGCAGCACCTGCGCGGCCGGGGCCTGGTCCAGCCGCACGGTGTACTCCGGCGCGGCGGCGGAGGCTGGCGTGCGCCGGACCGTCACCCCGGGCGCGGACGTGCCGACCACGGCGATCGCGGTGCCACCGGAACCGAGGCCGGCGGGGACCAGGATCCAGTTCGCCGCCGCCGCGTACGGCACACCGATCTTGACCCCGGAGACGGTAGCCGGGCCAGCACCGGTGGCGTCGCGCAGCGTGGTGGCGGGCACCGGCGGCGCCGGCTCCGACGGCTCCCTGACGGCCGCGGTGAGCAAGGTGTCCCCGGCCGCGACACCGGCGAGCAGGGCCTGCTGCTGGCCGCGGCTGCCCCACCGGGTCACCGGCAGCACGCCCATCGCCAGCGTGGCCAGCGCCGGAACGCCGGCCGCGGCCCGGCCGGCCTCGGTCAGCAGGACCGCGGTCTCGGCCACTCCGAGCCCTTCGCCGCCCAGCGGCCCGGGCACGGCGAGCCCAAGCAGGCCGGCCTGCGCGAGTTCCTTCCACAAGGTGCGGTCATAGGAGTCGCCCTGGCCCGTGGCCGGGCCGTCCTGGGCCGGGGCGTCCTGGCCCGTGCCGAGGCTGGGCTGGCGCGGGCGCGCCGCCTGGCCGCGGGCGTGCCCGCCGAGCACCTGCGCGGCGGCCTCGGCGACCGCCTGCTGGGTCTGGCTCCCGGTGAAGTCCACGCCTCAGCGCACCTCGTCCCTGGGCAGGCCGAGAGCCCGCTCGGCCACCACGGACAGCAGGATCTGGCTGGTGCCGCCGGCGATGCTCAGGCACCGGCTGAGCAGGAAGGCGTACACGGCGTCGCCGGCCGGGCCGTCGCTGGCCGCACCGTCCGGGCCGCACAGCACCAGCGCGGTCTCCGCGACCGACTGCCGGTGCGCCACGCCCACGAGTTTGCGCACCGCCGCCTGGTGCGTGTCGCCAGCGCCGGCCAGCTCGGCCAGGGCGGCGCGCAGGTCCAGCAGCGACCCGGCGAGGCCGCCGGCCACCACCGCTCCCACCTGCTCGGCAACCGCCGGGTCGGCCGCCTGCCCGGCAGCGCTGACCGCGGCGATCAGCGTTTCCACCTCGTCGCCCAGGGCGGACCCGCGGCCCATCGCGACCCGCTCGCTGGCCAGCGTGCTGCGGGCGATCCGCCAGCCGCCCCCGCACTCCCCGACCACGCAGTCGTCGGGCACGAACACCTCGTCAAGGAAGACCTCGTTGAAGAACGCGCGCCCGGTGATCTCCCGCAACGGGCGGATCTCGATGCCCGGGCTGTGCATGTCGACCAGGAAGTAGGTCAGCCCGCGGTGCTTGGGCGCCGCGGGGTCGGTGCGCGCCAGGCAGATCGCCCAGTCCGCGTCGCGGGCCAGTGAGGTCCACACCTTCTGCCCGGTGAGCCGCCATCCCCCGCCCGCCGCCCCATCCCCCGGCACCGCCCGCACCGCCCTGGTCCGCACCGAGGCCAGGTCGGAGCCGGCGTCCGGTTCGCTGAAAAGCTGGCACCAGGTGATCTCGCCGCGCAGCGTCGGGCGGGCGAACCGCTCCCGCTGGGCGGCCGAGCCGTGGCTGACGACAGCCGCGGCGGCCCAGCCGCCGATCGACAGGTCGGGGCGGGTGATCCCGGCCTGGGCCAGTTCGGTGTCGATGATGAGCTGCGCCGCCGGCGACGCCGACAGCCCGTAGGGCGCGGGCCACTGCGGCGCCACGTAGCCGGCGTCGGCGAGCGCGGCCCGCCGCCGGTCCCGGGGGAGGGCAGCCACCTCGGCGGCCACGGCACGGGCGGCCGCCGCGGCCGGCTCGGCGCTCTGGCCGCCCGCAGGCAGCCGGAGCCGGCGCCGTGCCCCGGCCAGGGCGAGCTGGCCGGCCCTGGCCCGCCAGGCCGCGCTGCCGCCCAGCAACTGGCGCAGCGCCAGTGCCCGGCGCAGGTACAGATGGGCGTCATGCTCCCAGGTGAAGCCGATACCACCGAGTACCTGGATGCAGTCCTTGGCGTTGTCCACGGCCGCGTCAAGCGCCAGGGCTGCCGCGGCCGCGGCCGCTAGCGGATGCTCGTCCGGTGCCTCGTCGGCCGCGCGGGCGGCGTCCCAGGCGACCGCGGCGGCGCTCTCGGCACGGCAGAGCATCCCGGCGCACAGGTGCTTGACCGCCTGGAACGAACCGATCGGGCGGCCGAACTGGTGCCGGGTGCGGGCGTAGCCGGCGGCGGTGGCGCAGCAGTGCCCGGCCACCCCGGCGGCCTCGGCGGACAGCAGCGTGGCCGCCAGGTCGCGGACGGCAGCGGTACGCAGCCCGGTGAGGACGTCGCCGGGGGCGATGACCGCCCCGGCAAGTGCGATCACAGCCAGCGGCCGGGAGAAGTCCACCGGCGCGCGGGCCGTCACGTGGGCGCCGGCGTGCCCGGCCGGCAGCAGGAACCATGCCTCGCCGTCGCCGGTGTCCGCGCCGAGCAGCAGGTGCGAGGTGGCGCCGCCGCCAAGCACCGGGCCTGTCTGGCCGCTGACCCGCAGCGTCCCGTCCGGGAGCCAGGCGCCGGTGATCGTGCCCGGGGCCAGCGCGACCGCCACCGAAGCCTGGCCAGCGGCCAGGGCAGGCAGCAGTTCCTTGGCCGCCGGGAGGTCGGCGTGCCCGCGGAGCAGCAGCCCCGCCAGCAGGGTCGGCATGACCGGGCCTGGCGCCAGCGCCACGGTGAGCTGTTCCAGCGCCGCGGCCAGGTCGGCCACGGTGCCGCCGTCCCCGCCGGCCGCTTCTGGCAGGGCGGCCGAGAAGATGCCCAGGCCGGCCAGGGCGGCCCAGTGCCCCGCCCACGGCGCCCCTTCGTGCGCTACGCCGGCCGGGCCGCCGGGTGGGCCAGCCGGGCTGGCAGGTGGTCCGGCCAGGCTGCCCGGTGTGCCTGCCCCGGAGCCGGGCTCCAGGCTGCGGACCAGGGCCAGCGTGCCCGCCCGTGTCGCCCACTCGCGGATCGACGCCTGCAGAGCCCGCTGCTCGGCGGAGATCGCGATCGGCACTGGTCCTCCCGGGCGGCGCCTGCCCGCGCCGCGGACGCATCCATGAGAATTAGAACACGTTACAGCGACGGCGGGCCAGCACGGCCGATGCGGCGCCATCGGTGGGCGGCTGCCGTCCGGGCCCGGCCGGCGGCCCGCGCCGCGGCGGCCCATGCGGCCATCATTGATAGGCTGGCCTTGACAAAGACCGTGTCACCGCCCCGGCGCGGTAGCGCCGTCCGGGGGGCGTCGGCACGGCTCTTTCTGTCACAACGACGAGGGGGCCGAATGGCAGCACCGAGAACAGGTACTACCGCCACCGCGAGCGCGGCCACCGAGTCCGAGTTCAGCTCGGCGGCCCAGCGCGAGCGCCGTCAGCGGATCCTGGACGCCACCCTGGCGCTGGCGTCCCGCGGCGGCTACGAAGCGGTGCAGATGCGAACGGTGGCCGACCGGGCGGGCGTGGCCCTTGGCACGCTCTACCGGTATTTCCCCTCCAAGATTCACCTGCTGGTGTCCGGGCTGGCCCGGGAGTTCGAACGGAACCAGGAGAAGCTGGACCGGGTACCGATCCCCGGTAGCACGCCGTACGAGCGGATGCTGTTCGTGCTGGGCCGGATCACCCGCACCATGCAGCGCGAGCCGATGCTCACCGAGGCGATGACCCGGGCGTTCATGTTCGCCGACCCCAGCGCGGCAGCCGAGGTCAACACGGTCGCGCGGCTGATGGAACACATGCTCACCAGCGCCATGCACGAGGGCGAGCCGTCCGCCGACGAGATCGCGATCGCGAGGATCATCGGCGACGTCTGGCTGTCGGCCCTGGTCGCCTGGGTGACCCGGCGGGCCTCGGCCAACGACGTGAGCAGCCAGCTCGAACTCGCCGCCCGGCTGCTGCTCCGCTGACCTGCCGCGCCCGCGCTACGCGGCGGGATCTTCCTGACCGGCGTGTCAGGTTGTAACGCGTTCTAGTTGCGGGGCCGGTGCGCGAGGTGTTACAGACTCCATTTGTGAGTGATCGTCCCGCTTTCCGGGCGGACGTGGCCCGGTCGGTCCGGCTTTTCCGTGCGTTCCGCACCGAGCAGGCGGACCCGGCGGCGTACTACACCAGCCTGGCCCATGACACCGTCGGCCAGCTCGGCCAGTACGCGGACCTGGATGGCCTCGTGGTGGCCGATGTCGGCGGCGGCCCGGGGTACTTCGCACGGGAGTTCCGCGCGGCCGGCGCCCGCGCCGTGTGCCTGGACACCGACAGCGGCGAACTGGCCGGCCTCGGCCGCCCGGGGCCGGGCAGCGCGATCGGCAGCGCGCTGCGCCTCCCGATCGCCACCGGTGCGGTCGACGTGTGCTTCTCCTCCAACGTGCTTGAGCACGTCGCGGACTGGGAGGCGATGCTGGCCGAGATGGTGCGGGTGACCCGGCCGGGCGGCGTCATCTTCGTCGCGTTCACCAACTGGCTGTCGCCCTGGGGCGGGCATGAGACCTCACCCTGGCACTACCTCGGCGGGCACCGGGCGGCACGCCGCTACCAGCGCAGGCACGGCAGGACACCGAAGAACCACTACGGCACCAGCCTGTTCCCGGTCTCGGTGGCCGGCGCCCTGGCCTGGGCGCGCGCGGGGCGCGGGGCCGCCCTTGTCGACGCGCTGCCCCGGTACCTGCCTGGCTGGACCAGGCCGCTGCTGCGGATCCCGGTGCTGCGCGAGTTCCTCACCTGGAACCTGCTGCTTGTGCTGCGCCGCACTACATGAGCGCGGGCTCAGGTTCCTCGGCGCGGGCCTCCTCGGGCTGGTCGCCCCGCCGCCGGACCAGCACGATCCCGGCGGCCACCGCCACGATGCCTGCCAGCACGGCGATCAGCGGGCCGATCAGCTCGAACCAGGCCAGCTCACCGCGGCCGGTGGCGTCCAGCCCCACCGCGGTGCTCACGCTGGCCGGCGTCATGGCCAGGGTGCCGTCGAACAGCAGCAGGTCCTTGCCGCTGGCGGTGTCGCGCAGGTACTGCTTCTGCTTCTGGCTGGTGTCGAGCACGCCGCCGGTTCGCGGGTCGACCCAGTAGGTGTTGGTCGCCGCGTAATACTCCGGCAGGGTCATCAAGTTCTGGCTGCCGCCCACCAGGGATCCCGGCACCTTCTGGGTGCCGTACTGGGTGGGCGGCACCTGCTCCACGAAGCGGTAGACGCTGATGCCGTGGATCGTCCCCGTCCCCGCGTACCGGAACGGCATCGGCTTGAGCAGCGTGGTGTCGTACACCTGGTAGGTCCGCTTCTGGGTGCCGAACGGGAAGACGTACCCGGACAGCCCGGTCTGGCGGATCGTGGCGTTGCCGGCGATGTTGGCCCCGCAGCAGTCGACGAGCACACCGGTGCGGCGGTCGAAGGCGGCCCGGCGGCTGGTGTAGGAGAAAAGCTGCTGGTTGGTGAGGTCGTACAGGTAGGTGAACTCGTTCCAGACCGCGGTGGATGAGTTTCCGGCCGCCCCATCGCCCTTGACCGTGTCGGTGACCTGTATGGTCGCCCCGGTGACCGGGCGCACCAGGGTCGGGCTGAAGTAGGACACGTCCCTGCCCAGCAGCGTGGTCTTGACGTAGGTGTTCAGCGGGAACTTGACGAGTTGGCCGGCCACGTAGGTGCGGGTGAGCAGCCCAGCCATAAGGAGGAACGCTCCCAGCCCGACAAGGGCGAGCCCGACGGCGCGACGCATCGATCCTCCTGGACTCCGCCTGGCCATCTTCCCTGACGCCGGCCCGGCCACGGCAGCCCGTGCCGGCCGTCAGCGATCCAGACTCATAACTGTAACAAGTTCTACCACGCAGAGCAGCGCGTAATCCTGTCCGTTGCCGATCGGGCGGCGGCGCGGGCACGCGGCCACTACTGTTGCCCCGCGGCCGCCCCCGCCGAGAGGACCCCCTCATGCGTCGCAAATCCCTGGCCCTGATCTCCAGCGTGCTCACGCTCGCGGGCATCGGCACCGCGGCGGGTGCCAGCAGCGCGGCATCGGCCGACAGCGCCGCGGCCGCCGGGCCCGCGCTGAGCATCAGCCTGACCGCGGGGCGCCATGCGATCAACCGCGACATCTACGGCATGAACTTCGCTCCGGCCGGCCTGGAACGCCAGCTCAAGCTTCCCGTGGTCCGCTGGGGCGGCAACGCCACCACCAGGTACAACTACCTGCTCGACACCGCCAACCACGCCAGCGACTGGTACTTCGAGAACATCCCCAACACGGTCAAGAACCCCGCGGCGCTGCCCAGCGGGTCCACCGCTGACCAGTTCATCGGCCAGAACCGGCGCGACGGCGCGGACAGCATCATCACCGTGCCGCTGATCGGGTGGACGCCCAAATCCCGCGCCCAGGCGTGCGGGTTCAGCGTGGCCAAGTACGGCCCGCAGCAGTCCACCGATCCTTACGACTCCGACTGCGGCAACGGCGTGAACACCAGCGGTCAGTACATCACCGGGAACGATCCGGCCGACACCAGCAAGCGCGCGGGCGCCTCCTTCGTCGCCAACTGGGTCAGCTACCTGGACGCGAAATACGGCGGCGCGGCCGCGGGCGGCGTGCAGTTCTACCAGCTCGACAACGAGCCCGACATCTGGTTCGCCACGCACCGCGACGTGCACCCGGCCGGGGCCACCTACAGCGAGATGCTGCGCAAGACCGAGTCGGCCGCAGCGGCCATCAAGTCCACCGATCCGGCCGCACAGACGATCGGCCCGTCCGGCTGGGGCTGGAGCTCACTGTTCTACTCCGGCTACGACCAGCAGTACTGTGCCTCGCACAGCTGCGGGGCCGTGCCGCCGGACATGGCCCGCCACGGCGGGGTCCCGTTCGCCACCTGGTACCTGCGCCAACTGCGCGCCTACCAGCAGCAGACCGGCGTGCGCCTGCTCGACTACTTCGACAACCACTGGTACCCGCAGGAAGCGAACGTCGACAGCGAGGCCGACGACCCCGCCACCCAGGCGCTGCGGCTGCGCTCCACCCGGATGCTGTGGGACCCGAATTACGTCGACCAGAGCTGGATCAACCAGCCGGTCATGGCCATCCCGCGGATGAAGCAGCTTGTCGCGCAGAACTACCCGGGCACCAAGGTGGCCATCACCGAGTACAACTTCGGCGCCCTGGACAAGATCGACGGCGGCCTGGCCGAGGCCGACGTGCTCGGCATCTTCGGCCGCGAGGGCGTGGACCTGGCGACGCTGTGGGGGCCGCCGGCCTTCGCCGATCCCGGGGCGTTCGCGTTCCGGATGTACCTGGACTACGACGGCAAGGGGTCGGCGTTCGGCGACACCGGCGTCCGGGCCGTCAGCAGCGCTCAGACCACGCTGGCCATCTACGCGGCACAGCGCAGCTCCGACGGCGCGCTGACCGCCATCGTCATCAACAAGACCCACCATGCCCTGGCCAGCCCGCTGACGGTGAGCGGCCTGGCGGCCAGCGCGACCGCGCAGGTGTTCCAGTACGGCCAGGCTGACCCCACGGCGATAGTGCGCCTGCCCGCCCAGGCGTTCAGCAACGGCAGCGCCACCGTGACCTTCCCCGCGTACTCCATCACCGAGTTCGTCGTGCCAGCCTCGGGGCTGGCGCCGGCCGTGGCCCATCTCCCCCGCGCCACCTCGGCGGCCACCGCCAGCGTGCCGGTGCCCGCGGCCCGGCCGGGCCCGGCGGACGGATTCCTGCGGGCCACCGGGTCCGGCGGCAGGCAGGTCGCTGACGGCTGGAACCCGAAGGCCTGGGACCCGCCCGCGCCGCGGCCGGCCCGGGCACGCAGGCCACGGTGAGCTAGGTGTTCTGCCCATGGACGTTGGTAACAGCGGCGACACAAGCTGAATGATCTGCGGGCCACGCCCTACGGATCACCGACGGCCAGAGCGGCCGCCATCCTGCCCACCACGGCCAGGCAGATGACCTGTGGAGCGGTGCTGACCAGCGCCTTCACCAGCGGGCCGGTGACCCCGGCGAGCAACAGTTGCCCGCCGACCGCGCCGCAGGCCGCCGCGGCCAGCAGCAGGGCGGCCACGACCCACGGGCGGGAGAGCTGGTACCACGCCCAGTGGGCCCGCCGGTAGCTGACCGCCACCGCGAACAGTGCCGTCGCGACAGTGAGGATGACCGCGCCCGGGTAGCCGCCCAGCCACAGCCCGGCCAGCAGCAAGCAGCCGACCACCGCCGCGGTGGTCAGCGTGGTGGTGAGCCCCGGGCGCCAGCGCGGCCGCGGCGGCCCACCGGCTCCGGCGTGCTCCGGTTCGGCGCCTTCGGACAGGCCGGGCCCGGTGCGCTCCTCCCCCGCCGCACCCGCGGTGTCCTTTCGCGGTGCCCGCACCCGCCGCCACGCCCGCGGCAGCCTGAGCCACCGCGGCCGCCAGGCAGGTGTGCCCGGCCACAGCGCCACCAGCACGACCAGGGCCAGGCCGCCCAGGCCGCCGCCGAGCGCGTCGCGGTAGAGCGCGTCCGGCAGGTAGGTCAGGGTTACCGTCGCTGCGGTGCCGGCCGGCAGCAGCCAGGCCTGCTTCCACCCGTCGAGCCGGACCGCCGGCAGCGTCCGCCCGTCCAGGCGCGCCTGCCAGCCCGGGTTGAAGTTCTCGTTCATCACCAGGTAGGACCGGGCAGGCGCGGCGACCGTCAGGACCCGCCGGGCCGGGGTCCAGGAGCGGATGGCGGCCACCGTGGCGGGCCCGGGTGCGGGGCCGAGCGCCGCGCCCGGCGGCGCGCCGGCCCGGCGCACCTCGAGCACGACGTCCTGGACGTCGAACGGGTCGGTGGCCGGTTCCACCACCTGGTTGGCGCCCGCGGCGATGCGGGCGGCCGGGCAGGCGGTGAACGACATCGGCTGGCCGCCAAGCAGTGCGGTGAAGGTGCCGGTCACCTGGGTCGGCAGGGCCCGCCCGTCCAGCTCGACCACCGGGCCGAGGCCGCAGCGCAGCCGGAACGTCCCCGACGGCGTCTGCAGGGCGGGGACCCCGGGGATCGTCACGCCGGAGATCTGCAGCGGTGTCTGTGGTGGGCTGAACCGGAAAGCAAGCTCCCTGGTCCGGATGGGCGCGAAACGCAGCACCCCGGACGGGCCGAGCACCCCGCCGCGGGCCTGGCCCCGCTCCCCGGAGACCAGCACGGGCAGCGCGCCGTCCGCACCGGGCGGCCGCTGGATCGTCACCGTGCGCACCGTGAGGCGATGCCGCCAGGAGATGGTGAGCACCGGATTCGTGTCACCGGGGCTGGCGATCCAGGTGGTCGCCGGATTCCCGTCAAACGCGGACCTGGGCTGGTCCTGCGGTGCCCGGGTGTACCGCGATGACGCACCCACCCGCGGCTGCCTGCCGAGCAGCCGCACGTACTTGTTGACCAGTGCGGGGGCGAACAGCACGGCGGATCCCCGCAGCGTCACCGGGGCCGCGGCCGGCACGGTGAACGCCTGGTCGAAGCCGTACTGTTCCTCGACCGGGCGGGTCAGCGACGGGGAGCACACCCACCGCACCGGGGTGAGCATGCACGGCGAGGCCAGCGGCTGGGCCTTGGCCAGCACCACCGCCGCCGGCCGGGCACGCGGCACGCCGGGGGCGACGATGACACGGCTGGCGTGCAGCCCGGGCACCGTGATCTCCTTGATGCCCACCTGGCTGCCGACCAGCGGCTGCGGGGGCGCGGCCAGGGCGGTGACGGTGATCCGCAGCCAGCGGGTCGGGCCTGGCGGCACCCGGAGCAGCTGGGGCAGGCCGGTGACCTGGACCCGGTCCGTGCGGCTGCCCGCCGCGGTGGTCACCGCGACCTGGGTCACGGCCGGCCCGAGCGCGGTGCTGTCGGTGAAGGCGGCCCCGATCACCCGGGGATCGCGGCGGGCATCGAAGCTCAGCCGGATCCACTGCCCGACCGGCCCGGCCAGGCTGCCCGACTCCCACATGGTCCGCATGTCCCCGTCGACCGCGGAGTACGGCAGCAGCCCGCTGGCCCACTGGCCGGGGATCGCCTCGATCCCGGCTGCGGACGAGGACGCGGTCACGTTCGCGATGCCCTGGTAGCGCGCGACGCTGAGGTAACGGGCCCAGCCCGGTTCGGTGTAGTCGCCGACCGCCTCGAACGTGCGCGCATCCTGGGTGGCGGTCAGTGCCGGCGAGTAGTTGGTCCGCAGTTCGCCGAAGTTGCGGACCCGGCGCGGCAGTGTGTCGGTGACCACGGAAGCCGCGGCGGGCAGGCCGGGGGAATCGGAGTTGAGCAGCACGGCCCGGTGCCCGAGCAGGCCCTCCCCGGCCAGCGTGAGCAGGGCCTCGGGGCCGCCGTAGACGCGCAGCGTGCCCGCGGCCGGCTGCACGGTCGCCACCGGCTGCGCCCCGGCCACCTGGTAGATCTGCACCGGCGGGTAGGGCGGGTCGAAGTCGGCCGCGGCGTCGCCCGCCGGGGTGGTGCCCACTGGAGCGCCGAACTGGGCCACCCTGGTGATGCCGGGCGAGGCGGCGAGCGCCTGGCTGATCCGGGCCGGCCAGGCGCCGTTCAGGTCGGCCCGGGCCAGGTCGTTGCGCACCAGCACGTACCGCACGCCCATCCGGGCGAGCACGCCGGTCAGCGCGGCCGACCCGTCGCCGGCGGCCAGCCGCTGGTCGATCGCATCGAGCAGCCGCTCGTTGCCCGGCGAGCCGATCAGGGACAGGTCCCGCTCGGCCCAGTCGGCGGTGGTCAGCGGCTGCAGCACGTCGTCGAGCGGGCTGCCCCACAGATACTGGCCGAACGCGGCGCCGGGCACCACCAGCACCGCCTGATGCCCCGCGTGCCGGTTCAGCCAGTCCGCGGCGCCCACCCAGTAGGACGGGATCTGGCGGAAGTCACCGGCAACCTCGAGCCCGCCGGCGTAGGCGGGCAGCGCCAGGCCGCCGATGGCGAGCGCCGCGGCCGCCGCCAGCAGCGCACGCGGCCGCGGCAGCCGCACCGAGGCAAGCAGGTGGGCGAGCCCGAGCACGATGGGCAGGCGGATCAGCGGATCGAACTTTCTGACATTACGAAACGCCGCGGCCGGTCCGTTGATCAGGTGCTGGACTGGTCCCGCCCATGGGTTCCCGAGCGTGCTCACGTGGCCCGCGCAGATGATGAGCAGGCCGGTGAGCAGGAGACAGAGCAGGAACCGGCGGGCCGGGAGCCGGGGGCGCAGCAGCCCGGCCAGCCCAAGTCCCGCGGCCAGCCCGGTGAGCAGGGCCGGCACCGCCCCGGTGGCGATCCAGTATCCCACGCGCCACCAGGGCTGGCCGTTCACCAGCAGGTAGCTGATCCAGTTCTCGGTGCCCCGCAGCACATTGGACAGGCCGGTCACCGAGGTGGTCACGGCCGCGCTCTCGGTGTAGGGCAGGATCGACACGCCGTACCTGGACAGCAGTACCAGCGGGACCGACCACCACCAGGTGGCGGCTATCACCGCCGGGACCCACCAGGCGAGGATCCGCCACCGCGGCGCGGGCCGGGGCAGCGTCAGCAGGTAGATGACCGCGGGCACGAGCACCGCGAACGTCGCGGCCGCGTTGATCCCGCCGCAGCACGCCACGGCCACCGCGGACCGGGCCGCGGCGCGCACCGTGCCGCCGCCGACCGCGGGGCCCGCCAGCCCGCCACCCTGGCTGGCGTCGCGCATCTGCCCCGGGCCCCGGGCCGCGGCGCCAACCTTCCCCCCACCCTGGCCGGCCGCACGCGCCTGCCCCCCACCCTGGCCGGCCGCACGCGCCTGTCCCCCACCCTGAGCCACGCGCACCAGCGGGATCAGGATCCACGGCAGCATCGCCGCCGGAAGGAACTCCGAGGACAGGCCGCCGATCAGGGTGAGCGCGGCGGGTGAGGCCGCGTAACCGAGGCCGGCCGCGATCCGTGACCATGGCGAGCCGATGCCCAGCCGGCCGCAGAGCAGCACCACGCCAGCGAAGGCGGCGGCGCTGACCGTGCCGATCCACAGCCGCTGGACCACCCACGGCTCCAGGCCCGCGAGGTGGCCAAGGGCGAAGAACGGCCCCATCGGGAACAGGTAGCCCGCCGCCTGGTCCTGCAACTGGCCGAACTGCTGCGGATCCCACAGGTGCAGCGCGCGGCCGAGGAAGCGGACCGGGTCGATTGCCAGGTCGAACTTGGTGTCGGCGATCAGGTTGCCCGGGACGGTCAGGAACGGGAGCGCCACCAGCAGCAGGCAGAACCCGAGGATCCAGCCGGGTATCGGGGTGAACGGGAGACGCCAGGACCGCCCGGCCTTCTTTGCCGTTTCCCGGGGCACGCCGTCGCGCCTGGTGCGGCTGCGGATCAGGCCGGGGACCGTGGTCATGACTGGGCCGCCGGGTTTGCGGCGGCTCGCTGGCGCGGTGGGGGGACGGCCGGGGGATGACCCGGGCGCGGACAGAACTCCGCGCCCGGGTAACCCCCGTCCGTCCTCTTGCCGGATCTCCGGGTTGGCCGGCCCCGGCTAGTGGTCACAGCAGGCTGCCTGGCTGCGCGGCGGCTGGGCGGCCCCGGTACGACGGTCACAGCACGTCGCCTGGTTCTGGGGCCGGACGACCTAGTAGGCGCTCCAGCGGGGTGGCTGGGCGCCGGGTGAGGCCGGGGGTTGTGGCTAGGAGAAGATCGAGCGCGGGGCCTTCGGCCAGTACGCCATCGGCCTGCTGTTGGCCCGCCCCGGAGACGATCCAGGTGCCGGAGTGGATGGCGCGGGATGTTCCGTAATGCACCGAAGCCGTGATCAGTTCGGCCATTCGCTGTGCGCTGCGGTCCCAGGTCAGACACGACGCCCACCTGCGGCAGGCCGTGGCGATGGCCTGGCGGCGGGCGGGGTCGGCGAGTTCCTTGGCGGCGCGTTCGGTGACGTCCTCGATCGTCTCGCCGTCCCGGACCAGCCAGCCGGTCCTGGCGTCCCAGATGGCGTCGCGCAGGCCGGGCACGTCGAAGGCGACCGTCGGCACGCCGAGCGCCGCGGCTTCGAGCACGCAGAGACCCCAGCCCTCGCCCTGGGAGGTGTTCAGGTGCAACAGCGAACCGGCGACGAGCTCCCGCTTGCGCGCCGCAGGGACGTAACCGTGCAGCCGGAGCGCGCCGGCCAGGCCGCGGGCCTGCGCACCGGCGGCCAGGGACGCCGCGGCGGGGCCGCGCCCGACCACGTCGACGGTGAGCCCGCTGCCCGCCAGCCGCTGTGCGACGGGCAGCAGCAGTTCGGCGCGCTTGTGCGCGACCAGGCGGCCCACCCAGGTCACCGACCGGCGGGGACCCGGGGTGTGCGGCGGGCCGGGCTGCGGGGCGCCGTTCGGGATCAGGTAGATGTCGCCGGTCCAGCGCAGCCGGTCGCGCATCGCGGTGACCGTGGACGGAGACACCGCCACGCAGGCGTGCCGCCGGTAGGCCAGCCGGGCGGCCGGTCCTTCGAGCAGCCGGCCTGCCTGCGCCATCCAGCGTGGGAAGTGCACGCCGAACTGGTCGGTGTGCACGTGATGGACCACGCAGAGCACCGGCACCCGGCGGGGCAGCACGCACGGGGTGAAGAACGGGATCCCGTTCTGGCAGTCGAGCACGGCGTCGAAGGACCGGCGGCGGGCAAACAGCCAGCCGAGCACGCGCGGGTACACGGTGAAGCGGCCGCCCATCCGGGCCACGGTGATCCCGTCGCGGCGGCTGCGCCGCGCCTGCCCGGGCGCCCGCGCGGTCAGGAAGACCACCCGCGCCCCCCGGTCGGCCAGGCCCCGGCCGATCTCCCAGGCGTACCGTTCGGCGCCGCCCGCGTCCGGATGCCAGGGGTCGCGCCAGTTGGCGATGGCGATCCGCAGGCCGGTCAGGCCGGGACCGGCGGCAGCACCGGGCTCGCTCACGCCGGCGTGACCCCGGCGGGCAGTGCCTCGCCCGGTGGCTCGAGCACGGGCGCTGTGGCCGGGGCGGCGGCGGGGGCGAGGGCCGCACGGCCGGGCCGGTGCGCCAGCCAGATGGACACCACGTCGCGGAGTGCCGCGGTGCCGTGCCTGGGCACCGAGAACGTCGAACCCGGCATGTCCTGCCAGTGCACCGGGAACTCGGTCAGGCTCGCGCCCAGCCGCTGGCACAGGGCGATCAGCTCGATGTCGAAGGCGAAACCGGGCGTGGTCAGCCGTAGCGCCGCGGCGCGGGCCAGTGGCCCGGAGAAGAACTTGAACCCGCACTGGGTGTCCGTGGCGCCAGGGACGACGTGGCGGGCCATGGCGCGGAATACGGCCGCACCGGCCCGGCGGGCCGTGCTGTGCCGGTTCTCCACCACCGAGGCGTCCAGCCCGCGGGAGCCGACCACTAACAAGTTCCCCGCGGCGAGCAGGCCGATCGCGACGTCAAGCGCGGCCAGGTCAGTGGCCATGTCGGCGTCGCAGAACCCGACGAACGGTGCATGCGTGGCCAGCAGCCCGGTACGGACCGCAAGCCCCTTGCCCGGGCGGTCACAGCGCAGTAGGTGGACCGGGACCGGGCCGGCCTGCCGCTGCCGTACCACGTCGCTCGTCGCGTCGGTGCTGGCGCTGTCCACCACGAGGATCCCCGCCGGGACCGGGAGGGCAGCCGCCTTGTGGCACAGCGCGTCCAGCCCGCCGGGCAGCCGGCGCGCTTCATTGTGGGCCGGGACTACGATCTCGATCTGCACCGGAGCGGCGCTCGGGGCGCCGTCCGACGGCAGGGTCACCACCGCCCGGCCGGGTCAGCGGTTCCCGTACTGATAGAGCGAGGCCTGGGTCGGAGAACCGTTGGTCACGCCCGTCAGCGCGCCGCTGGCGGCAAAGGCGGCCCCGACGGCAAGTGCGATCCCCAAGGCGACGGCGATGAGCAGGTGGATCATGGCGCTCCTCCCGCGGTAGGGGGACAGACCGGTTGCCTGACGGTGGCCGCGGGCTATCCGTGGTGCTGAAAACAGGAAAAACTGTAACACGTTCTAATCGCGATGGAACTATCCCAAGGTGCGTGAATACCTGGCCTGATATGAGGAATCCGCGAACTGGGGCGGCCGGAGGACCATCAGGTTCTGCCGCAGCTACCGCCCGGCGCGGCCGCCGGGGACCAGGTACACGACCAGCCCGGGCGCGGCGGTGACCACGGTGCAGCCGGGCAGGCGGCCCGCGAGGCCGGGCACACCGCCGCCGCCGGGGCCGCCGTCCGCGATCACGAACCGCACTCCGGCGGTTCTCAGCGCCGGGGTGAGCGGGCCGGGCGCGGCGATGACGGCGTCCAGCCGGCGCGCGGCGGGGTCGTCGGCCAGCATCTGGACGTCGCCCACCTGTGGCCCGTCGTTCCAGATGACCGGCCGGGCCAGCAGCCGCGGCCACGGATCCAGCAGCACCCGGCCGCCGTTCCAGGCCGGGCGCCGGTAGGCCGTCCACGGCAGCAGCAGGACCTTGCCCGGTGCCCGGCTGCCGTCGATGAGACGCGCGGCGTTCAGCCACGAGGACGGGTACCAGACGGGGCGCAGCCGCCCCGCCGCCCCCCAGGCAAGCCCGGGCAGCAGCAGTACCGGCGCCAGCAGCAGCACCACCGCGATGGCCAGCCCTGCCCGGTTCGCGGCGGCCCCGGCGTTGCTGTCTTCCCCGACCGCAGCGGATGCCCGGGGCCGGGCCACAGCGGGCGTCGCGGGCGTCGCGGAGTGCCGGGCGGCAACGGCCGTCCGGGGCCGGGCCGCCCAGGACGCCAGCAGGCCGGCCCCGAGCGCCTCGGCCAAGGCCAGCGGTGCGATGAACTGCTGGCCATCACGCAGCACCGCGAACCCGGGCCAGAAGCTGGCCAGGGCCCGCAGCAGATCCCGGCCGGGCGCGGTCACCCCCAGGCTCGCGATGACCAGTCCGGCGACGGCCGCGATCCCCAGCCCCGGCCAGCGGTGCCGCCGGGCTCCGAACGCCACGTACCCGGCCGCCGCCGCCAGCACGAGCGCCAGCCACAGCACCGACGGCCAGCCGCCGTACCCCGCGGGCACCGTCTGCGCATTCCACATCCCGCCGAGCATCAGCAGGCTGCCGATCGAGCCGAACGGGGTGTCCGCCCGGGCGGCGAACGCGGCCACACCAGCCGGGCCGGCGTACACCGGGTGCATCAGGGACGGGATCAGCCACGGCAGGCTGCCCACGGCGAGCACCCCAAGCGCGGTGGCTCCCGCCCGCGCCCGCTGCCACGCTTGCTGGCCGGCGCCCGGTGGCCTGGCGAGGATCGCGGCGGGCAGGACGACCAGCGCGGAGATGGTCATCGCGGCGAATCCGCCGACGATCGCGGGCAGCAGCGCCAGGCCCAGGCGCCCGGCCCCGCGCCAGGAAGCCACCGGGCCCGTGGTCACCGCGCGCAGCGCCCACGGCAGGCCGGCGTATCCGAGCAGCAGCGCCCACTGGCCGATGATGAGCCGCTCGGCCACGAACGGGTTCCACGCGTAAAAGACCCCCCCGGCCAGCCGGGCGAACCACGGCTGGCCGGCGAGCAGGGCCGCCGCGCCGGAGCAGGCCAGCACGAAGACCGAGAGCAGCAGCAGTTTCTGCACCAGGTCGGCGGGCAGCACCCGGGCGGCCGCCGCCACGACGGCGTCGCTGGGCACCGCGCGGGGCGGGCCGCCGGACAGCCCGGCCAGCGCGGCGGTGAACGGCTGCCGCGGCACGATCACCATGTCGTAGCTGAGCAGGAAGCCGCGCCGCAGCCCGGGGCCCAGGGCCAGCACGCCCAGCCCAAGCCCGGCCAGCGCGGGCCACGCCCGTGCGGCCAGCGCGGGCCACACCCGCGCTGCCAGCGCCGGGCTGGCGGCCCTGCCTTCCGCGCTCACAAGCTCATGATCGTGGGCATACGGCCCTTCCAGGTGACGTAACCGCACGATCAGCGCACCTTGGCGATGACGTCCTCGGCGTACCGGCGCAGCTTGGCGAGCTTGCCGGCCAGCGGTTCGGTGTCCGGGCCGACCTGGTAGGGCCAGCGGAAACCGACGACCACGTCGGTCACCCCAAGGTCCTCCAGTCGCCGCACCCCGTCCACGGTGTAGGCGTCCAGGGAGATCACGTGCGTCTCGAACGGCCGCCCGGCGGTGCCGGCCTCCCGCCGCAGTTCGCCCAGCCGGGCAAGCAGGCCGGGCAGGTCCGCCGGGTCTCCCCCGCCGTGCAGCCAGCCGTCTCCGTCCCTGGCCGCCCGGCGCAGCGCGGCCTCGCCGTGCCCGCCGATCAGGATCGGCACCGGCTCGGCGGGCACCGGGGCGATCTTGATCGGCGCGAAGTCGAAGACCTCCCCGTGGTGCTCGAAGTACCCGCCTGACGACAGCCCGCGGAGGATGGCGAGCGCCTCGTCCATCCGCTGGCCCCGGCCCGCCCAGGGCACGCCGAGCACCTCGTAGTCCTCGCGCCACGGGCTGCTGCCCACGCCCAGGACGAGCCGGCCGCCGGTGAGCACCGCGACCGAGGTGGCCTGCTTGGCCACCAGCACCGGGTGGCGCACCGGCAGCTTGACCACGAAGGTGACGAAACGCAGCCTCGTGGTGACCGCGCCCAGCGCCGGTATCAGTGCGAACGGCTCAAGGAAGGGCTTGTCCTCGAGGAACTCGCGGCTGCCGTCGGGATTGAACGGATAGGTGCTGGCCGAGTCCAGCGGATAGCAGAGGCTGTCCGGAACCACCATCGAGTCGTACCCGGCCTCCTCGGCCGCGCGGGCGAGCGGGGCGTAGAACGACGGGTCGGTCATCGACTCGGCGTAGGAGAAGCGCACGGTACCTCCACCGGCCGCCGCCGCGGACGGCATCGAAAAAGTAGAACGGGTTCTTGCGGAAAGTCAACCGGCTGGGGAGGCTGGGCGCATGGACCTTGCCGCACTCGAAGAGATCCGCCGGGTGAAGTACCGGTACCTGCGCTGCGTGGACCTGAAGCTGTGGGACGAGATCGCGGAGGTGTTCACCGCCGACGCCACGGTGGACTACGGCACCAGGGCCCTCGGCGAGCCGATCCAGCTGCGCGGCCGGGAGGAGATCGTCGCGTTCCTGCGCAAGAGCCTCGGCCCCGGCATCATCACGGTGCACTTCGCCAGCCAGCCCGAGATCGACATCGATGGCGCCACGGCCACCGGCACCTGGTCCTTCGAGGACACCGTGATCGCTACCGAGTTCCGCGTGGTGATCAAGGGCGCCGCGTTCTACGAGGATCGCTACGCCCGCGGCGAGGACGGCAGGTGGCGGATCTCGCACACCGGCTACGTCCGCACCTACGAGGTGATGATGTCGCTGGACGATGCGCCGAGCCTGAAGTTCACCGCGAACCGCTGGGCGGAGCAGCCCAGTGCCTGAGCGGCACATCGTTGACGCATTTCTAGAACCCGTTCTACTCTGACTCGGATCCATCGACTGGCAAGGCGCCGCCGGCCAGGCGAACGAGGCGTGGAGGGTGCCGGTGCTCACCCAGTCGTTCGCCGACGCGGTCGCCGAAGCCGAGCGGATCATCGCCGGCGCGCCGCATATCCGCGGCGGCGCCGACCTGGCGGAGGGATACGAGTACCTGGCCGGGCACATCCGGGGTTCGCTGCAGATCGCCTGGGCCTATCAGCGCGACTTCCCCTACTTCGCCGCCTCGACCGGCCCCTACACCAAGATGGGCCTGGACAACCCGGACACCCTCTACTTCCACTCCTACCTGCGCGACGACGCGGAGTACGTGGTCACCGGCCGCCGCGGCAGCACCGCGGACCTGAGCTTCCAGATCCTGAACGGCGACTACTCCCCCGTCGAGGTGCCCGACAGCCTGTCCGCGTTCGACGACCGGGAGATCGAGGTCGCCGCGGATGGCACGTTCGAGTTGCGGTTCGGCCCCGCCCGCGACGCTCACGGGCACAATTTCTTTACGCTCGGCCCGGGGTCGGCCATGCTCCTGGTCCGCGAGGTGTACAGCGACTGGGCCACCGAGCAGCGCGGCACCGTCAGCATCCGCCGTGCGGACCGCACCGGGTGTGCGCCGCCCGTGCCGGACCTGGCCACGATGGAAAAGCGCTACCGGGTGGCCGGCAAGATCCTGCTGTCCCGGCTGCGCACCTTCCTCGCCTTCCCCGAGTGGTTCTACCTGAAGCTGCCTGCCAACACCATGACCGAGCCGCGGCGCACCCCCGGCGGCCTCGCCTCCCAGTTCTCCTCGGCCGGCCATTTCGAACTGGACGAGGACCAGGCGATGATCGTCACGGTCCCGGCCGCGGGCAAGGACGTCGCGCCTTACCAGGGAATCCAGCTCGGCAGCATGTGGTACATCTCGCTGGACTACATCAACCACCAGACCAGCCTGACCGCCGACCAGGCCAGGACCGACCCGGACGGCCTGCTGCGCTTCGTCGTCAGCGAGCGGGATCCCGGCGTGGCCAACTGGCTGGAGTGCACCGGGCACCGCCGTGGCTACGTGCAGATCCGCTGGCAGCGCCTGACCCGGGACCTCGGCCCCGGCGACGGGCCGCAGGTGGAGGTGGTCAAGTTCGCCGACCTGCCAACTGGGCTGCCCTACCACCAGCAGGCCCAGCTGATGCCCGGGGAGTACGCGGCGCGGATCGCGGCCCGCCAGGCCGCCGTCGCCGCCAGGATGCTGGGATAAACTGATGACACTGCTGGCAGGCACCGTGGCCGTGGTCTCCGGGGTGGGCCCCGGCCTCGGCCGGTCGATCGCGCTGGCCTGCGCACGGGAGGGCGCGGACGTCGTGCTCGCCGCCCGCACGGCCGGCCGCCTGGACGAGGTGGCCAAGGAAGTGACCGCCCTCGGGCGGCGCGCGCTCGCCGTCCCGGCGGACATCACCGAGGAGGCGTCAGCGGCGCACCTGGCACAGGCTGCGCTCGCGGAATTCGGCCGGGCCGACACCCTGGTGCACAACGCGTTCGCGATACCGCCGCTCACCAGCCTTGCCGATGCGGACCCGGATGCGCTGCGGACCGCCTTCGACACCAATGTCCTGGCGGTGCTGCGGCTGACCCGCCTGTTCACCCCGGCCTTGGCGGCCAGCCAGGGCTCCGTCGTGATGATCAACTCGGCGGTGCTGCGGCATTCCCGGCTGCCTTTCGGCGGGTACAAGATGGCCAAGTCCGCCCTGCTGGCCCTGGCGCAGAGCCTGGCCACCGAACTCGGCGCCGACGGGATCCGGGTCAACTCGGTGGCGCCCGGCTACATCTGGGCCGGCTCGCTGAAGTGGTACTTCGGGTACCTGGCCGAGCAGCGCGGGGTGGACCGTCAGCAGGTCTACGACGAGGCGGCAGCCACCACCGACCTGCGCAGGCTGCCGGAGCCCGGCGAGGTCGCCGACGCGGTGGTGTTCCTGGCCTCATCCATGGCCCGGGCCATCACCGGCCAGTGCCTGGACGTCAACAGCGGCGAGTTCCACCATTGACCGGCGGTGGCGAGGGCATCGGCGCCGCTGCCGAACTGCACGCGGCGGCCACCGCGCTCACCGGTCTGGCGGACTTCGGCGACGACGACTACCACGACGGACTCGCCGCACTGCTTGAGTCCTATGCCCGTGACGCCGGGCTGACCGCCAAGGGCGTCCGGGTGGCCCGGGCCCTGGTCCGTGGCGCGCTGACGGCCCGGTTGTCCAGCGAGGCGGGGTGGACGCGGAATCCGGAGTACGCCGGTGTCAGCATCGAACGGCCGATCTTCGTCATCGGGCTGCCCCGGACCGGCACGACCGCGCTGCACCGGCTGCTCACCGCGGACCCGGCGCACCAGGGCCTGGAGGCCTGGCTCGCCGAGGTGCCACAACCTCGGCCGCCACGGGCGACCTGGGCCGCCAACCCGGTGTTCCAGCACATCCAGGCGGGTTTCGAGCGGCATCACGTGCTGCACCCGGAGTTCATGGCCGTGCACTACATGGCGGCCGGCCAGGTGGAGGAATGCTGGCAGTTGCTGCGCCAGTCGATGCGGTCGATCTCCTTCGAGTGCCTGGCCCACCTGCCCGGCTACTCGGCCTGGCTGCGCGGCCAGGACTGGACCGGCGCCTACCGCAGGCATCGGCGCAACCTGCAGCTCATCGGCCTGCCGGACCGGGGCCGCCGCTGGGTGCTGAAGAACCCCAGTCACCTGTTCGCGCTGGATGCCCTGCTGCGGGTGTACCCGGACGCGCTGGTGATCCAGACGCACCGTGACCCCAGGACCGCGATCGCCTCGGTGTGCAGCCTGGCGGCTCAGGCGACGGCGGGCTGGTCCACCACGTTCCGGGGCGAGGTGATCGGCCGCGACCAACTGGAAACCTGGGCGAGCGGCCTCGACGTGTTCACCGAGGCACGGGCCAGGCACAACCCCGCCCGCTTCTACGATGTCGTATATGACGATTTCGTAGCAAATCCGCTGGGCACCGTAGTGGGCGGTGTACCGGCATTTCGGGCTGACGCTGACCAGCCGGGCCGTGGACGCCATGCGCGTGCTGTGCGAGCAGAGCGCCGGACCCGCGGGGCCGAGCCACCAGTACGCGCTGTCCGATTTCGGGCTCACCGGGGCACAGGTCGACGAGCGCTTCGGCGGGTACTTCCATGCCCGCGCCTGACCAGGTGCCCCAGGCCGGCCAGCCCTCCGTGGCGCGCCTGGTCCCCGCGCCTGACCAGGTGCCCGCGGCCAGGCCCGCCTGTCTCACCGTGGCAACGACGACAGTTCCTCGCGTCCGGCCACAGTCCGCAGCCCGCCCAAGCCGCCGTGCCCGGCCAGGGGCCGACGCGCCGTAATCGTTTGCCGCCGCCGCGGCAACCGACGCCACTTCGGTCGCCGTTGTGGCATACGACGACGAACGTGGTGTCGCGCCGGGCCCAGGACATGCTGCCGCCGGGACGCTCACCGTGGGTGCCGGGCTGCTCGTGCTCGGCGCCGGCTACTACGCCCACCTCGCCGTCGCCGGGCACAGCCTGGCGGCCTCCGGCATGGCGGCCCTGTCGGTGCTCTGGTCCATCGTGTTCCTGCTCGGCCTGGGCGTGTTCCTGCCCGTCGAACAGGAACTGATCCGGCTCGTGGCGGCACGGACGACGGTGGGCGAGGGCATCGCGCCGGTGGTACGCCGCGCCTGTCTGCTGTCCGGCCTGGTGCTGGCCGTGATCCTGGTGCCGCTTGCCGCGGCCGCCGGGCCACTGGCCAACCGCCTGTTCGGCGGCGACACCGCGATGGTGACGGTCCTCGGCTGCGCCTGCGTGGCACTGGCGGTCACCGCGGTCAGCCGCGGCACGCTGGCGGGCCTGGGCGCCTTCGGCGGGTACGGCACCCAGCTTGCCATCGACGGGGGCCTGCGGGCGGCCGCGGCGTGCGCGCTCGGCCTGGCGGGCAGCCACTCGGCGGTCGCCTTCGGGCTCGTCCTGACCGTCGCCCCGCTGCTGGCCGTGCTGTTCACCCTCGGCCCGCTGATCCCCCGGGTGCGTCCAGGCCCCCCGCTCCCATGGGCCGCGATGAGCCACCGGCTTGGCCTGCTCATCGGCACCATGCTGCTCGCCCAGGTGCTCATCAACGCGCCGGTGATCAGCGTCCGGCTGCTGTCGCCCGGCAGCCCGGCGGTGGTCGGCGCACTGCTCGCCGCGGCGGTGATGGCGCGGGTGCCGTTGTTCGTGTTCACCTCGCTGCAGACCTCCCTGCTGCCCGGACTGGCCGGCGCCATCACGGCCGGTGACCGGGCCCGGTTCCGGCGGCTGCTGTCCCGCAGTTGCGCGGTCGTGGCGGTCCTCGGCATCGCCGCCGGGCTGCCGGCCACTATCCTCGGGCCGTGGCTGACCCAGGTGCTGTTCGGCGCGCGCACCGTGCTCGGGAACGCCGCGTTCGGCTGGCTGGCCATCGGGACGCTGTGCTACATGCTCGCGATGGTGCTCGGCCAGGGCGCGATGGCACTCGCCCGGCACCGTGACCAGTTGCTGTCCTGGGTGGCGGGTGTCGCGGTGCTCATCGTGATCACCACGGGGCCCGGCCAGGTGACCATGCGCGTGGTCATCGCCTACGCGGCCGGCTGTGCGACCGTGGCCACGGTGCTGGCGATAGTGCTCCTCCGGCACTCCCACGCCACCGGGCAGCACACGAGGAGAAGGGCGCACGCATGGCCGACGACGAATCAATAGCCGCCCTGCTGGCCGAACTCAGCGTCCCGCAGAAGGCGGCGCTGTGCCTTGGCTCGGACTTCTGGCACACCGCGCCGGTCAGCGAACTCGGCATCGAGGCGGTCATGGTGTCGGACGGCCCGCACGGGCTGCGCAAGCAGACCGGGCGCAGCGCCGACGCCGGGCTGCGGGCCAGCGAGGCCGCCACCTGTTTCCCTACCGCCTCGGCACTGGGCTGCTCCTGGGACCCGGACCTGGCCCGCGAGGTGGGTGCCGCCCTGGGCGCGGAGGCGCGGGCCCAGGACATTGCGGCGGTCCTCGGCCCGGGAGTCAACATCAAGCGGCACCCGCTGTGTGGGCGCAACTTCGAGTACTTCTCCGAGGACCCGCACCTGTCCGGCCGGCTCGCCGCGGCGATGGTTGATGGGCTGCAGTCACAGCAGGTCGGCGGCTGCGTCAAGCACTTCGCGGCGAACAACCAGGAAACCGACCGGATGCGGGTGAGTGCCGATGTCGACGAGCGGACCCTGCGGGAGATCTACTTCCCGGCGTTCGAGCACGTCGTCACGTCGGCGCGGCCGTGGCTGGTCATGTGTTCCTACAACAAGGTCAACGGCGAGTACGCCTCGCAGCACCGCTGGCTGCTCACCGATGTGCTGCGCGAAGAATGGGGCTTCGACGGCCCGGTGGTCTCGGACTGGGGCGCCGTGCACGACCGGGTCGCGGCGCTGCGCGCAGGCCTGGACCTGGAGATGCCGCCCAAGCTCGGGGTGAGCGACCAGGCGATCGTCGACGCGGTCGCGGCCGGGGACCTGGACGAGGCCGTACTCGACCGGGCCGCCGGGCGGGTGCTGCGTCTGGTGCTCCGGTCCCGCCGCCGTGAGCCAGCGGAGATGAACGCCGCAGCGCATCATGCCCTGGCCCGCCGCGCCGCGGCGCAGAGCCTGGTGCTGCTCAAGAACGACGGGGTGCTGCCGCTGACCGGCATGGCCGGCCGGACCATCGCCGTGATCGGTGAGTTCGCCCGCACGCCGCGGTTCCAGGGGGCAGGCAGTTCCCAGGTCAGCCCGACCCAGGTGGACGTGCCGCTGGACGCACTGGCCGCGGCGCTGCCGGGTGCCACGCTCCGGTTCGCCGCCGGGTACCGGATCGACGGCGGTTCCCCCGGCCCGGCCACAAATCCCGGTCCGCCCTCCGGCTCCCGGCCGGCCACGGACTCCGGCCCGGCCACGGACTCCGGCCCGGCCACGGACTCCGGCCCAGCCACGAACTCCGGCCCAGCCACGGACTCCGGCCCAGCCACAAACTCCGGCCCGACCATGGACTCCGGCCCAGCCACGGACTCCGGCCCAGCCACAGACTCCGGCCCGCCCCCCGGGTCCGGCCAGGACCTGGTGGCCGAGGCCGTCAGCGCGGCCAGCGGCGCCGATGTCGTCCTTGTCTTCCTTGGCCTGCCGCCGGCCGAGGAGTCGGAGGGCTACGACCGGGCGCACATCGACCTGCCGGACACCCAGACCAGCCTGCTGACCAGGCTCGCCGAGGCGGTCCCCGGCACTCCGATCGTGGCCGTGCTGTGCAACGGCGGAGCGGTCCGCACCAGCACCTGGGACCACGCCGCGTCGGCGGTGCTGGAGTGCTGGCTGGCCGGGCAGGCCACCGGGTCCGCGGTGGCGGACGTGCTGACCGGCGCGGTCAACCCCTCGGGGCGGCTGGCCGAGACCATCGGCTTGCGGCTCGCGGACTGCCCGGCGTACCTGAACTTCCCCGGCGAGGAGGGGCACGTCAGGTACGGCGAAGGGGTGTTCGTCGGTTACCGCGGCTACGACGCACTCGAGTTGCCGGTTGCGTACCCCTTCGGCCACGGACTGTCGTATAGCAGCTTCTCCTACCGTGACCTGCGGATCAGCCAGGCCGGTTCGGCAGACGCCGGCGACCTGGCGGTGACGGTGCGGTGCACGGTCGGCAACACCGGCGGCCGCGCCGGGCACGAGGTCGTCCAGGTCTACGTGGCGGACCCGGCCGCGGCGGTGGCCCGGCCGCCGCGCGAGCTGAAGGCATTCGCCAAGATCGGCCTGGAGCCGGGAGCCGAGCGGGAGGTCACGTTCACCCTCACCGCCCGTGACCTGTCCTACTGGTCGGCGGTACACCGGCGGTGGGTGCTGGAAGGCGGCGAGTTCGGCATCTGCGTCGGTGCCTCCTCCCGCGACATCCGGCTCTCGGCGGCGATCACCGTCGCGGCCACGCCGCCAGCCCTGCCGCTGTCGGGCACCTCGACGCTGACGGAGTGGCTCACCGACCCGGCCGGCGGGCAGGCGCTGCGCGACGCCCTGGGCACCCGCCCGGACGGCAGGCCGGGCGGCATCCTCGGCAGCGCGGAACTGCTGGCGATCATCGGCAACATGCCGCTGGCCACGCTGGCGGCCTTCCCCGGGCTCGGCGTCACGGACGAACTGATCGACACGCTGGTCGCCGCGGTGATTGAACGCCGCGTGGCAGCAACCCCGGGCGGCATTCCGCGGACGACCTGAACATCCTGGGCGTGCTGACAGGCCACAGGTTCAGCCCGGCGGGTCCCCCGGCCGCAGGCCCCGGGGTACCAGGAACTGGAGTACGCGCTGCGCACCGCCAGCCAGGTGGCCTGGCAGCCAGGCACCGGCTGGCTGTCACAGGACGATGTGCCGCAGCGTGCCGCTGGGATTTTGCAATACGGAAACCAGCCCGGCCGGCTCGAACCGCAGCGCGCCGAGTTCCGCGGCTGATGCCCAGCGGAACGTGTGGCCCGGCTCGGCGCCGCGCAGATCGTCACGGTCCAGCGCGGCGGGCCAGGCGAGGCGGTAGTACAACCCGATCTCGTGCTCGACCCCCTCGCCGGCGTAGATGTTCTCCACCACCAGCGCCAGTTCCCCGGCCGGGAAGCCGTGCCCGAGTTCCTCGGCCAGCTCCCTGGTCAGGGCGGCACCGGCCGGCTCGCCGAAGCGGACCCGGCCACCGGGCAGGAACCAGTACCCCAGGCCCTCGACGGTGCACAGCAGGATCTCCTCACCACGGGTGAGGATGGCCGCCACCCGCAGGTTGAAGGTGCCGTGCGGGCCGTGCCAGGAGATGTCGCCTGCCGTCGCCACCGGTGGGTCCTTTCTGTACCGCCGGAGGCGCGCGCCACCGGGCTGGCCTGCCGCCTAGCTGGCGCCGATCTGGCGCAGGCGGTCGATGTCGCCGGGGCTCAGCCGGTCCAGCAGGCCGGCCGCCGCGCAGTTGGCCCGGACCTGCTCCGGGCTGGTCGCGCCGAACAGCACGCTGGTGACGTCGGTGTTGGTCAACGGGAAGGCCAGCGCGAGCATGGCCGCGCTGGTGCCCAGTGCGGCGGCAAGCGCGGCCAGGTCAGGCGCTGCCGCAACGGCCGCGGCGGCCCGGGGGTCGTCCAGGGTCGCGGCCGCGCGGCCCGCCGTGGCACCTGCCAGATACTTGCCGCTGAGCACGCCGCCTTCCAGGCAGAACGAGGCGACCACGCCAGCGCCCGCCGTGTGCAGTGCCTGGGTCATCCCGGGGTCCTCGACCCAGGATCGGCGCACCAGGCTGTAGGGCAGTTGCACGGCGCAGGGCGGGGCCACGCCCAGCCCGGCGGCCGCCGCCACCGCCTCGCCGCACGGGCCGGCCAGTTGACCATCGCCCACGCCCGCGCCTTGCCCGCGTCGAGCAGGCCGCCCACGGCGGTCACCATGTCGGGGATGGCGAGGCCCTCGGGCGGCGGGTTCGCATAGATCACGTCCACGTGGTCGAAGCCCATCCGGGCCAGCGAGCCGTCCAGTTCCGCGGCGGCGCTCTGCTCCGGCCAGAACTCCCACCACAGCTTGTTGGCGACCACGACCTCGTCCCGCCGCAGCCCGGCGGCGCGGAACAACTCGCCGAACAGCACCTCGGAGTACCCGGTCGGCAGCGGCGCCCGCCCTGTCTCGTCGTTGTAGCGTGCGTCGTCGAAGAAGTTGATGCCCTCGCCGGCGGCCGCGGCCAGGATCGCGGCACCGGTCTCCTCGGGCAGGTGCTCGAACGTCCGCCAGGAACCCAGGGACATAGCGGACACTTCCATGCCCGACGAGCCGAGCGGCCGGGGGCGCAGGCAATTCGCTGGCATCGGCCAGCCTCCCTTCGACATGCCCGCCGCACCGGCAGCGGAGCATCGTAGTGACTTCAGTACCTCCAGCAACACCAACCTCATGATCACGACAGCCTCCCGCGCCGACCAGGGATGATCATGGGGATTCCGGCCCATGCGAGGGGCCACATCCCCATGATCACGACCGGCTCAGCGGTGCAGGTACTGGTCCGCGAGCTTCGGCGGTGCGATGGCCAGCCAGCCGTCGGTGATCACCTCGCGCAGTGCCTTCGCGGACGCCTTCCGCAACTGGATGAGCACGGCGGCGTAGCCGTCGAAGTGCGGGATGGTGAAGAAGGCGTCGGTGTTCGCGGCGAGGATGGCCGCCTTCTCACCGAGATCCGCGACGCGGACGGCCAGGATCGGGCCGTCCGGCGGAGTCTGGTCGCCGAACCGCCGGATGTCCGCCTTGCTGAACGGCCGCTCCCACACGAACGCCTTGCCCGCGACGAACCAGGTCCTGGTGCCGTGCCGTTCTCCCTCGGTGACCTCGGGCAGGTCCGTGGCCATCCGGGCAGCGTCCGCGACAGTCGCCATACCGGTACGGTACGCCGCCGGCCGGTCTGGCAGGCTGGCCCCGGCGACAGGGAGGACACCCGTGACATCGACGGCGTTGCTGATCATGGACGTGCAGCAGGGCATCGTGGACCGCTTCGCCGGCCAGCACGACGGCTACCTGGACCGGCTGGGCACGGCGATCGCCGCCGCGCGCGCCGCGGATGTCATGGTCGGCTATGTGACCGTCGCGTTCCGCCCCGGGTACCCCGAGGTCAGCGACCGGAACAAGAGCTTCGCCGCGATCGCCGGGTCCGGCCGGTTCACCGACGGCGACCCTGGCACCCACATCCCCGCCGCCGTCGCGCCCGCGCCCGGCGAGGCGGTGGTCACCAAGCGCCGGGTCTCCGCCTTCGCCGGCAGCGACCTGGACGTGCTGCTGCGCGCCCGCCGCATCGGGCACCTGGTGCTGGCCGGCATCGCGACCAGCGGGGTGGTGCTGTCCACCCTCCGCCAGGCCGCGGACCTGGACTACCGGCTGACCGTGCTGGCGGACGGCTGCCTGGACGCCGATCCCGAGGTGCACCAGGTACTGCTGGGCAAGGTGTTTCCCCGGCAAGCCGAGGTCACCACGATCGCGGACTGGGCCGCCGGCCTATCCGCGGCCTGACCGGGCGCCGACCGGGCCGCCGCGGCCCACTACAGCCAGTCCTTGCGCTTGAACGTCCAATAGAGCACGGCCCCGGCCACGAGCATGAAGGCGACCGAGATGATGAAGCCGGTCTTCTCGCTGAACCCGGGGTACGGCACGTTCATCCCGTAGAACCCGGTGATGAACGTCGGCACCGCGATGATCGCCGCCCAGCTGGTGACCTTCTTGGTGATGACGTTCATCCGGTTGCCCTGGATGGTGAGGTTCGTCTCCAGAATGGTCGTCACCAGGTCCCGCAGGCTGTCGGTCCAGTCGGCGGCGCGCAGCACGTGGTCGTAGACGTCCTGGTAGTAGGGCATCAGGTCGTCATTGACGACGTGCAGGTCGCGGCGCATCAGCGAGTTGACGACCTCGCGCATCGGGACCACGATCCGGCGTAGCAGCACCAGGCTCTTGCGCAGCTCGAAGCTGCGGCGCTGGACGTCCATGCCCTGCGGGTTGGCCGCGAACAGGTAGTCCTCCAGCGATTCGACCGTGTCGTCCAAGCTCTGCACCGCTTCGAAGTGGCCGTCCACGATGTAGTCGAGCAGCCCGTGCAGCAGGTAGCCAACACCGAACTTGGCCAGGTCGGGGCTGGCGTCCCAGCGGTCCACGACGGCGCCGATATCCAGCCCGTCGTCCTTGCGGACGGTGATCAGCGCCTGGGGCGTGACGAAGGCGGCGAGTTCGCTGGTGGCCAGTTCGCCGGTGCCGGTGTCGAGCTTCGCGCCGTAGGCGGTCAGGAACAGGTGGCTGCGGTAGCGGTCGAGCTTGGGACGCTGGCGCTCCTGGCCCGCATCCTCGACGGCCAGCGGGTGCAAGCCGAACTCATCGCTCAGCACTGACAGGTCGTCGTGGTCGGGATTGCGCAGGTCGAGCCAGATGGTGACGGCCGGGTCGCCAAGGTGGTCGCTGATGTCGGCGACCGGGAAGCCCTCGAGTTCGAGCTGCCCGTCCCGGTAGAGCCTGGTGCGTGCCTGGCACTTGGTCGGGGTGACCTTGCAGATGGTGGAGGCCGCCACCGTCTCCGGGTCGCGGCCGTGGAACGTCTCGGTCACCGGAGGCCGGGCGCCCAGCGCGCCACCGGATGTGCCGTCCACCTGGGCCAGCCCGCCCGGCTCGCCGGGGTCGCGCTGCGGTGCGTTCATCGGTTCCTCCTTGGGTGCCGTCACTTTAGCGCTCACCCTCGGCGGCAAGCGCCGCGGCCGGAGCGGTAGCGTGCTATGCGTGACCGATATGACCTGGCTTGATGCCACCGCGCAGGCCGGCCTCGTGCGCCGCGGCGAGGCCAGCCCGAAGGACCTGGTAGAGGCGGCGATCGCCCGGATCGAGGCGGTCAACCCCCGGCTGGACGCGGTGATCAGGACCAGGTTCGACCAGGCGCGGGCCGAGGCCGCGGGCGCGCTGCCCGACGGCCCTTTCCGCGGCGTGCCGATCCTGCTCAAGGACCTGGGCTGCTTCGTCGCCGGTGAGGTGACCGCCGGGGGCCTCGGGCCGCTGCGGGAACTGCCCTGGCCGGTGACCTCCTATCTGGCCCGGCAGTTCCTGGCGGCCGGGTTCGTCCCGCTGGGCCGCACCAACGTGCCCGAACTGGGCACGACCGTGACCACCGAGCCGCTGAGCTTCCCGCCCGCCCGCAACCCGTGGCACCTGGGCCATTCCACCGGCGGCTCGTCGGGCGGGTCGGCGGCCGCGGTGGCGAGCGGCATGGTGCCGGTGGCGCATGCCAGTGACGGCGGCGGCTCGATCCGCATTCCGGCCAGCGAGTGCGGCCTGGTCGGGCTCAAGCCGACCAGGGGACGGGTGAGCCAGGGCCCGCTGGCCGGCGAGGGATGGGCCGGCAGCGTCATCGACGGGGCACTGACCCGGACGGTGCGGGACGCGGCCGGCGTCCTGGATGTGATCAGCGCCCGGATGCCGGGCGAGCCCTACTACGCGCCGCCGCTGCCGCGCCCGCTGCGCGAGGAGGTTGGCGCCGGCCCTGGCCGGCTCCGGGTCGGGCTGCTCGACCGGCCGTCCGGCGAGCTGTACACCGATGACCCGGACTGCCGCGAGGCGGTGGGCGTCGCGGGGCGGCTGCTCGAGTCGCTCGGCCACCACATCGAGGAGTCCGCGCCCGCGGCCATGTTCGAGTCCGGGTTCGCCAGGCACTTCAACACGATCATCGCCGCGGACACCGAGACCGCGTTCGGAGCATTCGAGGCGATACTCGGCGCCCCGATCGCCGACGCCGACATCGAGCCGCGCAACGCCCACTACCGGCAGGCCGGCAAGGCGCTCACCGCGGTGGCGTACCTGCAGGCCCGGCAGTGGCTGGGCATGTGGGCCCGGCGCATGGCGGACTGGTGGACCGGCCACGACCTGCTGGTCACGCCCACCGTGGGCGCCCCGCCCCCGGAACTGGGCTGGTTCACCGCTGCGGGGCCTGAGCACGAGGGCGCACGGATCGCCGGGTTCATCCCCTACACGGCGCAGTTCAACATGACCGGCCAGCCCGCGATCAGCCTGCCGCTGCACTGGACCGCCAGCGGCCTGCCGGTCGGCGTGCAACTGATCGCCGGCTACGGCCGGGAGGACCTGCTTGTCCGGGTGGCCAGCCAGCTCGAGCAGGCCGCGCCCTGGGCGGACCGGCACCCGCCGCTCTAGCCGGACCAAGCCCCGCGAGCCAGCGCCAGCGCTCCGAGCCAAAGCCAGCGCTCCGAGGCAAAGCCAGCGCTCCGGGGCAAAGCCAGCGCTCATGAGCCAAAGCCCGGCCTGCTGGGCCATCAGGTCCAGCGGGCCGGGCCGGCTCATTTCGTCAGGAACCTGCCGGTTACCTCGTCACGGGATCGGGTTGCCGAGGCTGAACGGCCGCAGGTACGGGGGCGAGGTGAAGTTGATGAAGGCCGGCGCGGTCGGGACGACCTGGCCGTTGGACTCGAAGATGTTGAACTTCGGGCCGAGCGCCGCCGCCTTCTTGTTCAGGCTGGCCGGGTTGGTCGCCGAGCCGGTCCAGTGGCCGGTGGACAGCCGGTGCAGCAGGACGCGCGCGGCGGTGATCGTCTCCGCCGGGGTGAACGCGCAGTGCCCCGCGCGGTGCACGAAGATCTGCCGCAGCAGCGAGGAGTTGCCGCCGTGGCGGACCACGCTGCGGTAAGCCTGCTCGTTCTCCGGCACCACCAGGCCATCACCGGTGGTGTGCATGGTCAGCACCGGGATGGAGATCTTCCCGTCGAAGGTGACGTTGTGCTCCACGTACTGCACCGCCGTGGGGTCGGCGCTGATCTGGGTGGCGTTCTGGACCGTCGCCAGGTCCGTGCTCAGGTCCAGCCCGGCGGCCTTGTACAAGGCGGCCACCTCGGCACTGCCGGCGGACTCGGCGAGCTGGGTGGTGTAGTTCACGCCGGTGGTCCAGGACACGTTTCCGCCGGCCCTGGCTTCCAGTTCGGCGCGCAGCGCGAAGATGAACGGGCCGTCCACCTCGCTGAACCACAGGTACTGGTTGGCCTCCTGCGCGGTGTAGTTCTTAGGCCCTGGCTCCGGGGACAGCGGCGTGAACCAGCCCGGGGTGTCCCCCAGCGCGGCGACCAGGGCCAGCCGGGCCCGGCCCTGCTTGGTCTGCTGCGCCGCCGCCGCGGCTTCGAGCGCCCCGGTCAGGTTGGCGCCGGGGTTGGTGATGTTCACCACGGACACCGACGGGTCAATGAGCTGCTGGAACGCAAACGCGGCGTCCGCGGCGGTGTTCCAGGTGGCCACGCCGCCGGACAGCACACCGCACATGGGCAGGGCGGCCTGGAACCGGTTCGGGTACCGCTGGATCAGGCCCGCGGTGATGATGCCGCCGAGCGAATGGCCCCAGGCGATGGTGCGCGTCGGCTGCGAGAAGGTGCTGGCGAACCTGTTCAGGGTGTTGATCTGGTCGGGCAGCGCCTGCTGGATCGCCCAGCCGGTGGTGGCGTAGGAGGACCCGGCGAGCGCGTAGCCGTGGTTGAGCAGCCAGGCGCCGGTGTCCGGGTCGCCGACGTCCGTGGCGGGGTTGTTGGTGCCGGGCACCACGTACCCGTGGCTGTAGAGGAACAGCGTGCCGTTCCAAGCGCCGCCCGGGCACTGGAGTTTGTATGTCGCGCCATCGGCCAGCTTGCCGTTGACCGTCGTCACCGATCCGGTGCCGCCGCAGGTCTGCGACGCTGCGGCGGTGACCGCGGGCAAGACGAGCCCGGCGGCCACCACTGCCGCAGAGAATCCGACGGCAGCGACTCTGCTCCTGATTTTCACAACCACGCTCCCCTGCTGATTTCTCGACCACACCCCGGGACAACTGTGGTGAATGATGCTTCATCGCAGACTGTAGCCCTGTCCGCATATCGCGGTATAGCGACTGTTGTATCTCTGGATGGCCATTCAGGTCCCAGTGTGCCGCCGAGGCACTCAGATGCCCAGCGCGGCCTGGAGTTCGGCGCGGTGGTCGTCGGGGTGCCTGATGGCGATCTGGGCGAAACGCTCCACCCGGCCGTCCCCGGCCCGCAGGCCCGCAGCGGAGCAGCCGGCCACCAGGCCGCTGAAGGCGGCGCCGCTGCTGCGCAGGTGCTCGATGGCCTGGTCCGGCGTCACCGTCGCGGCCGCGACGGCGTGCTCGGCGTTGAGCGCGTCCACCGTCGCACCGTCCACCGCCACGTCCTCGCCGGCCAGGATCCGCTGTACCCAGCCGCCCATGTACTCGTAAGCGTGCGCGACGTGATCCACGATGACGCCGACCGGCCGCGGGTCACCGTCCAGCGGCGCGGCCCGCCACTGCTCCGGCGAGCAGCCTGCGGCGAAGGCGGCCAGCCGCTCCCTGGCCGCGTCGATGTCGGCCGCATACTGGGCCGGGCTCCGCATGTCATCGCTCATTGGCCGACCATAGACCCTGCCGGCGACACTGCGCCGCAGCAGGCCAGTAGCGGTTCGGTGATCACGAACCTTCTCTGAACGAAGGTCGCGTCACGGAAGGTGAGCAATCGGCAGGCCCAAACCGTCCGGTGAGCTCGCTGCCGAATCGGGTCGCCTGGCAAACGCGCCTGCCACAGCGGTGGCCGCACGCGGATCATCCGGTTCTGGCGTGCCGTGCGCAAAGAGAAACGGTGCCGACACTCGCACGATCAGGTCTGGCGAGACGCCGACGTCATACATCTGCCGCAGGTGCACGCGGGCCAGCGTTGCTGGCGCAATGTTTCCTGCGCACATTGCCTCTGCGGGTTCACAGCCCAGCGCAGCCGGTGGTGGCGTCCTCCCAACGGGTGACGGCGGAGAGACCAGCCCCTTATCGGTCGAGGAGTCCGAGGTTCCGGCACCGGGCGACCGCCTGACTGCGTGAGCTTGCCTCCAGCTCGCGGTAGATCGAGACCGCCTGCGACTTGATCGTGTGGCGCGAGGGAACATTTCCTCGGCGAACTCCGGGAACGACAGGTGGGTGAAGAGCATCGGCAGGAGTCGGGAGCCCGGCAGCGGTCAGGGCTGAGGCTCCCAGGGCGAACAAACCCCGGACATCGGGAAAGCTCCGCCCGAAGGTCCTGCCGGGCGGAGACACCAACGATCCGCCCAGGCAGGTCGCTGTTCGCCATATCACGGTGTGACCGCCAGGGTGGGATGTGCGCCGGGTGATTGCCCACCCCAGGAGGCCGGGTGGCGCTGCCACGTCATGGCTCATCGTGCGGCGCCTGTCACCGTGAGGGTCACGCGCTGGGGAGGTGCCTGGTGATGAGGCATCTTGGACCGGCCCCAGCTGTTGCCGGCGGCCCGTAGCGAGGCGTGGTGGCAGGGTCAGGTCAGCTGGACCAGGCCGCTGATTGCCATGTAGGCGCCCAGGATCACGGCGGTGTAGGCGATGAGCTGCCGGGCGTGGCCGAGCAGCCAGTCCTGGGCGTGCTCGAGCAGTGCCTTGGTGGCCTCGGGCCGGAGCACCAGGAACGCGAAGGGGATGATGATCAGCGCGAACTCGATGAGGACGAAGAGGATGACGGCGACGACCTGGGCCGCGGTGGAGGACGTCCCGGTGACCAGGTTGTTCAGCGCGCTCAGGTAAGCGACGCCGGGGATGCCGGCCAGCGCGCCGATGAGCATGGCGAGCCCGAGCCGCGGCTCAGCCAGCGCCCGCTCCGCCCAGCCGTCCTTCTTCTCCGGCTGCTCCGGGGGCCTGTTCCCGGCCGGGACGGGTGCCTTGCGGCGGCCGTGCAGGTACCCGGTGGCGACCAGTACACCGGCGGCGAGCAGGAGCACGCCGAGGACCAGGTCGGTCGCCGCGCTCGCTGTTTTCTCGGAGTTGATGGCGTCGGCGTGCCAGACGAGGACGTCCAGCAGGCCGATGGCCAGGGCCACGGTCATGCCGCCGAGCAGGATGCACAAGAACATCGCCCGTGGCCGCCGGTTCTGGATCAGCAGCAGGTCGACGGCCAGGAACTTGGGATTCAGGGCCGCGATGAACGCGAGGACGAAGAACCCGGCGTTCATCGCCGCTCAGCCAGCCGCAGGCCGCGGCCGGTGCACCGCCCCGGGATGCTGGTGCAGCCCGAGGTGCTTTTCGTGGGCGGCGATGCCGTCGGTGATTCGGGTATGGCCCGCGGACCTGCCGGAGTTCAGCTGAGATCTCGCGGTAACCGGTGCCCGGATCATCGCCGCAGCCGGGGCAGATGATCTCGAACGCGTTGGTGTAGCCGCCTTGCGGCTGGCCGTCAACGATGCGGGCCGGCTGGCGCCGCAGAACCGCCGTCCAGCCATCACCGCGGTTGCCACCGGTCGTCACGCTTGCCCCCCTTTGCGACAAACTGTGCCGGGCACATGCGAGGATGCGCCACCCGCGAGCCGCCTGCCAGGGCCATTGGTCCCAGGCGATGGACCTGTCCGTGGCGCAGATCCCCCCGGATCGGGTGACCGCACCAACCGGCACGTACCTCACGGCATACTGCGTCAGGTCGCAACGCGGCCTCGACGTAGGCGCCGTTCTCTGCACCCGCGCAGTCACCGATGTCCTAGCTCTGAGTGGCAGGCGGGCAGCAGAGCACTCTCCGCCATGCTGTACCGCCGGGCCGCGCTGCTAACCCTCTTTCCCGCTGGCCGCGTCCTGCCAGATCAGCGGGAAGCTGGCGGCGCCGAGTTCTTCGGCGCGCTGCAGCCGCCGGGTGATCGGCGGCTGCCGGGCTGGCGGTGCGGCGCCCCGCAGGCTGGTGAGCAGGGCCCGTGCGCGCAGCAGGACCATCGGGGACTGGGATGCGGACTCGAGGAGGTCGTCCAGGCCGGTGCGCAGGTAGTCATCCCAGGACGGAAGTGCCAGCACCACCCGGACAGTCCCGGTGTTATCGGCCACGTCGGCCACGTCCAGGTCACGTGATACCAGGGCCTGCAGGAGGCTCTCGGTGGTGTCCAGCACCTGGACGGCGGTCGCCGGGTCGTTGACCGCCGGGGACAGCGCCCGCAGGGCGATGTCGGCCAGCAGGCGGAACGCGAACAGCGGATCCTGGTCGAAGGTGCGCTCTGGCCCGGTGACCAGCCCGCCCAGGACCGCCGCGTCGGCCGCCTCGCCGCCGTGCAGATCGGCGACCGGGGCCCCCTGCTGCAGCGTGTCGCCCATGCCGGCCCGCAGCACGATCACGGCAGCCGCCGGCGGCGCGCAGCAGCCGGCCCAGGTCGAGTTGCTGCAAGGTCGCCTGGCGGTGCGGCCACAGGACCGCCCTGCGCCGCGCCGGCAGCGGAGCGGCCGGTTTGCGGTCTGCCGTGTATGGCCGGGGGTACAGGTCGCCGATGATGGCGCGGCCCTGCCCGGCGATGGCCGCCAGCGTGGGCGCCAGCTGAATGGAGGCGAACGCTTTCACCTGCAGGCTCCGGATCAAGGCGATGGCGGCGAGCACCGCCACCACCTCGGCGGCCGGCACGATCACCGACACTTTCTCCTGGCCGCCGATGACCAGGGCGGTGGTGACCGAGAACACGAACACCCCGATGGCAAAGGCGAATGTCCGCCAGACGATCGGGTCGTCACGGAACAGGGTCAGCCGGGGCGAAAGGCTGCTGAAGGCCCACTGCACGACCAGGAACAGCAGCGAGAAGATGATGCTCACCAGCCCCAGGACACCGAAGCCCACCGCGACCAGCGCGTCGGTCACCCGGGTGCTGGCCACCGTGGAATCGAAGGTGATCTTGGGCAGCAGCAGGCCAAGCGCCAGCCCAGCCAGGGCGCACAGCAGCTGCACCAGGCCGGCCCGCAGCCGGCGCCGGGGCCGGGTGAACCGCCCGAGCGGGCGGTCAGCGAGCGGCCGCATCACCGGCCCCGGACGGTGCCGGGGAGCGGCGGATGAGGCGCCGCTCGGGTATCTCGGCCAGCCCGGCCGGGGCGGCGGCTCCCGGTGGCGGGGTGAGCCGGGGACCGTAGCGCCTGGCCAGCGGGTCGGCGGTCAGGCCGTGGGCCAGGACGCTGAGCAGCACGGTGAAGGCGATCACGGTGACCGCCGGCCTGGCCGCCGGCTCGGCCAGGTCTTCCAGCGCGAGCAGCCCGAAGACGACCGAGGCCAGGCCGCGCGGGCCGAACCAGCCCACGAACAGGACGGCGGGCCGGCCAAGCCGGGCACCCGCGAGCGCGACCGCGACCGGCAGCATCCGGATCACCGTCAGGCTGAGCACCGCGTAGGCCACCGCCTGCCAGGTCAGGGCGTCCAGGGCCGGAACCACCAGCACCACCCCGAACATCAGCCAGACCAGCAGCGACAGCATGGTGCCGGTCTCTTCCACGAACGGCACCAGCTTCGCCGCCGGCCCGCCCGCGGCGGCGAAGGCCAGGCCCCCGACAAAAGCCGCGATGAACCCGTTGCCACGCAGCGCCACGGAGGTGGCATAGGAGCACAGCGCCAGGGCCAGCACCGCGGCGCCGGCGAACCCTTCAGCCACCCAGCCGCGGGCCCGGGCCTGCCTTGACCAGCCAGCCGCCGCCACCGCCGACCACGGCCCCGATCAGCAGGCCGAGCGCCAGCTCGGCCACCGCCCCCCCGGGCCCGGTGCTGGCGGCATGCTCGGCGGTGGCCGCACCGGCGATGGCGACCAGCACGAACGGGGTCGCGATCCCGTCGTTGAGACCGCTCTCGACGTTGATCAGCCGCCGGATCCTGGCCGGCACCGCGCGAGTTGACCATCATGCCCGCGCCGAGGGCGGCATCGGTCGGCGCCAGCGCCGCACCGACCAGCAAGGCCAGCCAGATACTCGCTCACCCCGGGCAGCATGAACGCCGCCACCGTCCCCAGGCCGATGGCCAGCGGCAGCCCGATGCCCAGCAGCCGCAGGCACAGCCCGAGATCCGCTCGCAGCTGATGCAGCCCGACCCGGGACGCGTCCGAGAACAGCACCAGGGCCAGCGTCGCCTCGGCCAGCACCTTCACCACTTCGGCGCTGGGCGTGATCCCCAGCGGCGTCAGCGGGCCATGGGTCAGCAGCACCCCCGCCACGGTGAACACGATCGGCGCGGTCATATCGAAGCGCTCCAGCCGCGCCGACAACGTGCCCCACGCGAACACCAGCCCGGCGATGATCGCCAGATCTGCGATGGTCACCTTGTCACCTCCGGTGGGCTGTCCTCCGGTGCGGGCCTGGGCCTCAGGCCAGTGGCGGGATGCCCTTGGCAATGAGGCTCACGCCGAAGACCAGGAATAGCACCGTCATCACGGCGTCGTTGTGCACGGCGAGCCAGCCTTTCGCCGAGTTAAGTTCTGCCTTCGCGTGATCGCCGCCGGTGAGGTAGAACACGACGGGGCCGGCGATGGTGAGGCTGCCGATGGCCACGAAGACGATCAGTGCGACGACCGCCTCCGTTGTCGAGGGCCCGGTCACTGCGAGGGCGGACCCGGCGCCGGCCGCCAGGAGGAGGTTCTTGGGATTCACGCCCGCCAGCAGCAGGCCGAGCCCAAGGGCCTTCCCGGGGGCGAACGCATCGATGCCTGCCATCCACTTCGGCATCTGCGGCTCGGTTCCCGGCGCAGGCCGGTTGCGCCAGCTGCGCCCGGCCAGAAGCAGCAAGAGCACGCCGAACACGATCTGTGCCCAGGAGACCCCGTCGGCGGCTGTACTGTCTGTGGAGGCGCCGCCGGCGTCGGAGATCAGGTAGGCGGCGGCGCTGACCGCGGCGAGCGCGACCACCCAGCCGGCCAGGAACATCGGCCCGTTCACCTTCGCCCGGCCCGAGAACAGCATCAAGATCACCGCGATGATCGGCACCGGGCTGATCGCCACGCCGATCGCGAACGTCAGTACCTCGCCAATACCCTGTGCCATAGCTCCCCCTTCCCAGCGGGGTGGCGGGACGGTCCCGCCGCCCCGCGTCTCCCCTGCGCTTAGCCGGCGGCCCCTGGCCCGGCCGCCTGCGCTGCGGCGCGCTCGCAGAGGCTTATCCCGCTTCCTGGCGGCCGGTGAACGCGCCTGGTTCTCCGGTGGCTAACGCGCTGACCGGCGGCTGTTCAGATGCCGGCGTATTCGTGTTCGTTGGTGGGCAGCCCGGCCTCGGTCCAGCCCTTGAGCCCGCCGTCGAGGATGGCCACGTCCTGGTAGCCCATCGCCTTGCAGCGTCACGGCGGCGAGCGAGGCGCGCGCCCCGGAGGCGCACACGACGATCATCCGGCGGCTGGGGTCGAGGGCTTGCTTGTGGCGGGGGCTGGCCGGGTCGGCGAAGAACTCCAGCAGCCCCCGGGGCGCGGGCACCGAACCGTCGATGTGGCCGTGCTGCCACTCCTCGGGCTCGCGCACGTCGACGAGCACGGCGCCGGTGTCCATCTCATCGGCCGCTTCTTTCGGCGCCACCATGCCCACCTGGGCCCGGGCCTCGCCGATCATCTGCATCACAGTCTTGGTCATGACACTCACCTTCTCGATCTCACGGCCGCCACCGGGTGGCCGAGCCGGGCTAGCAGCACCGGCCGGCCACCGCCGTGTGGCGGCCTTGTCACATCCGCTGTCCTTCGTCGGGGACGGCGGGATGCTCGTGCTGCGGCTAGCCGAGGCGGGTGACGCTCAGCTCCAGCTCCGAGGCCTCGGGCAGTTTGACGGTCGTGATCCGCTTCCACTCCTCTTCCAGCAGCTCTTCGGCGGCCTTCTCCAGGAACTGCGGCGCGGCCCATTCGTGCACGTCGAAGTCGCGCTTGATGTAGCCGTGGCTGAGCATGAAGTCCTTGCCGATCTCGATGGAAGCCATGTTCTGCGGCGACAGGTTGGGGACCATGTCGATGTGCTTGATGCCCTCGTAGGTGTCCTCGACATCGCGGTAGAACGTCTGCTTGTCCAGGATCGCCGCCGCGGCGTGCTTGTGCTCGTTCGCCCAGCGCCCGACCTTGATCATGCCCTTCATGAAGGTGACCACCAGCTCGGGGTGCTGCTCGGCCATCTCCGCGGTGCAGGTGATCACGGCGGGGATGTTGGCCACCTGCAGCGTCCAGTCCGGGTAGCGGGACAGGTCCTCGATCGCCTTGAACTTGCCCGTCGCCTCCTGCAGGTGCTGGAAGGGCTTGCTCTGCGTGTAGATCGCATCGACCGTGCCCTTCTCCAGCGCGGTCTCCAGCGGGCGGAACGCCAGGTCGTGCTTGTGGTCACGCTTGAGCCACAGCTCGGACGGGTTGTCCATCGGCGCCAGCATCTCGGGGTCGTCGTACCAGTCGTCGGGGTAGGGGAACTCGACGATCTCCACGTCGTCGCGGGTCATGCCGTTCACCCTCAGCATCAGCTCGATGCCTTGTTCCTCCTGGATGCGCCACCAATCGTTCTTGATGGTGTTCAGGCTCTTCGTGAGGCCGATCTTCTTCCCCTCAGCTCCGTCATCCGGTAGATGTCGTCCCGGGCGCGCACCAGCATGCAGCCACCCTCGTGCGGAGCATGAGTCGCGCCCAGCAGCCTGGTCCGGCGGATGTCCGCGTGAACGTGGACCGGCGGGAACAGGCCGCCGAAGCGGATCAGGTTGTCCAGGTTGTGGATGTAGTGCGGGTACCAGTCGTTCTCCCGGCGCGAGCGCAAGAAGGCGTACTTCGACGCCGATCTTCTTGAACTCCTCCCGCGTCCAGCCCAGTTCCTGGTCGACGTTGCTGGCAGATACCAGGGGGCAGTTGGTGTAGTACACCTCGCTCCAGTCCAGCGGCACGGTGCTGGATTGCCTCCTGGGAGCCTCGGTCACAGTCATTGGTTTCTCCTCCCCCGTAGGGACTCCCCCGCCGCCGGAAGGCCCGGCCGGGCCGGATATCGGCGCCGGGGAATGTATACAACTGTTCACATTCCATCAGGCCAAGTGCCACAGCCACCCAGGGCCAAAGGTCCTGACCGGGGCGGCCTGCTGGTTCAGCGGGTGCGCGGCTGGGGGTCGGGCGGCGAGGGCCAGGGGGTGGCGCCCAGCCTGCGCGCAGACCGGGCCAGCTCGTCCCGCAGCGTCGTCCAGCGGGACATCGCCCAGCCCGCCCGCATCGATCAGGTAGGCCTCAAAGATCCGCCAGCCCAGTGCGGCAGCGACGATCTGCGCCGCGCGCAGCCGCGCGGCCCGCGGATCAAGCCCGTACCCCTCCCTCAAGGTGGCGGCCATCGCCTGCACCGGGTTGAACCGGGCACTCGCCCTCCACCGGCCGGCCCGCGATCACCAGCGCACCGGCGACCCGCACCCACTTACCCATCACCGTGTCCGGCTCAAACCCCTGCCCCGACAGGGGGTTCTCCACCACCGCCCGCGCCACCTGATCAGACAGGTAGTCAAAGACCGCCAGCACCAACTGTTCCCGGGTCCCCACATACCGACTGATCAACGCCAGCTGAACATCGGCCTTAGCCGCGACATCACGCAACGAGACAGCATCGATCCCGTGCAGCGCGAACAAGTCCGCAGCAGCCTCAAACACCGCATGCCGCACCTCCTCCGGCCCGCTGGGCGACCCCGGTGCCCGGCGCGGCCCCGGATGGCGGCTCCGCAGTTCCTCCGTCATCAGGCCCGCACCGCTGGCGCTGCCAGCCGGGACTGCGAGGACCGCCGTGAGTGGGGCAGCCCTCGGGTGAAGGCGGGCAAGATGTAAGCGGGATCGCCGCAGCCAGGGAGCCGCCCATGAGCGACTGGCACTGTTCCACCGTGCTCCTTAGCTCGATGCTCCGTCGGGTATAGCACATCAAGCGAGGCTGAAGTCCCACACATCACATGGGCCTAGGCAACACCATGCATGGCGATGCAAGCGTGCCATCCCGCCGTGCGCCCGCGCGCGATGCGCCTGCCTTCCAAGCGCCGAAATCAAAGACCCCGGTCAGCGGCGTCACCCGCCGCTGTGCTGGATACGGCCGTACAAAGTTTGCGCGGCGAGTAGCACACCGGTGGCCGCTGTCAAGCGGGCATCCAGCACCAGGTGCTGCTATCAAACAGCACCGAGAGCGATAGCTAGTAGACCAACGACGGAGTGAGTCCTTGTCGAGAACTGGTGCCCGGCCTTGAGGGCGCATCCCAGTACATCGCGACCCGTTCTCAGGGAAGATGAAGTAGTCGATCAATCTCAGTAACCGACATAGAGCCCTAACAGACGTAGTCGCGGAATGACAAAGTACCTTCAGAGAAACCACCGAAAGCAACCAACAACTCCCACACGTACTCAACACCATTGATATAAACACACAAAACGAGGCCGCCTGGCGGTAGATCAACACGTCGTCCAGCGTGACTCGGCGACATACTTACCTTTGTGCAGCTAATCTGCTCATTACCAGCAAAGCCTGCCAACGAGTTGCTCTACGTGCTAGTGCTGCGCGTGCTCACCAACACACACAACTCAAATCACACATCTCTCATAACCTAAAATCTTACTGAACATACCAATACAACCATTCATAACACATCACATCCAACTATCAAACACAACCACACATCCTCACACATATTAACTACACCACCACATCACACACTTCACCACCACCCACATATCACAACACACACATATCTCTACAAATCACAAACCTCAACCCCCAACAACAACCTCAACCACCTCCTTCAAACATACAATCTCACCTCCTCATCTCACAAAACTGCCATACATACCGTCGGGCACCGAGCGCCCGGCACCGTATATCCCAAGCCGCAATGCCAACGCTCACACAAAATCGTCAACCGCCGTCAAGATAGCCGCATATCGTCACGCCACCTCAATTTACCTGTGGCCCGCCACACATCTCTCGGGACGCCGAGACCACAATCACGAAACCTGCGATCACCCCAACGCTGGTCCCCGTTCAATCTCGTTCGATCGTCGCTCGCCGGACGCCGCCGACGGACTAGAGCGTCGCGCCCGTCCCGTGGCGCCAGCGCGCACAGCTCATCACCGCCTCCATCCGAGCGCGCACCCCGCTTCTCGCTGCTGCCCCTTACCTGCCAACGCTCAGTTGTGTGGCGCAACGCATCCCCGTCTGCGTCCCGTCGCTCTGGCACCGTTGCGCACGCCCCCCCGCATCCAATAACGCGTAAACTCGCAACCGTCAGATTGTGGTTAATCGTCGTGCGCTAACCATCGCCGGATACCTCTTGCCAGTCTTGGCGTTCACCGATCCGGCACCAGCATGCCGGCTGTCGGCCGTGCTTGCGCGCCTGCCTCATCCACAGCACAAAATCCCGGCTTCCGCCGTGTCGCCTTGTCCCATCCCACTCCAGCGCCCAAGCACCCGATGCCAGCGCAGCAACGCCAGCGCATACGAACGGACGCTCGCCGGCTCATGTCCTGAGCAGCGAACTCGTGAGGTACTGCACCACCGGACCACCGGTTCCCCCGCGCGTCCTGCAACTCCCAGCCTGGAACCTCCCCCGTCCGCGAACACCCGGCCGACCCTCGGCACAACCAGTTGCGAGATGTCCCAATCCCATCCGCCTGCATGACTCCTCCGTGAGACTCGATCGCTCACAGAGATTCAAGGAAGCTCGAGAGCTCGTAGTGCAGTCAACAGATCGGACCGCTGACCAGGACCCGGTCAGCCTCCTCCCGGCGCCCTGCCGATAGCGGGCTGAGTTGCCGGGTTCTGCCGCCGGACTCGTCCGGGGGAATACTGTGCCCATTCGGGGGACAGTGCCCGGTGTGCCGGAAGACCAGAGTCGGGAAGTTCGGCGCCATCACGTAGGCGCGGACGTCATAGTCGAATGGCTCGAAGATGCTGGTCGAGCGCATCTCGAAATGCGTACGCCACGAGCCGTCGGCCCACAGGTCGACGCTGACCTGCCCGCCGAACGCCGTGCCCGCCGGCGTGACAACGTCGCCCTGGAAGTGCAGCGTGTCCATGACAGCCCCCGCTCCCTCGGAAACCGCGCCCGTGCGTGGGTATGCACCCCGCGCGGTTTCCTGCCTTACGTCTACTTGACCGCCGCATGACCCCCGTATGGGCTAGTGCCCAGAGTGTGACACCGGCCCGGCCAGGTGTCCATACGGGTTGCCTGGCCGCTAGGACGCCACGATCACGAACCTGACGGCAGGCGGAACCGCGGCAGCGGGGAGGGCAGCAGCACGGCGAAGCCCGCCAGCCCGCCGATCGCGGCGATCGCGGCGACGGCCGCAGCCCGAGCACCGTGCCGAGGAACCCGCCGACCAGCGCGCCGAGCGGCCTGGTGCCGTAGTTGGCCGCCTGGAAAGCGCCGGTCACCCGGGACTTGAGCTGGTCAGGTATTACCACGGCGAAGATCGAGCCGAGGCAGATGTCCAGTGCCATCACCCCGAAACCGGAGACGAACCCGGCGGCGAACAGCATTGCCAGGATCACCGGCTTGGGACCGCCGGCCAGCGGCACCAGCGCCAGCGGCGCGGTGAACACCAGGCAGGACGCGGTGCAGACAAGCCCGATTCCGAACCGCGCCGACAGCCGGTTGGTGACCAGCGCCCCGAGCACGCCGCCGATCGCCCCGGCACCGAGGACCATGCCGAGCAGCCCGGGCCGGACGTGCAGCGAGCGCGTGGCGTAGAGCACGAACAGCGCGAAGTAAACGAAGTTGAAGAAGTTGATGAGCGAGGCCGCCAGCAGGGACCACCGGATGACCGGCGAGCCCTTGATGAACCGCGCGCCCGCGGTGAGCGCGCCAGGGGCGGGCTCGGCCGGGCGCGGCTCGGCCACGTGGATCCGGCCCAGGAAGAACGCGGAGCCGAGAAACGACAGCGCGTCGGCGGCGACGGCGAACGGCGCGCCAAGCACTTCGACCAGGACGCCGCCGGCGCTCGGGCCGCCGGTGAACGACAGCGCCCGGCTGCCGTAGATGAGCGAGTTCCCCTCCATGTAGGCGTCACCGGGGACGAGGGAGACGAACAGCGTCGGCTGGCAGACGGTGAACAGCACGCTGAACACGCCGGCGCCGAGCGCGACCGCGTAGAGCTGCCAGATGGTGAGCACGCCGAGCGCATGACAGACCGGGATGCTGGCCAGCAGCAGGGCCCGGCCGAGGTCGGCCACGATCATCAGGGCACGCCAGTGGCCGAACCGGTCCGCCAGCACCCCCGCGTGCAGGCCGAGCAGCAGGCTCGGCAGCCAGACCAGCGCGGCAAGCAGGCCCATCTGCGCCGGGCTCGCCCGCAACGTGAGGACGGCGACCAGCGGGAGCACGATCGAGGTGATCTGATCGCCGAACATCGAGATCGTCTGGCCGCACCAGTAGCGCCGGAACCCTGCCTCCCGGAGCAGGGCGGGCACATGGCGCCCGATCGCGCGGCCGCCGCGCACGCCGTCCGCCGGCTGGCCGGGGCGGGTTCCCGGGGCCGCGCGGGTGGCGGTGCTCACCCCTCCTCCTCGCCGGCAGCCGGGCCGCGCCTGTCCTGGTCGGCCGCTGGCCCGCGCCCCGTCCGGCCGGGACCCTGGTGCGGGGCCGCCACGTGCATGTAGCTGACCAGGCGCGCGCCGGGCGGGCGCAGCTCGGGGCGGGTCGTCCGGTCGATATATCGATAAAGCAGGCGGTTCACCTGCTCCCCTAGCTCGGTCAGCTCGGCCGCGGTCAGGTACAGGTACAGGTCCCCGAACAGCGCCGCCTGCTGCCACTCTTCAGGCTCGCCCGGCCTGGCCTCCAGCCAGCTCATCATCTCCTCGTAGTAGCGCTCGGCGACGATCGACCGGAACAGGCCGGACGCGGCGTCCAGCTCCGGGCTGTCGGCGACCGCAGGCACGTCGGTGAGCATGGCCGTGGCCTGCCAGGGGCGCTCCCGGCCGTGGCCGCCGCCCGCCTCCTCGACCAGGCCGTACTTGGCCAGCTGCCGCAGGTGGAAGGAGCAGCTCGCGGAGCTCTCGCCGAGCAGCTCGCCGGCCCGGGTGGCGGTCAGGGGCCCCTCCGTGCGCAGCAGTCCGAGCAGGGACAGCCGCAGCGGGTGCGCCAGCGCGCGCAACGCCCGGGGGTCGGTCATTCGCTTGACGGATCGAGGGTCTCTCCTGGCCATGTATGCAAAGCTATCTTTCGAAAGCTTTCTTTGCAACATGCGATACGCACGGCCGTGCACCCGGGCGCCGCCGGTGGCCCGCCGTCGGGGCCGGGCAGAACCCGGCCAGCCCGAGACGGGCGCCTCGCCGAGCGTGGGCCGGGTTGCCGCGTTCCGCCGGGGAGGCCAGAATCCGGTAACGAAGCAGTAAGGGGGGCATTTCAGCCATGGAACTGCTGGAGCGGACACCGTTTCTGGCGACGCTGGCCGAGTACGCGGCCGAAGCCCGGCGGGGGGACGGGCGGCTGGTCCTGGTGTCCGGTGAGTCCGGCATGGGCAAGACCGTGCTGCTCGAAGCGTTCCAGCAGCGCCTGCCGGGGGCGCGCTGGCTGTGGGGCGGCTGCGACGGCCTGCTCACCCCGCGGCCGCTCGGCCCGCTGTTCGACATCAGCGCGCAACTCGGCGGCGGGTTCGCCGACCTGTGCCACGGCGAGGCGCCGCGGGACCGGCTGTTCACCGGCTTCCTGGCCGAACTCGGCCCGCCCGCCACGTTCACCGTCGCGGTGATCGAGGACCTGCACTGGGCCGACGAGGCCACGATCGACCTGCTGAGCTTCCTCGGCCGGCGGCTCGGCCGGGTACCTGCCCTGCTGCTTGCCACCTACCGGGACGACGAACTGGCCGGCGACCACCCGCTCCGCATGGTCCTCGGTGACCTCGCGACGCAGCGCGCCACCCGGCGGATGCGGCTGCCCCCGCTGACCGTCGAAGCCGTCCGCGAACTGGTCGGCGAGCGGGATGTCGACGCCGCCGAACTGCGCCGGGTCACCGGCGGCAACCCGTTCTACGTGAGCGAGATGCTGGAAGCCGGGTGGCCCTCGGTGCCGCCCACCGTCCGGGACGCGGTCGGGGCCCGGCTGGCCCGGGCCAGCGGCGGCACCCGGCGGGCCGTGGAGACCGCCGCCGTCAGCGGAGCCCGGGTGGACCGGTCGCTGCTGGCCTGGATCCTGGCGGACTCCCAGGCCTCGGCCGACGAATGCCTGGCCACCGGCATCCTGGTCCCGGACGGGACCGGGCTGCGGTTCCGGCACGAGCTGAGCCGGATGGCCGTCGAGGCAGGTATCCCGCCGCACCGGCAGACCGAGCTGCACGCGCGCCTGCTGGCCCGGCTGGAAGCGGCCGGCGCCGACCCCGCGCTGCTTTCCCACCACGCCGAGGGCGCAGGCGATGCGCAGGCGGTGCTGCGGCACGCCCCGGAGGCGGCCCGCCGTTCGGCCGCCCTGGGCGCACATCGCGAGGCGGCGGCACAGTATGAACGGGCCGTTGCGTAGTGCACAAAATATCGACAAGCCGACGCTGGCGGCACTGTACGAGGGCCTGGCCGACGAGTATGCCGCTGCTCGACCGGTGGGAGGAGGCGGAGGGAGCGCGCCGCGCCGCCCTGGCGCTGCGGCGCGAACTGGGCGACGACCTGAGCGTCGGGGCGAACCTCCGCAACCTGTCCACGACGCTCTGGCGGCTGTGCCGCGGGCAGGAGTCCGGGCAGGCCGTCCGGGAAGCCGTTCAGGTCCTGGAGGAACTGCCGCCCGGCAAGGAGCTGGCGTGGGCCTACGCGAACAGTGCTGCCTTCGGCATGAACATGGGGCGGCACGATGAGGCGATCATCGCGCTGCTCGGCAAGGCGCAGGCCATCGGCGAGGAGCTCGGCTACCGGGACGTGGTGAGCTACGCGCTGAACGCGGCCGGCCTGGGCCTGGTGGATAGTGGCGGGGACGGGATTGCGCCAGATCGAGCAGGCGCTCGCGATCGCGCTGGAGGCGGACATGCCGGAGGCGGCCGGCCGCGCGTACAGCAGCCTCGTGGAAGGCTGCACGACGCTGAACCGGTTCGAGGACTCCGACCGCTACTACGCCGAGGGCATTGCCTATTGCCAGGACCGTGAACTCGGCGTCTTCAGCATGTGCATCAACGGCTGGCGCGCCTGTGCCCTGCACCTGCTAGGGCGGTGGGACGAAGCCACCGGCGTCTGCGCCCAGATGCTGGGCAGTCCGGGCATCTCACCGGTGAACCAGCTGCAACCCGCTCCGCATCCTGGGCAGCATCCGTGGCCGGCGCGGCGACGCCAGCGGCTGGGACCTGCTGGACGAGGCACTCACCCTTGCCGAGAGAGCGGGCGAGCCACGATCGGTCGCGCCGGTACGCGCGGCCCGCGCCGAGCTGAGATGGCTCCAGGGCGAGCCTGATCTCGCGGCCGCCGAAGCCCGGGACGGCTACGACCAGGCGCTCAGGCACGTGGATCCATGGATGCTCGGATCACTGGCCGTCCTGCTGGTGCGGCTCGGAGTCGCGGTGAGCCCGCCATCCGGCTCCGTCTCCCTGAGCCGTACGCGTTGGAGATCGCCGGGGACTGGCGCGGCGCGGCGGCGGCCTGGGAACGGCTCGGCCGGACCTACGACGCCGCCATGACCCGGCTGTTCTCCCGCGGACGAGGCCGGCTTGCGGGATGCCCTCAAGACGTTCGGCGACCTGGATGCCCCGGTGGCCGCCGCCGCGGCCCGGCGGCGGATGAAGGAAGCCGGGCGTGCAGGCGATCCCGCGCGGCCCGCGCCCGGCCACCCGGGCGCGCCCCGGCCGGGCTGACCCCACGCGAGCAGGAGGTCCTGGCGCTGCTCGCCGACGGCCTGGCCGACCGGGAGATCTCGGAGCGGCTGTTCATCTCCGAGCGCACGGTGCACCATCACGTCTCCGCGGTGCTGTCCAAGATCGGCGTTTCGTCCCGGACGGCCGCGGCCCGCGAGGCCGTGCGGATGGGCATCGGGTCCTGACCCCGGCCGGGCGCCCCCGCCGCTGAGCGCCGCCCCCGGCTGGCCACCACTCCCCCGGCCAGCGCGCGCCAGCGTAGGTACCACCGCAGCCAAATATGGGCAACCGCCGCCGCTAAGCCGGGCACTTTCCCCGATGAGCCCGCTGACCTGGCCACCTTACGGTCGCTTGAGAAAACTCCGACGACCGGAAGGGGAGGCTACAGTGCCGCTTTTCATGGATGTCCATGAGATCGACGGCGGCGTGACGATGGACGACGTCGCCAAGGCGCATCTCGCCGACCTGCAAACTCAGGCAGGTCATGACGTTCGGTACCTCAGGTACTGGGTCGATGAAGGAAACGGGCGGGTGTTCTGCCTGGTAGAGGCACCGTCGGCAGCAGCAGCGGCGGACGTCCACCGGGAAGCCCACGGCCTGGTCGCCGACCACATCTACCGGGTCCAAGAAGGGTCGTAAGGCAATGAAGAAACAAAAGATGCGCTTGCTGAGGCTGTCCGGCATCACCGCCGTGGTGCTGTCCGCCGGCCTGTGGATGCTGATCCCGGCCTGGGGCGCGGCGCCGTCGGCGAAGCAGATGGCCGGGATGGGCGGCACCGGCACCGGGAACTCGGTGCTGACCAAGGACATCGCGCAGGCCCGGATGGCGACCGCGAAGTACGCCACCAACCTGGCCAAGGCGCAGGCCGACGGCTACAAGATCATCACGAAGATGATGCCGAACATGGGCTACCACTTCCTGAACCCGGGCATCAGCGGGTTCGACGTGCGCAAGCCGCCGATCCTGGTGTACGAGCACACCAGCAGCAACACCTGGCAGCTCGGCGCCCTGGAGTGGGTCTTCACCAGCATTCCGAAGACACCGCCGCTGCCGAACGCCACGTTCGGTTTCTTCCCGGCGGGCTGCCACTACAACGACGGCACGTTCGTGCCCGAGCCGAGCCAGCAGGACTGCCCGGCGACCGCTCCGGGTTCGGGGGCGTCGTTCTTCTTCTGGCACCCCAACCTGTACACGATGCACTTCTGGGTCTGGTACCCGAACCCGGCGGGCCTGTACTCCAGCACGAACCCGCTGGTCAGCCCGTTCAACGGCAACTGACCGCAGGTGCGGCGGGCGGGCCGTCGCGGCCCGCCCGCCGCAGCCTCAACCCTCAGGTAAGACACGCCACGAGACCCGGACTTCGCCCTGGTGACAGGGCGGTGCATTCGGCGACACACGCGCGGGCGGCCGGCCCCGGTGTATCAGCGGTCCGCCATCGTCCTCTTTCCCCCAGCAGCTTCTTGCGAAGAACGGGGGCAACCATGCACACGCGCAGGACGACGGTGGACGCGCAGCAAGAAATCACGGGTGGGAGAAGGAGCGCAACACTATGAACGAGGACAACAAGCCCGCCGGCCTCTCCCGGCGCAGGCTCTTGGCGGGGGCAGGCACGGCGGGGGCCGGGCTGGCCGCCGCATCGGCAGGGATATTGCCCGGGATCCGCCCCGCCGCCGCCCGTGCGGCGGTCACCGGGGCCGGGGCGGCGGGGCACTCACTGCCACCAGGGGCTCCGGCCAACAGCATGCTGTTCGGCCGGATCTTCCCGCAGTTGCCGCCGTTCGCGCCGGTGACCGACGCGGTCCAGGCGGCCCTGCTGGAGGTCGGCGCGCAGGGCGGCATCATGGACGCCCAGGACGACCTGGCCGCCGGGCCCAAGGCACTGATCGTGGACCCGACGGTGAACGGCAACCCGACCCCTGCCAACCCCTACGGGACCAACCCGGACAACCCCACCATGACGGCCGGCTCGACGTTCGTCGGCCAGTTCACCGATCACGACATCACCTTCGACCAGACCTCCCACCTGGGCGTGACCACCAACCCGCTGAACTCGCCCAACACCCGCACGCCCGCGCTGGACCTGGACTCGGTGTTCGGCGGCGGGCCCGCGATCAGCCCGGGCCTGTACGTGCCCGGCCCCGGCGGCAGCGCGGGCCCGCAGTTGCTGATCGGTTCCGGCGGGGTGCACGAGGACGTGCCCCGGACGGACAACGGCGACGGCACCTACTCCGCGATCCTCGGCGACCCGCGCAACGACGAGAACCTGATGATCGCCGGGCTGCACTGTGGCCACATCCTGTTCTACAACCGGGTGCTTTCCGAGCTGGGCAGCATGAACCTGTCCCGGTTCCCCGCGGCCCGTGGTGCGGACGCGCGCAGCCTGTCCTCGGCCCGGAGCGGGGACCGCGCGCTGAACTACCTGAAGTACCTGATCGCTCGCCAGGTGACGCTCTGGCACTACCAGTGGCTGCTGGTCAACGAGCACCTGCCGCAGATCGCCGGGCAGCAGGTGGTCAGCGACGTGCTCGCCAACGGCAACCAGTTCTACCGGCCGCCGCCGGGGGATGCGTTCATGCCGATCGAGTTCGGCGCCGCCTGTTACCGGTTCGGCCACTCCATGGTCCGGCCGTCCTACCGGGCCAACTTCACCAGCGGCACCGGCGACTCGGCCAACCCGGCCGCCGACCCGTTCTTCGGCCTGGTCTTCGACGCGACCGAGGCCGACTTCAACGGCCCGGTCAACTACGACCGCGACGACCTGCTCGGCGGCTACCCCGCGCCGCGCCGGTACGTCGGCTGGCAGACCTTCTTCGACTTCGGCGACGGCCAGGTCAAGAACAACAAGAAGATCGACACCACGATCTCCTCGGTACTGTTCACCCTGCCGCTGCCGGCCATCGCCCCGCACACCCAGACCGCGCCCACCGTGCTGCCGCAGCGCAACCTGCTCCGCCAGCTCACCTGGAGCCTGCCCTCGGGCCAGGCCGTCGCGGCAGCCATGGGTGTGCCCACGCTGACCGCCGCTGACCTGGCAGACATCGGCTCTGTCTACGCGCCGTTCGCCACCAGCACCCCGCTCTGGTACTACATCCTGGCCGAATCCAAGATCGCGGCGGGCGGGCTGAACCTCGGCCCGGTGGCGGCGAGAATCGTCACCGAGACGCTCATCGGCCTGCTCCGCGCGGACCCGACGAGCTATCTCAGCATCTATCCGCGGTTCACGCCGTTCCTCGGCACCGACTGCCCGATAGGGCCTTCGCCGGACCCCAGCATCACCGGCAACCGCAGCTACACCCGGGCGCACTTCCTCTACTACGCGGGGGTCGTGCAGCCCGGCACCTACCGCTGACCGGCCGGCGAGCCGTCGCTGCAGGCCGCCGGTCCGCTGTCAGCGCGTCCCGGGCCTGGCACCGAGCCAGGCCCGGGAGCGGCAGCGATGTCTGGCGCGGGCCGCAGGAGTGCCCATCGTCACCAGATGACCGGGATCAGGCGCTTGTGGTGCGAGGCGTAGGAGCGGTACCTGCCCCCGAGTGCTGACAGCAAGGCGGTCTCCTCGATGTGAATCCGCCATGCGATGATCGCCACCCACGCCCGGCGAGCACAGCCAGGGTGTCAAAGTACGGTTTCATGACTCCTCCTGACCGGGACCAGGCTGCAAAGACGGACTGATTCGGCCCAGGGTTTGCCGCGCCGGCCGGTGCGGCCCGGTCCCGTTGGTGCTGGCTGAATCCAGCAGCTGCCGCAGGACCGCCGTGTAGGTGTCCAGGGCCTTGCGGCCCTGCTGGCTGAGGCTGACCGAGGTCCGGGAGGTGACGCCGCTGCCTGACTTGACCGTCGTCACGTAGCCCGCGTCCTCGAGCTTGCGCAGATGGGTGATGAGGTTGCCGGGCGTCAGCCCGAGCAGTTCTTGCAGTCTGGTGAAGGACAGGCTGTCCCCGTCGCGCAGGGTGGCCAGCGTCACCATCACCCGCAGCCGTGCGGGCCCATGGATGACGGGGTCGAGCCCGCTCTCAGCTGTCATGTGCGCGGAGCCTGGTCCCGATCAGCGCACTCAGCAGGAACCCCCCGCCGCCAGCCAGCGCGCACGTCGCCACGATGGCCGCGGGTGCCAGCCATGCGCAGCTGGCACCGGCGATCACCAGCCAGGCTCCGAGGGCGAACGCGAGCCGGTCCCGCCCGAGGACGGCGGCGAGGACATAGACCAGCCCGGCCAGCACCAGCGGACCCGCGAGGCCCACGAACGCTAGCGCCCGTGGGCTGGCGGAGCCGCTGATCCCAGCCTGCACCAGGAGCAGGACCAGGTACCCGGTCGCCCACGTGGCCAGGATGATGCGGCGGTACCGCGCGGACCGGCCGTCGATTCCCGCGACTGCCCTGCTGGCGATGACCAGGACGGCCGCAGCCGCGAAACCGGCCAGCACGAATACCGCCGCGATCGAGACGCCTGAGGGCCCCCGGTAGGGGTGCTGGCCGCGCACCGACAGCCACATCGCCCCATAGCCGACGAGCCAGACCAGGCCCCACGCCGTGTACACGAGGGGCGCGCTGATCACCAGCTCCTTGCGAGCGCGTGTGCGGGCATCCTGCACGACGGCCGCCGCTTCCTGCACGGTCATGCCCTGGTCCTCTAGCACGTCGGCCTCCAGGGTATGCTCCGGCCAGCATCAAACTTTGTATTTCAAAGTTACTCTACTTTGCAACTCAAAGTCAAAGCCCCGCACAGCGATGCGACATGAGCAAGCACAGTCACCGGCGGGCACCCGGCTTTGATCGTCATGCCGGACACCCCCTCACCGCCGACTGCGCTGATGGCCTGCTTACCATACAGAGCAGGTGTGCCGCTTGATCCGCGGCCGGCCAGGCCTGACCGGCCGCCACCGGGATGACCAGGCCAGAGGCACACAGGTTCCCGGCCAGTGAGCGGGCCGGGGCCGGCCCGGCATAATGGCGAGGATCATCAGGGCGTGCGGCACGGTGAGGGAGGCCATGAGCGAGGTACCGGCCGGCTTCGAGCCGTCGCGACGGACCAGCCCGTTCCTCGATGTGATCGGCCCGGTCTACACCCGTGCCGGGGAGGGCGGGGTCCTGCTGGGCCTGCGGGCCCGCAATGAGCACCTCAACACCCGCGGGTTCGTACACGGCGCGGTCCTGGCGGCGCTGCTCGACGTGGTGTGCGGGCGTAACTGCGCCATGCGGGCCGGGCAGGCCGGCCTGGTCACGGTCAGCCTGACCGTGGATTTCGTCGCGGCCGCCCGGGACGGCGACTGGCTCGAGGCGAGCGCCACGGTGACCCGGGTCGGCCGCCGGCTGGCCTTCTCCCACGGAACGGTGGAAGCAGAAGGCAAGCCGGTCGCCACGGCCAGCGGCGTGTTCGCAGTCGCGTAGCGGCCTGCGCAGGGCAGCCGGCTCACGCGGAAGAACCGGGTAGAAGGGCCGGCCACCGGCCCCGGAGGAGGACGCATGAACGGCGCCGAGGCGGTACTCCGCACCCTGGCCGGCAGTGGGGTCAGCATGTGCCTGGCCAACCCGGGGACCTCGGAGATGCACATGGTCGCGGCGCTGGACGAGGTCCCGCAGATGCGCGCGGTGCTGTGCCTGTTCGAGGGGGTGGCGACCGGTGCCGCCGACGGTTACGGCCGGATGGCAGGCCGGCCCGCGGCGGTGCTGCTGCACCTGGGGCCGGGGCTGGCGAACGGCCTGGCCAACCTGCACAACGCGCGGCGGGCCCGGACCCCGCTGCTGGCGATCGTCGGGGATCACGCCACGTACCACAAGCGGTTCGACGCGCCGCTGGAGTCCGACATCGAGGCGCTCGCCGGGAGCGTGTCCGGCTGGGTCCGCCGGTGCGCGCGCAGCGCCGACGCGGCCGCGGACGTGGCCGAGGCGGCCGCCGCGGCGATGTCCCCGCCCGGCCAGGTGGCCACCGTCATCCTGCCCGCCGACGTGTCCTGGTCCCCCGGCGCCGAGCCGGCCGCCGCGCTGCCGGTGCCGCCCCGGGCGCCCGTGGCCGGCGCCGTGATCGAGACGGCTGCCACCGTGCTCCGCGGCGGCGAGCCCAGCGTGATCCTGCTCGGCGGTGCCGGGATGCACCGGCCCGCGCTTGCGGCGGCCAGCAGGATTTCCCAGGCCACCGGGGCCCGACTGCTCGCCGAGACGTTCCCGGCCCGGCACGAGCGCGGCGCGGGCATCCCGCCGGTCGAACGGCTCGCCTACCTGGCCGAGATGGCCGCCGCTCAGCTCGACGGGGCGCGCCACCTGATCCTGGCCGGGGCGCGTGCCCCGGTGTCCTTCTTCGCCTACCCGGGCAAGCTCAGTTCTCTGGTGCCGGACGGATGCCACGTGCACACGCTGGCCGGGCCTGGCGACGACATCGCCGGAGCGCTCGCCGCACTGGCCGGCCTCACCGCCCCCGGCGTGGTGCCCGCACCACAGCAGCTGGAGCGGCCCGGCCTGCCCGGAGGCGACCTGACCGGGCACAGCGCGGCGGCAGTCGTCGGCGCGCTGCTGCCGGAGCACGCGATCGTCTGCGACGAGGCCAACACCTCAGGGGTGGCGCTGCCCGGCGCCACCGCGGGCGCGCCGCCGCACGACTGGCTCACCCTCACCGGCGGCGCGATCGGCCAGGGCCTGCCGCTGGCCGCCGGTGCCGCGCTGGCCTGCCCGGAACGGCCGGTGCTGGCCCTGGAGGCCGATGGGAGCGCCATGTACACGATCTCGGCGCTGTGGACCCATGCCCGCGAGCAACTGGACGTCACCACGGTGATCTTCAGCAACCGGAGCTACGCGATCCTGAACATGGAACTGGACCGCACCGGCGCACCGGCCGCCAGCCAGAGCGCGCGAAGCCTGCTCGACCTGTCCAGGCCGGGGCTGAGCTTCACCGCGCTGGCCGAGGGAATGGGCGTGCCGGCCAGCAGGGCGCAGACCGCGCCGGAGTTCGCCGCGCAGTTGCGCCGTGCGCTCGCCGAGCCCGGCCCGCACCTCATCGAGGCCGTGGTCCCGCCGTTCAGCTAGGCAGGCCCCGCTGGGTCCCTTGCGTCAGGCCGCCGGCGTGGCCGCAGCCAGGGCTCAGCTCACCGGACGGGAAGGCTGCCCGGCCTCTGGCTGGTCGCCGAGATGACCGGCCAGGCGCAGCAGGCCGTCGGCGATGTCCCGCTCGCCGGGCGCGCTGCCCGGGTCGATCAGCCACTGCACGAGGAATCCTGACATCAGCGCGAGTTGCACCGAGCCGAGCGCGCGCTCCGCCGGGCCGTCCACGCTGTCCTCGGGGACGCCGAGCAGCCCGGCGGCGAGCCCGCTGCGGCCCTGCCGCATGCTGGCGGCCATCAGCTCGCGGACCTTCGGTGATTGCTCGGCCTGGACGGCGGCCTCGATCGTGGCCAGCCAGAGCCACCGGTTGGCGGCATAGGACTCGATCACCTGGCGCCAGAACGCCTCGTACTGCTCGCGTGGCCCGGCACCCGCGGCGACGGCGGCCCGCACCGCGGCCTCGGTCTGCGCGCCCCAGGTGTCCATGGCCTGGGTGAAGGCCTCGATCAGCAGCGCTTCCCTTGAGCCGAAGTGGTAGCCGATCGCGGCGTGGTTGACCCCGGCGGCTGCCGCGATGTCGCGGACCGTGGTCCGGGTCCAGCCCTTCGCCTTCAGGCAGGCGAGCGCGCCGGCCAGCAGGTCTTCGCGGTTACCCATGGCGGGGCTCACCTCTGCGGTCACCCATGGCGCCGATCATAGCTGCCCTGTCAACCAACTGGATTATCCAATTGGATTGACCGTATGGATAAAACCTCGTACGGTGGCGGCATCGAGCGCTCGCGACCGCGCACAGGAAGCGTTCGCGACGGTGCAAGGAGGAGCCAATGACCAGGTCGGTACTCATCTCGGGCGGCGGCATAGCCGGGCCGTCGCTGGCGTATTGGCTGGGCACGTCCGGATACACGGTCACCGTGGTGGAGCGGGCACCCGGGCTGCGCACCAGCGGGGCATCAGCGGTCGACTTCCGCGGCGACCAGCTCGCCCTGCTGGCCCGGATGGGCGTGCTCGGCGAGATCCAGGCATGCCAGACCGGCATGGGCGACCAGGCGGTGATCGATGCCACCGGGCGCCGCTTGTCCACGTTCCCGTCCGCGCTGTTCAGCGGCGAGGTGGAGATCGAGCGCGGCGACCTCGCCCGGATTCTGCACGACCACAGCAAGGACGTCGCGCAGTACGTCTTCGGCGACCACATCACCGCCCTGGCGCAGACCCCGGACGGCGTGGACGTGACGTTCGCGCGCGGGCCGGCCCGGCGTTTCGATCTGGTCGTCGGGGCGGACGGGATGCACTCGGCCGTGCGCCGGCTGGCATTCGCCGGGGCGGACTCCGGCCGGCACGACCTCGGGCTCACCGTCGCGGGCTTCACCGTGCCCAACACCTTCGGGCTCGACCACAGCGGGCTGATCTACAACGAGCCTGGCCGGCTCGCGATGGTCGCAAGTGGCCGGGACCCCGGCCGCGCGGCCGTGGGCCTGATGTTCGCCGCTGCGCCGCCGGACTACGACTGGCACGACACCGACGGCTGCAAGCGGCTCGTGGCGGAGCATTTCGCCGGCGCGGGCTGGCAGGTGCCGGCGTTGCTCGCGGCGCTGCACGATGCCGGGGAACTGTACTTCGACACGATCAGCCAGATCCGGATGGACCGGTGGTCGGCCGGGCGGATCGTGCTGCTCGGCGATGCGGCCTGGTGCCCCGGCCCCGGCGGCAACGGGACCGGGCACGCCATGCTCGGCGCGTACACGCTCGCCGGGGAACTGGCCCTGGCGGGCGGCGACCATCTCACCGCCTGCCGGCGCTACGAGCAGCTCATGCGCCCGCCGGTCACCAAGTCGCAGAAGCAAGCGGCAGGCGCCGCCCGCTTCCTCACCCCGGCGACCGAGCGGAAGATCCGCAACCGGAACCGCACGTTCCGGATTCTGTCCGCACCGGCTCTGCGCGGCGTGTTCGGCTGGCTGGCCAAGCGCACCACGAACACCGGCGCGCTCCGCGACTACCCGCTCCCTGGCTCCTCCGCCCGCACCCGGGCCGGCCAGCTGCCGGCCGGCCGGTAAGCCCCGGCACCCGCCCGCCGGGACGCCGGTGACGGTCAGTGTGCAGCTCACCGCCTCGGGCAGCCAGACACTGCACGGCGTGAAGTTCTCGCTGTCGGCGCCGCAGGGCTGGCTGGTCCGGCCGCTCGGCTCGCCGGTGATCGGCACGGTCACCCCGGGCCAGGCGCCGGTCGTCAGGTTCACGGTGCAGCCGCCGCTGTACGCGCCCAGCACTTCTTCGGTGCTTTACGCCAGCGTCGGGCTCGGCGGGAGCACCGTCAGGCAGGGGGGTGCCACGGTCACAGTTACCGGCTGAGTCCGGGGGCACCCGATCCCGGGCACGACGACCCGGCCCGGCCACGCGAGGGCGCGGCCGGGCCCGGTCCGTCCCCGGGAACCGCCGGGCGGTCAGCCGCCGAGTGCCGCCATCATCTGCGGGAAGCCGGCGGCCGCTGCGCACCGAGGTGGTGCGCCACCTGCCGGGCGGTGGGCCCGCGCTGTTAGTCCCGGGGCAGCGCGGTGAAATAGTCGCCGTTGTCGAAGTCGGCGAGAAGGCCGGGGTGGGCCGGCGCCCACCCGAGGATCCGCCGGGTCAGCAGAGTGGACGTCGGGTTGTCGAGAACGACCAGCGTCGCGAGGAACCCGAAGTGCGCCCCCACCTGGTCAGCCGGGATGCTCGCGGTGGGTATGCCCAGGTGGCCGCCGATGCTCTGGGCGATCTCGCGCATCGGGATGCCTTCGTCCCCGGCGGCGTGCCACCGGGTGCCCGCCGGCGCGTTCTCCAGCGCCAGGCGGTAGAGATGACCGACGTCGAGTGTGTGCCCGGCGGGCCACCGGCTGGATCCGTCGCCGGGATAGCCGGCCACGCCCGTCTGCTTGGCGATGGCGATCAGGGTTCTGGCGAAGCCGTGCCGGTCCAGCGTGCTGTGCGTGATCGGCGGGATGCGCACGACCGATGACCGCACGCCCTGCTCCGCGAAGCCGATCACGGCGTTCTCGGCGTCGGTACGGCCGCCAGGTGCGCCCGCGTCCTCCTCCGTACCCGGCCGGCCCAGGTTCGCGACCGCGAGTGTGCCCGACGTTCCGACAAGCGGCTTGCCGGTTCCTGCGAGCGCGTCGCCGAATGCGTGCACGGCGGCCAGGTCCGCGGCGACCGCGGCGGCGTGGTCTCCGGAGCGCATCTGCTCATGGTTGTAGGCGAGATGGATGACGCCGTCGGCGTCCGCGGCCGCCTTCCTGAGCCCCGCCAGATCGTCAAGCTCACCCCGGTGCACCGTCGCGCCGAGCGCGGTCACGGCCGCCGCGGCTTTGTCCGATCGAGCTAGACCGACGACGTCGTGTCCCGCGGCTATGAGTTCGGGGACGACCGCCGAGGCGATATGGCCGGACGCACCGGTGACGAAAACACGCATTGGTGACTCCTGTCGCGATGTAACTGCACGGTCGAGGTGATAAGACTCAGTCCCATCACGATATCAGGTGATGGGACTTGGTCTTATCACTTAGGATGTCGGCATGGCCCGGTGGGAACCGAACGCGCGGGAGCGCCTAGAGCGCGCCGCGCTCGCCCTGTTCGCCGAGCACGGGTACGACGCCACGACCGTTGCCGAGATCGCCGACCATGCCGGACTGACCAAGAGCACGTTCTTCCGGCACTTCGCCGACAAGCGTGAGGTGCTGTTCGGCGGCCAGGACATGCTGGCGGAACTCTTCAGCGGGGCGATCAGGACTGCTCCAGCCGCAGCGACGACCGCCGACTGCCTCACCGCGGCGCTGGAGGCCGCCGCCGCCGCCTTCACCCCGGAACGCCACGACCTCGCCCCGCAGCGGCGAGCGGTGATCGCGGCCAACAGCGAACTGCAGGAACGCGAACTGCTCAAGCGGGCCCGCCTCGCCTCGGTCATGGCCGGGGCCCTGCGCGCGCGCGGAGCCGACGACGTGGCCGCGCGCCTGGGCGCCGAGGTGGGCGTTCTCGCATTCAGCACCGCCTACGCGCGCTGGGCAGCGCCGGAAAACCGGCAGCCATTCGCCGAGATCGCGCACGCGGCCCTGGGCGACCTGCGGGCTCGCGCAGCAACCCTCGGCGCGGACGCGGCCACCCGAGCCTGACCGGGTCCTCCTCGGCCTAGGGTTTGGCCTGACTCCGGCCTGATGGTTGACACCGCCCGCTCGGGCATGCCCTTCGTGATGTTCCTCGGAGGTCCGCCCGCACCCGCGTGGGGCCACAAACTCGTTGCGCCGCCTTCAGGACTTGCCGATGATGGGCACCGATGAGCGCAGTGTTGATCACCGGCTGCGCCGGCGCCGGGAAGTCCGCGATCGCCACCGTGCTTGCCCGGCGGGGCCTGGCATGCATCGATGACGACGAAGACCCGTTCCTTGCGCGGTTCGTTGACTCTGCCGGTGCCGTGGTGGAAGAGCCGGCAGAGCCGGACTTTGCCTGGCTCTCCCGGCATAGCTGGGAATGGGATCCGGCCCGCCTCGACGAACTGATCCGGGCCGCAGCACCCGCCACGCTGTATCTCTGTGGCGGTGCGAACAATCAGCTGGACCTCGCCGATCGCTTCATCCAAGTGTTCTTGCTGGAGATCGACGAGCCCACCATGCTGGCACGGCTCGATACGCGCCAGGACAACGAGTGGGGCCGTGCCGGGGATTCTCGCGAGTACATACGCCGCCTCCTGCCGGGATACCAGGACCGCATGCGCGCCTTCGGCGCGATTCCCATCGACGCCAGGCAGCCCCTCGACCAGGTTGTAGACGTGATCCTGTCCCGCACGCCTGCTGACGAGGCCACGAGCCAAACCAGGAAGCCAGGCAATCACCCCGGTAGTCCCGCCACACCCTAGAAACCGTCAAGCATCAGCTGAATACGATCCGTCAACAATCAGCTGGGCATAGGCACTCCGCCCAGGGCCGGCCGTGCGGCCGGCCGCGTAGTTGTCCTTGCCGCCCAGCCAGTAGTCGTGCACCCGGGCGCTGTGCGCCTCGCTGGTGTCGATGGCCGGCCGGTCACCGGCGGACGGCCCGGTACCCGTCGTTCCCGCTGCCGGTTCAGTCATGGCCATAGCCTGCCAGGCATGCGCACACCTGGCCTCGCGGGGCGGGGATGGCGCTCGGTTACAGTGACTGGATGCTGGCCGGACCGCGTGGGGCGGAGCGCGTCCACCCGAACGTGATCCTGGCCGTGCTGTCGCTCGCAGGGGTGACGTATGCGGTGCTCAGCTCGGCGGTGATCCCGGCGCTGCCTACCCTGCAGCACGACCTGCATGCCAGCGAGACCGGCGTCACCTGGCTGCTCACCGGGTTCCTGCTGTCGGCGTCGGTCGGCACGGCGATCATCGGCAAGCTCGGCGACATGTACGGCAAGCAGCGGCTGCTGGTGTGGACGCTGCTGACGCTGGCCGCCGGGACGCTGCTGGCCGCCCTGTCCACGTCGCTGGGGATGCTCATCGTGGCGCGTGTCATCCAGGGGGTGGCCGGCGGCATCTTCCCGCTGGCGTTCGGGATCGCCAGGGACGAGTTCCCGGCCGACCGGGTGGCCGGGAGCATCGGGCTGATGTCGGCCATCCTCGGCGTCGGCGGCGGCCTGGGGCTGGTCGTCGGCGGGCTCATCGACGAGCACCTGAACTGGCACTGGCTGTTCTGGATCCCGCTGCCGATCATGCTCGTGGCGGCCGCCTGCGCCTGGCGCTTCATCCCGGAGTCACCGATCCGCTCCCCCGGCAGGGTGAACTGGACCGCGGCTGCCCTGATGGCCACGGGCCTGTCCGCCGTGCTGATCGCGATCGCCCAGACGACGGCCTGGGGCTGGACCAGCCCGAAGACACTTGCGCTCCTCGGGTTCGGGCTGGCCGTCTGCTGCGTATGGATACTTGTCGAGCTGCACAGCAGCAACCCGCTCATCGACATGACGATGATGCGGGTCCGCGGGGTGTGGACCGCCAACCTGGCGGCCTTCCTCGTCGGCGCCGGGCTGTACGCGTGGTTCCTGCTGCTACCGCAACTGGCCCAGTTGCCGCGCAGCACCGGCTTCGGGTACGGGGTCTCGGTCGTGACAGCCGGGCTCTACCTGCTGCCATGCGCCGTCGGCATGGGCGCGCTCGGCTCGGTGGCGGGCCGGGTCGAGCGGCGCTTCGGCTCCAGGCGCGCGCTGGTGGCCGGCGCCGCGGTGAGCGCCGTCGCCTGTGGCTGGCTCGCGTTCAGCAGCAGGCACCCCTACGACATGCTGGTCAGCTCGATGCTGCTCGGGATCGGGATCGGCCTGGCCTTCGCGGCGCTGGGCAACCTGATCGTGCAGGCCGTGCCGCCGCGCCAGACGGGCGTCGCCAGCGGGATGAACACGGTGCTCCGCACGCTCGGCGGTGCGCTGGGCGGGCAGGTCGCGGCCACGTTCGTCGCTGCGAGCACGCTGCGCGGCCTGCCCGCGCTGACCGGGTTCACCACGACGTTCGGCATGGCCGCCGTGTTCCTTACCGGGTGCGCCGCCGTGGCCCTGCTCATCCCCGCCCCTGCCCTTGCGGCGAACTAGCCGCTGCGCTGGCCGGGCCGCCTGCGAGCAGTGCGCCGGGAACGAGACCACCTGCTGGAAGTCCGCGGCGCCCTGTTCTGCCACCGCCACGGCCGGGCCGCTCAGCGGTGCGCCGGGAACGAGACCACTTGCTGGAACGTCGGCCTGTTCTGCCAGGGGATGCTGGGCTGGCCGACGATCCCCAGCGACCGGAAGCCGATGGCGTCGTAGGCCGGCATGGCCAGCCCGGTGGCGACCGTGTTCGCGTCCTGGGTCCAGGTGGATACGTTCTTCGACCCGCCGTTCGCCTTGACCAGGGCCTGGTAGGTGGACTCCAGGGCAGCATCGAGCGCCGGGCCGCAGGTGTTCAGCCCGCCGCTGCTGCTGCAGAGTCTTCGCGGTCACCACGGGACTGAACGGCTGCGCGACGCTGGTGCCGGTGAACTGGTCCAGGGCCTTGACCGTGTAGCCCTCCCAGCCGCCGTCGTAGGCGCTGCCGAGATGACTGCCGCCGTTGTAAGGCTCGTTGACGAAGCCCATCGGGAAGACGTTGTACCCGCCCGGGTTGGTGCCGCCGGCCGCGAACAGCGGATCGAAGATGGCCTTGATGACCGCCGGGGTGAGCTGGTCCATGATCGCCACGGCGTCGGCCTGCTGGTACTGCGTGGCGGTGGGCGAGGCGAGGATCCGGTGCGCGCCGGACGCGTACCAGGTGCGCAGCGCGGCGAGCATCTGGTTCACGCCGGCTGGCTCAGGCCGCCCGGCGACCGCGTGCAGCAGCGTTGGCAGGATGGTCAGCCCGTCCAGGTCCTGGCTCGCCGCGGTCTCCATCGCCTGCACCAGATCCGCCCGGGTGATCTTGCCGTGGTGCAGGGCGAACTGGTGCTTGATCTGCGTGGTGAGCATCTGCACCCGGTACACCGGCCCGTACCCGTACTCGCCGTCAGAGGCGGAGAACAACGGGGCCGGCTTGTTGTTCCAGCTGTCGAAGAACCCCTGCGGCGGGTTGATCTGGTGCACGTGCTTGGACGCGGGCAGGAACCCGAGCCACTCGGATCCTCCGGTGCCCCAGGTGGGCAGGTTGGGGTCCACGTCCGCGGGGCGCACCGGGTCCAGGCCGCTGACGTAGTAAGCGATGTCCTTGCTGTCGACGTAGAACCAGTTGAACGTGTAGTCGACATGGCTGGCAGCGGCCATCCACGACTTCGCGCTGTGGGTGAGCGCGGGCTCGCCGAAGCCCAGGAAGCCGATCACCGAGTCCACGTCGTGGTTGTAGGTGGAGCGCTGGTTCACCACCGCCACCGGCTTGCCGCCCAGGGCCGTGGTCCAGCCCTGCACGACGCCGTGCACGGTCAGGTGGATCTTGTGGTCGAGCGGCTTCCCGGTGACGGCCCCGTCCGGGAACGTCTCGTTCACCATCGGGATGCACTTGCCTTTGAACATGTAGAACGTGCCGGTCGGCGGCACCGGGCCACCGTTCGGGTTGCAGATCAGCTCAAGCCGCTGGTCGGTCAGGTCGCTGCCCGCGGACGTAGCGGACCAGGCGTAGTCGACGCCGCGGCCCAGTTCGATGAAGCCGGTGCCGGGGAAGGACGCGCCCTCGGCGGCGTAGTCGGGCGAGTGCAGGTCCTCCTGCATGAGGATCTGCGGCGCGAAGTAGGACACCTGCGGGCCGAAGACCGCCAGGGGGTGCCCGTCAGCGGAGTGGCTGGCCCCCACCACCAGTGCGTTGCTCATCTGGGCCGGGAAGCGCAGCAGCGACTCGATGACCGACAGCCCGGCCTTGCTTGGCGCGGTGGCCGAGCAGCCGGTCGTGGTGTCCACCGGGCCACCCTTCAGCGGGGCGCTCGGGTTGTCGGGGATCGCGGTCGTCGCCGGGTTGACGTGCCCAGGGATCTCGTAGGGGAAGGACTTGTTCACCACGGTGGCCGGGGCGGCCGGGTCGTTCTGCTCCTTGAAGCCGGTGAACGCGGTCGCGCCCCCGGACTGGCCGAGCTGGCCCTGCAGGTAGCGCAGCAGGGCGGAGTTGGCGACCTCGCCGCCGCCGCCGTCGCCGAAGATCCCGCCGATCAGCCCGGCGACCCCGACGACGTCCGCCGGGGTCCACGGCTTGGGCGGGCCGAACAGCGTGTACTCGACCGGCAGCAGCGCCGGGTTGGTGAGCGCCTTGGTGATGTAGGTGTTGATGCCCTGCACGTACGAGCGGATCATGTTCACGGCGAGGCGGCCCTGCGCGCCGTATTCGGTCGGCAGCGCGTTGATCTGGGCGTTGGCCTGTGCGGTCGTGTAGGGCGCCAGCAGCAGCTCGCCGTGGTCCATCTGCTCGTCGGCGCAGGACGGGCCGAGGAACGAGGTGAGCGTGCCCTCCCCGTAATGGCGCAGCACGTCCATGAGGAACAGCCGGTCCTGAGCCTGGGCGTACCCGGCACCGAACGCCAGCGCGGCGTCCGTCTTCCCGTAGATATGCGGGATGTCGTGGGTGTCCCGGTAGATGACCACAGGGACCTTCGGCGAGGGGTGCTGGGTGGCGATGATCTGGCCGGCCTGCACCCCGAACGACTCGGGCAGGTAGTACTTGTGCAGCGTGGAGTCGGTCAGCGAGGGGTAACCGAACTCCAGGTTCTCGTACGGCGCGAGCTGGTCCTGGCTGTGCGGCGGGCGCTGGCCCGTCGCCTCGAACTGCGCCAGTTGTGCCGCGTTGACCAGGCCGTTCTCCCCCGCGGGCAGGATGAACATGGCCTGGCCATGGGCGAAGTCATCGGCCTGGTACACCGGCCGGAGCGAGAATCCGCCCGGGCCGGTCGCGGCCAGCGCCGGGCCACCAGCGGTCGTCAGCGCGACCACGCCCGCAATACCAGCAACCCACCAAGAACGCCCCAGTTTGCGCATGGGCGGCATGCTAACGGTCAGCCACGGCCATGGCCAGCGTGGCCGGTCACCAGTCAGCCGGGCAGCGCGTACAACTGTGCGGCGTCGCCGGTGCCGGTCATGACCACGGTGCCCTGGTCCACGAGATGGCGCAGGTGGGCGCCGGCTTCTGCGAGCGCGGCGCGGCGCATGAAGCCGATGACCGATGACCAGCCACGGGACCAGGTCAGCTCCTCGGTGACCTGCCAGGCCGTGGCCGGGCCGAGCCTGGCCAGGATGGCGAGCACCTCGTCGCAGCGGCGCTCGTGGTGCGCGAGCAGCATCTTGACCCGGGTGGCCAGGCCAGCGAACCGGTACTCGTGGGCGGGCAGTGCCTCTGCCTGGTCGTAGGCGGCGATGAGCTCAAGCGACCGCAGGTAGGCGGCCAGCGGCGGCTCGGCGAAGTTCGACTGCAGCCCGATGTTCGGGCTGATCCGGGGCAGTACATGGTCGCCGGTGAGCAGCAGGTTCTCGGATTCCTCGTGCAGGCACAGGTGCCCCGGCGTGTGCCCGGGAGTCCACACCGCGCGCACCTGCCGGCCGGGCAGCGGCACCAGCTCGCCATGGCCGAGCAGGACATCGGCCTTGGCCATGGCCTGGAAGGCCCGCAGGGCGCCGTCGTTGACCGCGATGCCGGCCGCGACGTCGTCCGGCACGCCGCACCGGGCCAGCCAGGCAAGATCGGCGCGCCGGGTGTCGGCGCCGTGCGGCCGAAGCGCCGACAGCGTGCTCATCTCCGCCGGGTGCATGGCGACCCATGCCCCGCTGGCCTCGCGCAGCCGGGCGGACAGGCCGTGGTGATCGGGATGGATGTGGGTCACCACGATCCCGGTGACGTCGGCGGGTGAGGCTCCGGCCGCCTTGAGGCCCTCCGCCAGCGCCTGCCAGGCCGGCTCGCAGTCCCAGCCGGGGTCCACGACCACCAGCCCGCTCCCGGCGGCGATCAGGTAGGTCAGGGTGTAGCGCAGCGGGCTGTCCGGGATCGGCACGGGCACCGACCACAGGTCCGGGCGCACCTGTTCGACGGGCGGGGCGGTGCGCGCCAGCCAGGCCTCCTGCTGGGCTGTCCCGGTCACCCGCACATGTTGTCCCGTCTCGAGCTGGCCGGCGGTCAGGCGACCCGCTGCCAGCCCAGTTCGCCGACCTTCCACCGGGCGATTGCCCGGTGACGGCTGACGAGCTTCACCTCCCGAAGCCGGCTGCCATGGCGGTACATCGCCTGCTCAGCCTCGATTATGCCGCTCGCGGCCGAGGACTGGGGGATCTGCCACTTGACGCCGGACTGCTCGATGAGGATGAGGTTCGCTGGCCGGGACGGGCGCCGCTGCGGGACGGCACGGCCAGCATCACTAGAATCGGTCACACCCCTTAAGACATCCCGGTAGCACCCGGCTGTTCCCACAGGCGGTATGGCATGCGACACACCCAGGACCCGCGGGCGCGATTCAGGCGAATCTGGCGTGAGTCCTCCGCAGGCCGCCTACGCTGGGCTAAGACGAGGGTGCATGGCTGCCCGGGCAATGACGAGGGCATCGGGGGGCCCGTGATAGGGCGGGACAGCGCCTGCCCAGAGGCCTGCCCCGCAGGTCCGCCAACGGAGGTATGGCCCAGGTGACACGGGTGTCGACACACCCGCCCGGCCCGCCAGGGCCGGCCGGGCCGGACACCCTGCCCTTCGCGGCACCTGACCTCGCCGTCGGGAACGGCCCGGTCGAGTGGGTCATGAGCCGGGTGATCCGCAAACTGGCCTGGAGCCGGCTGTCGGATCCCGTGGTCGCCCTCACCCTGTCCGGGCCGGCCTGCTGCTTGGCATGATCGTCGGGGCGACCGCGCCGAACGCCGAGACGATACCCCTCCAGCTGCCGCTGTCGCACATCCTGCCGTCGCTGGGCCATTCGGACACCAACGTCGTCATCGCGTCGATCCTGCTCTACACCGGCAACATCCTGGCCTGCCTCGGCCTGGCCGGGATGCTGTGGGCGCACAGCCAGGGGTGGCGCCCCAACCCCCGGCACCTGCTGTGGGCCAGCGCGGCCATCATCGCGGTGATGGTCTGCCTCACCCCGGTGGGCTCCTCCGATACCGGCAGCTACGCGGCCTACGGCCGGATCGCGGCGCTGGGCGGGAACCCGTACACCACCGGGCCACTGGCGTTCCTCGGGCCACATTCCTCCTACACCCAGGCCGTCGGCACGCTCTGGAAGACACAGCCGTCGGTGTACGGCCCGTTCGCCACGGTGATCCAGTCCTTCGCGGCATCGATCGGCGGCCCGAACGTCAGCATGACCGTCTGGGCCCTGATGATCCTCAACGGGGCCGTCTTCATCGGGGTCGGGTTCCTGCTGCTGAAGACCTCCGACGACCCGGTCCGGGCGACCCTGTTCTGGACCGCGAACCCGGTCCTCATCCAGCAACTGGTGAGCGGGGGCCACCTCGACACACTGGTGGCGGCGGCGGCGATCTGCGCGATCCAGGTGGCACGCCGCGTCTCCGGCATGTGGGGCGACGTGCTGATCGGCGTGCTGATCGGCCTGGCCTGCGGGATAAAGATCAACGCCGTGCTCATCGCGCTCGGGCTGGCCTGGCCGCTGCTGCGGCGGCACGAGTGGATGCGCACCACCCGGATCGCGCTGGTGGCCCTGGCGACGGTCGCGCTGCAGTACTGGCCGTACGGGCTCGTCGCGCTGAAACCGATCTTCGGCGGGCTGAAACTGGCCACGCTGCCCTCGCCGTGGCGCTTCTTGGAGCTGATCGGCTCGGGGCTCGGCGGCGCCGGGGCCGAACATACGGTGGCCACGGTCATGGGGTATCTCTGGCCGGTCGCGATGATCATCGTGGCGTGGTTCGTCTACCGGCGGATCTCCTCGGACCAGCCGGGCGAGGTGGTGGCACCGTTCGCGCTGACCTACGCCTGGATCCTCGTCGCGCCGTGGGTGTTCGCCTGGTACACCGGCATCGCCTGGGTGGCGCTGACCCAGGTGCCGCGCAACCGGATGACCCGCTGGCTGACGCTCGTCACGGTCTTCCTTGCCCTGTGCCATTCCAGCGGCGGCCAGGCGACGCCGGGGATCCGCTGATCACGCCTGCCCGGCGACCGCCATGCTCGAAAAAAGCCAGGTAGAACCGACAACGGTGAAGAACGGGGCCGTGCCGCCCCGGGCCCAGGCCAGCCGCGCGCACCTGGCGGCGGCACTGCGGCGGCACTGGCTGGCCGCCGTGCTGCTGGCCGCCGGGCTGGTGCTCCGGGTGCTCGCCCAGTTCGCCTACCGGCCGGTGCTTTTCTACATCGACACGACCAGGTACCTGTACAACGACGCGCCAGGCATGGACCCGGTCGGCTACAAGGGGCCGCTGCGGGCGATCCTGGCGGTCGCCAACTTCAACGCGGTCGCCGCCGTTCAGCACCTGCTCGGCCTGGCCCTGGCCGTGCTGCTCTACGTGCTGTTGCTGCGCCGCGGCACCCCCCGCTGGCTGGCCGCGCTGGCCATGGCGCCGCTGCTGCTGGACGCCTACCAGGTGCAGATCGAGCAGACGCTCATGCCGGACGTCTGGTTCGAGGCGTTGATCGTGGCAGGCCTGGCCATCCTGCTGTGGCGGCCTGCACCCGGTCTGGCGGGCCGTCGTGGCCGGCGGTGCGGTGCTGGGCACCTCCGCGATCTTCGCCCAGGTGGGCGAGGCGCTGCTGCCGGCCGCGCTGCTCTACCTGCTGGCGCTCGGCGGCGGCTGGCGGCGGGCCCTGGGCCGGGTGGCCGCCCTGTGCGCGGCCTTCACCGTGCCGGTCCTCGCCTACTGCACCGTCAACTACCTGGCCGCGGGTGACTTCTTCCTGTCCCACACCGGCGTCACCTCGGCGTACGGCCGGATGGCGGCGGCCGCGGACTGCACCACGCTGCGGCTGCCGCAAGCCGAGCAGAAGATGTGCCCGGCCCGGTGGCAGCAGGCACTCGGCCCCGACTTCCTCGACTTCGGCCGGCTGTCCCCGATCCGGCCCTACTACAACGGGCTGGCGCGCGACCACGTGAACAGCCTGATCACCGGCTTCAACCACCAGGTGCTCACCCAGCAGCCGCTGCGCGTGCTGCGCGCCTACCTGCGCGACGTGGTGCGGCCGTTCGCGCTGACCAGGGACGGCAGCCCGGGCGTCACGGCCATCTCCCGCTGGCAGTTCCAGACGTCCTACCCGTACTTCCCGCCGCATGCGTCCCGGCAGGTCATCGACTCCTCGGTGGACCGGTTCGGCGGGGGCAGGCCCGCCGTCTGGCTACCGGCCGCCACGTTCCTGCGCGCCTACCAGTTGCACGGCGGGTACACCCCGGGGCCGCTGTTCGCCCTGTGCGTGCTGGCCGGCCTGATCGGCTCGGCGAGCCTGCTGGTGCGCAGGCGGGCAGGCCCGGCCGCGCGCGAGCCCGCGCTTGCCTGCCTGCTGATGTTCACCTCGGGGGTGTCGGTGCTGCTGGTCTCCGACGTGTTCGAGTTCTCCTGGCGCTACCTGCTCCCCGCCCTGGTCACCCTGGTCCCGGCGGGTGCGCTGGGCATCGCCGTCGTGATCCGGGCGGCCCAGGCCAGGCGCGCCGCCGGCTGAGCGCCGGGGCCATGCCTAGCCCAAGGCCCTTGGCGGAGACCGGCCTGTGACGTGTGACGATGAGGTCATGCGGATCGTGCAGGCACAGTCCACCCCGTTGTTCGCCAGCACCGAAAGCGGCCCGTGCCAGGTCGTCCGGGTCACGGTGGCGGGCGGGTCACCGGGCGCGGGCGGGCCGCCGGAAGCGGGCCCGCCGGGCCCGGTCCACGTGCGGGTCGAAGGTCCCGGGGTGACCACGCCGCGGCCGGCCAGCATCGGCGAGCTGCCGCCCGGCGCGGAACGGACCGCCGAGGTCCCGGTGACCGTCGCCGCCCCGCACGGTCCGGGCAGCAGGCTGAGCGTGACGGTGATCGCGGAGGCCGCCGGCATCCGGGCCGAGCAGGCGGGCGAGATCACCGCCGCCGAGCCGGGGTGGACCATCTGGATGGTCTGCCACTTCCACTACGACCCGGTCTGGTGGAACACCCAGGGCGGTTTCACCCAGTCGGGGCTGGCGATGCCGGGCGAGGACGGCAAGCTGCCGGACGTGCGCACGGCGTTCGAACTGGTGCGGCTGCACCTGGACGCGGCCCGCGACGACCCCGACTACAAGTTCGTGCTTGCCGAGGTGGACTACCTCAAGCCGTACTTCGACGCGCACCCGGAGGACCGGGCGGAACTGCGGGAGCTGATCGCGGCCGGGCGGGCGGAGCTCGTCGGCGGCGCGTACAACGAGCCCAACACCAACCTGACCTCGGCCGAGTCCACGATCCGCAACATCGTCTACGGGCTCGGGCACCAGCGGGACGTGCTCGGCGCGGACCCGTCGGTCGCCTGGGCGCTTGACGCGTTCGGGCACGACCCCGGTTACCCGGGGCTGATGGCGGCGGCCGGGATGACCGGCTCTGCCTGGGCCCGCGGGCCGTACCACCAGTGGGGGCCGTGGCGCACGGTCGGCGACAACGCCCGGATGCAGTTCCCCAGCGAGTTCGAGTGGATCTCCCCCGACGGCCTGGGGCTGCTGACCAGCTACATGGCCAACCACTACGGCGCGGGCTGGGTGATCCACCAGGCCGCCGACCTGGCCGCGGCCAGGGAGGAGGCGCTCGGCCAGCTTGCCCTGCTCGCCCCGGTGGCGGCGACCAGGAACGTGCTGCTGCCGGTCGGCGCCGACCACGTCATACCGCCCCGGTGGGCGACCACGCTGCACCGGGACTTCGCCGCCCGCTACGCCTGGCCGCGGTGTGTCACCGGGCTGCCGCGGGAGTTCTTCGCGGCGGTGCGCGCCGAGGCCGCCGAGCGCGGGATCTGGCTCACCCCGCAGACCAGGGACATGAACCCGGTGTACCCGGGCAAGGACGTGTCCTACATCGACACCAAGCAGGCCCAGCGGGCCGCCGAGGTGGCGGTGTCCGACGGCGAGCGGCTGGCCACGCTGGCCTGGCTGGCCGGCGCCGGATACCCGGCTGAGTCGCTGGACAAGGCGTGGCGGCAACTGGTGTTCGGCGCGCACCACGACGCGATCACCGGCACCGAGTCCGACCAGGTGTACCTGGACCTGCTCGGCGGGTGGCGGGAGGCGTTCGAACGGGGCGATGAGGTACGCGAGGAGGCGGCGGGGTTCCTGGCCGGCCTGGTGAATACGAGGCAGCAATACGCAGCGACCGGGCCGGCCGGCCGCCGCCGGGCCGCACGCTCGTCGTGTTCAACACGCTGTCGTGGCCCCGGGCCGGGCTGGCGGCCCGGACCCTGGAGTTCGCCGCGCCTGGCCCGTCGTGGCTGGTCCTGACCGACGAGACCGGGGCAGGCGTGCCATTCCTGGCCGAGGGGATCCGGCGGCACCCCGACCACAGCCTTGCCAGCGTACGGATCACGTTCCCGGCGGAGCTGCCCGCGCTGGGCTACCGCAGCTACTGGGTGAGCCCGCAGGCCGGCACCCCACAGGCCGGCGCCCCCGAGGGCGGGACCGGATCCGGGGCTGACCTGAACGCGGCCGGCGCGGGCTGGGCCACGGTGCCGGGCACGGTGATCGGCAACGGGGCGTTCGAGGTCGAGGCGGACCCGGCCCGTGGCGGCGGGCTGGCCCGCGTGCTGGACCGGCGGACGGGCACCGAACTGCTCCGCGGCCTGGGCAACGAGCTTGTGCTCGCCGAGGAGTATCCGGCGCACCCGCGCTGGGCCGAGGGGCCGTGGCTGCTGTGCCCGAAGGGCCCGGGCACCGGGTCCGGCGGCGGCGTGGCGGATGTGGTGGCGCAGCGCTGCCCGCTCGGCTCCCGGCTGGTGGCGCGGTTCCCGCTCGGGGACCTGCGGATCACGCAGGAGACCATCCTGTGGGACGGCCTGGACCGGGTGGAGTTCCGCACGCACGTGGACGGGTCGATCGGGCAGGACCGGCTGCTGCGGGTCCGCTTCCCCGCGCAGGTGCCCGGCGCGCTTCCGGTTTTCCAGTGCGCTACCGCCGTGGTCGGGCGACCGTTCGGCGTGGCCGACTCCGACGTGGCGGCGGACGCCTACACCCTGGACAACCCGGCCTGCGAGTGGTTCGGCCTGAGCAGCACGGTGCGAGTGTCGGCCGGGGCCCACACCTGGGCGGCCGGAGTGGCCGAGATCATCCTCCCGGACGATCCCGCTGCGGGCGACGCTGGCGCGGGCGGGGCGCAGGGGTGGCGGGGCGCGGGCGGGACGGAGGGCTGGCAGGGCGGGCTCAGCGCGGCGGACTGGCGGGCGGACGTCCGGGCGCTGGTCGCCGCGCTGGCGGCCGCCGGGGTGACGGCGACCTGTTCCCGCGCGGACGGCCCGCGGTACGGGGCGCTCGACCTGGACTCGAATCTGCCCGACGTCCGGATCGCGGTCGGCGGCCCCGACGTGAACCCGTGGACGGCGCGCCTGCTCGCCGGGCTCGGCCCCGCCGCGGCGGACCTGACCGCCCGGCTGGCCGCCCCGGGCGGCGCCCGGGTCTGGGTGCCCGCGGCGCGGCCCCGGGCGGAGGTGTTCACCGCCAGTGCGGACGTCCGGGGGGACCGCGACCTGCCGGTGCTGATCGTGGCCGGCGCGGATCTGCCGGCCGCGGTTGCGGACCTTACCCGGGACCTGGCCGACGCTGTGGTCGCCGCCGAACTAGCCGATGGCGAGCAAGGTGGCCAGGCCGGGGGCCCACGGAGTGACCCTGCGAACGGCTCGTCTGATGACGCGGCACCGTACGACCGGCTGCTCGGCACGCACAGCGTGGCGCTGCTGAACCGGGGCACGCCGAGCAGCCTGGTCACCCCCGACGGCACGCTGCACATCGCGCTGATGCGAGCTTCGAGCGCCTGGCCTGCCGGGGTGTGGATCGACGGGACCCGGCGCACGGTGCCCGACGGCAGCAGCTTCGCGTGGCAGCACTGGAGCCATGAGTTCAGGTACGCACTGGCCGCCGGGGCCGGTGACTGGCGCGACGCCGGTTTCGTGGTGGCCGGCCAGGAGTACAACCATGACCTGCTTGTGTGCGAGACCGGCAGGCATGACGGGCCATTGCCGGCGTCGGCCAGCCTGGCCGAGGTCAGCACACCGGGCCGGGTGCGCCCGGCCGCGCTGCTGTCCGCGCTCAAGCCGCGGGGCAACCCGCTGGCCGGCGGCCAGCCGGGCCGGCCACGACGGGAGGCGGGTGTCACGGTCCGGCTGCGGGACGCTGGCGGTCTGCCCGCAGGGCCGGCCCCAGCGCAGGTCAGCCTGCTCTCCGGGATCACGGCTGCCCAGGTGACCGACCTCACCGAGCACGGCCGCGGCCCCGCGGCCGAAGTCGTGGCGGGCCGCGTGGTGGTCACGGTCCCGCCGGCCGGCCTGGTCACCATGGCGGCACAGCCCCGGCCCGGTGGCCTGGCCGAACCCGGGACGGCGGGCGGAACCGGGGCGGAGCCGGTCCAGCCGGTGTTCACCCGGTACTGGCTGCACGGCAAGGGGCCCGCCCCGGCCGGAAACTTCCCGGTGGCCGTGCACCTGTCCCCGGACCGGGTCACGCTGAACGCCCCCGGTGCGCCAGCCGCCCCGGCCGGGCTGTGCCTGACGATCGCGTGCGGGCCTGGCCCCGCGGCCGGTGAAGTCACCCTGGATGTGCCGCCCGGCCTGGCCGTCACCGGGCAGGGTGGCACACCGCCCGGGCCGCTGGAGTACTCGCTCGCCGAACGTGGTTACGCCCGCTGGAACCTGGCGGTGGCGGCGCTGCCGGGCATCGCCCCGGGGCGGTACTTCGTGTCCGCGCGCACCACCGACGACCTCGGCCAGGTGCTGGAGGACACGACGCTGATCACCGTCGGTGAACCGCCCGCCCCTGCCCGGGGCATGCCGCGCGAGCAACGGGACGCCCTGCTGGTCGCCGATATGGTCGCGCGGGAAGCCGAGGTGGAGGTGGCCATGGCGCCCGCCGTCCTGGAGGTTGCTGCCGGACAGCGCGCGGCGCTGACCGTGCGGCTCGCCAACCGGACCGCCAGCGTGATCCGGGGCGAGTCCCAGCTCATGTCGCCGTTCGGCACCTGGGACCAGGTGGGACCGTGGACCCGCGGGTTCACCGCCGGGCCCGGCGAGACCGTCACCGTGGACTACGCCGTGGCGGTGCCGGCCTGGGCCCGGCCCGGCTCACACTGGTGGGCCTTGGCCAAGGTGATGTACTTCGGCCGGGTCCGCTACACCGAGTGCGCCCGGATCCAGGTGACCGGCGGTCAGTAACGCTCGACCAGATGCGCGCGGCTGGCCGGCAGCTCGTAGGGGTCGGGCCAGAAATCGGTGATCCGGGCGATCAGGTCATCGTCGTCAAGCTCGAAGAAGCACAGGCCTGGCTGGGTGCCTTCCGGGCCGGTGAACTCGAGCCAGCTCGCGGCGTGCCGGTCCTCGCCGACGATCCGCTGCACCGTGATGTGCCAGTCGTAGTCGAAGCCCTCGACGTTGAACCGCAGGTAGGCCTCCCGCCCGCGGACCTGCTCCCTGGTCTGCGGGCCGCGGTAGACCACGTCGGCGGCGACCAGGGCACCGAACGCGTCCCAGTCCCGTGCCTCCGCCGCGGCCCAGTAAGCGGCGACTACCTCATGTGCCTTGGTCATACCGGGCACGCTACTCGCCCGGTACGACACTGCCCCGGACACCGGCTGCCCTCGCGGCCGCCGCCCGGTGACGGCGACGGCGGCCTGCTCGTAGAATCCCTGCACCGCTTGGCCTGCCGGGAGGGCACATGGGAATCAGGACCGTGGCGCTGGGCGCCGTGTTCGCACTGGCCGGGCTGTGCTGCGCGGCGCCGCCCGCCGCCGCGGCCACGGCGGGGCACCCGGGCCTCAGCGCGGGCTTCAGCACCGAACGGCTGTGGGGCCCGCACAACGACTGGGAGCCGAACATCGCGGCGGCCCCGGGGTCGGCGTGGCTGTACCAGATGACCACGCAGTACGGCGGGCCCCGGGTGTGCCGCCCCGACATGAACCACTGCATCCTGTTCCGGTCCTCGCCGGACCGCGGGCGCACCTGGGGCCAGGCCATCGTCATGCCCAGGCGGCAGTGCCCGCCGGCGAGGTTCTGCAGGCTGGCCCACTGGCAGAACGATCCGGGGATCGCCGTCTCCGCATCCGGGATCATCTACGCGGCGTGGATGAACCAGTGGGACGTGACGTTCGCCAAGTCCTACGACCACGGCCGGACCTGGACCGGGCTGCACGACTTCCGGCGGGCCGCCGGGCTCTCGTTCACCGACAAGCCGTGGATCGCGATCTCCCCCAGCGGCAGGGACGTGTACGTCGCCTTCAACAGCAGTGACTCCTACGTCTCCGCCTCGCACGACTACGGGCGCACCTGGGCCACGCCGGTGAAGACGAACACGAACGGGCGGTACTGGTTCGCCGAGGCGGGGGCGGTCGCGCCGGACGGCCAGGTGTATTTCGCCGAGAGCGCCGAGCATCAGGATGCCAAGGGCGACATCCTGCTCGCGGTGCTTTCTTCCGCCGACGCCGGCGCCTCCTGGCGGACCAGTTACGTGGCCCGCAGCCAGCAGCAGCCGCACTGCCCGACCAAGGACTGCCCGAACGATTTCTACGGCGCGCAGATCGCCCTGGCCATCGACCCGGCGGGCACCATCATGGCCGTCTACGCCGCGAACGCCACGGCGCAGGCGCCGATGCAGCCTGATGAGATCACCTCGGCCGACGGCGGCCGGTCCTGGACCGCCCCGCGCCGCCTGGGCCCGGGCGGGACAACGGTCGGCGCCGACTTCCCCAAGGTGGCGGCCGGACCGCGGCCGGGTGACTTCCGGGTCGCCTGGGAGGACGACCGGAACGGTGCCACGGCGTGGAACGTCTGGTACCGGGCGACCACCCACGGCGGCGCCTCGTGGAGCCCGGCCGTCCGGTTGTCAGACCGCGGCTCCGGCGCACCATACAAGAGCCAGGCAGGTTTCCGGTTCCCCTACGGCGACTACTTCGGCATCACGGTGGACAGCCACGGCACCAGCTATCTGATCTGGAGCGAGGGCACTAGTTACGACGGCCCCGGCGGCACCTGGCAGGCCCAGGGGCGGTAGCCAGCCAGCCATCCCGCACCGCGCCTGTTCTGTGGCGGCGACCTGCCCGGAATGCGAAGATAGCCGACAGTGAGAAAGACGCTTACCGGCGAGATACCGCTCATGTCGCGCGACGCGGAGATGGGCTGGATCCTCGCGAAGCTGAAACGCCCGGAACCCGCCGCGTTCGTGCTGGCCGGGGCACCAGGCGTGGGCAAAACCCGGCTCGCCTCCGAGGCCGCCAAGTCGGCCGCCGGGCTGGGGTTCACCACCGCCCAGGCGGTCGCTTCCCGCGCCGCCGCGGCCATTCCGTTCGGCCCGTTCGCGCCATTCCTGCCCGAGGCCGGGTATTCGCCTGGCGACCTGCTCGGGCTGCTGCGCAAGGCCAGCGACGCCATCCTGGACCGGGCCGGCCCGGACCGGAGGCTGCTCCTGGTCGTGGACGACGCCCAGTTCCTCGACGAGGGCTCGGCCGCACTGGTCCACCAACTGGTCCAGAAGGGGGCCTGCAGCGTGCTGGCCAGCCTGCGGACCCCGGGCCCGGCCCCGGAGCCGGTGACGGCCTTGTGGAAGGACGGCCTGGCCGAGCGGATCGACCTCACCACCTGGGGCGAGCCGGAGACCGAGGCGGTGCTGTCCGCCGTCCTGGGCGGCCCCGTCGCCATCGGCAGCGTCCGGCGGCTGTGGGAGGTGAGCCAGGGCAATGCGCTCTACCTCCGCGAACTGCTGATCGGCGCGGTCGACTCGGGCGCCCTGACCGAGACGGGCGGTATCTGGTCGCTACGGCTGCCGCTCACCGCCCCCGGCCGCCTGGTGGAACTGGTCGCGTCCCGGCTGTCCGGGCTGGCGCCCGGGACCGTGGCGGTGATCGAACTGCTCGCGGCGGGTGAGCCGCTCGGCGTACCGGTCCTGGAAAAGATCACCAACCCGGCCGGCCTCGAGGACGCGGAAGCCCGGGGGTTCGTGCAGGTGTACCAGGACGGGCGGCGCACGGTGGCCCGGCTGGCCCACCCGGTCTACGGCGAGGCGCTGCGGCAGAGCCTGCCACGCTCCCGGCTGCGGCGGATCTCGGCGACCCTGGCCAGTGCCATCGAGGCGACCGGTGCGCGGCGGCGCGAGGACCTGCTGCGGCTGGGCCGCTGGCAGCTCGACTCCGGGGCGCCCGGGGAACCGGTGCTGCTGAGCCGGGCCGCCCGGCGGGCCAGCGAGATGTTCGACATGGACCTTTCCGCCCGGCTCGCCCAGGCCGCGCTGGACCTGGGCGGCGGCGTCGATGCGGGCCTGGTGCTCGGCGAGGCGAGGTTCCGCTCCGGCCAGCACGCGGAGGCCGAGGCCGTGCTCGCCGCCATGGTGCCGCGCTGCCGGACCGAGCGGAACTGGCCAGGATCGCCAGCGCGCGGGCGCACAACTTCCACAACCTGCTCGGTGACGTGCCCGCCGCCATGGCGGTCCTTGACGAGGCCCTGGCGGTCATCACCGACCCGGCGTCCCGGGTGAGCTGACATGGGCGTCTTCAAGAGCATGCGCGACCTGCAGAAGCAGGCGAAGGAAATCGAGGCGGCCATGCCGCCCGTGGCTGACCGGATGGCCGCCGCGCAGGCGCGGATGGCGAACGTCAACCAGATGATGGCAGCCCAGACCCAGGCGGCCAACGCCGCCGTGGCGGCCGCGGCGGGGACGGCCGGCATGGCGGGGGCGGGCGCGGAGCGCGGGGGCGGGACAAGCAGAGCGGCGGCGCACCGCACGGTCACGATCACCGGGATGCGGCAGATCGGCATGGTGAACTTCGACCTGCTAGTGGAGTTCGACCTGACCGTGCTGCCCGACGGGCTGCCCCCGTATCCGGCCACGACCCAGCAGTGCGTCAGCCAGATGCAGATCGGGAAGCTTCAGCCCGGTCTCACCCTGCAGGCATCGGTGGACCCGTCGAACCCGGCGGCCATCTGGCTGGATCTGGGGGGTGTCCGATGAGCGCCAAGCGGCTCGTGGCGGCGCTGGTGGCGTTCGCCGGCGCGGCCGCCTTCACCGCCTGCCTGCTCGCGCTGGCCGACGGAATGCGGGACGTGATGCAGACCGATGGCGGGTTCTGTGCCAGCGGTGGGCCTTACGTCATCGCGCACCAGTGCTCAAGCTCGGACATCCGCCTGATCATGATCGGCATCTTCGGCGCCCTGATCGCCGCCGGGTTCTACGCCGGCGGCAGCGCCGGGCTCGGCAGCAAGGCCGCGTCGGCGGGGCTGATCCTCTGGGCCGCGCTGTTCGGCACGCTCGGCTGGAACTTCGTGTCTGTGGGCCGCCACTCCGGCGCCTCGGGCATGCTGTTCACCGGTGTGCTGTTCCTGGCGATGGCCGTGGGCGGGCTGATCCCGCTGCTGCTGCGGCTGGCCGATGACCTGCGCAGGCCTGCCAGCCGGCCCAGCCCGGTGATCCCCGGCATGCAGCCACTGGTCCGCGCGGCGGTGCCCACCGTCCCTGGCCTGCAGCCGGGGCTGGGCACCACATTCCAGCCCGGCACGACCGCCGCGTTCCAGCCCGGCACGACCGCCGCGTTCCAGCCGGGCATGCTGCCGGTGCCGGCCCGGTGCCGGGGACCGGCGCGGCGTCCCAGGCGGCAGCCCGGAGCACCGAACTGCTGCGGACCGGGGTCTGGCTGATCGTCAGCCTGGCGGGCACGGCCTTCGGCGTCGCGCTCAGCACATCCCTGATCAGCATGTTGCGATGAGGAGGATGAAGCGGCGCGCGGGCAAAACGCAGGCGCCCCGGCGAGGACCACGGACGGTCCGCGCCGGGGCGCTTTCGCACGCGCGGGCACGGCCCCCCGGGCTACCTGGCGCCGGCCGGTTCCTGCACCCGGACGCCGCCAAGCTGCACATCGAAGATGAAGTGCGGTGCTGGCTCACCATCGCAATAGGCGATGGTCTGGGCCATCGTGCCGAACCCGGCGAAGGTGGTCTGGTCGGGAACGACCGGGTGGCGCCCGGTGCCGTTGTCCGCCACCTGCCACCATGCCCCCATGCCCACCTGGGTCGGGTCGCTGGACGCGGTCACCGGGCCGCCGATCCAGGCCCGGTTGCCGCTGACCGACATGCAGGTCACCGGGCCGCTGAAGGTGGTCTGCTGCCCGGACTCCCAGTAGTCGTAACGCCACCGGCCATGCACTGCGCCATCGGTGAGCAGGACCGCATGGTAGCTGAGCGGGTCCTGCTGCACGGTCACGCCGAACACGCTCGGCCCGAGCAGCACATAGGTATGGCCGTACACCCGGGCCGCGACGGAGCCACCGTGCCGGGCACCGGCGGCGGGCGCGGCAGCGGCCGGCGCCACGGCGGCGAGGGCCATGAGCGCGGCGCCGCTGAGGGCCACCGCCCATCTCAGTTTGGACATTGCACTCCCTCGGCTCGACATCTGGCCTGGCGGCTCTCACAATGAGCCTCTGGCCAGCCGTCGTCTTGCACGGTCCGAGCGGCGTAGCACGAAAGCAACCACCGCCGGGGCGCAGGGGGTTCCGATGGGCGCTGGACATGTTCCGGTGACGCTCGGCAGCAGCGGATCTCGCCGCGCCGACGTCGATGGCTTCCTGGTCTCGTGGGTGCGGTTCCCGCCGCTGGCCCGGCTGCCGCTGCACACCCACGAGAGGGCCACTGTCGCGGTGATACTCAACGGGTCGTTCGACGGCCTGATGCGGGGCGCCAGCCGGCCCTGCCCGGTGGCCACCATGATCACCGAGCCGCCCGGCGAACCGCACGGCAACCAGTTCGAGCTGGCGGGCGCGGACGTGCTGACGGTACAGCCCGACCCCGGCCGCGCCGAGTTGCTCGAACCCTTCGCCGGCGTGCTCGGCGAGGTCAACCACGTGCGTGACCTGGGCGTGGCCTCGGTGGCCCGGCGGGCAGCGGGCGAACTGCGGGTGCCCGACGCTGTCACACCGCTCGCCGTGGAGGGGCTGGTGCTTGAACTGCTGGCCCTAGCCGCCCGGCTGCGGAAGGCGAGCGCCCTCGGCACGGAACGGCGGCCGCCGCGCTGGCTGGGCGAGGCCAGGGCGCTGCTGCACGACCGGTTCCGGGAGAATCTGCGGCTGGCCGACATCGCCACGGAGGTCGGCGTGCACCCGGTGCACCTGGCCCGGGTGTTCCGCCTCAGTTACGGCACCCCGGTCGGGGCTTACGCGCGCGGGCTGCGGCTCACCTGGGCCGCCGCGCGGCTACGGGATTCCGACGACGGCATCGCGCAGATCGCGCTGGAAGCGGGGTTCTTCGACCAGAGCCACTTCACCCGCGCGTTCAAGCAGCACTTTGGCTTTACGCCCCTCGCCTACCGCCGTGATGCGCAGCGGTGACGCGCGCCCGGACAGCCCCGGAGCCGGGCCGCCCGACAGGCCGTGAGCCGGGCTTGGGAACCGTTGCGGCCGCGGCTGCGTCCAAGCAGCCGTGATGACCCCCGCAGCACGCATGCGCAGAAACGCTGGCAGGCCTCGCAACGGGCGCATATCCACCCGGCCGCGCGCCGGGGCAAGCGCCATGGCGGGCGGTGGTGCGATCGCTGCCGGGATCCTGCTGGCGGTCCTGCCCAGCACCGGCGCGGCCGCCGCCACATCGCCGTCCCCGTCCCCCACCAATTCCAGTAGTTCGCCGTCGCCGTCGGCGTCGGCGAGCGCGCCCTCACCCAGCCCGTCGCCGAGCAAGCCGCCATCGCCATCGCCCTCGCCGAGCAAGTCGCCCTCACCCAGCCCGTCCAAGTCACCGTCACCTTCCCCGTCCCCGAGCAAGTCGGGCTCCCCCAGCCCGTCACCCTCGCCAAGCAAGTCACCTTGCCCGAGCCCGTCGCCATCGCCGGGTCCCGCCTCGTCGTCGCCGAACAATGCACCGTGCCCGAGCCCGTCACCCTCGCCAGGCAAGTCCAAGTCGCCGTCGCCCTCGCCGTCGCACCGTGCCGCCGCGCCGCCGGGCCAGAGCGGCAACGGGGCGGCCGGCCTGATCGGGCCGCTCGCCCGCCCTACGGCGCTGCCGCGCGGAACCGTTCCCGGTCTGTCCGCGCCAACGGCGAGCGGCAGCCTGGCCCGGTTGTTCCCCGAGGTCACGCCGGCTCCGGCCGCCGCGGGCGCCGGCCGGGCCCACCCCGGGCCTTCGGGTGCGGGCAGCGGAATCGCCACCGCTCTGACGGCCGAATCCGGGGTGATCAGCAGCCGTCAGGGCAGCCTGATCGTCCTGGCCATCTCCGTCGCGGTGGGCATCGCCGTGTTCGGCGCCTGGTTCACCGTGGCCGGCCCGGGCCGCAGGGCCGTGGTTTCACGGGCTCGCCGCCGCGGCCACCACACCCGCTAAGGGCAGCGACCGGTGCGGGCCGGCCGCCGCACCCGTGCGGGCGTGAATGTGAGTTAGGTGTTGTTTCTTTGAACACCAGATTCACATTCACGGCGCTGGCGGATGCTCCGAGGCGCTGGACGGCTTACCCGGGAAGGTCACCTCGACGTCGAGGCCGCCCTCTGGCTGGGCCCGTCGCGTGAGGGTGGCGCCGTGCGCGCGGGCGATCGCCTGCACGATGGCCAGGCCCAGCCCGTGCCCGCCGGTATGCCGGATCCGCTCGCCGCCGGCCCGGCCGAACGGCTGGAACAGGCGGCCGAGCTGTTCGGGCGGGATCACCGGCCCGGTGTTGCGGACCCTGATGGTCGCCTGACCGCCGGCGGCCGCCGTGGAGACCTCGGCCCGGCCGTCGCTGGAATTGTGCCGGATCGCGTTGTCCACCAGGTTTGCCACCAGGCTTTCCGCCAGCCTCGGATCCCCGGTCGCCGGAGCCTCGGCGAGCCGGGTCTCGACGTGGACACCACGGCGCTCCGCTTCCTCGCGGCGGATCGTGACCACGTGCCAGGCGACCGCGGCCAGGTCGAACGGCTCCCATTGCTCGATGCCGCCCTCGCTGGTGGCCAGGGTGAGCAGCGCCTCGATCAGCCGTTCCTGCTGATCGCCCAGGACCAGCACCTGCTCACAGGCCGACCGCAGCGTCTGCGTGGTCGCGTCCGGGTCGGCGAGCGCGACCTGCAGCAGGGTCCGCTCCGCGGTGAGCGGGGTGCGCAGTTCGTGCGAGGCGTTGGCCACGAAGTGCCGCTGCGACTCGAACGACGACTCCAGCCGCCCGAACAGGTCATCGAGGGTCTCACCGAGTTCGGCGAACTCGTCGTCGCGGCCGGCCAGGGACAGCCGCCGGTTCAGGTTGCTGGCGGAGATGTCCCTGGCGGTCGCGGTGATCGTGCGCAGCGGCCGCAGCAGCCGCCCAGCGATCAGCCAGCCGCCCACGACCGCGAGCAGCACCACGACAGGGAGCGCGATGGCGCCGATGATCTCCTTGTCCCTGATGGTGGCGTTCAGCGCGGCGGATACCGCCGCCGCATGCGGGCCCTCCTGGACCGACGCCGACCCTTGCAGCGGGACGAGGAGGAGCAGCAGCGCGCCGCCCAGGGCGGCGAGCAGCCCGCCATAGAGCAGGGTGAGCTGGGTGCGCAGCGTCGGCCGCAGCCGGACCAGCGCGGCCACCTCGTGGTAGATGAACATCACGCCTCCCCGATCCGGTAGCCGCCTTCGCGGACGGTGTGGATGACCGGCGGGTCGCCGAGCTTTGCCCGGAGCCTGCGGATCGTCGTCTTCACCGCGGTGGTGAACGGGTCGGCCGCCTCGTCCCAGGCCCGTTCGAGCAGTTCCTCGGCGGAGACCACCCGGCCGCCGGCGGCGAGCAGGCACTCAAGCACCGCGAACTCCTTCGGGGACAGCTCCAGGCGCCGCCCGGCGCGGAACGCCACCCGGCGGCTGGGGTCGAGGGTGACGCCGCCGGTTTCCAGCGTCGGTGGCAGCGCGGGCGCGGAACGGCGGCCCAGAGCCCGGACGCGCGCCACGAGTTCGGCGAAGTCGAACGGCTTGGGCAGGTAGTCGTCGGCGCCCAGGCCCAGGCCGTCCACCCGCTCCCGCACCGTGCTTGCCGCGGTCAGCATGAGCACCCGGCTCTGCGACCCGCCGGCCACGATCTGGCGGCAGACCTCGTCGCCGTGCACCCCGGGCAGGTCCCGGTCGAGCACCACGACGTCGTACCTGGTGACCGCAAGGTGCTCCAGCGCGTCGTTCCCGTCCAGCGCCACATCGACGGCCATGCCCTCACGGCGCAGCCCGGTGCCGATGGCGGTGGCCAGCACCTCGAAGTCCTCGATGACCAGCACTCTCATGACCCGCTCGCGATCCTTCCTCACGCGGGGCCGTCCCGCGCTGTACATCCCTCGCCCCGCCACCCCGCCCTAAATCCTCACCCCGCCGCCCCGCCAGGGTATGGCGGGATGACCTGGGCCAACGATGGCAGGCGACAGGTGTCAGCACGGTGTCGGCCGCCGACACCGTGCTGACACCGCCGGTGGCATACAACCAATTGCGAACGCAGCGTCCGCCAACGACAGGGACGATGACAAATGGAAGCAACGATCGAGGTACGCGGGCTGCGCAAGAGCTTCGGCGCGACGGTGGCTCTTGATGGCATGACGTTCACCGTGGCGCCGGGCCTGGTGACCGGGTTCGTCGGGCCGAACGGCGCGGGGAAGAGCACCACGATGCGGGTGATCGTGGGCCTGGACGCCGCCGACGAGGGCACCGCGCTGGTCGGCGGCCGCCGGTATGCCAGCCTGCGCCGGCCGCTGACGCACCTGGGGTCGCTGCTGGACGCCGGTGCGGTGCAGCCCAGCCGGACCGGGCGCAATCACCTGCTGTGGCTGGCCCACTCCCAGGGCCTGGGCGCGGCGCGGGTCGATGCGGTGCTGGGGCAGGCCGGGCTGGGCAAGGCCGCCCGGCGCCGGGCGGGCGGGTTCTCGCTGGGCATGCGGCAGCGGCTGGGTATCGCCGCGGCCATGCTGGGTGATCCGCCGGTGCTGATGATGGATGAGCCGTTCAACGGGATGGATCCGGAGGGCATCGTGTGGATGCGGGGGTTCTTGCGGTCGCTGGCCGCGGCGGGCCGGGCGGTGCTGGTGTCCAGCCACCTGATGAGCGAGCTGGAGGACACCGCCGACCACCTGGTGATCGTCGGCCGGGGCAAGGTCATCGCCGACACCAGCACCCGTGACCTGCTGGCGGCCGCCTCCGGCGACCGGGTCACGCTGCGCACCATCGCGCCGGACCGGGCGGCCGCGGCGCTGGCGCGGGCCGGAGCCGCGGCCACCGCCGACGGCACCACGGTGACCGTGTCCGGGCTGGCGCCGGAGAAGGTCGTGCTGCTGCTGAGCGAGAGCGCGGTGCCGTTCTCGGAGGTGTCGGCGCACCATGCCTCCCTGGAGGAGGCCTACCTGGAACTGACCCGCGATGCCGTCGAATACCGGGCCGGGGATTCCGCCCCGGGCCAGCACTGCGGGGGGTTCCGGGGGGTCGTCCCCCCGGGCCAGCACCGGGCCCGTGCGATGACCGCGACGATGACGCCGGAGCGCTCGGGCCGGAGCCCAGAGGCGGACGGCAAGGACAGCTTCGGGCGGCTGGTGCACGCCGAGTGGACCAAGTTCCGCACCGTGCGCGGCTGGGTGATCGCCATGGTGATCGCCGCGGCGCTGACCGCCGCGGTCGGGCTGTACGCCGCGTCCGGGCCGCAGACCGGCTGCCAGCCGGTCGGTCCCAGCGGCCCCATCGGCCCCCCGGCCCCCTGCAAGCCGTCCAACCCGGTGGGGCCGGGCGGTGAGGCGGTCAGCGACGGCTACTACTTCGTGCACCAGGCATTGCGCGGCAACGGCAGCATCACCGTGCGGGTGACCTCGCTGACCGGCCGCTCCTCGCCACCGGGGGGCGGGATCGCGCCCGGGCAGAACCCGGAGCAGAACTTCACCAGCGCCCTCCAGCCGTGGGCCAAGGCCGGCCTCATCGTCACCGCGAGCACCCGGCAGGGGTCGGCGTACGCGGCGATGATGATCACCGGCGCGCACGGCGTGCGGATGCAGTACGACTACACCGGCGACACGCCGGGCCTGCCCGGGGCCGTGTCCGCTGCCTCGCCGCGCTGGCTGCGGCTGGTACGGAAAGGTGACACGCTCACCGGGTACGACTCCGCCGGCGGCACGCACTGGACCAGGGTCGGCACCGTCAGCCTGGCGGGCCTGCCCGCGACCGTGCAGGCCGGGCCGTTCGTCGCCTCACCCGCGTGGGTGCAGACCGAGAACAGCGGCCCCACGGTGGCCACCGCGGTCTTCGACCACGTCAGCTTCCCCGGCGCAGTGCCCGGCGGCGGCTGGCGCGGCGCGAGCATCGGCACGGCCACCGGGGGGAACACCCAGGTCAGCTCGGCGCTGCCGGGCCGGTTCCACGCCGCTGGCGGCACGTTCACGGTGACCGGTTCCGGGGACATCGCGCCGGCCCCGGGCCCACGGCCATCGGCGAGGCCGCCGATGACGGCTTCGCCGGCGCGTTCGCCGGGCTGATCGTGGTGATCGTGGTGGGGGTGATGTTCATCACCGCCGAGTACCGGCGCGGCCTGATCCGCACCACGTTCGCCGCGATCCCGGGCCGCGGCCGCGTCCTGGCGGCCAAGGCCGTCGTGATCGGCTCGGTCACCTTCGTGGCGGGGCTCATCGGCGCGGCGCCGATCATCCCGGTCGGTGCCAGCCTGCTGCGCAGCCACGGCAACTACGTGTTCCCGATGAGCACGCTGACCGAGGTACGCCTGGTGGCCGGGATCGCGGCGCTGCTCGCCGTGACCGCCGTCCTCGCCCTGGCCGCCGGCACGATCCTGCGGCACGCCGCGGGGGCCATCACCGCGGTCATCGCGCTCACCGTGGTGACCTACTTCTTCTCCGTGCCGCTAGCCGTGCTGCCCGCCGGGGCCGCGGACTGGCTGCTGCGGGTCACCCCGGCTGCCGGGTTCGCCGTCCAGCAGTACGTCCCGGCCTACCCCGAGGTGAACAACATCTACACACCACAGCACGGCTACTTCCCGCTCGCGCCATGGGCCGGGTTCGGCGTGCTGTGCCTGTGGGCCGCGGCCGCCCTCTGCCTGGCCACGGTCCTGCTCCGGCGGAGGGACGCATGAGCGAGACACTGCACGCCGAGTGGACCAAGCTGCGCACGCTGCCGGGCACCGGGTGGCTGCTGCTCGGCGTGGTCGCGGCGACGGTGATCATCAGCGCGGCGGTGTCTGCCAGCGTGTCGTGCTCGTCCACGGCCACCTGCCACGTCGACGTGACCAAGCTCAGCCTCACCGGGACCTACCTCGGCCAGGCGGTCGTGGCCATCGTGGCCGTGCTGGCGGTCAGCGGCGAATACGGCACTGGCATGATCAGGACCACGCTGGCCGCCATGCCGCGCCGGATCACGCTGCTGGCCGCCAAGGCTGCCGTGGTCACCGCGGTGACGCTGGCCGCCGGCATCCCCGCGGTGCTCGGCTCGGTGCTGGCCGGGCGGCTGATCCTGCCCGGCCACGGGTACACGCCGGTGAACGGGTACCCGGTGCTGTCGCTGGCCAACGGGACCGTGCTGCGCGCCGCCGTGGGGACCGTGCTCTACCTTGCCCTGATAGCGCTGCTCAGCCTCGGCATAGCCACCGCGGTGCGGGACGCCGCGGTGGCCATCGGGATCGTGCTCGGCCTGCTGTACCTGTTCCCGATCCTCAGCCAGGTGGCCGGGAGCCCCGGGGTGGCGCGGCACCTGCAGCAGATCGGGCCGATGACCGCCGGGCTGGAGATCCAGGCAAGCACCGGCCTGCGCACCCTGCCGCTCAGCCCGTGGGCGGGCCTCGGCGTGCTGGCCGCCTGGGCCGCCGCGGCGCTGCTGGCCGGCGCACTGGTGCTGCGCCTGCGGGACGCCTGATGCCCACATCGGCGAGCCGCGTAAGTGCTTCTGCCAGGCACGTTCGCGCTGCGCGTGCGGGACGCGGGATGCCCGGCCGTGCGTAGCGCATGAAATGGCCGTCCCGGCGGGAATGCCGCGACGGTAACGGCTGTTGGCGCGGTCATGACGCAGCCGGCTGAACGCGAGACCGTGCAGTTCTGGTTCGATCCGGTGTGCCCGTGGGCCTGGATCACCTCCCGGTGGATGCTGGAGGTGGAGAAGGTCCGGCCGGTGCATACCGAGTGGCGGATCATGTCGCTCGCCTACCTGAACCTGACCCAGCATGAGGGCGACGGGCTGAGCGAGGATTACCTGGAGCGGATGAGCCGGGCCTGGACCCCGGTCCGGATCTGTGCCGCGGCTGCGCAGCACAGCGGCCCGGACATCCTCGGCCCGCTGTACACGGCGATCGGCACCCGGCTGCACAACCAGGGCCGCCGGGAGGATCCCGAGGTGATCCCCGAGGCCCTTGCCGAGGCGGGGCTGCCCGCCGATCTGGCACAGGCCGCGGTGAGCACCGAGTTCGACGAGCAGATCAAGGCCTCGCACCACGAGGCCTTCGACGCTGTCGGGCTTGATGTCGGCACGCCGGTCATCCGCCTGCGCGGCAACACCATCTTCGGCCCGGTCATCACCCCGGCTCCCAAGGGCGAGGCCGCCGGCCGGCTGTTCGACGGGCTGGCGCTGGTGACCGAGGCGGACGGGTTCTTCGAGCTCAAGCGGACCAGGGACCGTAAGCCCTCGTTCGACTGAGCTGCCCCTGGTAAACCGCACCCCAAATGGGACCCGCGGGCCCTCAGTGCGCCAAGCCGTTCGTGGTAGGAAGTAACGGTTCGGCATGGCACATAAGGGGTTCCGGGCGACGCGCGGATTGTGAGGGGTGTGCCGGTGAGGCCGCTGATCAAGGCTGCAGCCATTCTTTCCGTCACGGCGCTGGGGATCAGCGGCCTGGCGTCGTGCAGTTCGGCGGTGAGCACATCCGGCCACGCCCGCCGCAGGCCGGTGTCCGGCGGCACGCTGCGGGTGATCTCCAACGCCGGGCCGGGATCACTGGACCCGGTGCCGACCTACAACTACGCCGGTTACGAGCTGGAGCGCGGTTACGCCCGGCAGCTCGTCACCTACCCGACGACGTCGCCGGCCACCGCCTCGGGGGCCGCCTGGGCCCGCGCCACCACACTGGTGCCCGATGTGGCGGCGCAGGTGCCGACCGTGGCCAACGGCGGGGTCACCGGCAATGGGCTGGTGTACACCTACCATCTGCGCAGTGGCGTGACATGGAACTCCAGCCCGCCACGGCAGGTGACGGCGGGCGATTTCATCCGGGAATTTCAGTCATTCTGCAACCCGGGCCAGTTCCCGGTCGGCAACTCGGCCTACTTCACCTCCACCGTCGCGGGGTTCGCCAGTTACTGCGCCGCGGAGAGCAGGCACTTCACCGCCAAGGGCGCCCCGCCGGTGACCGCGGCCGCGGTGGCGGCCTGGCAGGGCGCGCACCAGATCTCCGGGCTGTCCGCGCCCAGCGCGCTGACGCTGCGGGTCACCCTCACCCAGCCGGCCGGTGACTTCAACAACATCATGGCGCTGCCGTTCGTCTCGGCCCGGCCGGCCGAGTACGACGCCTACCTGCCGGGCAGCGCCGGCCTCAACCAGCACATCCTGTCCGACGGCCCGTACCAGGTGGCGTCCTATACGCCGGGCAAGCAGATCGTGCTGTCCCGCAACCCGGACTGGCGGCAGTCCAGCGACCCGGTGCGGCACCAGTACGTGACCAAGGTCGTGGTGACCCTGGGCACCAGCAGCGACCAGACGGTGCTGGCCGACCTGCAGGCGGGCAGCCAGGACCTGTTCCTGGCCGACCTGGGGATCCCGTCGCAGTCCATCGCCGGCCTGCAGGCCGCCCACGACGAGCGGCTGGCGATCTGGCCGAGCAGCAACCTCAACCCGTACATCATCCTCAACCTGCGCTCCCCCAACGACGGCGGCGCGATGGGCAAGCTCGCGGTGCGGCAGGCCATCGAGTACGGGGTGGACAAGTCCGCGATCGTCAAGGTCAGCGGCGGCCCGGCGGTCGCCAAGATCACCACGGGCGCGATCCCGCCCGGCAGCGCCGGGTACCAGCCCTACACCAGGTACGCCACCCCCGGCAGCCAGGGCAGCCCGGCCAAGTGCAAGTCGCTGCTCGCCTCGGCGGGCTACGCCCATGGGCTGACGCTGGGCTACCTGTACCCGAACGACAGCACCAGCACCACGATCTTCCAGTCGATCCAGGGCAGCCTGGGCGCGTGCGGCATCACCCTCAAGGGCATGCCGGAGCCCAGCGGCGGCGCCTACTTCACCGACCTCGGCAACACTCCGCAGACCAGTAAGCCGGGGACCTGGGACATGGCCACCGGAAGCTGGTTCCCCGACTGGTTCGGCAACAACGGCCGCACGCTCATCCAGCCGCTGTTCGGCAGCGCGTGTGCCCTCGGCACGGTGAACGCCGGCTGCTATCAGAGTGCCGCGGTGAACGCCGTGATCGCCCAGGCGCTCAAGACCGCCTCCGGGCCGGCCGCCGCCGCGCTGTGGCGCCAGGCCGCCACGCAGGCCATGAACGACGCCGCCATCGTGCCGCTGATCAGCGGGCAGATCACCCAGTACGCCAGCACCCGGGTGCACAGCGCCACCGCGGGCACCGCCAACTTCTCCACGCTCATCCAGGGCTGGGACTTCACCAACATCTGGCTCAGCCCGCCGTCGCCCTGACGTGCCGGCCGCGCAGCGCACCGGGCAGGGCAGCGACCGATGAGCGTCACCGAACTGCAACTGCAGGCCCAGGGGGGCAGGGCCGACCCGGTCCAGGCGATCGAGGTGCGCAGCCAGTGGCGGCTGGTCTGGCGCCGGCTGCGGCGGGACAAGGCCGCGGTGGCCAGCGCGGCGGTGATCCTGATCATGGCTGTGCTCGCCCTGGCGGCGCCGGCGTTCGCCGCGCTCACCGGGCACGGGGCCGCCCAGCAATTTCCTGACACCGGGCTTTCGGCTACCGGGGCCCCGGCCGGGCCCGGCGCACAGTTCTGGCTCGGCGCCGACGAACTCGGCCGCGACCTGTTCGTCCGGCTCCTCTACGGGGCCCGCATCTCGCTGTTCGTCGGGGTGGTGACCACCGTGATCGGCACGGTCCTCGGCGTGAGCGCCGGGCTGGCCGCCGGTTACCTCGGCGGCTGGATCGACACGGCACTGTCGCGGCTGGTCGACGCGGTGCTGGCCTTCCCCTACCTCGTACTGGCCCTGGCGCTGGCGTCCGTGCTCGGGCCGAGCCTGCCCGTGGTGATCGGGGTCATCTCGTTCTTCGCCTGGTCCGGCATTGCCCGGGTGGTCCGCGGCCAGGCGATCTCGCTGCGGGAACGTGACTACATCGAGGCCGCCAAGTCGCTGGGCGCGGGACCGCTGCGGATCATGTTCACCGAGATCCTGCCGAATCTGGCCGGCCCGGTACTGGTGCTCGCCACGCTGTCCATCCCGTCGGCGATCATCTTCGAGGCGACCCTGTCCTACCTCGGCCTCGGGGTCCAGCCACCGACGCCGAGCTGGGGAAACATCCTGGCCGGTGCGCAGAACTACTACAGCGTGGCCTGGTGGTACCTGGTGTTCCCCGCGCTCGCGCTGCTGATCACCACGCTCGCGTTCAACCTGCTCGGCGACGGCATCAGGGACGCCCTCGACCCGGGGGCCGAGCGCCTGCTCGGCCGGGCCGGCGGCCGGAGGCGGCGGTCCGGCCGGGGCCGCCCGCGCTGGCCGCGCCGCTCCGCCGCCGGGCCCGCTCCCGCGCCTGCCGTCGCCGCCCCCGCCCCCGTCTCCGCGTCCGTGCCTGCCGTCGCCCCCGCTCTCCCGCCCGCCGGCGCTACGGCTCCCGCGCGGGCTGCCGTGCCCGCCGCGGCACCGGCCCCTGTCCCCGCGGCAGACCGGGATCCAGGCACTACGATCGCGCCCGGCCGGCCGCCGCCCCAGCCCGGACCGGCCGCCGTGGCGTGGCAGGAGCCATGGCTCTCCCGGCTCGCCAGGTCCGTGCGCGGCTGGCGCACCGTGCTGGTCTTCGCCGTCCGGCGCACCCTGTCCGGCCTGGTCGTGCTGTGGGTGGTCACGCTGGGCACGTTCCTGCTGTTCTTCACCCGCCCGGCGATCTCGGTCGCCCGGTCCATGGCGGGTAAGGAGCCAACCGCGGCGCAGCTCCGCCAGATCACCCGGCAGCTCGGGCTGAACCAGCCGATCCCGCTGCAGTACTGGCATTTCACCGGCCGGCTGCTGCACGGCAACCTTGGCTACTCCTATGCCACCGGCGAGCCGGTGACCACGATCCTTGCCCAGGACCTGCCCCGGACCGCGTCACTGGTCGCCGGCGGGGTGGTGCTCTGGCTGGTGGGCGGGATCTCGGTCGGTGTGCTGTCCGCGACGCGGGCCCGGAGCCTGTTCGACCGGGTGGCGACCGTGGGCGTGCTGGCCGGCCTGTCGATGCCCACGTTCGTGCTCGGCCAGCTTCTCCTGTTCGGCGTGTTCCTCCCACTCAATACGCACGGCTTCACCTGGATCCAGGACGGTTACGTGAGCCCGGCCGAGAGCCTGACCGGGTGGGCCGGGCACATGATCCTGCCCTGGATCACCCTGGCCACGGTGTCGGCTGCGGTGTACTCGCGGCTGTCCCGCAGTTCGCTGCTTGAGACGCTCGGCGAGGACTACATCAGGACGGCGCGGGCGAAGGGGCTGCCCGAGCGCCGGGTGGTGTTCCGGCATGCGATGCGGTCCGCACTCACGCCGGTGGTGTCCCAGCTCGGCATCGACGTCGGCACGCTGCTCGGCGGCGTGGTGGTGGTCGAGACCGTGTTCGGTATCGGCGGCATCGGCCAGGACTCGGTCGAGGCGATCGACCAGGGCAACCTGCCGCTCATCATCGGTTTCGTGCTGGCCGCCGCCGTATTCGTGATCGTGGCCAACATCCTCGTGGACATCGCCTACACCCTGCTCGACCCCCGTGTCCGGCTGAGCTGAGCCATTCCAGCCCGTCTTGCCGTATCGGCCTTTCGGTGCGAAGGTCGATTCCGCGAGTGTGGCCGAGTCCCGGTTAATACCGGGAGGAAAGAGGTTCGCGATGCGCAAGTATCTCGGTTTGTCCGTGATCAGCGTATGTCTGCTGGTGCTCCTGACGGGTACCACCGCCTTTGCCGGCACCAGCAGCACCTACTACGCAGGCAAGAACTCCCAGGGCCAGAAGCTGCTGTTCAGCGTGGATCAGACCGCGAACGGCCCAAGATTCGACCCATTCTTCACCACCCTGGTCCTCCACTGCCCGGCGACGGGTAACACGATCACCGCGGGATTCAGCTTCATCGGATTCGAGATTCCCCTCAAGAATGGGAAGTTCAGCATCTCACTCAACGACCTCTCCGACCTCTTCACCTGGAGTGGGACCATAACCCCCAAGAAGGCAACCGGGACCGAGTTCTACGACCTGGCCGCGTTCGACAACCAGAAGGGCCTGCAGGACTGCGCCTCGGGCACGGTGCCCTGGGCGGCCCAGGCTCTCGTGCCTGCCTCATCGAAGACCACCGCACCGCACGCCTCCTACAACGTCACCGTCACCAAGGCCGCGGATGGTTCGGTGCACTACACCGTTACCCACTAGCGGGAACACCGGGGCAGATTTCGCCAGCCCGGGGAGGCTACCTCTCCGGGCTGGCGTGAAAGTTGTGCACGGTCACCATCGGCGAGCCCCCGGCCGCTACGGCCCTCTGCTAACAGCGAGCAACAGTGATGCTACTGATCTCGTGACCTGGGCCCTGGTGCGGGTTCGGTGGATCCGGCCGGCGGCTGGCAGCCGAGGGTGGCCAGTTCAGCGCGTCCTTCGTCGGCCCGGCCGTCCATAAGCAGCAGCGTGCACGCCCGCTCGAAACGGGCGTCGATCCCCTCCCACCCGGCCAGCGACCGGGCCAGTGCCCCGTGGTCGCCGTTGAGCCTGCCCGCGGCGCGGGCCAGGCAGGCGGCGGCCCAGTAGTTCTCCTCCCCGGCCGGCGCCGCGGCCGCCAGCCGGTCGGCGGCGTCGGGCAGCCCGGCCACGATGGCCACTTCGGCGGCGATCGCCCAGGCATAGGGCCGCGCCGAGTACCAGTGCGGCCTCCCGTACCAGGGCTCCTGCCCGAGGGGCAGGTCAGCGACCGCGATCACGGCCGCGTCGATGCGGCCCTGGTGCAGTGCGATCCGGGCCTCGCTGAATGCGGCGAACGGGACCAGGTTGGGCCATTCACCACGTGCGGGCCGGTGCTGGTGATCTCCCTGAGCCGGATCAGCCAGTCGTCGTGTTCCTTGTCATCGCCGCGCAGTCCATGCGCGAGCACAGCCGCGTACGCGGCCGGGCCCATCCACCGGGCCGGCGGCCTGCCTGCCCGCTGCCAGGCATTCCACATGGTGGCCGCCTGGGTGAGCGCCTCATCGAACCGGCCCTGCAGGACCAGCGGCAGGATCGACTTGCTGGCCGCCATGTGCGGCTGCCCGGCCGCGATGTCGTCGTCCTGGGCCATCCGCGCGGTGCTGAGGGCACCCGGCAGGTCGCCGGCGGTCACCGCGATCTCGGTCACCATGTGGAAGGTGTCCACGATCTCGGTACCGGTGCGCGGGTCGTGCCTGGACAAGCGGTCAAGCAGCGCGGCGCGCTCCCGGTTGACCTGGTGTGCCTCGCGGACCCGCCCGCTCGCGTCGAGCGCCTCCACCACGGCGTCCAGCGCGCCGCTGATCAGCACCGGGTCGCCGGTGCGGCGTGCGGCAGCGAGCGCGTCGTCGACCAGCGCGGGATCGGGGACCGACTTCTCCGGCTGGGTGGTCCACGCGGCCGCGGACGCCAGGTAGGCCGCGGTGACCGGATCCCCGTCCGGGGCCAGGCGGGCGGCCTGCGCCACCAGATGACGCAGCCGCTCGTGCGGTGTCTCCTGGGGGAAGTTCCCGGCGAACCGGTCGGCGATGGTGGCCGCGTAGGCCAGGGCGGATGCCTGGGCGGCGTTGTCCCCGGCGTCGGCCGCCCGCTGCGCCGAGGCGAGCAGCAGGTCGAAGGCAACGCCGCCTTCCCCTTCGGCCATGGCCACGTCCGCGGCCGCCCGCAGATCCCAGGCGGCCTGGGCCGGGGGCGCATGCGCGGCCGCCACCTCGTAGTGGCCACGGGACTCCAGCAGGAACCGGCGGGCGTAGGCGAGATGGCCCAGGGTCCGGGCGAGCCGGTGACTGACGTCGTGCCCGTTCGGGCTGGTCGCGGTGATCAGCGCCGCGCGCAGGTCATCGGCGACCATGTCGAACCCGGTGCGCCACTGCTGGCCCTTTTCCAGCCGCCGCTCCAGGTCGTCCGCCATGGCCGCGGCCCAGCCGAGATGGGCCTCCCGAACGGCGGGTTCCTCTCCGCTGGCGGCCAGCCGGTCCAGGGCGTAGCGCCGGATCGTCCCCAGCATCTGCCACCGGCTGCCCTCGGGGCCGCGGCTGTAGCTCAGCAGGCTCTTGTCGGTGAGCCGGCCGATCAGGTCGGCGACCATCCCGCGGCTGCCGGTCGAGGAGGCCGCCAGGGCGGCGTTGAGGTCGAACCCGGCGGCGAAGATGCCCAGCCGCCGGAACATCGCCCGTTCGTCCTCGTCGAGCAGATCATGGCTCCAGTCGATGACGGCGCGCAGCGAGCTGTGCCGCTCGTTGGCACTGCGGCTGCCTGCCAGCAGGCGCAGATGGTCGTCCAGCCCGGCCAGCAGGCCGTCGGGGCCCAGCGACGCGCTGCGCGCCGCGGCCAGTTCGATGGCCAGCGGTATCCCGTCCAGGCGCGCGCACAGTTCGGCCAGCACCGTGGGGCTGGCGGAGAACTGGGGGTCGCTGGCCCGGGCCCGGTCCAGGAACAACTCCTCCGCCTCGGAGGCGGTCATGCCGTCCGACCGCCCCGCGACAAGGGACAACGGCGGCAGCGGTACCGTGCGCTCGCCGGGAACGGCCAGCCTTTCCCGGCTGGTCGCCAGGACCGTCAGGTCGGCGCAGTCGGCCAGCAGCTTCTCGATGAAGGCGGCGGCCACCTCCAGCAGGTGCTCGCAGTTGTCCAGCACAAGCAGCGACCGGCCGCGGGCCAGGTACTCGTGCAAGGCGGCGTCCAGCGACCGCCCCGGCCCCTCGGTGACGCCGAGCAGCGCCGCCACCGCCTCGGTGACGAACCCCTCGCGTACCGGGACCAGGTCGGCGAAGACGGTGCCGAGCGGGTAACTGGACGCCGCCACCTCGGCCACCCTGGCCGCCAGGCGGGTCTTCCCGACCCCGCCGGGGCCAAGCAGGGTCACCAGGCGGCTGTCGTCAAGCGCCGCGAGCACGCCGGCCTGCTCGGCGGACCGCCCGATGAAAGTAGTCCGTGCCGCCGGGAGGCCGACCACCATCCCGGTGCCCGCCTGCTGCCGCGCCGTGACAACCGGGGCGAGGTCGGCGAGCGCCCGCCGGTCCGGCACGCCGAACTTCCGCAGCAGCGAGGACACGTGACTTTCGACGGTGCGGACGGAAATGTGCATCCGGCCCGCGATCTGCGCATTGCTGAGGTGCGCTCCGATCGCTTCGAGGACTTCCGCCTCACGCTCCGACACGGCCGCCGTGTCAGCAGCCCTCTCGCTCACTGCATCCCAACGGCTGCCATGGCCACATGCTAAACAACCGGGAATTATCCCGCCAAGGACACTTCTGGCGGTGTACGCAAAAGCGCGCCGCTGAAGATGTCCGAGCAGCCGCTGGTCGTGCCGGTCATGACCGCGTGGATGAGGGGGTTCTTGACCTTCACCAGGCCGGGCGAGTAGATGATCTTGCCCGAGACGCCGGTGTGTGGGCGGGGATCCGTGGCGGCCCGTGCGGGCGGCCTGTGACCACCGGATGAGCACCGGTGAATTGGACAAGGGCGACAGGCCTGCTGGCCTGCCGCCCTCGCGGTTTATGGGTATTGCGTTGGATCAGGTATCTCGCCAGGTGGCGATTCCGTTAAAGGAATGGTCAAGAAGTCAGGGGGTGGCGAGCATGCCGTCGGTGTTGCCGGCCGCGTCGGTGTAGAAGCCGACCAGGTCGCCGGCCGCGTTGATGCCGTTGACCAGGGTGGAGCCGACACCGTTGGGGTCATCGATGGACTGCCAGTGCGAGACCGGGCCCATCGGGTTGGTCAGCACGAACCCGTGCATGACACCCGAGCCGTCGAGGTAGGACCCGACGATCTGGTTCTTGCTGTTGATCCCGAACGCCTGCGTGTCGGACCCGCCGGGGAACTGGTAGGAGATCGTGGTGGTGCCGATCTTCAGCCAGGACGAGGTGCTGCCCGAGCTGTCGGTGGCGAAGCCGACGATGTCGCCGGCGTTGTTGATACCGGTCGCGGCCTCCGACACGCCGGGCACGTGGATGGCGGTGAACTGGCCGGTGGCCTGGTTCAGCTTGTAGGCGTGGGAGTTGCCCTTGGCGTCGTTGTAGAACCCGACCGCGGTGCCGGCGTTGTTGATGCCGAGCAGCTGGTTGACCGAGCCCTTGGTCTTGGGGGTGCTGGGGTCGTTGTAGGAGGCGAACACGCCGTTCCACTCGATGAACCCGTGGTTGGTGCCGTCGGCGGTGACCCAGAACCCGCTGGTGTTGCCCTTGTCGTCGATCCCGGTGACCTGGGTCTGCGCGGAGCCGGGGAAGTTCTCGTTGACGTAGTTGGCCTGCGCGTAGGGCGGGTTGAGCAGGTAGCCCTTGTTCGGGTGCCCGGCGGCGCCGGAGCCGAAATAGCCGGCGATCACGTTGTGCACGTTGATGCCGAGCAGCTGGTTGAAGGTCGGGTCGGCCTGGTCATCCAGGGTGGTGAACGTGTATGTCGTCGCCGCGGCGTGGTGCGATGCGACCGGGGCGGCCTGGGCCACGCCCGAGAACAGGGCGAGCGCCCCGCTGCCGGCTACGGCAGCGGCCAGGGCACCGGCCACCATATGCTTCCTCATGATTTTGCTCCTTATTCGCAGGCAGTGATGGTGCCTGGCGATCTGGCGCCACCGCGAACGGGGGTGGTTCTCGTTCGCACCTGCAGCTTGTCCCGCGATCGCATGCCGGGACATCCGTGACAAGTACGGGTACACCACTGACCGGGTACTGAGTCACCACGGAACGGGTGCCGGTGCGCCGGCTCCTTCCAGGACCCCGGCCCTAGGCCAGCTGCGCGAGCCCGGGGTGGCCGAACAGGCCTGGCAGTCCCCCGGTGTGCAGGAAGACGGTGTTGCTCTGCGGCGCGCCGCTGGTGACCAGGGTTGTCGCACCGGCGGCGAGCGCCTGCGCGCAGGTGTACTGAAGCTTGCGGACCTTGTTCCCGCCACCGCCGAGCCCGCTCAGGTCGTCGCGCTTGATCCACAAGGCGTCCGCCGCCAGCCCCGCCGCGGCCGCGAGGCGGGGAGCCGGCTCGACGGGGGTGGGCCAGGTGCCCAGGCGGACCGGCGCGGGCTGCGCGGTCTCGGGCTGCGCGGTCTCGGGCACCGCTGGAGACTACCCGCGAACCGGTTTCGCGGCCAGGAGCGATGAATCGGGGCCGCCCGGCCCGTCCCAGGTATGCGGCGGCGCGAAGGCCGCCCACCCGCAAGGAGGTTCACATGGCGTTTCCCGAGGTCGTAACCCGCGAAGAGTGGCTGGCAGCCAGGAAGCGGCTGCTCGCCGCGGAAAAGGAGCAAACCCGCAGCCGGGACGCGCTCAACGCGGAGCGACGGCGGCTGCCCATGGTCCGGATCGACAAGGAGTACGTGTTCGAAGGCCCGGGAGGCACGGTCACACTGGGCGGCCTGTTCACCGGCAGCAGGCAGCTCATCGTCCAGCACGTCATGTTCGACCCCGACTGGGACGCGGCGTGCCCGGGCTGCACGGCCAGCATCGACGAACTGTCCGGCGGGATGCTCACCCACCTGCGCTCCAGGGACACGGCCTTCGCCCTTGTCTCCCGCGCCCCGCTCGCCAAGCTGCAGAAATACCAGGCCAGCAGGGGCTGGACGGTCGCCTGGTACTCCTCCCACGGCAGCGACTTCAACTACGACTTCCAGGCCACCCTGGACAGATCCATCCCGCAACTGGAGTACAACTACCGAACGGAGCCGGAGATCGTCAGCGGCGACACCGCCTCGGCAGAGGTGCCCGGCCTGAGCTGCTTCCTGCGCGACGGCGACGAGATCTTCCACACCTACTCGACCTATGCGCGCGGCACCGACAGCCTCGGCAACACCTACTCCCTGCTGGACCTGACCGCGCTGGGCAGGCAGGAAGACTGGGAGGAGCCCAAGGGACGGGCGCCCCGGCTGCATGGGCCGGACCCGACGTTCACCGACTGATGCCTGCGCACAGCAGGCCACGGCACGGCGGGCTAGCGTTGTGACCGTGACCGCTGCCCGGCCCGCACGGGCTGACGAGATGGCGCTGCTGAAGCGGGCCAGGGAGGGCGACCAGGGCGCATTCGGCGAACTGGTCGAGCCCTATCGGGCGGAACTGCGGGCCCACTGTTACCGGATACTCGGCTCGCTGCACGACGCCGAGGACGCCCTCCAGGACGCGCTGCTGCGCGCCTGGCGGGGGCTGCGCCGGTTCGAGGGCCGCGGCTCGGTGCGGTCCTGGCTGTACACCATCGCGGGCAACGCCGCGCTGGACATCACCAGGCACAGGTCACGGCGGGAACTGCCGGTCAGCTTCGGCCCGGCCGCCGGCGTGGGCACCGAGGTGGAAGCGGCGGCCGCAGACCCGGTCTGGCTGGAGCCCTACCCAGACCTGTGGCTGACCGGGGCCGCGGGCTCCTCGCCAGAGGCACGTTACGAGCAGCGGGAGAGCGTGGAACTGGCGTTCCTCACCGCGCTGCAGCGGCTGCCGCCACGGCAGCGTGCCGTGCTCCTGCTCCGCGACGTGATCGGCTTCTCCGTGACGGAGATATCCAGCCAGCTAGGCACGACCGTGCCCGCGGTGAACAGCGCACTGCAGCGCGCCCGCGCCGCGGCGCAGGTGGGCATGCCCGCCCGCAGCCAGCAGTCGATGCTGCGCGACCTGGGCGACCAGCGGACCAGGGAGATCGTGCAGCGGTACACCGACGCCATGGAACGCGGCGACGCCGACACCCTGGTGAGCATGCTCACCGAGGATGCGACCTGGTCCATGCCACCGCACCCGACCTGGTTCCAGGGCGGCCCCGCGATCCGCGACTGGCTGATCCGCGATCCGTTCGGGGTGCGCTGGAAGCACCTGCCCGCGCGGGCGAACGGGCAACTGGCGGTCGGCTGCTATGGGTTCGACCAGGACAAGGGCGACTACACGGCGGGTGTGATCGACGTGCTGACCCTGGACGGCGACCGGATCGCCGCGGTCACCGGTTTCGTGGCCTTCGACCCGGTGGACCTCCGTGGGGGCAGGCAGGTCACCGCCGCGGAAGTGTTCGCCCGCTTCGGGCTGCCCGCCCGGCTACCGTGATGCCTGCGGGCGGCGGCGGTGCTGCCGGGCCGCAGGCCCGGGGGGTGCCGTGGAGGGAGCGAGTGCATGGCCGCGGTGTTCGAGCATTCGGTGGACGTGCGGTGGCGTGACGTCGACGCCCTGGACCATGTCAACCATGCGGTGTTCCTGACCTACCTCGAGGAGGGCCGGGACGCCTTCTACTCGCAGCTGCTCGGCCGCGACCCCAGCTATGTCGTCGTCCGGCTGGAGGTTGACCTGCGCGCCGAGGTGCGCTACCCGGACCGGCGGGTGCTTGTGCGGATCGAGGCCGAGCGCCTCGGCACGACCAGCCTGACCACCCGCGAAACGATCACCACGCCATCGGGCGAACTGGCCGCCGAGGCCCGCGTCGTGACGGTCCGCTGGGACTCCGCGCTCCGCAAGCCGGCTCCGTTCACCGGCGCCGAGCGCGCCCGGCTGGAGACACCTGCCGCCGGTGGCGCCGGGGGGACAGGTCAGACCGGGCCGTAGAGCGTCAGGTCCAGCACGATCGCCATCATGACGGTCAGCATCCGGGCCGGAGGCGAGACGGTGCCGGTGAAGTCCACCCGGTAGTGGTCGGACGGGGTGAGCACCTCCTTGGTGAGCCCGGCCCAGGTCTTGCGGAGCCGCGCGAACTCCCCGTCCCCGTCGGTCACGGAGAAATGCTTGAGCCCCAGGTCGCCGACCACCTTGCCGACGGTCTGGTCCTGGTCGTCGAGCAGGGTGTAGTGGCGGGTGGTGTGGGTCGCACGGATCCGGCCGACCAGTTCGCCGTCCGGCCCATGCAGTTCGGTGATCCGTTCCCTCTTGTACTTGACCAGGGTCAGCACCGGCCCGCCGGCGGCGGTGGTGACCTCGAGCACCCGCGCGTCGGGCATCGTTTTGCTGAGCAGCTTCATCCTGGCATGGGCTTCAGTTTCGGTAGCGATCGCCAGAAGCTGCCGCTGATCATTGAAAATCTCATATCTCGCCCGATTGGGCAGCCACTTTCCCGGCTGCAGGATCCGCAGTGCCTGGAAGTCAAACGGATCGTTCACAACGGTGAGTATGCAACACTCGCGCCGCCAAAGCGATGGGGTTGACGACCGCTTTCACTGCCCGCCCCGTTACCCTGGCAGGCCAGGATCTGTGGGGCCCGAGTGGCCGCGCCACGGGCTGGAGGCCTGGATGCCTGCAGGCGGGATCTTCGCCGTCGTGCTGACTGCCGCCGTGCTCTTCGCCGCCACCAACCTCGACGACATCGTGGTCCTCACCGTGCTGAGCATCTCCTCCCGGGCAAGCGGGGAGCCCCGTCGCTGGCACATCTGGGCCGGCCAGTACGCAGGCTTCGCCGTCCTGATCGCCGCATCCCTGGCCGCGGCGGCGGGGCTGGCCATGGTCCCGCTGCACTGGCTCTGGCTGCTCGGCCTGCTGCCGCTGGGGCTCGGCCTGGGCAAGCTGGCCGCCGCGATCCGCGCCCACCGGTCCGGACGGCAGGCCTCTCCGGCAGCCGTGACGGGGCTGGCCGGGGTCATCGGGCTGACCATTGTCAACGGCGGTGACAACCTCTCGGCCTACATCCCGGTTTTCCGCACAAGCAGCGCGGCCGAGATCGCCGTAATTGTCACGGTATTCCTGGCGGGAGTGGGCTTGTACTGTCTGGCGAGCATCCGGTTCGCCGGGCATCGGGCGGTCATTCAGGCGGTACAGCGCTGGGGCCAGTGGATCGTTCCCGTGGCGTTCATCCTCATCGGTTTCTACATCTTCTACAAAACCGGCGCGCTGTCCTGACCGCCCGCGGCTGACGTGGCCGCTTCTCCCGGCTCCGGAGCGCTGAACGCGGTCACCTGGCGCCGGTGAGCTGACTCAGCGCGGCCTGGATCCGCTTCTCCGAGATGGGGCCGGACGTGCCGAGCACCTGGGCGAAGAGGCTGACCCTCAGTTCCTCGATCATCCAGCGCACCGCCTGGACGCCGGCGTCCTGGCGCCGCGCGGGCGGAAGCTCCGCTACGGCGCGGGCGCAGGCGTCCGTGACCCGTGCCACCGCGGCGGCCCGGTCCGCGTCGCGGGCCGGGTCCTGCGCCGCCGTGTCCAGCCTGCGGCTGATCGCCCGCAGGTAGCGCACCAGGTCGGGCAGCCGGGCCAGCCCGGTCTCGCTGACGAACCGCGGGTAGATCAGCGCGCCGAACTGTGCCCGGGCGTCGGCGACCGCCCGCGCCAGCACCGGGCTGGTGCTGTCCAGCCGGGACTCGGCTTCGTGCGCCGCCTCGAGCACCTGCCCGGTGAGGTCAAGCGCCCGGGACGTCGCCAGCGGCAGGGTGGGCCGGGCCGCCGTCACCAGGCGGGCGAATCCGTCGGCGTCCCAGGCCGGGCCGCCGGCATCCGCGATCACCTGGTCGGCCGCGCAGGCCTCGCAGTCGTCGAGCAGCGCGCCGATGCTGGCGTACGGGCTCCGGCTCAGCGCGAGCTTGCGCTGGTTGGGCAGCCGGTCGGCGATCGAGCGCAGCCCGGTCGGCACCCGCAGCAGAAGCAGCCGCCTGGTACCGCGCAGCATGGCCGCCTCGGCCTGTGCCTGCGTCTCGAACAGCCGGACCTCGGCGGCGTCCCCGGTGTCCTCCAGCGCCGGGTAGGCGGTGAGCTGACCCGAGGTGAACACCCGGGGCAGCGTGCCGATGCTCCACTCCTTCAGGCCGGTCCGCAGCAGGCCGCTGGCCGCGCCGGTGACCATCTCGGCCAGCCGGGGCCGCAGTTCCCGGCGCAGCGCGTCCAGGTCTTTGCCGCGGGCCAGCTCGCGACCGGAGTCCATCACCCGGAAGGTCATCCTCAGGTGCGCTGGCAGCCGGGTCTCATCCCAGGCGTCCCGCGGGATCCGCACCCCGGCGAGGCGGCCGAGTTCCGCGCCAAGCGCGTCCAGCAGGTTGCCGTGCGGTTCGCCGAGCCGGGCGACGACGGCCCTGGCCACGTCAGGCACGGGCACGAACTCCCGGCGCAGTTCCTTGGGCAGGGACCTGATCAGCTCGGTGACCAGTTCCTCTCGCCGGCCCGGCACCTGCCAGCCGAGCTCGTCGCCGTCCACCCGGGCCAGCGCGGCCAGTGGGATGTCCGCGGTCACCCCGTCCTCGGGCGCACCGGGCGCGAACTCATACGACAGTGGCAGCTCACCCCAGCTAGCGGGATAGTCGGCCGGCTGGATCTGGCCGCTGGCCGGCCCGGCCAGGTCGTCGAATGTGAGGGTCAGCAGGTCCGGGGACTGCGCGCGGGCCTTCTTCCACCAGGTGTCGAAGTGCCGCGCGGAGATCACGTCCTTGGGCACCCGCTGGTCGTAGAAGTCGAACAGCACGGCGTCGTCGGCCACCAGGCCGCGCCGCCTGGCCCTGTCCTCCAGGTCCCTGGCCTCTTCGAGGAGCTGCTGATTGCGGTGGAAGAACTTGTGGTGGGTCTGCCAGTCGCCCGCCACCAGGGCGTGGGTGATGAACAGCTCCCGCGCCGCCGCCGGGTCCACCCGCGCGTAGCTCACCTGGCGGGCCGCCACGATCGGCAGGCCGTACAGCGTGACCTTCTCGGCCGCCATGGCCGCGCCCCGGCGCGCGCTCCAGTGCGGCTCGCTGTAGCTGCGCTTGACCAGGTGCGCGGCCAGTTCCTCAGCCCATTCCGGTTCAATACGAGCGGCCGTCCTGGCCCACAGCCTCGATGTCTCGACGAGCTCCGCGGCGACCACCCACGCTGGCGGCTTCCTGGCCAGCACGGAATCCGGGAAGATCGCGAACCGGGCGCCACGTGCCCCGGCGAACTCGGCCGGGCCGCGCCGCTTCCTGCCCGGCTTTGTTTCTGTATCCCGCATCCCGATGTGCGAGAGCAGGCCGGCCAGCAGGGACATGTGCACCCGGTTCGCCAGTTCCGCCGGGTAGCGCGCCCCGGGCTCCGGCTCGCGGGTGCGTGCCACGGCCTGGCTGGGCTGCGTAGCGCCGCTATTTCCGCTGGCTGACCGCGGCGAGCTGGTTTCCCGGCCGGTGCCGGCGCCTACCTCCTTGGCCGCCTGCCGCAACTGGCCGTACAGGTCCTGCCACTCCCGCACCCGCAGGTAGTGCAGATATTCGCGGCGGCACAGGCGGCGGAACGCGGAGCCGGACAGCTCGGCCTGCTTGTCGTGCAGGTAGCCCCAGAGGGTGAGGAACGCCAGGAAGTCCGAGCCCGGCTCGGCGAACCGCGCGTGCATGGCATCGGCCGCCTCGCGGGTGTCCGCGGGGCGCTCCCTCGGATCCTGGATGGACAGGGCGGACGTGATGATCAGGACTTCGCGCAGGCAATCGTGGTGCCTGGCTTCCAGGATCATTCGGCCGAGCCGCGGGTCTACCGGCAGCCTGGCCAGCTTCCGGCCAAGGCTCGTCAGCTTCGTGGCGCCGCCAGGCCCACGGGGGGTTCCGGGCCGTGGGGTCCGGGGGCTTGCCCCCGGGAAAGTGGAGTGCTCCCCCGGGCCAGCACTGGTGAGGGCGCCGAGTTCTTCGAGCAGCCTCATGCCGTCGGCGATGTTGCGGGACTCCGGCGGATCCACGAACGGGAAGTCCGCGAGCTCGCCCAGGTCGAGTGCGGCCGCCTGCAGGATGACCGAGGCCAGGTTGGTGCGCAGGATCTCCGGGTCGGTGAACTCGGGGCGTGCGGCGAAGTCCGCCTCGCTGTACAGCCGGATGCAGATGCCGTCGGAGGTGCGGCCGCACCGGCCCTTGCGCTGGTCGGCCGAGGCGCGGGAGACCGGCTCGATGGGCAGCCGCTGCACCTTCGTCCGCTGGCTGTACCGGGAGATACGTGCGGTGCCGGGGTCGATGACGTACTTGATGCCGGGCACGGTCAGCGAGGTCTCCGCGACGTTGGTGGCGAGCACCACGCGGGGCCGCCGGTGCGGCTGGAACACGCGGTGCTGCTCGGCCGCGGACAGCCGGGCGTACAGCGGCAGCACCTCCAGGCCGGCGAGGTCCGGCCGGTCGGCCAGCGCATCGGCGGTGTCCCTGATCTCCCGCTCGCCGCTGAGGAAGACCAGGACATCTCCCGGGCCTTCGGCGCGCAGTTCCGCGAGCGCGTCGCAGATGCCCTGGACCTGGTCCTTCGCCTCGCTGCTTGGCCGGTCCGGGTCGGCAAGCGGCCGGTAGCGCACCTCGACCGGGTACACCCGCCCGGACACCTCGACGATCGGCGCCCCGTTGCTCGGCTTGTTTGATTCGGCTCCGCCACTCTGCTTGTTTGATTCGGCTCCGCCACTCTGCTTGTTTGATTCGGCTCCGCCACTCTGCTTGTTTGATTCGGCTCCGCCGAAATGCTTAGAAAAGCGCTCCGGGTCGATCGTGGCCGAGGTGATGATGACCTTGAGGTCGGGGCGGGCGGGCAGCAGCCGTTTCAGGTAGCCGAGGATGAAGTCGATGTTCAGGCTGCGCTCGTGGGCCTCGTCGATGATCAGCGTGTCGTAGCGGCGCAGTTGCCGGTCCCGCTGCATCTCGGCCAGCAGGATCCCGTCGGTCATCACCTTGACCCGGGTGCCGTCGCTGGACTTGTCGGTGAACCGCACCTTGTAGCCGACGGCCGCGCCGATCTCGGTGCCCAGTTCCTCGGCGATGCGTTCCGCCACGGTGCGCGCCGCGATCCGGCGGGGCTGGGTGTGGCCGATCTGGCCGGTGATGCCGCGGCCGAGTTCCAGGCAGATCTTCGGCAGCTGGGTGGTCTTGCCCGAGCCGGTCTCGCCCGCGACGACGATGACCTGGTGGTCGCGGATGGCCGCGGCTATCTCGTCCTTCCGCTGGCTGACCGGCAGGTCCGGCGGATAGGAAACCACGAGCGCGGGCGTCAAGGTGGCAGTCTCCATGGCAGGCACGGGAACACGGATAAGGATGACCGTGGTTCCCCGGGGTTACCTAACGCTTTTCTCGCTCGCCTCCTTCCATGCAGGGGCGTAACCTCAGCCCGGTGACCAGCGAGAGCCCGTCCGGCGGCGAGGGCGTACTGATCACCGGGGTGTACGGCTCGGGGAAAAGCTCGGTCGCCACGGAGATCGCCTACCTGCTCGAAGAGCGCCACCGGCCGTACGCCCTGCTTGACCTGGATTACCTGGGCTGGGGCGGGGCCGACTTCAGCTCCCACGCGGCCTCGTACTTTCTGATGCTGCGCAACCTGGCCGCGGTCGCGGGCAATTACCGCGAGGCCGGGGTTGGCACGTTCGTGATGGCGTGGTTCGTCCGCGACCACGGCGCGCTGCGCTCGATCCGGGAGGCGGTGGGGATGCCGTTGCGGGTGGTCCGGCTGACCGTGCCGCTGGACGGCATCCGGCAGCGCCTGGCGGGCGACCCGACCGCGGGCCGGGCCGACGACCTGCGGGAGGCGGCCGCGCAGATCGCAGCCTCCGAGGGTGTGGGCGTCGAGGACATCGTGGTGGCCAACGACCGCCCGATCGGCGTCGTCGCCGGGGAGATCATGAGCTGGCTCGGCTGGCAGTGACCTGCCCCGGCAGGAACATGCCCGGGCCCGCCGGTGTTTTTACAGCGGACTTATCTGTGTGGCGAAAGAATGAGCATGGCGCAGTGCATTACGTGCGGGACCACATTGCATCCCGAACGAGCCAGGAAATACAACTACTGCATGGCACGTGAGTGCCAGGAGAAGAACGCCAAGGGCCTGACCATGGTGGCCGTTGGGATGAACAAGGCCGCCGAGGAACTGATGATCCTCGACGAGCGCACCCAGGCGGACCTGGCCAGCGGCAGATACCACGACCAGCGGCGGGGCTCCTTCGGCACCTCCGCCTCAGCACCCGCACCCGGCACCACCGCCGCAGCACCCGCACCCGGCACCACCGCCCGGGACTCCAGCCCGGCGGCCCACCACGCCCGCCCGCGGCCGGCCCGCCGGGCCGCAGCCCCGGCCACGGCCAGCCGTCCGTGGACCGACCGTCAGGAACGGCTCGCGCTGCTGTACAACGAGCAGGGCCTCAGGCCGGACGAGATCGCGGCCAAGCTCGGTGTCAGCACGTACGTGGCGACCCAGATCGTGCTCGCTGCCCGCGACCGGCGGCGGCCCGAACGGCCCGGCCGTGCTCAGATCTGATCCCAGCCGGCGGACTCGTAAGCCTGGGTGAGAGCCGGCATCAGCGCATCGTCCACCGGCATGGTGAGTTCGTCGACCTGCCCGACCGGTGCGATGCCATGGGAGTTGGTGACGAAGGCGCCGGCGAACGAGCCCAGGTCGGATACCCGCACCGGGGCGCGCCGCGATGGCACGCCACGCTCTGCCAGCGCCCGCTCCAGGATCTGCATGGTAATTCCGGCCAGCGCCGGTGCGGCCGGCCAGAGCACACCGGTGCCATCGGAAAACCCGATATTGGTGATGGCCCCCTCGCAGATAATGCCGTCCGGGCCGGTCAGCAGCGCCTCGTCGAATCCATTGCTCCGCGCCAGCCGCCCGAAATAGCCCTGCCCGAAATCGCCGATGTGCTTGATATGGGCGAGCGAGCGCTGATAGGACACGGTCTGCAGCCGCCAGAGGCTGGGCGCCATCGTCCCCGGCGGCCGCACCGTCACCATGACCGCCGGCCCGTCCGGCGCCTCGTAGACGTACACGCGGACCGACGCATCGCGGGTCTGCTCTCCCAGGGCATGCCGGATGTATCCGAGCACCGCGGTGGTGTCAAGCCCGGTGCCGAACATCTCCCGGTTCGCGGCGTCGAGCCGGGCCAGGTGCAGGCCGAGGCCCCGCACTCGGCGGTTCCTGACCTGCATCGCGGTGAAATGGCCGTAGCCCGCCGGTGCGGCGGCACTCAACTGCGCCACGGTGGCGCTCTGGCCGTCTATCTCCATGTGCACGGCAGTTCCGCCCGTCGTTACGCAGGGCGCCGCATGGTCAGCGACTGGAAGTGGAGTTGGCCCGGCTCGATGACGTGGAAGTCAAAGACACTGAAGCACCTGGTGGCGAAGCCCCGGATCTGCTCGTCGGTGCGCAAGGAGAAGAACCGGGCCGGCTCGTGCCGGTCATTCCTGCCCGGGCCCTCGTAACCGTTGCCGCCGTAGACCCCCAAGTAGAGCCACCCCCCTGGGCGCAGTACCGCGCGGATCACTGCCAGCACCTCGGGCAGGTCCGCGTTTGGCACGTGCAACAGGCAGTTCAGCGCGTAGACCGCGTCGAACGAACCGGCCGGGAAGTCCAGGTGCAGGAAGTCCATCACGTGGGCGTCAACGCCCTTCTGCCGGCAGAAGCCGACCATGGCCGGGGACAGGTCGGTCGCGACCACCTGCAGGCCGTGGCTGGCGAAGAAGGCGCTGTCGTGGCCCGGGCCCGCGCCAATCTCCAGCAGCCGGCCGCCACCGTCGTCGAGCACCCTGCCCAGGAACAGTTCCCGCTCGGCGAGCTTCCACGGTGCCTTCTCCTGCTGGTCGCGCCATGCGGCCCGGCCGTCATAGGAGACGCGCAGGCTGTCGAGCACGTCCTGGTACCGGGCAGCTGCTCTTTCCGCGTCGCCCGACAACACCGCCTCCAGCACCCTGGCTCCCGAGAATCCTACTGAGCGGCCCGTGCCATGCCGCGCCGCGCCGCCTCGGTCCCCCGCACGGCCCGCCCACCGCCACGCCCCCGCGCACCGCCCGCGTCTGGCCTCCCGCATCGCCGCACCCGGTCCCCTGCACCGCCACACCCCGCCGCACCGCTGCACCCGGTCCCCTGCACCGCCACACCCCGCCGCACCACCGCAGTCCCACACCGCGCGGGTGCGGTGGAATGGCTGGATGGACGAAGAACTCCGGCGGGAACTACTGGCCCGGGCCGAGGAAGATCAGCGGGTGCGGCGCCAGGTGCCCCCGCCGAAAGGCCAGCATGTGATCAGGCTCTCCGCAGAGGCCGCCGAGGAGTGGCGGCGCGTGGACACCGGCAACACCAGATGGCTGGCTGACATCCTCGCCACCCGGGGCTGGCCGGGGCGCAGCATGGCCGGCGAGGACGGCGCGGCGGCGGCGTGGCTGCTCGCCCAGCACGCGGACCAGGACCTGGACCTGCAGCGAGCTTTCCTCGAGGCGCTGCGCGGCGCGGTCGCCGAAGGCGAGGCCTCGCCCGCGAGCCTCGCCTACCTCGAAGACCGGGTGCGGGTCGCGGACGGGCGTCCGCAGCTTTATGGCACCCAGTTCACCGTCACCGAAGGTGAATTCGGGCCCTGCCCTATCGAGGATCCACAGCAACTGGACGAGCGCCGCGCTGCGGCCGGCCTGGAGCCGTTCGCCAGCTACGAGGCGCAGATCCGGGGCCTTCGGACGGAGGAGGATTGACGCGTGGCAGACATCGGGAACTCGCTCACGAACGCCTTCGACTACGTGCACGGGCGCCTGCTGGACCGGCTGGCGGGCCTGGGCGACCGAGAATACTTCTGGGAGCCGGTGCCGGGCTGCTGGTCGGTGCGCCAGGGCGTGGACGGCCGCTGGGCCATGGACGGCGGCCCCGCTCCCGAGCCCCCGCCGGTCACCACGATCGCCTGGCGGATCGGGCACATCGGCATGGCACTCGCCGGATTCGCCGACAGGTTGTTCGGCGCCGGGACGCTGCGGCCGGAGGACGTCGAAGTTGCCCCGTCCGCCGCAGCCGCGGCCGGGTTCCTGCAGGCGAGCTACCGCCCATGGCGGGAGGGCATCGCCGCAATCGGCGAGCCGCGCTGGTGGCAGCCCATCGGCCCTTCGTTCGGCCCGTACGCGGAGCAGTCGACCACCGACCTGGCCCTGCACGTCTTCGACGAACTCGTACACCACGCCGCGGAGGTCGGCCTGCTGCGGGACCTCTACCCGCGCAAAGACCAGCTAGGCCAGTAGTTGCCCGCCACGGTGGCCAGGTGCCGCCGGGGCATCCGCTGGCGCTCCGGCGCATGGGTGCGGCTGCGACGGGTCACCAGGAGACCCGGCGGTCGCCGAGCGCTGCCTGCGCAACGCTGGACCGGGCCGCAACTGCTGGGGTAAGCGGCCGGCCCGGGCAGGGTCAGGCAGGCGGTGGGCTGGCCAGCAGCGCCTGGGCGGTGGTGTAGGTCGCCATCACCACGCCCTCGTGCGCGGGCAGGTGGATGCCGGCGAACTTCTCCAGCGCCAGCAGCGTGTCCGAGAGCAGGAACAGCGCGCCCCCGGCGGCCGTGCGCCCCGATCCGGAATCCAGCGCTGCCAGCGACATCGCGAGCAGTGCCGTGCTGTAGGCGAGGACGGGAAGCCGGTCCTTGCCGGTCCGTGGCCACAGGTAGGCGTTCAAGGCGCTGAATGCCGCGAGATACGGCACGGCCAGCACCGGCCGGGAGCGCAACCGCCCGCCGCCCGGGCGCTGCCGCAGGGCATGGATCCAGGCGGCGTGGCCGGCGAGGAAACAGGCCAGCCCCGCAGTGAAGGCCGCGTCGCTGCTGCCCAGCAGTGCCACGTCGCCCGCGCCGCCCAGGGCAAGCGCCCGGCGCGACCCGCGGTCGCTGCCGGCCATCAGCGCTGGCATCAGCAACGGCTTGGTCAGCCACCGCTCCCGGTTCCGGCCGGCCCCGGCCAGCAGCGTGTCGGCGGCCGCGAGAGCCACAAAAACACCCCTCGCCCCACGGGCCATTGGCACCTCCCCGTACTCGTGATCCCCACTCCACCACACCTGGCCCCGGTGATGAATGTGAGTTTGGTGCCCATAGGCGGGCATCGTTGCCACATTCATGACTAGCGCGGGTGCGGGGCTGGGCTCCGGGCCAGGGTCAGGCCCAGGACCTGATATGTGCGTCGATCGCAGCGGCTCGCTCGGCGACGGTCGCGGCGGGGACTTCGACGAGGTCGAAGCCCAGGCGCCGGTAGGAGTCCTCGTGGATCAGCTCGAATGCCTGTGATTCGGTGTAGCTGATCCGGCGCACCGCCGTGGGCTGGATGAACCCGAGCAGCCGGACGAAGAACACCCGGCGATCGAAGGAACCATCGCCGGTCGCCCAGGCGACCTCCTGCTCCAGCACTGGCGGGACCGGGTGCCCGAGGTGCCGCGCGAGCGCGAGCGTGCAGACCGCCGACCGGTCATGTACCTGCACTGTGACGCCGGGACGCACCGGCGCTTCCCGGCGCTGCCGTTGCAGCGCGGCAATCCGGTCGATGAACAGCGGGTCAGCCCAGGGCTCGGCCTCGTCCAGGGCCAGCCGCGCGGTCATCACGTCCGTGGCGGCCTCGGGCACCGCGGCATACCCGCCGGCCGCCAGGGCCAGCAGGATCGACGTCTTGCCGGCACCGGGGGCACCGGTCAGGATGAAGCGCTTCATGTTCTCCTCACTCGAAGTTGGCTCCCGGCATGGCCGACCGGCGTGCCGTAGCCGGGAGCATGATGAGACCGACGGCCAGATCGGGGAATGCCGGTGACCGAGGAACGTGGACCTGGCCCAGGGAAGGCGGTAACGAAGCCGGCGGATGCCCGACATTCGGGCGCGGGAGTCACGCCGGAACGGCGCGACCGAGGGGCGGGATGGGCCCCTCGCTGGCAGCGCTACGCCGGGTGCATCGCCGGCCGGGGATCCCCGGCCGGGGCATGCCGTTGCAGCCAGGCTGCGAACTGGCCGGGGGTGCGCACCCCGTCTTCCAGCACCGCCGTGTAGACCTCAAGGCCGCCGACTTCGCCGGGATATTCCGGGCGGCGATGCCATTCGTCCTTGATGCGCAGCACCGCGCGGCGCTGCTCCCCGGTGATCCGCTCGCGCAGTTCCTCGTGCCACCGGGTGACGTTGTGGTGCGGGTCGTGCAGCCACAGCGTCAGGTCGACCTGCCAGGCCTGCCCGTCCCGTTCCACGGTCACCGGCACGTGGTACCGCTCGTCGCGGACCTGGCCGGTGGCACAGCGCGGGCCACGTTCGTCGCGGTATTCCAGACCGGTGACTCCGGCCAGCCCGACGATCCGTCCCAGCAGCCGCATCACGTCCTGCGGTGACGTTTCCGGGCCTGCCAGCACCATGACGTCGACCTCGCGCCAGCACATCAGCCCGGAGACGAAACTCCCGGCCAGCAGCGGCGGCCCGATGTCGGCGAGCAGCGCGGCCAGGTCCGGCGCGGCGAGCAGGGCCCGGGCCTCGGCCTGCAAGGCGGCCTGCCGGGCGTCAAGCTCCGCATCGGACGGCGGTGAGGTCACTGACGCAGTCCAGCACGCTGCCCTGGGTGGGCGCCAGCGATTAATGGCCGGTCCCGTTTTGGCAGACTGCGTGCATGGACGGCGCGGAACTTTACGCCGGGAATGCCGCGGCGATGTGGGCGAGCCTGGCGCCCTGGTCGCGGCCGGTGGCGGGCACGGCGCCGGGCGTGACGGCAGTCGACATCCCGGCGCAACGGGCCGGGCGGGTCATCCTCCGGTGGCGGGGCGCGGCCGGGTCCGGGCGGCCCGGTGCGCTGGTGACGGCGGCGGGCCTGCACGGCCGGGTCGTGGTCGAGGACTCCTTCGGCGACCTGGTGGCCCGGCAGGACAGACGCGTCCGGGACGGGGGCGTCACGGTGGACCGGATGCCGCTGATGCTCCGGCCCGCCGGCGGCGCGGCGCCACCGGGGAACGGCGCGACCGTGGTGCTTGTCACCGACCAGGAGGCGCTGGTCCAAGCGGAACGGGTGATCGTGGACGGCTTCCCGAGGCCCGCGCTGCAGCCGTACCGGCCGGGGCGGATGCTGCCGCCGCAGGTGCTGACCACAGCCGGATGGCGGACCTGGCTGGCCTACCGGGCCGGCCGGCCAGCCGCCGCCTGCTGCACCTACGACGACGGGGCCGCGCTCGGCGTGTACTGGCTGGCGGCCCTGCCCGAGCACCGGTCCGCGGGCCTGGGCCGGGCGGTCATATGCGCCGCGCTCACCGCCAGCCCAAGGCGGCCGGCCGTGCTGGTCGCGACCGCGGCCGGCGTGCCCTTGTACTCCTCCCTGGGCTTCGCGGCCGTGGCGGAGGCGGTGTGGTACCGGATCGCCCTTCCCGCCGGGTAACGGCGCGGCCGGGACGTCAAGCGTGGCCGGTTCTGTGTCATTGACACCGGCTGCCTGCACTGGCAACCTGCACAGATAGGTTAGAAGATGTGTTCGAGACCCGAATAATTTCTAGAACAGGTTTTTGTTTTTAGCCGTTTACATGTAGCATAACGTCGTCCTGACAGGGACCGGCACGCTGGAGGGGTGGCATGAGCAGCACGACGGCGGACCAGGCGTCCGGCAGTCCTGACCTCGACCCCACGCTCACCGCGCGGCAGCGGAAGATCGTCCGGTTCATCACCGGCTGGGTGCACGAGCACGGGTACTCACCTTCCATCCGCGAGATCGGCCGTGCCGTGGGCCTGACCAGCACCTCCAGCGTCGAGCACCAGCTAGCCGCCCTGCAGGCCAAGGGCTATCTGCGCCGCGCGGCCGGGTGCCCCCGGACGGTGGAGGTCCGGCTGCCCGGGCAACCGCCGGTCCCGCTGACTCCCGGGCCGGCCGCGGCGCCAGCCCCCCGCCGCCGGCCGGCCAGGTCCCCGAAACCGGCCGCCCGGGTGCCGCTGGTCGGGCGGATCGCGGCGGGTATTCCCGTTCCGGCCGAGGAGTCGGCCGACGACATCTTCCCCTTGCCCAAGGAACTGGTCGGCGAGGGGGAACTGTTCATGCTCAAGGTCGCCGGGGATTCCATGATCGGCGCGGCGATCGCCGACGGCGACTGGGTGGTCATCCGCCAGCAGTCCGACGCCGAAAGCGGCGAGATCGTCGCCGCCATGATCGACGGCGAGGCCACGGTCAAGACGCTCAAGCGGTCGGACAACCACGTCTGGCTGATGCCGCACAATTCCGCCTACACGCCGATCCCCGGGGACAAGGCGACGATCCTGGGCCGCGTCGTCACGGTCCTGCGCCGGGTCTGAGGCACGGCCTGCGCCGGGTCTGAGGCACGGCCGAAGGTTCACTGCACGCGGGCGGCGATCACGCGTGCGCAGTCCAGGGCCTCGGCGTTTGTCGTGTCCACCTGCACGTCGTAGGCGACGCCCCGGTGGACCAGTTCCGCCTGCGACGCGGCCATCCCGATGACCCGGTCACCGCGGGCGATCTCGCGGCCCACGGCGACCGCGCTGTCGCACCGGACACCGACCCACAGCACCTGCAGCGCGCCAAGCGCCTGCCGCCATCGCTGCTGGGACGCCGCGCCACCCAGGAAGGCCTCGTCAACGATGATCCGGGCGCCGGCACGCGCCATCGCCGCGACCCCTTCGATCCAGGCCGCCTCCAGCGCGCGGAACTCCGGCCCGACGACGACCTCACCGTCCGGGGCGAACTCGATCCCCGTGGCCGACATCGGCGAGGCTGCCGGCAGCGCCTGGATCAGCGTGTCCACCCCGAAGACCAGCCAGGGACCCGGCAGGACCGCCTGCAGGCACCGGGCGATCCCGGACTTTCCCGAGCTGGAGCCGCCGTTGAGCACGATCACCTGAGTTGCCACCGCGCCAAGGTACCTGTGCACCTGCCACGCCGGCGATCTCCGCTGACCTGCGCGGGCCAGCCGACGGGTTGCGGCCGCTTCATCCGGCCACCGCCGGCGCGTTAGGGTCGGTTTGGCTTCCGGCCGCCGCGACGCATAACCGGATTGGAGAGACTCGTGGATCTGGGGTTGAAGGGCAAGGTCGCGCTCGTGGCCGCGTCGAGCAAGGGCCTGGGCAAAGCATCGGCGCTGGCCCTGGCCCGGGAGGGGGCACGGGTCACGATCTGCGCGCGGACCGAGGCGGACCTGCACGCCGCGGCCGCCCAGATCCGGGACGAGACCGGCGCCGAGGTGCTCGCCATCCCGGCCGATCTGAACAGCGCGGACGGGATCCACACCGTCGTCGTCGCCACCGCGGAGCGGTTCGGCGGGATGGACATCCTGGTCAGCAACTCCGGCGGCCCACAGCGGGGCAAGTTCGCCGATTTCACCGACGCGGACTGGCGGGTGGCGTTCGAGGCGGTCACGCTGAACTTCGTCCGCTTCGTCCGCGAGGTGCTGCCCTACATGCGCGCCCAGCGGTGGGGCCGCATCGTCGGTATCCAGTCGATGTCGGTGAAGCAGCCGGTCGACGGCATCGACATGTCGAACGGGCTCCGCCCGGGCGTGGCCGGGCTGATGAAGGCGCTCACGCCCGACCTGGCCAAGGACGGCATCACCATCAACCTGGTGCTCCCCGGCATGTTCCTCACCTCCCGCATCATCGCTGGCGCGGGGCGCAGTGCCGAGGAGGACCGGGCTCTCCAAGCGCAACTCGCGCCCGTCGCCGCGGCCATCCCGGTTGGCCGTCTCGGCGACCCGATCGAACTCGGCAACCTCGTCGCGTTCCTCGCCTCGCAGCAGGCCTCCTACATCACCGGCGCCGTCTACCAGGTTGACGGCGGCCTCATCAGGTCCAACATCTGAGGGCGGCGCCGGAACCGCCCGGCGCAATGCCGCACATCGGGTCCGGCAACCGGGGCGCGGAGGAATGAAAGCCTCCACCGTGGGCAAAGTGCGGGTCATGTCTGTTACCCGCCTGCACCGCCCGCACCGTGATCTTGCCCCACTGGCCGTGGTCACCGTCGCCGCGGCGGTCTTCACGATCCTGCTCCTCCTGGTGCGGCTGCGCTGGGCACCGCTGGAGTCCGTGGACCGCGGCGCCGCAGCCCGGATCAACGACCTGGTCGCGGGGAACAGCGCCCTCGTCGCCGTGGTCAAGGCGGTGACCTGGCTCGGCAGTGATGGCGTGCTCTGGACGGTCGTGGGGGTCGCGGCGGTCATCCTGGCGATCAGGAAACGCTGGCGGCTGGCGGGCTACCTGCTCGTCACGGCCGCGGGCGCCCTGGTGCTCGACCCCGTCCTGAAGTCGCTGGTGGGCCGGCTGCGCCCGGTGGTGGCGCATCCGATCGCCCATGGCACCGGGAACAGCTTCCCGAGCGGGCACGCGCTCGGCTCGATCGTCTGCTACGGGGCGATACTGCTGGTCTTCCTGCCCGCGGCGCGCGGCCGGTGGCGCGTCACGTTCATCACGGTGATCGTCACCCTGATCGCGCTGATCGGGATCAGCCGGATCCTGCTCGGGGTGCACTACCTGTCGGACGTCGTCGGCGGGTGGGCGGTCGGGATCACCTGGCTCGGCGTCACCGCGTTCGCCTTCGAGGCAACCCGGCATGCCTCGGGCCAGCGGATCACCGACCCGGTCACCGAAGGGCTGGAGCCGGAGGCCCGGTCCGACCTCCAGCCTGCCCAGCCTGAGCCCGCAGGCCGCCGGGCCCGTCACCACGGCCGGGTCGCCGCAGGGATCCTGGTGGCCTGGGTCCTGATCGTCGGCATCGTGGTCGGCGTCGGCGAACTGATCATCAAGCGCGGCAACGGCAACGTGCTCGGCGACGAGACCATCCCGCACTGGCTCGCGGCACACCGCACGCCCAGCCTGAACCGCTGGAGCGAGGTCTTCAGCACGCTCGGCGCGACCCAGGCGATTCTCATCGTCGCGGTCGCGACCTGCGTGATCTTCCTCGCCGTCACCAGGCGCTGGCGACCGGTCGTGTTCATCGCCGCGCTGATGTTCGGTGAACTTGCCGCATTCCTGGTCGCCAGCATGGTGGTCAAGCGGCCCCGGCCGGATGTCCCGCATCTCGACCACCACCTGCCGACCTCGGCGTACCCGTCCGGGCACACAGCCGCGACGACCTGCCTCTACGTCGCGCTGGCCATCCTGGTCATCGGCCATACGCGTGGCTGGTGGCGGTGGCTGTTCCTGGTGCCCGCGATCGCCATGCCCGCGCTCGTGGCCCTGTCCCGGATGTACCGGGGGGAGCACCACCCGACCGACGTCCTCGGCAGCCTGCTGTTCGCCGCACTCTGGATCACCACGCTCACGCTGCTGATCAAGCCCGGGCAGCACGACCGGAACCGGGCAGCTTCGGTGGCCGGGGACGGGTCGCCCGCGCACCCGGCGTCCACCGCACCGCGGCCGGCGCGAGGCCTGGCACGGCACCGCTGAGGAGCATCCGGGCTCACGGTTTCCTGGCGCGTACCTGGAGAAAGTAGGGGACGATCCGGGTGTCGGCGACCTCAGGGTGATCGACTGCGGTCTGCTCGTCGGCGCACGGCTCGGCGACCGCCTCGACGCGCAGCCCGGCAGCAAGCACGGCAGCCAGCCACCCGGTGAAGGTCCGGCGCGCGTAGGTGATCGTGAACGGCTCGTACCGGTCCCGGAACTGGGCCAACGCTGCGCCGAAGGTCCAGGTCTCGGTGAGCGGGCCCTGGTAGAAGTACTCGCCGACGGCCCGCGCCTGGCGCGCCCCGGCCTCGTCCTCGACCCAGCGCCCGACCGGCGCCGACATGATCGGGTGCAAGACCGAGAACTGCACGAACCCCCCGGGCCGCAGCACCCGGGCCACCTCGCGGAGGGTCCGCTCGGGGTCGGCCACGTCCATCAGGCTCATGAACGCGGTCACGGCGCCGAAGCTCGCGGCGCGGAACGGCAGCAGTGCCCCGTCGCCGAGGAGGTACCGGGTGCTCTGGTGCGGGACTCCCGCAGCGGCCGCGATGAACGACTCGGCGATGTCGAGGCCGACGACGCGGGCTCCCCGGCCGGCCAGCAGCCGGGTGTTGTGGCCCTCGCCGCAGCCCAGGTCCAGGCAGGTCAGCCCATCAACCGGCGGGAGCAGCGCGAAGAACCCGGGGGTGTTGACCAGGTCCCGGTACCGGTCGAACCCGGCCCGTGACATTTCCGTCCAGGCCGCGGCGTTCGCGTTCCACTGCCCGCGGATGTCTGGTGGCTCCACCGCGCCATGCTCGCACGCCTCGCGGTGAGACGGCATCGTCGGCGGCGGAGGCGGCCATCACCTCGGCATGGCATGACAATCACGCCTCGCTGGGCGTCGCCTCGGCGACCAGGTGGAGATCACCGGCTTCGACGCCTGCCTCCCGCTGTTCGGCCTGCCCGGGCGATGACTCTGCTGACGTCCGGCGGTCCTATCGTGGGTGCCGCGATGATCGCCGCCCCGCCTGGAGGTCAGCCATGGAACCGGACCACACCGCCCGTGACGCCGCAATGGCACGCCTGGACGCGTTCATCGGGGAATGGGTCATGGAGGCGAGTTTTCCTGGCGGCCACGGCGGCACCGGCCGTGCGGCGTTCGAGTGGGCGCTGGACAGGCAGTTCCTGACCTGCCGCACCGTAGTGCCCGGCGGTCCGCCGGACGGCCTCATGATCATGGGATACGACCAGGGGCGGATGCCGTATTGCCAGCATTATTTCGACTCACGGGGCGTCGCCCGCGTCTATGCGATGGACCTCAGCGACGGCGTGTGGACTCTGCTGCGCGACTCAGCCGACTTCACCCCGCTGGGCTTCGCCCAGCGGTACACCGGTACGTTCTCCGCGGACGGCCAGCGGATCGACGGCCGCTGGGAGTCCGCCCAGGATGGCACGGCCTGGGAGCTTGACTTCCAGCTCAACTACACCAGGGTCACCTAGGCGGCGCGGTCAGATCCCAGCGCGCCAGCCTGCCTCTCGCTCTGCGGTCCGGCCGAAGGTGCACACGGTCGCACAGTGCCGTGCCTTACGGTAAAGAGGGCTCAGGGGAGGTAATCGTAACAATGCGCATCGAAGCGGCCGTGACGAGCATCTCGTGGATTCCCTCTGAGGCGGTGACCGGCCTGACCAAGGCCGGTTTCACTTCGGGGGTGATGCACTACGACGACCCGCCGCCGGACTACCTGGAGAACCTGGCCGGGCTGCAGAAGGCCGGGCGGTTCCGGTTCGCCAACCAGCTCGCGGCCTGGGCGGAGATCGAGGACGGGCAGGTGGTGGATGCGGGCTACGCGGGCCGCGGCTACGTCAGCTCCACCCGGGTGAGCTTCGGCGCCCGGGGCGGCGTGACCTTCCAGCCCGCCGAGTTCCCGGAGCTGCGGACCGAGCCGGAACTGCGCGGCACGGAGGCTGTGTTCAGCCAGACGGTCGGTGGGCGGACCGGGGTGCCCTTTCCCCGGCCGGTCCGCGGTAAGCCGTTCTTCCAGTGGGTCGCGCCAACCGTATGGACCACGCTGCGGCTGGTGATCAGCGCCGATGGGACCTCCGCAGGCGAGCTGACCAGCGCGAGCCTGTTTCCCCGGCACTGGATCTACGACAACGGCGGGTCCCTGGCCGCCAAGTCCGGGCTGGCGGACTACACCGAGTGGGCCCGGTCCGCGTTCGGTAAGCACACGCCCTGGGGTGACGAGGACTCCCGGCCGCTGGTGACCGCGGCGGAGACCGCGCTGGAGCGGCAGATCTCCACCACGATCATGCGTGGGGGTGCCAGGCCCGAGATCCGCAGGCTTCGCGCGGGCACCGTCCTGGCCGAGCAGGGCCAGCCGGGCCTGGAGATCTACCTGCTGCTCGACGGTCTCGTAGCGGTGTCGGTGGACGGCACCGAGCTGGCAGAACTCGGGCCGGGAGCGATCATGGGCGAGCGGGCGGTGCTTGAGCACGGGCTGCGGACGGCCACGCTGCGTGCGGCCACGGACTGCGTCCTGGCAGTGACGGATGCGGCCAACGTGGACCGGGAGAGGCTGCAGGAACTCGAGCGCCTCCACCACCGCGAGGACACCGGCGGCTGACCGGCTGCCCGGCACAGATCCGGCCCGCCGCGAGGTGCACCCGCGGCGGGCCGGATCTGCTGCAGCGTGTCTAGCCGAGCGGCACCTGGAAGACGCGCGTCCCCCAGTTCTGCGCGCCGTCCGTGGTCTGGCTCGACTTCGGCGGGATGTACTCGGTGGACAGCCACGCGGAGTCCGACGCGCCGGGAACCGCGAAGGAGTAGTCACCCCAGCGGCTCGAACTAGGCGAGTACGGCCCGGTTCCCCTGGCTGCCACAAACACCGGCCCGAAGTTGCTGGACCCCGCGCTCAGCTTGGCGTAGGCAGCGCTCGGGAACTCGGTCGAGTTGGACTCGGTGAAGACCGCCGCCGCGTTCCCGGCCGCGTCCGGTTGCACCGCCGGGTAGATCAGGTACTGGCCGGGCGCGTCGATGTAACCCTGGCGGACCATCTTCGCGCCGACGACGACACCGCCGGAGAGCCTCGGTTTCACCTGGAACCAGGCGCCACCGGCGCGCACCGTGCTGTCGCCTGCGGGCGTCACCGCCGTGGTCAGTTCGCCCCAGACGGCGTTGTCAGCGAACGCGGCCTGCTGCATCCGGTCGTCGCCCTGGTTCAGCGTGCTCGTGGAGCCCTTCTGCGGCACTGGCGGCGGGTTGGCGTACGGCTCGGAGTTGATGACGATGCTGGACACGGTCGGCAGGCCGCCCGAGGCGACCGCGGCGCGGTCGGTGATGGCCCAGACGCCGATGCGGTCGTCACCCTGGTTGTTGAAGTCCAGCTGGCTGAGCATGAACTCGGCGTGCGGCCGCACGGTGGACAGTGCGGGCTGCGGCGCCAGCGTGGTCTGACCTTCGACCTTCAGGCCGCCGAAGTGCGCGAACTTCACGGTCGGATTGCCAGCGACCAGGCCCGCCTTGTCGATCACCCACAGCTCCCCGCCATCAAACTGCGGTCCCTGGATGGAGAACTGGTCCGCGGTGATGTACAGGTTCTGCTGGTCGATGCCGATCCTGGGCTGGTCACCGAAGCACGGGCAACCGCGGCCGCCCAGGTCGGTCGCGTCGATCGAGTACTCGTTCCACAGCCCGAGCGGGTCCTTGGCGTGCCGGACGGCGATCAGCTCGGTGCCCTGGGTGCCGGCGTCGTTCAGGAACAGGATGGTCGCGAACCAGGTCTGGCTGCCTGGGTCCCACCAGCAGCGCGGGTCGCTGGTGAACTCCTTGCCGCCCACGTTGAACAGGTCGTTGATGTTGAACGGCCCGCGGATCGACTTACCGTTGGTGCGGAAGATGCGGTACGCGGAGTTGACCGGTTCGAGAACGAACCCGTTGCCCTCACACAAGCCCCTGGTCGGGCGGCTCGAACTCCAGGTTGTAGTTGGTGAACTGGCTGTCCCTGCTGCTGGTGCCGTTGAAGTTGGAGAGCGTCGAAGCCGTGGCGGCCGCCGCACGTGACCCCGCGACCGCAGAGGCACGGGGCACCCGCTCGGCCGGCGAGAAGGTGTGGCCCGACAACCGGGATCCCCGCTGCAACATCCGTGTCGCCCCGGTGGCGTGCCGCGCGGTCCTTGGCAGCATTCGGGCCACCCCCGCGGTGCCCTTGTAGTGCGTCACCGCGGGAGCCGCGCTGCCCCGTGGTGTGACGTGCGCGGCTGCCGCTGGCGCTAGCCCCGCTGCGATCAATGCCAGGCCCGCGGCCGCAGCCGCGGCCAGGCCGCCCGTGCGAGTCAGGTTCACCTGATACCCCTTCGCCGAAGATCGTTACCGGCCACTGTCACCACCGGGCATTCTCTACCTGAATAGTCGATCTTGTACATCACGGACTTATTCCGATACTCCGGTTTAGGGATTTAGTGCCGCTTTTCGGTGGGCAGACGCACATGATTCGTTCACCGGAAGGCTCTGGCTCAGGCCCTGGCCAGACGCTAACGTTGACTGAACAATCAGGCAGCTGCTTGGTGCTCATGGGCCGTGGCAGCGGCCACCACGGCGAGCCACCCTGGCGACCCGTGCAGCGCCCCGGCGGGAGAGGGCGGCGGCGCGGGCTCAGGCAAGCGCCCATTGGATGGGAGGTTGCGGCGATGACGGGACTCCCCGGCCGCTCGGTGACCACCAGGGCTGCCGCGCTGCTGAGCGGCACGGCGATGCTGGCCGCGCTGGCCGCGCTGCCCGCAAGGCCGGCCTGGGCCAGCCCGGCCCAGATGCCGGGCGCGGCGGCCGGTGCCGGTACGGTCGCTCAGGCGCCCGCCCGGTACGGCATGGCGCGCAGCAGCCATGTGGCAGCCGGGCACGCCAGGCGGGCGGCTCCCGCGCGCGGCAGCGGCGCTGGCCGGGAGGCTGCCGGAAACCCGGGCCGGGCGGCGGCCCGGCCGGGAACCAACCTGCTGCTGAACCCGGGGGCACAGACCGGCGCGGTGTCCGCGCATGGCTGGGACAGCGTTACGATCCCGGGCTGGCAGGTGGTCAGCGGCCTGCCGACCGCGGTGCGGTACGGCACACCGCGCTTCCCGCCGGCGACGGGGCGCTGGCCACTGGTGCCCGGCGGCCAGTTGTTCGCCGGCGGCGCGGGGGGGACCGCACGGCTGCGCCAGTCGGTCTCGCTGCGCCGGGCGCCCGGGCCAGGCACGGTCTCCGGGCCAGCCACGGTCCCCGGACCAGCCACAGGCTCCGGGTCGCACGGCTCCGCGATGGGCGGAACCGGGATGCGGTACGGCCTGTCGGCCTGGCTGGGCGGCACATCGCACAGCAGCGCATCGGTGGCGGTCGCGTTCCTGTCCGCCACGGGTCACGTGCTCGGCCGGGACACGATCGGGCCGGCCGGCCAGGGCACCGGCGGGCACAGGATGTCCCCGCGCACGGCCACAGGGACCGTTCCACCGGGCACGGTCAGCGCGCGGGTCACGCTGATCCTGGCCACCACGCTGACCAACATCGACGGCCCCTACGCGCCCAAGGTGGGTTACGACTGGGCGCTCGCCGACGGGCTGCGGTTCAGCGTCTCCGCCCCGGTCCGCCGCCCGCCGCCACTGGTCCCCGCGGCCGCGCACGTGCCCCGGTACCAGCACGTGTTCCTGTTCTACTTCGAAAACGAGGACTTCGGCTCGGTCATCGGCAACACCGGGCAGGCCCCCTACCTGAACAGCCTGCTGCCGCGGGGCAGCCTGCTGGCCGACTCCTTCGCCGAGGAGCATCCGAGCGACGGCAACTACCTCGCCCTGGCCGGCGGGAGCACCTTCGGCGTTCCGCTCACCGACCCGCTGGAGATCAACCCCCGGTACACCATCCCCGCCCGGAACATCGGTGACCTGCTCGGCGCCGCACACCAGACCTGGAAGGAGTACCTGCAGAGCGCCAACGGCCCCTGTGACGACACGGTGCACGGGTACTACTGGGACGACGACCTGCCGATGACCTACTTCGCGGACGTGCGGGACCGGCCCGGGTTCTGCTCCGCGCACCTGGTCCCGCTGCAGGCCCTGCGGACCGACCTGGCCAGCACGGCGACCACGCCGAACTTCGCCTGGCTGGGCGCCAACGACTGCGCCGACATGGAAGGGTGCGGGATCCGCGCGGGCGATGAGTTCCTGGCCGCCGAGTTCGGCGCGATCGAGCGGTCACCGGCCTGGCGAACCCAGCGCTCGCTGGCCATCATCACCTTCGACGAGGACGGCTACGACCACGAGCACCCGGCCCAGCGGGTGGCCACCCTGGTGCTCGGGTCGCGCGGAGTACGGCAGGGCTATGTATCCCATGTCCGGTACACCCACTACAGCTTGCTCCGCACGATCGAGGCCGCGCTCGGGCTTGGCACGCTGACCCCGAACGATCGTTATGCACAACCAGTCAATGACGTGTTCGGGCACCAGCCTGCGCCGCCGGCCCAGCCACCGCCCCGCGTGCCGCGCGGCCCCGCCGAGCGCGGGCGCCGGGCGCCGCGGGCCGGGCCGCGGTGTCCCCGGGTGCCGCCACCGCGCCGGGCGGCGCCCGGCACCCGACGGCTTTCGTGGTGAATTCCGCGTCGGCCACGGTCACGCCGGTTGACCTGGCCACCCGGCGCGCGGGGCCGCCGATCCCGGTCGGCGCCAGACCGCAGGCCATCGCGATCACCCCGGACGGCCGCACCGCCTACGTGGCCAACTCCGGCTCCGGCACCGTCACCCCGATCGACACCGCCAGCCGCCGCGCGGGCGCCCCGATCCGGGCCGGCGCCGGGCCCGTGGCCATCGCGATCACCCCGGACGGCCGCACCGCCTACGTGGCCAACTCCGGCTCCGGCACCGTCACCCCGATCGACACCGCCACCGGCCGCGCGGGCGCCCCGATCCGGGCCGGCGCCGGGCCCCGGGCCATCGCGATCACCCCGGACGGCCGCACCGCGTACGTGCTCGACTGGGGCGGCGCGGCGGTCACCCCGATCGACACCGCCACCGGCCGGGCCGGGCCGCCGATCCGCGTGGGCGGTTACCCGTTCGCGCTGGCGTTCGCCCCGGACGGCCGCACCGCCTACGTCGCCAGTTACGGCGCTGACACGGTCACGCCGATCGATGTGAGCACCGGGCGGGCCGGGCACGCCATCCCGGCCGGCCAGGCGCCCGACGCGCTGGCCGTCAGCCCGGACGGCCGGACCGTCTACGCGGTGGGCGGCGACTCCGACACGGTGATCCCCATCGGCGCCGGCACCGGGCGGCCGGGCCGGGGCATCCCGGTCGGGTACTCCCCCGCGGCGATCGCCATCTCCGGCAGCACGGCGTTCGTGGTGAACACGATCTCCGGCACGGTGACCCCGGTCAGCACCAGGACCGGGCGCCCGGGCCCGCCGATCCCCGCCGGGGTGTACAACTACCCGACCGCGATCACACTTGCGCCGGGCGGCGGCACCGCGGTGGTCGTCGGCAGCTACGCGGGCAAGGTCACCCTGATCGACACACGGACCCGGCACGCTGTCGCCCAGGTCAAGGTCGGCGCCTACCCGGTTGCCGCCGCGGTCGCCGGCTGACCCTGGCGCGCGGGAATCCGTTCCGCGCCGGCCAATGCCGTCCCGCACGCGTCGCTCGGGGCCGCCCTGCCCGGCTATGTGCCAAGGGCCCGCATCTCCCGGATTGGTAGGTTGCTGTCGTGGAATTTCAGGACGTTGTCAGGCGGCGGCGGATGGTGCGGCGGTACGACACCGGCCGGCCGGTGCCACCGGAAGCCGTCGACCGCATCGTGCGCAACGGGCTGCGCGCGCCGTCCGCGGGTTTCGCCCAGGGCTGGGGCTTCCTGGTGCTGGACGACCCCGCGGACATCGCCAGGTTCCGCGACGTGGTGCGCTCGGAACTGGACCCGGACGGGTGGTTCGCCGCCGAGGTGCAGGCCCCGCTGCTGATCATCCCGCACTCGAACAAGGACGCATACCTGGACCGCTACGCGATGCCTGACAAGGGCTTCACCGACCGGTCGGACGCGTGGTGGCCCGCCCCGTACTGGGATATCGACACCGGGATGGCCTCCCTGCTGATGCTGCTGACCGCCGTGGACGCTGGGCTCGGCGCGTGTTTCTTCGGCATCGCGGTGGAGCGGATCCCCGCCTATCGCGAGGCATTCGGGGTGCCGGGCAAGTTCACCCCGATCGGGGGCATCTCGGTCGGTTACAGCACCGACCCGCCGCGGAACTTCAGCCGCGAGCGCAAGCCGATGTCCCAGACCGTCTACCAGGGCCGCTGGGGCCACCCGGCTGGCTAGGCTGGCCGTTATGGTGCCGGAGGACCTGCCCGTTGCGGAGTTCGCCTTTCCCGGGCCGCTGCGCGACCAGCTCGTCGCCGCGATCCTCGACGGCACCAAGACCACGACGACCGGCCTGGTCGCGGACTACGAGCACGAGGGCTCGCCGCTGCCCCAGCGCCGGGCAGCGGCAGGCGGTGGTCGACTCCGCGGGCAACCGGGTCGCGGTGATCGAGCTCACCGCGGTGCGGGTGATCCGGCTCGGCCGACGTGGACCTGGCGCACGCGCTGGGCGAGGGCGAGGGGTACACCTCGGTCGCCGAATGGCGCGCCGGGCACGAAGGGTTCTGGCACTCGGCGGAGATGCGCGCGGCCCTGGACGACCCCGATTTCACGGTCGACGACGACACCCTGCTGGTGGCGGAGGAGTTCCGGCTGGTGTGACGGCCCCGGCCGGCCTGGCGCTCGTCCCCGCTAGCGCCGGTACCGCCCGGCCAGCACTCACACGGAACTCACACATGTCCCACGCCGTCCCGTAACCCGCGGCGCCGACAATCTGCGCCATGACCAAAAACCGGCGGCGCGGCGCGAGGCTCCGGTCCCGGGGGGGGGCGCCTCGCGCCCGTTGTGTGGGTTGATCAGCTCCTGGCTATCTGCAGAAGCACGTGCAGCAGGAGATCGCTCAGTCGGAGTGCATGCGCAAGCACGGGGTACCGAACATGCCCCTCCCGGACGCGCAGGGCCAGATCGCTTTCCGCCTGGCCTCACTCCCCGGTCCCGGCTTCCAGGCAGCCCAGCGGCACTGGCCTCCCTCAACCCCTGACCAGGCTCACCTGACCACGGGCAGCTCCACGTAGGACTGGGTCGTGCCGCCCTGGCCGATCCGGTAGCTGGCCTTGCCGCTGGCGGGCAGCAGCTGGAACGCGTCCGGGTCGGCCGCCGCGATCGTGACCCGGATCCGGTCCCCGGCCCGGAACAGCACGGAGGTCGGCAGCAGGTCGAACGTCACCCGCTGCGGCTCGCCCAGCGGGAACGGCGCGGCGGCCGTGCTGGCGTAGCTGCGGGGGGTGCGCAGCCTGCGCCATGGCGGGTTGTCCCGCTTGGGCAGCGTCGCCCGGTCGGCCAGGTCCAGCTCGCCTTCGGTGATGTAGGTGACGCGCCCGTCCGGCTGGACGTCCTCCAGGTAGGCGTAGAGGGCGCCGTGGCGGGCACCGCGGGCCCCGGTCACGGTGAGGGTCACCCGGCCCAGGCCGGTCACCCGGGTCGCGCGGCGTAGCGGCGCGCTGGTGTAGCTGAGCAGCTTGCGGTCCACGTCAGCCCGGTCGGGGTAGACGACCGGCTGCCCGGTGAGGTTGGTGTTCCACCGGTTCAGCGTGCCGGAGCCGGCCGCCGGGTCGAGGCGCAGCAGGTCCGCGGACGGCTGGGCGGCCGGGTGCCAGGCGAGCGCCTGCCCGGCCGCGAAGTAGAGCCGGCGCGTCCGGGTCCCCGGCACCGGAAAGCGCGCGGTGGTGCGCCAGGTGCCCTCGTTCAGCGTGTAGTAGTGCAGCAGGCGATTCCCGTCCGGGCGCTCGTCGTGCTTCACGTAGCGGTCGAAGAAGGCATACACCCGGTCCGCGAGCTGCTGATGCTCCGCGGGGGTCAGCGGCCGGCTGGGCTCGAACGGGTCGGCGATGTAGCCCTGGCCGTGGCTCCACGGCCCGATCCAGTCCTCCTGCGTGTTGGACATGCTGGTGAACTCGGAAAGGACGCCATTGGCGGTGCCCGCGTCGAGCCATCCGGCGAACGTCAGGATCGGGACGCCGCCCGCCTCGATGGCCGCGATCTTGCTCCCGGCGCTGGCCACCGTCCAGCTCTGCGGGCCGAGCGAATAGTCGCGGTACACCCCGGCGGTCGCCATCTCGACCAGGTTGGCGTTGTGGAAGTGCTCGGCGCGCGCCTGCGCGCGCAGCGCCTCGCCGTGCGGCCCGTCCACCGGCTCCGGCGCGGCACCGGTCAGCCCGGCCTCCTGGCAGACCTGCTCGGTCTCGGCACTGGTGGCGCAGGTCGTGCCGCCGGCCTTGTCGAGGATCCGCAGCAGCAGCGCGTAGGGGTCGATCAGCGGCTGAATCAGGATCCCGCCCGGGCGGGCCAGGTCCTCGTAGGGATCGAAGTCGTAGGAGATCGGCGCGGCGGCGGTGATGTGCGGGTTGCGCAGGGCCAGCGAGAGCATCGCGGTGTCGCCCGAGTAGGACACGCCGGTCACGCCGACCCGCCCGTTCGACCAGGGCCGCGCGGCGATCCAGTCCGCGAGCGAGCCCACGTCGGCGATCATCGTGCTGCCCAGTTCGGCGGTGAGCGTGCCGAACGAGGCGCCCGTGCCGCGCAGGTCGGCGAACACGTACGCGTAGCCGCGCCGGTTCCAGGGCAGCGCGATCTGGTAGTTGGGGTTGTCCTTGATGCCGCCGGTGTACGCCCGCGCGCGCCAGTACCTGTCGGTCTCCAGCACGGTCGGCAGCCGGTCGCCGGCGGTGGTGCCGGCCGGCAGCCACACGTCGACCGCCAGGCGCACCCCGTCCGGCATCGGCACGTAGAGCGAGCGCAGCCGCGGCAGTGCCGAACCGGCGCGGTGGCCGGCCGGCGCTGGCACACTGGCCGCGGCCATCAGCGAGAGCGCGGCACCGGTGGCCGCGGTGATCGCCAGCAGGTTTCGGGCCGATCGGGACATCCATGACCTCCAGGTGCCGGGACGGTCAGCGGAATGAGCGCCGTCATACCCGTCAGCCTGTCGCCCGCCGCCATGACGGCACCATCGGGAATGTCCCCCATTACGCCCTGATGTCCTGAGCGGCGGCCGGCCAGGGGAAGCCCGGAGACCCGGTACCGCCCCAGCACCCCATGACGGGTCTGCTCGAGGGCAACCGCGCGCCGGACCGATGCCCAGCCGGGGCGGGCCAGCACCGCCCGGTCGGCCGCGGACAGGTCGAAGTTCTCCAGCATCTTCGCCGGATCCTCGGCCACCCGGGCCCGGTCCTGCGCGCGCGAGTGCTCGCGCCGTTGCTGCTCGTCCTTGGCCTGGCCATGTGCGCTATCCATGGGACGCTTGCGCGCTTGGTCAGGTGCCGATAGTTATAGCTACTTGCGTATTACGCTTTACCGGTCGCAGATCGAGCTGCCCGGCGACGCTCGGTGAGGCGGCGGGCCTTGGCGAACGAGCCGCAAGCCTCCATCGTGCACCAGCGCCGGGACCGGTTCCTGCTGCTGTCCAGGAACAGCCAGCCGCAGCCGCCCTCCTCGACCGGGCACACGGCCAGATGCGTCAGGTCGGTATCGCAGAGCAGGTCCACGGCCGCGTGCGCCACCCGGTCCGGGATCAGCAGCGCCGGCGAGGAACCCACGAGCAACCGGGCCGCAGCCCTGCCGGAGGCACCCAAGTCCAGCCGTGACCTGGCTGCTGCGGCCGCCCAGCATGCCGAGAGGTATTCCAGTTCAGGGGTCATATCACCGGAACCGGCCTGGCCGAGATGCGCCGAAAGCACGGCGGCCAGCGCCTCACGAATCTGCCGGACCGCGATCAGGCCCGCTCGGCGGAGGCGGGTGATGCGGCCCAGGCCGCTCCGATCGCCTCAGCCTCTGCGGGATCCACCAGGTGGACGTGCCGGGCCCAGGCCAGGACGTCGTCAGGTACCGCCAGGTGCTCATGCCTGCCCGCTACCGGCAGCCGGGGCTCGACGGTGTTCACCAGGTCCAGGGCAACGTGGCCGCTGACCAGTGGCAGGTCGGTCACGCTTGGTGCGGTCATGACAGTATGCTACCATCAAAGCTATCTACACAGGTCGCTTTGCGGCACCGAGGGGCCGCGTGCCGAGCCGGGAGGTACCGATGGCAGTCAGCCGGGCAATGCCCAGGAGTTCAGCGGCAGCGGCCCGCAGGCGCAGGCCACGCGCACCCCGCCGGGCAGGCACCAGACTGTGGGTCCTGCTCCACTCACCTGCCCTGCTCAGCGGCGGGCCCGCCGACCTCCGCGATCCCGCGGTCGCCGAGGACGACCGCTTCCGACTGGGCCGGCGGCAGCGGTAACCCGGGGCCGGGCTACCCGGAGTAGGTCTCGTGGATGCGGTCGAGAGCGGCCTGGCAGCGCCACCAGGGTTCCAGTACCGTCAACGGTGAGCGGATTCCGCGCTGCGTCTGGGTGTTTCGCGTTTCAGGAAAGGCGCCCGTATGATCACTTCCACCGACGTGGAAGAGGCGCTGCAGGGCATGTGGTCGGCGCATCGGGGCACGGGGAGCAGCCTGGGCCGTCAGGGTTTCCGGCGGCGCCCGGCCCGGCACATCGAGTTCGAGGGCTCTCAGTGGCGCCAGCATGAGACGGCTTGGCGATGGCGCCTCAAGCGCGATGTCACCACCAGCGGCGGGCGGTGGCAAATCCTCGACCTTGACGGACGGCCGTTGCTGGTACTCACGGTGCTGGCGCACGAGCCGTCCCGCAGCTCCGAGGCCATCCTGGAGTCCAATTACGGATACGCAGGCGGCGCCGTCGCGGTGGCGTCGGCGAAAGCCTGGCAGCGCGTGTGGAAACAGGCCAGGATGTCGGGCGAGATGCGCATGTACTTCCTGCCGGTATCCCAGTCTCCGGGCGAGTTCATCATGGCGCTGCCCGTCAATGGCAAGGGCGGGGCGCGAGAACGCTGGACCCGCGTCGAGGGCTGGCCATCCGGCTGACGCGGTCAGCCAGGGCGCGCTACTGAGGCCCTGAACCGGATCGCCAAGCTGGAAGCTGGCGGCCTACGGATGCCGCTCCCCAGCCAGCCAGCGGCGCCGCGTCCGGATCGTCTGTACCCGGGAATCCTGGTCGGCGGCCAGCTACACGCCACGAACCGTGATCACCCGGAATCACGGCCCCGGCTAGCGTCCAAGAGCCGGATTCCTTGAGCGGCGGGCGGCCGTGGCGCGAGGCCGCCTGCACCTTCTCCGCAGTCGGGTCTTGACGTCCCATCTCCTATCTACAAGATAAGACTTGTACAAGAGAGTTCTTGTAGTCAGTCTGAAGGGAACCAGTCATGAACACATCCGAGACCACCCCGGCTGTCACGCCCGCCCGCCCGGAGGGCTACCGCGCGCTGCAGGCCTTCGCAGCGCAGCCTGACGTGGTCTTCGCTGCCCTGACCTCGGCTGAGGCGATCAGCCGCTGGTGGGCGCCGTGCACCGGCACCGGCGCCGCCGCGGACGCTGCGGCTGCCGATGGGTCCCTCGCCCGTCGTCATCGAGGTGGAGGCGGCGCGCCGGCGCGGCACGTCCGGTGGCTGGTGGCCATGTCCGAGCCGCTGCCGGGATGGGCGGGCACCGACATCGACTTCGAACTGCGCGCCGCCGCCGAGGGCGGCACCGCGCTGGACTTCTGCCACGAGGGACTCACCGAGCAGTTCGAGTGCTACGACGTGTGCGCCGCGGGGTGGCGGCAGTATCTGCCAGCCTGGTCGACTACGTTGACCGCGACGGCGGCACCGCGTTCGGCTCCGAGAACGACCAGCGGGCCGCCCCTTGAGGAGTCCCGCTCCCGCGGATGAGGAAGGTTCGGCCACATGCCTGAATCTGCGGAGAAGCGCGATGCCGCCGCACCCGATCCCCCTCCGACGCGGTGTTCAAGCGCTCGCCGCACCGCCGCAATCTGCGCCTGGTTCAGCTGCGGCGCTGCCCGCCGGCAGATCGCCGCCCAGTCGAGATGACCCAGCAAGCCGTCAGCTCCACCTCACGTGCGACAAGGCCAGCTCGCTCACCGAACGCCGTGACGGCACCCGCCGGCTCTTCCAGCTCCGTCCCGAGGCCCTCCACTGGTCCGGGCCGTGCTGGATGAGTTCTGGCCCGGCGCACTCGCCCGCCTCAAGCAGGCCGTCGAGACCGCCACCTGACAGATATCCCCACCATCACCACGACCGGCGAGTCGGTCGACTCCGTCCACATCGACGCGCCACCCGAAACCATCTATCCCTACTTCACCGCGCGGACCTGAATGTTACACTATTTCGGCACCACCGCGAAGCTCGACCATAGCCCTGGCGGCGTGTTCGCCGTCGACGTGGCGATGCGGCCGCCCGCGGCACCTACCTCTCCCTCAACCCGCCGCGCTCGGTCGTGTTCACCTGGCATGCCCGGCAGCGACACCCTTCCGCCCGGAGCACCAGGTCGAGGTCACCTTCACGCCGGTCGACGGCGGCACGCTGGTCACCCTGGTCCATCGCGGCCTGCCCGCCGAACACCGCCAGTCCCACGAGCAGGGGTGGCGCACCTTCCTCGGCAACCTCACTACCGTAGCGGCGGACGGCCGTCCGGCGTCATAGCAGGCCGCCAGGCCCATTCCTACCGCAAACCCCCGCCAGCGCCGCCGCGTCCGAATCGCATGCACCCGCACTTCCCGCTGGCCGGCCACCACGAAACAGCGATCACATCAGGTAACCGGACGGCAACCCGACCCCGGTTAACATCGAAGAGCCCCGTTACTGGCATCATGCCGCCATAAAGGTCCCGAACGTGATGCGTTTCTGCGTCGAGCCGCTTAACGTCACGCACTCCTGGCCTGGAAATAACGGTCAGAATATTCTGACGACATGTCGGATATCCGGGGATCGAGCCGTAGCCGGGTAAACGCCCGCTGGCGGGTGGGCCCGATCTGCCCACCGGGAGGCCAAGGCGACGGGAGAGCTCAACGTAGCTCTGATCTCCTCGCCTGAGCAGCTCGACGAGGACCACCCGCTGCCGCTCGGGCAGGCCCATGATGGCGCGGTAGAGACGGTTGCACTGGTCACGGAACGCTGCCTCAGTGCATGGATCGCATTCTTCGCGCCTGTCGTCGATCAGCCGGATCATGTCCGGCTCACTGAGAAGTACCTCTCGGCGAGAGTTGGTGGCGAGCCGGATGCACTCGCGACGGCAGATGGTCGCCAGCCAGCCGTTGAGCCGGTCCGCGTCGGTGAGCTGGTTGATGTGTTCCAGGCAGCGCAGCCAGGTGAGCTGGACAGCGTCCTCGGCGTCTCCGGCCGACAGTCCGTACCGGCGCGCGAGCCACCGCAGCAGCGGCTCGTAACGCTGAGCCATGGCTCGCCACGCCGACTCATCTCCGGCCCGGATTCCGGCAACTAGTTCTCCCGGGGTAAGGGTGACTGCGGATTTGGCGGCGGTCTCCGATTTCATTGAGGTTCCCCTTTGGCTGCGCTGAGCTTTGCGAGAATGCGGAGTCCTGCCCCGGAACGGCAGCCGCCGGGAGTACCCGGGCGCGCGGGGCACGTGAATCTCGCTTGTCTTCCTTGCCGCATAGTTCGACAATGGACAAAGGGTGCTGACAGTCCGCTGACACCCGGGGGAGGCGGACGATGCGGGTACGGATCCTCGGGCCGTTCCATCTCGACGACGGCGGCCGGCAGATCACTATCGGTGGCGTCCGGCAGCGCGCTGTGCTCGCGGACCTGCTCACCGCACGCCAACGAAGTCGTGCCGAGCGAGCAGATTCTGGTGGATCTGTGGGGTGAGGACTCCCCGCCCAGCGCGGCGAACGCCCTTCAGGCGGCGATCTCACGGCTGCGCAGGATGCTGCCGCCGGGCCGCCTCATCACCACGGGACCCGGCTATATGCTGCGAGTTTTCCCGGCAGAACTCGACGTCGCCCAGTTCGAGCAGCTCATTTTCGAGGGCCGGGACGCTCTCGCCGCGGGGACCGCCGCCGAGGCGGTGCAACTGCTCGATCAGGCGATGTCGCTCTGGCGCGGCCCGCCGCTGGCCGATTTCCGCTACGAGCCTTTCGCGCAGGCCGAGATCGCCAGGCTGGAGGAGCTCCAACTGGCTTGCCTTGAAGAACGGAACGAGGCGCACCTGACGCTGGGCTCGGCGGGGCGCTCACAGCCGAACTGGGCCGGATGGTGACTGACCATCCGCTCCGCGAGCGCCTTCGCGGCCAGTACATGCTGGCCCTGTACCGCAGCGGCCGACAGACCGAGGCTCTCGAGGCCTACCGCGAGTTTCGCAGCGCCCTCATGGAGGAGCTTGGGCTGGAACCGTCGTCGGCGCTCCGCAAGCTCGAGGCGGCGATCCTGCGCCATGACCCGCTTCTCGCATCGAGGCCCCCCACCAGCGGCGCGCCGCTGGCTCGCAGGCCGGTCACGGTGCTCTGTGTCGCGTTGCAGTTGGCACCCCGCTCGGGTGCGGAGCTGGACCCGGAGGCCCATGGCGTCGTGCACGAACGCGTGGTCTCGGGCCTGGCCGCCGTGCTCGAGCGGCACGGCGGGAAGCTGGCGGCCAGCGACAGCGAACACCTGATGGGCGTGTTCGGCGTCACCACCCTGCACGAGGACGACGCACTGCGGGCGGTGCGGGCCAGCCTGGAAGCACGAGAGGCGCTCAGCGCGGAGGCGGCCGCACTGCCCCGCCATTACCGCGCCAGCCTGGTGTGCCGCTTCGGCTTGGCGACGGGTGAGGCCCTGGTCGGAGGCTCAGGCCCGCTCGGGTTCGCGGGGGATGTGGGTGCCCGGGCGGTGATGCTCGCGGAGGCCGCCGAGCCTGGCCAGATCCTCATCGGCCCACAGGTCCGGCAGCTCGCCGCCGGGGCCATCGAGACCGAGGAGGCCGGCCCCGATCGGTTCCTGCTGCGGTCCGCACACGCCGGCCTGCGCCGCTGGCGGTCCGCCTCGATGTCCCGCTGGTGGGCCGCGGCGAAGAGATACGCCGCCTCCAGGCCGCGTATGCCCGGTCCACCCAGGAGCGGGTGATCTTGACCGTCACCGTGATCGGTGAGGCGGGGCTCGGGAAGACGCGGCTGGCCCAGGAGTTCGCCGGGGGCCTGAGCCGCAAGGCGCACGTGCTCACCGGCCGGTGCCTCCCCTATGGCGAGGGCATCACGTTCTGGCCACTACGGGAGGTGGTTCGCCAGGCCAGCGGCGGCGACTCACTGGAGAGCATCCGGGCCCGGCTGGCCGGCGAAGCGGACGCGGCGGCCGTTGCCGATCAACTGCACCGCGCCCTCGGCTCCGGCACCCAGGGCAGGACGGCCGCCGCCGAGACCTTCTGGGCCGCCCGCCGCTTCCTGGAGGCGCTCACCCGGCACCGGCCGGTGCTGGTCGTGTTCGAGGACGTGCATTGGGCCGAACCGACCTTCCTCGACCTGGTGGAATCGCTCACCCTGCCGCCGGGCGGATATCCGGTACTCCTGGTCTGCCTCGCCCGCCCGGAACTGCTCGACCAGCGTCCCACCTGGGCGGCCGAGACGGACCGGGCGGTCTGCATCCAGCTCACTCCGCTGGGCGAGGGCCCGGCCACAGCGCTGCTCGACTCGGTGTCGTCGGGCCAGCGGATGGCCCCGTCTACCCGGGCCCGGCTGATCGACACCGCGGGCGGTAATCCGCTCTACCTGGAGCAGCTGACGGTCTCCCTGAGCGAGCAGGGTGGCAGCGACATCCGGCTGGTGCTGCCACCCACGATCCAGGCCCTGCTGTCGGCGCGCCTGCAGCGGCTCGGGCCGGGAGCCAGCAGTGTCCTCGCCCGCGCCGCCATCATCGGCAAGGACTTCGGTGAGTGGCAGGTCAGGGAACTGCTGCCGCCCGAGGCACGTGGCCCGCTCAGCCGTAACCTGCAGACCCTCGTCGCCAAAGGCCTGGTGCAGCGCGGGCCGCCCGGCAGCATACCCGCGCAGGAGTACAGCTTCCGGCACATCCTCATCCAGGAGGCGGCCTACCGCGCGATCCCCAAGTCCCTGCGCGCGGAGTTCACCATCGCTTCGCCGACTGGCTCGAGGACGGCGTCAAGGACCCGTTCCCAGGGCGCTCGGAGATCCTCGGCCATCACCTCGAACGGTCGGTCCGGTACCGCAACGAACTATGGCCGGCCTACCCCCAGGCCGCCGCGCTGGCACAGCGCGGGGCCGAACACCTGGAGACGGCCGGGAACGCCGCGCACGACCGCGGTGACGACGTGGCCGCGGTGAACCTGCTGGACCGCGCGGCGGCGCTCCTTCCGGGTGACGACCCGGCCCTCGGGCGCCTCTACACGAACCTGGGCACGGCACTCATCGAAGCAGGGCAGTTCGGGAAGGCCCAGGCCACGCTCGGCCACGCGCAGCGCATCACCGCAGCCAACGGCGACGAATGCCAGCACGCCCACGCGCGGGTCCAGGCCCTCCTGCTAGATCTCAAGGTGAACCCGAGCGAGGCAGCGATCGACATCGCCCGCGCGTTGCCCGGCTTACGCCGCGACTTCGAGGCCTGCCACGACGACCTGGGAATCTGCCACGCCCTGCAACTCGAGGGGGCGCTGCACTGGGACCACTCGAGATCGGCCGCCGCCGAATACGCATGGCAGTGCTGCTGGTGAATCTGCCCGCAAGGTGAACGACCGGCGGGCACTGGCCGATATCTTCAGCTGGCTCGCCACCGCTGCACTCTGGGGCCCCACACCCGCGCCGGGAAGGGATCCAGCGCTGTAAGGACTACCTCGACGAGATCGGGAACCACCCCATCGGGCGGGGCCGAGATCCTGCTGAACCTGG
>CAVPSA010000004.1:0-21748 GCA_963707905.1 uncultured Actinomycetes bacterium | reverse complement strand
TCGGTCGCCGAGGGGCAGGAGACCCCGCTGAGCACGCTCTGGGCCGCACCACTCACGTTCGGGGCTGGACTGGACGGCCCAGTTCGAACTGCCGTTCCAGCCCTCCGCCAGGGTCTCTCGTGACCCCGCCGCTGGTCAACTGCCCCACGGCCTCGCACGACGACGCCGTCTTGCACGAGACGTCGCTGAGCTGGCTGGCGCGTGGCGCCGGCCGGGGTTGGGGGTGGCCTGGATGGACCAGGTGCTGCCGTTCCACACCTCGGCCAGGGTTTCCATGGTCCCGCCGCTGCTGAAGTTGCCCACGGCCTCGCACGACTCACGCCGTCTTGCACGAGATGCCGGTCAGCTGGCCGGCGCCGGGATCGGGGATGCTCACTATCGTCCAGGTGCTGCCGCTGAGGCTCCCGGCAAGCAGGCCGTGGCGTTCCCCACGGCCATGCAGGAAGTCGTGGATGTACAGGACACCGCGGTGAAGTCCCACACCGACGCACCCGGAGACCGCCGGAGTGCTCTGCTGCAGCCAGCTTGCCGAAGCTGGCTGCGCTATCACCAGGACGGCGGACACCGCCAGCGCCGCCGTCACTGCAAACCGTTTCATTGCGATCGTCACTCCCCCGGAGTTCGATGGTCCGGTGCCGTGGGCGCGCTGCCACGCTGATGGCAGGGATCGCCAGCCCGAACCCCCGCAACACGGCGCGATTCACCGCTGTCCCCGCCTGCGCAAGGCGCAGCGGCGAGCGTAAGCATCGCACGGGTAAAGTCCCGTTGTCCTCCCCATGGCTAATACTTACCTTTCCTGGCGTTCTGCCCGTCATGTCGGGATAGCGCGGCGGATAAGAGAACGCTTAATCAGCGCTCGCTGTGGTTCGGGGTAGGAACTACAGTCAGGCTGGGAGACGGTGCCCGCCGAGGGATGGCGCTGATGAGCGGCGAGTCTGATGAGGCCCTGGAGGTGCTTCGCGGGATCTGGAGCGCGCAGGGGCAGAGCAGCGCGGACCTTGAGGACATCGGCACCGGGAAGTCTTGCAAGCGGATGGCGATGTCGGTTCGGCGAACTGGACGGTGCCGAAGACGACCTGCGCGCCGCCTGGCGGGACCGGCTGGAGCGCGAGGGCAAGCCGAGCAGCGGCGGGACTGTCGCCGACTTGGTGCTCCGGCCGCCGAGCAGGGCCGACCCGGACCCGCAGAACCGCTGACCTTAGATCCCAGGCGAGGGAGACACTTGGCCGAGCAACCGCGGACCGTCGGTGAGCTGACGGACCTCCTGCGTAGGGCGGTTACCTCACCAGCCGCGGCCTGGCCACCGCGTTGTTCCTGGCGATGTCGCTGCCCCGCCCGATCCTGCTCGAAGGCGAGGTCGGCGTGGGCAAGACCGAGGCCGCCAAGGTGCTCGCCAGCATCTTCGGCCGCAGGCTCATCCGGCTGCAGTGTTACGAGGGCATCGACACCCACCAGGCGCTCTACGAGTGGGACTACGCGCGGCAGATGCTGCAGATCCGGGCGCTGTCGGAGCACCAGATCGCCGACGGCGACGCCGTCGACACGCTGTTCGGGCCGAAGTTCCTGCTGGAGCGGCCGTTGCTGGAGGCGGTGCGGGCCGGTGACCAGGCGGTGCTGCTGATCGACGAGGTGGACCGCGCCGACGACGAGTTCGAGGCGTTCCTGCTTGAGGTCCTGTCCGACTTCCAGGTGAGCATCCCCGAGATCGGCACGGTCAAGGCGCCGTCCCCGCCGCTGGTGGTGCTCACCTCCAACCGCACCAGGGAACTCCACGACGCCCTGAAGCGGCGCTGCCTTTACCACTGGATCGGCTACCCCTCCGCCGCGAGGGAACTGGAGATCGTGCTGATCAGGGAGCCGGGTGTGCCGCAGGCGCTGGCCGGCCAGGTGGTCGCCGCGGTACACCGGCTGCGCGAGCTTGACCTCGCCAAGCCGCCCGGCGTGGCCGAGACCATCGACTGGGCCCGCACCATCGGCCTGCTCGGCGGGACCGCGCTCGACCCGCAACTGGCCAGCGACACCCTCGGCGCCGTGGTGAAAGACCGCGACGACCTCGACCTGGTCCAGGAAAACCTGGAGGAGATAACCTCCGGTGCCTGATCCGGCCGGCATGACGGGCGTGCTGGTGCGGTTCTGCCGCGAGCTGCGCCGGTCCGGGCTGGCGGTGGGGACCGGGGACGTCCTCACCTACTGCGTGGCGATGACCCCGCTGGACGCCACCGACCTGGTGGATCTCTACTGGGCGGGCCGGGCAACGCTGGTGACCAAGCGGGATGACATCGCCGTCTACGACGAGGTGTTCCGCCGGTTCTTCCTGGACGCTGGGAATCCCGTCCCCGAACTCGTCACGCTCACAGCCAGGACCGCGGCCGAAGCCGAGGCGGTGCTGGCCCTTCCGGAGACCGAGCGGACCAGCGAGGAGCGCGAGGACCAGGCGATGCTCGGCTGGATGGCCTCCGACGTGGCGGCGCTCAAGCACAAGGCGTTCACCGCGTGCACCCCGGAGGAACTGGCCGCGGTGCGGCGGATCATGGCGCGGATCCGGCTCACCCCGCCGCGGCGGCGCACCAGGCGGACCACGGCGGCCCGCACCGGCCGCACCCCGGACCTGCGGCGCATCGTGCGGGAGTCGCTGCGGCTGCACGGCGAGCCCGCCGAACTCTACTGGCGGCAGCGCAAGGCCAGGCTCCGGCCGCTGATCCTGATCCTCGACGTCTCCGGGTCGATGGCCGATTACTCCCGCAACCTGCTCCAGTTCGCCTACTCCGCCAGGCGCGCGGCCGCCAAGGTCGAGGTGTTCTGCTTCGGCACCCGGCTCACCAGGATCACCAGGGAACTCGGCAGCCGCAGGCCCGACGAGGCGCTCGCCCGTGCCGGGCGCGCGGTGTTCGACTGGGAGGGCGGCACCAGGATCGGGGACAGCCTCGACGCCTTCGTGCGCGGCTACGCCCGCCGTGGCCTGGCCCGCGGCGGGGTCGTGGTGGTCTGCTCCGACGGCCTGGACCGTGGGGATCCGGAGGTTCTGGCCATGGCCGTCGAGCGGCTGTCCCGGCTGTGCCACCGGCTGGTCTGGATGAACCCGCACAAGGGCGACGACGCTGGCTTCCGGCCAAGCACGCTGGGGATGATGGTGGTGGCCCCGCACGTCGACCTGATGCTGTCCGGTCACGACCTGCGCAGCCTGGAAGAATTCGCGGCGCTGCTGCCCAGCCTGTAGCGGCCGTGGCTCACGTGAGGAGTGCCCGGTGCGGTGGAGCGTAGGGATCGAGGCGGAGGGTGACCGGGTGCTGTCCCGCGAAGAGGTGGTCGAGCTTGCCGACGCGGTCGCAGCGAGCGACGGCATTGCCTCGGGCATCGGGTCGAACCGTTACGGCGTCACGATGATTGTGCAGGCCGGCGGCCGGGACGAGGCCGTGGAGAAGGCGACGGAGGAGTTCACCAGGGCCGTGGCGGCAGCCGGGCTCCCGGCCGGTCCCATCGTCCGGGTCCAGGCAGTCGGCGAGCACGAGGCAGTGAACGGTCACCCGGACGGCGGGGACCTTTGATCAGGCTCGGCTCGCTGGCCGGGTACCCGTTCGAAGGGCCCCGGCTGCTCGCCGGGTGGACACCGCCGGGCCGCCCGGCCGTGTTCGCCATCATGTACAAGCCCGAACCGGACGCCAAGCCGGAAAAGTACGCCGTGATCTACGTCGGCCACGCCGACGACCTCGCCGCCGCCCGGTTCCCGTTCTCCCATCCCCGCGCACACTGCTGGGTGCGCCGGGCCGGCTCCCGGTTCAAGGTGTACATCTGCACCTACGAGGTGCCCGGCGGCAACCGGCCGCACCGGGAGCAGATCGCCCGCGAGCTGATCGCGATCTACCATCCGAATTGCAATAAGCAGCAATACGATCAGTCGTGGCGGGACGAATGGATCGGCGAGTACACCGCCCCTACCACGGGGCCAGTTGCCCGCCGGGGACCAGATGGCGGCGACCCGCCGTTAAGCAACGAATGATGGAACCAGCGCGGGCGTGAGCCGATCGCCGGCCTGCGCCCGGGGCCGGCCTAGGACCGCGGCGCGAACCCGACCGCGTCGAGCAGGCGGGAGCGGCGCGTACCGGACGCGGGCCGCGCGGGCTCCGGCTCGGCGGGCTGCTCGGGGCGCGGGGTGACGTCGGTGACGATCTCCTCGGCCATCCCGTACAGCAGCGGCAGCGCGCCGGCCACCACCCCGCCGGTCTCATTGATGTGCCCGACGGCCGGGCCGATGAGCTTGGCGTGGCCGACGATCGTCCGCACCGTGTCTGCGCACTCCTCCAGGTTCCCGGCGATCCCGGTGAGCAGCGAGCCCACCCAGTACAGGTAGAACGCCAGGCCCGCGATCAGCAGCAGGACGTCGATGACCGTGAACACGACCAGGCCAGTCATGATTTCACCTTCCCGAGCACGCGGCCGAGGAACAGATGGTGCTTGAGGCCCTCCGCGAGCACCAACTCCACGCCGTCGGCGACCTGCGGGATCAGGGCGGCGTCCGCGGTGTTGGCCGCCGCGGCCTTGAGCGTGTCCCGCACCTGCACCACCCGGCTGTCGATCCGCCGCACCAGATAGATGAGCAGGCTCAGCAGGGCGGCGACCGCGACCACCACGACCAGGCCGAGGATGTTGGCGGTCAGCCAGAGGTTGTGCTCCGTCGAGGACATGGCCACGTCATGCATTGTCATCACCCAGCCTGGCGCGGCCGCGCTGCAGCCCGCCGATGATGGTCACCGCGTAGTCGATCGTGGTGCGCAGCGCCCCCAGCGGCGCGGTGTTGTGCACCGCCTGCTCCAGCGACTCGTTGATCTTGGGGGCCTCGTTGCCGATCGCCCGGGCCAGCAGCAGGATCGGCACGACCAGCGCCACCACGACCAGGACGATCACGATGCCGATCGTGTAGCCCACCACCCAGCCGGTGGTCGAGGTTCCGGCGGCGAGGAAAGCATGTGGTTGCATCACGGCTCCTTATCCCGCCTCAGACCGTTTCGCAGAAGTCGCGTACCGGCTTCAGGCTTGCGTTGACCGAGGTGAGCCGGTCCGGCACGGTGCTGGTGAGCTGGGCGACCGCCTGCACGCCGCCGGTGGTCGCGACGAGCGTCTTGCGGACCGCCCGCAGGTGGAAGATGACCCGGAGCAGGCCAAGTGCGGTGATCGCGATGATCAGCGCGGAGATGACGATTGTTGCCCAGGCGGCTGCCGGCATGGCGAGTCTCCCTTTCAGCCGAGAAGCTTGGCGACGGAGCCCGCGTACCGGACCGCCCCTACGGATACCTGATGGACGGTGCTGTCGGTGACGGCCAGCCCGTCCGGGACGACGGCCAGCTCACCGACGAGTTCCACCCCGCCGGCGAGCACGTCGTCGGTCGCGGCGCGGATCCGCTCCACCGCGGCCAGCACGCGGTTGAGCAGGAAGATGACCACAGGAAGCACGACAAGCAACAAGATGGCGTTGCCGATCCACCACAAGACCATGGCTCGTTCTCCTCAGCTCGCTGCCTGGTAGGGGACGAAGAAACGGCGGAACACCCGGCGCAGCGCCATCACCGCCGCCCGCATGCCCAGCGTGAAACCGCTCGCCGGGCTGGCCGCGGTGGCCGAGCCGGTGACCGTCTCGCCGCGCTCGGCCCGGTCGATCCGGTCGGCGAGGTTGACCGAGAAGTCCCGCATGAGCACGGCACTGACGTCGGAGATCATGCCCCGCCCGTACTGCGCCGCGGCGCCGGAGAGCTGCAGGTCCTGGGCGACGCTGACCTTGGTGCCGCGCCCGGCCGGGGCCAGCGTCGCGGTGACCACCATGCTGGCCTGGCCGCGGCCCTTCTCCTCGGCGCCGGTCGCGTTCACCACGATGCGCTTGGCCGCCTCGTCCCGCTCGGCGATGTCGGCCTTCCCGGCGAACCGGAGCCGGACCGGTCCCATCCGGACGGCCACCCGGCCCTCGTACTTGTCGCCGCCGAGGTCGTCGGTCAGCTCGGTGCCGGGCAGGCAGGCGGCGACCTGTGGGATGTCGCCGAAGAACTGCCAGACCTTGTCGATCGGTGCCGCTACCTGAAACTCGTTCTTGATCAGCATCGGGTTTCCCTTGTCACGTAGGCAGCCGGATCCAGCTCGAACTTCCGGCGGCAGCCGGTGCAGCAGAAGTAGTAGGTCACGCCGTCGTGCGCCAGCGGATGGCTGGCGGCCGTGGCGGCGACGGTCATCCCGCAGACCGGGTCGGCAGCCCCGGCCGGTTCCGCCTGCCCGGCCGGGGCACCCGGGGCGGACGCGGCCCGTGCCGTGGCGTTGCTGGCCGCAGCGGCCGGGGCGGTCCTGGCGGGGGCTGCCCCGGCCGCCCCCGCCAGTGCTCCGGACGCGCGGAGCTGCACCAGCTCCGCGAGGATCGCGACGGCGATCTCCTGATGGGTGGTGTGGCCCAGGTCCAGGCCGGCCGGGACGTGCACCCGGCCGAGCTGGTCGGCGGGCAGGCCCCGGTCGGCGAGGTACCCGAGCACCGCGGCACCCCGGCGGCGGGAGCCGACCAGGCCCAGGTAGGCGGGGCGGGCGGCGACGGCCTGCTCGACCGCCTCCTCGTCGCCGTGCCCCTGGGTAGCCACGATGACCATCGACTGCTCGTGGGCATCGGCGGCGGTGAAATCCTCGCCCGCGACCAGCTCGGTGCGCCAGTTCAGCGCCCGGGCCAGGTCGGCCAGGGTGTGCGCCATCGGCGAGCGGCCCACGATGACCAGGTGCGGGGCGGGCACCACCGGCTCGATGTAGACCTCGAGCGCGCCCTCGCTCTGGCAGGAGATGGGCACCACGGTGATCCCCTCGGGGATCGCCGCGCCGAACTGGTCCGGGCTGCCGAGCAGCAGCAGCCTGGGCGTGCCCTCGGCGATCACCCGCTGGGCCTCGCGGATCACCGCTGGTTCCGCGCACGCCCCGCCGATCCAGCCGTGCAGTTCGCCCTCGGCCGTGATGATCGCGCGGGCGCCCTGCTGGCTGGACGAGGGGCCCTGCCGCCAGACCACGGTGGCCAGCGCGAACGCGTGCCCGCGCCGCTCCAGCTCGCCGGCCTGCTTCAGGATCTCCCAGCCGTCCATGTCCGCCTCTCCCTCGCGGGTGCCCGCCGTCTCAGTCGTCCGAGCGGACCGGCGGGGCACCGGACACGTCGCGCTGGTAGGTCAGGGCCTCCCAGACCCGGTCGGGCAGCAGCGGCATGTCGATGTTGCGCACCCCGGTGCCGGAGATCGCGTCCATCACCGCGTTGACGAAGGCCGCCGGGCCGCCGACGGCCGCGCACTCGCCGATGCCCTTGGCCCCGATCGGGTGGTGCGGGCACGGCGTGACGACCTCGCTGTGCAGCTCGAAGCCAGGCGTCTCCCACGCGGTCGGCAGCAGGTAGTCCATGTAGTTGGAGCCGACGCAGTTGCCTTCCGCGTCGAACGTGATGAACTGCATGTTCGCCATGGCGTAGGCCTCGGTCAGGCCGCCCATGATCTGGCCCTCGACGATCATCGGGTTGATCCGCACGCCGCAGTCGTCGACCGCCACCATGTTCAGCACGTCCCAGACGCCGGTCTCCGGGTCCACCTCGACCGTGACGATGTACACGGCGAACGGCCAGGTGAGGTTGGGCGGGTCGTAGAAGGCGGTGTTCTCCAGGCCGGGCTCCATGCCGTCGGGCATGTTGCTGTAGGCGGCGATCGCACACTCCTGGATCGTCACGCCCCGGCTGGGCGCGCTGCGCACGTAGAACCGGCCAAGCTCCCACTCGACGTCCTCTTCGGAGACCTCGAGCAGGTGCGCGGCGAGCTTGCGGGCCTTGGCCCGGATCTTGCGGGACACCATCGCGACCGCGGCCCCGGCGACGGGCGTGCTGCGCGAGGCGTAGGTGCCCATGCCGAACGGCGCCGTGTCGGTGTCGCCTTCCTCGACGACGATGTCCTCGGCCGGGATGCCGAGTTCGTGGCTGACGATCTGCGCCCAGGTCGTCTCGTGCCCCTGGCCCTGGGACTTGGCGCCGGTCCTGACGATCGCCTTGCCGGTCATGTGGATCTTGAGCTCGGCGGAGTCGAACATCTTGATGCCGAGGATGTCGTACTCGCGGCTGTTACCCGCGCCGAGCGGCTCGGTCATCGTGGAGATGCCGATGCCAAGCAGCCTGCCCTTGGCCTTCGCCTCTTCCTGCTGCCGCAGGAAGTCCTGGTAACCCACCGCGCGCAGGCCGACGTCCAGGCACTTTTCGTACTGCCCCGAGTCGGTGAGGAAGCCGAACGGGGTCCGGTGCGGGAACTGGTCGTCCCGGACGAAGTTGACCCGGCGGAACTCGGCCTGGTCCATGCCCAGGTCGTGCGCGGCCGCCTGGATCATCCGCTCCTGGAAGAACATCGCCTCGGTGACACGGAACGAGCACCGGTAGGCGACCCCGCCGGGGGCCTTGTTGGAGTACGTGCCGCGCGCCGTGATGTGCCCGACCGGGACGTCGTAGGACGCGAACGCCGAGTGCAGCAGGCCGATCTTGAACTTGCTCGGCTGGGCGTCGGAGAAGAACGCGCCGTGGTCGGCGTCGCAGTGCATCTTGACGGCGAGGATCTTGCCGTCGTTGCGCATCGCGACCTCGCCGTCGAGGTAGATGTCGCGGGCGAACCCGGTCGAGATCAGGTTCCCCGTCTTGTCCTCGATCCACTTCACCGGGCGTTCCAGCAGGATCGAGGCCAGGATCGAGCAGACATACCCGGGGTACACGGGGACCTTGTTGCCGAACCCGCCGCCGATGTCCGGCGAGACGATCCGGATCATGTGCTCGGGCAGTTCGGCGACCATGGCGACGGCGGCCCGGATGATGTGCGGCGCCTGGGTGGTCATGTACACGGTGAGCTTCGAGGTCGCCCGGTTGAAGTCGGCGATCGACCCGCAGCACTCGATCGGCGAGGGGTGCGAGCGCGGGTAGTGCAGCTTCAGCCGGGAGATCTTGTCCGCCTGGGCGAACGCGCGCTCGGTGCCCTCGGCGTCACCCACCTCCCAGTGGTAGATGACGTTGTCGGCCTGGTTCTCCTTGTCGTCCCGGATCACCGGGGCGCCCTCGGCCACCGCCTGGTCCGGGTTGACGATCACCGGCAGCGGCTCGTACTCGACGTCGATCGCCTCGCACGCGTCCTTGGCGATGTAGGGGTCGTCCGCGATGACGCAGGCGACCTCCTGACCCTGGAACCGGACCTTGTCCGTGGCCAGCACCGCCTGGGTGTCGTAGGACAGCGTGGGCATCCAGGCCAGGTTGCGGGTGGCCATCATCTCGCCGGTCATCACCAGGTGCACCCCGGGGATCTGCCAGGCCCGGCTGGTGTCGATCGACTTGATCCGCGCGTGCGCCAGCGGGCTGCGCAGGATCTCCAGGTGCAGCATGCCGGGCAGCACGATGTCGTCGGTGTAGTTGCCCTTGCCCCGGATGAAGCGGTTGTCCTCGACGCGCTTGCGGCTCGCGCCGAGCCCGCCGATCTTGATCTCGTCGAGTGCCTGAGTCACTGCCTTCTCCCGTCTCCGTCAGCCGTCCGTGCCGGTGTGCCTCAGCCGGAGGCGGGCCGGAGCTTTTCGGCGGCCCACAGGACCGACTTCACGATGTTCTGGTAGCCGGTGCAGCGGCACAGGTTGCCCGACAGCGCCCAGCGCACTTCTTCCTCGGTCGGATTCGGGTTGGCGTCCAGGAGCGCCTTGGCGGCCATCATCATCCCCGGGGTGCAGAACCCGCACTGCAGCCCGTGCTCCTCCTTGAAGCCCTCCTGGAGCGGGTGCAGTTCGCTGGCGGTGGCCAGGCCCTCCACCGTCTCGATCTCGTGCCCGTCCACCTGGACGGCCAGCATCGTGCAGGACTTCACCGCCTTCCCGTCCACCAGCACGGTGCACGCACCGCAGTTCGTGGTGTCGCAGCCCATGTGCGTACCGGTCAGCCCCACTCCGCGGCGGATCAGGTGCGAAAGCAGCAGCCGCGGCTCGACCTCGGCCACCTTCTTCGCGCCGTTGATGGTGAACTTGATCCGGCGCACCGGGACATCGGTCGCTGCCTCGTCGCCGAGGTCGTCATACACGATCGTCATGTCAGGCTGCCCTCTCCGCCTCTGGGCCGGGATCGGATTGCCCGGTGGCCGTCTGCTCGCCCGCCGCCGGTCCGGTGCGGGACAGGATGCGGACCACGAACGTGCGCACCATGTGCCGCTTGTACTCCGCGCTGCCACGGTGGTCGGTCCGTGGCCGGGCCGCCCCCGCGGCCAGGTCGGCGGCCTGCCCGATGGTCTGCGCGGTGAGCGGCTGGCCGGTCAGTGCCTGGGCCGCCTCCGGGCACGCGATGGTGGCCCCGCCGACTCCCGTCAGCGCGATTCCCGCCCTGGTCACGGTGCCTTCGGTGGTCTCGATGGCGACCGCCACCCCGACCGTCGCGAAGTCGCCGACCCGTCGCTCCAGCTTCAGGTAACCGCCCGCGGCGGTGCCCCGGTGCGGCGGGACCATGGCCTCGACGGCGACCTCGTCGTGCTCGAGCACGTTCTCGAACGGCCCGGTGACGAAGTCCGCGACGGGGATGGTGCGCCTGCCGTTGGGGCCCTGCGCCACCACCGAGCCGCCCAGCGCGGTCATGACCGAGGCCCAGTCGCCCTGCGGGTCGGCATGGCACAGCGAGCCGACCAGGGTGCCCCGGTTACGCACGATCGGGTCGGCGATCAGCGGTGCGGCCGCGGCCATGGTGGGCTGGCTGCCCGGCAGCAGGGCCGAGTGCTCCAGGTCGGCGTGCCTGCAGAGGGCGCCGATCCGCAGCGTCCCGTCCGCGTCCTGGCGGTGGTAGTCCAGACCACCGATGTTGTTGATGTCAACGAGCAGTTCCGGGGTGGCGAAGCGCAGCTTCATCAGCGGGACGAGGCTCTGTCCCCCGGCCAGCACCTTGGCCTCGCCGCCGCCTTCTTGAAGCAGGCGGATCGCTTCGGCGAGAGAACGCGGTGCCTCGTAACGGAACCGAGACGGATACATAGGTCCTCCAATGTCCGCACCCGGGCGTCGTCCCGCCACGGCGGGCCCGCCCGGATCAGGCTCAGGACTGTGCCGGTGGTGGCGCCGATTCGCTGTCTGACCGGGATCCGGGGTGCGCTTCAGGGTCGGGCACGGCCACCGGAAGCGAGTCGTAATCCGGGTCAGGGCGTGGCTCCTGGTGCGGCGGCCACGGCCCGGCCACCGGCTGACCAGCGATCTTGAGATAGTCCATCAACTCGGGCCAGGCCCATACGGTCGGGCTCTTCCCGGTCTTCGGTGCGTGCTCCACCAACTCATACAGGCGTGGGTTGCCCTGGCTGTGCCCGTCTGACTCGATCCGCATCGGCACCGCTCCTGGTTTAGGACGGGGCTCCCCACGCTGCACCGTCACGGGTGATGTTCACATGATCCGCTCGGGCGGCCAGCCTCGCAACAGCCGAATAAGCTCTTGCTTAAGTGTGTCCTGACCAGGCCTTTAGCGATTCCTGCCCAGTACCGGGCCGCCGTCCCCGCCATCCCCATGATCATCGAGGCGGGCGGGCTGCGGGGCCGGGCTGATTGCGGCGTAGCGTGTCTGGTCAGCTCCAGATGGTGACGTAGACCGGGGGGCGGAACCTGGAGGGGGGCACCCCGGTTGTCGGGGACCGCATCAGGTGCATGGCCTCCGGGGTGCTCAGGAAGCGCCGCAGTGCGCTGGCCGCGACGCTGCGATGCTGGCGCTCCAGCACCGTGACGTACCAGGTGGCCTCCATCGGCACTCCGGGCAGTTCCACGAGCGACAGTTCGCCGCGGCGCACCTGCTGTGCGACCAGGTGCTCGACCGCGGGCGCGACCCCCGCCCCGTCAGCGGCGGCGGCCCAGGCCGCGGTCTGGTTGGGGAAAACGCCGATGCTGTCCTCCGGGATGGCCAGCCGGGCAAGCAGTTGCCCGGTGGCGCTGCCCGGATCGGTGCCGGACGGGTCCACGAGCCACCGCCACTGCCGCGGGCTGCCCCGCAGCGCGGCATGCCCGGCGGTGACCACGACCAGCCGGTACCGGAATATCGGCTCGGTCACCACCGCCAGGGCCGGGTCGCTGGCCGGGCCGGCGCCGATCGCCACGTCGGCCAGCCTGTTGCCGACAAGCACGCCCATCTCCGCGGTCACCGCCACCCCGGACGACACCTCGACCGAACCCGCGTAACGGCGGGTGAACGCCTCCATCAAGGGGCTGAGCACGAACTCCGCGATCGCCGAGGTGGCGACCACCCGCAACTGCTCGGGCGCGCCCTGCGCCGCGCGCACCGCGGCGTGTGCCTCGGCGCCGAGCACCACGATCTGGGAGGCCGAGGACAGCAGCCGGGAACCACCCGCGGTGAGGGTCATCCCGCCCGGGCCGCGGGTCACCAGCTGGTCCCCCAGGTGCTGCCGCAGGGCCGAGAGGGCCTGCGACACCGCCGACTCGCTGACGCCGAGCGCGTTCGCGGCAGCAGTCACCGAGCCGAGCCGGGCAACCAGCACAAACGCGTTGAGCTGAGTGAGCGTCATGGCAGCTCAATTATGGCCGCCTCATACACTCATCAGGCGAACCAAACTGTCGAGGGAGTCCCGGATGCAGGTTCCGGCGCAGGTCGAGTACGAGAAGGCGGCCAGCGTCGAGCATGCCCTGGCCCTGCTCGCCAGGTACGGCCCCGAGTCCCGGGTGCTGGCCGGCGGGCACAGCCTGATCCCGATGATGAAGCTGCGCCTGGCGCAGCCGGAGACCCTCGTCGACATCAACGGGCTCACCGAGCTTTCCTACCTCCGGGTCACCGACGGCGAACTGCGGATCGGCGCTCTCACCAGGCACGCGGAGCTGCTCAGCTCGGCGCTGGCCGGAGCGCACTTCGCGATCCTGCACGACGCGGAGAAGGTCATCGCCGACCCCGTGGTGCGCAACTGGGGCACGATCGGCGGCTCGCTGTGCCAGGCGGACCCGTCCGAGGACCTGTCCGCGGCGTTCGCCGCGCTCAAGGCGATCATGGTGATCCGCGGGCCGGACGGCACCAGGACCGTGCCGGCCAGGGCGTTCCACACCGCGCCCTACGAGACCGTGGTGGCCCCCGGTGAACTGCTCACCGAGATCAGGATCCCGATCAGGCCCGGCGGTGGCAGCGCGTACGAGAAGGTCGGGCGGCGGGTCGGCGACTGGCCGGTCGGCGCCGCGGGCGCGGCGCTCTGGCTCGCCGGTGACACGATCACCGACGCCGGGATAGGCCTCACCGCCGTGGGGGCCAGGCATTTCGCGGCCGCCGAGGCCGAGGATTTCCTGCGCGGGGCGGCCGCCAGCGAGGAGAACTTCGCCCGGGCCGGCCAGCTCGCGGCCGAGCACTGCCGGCCGGTGTCGGACCAGCGGGGCCCGGCCGCCTACAAGCGGCACCTGGCCGCCGAACTCACCGTGCGCGCGCTGCGCCGCGCGGCCGATCGCGTCCGGCACGAGGGTGCCTGACGTGCAGATCACCGTGACCGTCAACGACGCCGCGTTCACCCGGGAGGTCGAGCCCCGGCTGCTGCTCATCCACTTCCTGCGCGACGACCTCGGGCTCACCGGCTCGCACTGGGGCTGCGACACCTCGAACTGCGGTGCCTGCGTGGTCTGGCTGGACGAGACCCCGGTGAAGTCGTGCACCGTGCTCGCCGCCATGGCCGACGGGCACCGGGTGCGCACGGTGGAGGGCATGGCCATGCGCGGCCGCCTCGACCCGGTGCAGGAGGGGTTCACCCGGTGCCACGGGCTGCAGTGCGGGTTCTGCACCCCGGGCATGATGCTCACCGCGCGCTGGCTGCTCGACCACAACCCCGACCCGGCCCCCGGGGAGATCCGCGAGGCGCTGTCCGGCCAGGTCTGCCGGTGCACCGGCTACGAGAACATCGTCAGGGCGGTGCAGTGGGCGGCCCAGCACGAGGCCGCCGAGCGGGACGGCGGCCCCGGCGGCGGTCCTGGTGAGACCGGCCCCGGGCCCACGGCCACCGGGGTGACCGGATGACCGGCCGCCCGTATCGCAGCGCCTATGGGCCCGCCCAGCGGAAGGAGGACGCGCGCTTCATCCGCGGCCGCGGCACCTTCGTCGATGATGTGCAGCTTCCCGGGATGCTGTACGGCGCGATCCTGCGCAGCCCGCTCGCGCACGCGCGGATCCGTTCCGTGGACGCCGCCGCGGCGGAGGCGCACCCCAAGGTGAAGGCCGTCATCACCGGCGAGACGCTGGCCGCGCGGAAGCTGGCCTGGATGCCCACCCTGTCCCGGGACGTGCAGGCCGTGCTGGCCACCGACAAGGTCCGCTTCCAGGGCCAGGAGGTCGCGTTCGTCGTTGCGGAGGACAGGTACTCGGCGCGGGACGCCCTGGAGCTGATCAACGTCGAGTACGAGCCGCTGCCGCCGGTGATCGACGCCGAGCGTGCACTTGACCCGGGCGCGCCCGTCATCCGCGACGACATCGCCGGCAAGGCCGACAACCACATCTTCGACTGGTCGGCCGGTGACCAGGCGGCAACCGACGCGGCCTTCGCCGCCGCCGACGTCGTGGTGACCCAGGACATGCTCTACCCGCGCGTCCACCCTGCCCCGCTGGAGACCTGCGGGGCGATAGCCGAGACGGACGAGATCAGCGGCAAGCTGACCATGTGGTCCACATCGCAGGCCCCGCACGCGCACCGGACGCTGTACGCGTTGTTCCTTGGCCTGCCCGAGCACAAGATCAGGGTCATCTCACCGGACATCGGCGGCGGCTTCGGCAACAAGGCCCCGGTGTACCCGGGTTATATCTGCGCGATCGTCGGCTCGATGGTCACTGGGCGGCCGGTCAAGTGGGTGGAGGACCGGTCGGAGAACCTGATGAGCACCGCGTTCGCCAGGGACTACCACATGCACGGCGAGATCGCCGCCACCAGGGACGGCACGATCCTGGCCCTGCGGGTGCGGGCGCTCGCCGACCACGGCGCGTTCAACGGCGCGGCGCAGCCGACCAAGTTCCCCGCCGGGTTCTTCGGCATGTTCAGCGGCTCCTACGACCTGCGGACGGCGTACTGCCAGGTCACCGGGGTGTACACCAACAAGGCGCCGGGCGGTGTCGCGTACTCCTGCTCGTTCCGGATCACCGAGGCGGTGTACCTGGTCGAGCGCATGGTGGACCTGCTGGCCGGGGAACTGGGCATGGACCCGGCCGAGTTGCGGCTGAAGAACCTGCTGCGGCCCGAGCAGTTCCCGCACACCACGCCGACCGGCTGGGAGTACGACTCCGGCGACTACGCCAGGACGCTCCGCGTGGCGCTGGATGCCGCCGGCTACCCGGCCCTGCGGAAGGAGCAGGCGGAGCGGCGTGAGCGCGGCGAGCTGATGGGGATCGGCATCAGCTTCTTCACCGAGGCGGTCGGGGCCGGCCCGCGCAAGCACATGGACATCCTCGGCCTCGGCATGGCGGACGGCGCCGACCTGCGGGTGCACCCGACCGGCAAGGCCGTGCTCGCGGTGTCCTGCCAGACCCAGGGCCAGGGCCACGAGACCACGTTCGCCCAGATCGTCGCCGAGGAGCTTGGCCTGTCCGTGGATGACGTGGAGGTCGTGCACGGGGACACCGACCGGACGCCGTTCGGCCTGGGCACCTACGGCTCCCGGTCGACGCCGGTCTCCGGCGCGGCCGCCGCCGTGGTGGCCCGCAAGGTGCGCGAGCGGGCCAGGATCGTGGCCGCGGCCATGCTGGAGGCCTCGGCCGGCGACCTGGAATGGGCAGACGGCCGGTGGCAGGTGCGCGGCGACCCGGGCCAGGGCAAGACCCTGGCCGAGATCGCGATGGCCGCGCACTCGTCGCTCGACCTGCCCGAGGGGGTGCTTGGGCACCTGGACGCGGACACGGTCTACAACCCGCCGAACCTGACTTATCCCTACGGGGCCTACATTTGCGTGGTGGACGTGGACCCCGGCACCGGCGTGGTGCAGGTACGGCGGTTCGTGGCGGTGGACGACTGCGGGGTGCGGATCAACCCCATGATCGTGGCGGGCCAGATCCACGGCGGGCTCGCCGACGGCCTGGGCATGGCCCTGATGCAGGCGATCACGTTCGACTCCGACGGCAACTGCCTCGGCGGCTCGTTCATGGACTACCTGCTGCCCACGGCCGTGGAGTGCCCGTCGTGGGAACTTGCCGAAACGGTCACACCGTGTCCCCACCATCCCATCGGCGCAAAGGGAGTAGGAGAATCGGCCACGGTGGGCTCGCCCGCCGCGGTGGTCAACGCGGTCATGGACGCCCTGCGGCCGTACGGGGTGCGGCATGCGGACATGCCGCTCACGCCGGCCAACGTCTGGTCCGCTATCCAGGGCACCCCGGTGCGGACCGATCTGGCCTTCACATGAGTGAGGAACGATGAACGCAACCGGCGGCGCGGACGGCGGGCCCGGTGTGGACGGCGGGCCCGGCTCGGCGGGCGGTCTTGAGGAGCGGGTCCCGGACGTGGCCGCGCTGCGCGCCGCCCTCGACGCCACCGGGTACCTCGCGGACGAGGCGCTGGCCACGGCCCTGTTCCTGGCCGCCCGGATGGGGCAGCCCATCCTGCTCGAAGGTGAGCCGGGGGTGGGCAAGACCGAGGCGGCCAAGGCGCTGGCGCAGGCGCTGGCCACGCCGCTGCTGCGGTTGCAGTGCTACGAGGGCCTGACCTCCTCGGAGGCGCTGTACGAGTGGAACTACCCGCGCCAGTTGCTGGCGATCAGGCTGGCCGAGGCGCGCGGCGAGACGCTGCACGACGCTGACCTGTTCAGTGAGGAATACCTGCTGGCCCGGCCGCTGCTCGCCGCTTTGGACCATACGGGCCCCCGCCCGGCCGTGCTGCTGATCGACGAGGTGGACCGCGGCGACGACGAGTTCGAGGCGTTCCTGTTCGAGTTGCTCGCCGAGGCGGCGGTCACCATCCCCGAACTCGGCACCAGGCGGGCCAGGTTCCGCCCGGTCGTCGTGCTCACCTCGAACCGGACCCGGGACCTGCACGACGCGCTGAAACGGCGCTGCCTCTACCACTGGATCGACTACCCCGACACCAGCCGCGTCGCGGCGATCATCCGCCGCCGGGTGCCCGTCACCTCGAAGATCCTGGCCGGCCAGGTCGCCCGGGGGGTGGCCCGGCTGCGGGACCTCGACCTCGCCAAGCCGCCCGGGGTCGCGGAGGCGATCAGCTGGGCCGGTGCGCTGAACGTGCTCGGCGCCACCAGCCTCGACAGCGCGACCGCGGGCCAGACGGCCGGCGCGGTGCTCAAGTACTCCGAGGACCTGCAGGCCGTCCGGGCCACCGGGTTCGCGGCCATGGCCGCTGCCGATGAGCCGTGACGCCGGCCCGGCAGAGCCGGATCCCGTCGGCGCGGGGCTAGTGCCGGGGCAGGGTGGTGCGGCCCTGGTGGCCGACGGCGACGATCTGGCCCTGATCGCCGCGCGGTTCGGGGCGGAACTGCGTGCCGCCGGGGTTCCGGCCGACCTCGGCCGCTGTGAGCGCTTCGCCTGGGCCGTCTCCGTGGCCCGGCCGGTCACCGTGGCCGGGCTGTACCTGTGCGCCCTGGCCACCCTGGTGGCGAGCAAGGAGCACATCGAGACGCTGCGGCGCGTCTTCGACGCGATGTTCGGTGACCTGCCCGACCTGCCGCCAGCCGGCTACGGCCCGCCCAAGCCCAGCCCGGCCGCCCCGGAGCGGGGCCGATCGCCAGAGCCGGACGTCCTGCGGGATGCGGCACTGGCCGCCCAGGCTCATGCCATCCGGCTGATCAGGGATGGCGAACAACCGGCAAAGATCGATCAGGAGGGTGACTCCGGCGACGAGCTGCTGACCGCCCGAGAGGTGCTGGCCAGTGCCACGGAGCGGCTGGCCAGCACCGACTTCGCCGAACTGTCACCCGCCGAACTGCTCATGCTGTCCGGGCTCATGCGCAAGCTCACGCTGGCGGTGCCGCTGCGCCGGTCGCGCCGGCCGCAGCAGACCCCGCGCGGGCGGCAGACGGACCTGCGCAGCACGCTGCGCCAGGCGCGGCGCACCGGCGGTCACCCGCTGCGCCTGGCCCGGCGGGCCCCGCTGCGCGAGCCGCGCCGCCTGGTGGTGTTGTGTGACATCTCCGGCTCTATGGAGCCGTATGCGCGGGCCATGCTCCAGTTGCTTTACTGTGCCGCAGGCGGCGCCGAGGCTGAGGTGTTCACGTTCGCCACCCGGCTCACCCGGCTCACCGGCACGCTCTCGCACGTCAGGCCCGGTGTGGCGCTGCGGCAGGCCGGTCAGGCGGCACCGGACTGGCTGGGCGGAACCAGAATTGGCGCGTCGATCGCGGAATTCAATGACTCCTACGGCCGCCGGGGCATGGCGCGGGGAGCCGTGGTCGTGATCATCTCCGATGGCTGGGATACCGGGGATCCCGAGGTGCTGCGGCATGAAATGGAGCGGTTGTCCCGGGTGGCGCACCGGATCGTCTGGGTGAACCCCCGGACACAGAGCCCGGAGTACCAGCCCTTGGCCGGGGGCATGGCGGCGGCGTGGCCGTACTGCGACGCGGTCGTCAGCGCGCACTCCCTGAATGCCCTGGACGAGCTGACCGCCGCCCTGGCCCATCCAGGGCGCCGGGGCTGACGACTTCTGCCGGATGTGGGGGGCCGGCGTTCGTGGCTGAAGGCGTTTGCCGGCGTCCCCCGGTCGCCAACCGCCAGGCTCATCACCCAGCAGTCGCTCCATCCCGCCGTTGCTGCCCAATCCGCACCGGCGCAGCGCGCACCTGCGCAGCGCGCACCTGCGCAGTAGTGCGTCCCTTCCCCGGAGTTAATGCGTTTGCCAGCGCTGGCCACGCCAGGTTAGGTGGGGGCGGGAAGTGAGCCGGGGCCGGCGTGGTTGCCGAAGCCGCATGTGAAAGGGGGCTGAGGTGGGGCACGTGGAGGTAGCGCATGTCAGCCATGCGCTACCTGACGGCCGGGCGCTGATCGACGATGCGTCCTTCCGGATTGGGGAGGGGACGACGGCGGCGCTGGTGGGGCCGAACGGGGCGGGCAAGACCACGCTGATCCGGCTGATCGCGGGGGACGTGCAGCCGCAGTCGGGCACCGTCAGCTTCAGCGGCGGCCTTGGCATCATGCGGCAGTTCGTGGGCGGTTTCCGCGCCGGGGAGGGCACGACGGGGCTAGCGGATACCGGCGGGCTGACCGGCGACTCCACCGTCAGGGACCTGCTGATTTCCGTGGCGCCCCTGCGGTTGCGGGCGGCGGCGGAGCGGCTCGACACGGCCGAACTGACCATGATGGAGCGCGACGACGAGACCACCCAGATGCGTTATGCCGCGGCCCTGGCCGAATGGGGCGACGCCGGTGGCTACGACGCCGAGGTGCTCTGGGACGCGTGCTGCCTGGCCGCCCTGGGAATCGGATACGAGCGGTGCCGCTGGCGTGAGCTTGGCACGCTGTCGGGTGGTGAGCAGAAACGGCTGGTACTCGAGGCGCTGCTGCGCGGGCCCGCCGATGTGCTCCTGCTCGATGAGCCGGACAACTACCTGGATGTGCCCGCCAAGCGCTGGCTGGAGCAGCAACTCGCAACGACCGGCAAGACGGTGCTGCTGGTCAGCCACGACCGGGAACTGCTCGCCAACTGCGCGCAGCGCATCGTCACCGTGGAGGACGGAAGTGTCTGGATCCACGGCGGCGGCTTCGCGACCTACGCGCAGGCCAGGCAGGACCGCAACGAACGCCTCGATGAGCTGCGCCGCCGCTGGGACGAGGAGCACGAGAAGATCAAGCAACTCGTCCGGATGTACCGGCAGAAGGCGTCCTACAACGACGCGATGGCCTCGCGCCTGCAGGCCGCCGAAACCCGGCTGAGGCGGTTCGAGGAAGCAGGTCCGCCGGAACTGGCGCCCAGGGAGCAGAACGTCCGGATGAGGCTGCGCGGCGGCCGCACCGGAAAACGGGCCATCATGTGCGAGAACCTGGAACTGGCCGGGCTCACCCGGCCGTTCTCCACCGAGATCTGGTACAGCGAGCGGGTGGCGGTTCTCGGGGCCAATGGATCCGGGAAGTCGTCGTTCCTGCGGCTGCTCGGCGGGGAGGACATCGCGCACCGGGGGTCGGCGCGCCTGGGGGCCAGGGTCGTGCCCGGCCTGTTCGTTCAGACCCACGCCCGCCCCGATCTCGCGGACCGCTGGCCGGAAGAGATCCTCATGACCGAGCACGCGCTGTTGCGCAACGAGGCGATGGCGGCCCTCGCGCGCTACGAAATCCAGTTCTGCGCGCGGCAGCCGTTTCGTACCTTGTCCGGAGGCCAGCAGGCACGCCTGCAGATTTTGCTGCTGGAGCTGGCGGGGTCGACACTGCTTCTGCTCGACGAGCCAACCGACAACCTGGACCTGTCGAGCGCCGAGGCGCTGCAGGAGGGCCTTGAGTCCTACCAGGGCACGGTGCTGGCGGTGACCCACGATCGCTGGTTCGCCCGGTCTTTCGACCGGTTCCTTGTGTTCCGTGGGGACGGAAATGTGCAGGAATGTGACAGCCCGGTGTGGGACGAGGCTCGGCCGGTCCGGCCGAACTGACCGTGGGCCTTGCTAGGCTGCAGGGGTCTTCAGCCGGCCGTCCGTGGCGGCTTGGCTCCACGCGGCAAGGTGAAGGGGTCCGCACCGTGAAGAAGCTGTTGTTGCTCGCGCTGGTGGGGCTTGGCGTGTTCGCGGCCTGGCGCAAGGTCCAGGCCGATCGCGCCGAGCTTGACTTGTGGACGGAAGCCACCACAAACGACGAGTAACGCCGCGGCCACGAGCTCCTGAGCAGTGGACGGGGGTGAGCAGGTGAGCGGCGGGCCGCCGATCTCGCTGGCATGCTTCGGTCTGTTCGGAACCGCAGCGCAAGACGAAGGCATGCTTGAGCATGCCTTCGCTGAGGCATGCGCCACCCAGGGCGTCGTGCCTGGCACGGCCGACTACGCGCACCACATGGTCGCCGTCCACCAGACGCTCGGCGAGCCCCCGGTCGACGTGTTCCGTGGGCTGTTCCCCGGTAACCCCGGCCGTGCCGAGGCCGCCGCGCTGTCTTTCGAGCGCTCGTTCCGCTCGGCCATCGACCGGCACGGGCTGACCCCGGTTCCGGGCGCCCGGGAGGCGATCGAGCGCCTGCGTGAGTCGGGCGTCCGGGTCTGTATGATCACCGGGCTGTCCCGCCGCCTGCTCGGCATCGTGCTCGATACGCTCGGCTGGTGGCGGCTGGTTGACCTCGCCCTGTCCCCCGAGGACGTGCCCCGGGGCTGCCCCTGGCCTGACCAGATGCTGGCCGCCATGTTGCGCCTGGGCGTCGAGGATGTCCAGGAGGCCGCTTACGCCGGAAGCACCGCCAGTGGCATCCGCTGCGGCCGGCGTGCCGGAGCGCGCATCGTCGCCGGGGTGCTCACCGGCGGGCACACCCGCGAGCGCCTGCGGGCAGCGGGGGCGACCCACTTCATCACCGACATCAGCGAATTTCCGGCGCTCCTGGCCGGCGCCGGGCCGGAGGCGGCTGAGACCGAAGCCCCCGGGGCGGCGGTGTCCGCGGGAAGGGCTGGAGCGCCCGCGGCTGGGGTCCCGGCGGCGCGCCGGCCGGAAGCGGAGTCCTTCGCGCCGCCCCAGGCGAGCGCCTCCCAGATCGCTCCTCCGTGGCGGGTACCCTAGGAGCGCGACGCGCGGGGCTATAGCTCAGCTGGAAGAGCACGTGCTTTGCAAGCACGGGGTCGGGGGTTCGAGTCCCCCTAGCTCCACT
>CAVPSA010000003.1:0-20617 GCA_963707905.1 uncultured Actinomycetes bacterium | reverse complement strand
TCAGCCGAAGGCAGATGACTGATGGTTGGTGAACCTGCTATGACTGGTGAGTCTGCCACCAGCGCTCCTGCGCTGGCCAAAGGGGATCGCAAGCTAGCCATCTTGCTGGCGATGGCGATGTTCGTCTTGGTCGTGGACACGTCGGTGATGAACGTGTCCATCGCGGCGGTGGTGCACGATCTGCACACGACCGTCAGCGGGGTTCAGTCGGCGATCGCGCTTGAGGCGCTGGTGTCGGCGGCGTTCATCCTGATCGGCAGCAAGGTGGGCGATCTGATCGGGCGCAAGCGCGCGTATGTGCTGGGCCTGCTGGGCTACGGGATCGGTGCCCTGGCCATGGCTTTGGCGCAGGGCCTGATCGCGATCATCGTGTTCTGGGCGATCGTGGGCGGCCTCGGCGCATCACTGCTGCTGCCGGCGATGCAGTCGCTGATCCATGGCAACTTCGAGGGCGCGGCGCAGCGGCAGGCCTACGCGCTGGTCGGGGCCGCGGCCGCGATCGCCGCGGCGGTCGGCCCGCTGATCGGCGGGTTCATCACGACCTACCTGTCGTGGCGGATCGCGTTCTTGCTAGAGGACGTTGTCATCGTGGTGGTGCTGTCGGGCATCAGGCTGGTCCGCGACGTGCCCTACACCGGATCCCGGCAGATAGACCTCGTGGGTGCTGTCTTGTCCGTGCTGGGCATGGGCGGCATCGTGCTGGGCATCCTGGTGTGGGAAGAAGGCGGTCAAGCGGTAGGCCTGCTTCTGGGGCTCGGGGCGGTCTCGCTCGGGGCCCTGGCGTGGTGGCTGGTGCGGCGCAAGCGCGCGGGCAAGGCGGTGCTGCTGGACCCGGACCTGTTCAAGGCCAAACTGTTCAAGTTCGGGGTTTCCGGGCAGGTGCTTCAGCAGATCGGCCTTGGCGGCGTGATGATCGCGCTGCCGATCTACCTGCAGATCGTGCTGGAGTACAGCGCGATGGGGGCGGGCCTGTCCATCGCCCCGCTGTCGCTGAGCATGTTCGCGGTGGCCCTGCTGGCCGGAAAGAAAGCAGGGAAGCGGCGCCCGGCGAGCCTGATCCGGGCGGGGTTCGCGCTGTTCACGATCGGGATGATCATCGTGGAGCCGATCGTGCCCCGGGCGACCTCAGGCTGGTACCTGGCGGTGCCGTTGCTGATCGCGGGATCGGGGCTGGGCCTGATGGTCTCTCAGCTCAACAACTACACGCTGGCCCCGATCGCCGACGAGCGCGTCAGCGAGGCCGCCGGGGTGAACTCGGCGGGAGGGTCGTTCGGCCTGTCGTTCGGGCTGGCGTTCGCCGGCGCCATCCTGCTGGGGGCGCTGTCCATTGGCTTCACCAGCATGGCCCAATCCAGCACCGTGCTTTCCAAGGCAGAACAGCAGCAGGTCGCCAAGGTTCTGGAGCACGACGCCCAGGTGGTGAGCAACACCCAGCTCGAAAAGCAGCTCGCTGGCAAGCCGCAAGCCACGAAGAATGAGATCATCAAGATCAACACTCAGGCGCGGCACATTGCCCTTCAGGTAGCCCTTCTCGTTCCCATCCTCGCTGGCTTGGGTGGGCTGCTCATCTCGTTCCGGATGATGCGCCTGCCAGACCCCGAGCAATCGGGCTCCGCCGAACAGGCGGCCCTGGGCTGACCCCGGGTCACCCTTTTTGCCGTAGCACCGTCAGGCTTCGGGGTTGTGCTGCTGGTGCGGGCAGCTCGGCTGAGTGAAGTCTTGTTGGTGCGCACCTTGCCGGGCCGGGTTCGCGGCAGGCCGGGGTTAACCGTGCGTGGCGATGATCAGGGACATGATCACCATGAACGCAACAGCCACAATTATCAGGATTACGGTGGCAACGCGCATGAGCACCCAGTCCTGGCGCGCCTGCCGTCGCCGGTCCTTCAACGGAATTTCAGGCCTGGGCGGATGATAGCCAGGGGGCGGATCGTGCAGATAGATGCCCCTGATCCGGGTAATCCCGGGGCGCCAGCCCCGCGGGCCACCGAGCCAGACCATCACGCCTCCCGTTCAGCCAGACGAGACCAGCATGCGGTGAAGCTGGCGAGCTTGATTCCTGCTGAGCAGGGTGATCTGGAGCCGCTGACCTGGGAATGGCTGGAATACCTGGGGGGCTTGCCAGAGCTTACCGGCGACGCTGATGCCGACGGCACTCCCAGTGCTATAGGCCTGCCTGATGACCGCGGTCACCGCCGCCACGTTGGCACCGGGCACGCCGACAATGAATCCGTACAAGTCGGGCCCTTTCGCCTGGCCCGGCGGGGGCCGGTAGGTGAGGACCGGGGAGACCGCGGCGGAAGTGATCCTTACCGGCGTACCGGCCGGACGGTAGCAGGTGATGGGGCTGGGCGGCGCGGGCGACGGTCGGGGCGGCGCGGGCGACGGCGGGGGCGGGGCGGGGGCGGCGCGGACGCCCCATTGGTGACCACGGGGGCGGCGCGGGCGACGGGGGCGGCGCCAGTCACGGAGCGCGGCCCGCCGCCGGCCGGCAGGGAGACCGTGGCCCAGCCGGCCGGGCACCGGCCCGTGGCCGTAGGGGGCTGGACGCGCATGACTTGCACGGTGATCGGTGACCCCAGATGCCGTGGAGGCGGCAGCAGGGTCGGGTCTGGCCCTAGCGGGGTGATGTGGCTGCAGCTGGCAACGGTGAGCACGATGCCCGCGGCGGCCAGCGCGCTGGCCAGGACCGGCAGCGGGCGCGCCGGGCACGGGAGCGGCATGTCCTGCGTCCTCCTAGGCGGCGATCGTGCCCGGATATGGCGGTGCGGGGGTGGCTGCCTGGGCGCGGGCAGCGTCGGGGGCGACCAGCGCCGCGGTGGCTAGCAGGATGAGCAGTTCGATCAGGCTTACGGCCATCAGGTGCGGGTCGTGCTGGTAGGCGGTGAGCGTGACGATCCGGTATGCCCCGGCGACGGCGGCCAGCAGAGCCAGGGCCAGCGACCACACGCCCGAGCCGGCGGCCTGGCGGGACCAGGCCCTCGGCGCGTGTGCCAGGCAGGCGAGGGCGGCCAGGAGGCAGCACAGCCCGGGCCAGTCCGGCAGCCAGGCGGAGTTGCCGGTCGCCACGAGCGCCAGCACCGGCACGTACACCAGCAGGTAGCCGGCGGGCAGGGCCAGCAGCCAGGGCCAGCGCGCAGGCGACGGGGCGTCGCGGTGGAACGCGGTCATGGCCAAGACCAGGGCAAGATCGAACAGGACCCACCAAGCCCACGGCCCGAACGGCGCCGGCATGATGCCGGTGAGCTGGGCCTGCAGCAAAGCGACCAGGCCGGGGACGATGGCCAGCGCCGCGAGGACCCGGGCAGTGCGGTAATGCCCGAGGGCCAGCGTCACGAAGATCACGATCCAGGCGACGTTAACCAGGTCATACACCGAGGGCCAGACGCCGCCGGGCGAGAAGACCACCAGGCTCGCCGGCGGCGCGGGGAGCCCGAACAACCGGCGGCTCCAGGCCGTCCGCACGAGCACCTCCAGGCCCAGCACCGCGTGCACCAGCGTCACGGCCAGCACCGCGCGCCGCACCGCCTGGCCCCAGGCGAAGTACCGGCGCGGCGTGGCCGCGCCGCCCAGGTACAGCCGGGCGGCCAGGCCCACCACGCTGGCCATCTCCGGCCAGGTGGGCCGGCAGAACTCGAGGACGGCCGCGTCTACCTCCGGGTCGCCGGTCAGCCAGCTGTCCAGGAAGGCGGCGACCATGTCCTCTTCCCATTTGTCCCGGTAGTAGCCGGGCAGCACCCGCAGCACCCGCCGGTACCGCTGCTCCAGGCCCAGGACGCCGCTCATCCGGCTGCTCCCCCTGCCGCCGGGCCTGTCAGGCCCAGTCGCACCCGCACCACACGCGCGGCAGCGGCGTGAACCTCGGCCTCCTCAGCCAGGGCACCCCGCCCGTCCCGGGTCAGCCGGTAATAGCGGCGCAGCCGGCCATCGTGCGCCTCCTCCCGATCGGCCTCGATCAGCCCCTCGACGGCGAGCCGGTCCAGCACCCCATACAGGCTGCCGATCTTCAGCTGGACCCGGCCCCGCGACAGTTCGGCCACCTCACCCACGATGCCGTACCCATGCCGCGGGCCACCGGCCAGCGCGGTCAGCACGAAGAACGCCTGTCCCGTCATCGGCTTGCCAGCCATGCCACTAATATACTGGAAACCAGGATATTAGTCGAGGCTAAATCGGATCGTCAGCGGCGGCCTGTTCAGGCCATCACGATGATTCCGGATTGCAGGCTGACGGGGCTGGAGCTGGGGAGCGCGGGCGGCTGGGGCGGGACTGGGGTGTAGTTGATCTGGATCCCGAAGGATCCTGGTGAGGTCTTGGTGGTGGCACTGAAGCTGGCAGTGAAGGCCACGCCCTTGCTGGCCTGCTGCCATCCGCCGTGGTGGTTGTTCAGTGCCGGGTTCCACCAGGACAGGGTGCCTGTTCCGGTCACCGTGCCGTGGGCGGGCGAGGATTTGGTGTAGCCGCTGAGGGTGCCGGTCAGCCGCCAGTTGCCGTCGCTGACCAGGCTGATGCCGCCCACGTAGATGCCGGTGTGCGGGATCTTGGCGACGATAAAGTCGGCGTTCACGATTCCGGTGCCAGGCAGGACGTAGCTCACGGCGCCGGCGGCCGCCAGGCCGGGGGTGGTGACCACCAGCGGCCCGGTGGCCGCGGAGGCACCGCAGTTCGCCGTCCCGGCGTAGCTGGCGGTGATGGTGTAGGCACCGGGCTGCCAGCCTGAGGTGCTGACCGACGCCCCGGCCGCCGCGCCGGTGCCGTCGGTGGCCGCCGATTCCAGCGGGTAGGTGCCGGCGGTGCCTGTCGTGGGGTTGACGTCCAGGGTGAAGCTCACCGGCTGGCCGGCCTGGCATGCGCTGGCCGGGCTGGACAGGGCCGCGGCCGGAACGAAGCCGGTACCGGCGGAGGCCGACTGCGGGCCGGTGTAGGCCAGCGCGGTGCTGGCCTGGCCCACGGTCACCACGCCGTTGACATAACTGATCGCGTAATCCGGGCCGGCCGCGCCGGAGCAACTGCTCGGGTACGTGCCGGCCGGGCTGGCGGAGGTCGCGGTGGTGGCGCAGGCGGGCGCCGTGTCCAGCGATGCGGGGCCGTCGCCGTTGACGAACCCGGTGTAGGAAGGGGTGATCGCCGGCGGCGTTCCCCCGTACGTCATCGCGCCGCCCGACGCGGTGACCGTCAGCGGCGCCTGGTTCACCGCCTGGCCGCCGGCCAGGCTCCCGGAACTGCCCGGGTAGGCGCTGTCACCGGAGTAGCTGGCCGAGATCGCATGGCTGCCCGCCGGCAGGGCCGAGGCGGTGCAGGTTGCGGTGTAGCCGCTGCCGCTGGCCGGGGCCAGGGACTGCGCCGAGCACCCGGACATCGCGGTGGCCGAGCCGTCGGCGTAGAAGGCCACCGTGCCGCCGCCGTCGGCAGGGGTGACCGTAGCCGTGAACGTCACCGCGGTCCCGTAGCCGCTGGGATTGGCAGACGACGACAGCGAGGTCGTGGTCGCCGCCGGGTTCACCGTCTGGCCGCCCGCCAGGCTCCCGGAGCTTGCGGGATCGACGCTGTCCCCGGAGTAGCTGGCCGCGATGGCGTGGGCGCCCACGGCCAGCGAGGAGGTGGTGCAGGTGGCGGTGTAGGTGAGGTGGCTGACCAGGGTCAGGGACTGGGTGCCGCACCCGGAGATCGCGGTGGCCGAGCCGTCGGCATAGAAGGCCACCGTGCCAGTGTCGCGGGTGATGGGCGTGACGGTGGCCGTGAAGGTCACCGGCTGGCCGTCCTGGCTCGGGTCCGCCGAGGATGACAGCGTCGTCGCCGGATCGACCATCTGCCCGCCGGGCAGGCTCCCGGTGGTGCTGCCGGGGTAGGCGGCGTCGCCTGAATAGGTAGCCGAAACGGGCTGGGTGCCGGTCCAGCCAGGCGCGAAAGCGCAGGTAGCGCTGTAGGTGCCGTCGCTGCCCTGGGCCAGCGGCTGCGCGGTGCAACCGGGGATGCCGCTCTCTTCGGTAGAGAACGCGACCGTGCCGCCGCCGTCCGTTGCCGGGACGACTGCCGTGAAGGTCACCGGCTGCCCGTAGGTGCTGGGATTGACCGAGGAGGAGACGACCGGCGCCGGCGGGTAATCCGACTCGACGGCGCCCATGTCACAGCTGGTCTCGGCAGGGCTGTCCGGGTCCGGGCGGGGGCTGCCGTTCTCGTCGGCCGCCGGGCACAGGGCGTCCGGGACCGCATCGATGCCGGGGCTGCCCTGTACGAGGAAAAGGACGAAATTGCCGCTGTCCCCGATAACAGGGCTGGCGTTCTGCAGGTCGCCGGTGCCGGTGAATCCGCAGTCGGTGCCGGACTCCATGTTGTACCCCTGGTCGGCCGGCGCCCCGCCCGCGCAGTTACCTCCCCCGTTGAAGGCCAGGATGCTGCCCACGACGTTCGCCGTACCGAAGACCGGCTGAAGAGTGCCGTTGCCGGGGCCGACGGCGGTGTTGTCGTCAAAGGTGCTGAAGGCGACGTTCGCGGTGCCGGTTTCGACGTCCAGTGCCGCCCCTGCGCCCGCCTTGTTCTGGAAGAAGGAACTGCTCGTGATGTTCACGACGGCAGATCCGACAGAATCCACGTTGTATATGGCACCACCGGAGGTGGCGTTGTTCTGATCGAAACTGCTGCCGGTGATGTTCATCGTGCCGAAGGCGTTGACGATCGCGCCGCCCGACTCGCCTGCGGTGACGGTGAAGTTACGGGTGAAAAAGCTGTCGGTGATATTGGCCGTGCCACCACGGTTAGCCAGCGCCCCGCCGTTGGCACCTGAGGAGAAGTTACCGTCGAAGGTGCTGTTGGTGATGGTCAGCGTCCCGCCGGGATCGTTGCCGACCGCACCGCCCTCGTGAGCGGCATTGTGCTGGAACGTACTGCCGGTGATGGTCACCGTCCCGCCGCTGTTCGACAGCCCACCGCCGCCACCGGCCGCGCCGTTCTGAACAGTCAGGTCGTTCAGGGTGAAGGTGACCCCGGTGGCCACGGAAAGCACACCGACCTGGCTCTGCCCGTCGAGGGTGACCTGCTGGCCGGTGCCGTCCAGGGTCATCTCTCCGGTGATGCCCAGGGTGCTGGTCAGGCTGATCGTGCCACTACAGGCGAACGTGACCGTGTCGCCGGCGTTGTCGCTGTTCGCCTGTGCGACAGCGGCATCGAGATGACTCTCGTCACAGGTGCCGACGGTGATGGCGGCGGCGGCCCGGGCCGGCTGGGCCAGCCCGGCCAGGGCCACGACCAGGCAGAGCGGCAGCGCCAGGGCCAGGCCCATGCGGGCCAGCAGGCGCACACCCGCGGGCCGGTTGCTGGTCAAGACGGCGCGCAGTCGTGGTGCCATGGTGATGCCCCTAGCTTCCGGCGGCATTGCCGCGACCCCGGTAAAGGACCACGGGCGCCATCCACATCGGCGCACTGCCCACCGGCGACGCTACGGTCGCAGCAGGCGGCCGTGAACGTGGGAACCCACATTGTTTGGACACATCCGGGCGGCCAGTGCAGGCCCGCCCTGACCAACCCGGCGGCTGATCGCCAGCCGCTATTTGCGGAGTACTCTTTGCCCATGTCCGCGGAGATCTTCGGGCGCGACGCCGAACTCCGGGCAATTACGGCATTCGTTAGTGGCGTGCCTAGCGCACCAGGCGCACTGGTGATCGCGGGAGAAGCGGGGATGGGAAAGACCACCCTGCTCAGAGCCGGTGCCGAGGCAGCGGCAAGCGGCCTGGCCGTGTTGCGAACCATGCCCGCCCCTGGTGATATGCGGCTGGCCTTTTCCGGGCTCGGTGACTTGCTACAGGGCTACCTGCCGGACCTGATCGACGCGCTGAACCCGCCGCAGGCCCGCGCCTTGCAGGTGGCGCTGCTCCTCCAGGAGGCGCCGCCGTACGAACGACAGAACCGGGCGCCGAGCTACCTCTGGAGCTTGGCCGCGCGGAGCATGCCGTGAACCTAAGGCGCCCGCGCCGGCGCGTAAACGCGGAGACCCACATACTGTGGCCGGCGATGGGCGTCAGGCGTGGCCGCGCAGGTGGCTGGCGAGCTGGGTGCGGGACTGCACGCCAAGTTTGGCGTAGATCTTGGTCAGCGTGGATTCGATGGTCCTGACCGTGACGAACAGTTCCGCCGCGGCTGCCCGGTTGCTCATGCCCTGGGCGATGAGCCCGGCGACCCGCAGCTCGGTGGCGGTGAGTTCACCGGCGCCGGCCGGGCGGCCGCTGATCCTGGCCAGTTCCTCCGTGGCCCGGGCCGCCCACAGCGCGGCCTGCGCGCCCTCGAACACCCCCAGCGCCTTACCCAGGCCTCCCGGGCCGCGCGCCGTTGCTTGAGCCGCCGTTGCACCGCGCCGAGCACGAGCAGCGTCCGGCCCTGCTCGACGGGCTGCCGGGTCATCTGGCCCTGCAGATCCAGTGCGCTGGTGAGCTCCGCTACCGCGTCTTCAAGCCTGCCGCCTGCCGCCGCCAGCACGCCGCGGCAGCGCGCGGTGGCCGCGGCCGTGACCGGGTCGGTATAGCGGCCAGCAAGCTCGGCAAGAAGCGATGCGGCATCGCCGAGCTCACCGGCGCCGGTCAGCGCCTCGATCGTGTCGGGCACGATGCCCTGGAAGCTGGGGCGCCGGCCGACGCGCCAGATCTGGCCGGTGAGCGGCCGCAGCCGGGCGGCCGCGGCGGCGAAGTTTCCGAGTGCCAGGTCGAGCGAGCCGAGGAGCGCCTCATTGCCCAGCAGGTACACCTGGTCACCGACCTTGCGAGACAGCTCGATTCCCCGCCCGGCAAGCTCGCGGACCTCACCGGCCTGGCCCAGCCCGAGCGCCGCGAACCCGCAGCCGAACAGCAGCGCGCTGGTGAGCTGCACAAACTCGAGCTGCTCGGCGATCTCCAGGCCAGTTTGCGCCAGCTCGGCACCCCGGCGCGGCTCGCCCGTCCTGGTAGCGATCAGCGACAGCCGCAGCAGCACATCCCCGCGTGTGTATTCGACGCCCTCCGCCTCCGCGCGGGCCAGCGCGCGTTCAAACGATTCTCGTGCCTCGTCCAGGCGGCCCATCCCCATCAGGTACAGCCCCGCCGCCATGCTCGGCGGCGCGAGCCTGCCCACCAAGCCCAGGCTGCGCTCGAGTTCCAGCGCGCGGTCAAGCTGGCGCTCGTCGACCTCACGGCCTGCCACCCAGCTATCGAAGAAGTCTTGCGCGAGCGTAGACGCTAGCAGCACGGGATCGCCCGCCCGCTCCGCGTACGCGACCGCTTGGTGACCCTCAGCCAGGGCCCTTGAGCTGTCGCCCCTGATCGCCCAGTGATCGGAAAGGTAGAGGTGAATATTGGCACAAAGGGCCGGCGTGCCGCCTGCCTCTGCCAAGGCCTGTTCCAGCAGCCGGATTGAGGCCTCGAAATCATCCTCGCTATTCCATCCCAGGTGCGCCAGGACCTCCGCGTGCAGCGGGCCCGGCGCTGCGATGGCGGCAAGATTCTGCCAAACGGCTGCCGCGGCGCGGGTCTCACCGGCCAGCGCGAGCAGCCTGCCCGCGTCGATGAGACGGCGGTGGGCATCGTCCGCCTGATCACCCGGTGTTAGCGAGGCTGCGAGCTCCAGCAGCTGGCCAGCGACGCCGGGAGCACCGCGGCGCTCGGCCATCCCGGCCGCGTCATCAAGCTCGGCCGCGATATCGGCGGACGGTGCGTCGGCAGCAAGCGCGGCGTGGCGTGCCTTCTCCTCGGCATCCACCGCACTTCGTGCGGCGAGCGCATGCAACTGGCGGCGCCTGGCCGGGGGAATCGGCCCCAGGACCGCCGAGGCCAGCAGCGGGTGGGAGAAGCGCAGTGTTCCGGCGTCCACCTCCAGGACGCCGGCGATGACTGCGGCGTCCAGGTCCCCGCCGTCCACGCCGGCCGCGAGGTAGCGGCTCACCGGCGCGCCCGGCATGACCGCGACCACGCCCAGCGCATCCGTCACCGATGCCGGCAGCTCACCCAGCCGTTCGCCGACCAGGCCGCTGAGCGTGTCCGGGATGGGCAGCGGCCCGTCGGCGACCCGGGTGATGCCACGCCGGGCGAGCGCGCGGCCGATCTCCAGCGCGATGAAAGGGTTGCCCGCCGACTCCGCATTAATTCTGCGGAGGGCCGGGTGGGACAACGGCATGCTCAGCCGGGTGCGCAGCAGCCGGTGCAGCGCGCCGAGGCTCAGCCCGCCAACCGGCAGTACCTCAGTCGCCAGCCGGGCCCGGTCAAGCTCAAGCGGCAGCTCGGAGCCCTGCTCTGAAATGCGCTGCGCGCACAGCAGGCCGACCCGTTCGGCCTCGAGCCGGCGTAGCGCGAACCCCACGGCCGACCCGGTCGGCGCGTCCAGCCACTGGACATCGTCGATGACCACCAGGACCGGCGCCGGCGCCGCGAGCACCAGCAATGCGGTACGGAACGCCGCAGCGATCACCCGCGGCTCGGGAGGCACCGGCGGCGCGTCCTCGATGAGCAGCGCCGCGCCGAGCGCCCGCCGCTGCGGCACCGGAAGTTCGGGCAAGACCACATCCAGCCGCGTGCCGAGCAGGTCGGCAAGACCCGCGAACGCCAGCCGCATGTCGCTTTGCGATGGCACCGTCCGCAGCACCGTGTACCCCAGCCCGGCGCCCCGCTCCAGAGCCGCCAGAAGCAGCGTGGTTTTCCCCGCCCCGGCCGGTCCGGCCAGCACCAGAGCAGCCGGCCCGGATGACAACCCGGCGAGGAACGCGTCAACCGCGCCGAGTTCGCCCTCACGGCCGATTACGGCCTGCGGCATGGCAGCAGGATACGCGCGCCACTAGATCACCACTGGTCCACACTGGCAGTGCGGGGCCCGTCACGCCGTCATGGCTGAATCTCCTGCCCTCCGCCGTTGACCTTAGGCCCCTCCGGTGGCCCCCCACGGACGGGCCTTAGGTCCCTGGACGGCAAGCCATCGATGTTCTACCGGTAGAAGAAGGACCCATTTGCCTGCGGGCCGGCCGGGAGAGTCAGCCGGGCCACCTTCCGCCCCGTGGACGCAATTCATGACACCGGGAGGAACGATGACCAATATCGCTACCACACTCGCTCAGGCCACAGCCAGGTACCCGGACCGGCCAGCGATCCGTGCGGGCGGGGACGTGATGTCCTACCGCGACCTCGATGAAGCGAGCGCGCGGGCTGCGTCCTGGCTGCTCGGGCGCGGAATCACCGCCGGTGACCGGGTCTGTCTGATGCTGCCCAACACACCAGAGTTCGTCGAGCTCTACTACGGGATCCTGCGGGCCGGCGCCATCGTGGTTCCGATGAATCCGCTGCTCAAGTCGCGAGAAGTGGCGTACTACCTGGCCGACTCGCAGGCCACTCTCGCACTTGCCTGGCATGGCATTGCGGACCAGGCTGCCGAGGGTGCCCGGCGGGCGGGGACAGACCTGGTGATCATCGAGCCCGGCGAACTGGCCGACACACTCGGGAAGTGTGCGCCGGTGGCCGCGATCGCCGAGCGGGGACCGTCGGACACTGCGGTCATCCTCTATACCTCAGGGACCACCGGGCAGCCCAAGGGTGCCGAGCTGACCCACGACAACCTGCTCCGCAACGTCGAGGTCACCAGCAGTACTCTGCTGAACCTGCGGCCGGAAGACGTGATTCTGGGAGCGCTGCCGCTGTTTCACTCGTTCGGCCAGGTCGTCGGGATGGGCTGTGCCATCGCCTCTGGCGCTTGCCTGACCCTGCTCGCCCGGTTCGATCCCGCCCGCGCTTTGGAGATCATCAAGCGCGACCAGGTAAGCATCCTGCCCGGCGTCCCGACGATGTATGCCGCGATCCTGCACAGCGCGGGAGGCAGCGCGGGGGACGTGGCCAGCCTGCGCCTGTGCGTCTCGGGCGGCGCGGCGATGCCCGTGGAACTGCTCCGTGCTTTCGAGAAGGAGTTCGGCTGCATGATCCTCGAGGGTTATGGCCTGTCGGAGACCTCGCCGGTGGCATCCTTCAACCACCCGGATCGCCCCCGCAAGCCGGGCACCATCGGCCAGCCGATCTCCGGCGTAGCCATGCGCGTCCAGGATGACGCCGGCGCCCCGCTCCCGGCCTATGAAGTCGGCGAGATCGCGGTGCGCGGTCACAACGTCATGAAGGGGTACTGGCGGCGCCCGGAGGACACCGCGGAGGTGCTCTCGCATGGCTGGTTCCGTACCGGCGACCTCGGCATGATGGACTCGGACGGCTACTTCTCGATCGTGGACCGCAAGAAGGACATGATCATCCGCGGCGGGCTCAACGTGTACCCGCGCGAGGTCGAGGAAGTCCTCTACGAGCACCCCGCAATCGCAGAGGCCGCGGTGGTAGGCGTACCCGACGAGATGTTCGGGGAGGAAGTCGCCGCGGCCGTGACACTCAAGCCGGGCGCGTCGGCAGACCCGGACGAGTTGCGCGAATACGTGAAGGGCCAGCTCGCCTCCTACAAGTACCCACGGCACGTGTGGATAGTGGCCGAACTGCCGCATGGCGACACCGGGAAGATCCTCAAGCGGGAGATCGTGATCCCTGCACGTTCCTACTAGGTCGCGTTCCTGCCAGGCGCGGCCCGAACGTCTTCGTCAACTAGCCCGGCCCTGCGCCGGTTCATCGTGCGCCCGGCCCGCCCGGGGCCGGGCGCACCCGTACCCACCGCGGTCGCGCCGATCGCGTCATCGCCCGGGCAGGACCGCCCGGGCGTCAGTGGCGGCGGTGACCCGCCGCAGCCTGGCGGGCACGGGCGTACCGGTCGGCCAGCGCGGCAATCGCCGCGGCATCCAGGATCCACACCAGCAGCCACATGACAGGCTCCTTAGCCGTCCTACGAGCCGGCGGCCTACCTGAGCAGCCACCAGGCTCCGTGGCCACCAGTAGGCCCGAAGGCCCGCGGGGCGGCTCAGGGCCGAACGTCCCGATTCCGCCAGGGCCGATGTCCCGGGGAAGCGCCGCATGATCGCAGCGCCGCATGATCGCAGCGCCGCCACGGCCGCTGCCGGGTTCCGCGCCTCCTGCCCCGGCCCGGAACCCGGCGCCCGGCTCACCCGGCCGTCTGCACGGCCAGCGTCTCCTGCGCGGCCGGAGCCTTCACCGCGACCTCCACGGCGGTCCCGCGCGGGGTGCCGACCAGCTTGTAGTGGACGTTCTGGCCGTTGAGCGTGACCGCCTGCGGCTTCGCCCCGCTGGGCAGGACGGTGCCGACCGTCAGCGCAAGCCCGGCCGCCCCGGACACCTGGGTGCGGTAATTCCCCGCCTGGTGGCTGGCGCTCACGGCCAGGTCCTGGTTGCCGACGCGCACCCGGCTGACGCTGAGCGACGGCCAGGACGCGGGCACCTCGGGCACCACGGCGACCGAACCTTGCGGCACGTTGGGGGTGACCCCGAGCAGGTCGTTCACCACGGTCCACATGACACCGTAGGACGACCAGGCCTGCATGACGTTGGCCCGGCTGGTGAACGGCTCGAACGGGTTGTACTGGGCGCTGGCGGCGAGCTCGGGGAGCGAGCCAGGCATCTCCACGGTGAGCTGGCTGGCCACCTTGTCCATGTAGGCGACGGCCTGGCTGGTCCGGCCGTAGTTCGCCTCGGCACGGGCCATGGCGCCGGTGTTGACCAGATAGCAGGTCTGGCCGCCGGTGCCCGACGGGCCGCCCACGCCGTCGACGTACAGCCCGCATGTCCCGGTGAACGCCGGCCCTTCCATCGTGGCCAGCGCGGCGTCGGCGTTGGCGGCCGGCGCGATGCCCTGCTCCATCGGGGCCACGGTGGTCCACCACCGCTGCTGTAGCTGCTGCCCGGCGTGCGTGCAGTCGCCCTCGGTGCCTTCGCACATCGAGTCCGCGTACAGGTGCTGGCTGGTGATCCACCACTGGTGGAAGGCGGCGAGCATGGCCTGCTGGTGCTGCGCCGCCCAGGCTGCGGTGGAATGGTCCCCCATCGCGAGGGCCATTTCATGCAATACGCCAAGCGCCTGCACGGTCTCCGCGGACACATCGAGTGCCTCATTGCCAAGAGCGGTGTTCTCCACGATGCCCGCGCCAGCGGGCCACGGGCCGTTCTTGCCATCCAGGCCGGTCAGGTAGTGCAGCCCGGCCTTGATGAACGCGTAGTTCTGGTGCAGGAAGGCCTGGTCGCCGGACCACTGCCAGACCAGCCCAGCGGCGATGTCGAACTGGGCGGTCTCGTTGATGTCACCCGGCTCGGTGTTGTCGCCGTAGTACACGGCCCCGGTGGAGGAGATCTCGTGGACGACCTTCCCGGTGCTGCCGTTCACGATCTGCGAGACCGTGCGCAGGGTGTTGAGGTGCTGTATGGCGGTCTGCCACTGACCCGCGGCCGCCAGGCTGTAGGTCGCATAGGCCCCGTCCGTGCCGAAGAACTCGGCGTAGTCGGGGTAGGCGGCATCGATACCGGACAATTTCGGCAGGGTGGCCAGCGGCTTGGGGTACACGGTCCCGGCCTTGGTGTCCCTGATGGCGGCCTGGGTGATCGTGCGGCGCAGGTCGGCCAGGTTCAGCTTGCTCCACAGGATGGCCCGCTGCACGCCGGCGTCGGGCACCTTGACGTTGGTCAGCGCGGCCGTGGCGTCGCGCGCGGCGACCTTGCCCGCCAGCAGCCCCATCGGGTTGGCCAGCCCCGCCTTGAGCGCACTTACCGCTGGCGGGGCGCCGGTGTGCGACCCGGCCACGCCGAGCCACAGGGTCTGCCCGCCCGCGGGGATGGACAGGTTCCAGGTCAGCTGCCCGCCGCGGCCCTTGGTGCCGAACGTGGTCTGCTGGCTGGCCGGAGTCGGCCCCCAGAAGCCGGCGCCGGTGCGCACCGTGGCCGGCTGCGGGCTGGCCCCGACCTCCGCATACCAGGGCCGCGATTCCTGCCGGAACTGGATGACGCCACCGCTGGCCGAAACCGTGTTCTGGTGGTTGAAAGAGTCGAACGTGGGCTTGGTGAACCCCCACGGGTAGGCCGCGGCGACCTGGCTGTGCGCGTCGGCGGCCACGCTGGCGGTCGTGGCCTGGCCGCTCACCGGGGTCAGGGTGAGCCCGAAAAGCACGGTCGGCTGCCCGTCGGGCGCGAACTCGGTCAGGGTGGGCTGCAGCCCGGCGGTCACCGGGAAGGACAGCCGTGCGAAACCAGGGCCGGTGGTGTACTTGACCGCATCGGCCAGCCAGTGCCCGCCGACGCTGAACCACAACCCGTCGAGCAGCTTGGTCGGCGGCGCCCAGACGCCGCCCATCTGCCCGGTGGTGTGCCAGCCGATCGGCGGGAACGTGCCGTTCTCCGCCCCGACGACGTAGCCGCCGGTGCCGGCGGCCACATACCGGCGCAGGGCAAGCTTGGTGGTGGCCGAGATGACCGGGGATGCCGACCCTTCGGGGATCCCGGCCGCCGTCACCGCGCTTCTCGCGCTTGTGGCCGCCGCCGCGGGTCTGGTGCCCGCCGCGGTGCCCAGGCCGGCCAGCAGGACAGTCGCTGTCACCGCCGCGGCGATTCCCGTCAGGCTGTTGAGTACCCGGATTCCTCCCATGCTGAGCCTCCTCGCTCGGCACGCCCCCGGCGGCGCGCCGGGCGGCCTGCGACGGGTGCTCCAGCTACCCCCGGCCCAAGATCGGCAAACGTGCTCCTTGCCTTCGGCCTGCCCCATAGCGGGCCAGCGCACCAACCTCACATTCATAGGGGTGAGCGGGCGCGCAGGCGCGGCTCCCGCCTGGCCCTGGCGGGAGCCGCGCATCCCCCGGCAGCGGTCAGGGGCGTGCCTCGAAGACGATGTTGAACGGGGTTTCTGCGGCGCGGCGGAACCGGCTGAACCCGGCCGTGCCGACGACGTCCGCGATCCTCGCCTGGCCGGCCTGTGCCCCGAGGGCGAGCCCGACCTCCTGCGACAAGGACGCGGGCGTGCACAGCAGCGTGGAGAACGAATAGTAGGCGCGCCCCACCGGGTTGAGGTTGCCCTCGACCCGGTCGGCCGCCATCGGCTCCACGATCATCCAGGTGCCGTCGGGCTTGAGCGTCCCGCGGACGTGCCGCGCGGCCCCGGCCGGGTCACCCATGTCGTGCAGGCAGTCGAACATCGTCACGAGGTCGTACTCGCTGCCCTCGTAAGCCGCGGCCGGCGCGACCTCGAACCGGACCCGGTCGGCCACGCCCGCCTCCTGGGCCCGGCGGCGCGCCGTCTCGATCGAGCCCGCGTGGTAGTCCGAGCCGACGAAGACCGAGTTGGGGAAGTGCTGGGCCATCAGGATGGTCGAGGCACCGTGGCCACAGCCGGCGTCGGCGACGAGCGCGCCCCGCTCCAGCTTGGCCACGACCCCGTCGAGGGCGGGCAGCCACGCGGAGACCAGGCTGGCGTTGTAGCCGGGCCGGAAGAACCGCTCGCAGCCCTCGTGTACGTCCGGCACGTGCTCGTGCCAGCCGAACCCGGCCCCGGTGCGGGCCGCGTCCACGATGTGCGGGGAGTCGGTCACCGAGCCCAGGGCGATCTGGAAGAACCCGGGCAGGTAGGCCGGGCTGCTCGGGTCGGTCAGGGCGACCGCCTGCTCGGGGGGCAGCAGGTAACGGCCGCTCTCCGGGTCATAGCTCACATAGCCGCCCGCCGCCTGGGCGTTCAGCCACTCCCGCACATAACGCTCCGCGGTGCCGGTGCGCTCGGCAAGTTCGGCCGGTGCCAGCGGGCCCGCGCCCGCCATTGCGCGGTAGAGGCCGAGCCTGTCGCCCATGACTACCAGCGCCGTGTTGAGCGTGGCGCCGACCTCTTCCACCGCGCGGAAGACGAATTGCATGAGCTTGTCCATGTCGACTTGCGTTGCTTGCTGCTCGATAGTGCTCACGATGTCCCTCCCGGGTCAGGTTTCCGCGAGCGTAGGCCGGGCGCGGCCATCCTCGCTTCCGGGGGACCACCTAGTCGTGTGGCCGGAACCCCCTGGTCACAGCTCAGGGGCCACCTGGTTTCTGGATGCCGCTGCGGCACCGCCCGGGCGCGACTTTGCTGGCTCGCAGCAGGTGCCTAGAATCGCGGCCATGCTGCTGGGGCGGGAGCATGAGCGGCGCGAGATCGACCAGGCACTTGCCCGGGCGCGGTCTGGGGCCAGCGCGACGCTTGCCCTCGCCGGGGAACCGGGGATCGGCAAGACCGCACTGCTCGACTACGCGGCGGAGCGGGCCGCCGGGATGCGGGTGCTGCGGGCCCGGGGGATCGAGTCGGAGGCGCAGATCCCGTTCGGCTCCCTGCTTGAGCTGCTCCGCCCCGCGCTTGGCATGCTCGACAAGATCCCCGAGCCGCAGGCGGTCGCGCTGGAGGGTGCACTGGCGCTGCGGCGCGGGATGGCGCAGGAACGGTTCGCCGTGGGCGCTGCCACGCTGAGCGTGCTTGCTGCCTACGCCGAGCAGGCACCGGTGGCCGTCCTGGTGGACGACGCCCAGTGGCTCGACGTTTCCAGCGCGCAGGCGCTCCTTTTCGCGTTCCGGCGGCTGGTGGCCGACCCGATCGCCGTCTTCGTCGCCGTCCGCGAAGGTGAACCGTCCCTGCTCGACGGCGCCGACCTGCCGCCACTCCGGATCAGCGGCCTGACCAGCGACGATGCAGCCCAGCTCATGCCGGGGGTGACGGCGGAGACGGCCGCGCTGCTGCACCGGGCCACGGCCGGCAACCCGCTGGCGCTGCTGGAACTCGCCGCGGACCCGGGCGACCTGGCGCTGGCTCCCGAGGGTGCGCCCGTCCTGGTGTCCGCCAAGATCTCACAAGCGTTCCTGCACCGCGCGGGCCAGCTCAGTCAGGCCGCGCAGCAGGCCCTGATCCTGGCCGCGGCCAGCGACACCACCGATCTGGCGACGCTGCAGCAGGCCGCGGCCGGGCTCGGCATCGACCTGGCCGCGCTGGCCGACGCCGAGAGCGTGGGGCTGGTCACGCTGCTCCCGGGGATGGTGGAGTTCCGCCATCCGCTGGCCAGGCTGGCGATCTACACCGACGCGGCCGCCGACCAGCGGCGCGGCGCGCACCGTGCGCTCGCGGCCGCCCTGCCGGACCGGGACGTGGACCGCCGCGCCTGGCACCTGGCCGCCGCGGCGGCGGGCACCGACGAGTCGGCGGCGGCGGCGCTGGAGCAGGCGGGAGCCCGGGCCCGGGACCGCAGTGCGTACGCGGCCGCGGCCGCCGCGTTCGAGCGGGCCGGGCGGCTGACCGCCGACGGCGGCAGGAGGGTGCGGCTGCTGCGGGAGGCGGCCGGGGCGGGGTGGCTGGCCGGGCTGGCCGACCGTGCCGTGACGCTGCTCGAGGAGGCCCGCGCCACGGCGGACGACCCTCGGGAGCTTGTCGAGATTGACCAGCTCAGGGGCCACATCGCGACCTACCGCGGGCCGGTGATGCGCGGTCACGCGATCCTGACCGCGGCCGCCGGGCAGGCGGACCCGGAACGGGCCGTGGCGATGCTTGCCGAGGCAGCCAACGCCTGCTTCTACGCCGGAAACCCCGCCGAGATGCTGGTGGTGGCCGAACGGGCGCACGCGATGCTGCCTGCCGATGCGTCACCGCGGGCCAGCTTCCTGGCCGGGATCACCGTCGGGATGGCCCGGATCCTCGGCGGTGACGCGGCAGCAGGCACGGAAGCCGTGCACGAGGCGATCAAGCTCGCCGAAGGCACGCCCAGCCTGCGCGAAGATCTGGAGCTCATGCCCTGGCTGGCCATTGGCCCGCTGTTCCTGCGGGAGACCGGGGCCGGGCGTTCGCTGCTGGAAGACGCACTGCGGACCGCCCGGGACAAGGCAGCCGTCGGTGCGCTTCCTTTCCTGCTCAACCTCATCGCCCGGGACCAGGCCGCCACCGATCGCTGGGCCGTCGCCGAGGCCACCTACCTCGAAGCGATCGCTCTTGCCCGGGAGAGCGGGCAGCAGACCGGGCTGGCCTTCGGGCTGGCCGGCCTGGCCTGGCTGCAGGCACGCCGTGGCCGGGAGCAGGAGTGCCGTGATGGGGCGGCCGAGGCGCTGCGGCTGTCCCGCGAACTCGGCATCCGGCTGCACGAGATCTGGGCGACGGCGGCCCTCGGTGACCTGGAACTAGGCCTCGGCGATGCGGCCCGCGCCGCCGCCCAGTTCGAGCAGCAGCAGCAGCTGCTCGCCGAACTGGCGATCACCGACGCCGACCTGTCACCGGCGGCGGAACTCACCGAGGCCTACACCCGGCTCGGCCGCGACGACGAGGCGCGGCAGGTGGCCGCCGCGTTCATGGCCGCGGCACAGGCGAAGGGGCAGCCGTGGCCGCTCGCCCGGGCGCTGCGCAGCCAGGGCCTGCTGGTGGCGGACGCCGATTTCCCCGCATTGTTTGATCAGGCAATACGCCAGCACGCACAGACCCTGGACGCGTTCGAGACCGCCCGGACCCGGCTGGCCTACGGCGAGCGCCTGCGGCGGGCCAGGAACCGGGTGCTGGCACGGGAGCAGCTCCGCACCGCGCTGGACATCTTCGAGCATCTCGGGGCGGGCCCGTGGGCCGACCGGGCGAACGCCGAACTCGCGGCGACCGGCGAAACCCGCATCCGGCGCGGCCCGGGCACGATCGACGAACTGACACCACAGGAACTGCAGATCGCGCTCGCCCTTGCGGGCGGGAGGACCACGCGGGAAACCGCCGCCTCGATGTTCCTGAGCCCCAAGACCGTGGAGTACCACCTCCGGCACGTGTACCAGAAGCTCGGCATTCACTCCCGCGACGAACTCGCCCGTGCCCTCGCCAGCGAGGGGCGGTAAGCGCCAGCGGCGTGCGGCCTTGCCGGCCTGGGCCGCCGGTGCCAGGCTGGTGTGATCTTCTGCGGAACGGAGCCGCGTCGTGTGCAGGCTGCTAGGGCTCAATGCGGGACGCGAACCGGTCAGCGCGTCGTTCTGGCTGGTGGACGCGCCGGACTCACTGGAGGCGCAAAGCCACCGCAACGTGGACGGCAGCGGGATCGGGTTCTTCGACCCGGCCGGCGCGCCGGTCCTCGACAAACAGCCCGAGCCCGCCTTCACCGATGAAGAGTTCGTCCGGGAGGCCAGGCAGGCCAGGTCGGCGACCTTCGTCGCGCATGTCCGGTACGCCACGGCGGGCAACCGGACCCTGGCCAACACCCATCCGTTCACGATGCGCGGCCGGATCATGGCGCACAACGGCGGGTTCGGCGAGCTGGACCGGCTGGAGGAACAACTCGGCCCGTACCGGGACCTGGTCCAGGGCGACACCGACTCCGAACGCTACTTCGCACTGATCACGCAGCAGATCGACGCTCGCGGCGGCGACGTGGCAGCGGGGATCGCGGCGGCGGCCCGGTGGATCGCCGAGCGGCTGCCGGTCTCCTCGCTGAACGCCATCGTCGCGGTCCCCGGTGAGCTCTGGGCGCTGCGCTACCCCGGGCAGCATGCGCTGCACATCATCGAGCGGCCCGCAGGGGCGAGCAGCCCGGGGGCGGTGCTAGCCCGGGGGAGCGACCCCCCGGACCCCCCGGGGCCGCCCGATGGCGCCTGGCCGGCAAGCCGGCAGGCCCCATCGCGCGGGCGGCGGCCCGGCTGGCACCGGCATCGCCGCCGGCCTGCACGCCCGCAGCACGACCTCCTCGGTGCACGCACCGGAACTGCACGCACTCCCTTCGGTCGTCGTGGCATCGGAAGAA
>CAVPSA010000002.1:0-38127 GCA_963707905.1 uncultured Actinomycetes bacterium | reverse complement strand
CGCCGGGGCTTGGTGGGCCCGAAGGCGAATACTGTGACCGTGAACAGGCACGCTACGGCGCAGGGGGCTCTCGCGGTCGGCGCTCTGGGGGTTGTCTTCGGAGACATCGGCACGAGTCCGCTCTACACCGTCCAGACAGTCTTCAACCCGGGCGACCCGCACCCGGTCCGGGTGTCCGCGCAAAACATCTTCGGGATTGTCTCGCTGATCTTCTGGTCGGTGACGATCATCGTCACGGTCACCTACGTCCTGCTGGTGATGCGCGCCGACAACGACGGCGAGGGCGGGATCATGGCACTCATCACCTTGATCCGCAGGCGGGGAGTTCCGGGCGGGCGCCGTACCAAGGTGGTGCTCGCTGTGCTTGGGGTCTTCGGCGCTTCGCTGTTCTTCGGCGACAGCGTGATCACGCCGGCCATCTCGGTCCTGTCGGCGGTGGAGGGTGTCAAGGTCGCCGCGCCATCGGTGGCGGGCCTGGTCGTGCCGATCACCGCAGCGATCATCGTCGGCCTGTTCCTCGTGCAACGGCTCGGCACCGGTGCGGTGGGACGGATGTTCGGGCCGGTCATGGGCGTGTGGTTCACCGCGATCGGGGTGATCGGGGCGGTCGGTGTAGCCGCCCATCCGCAGATACTCAAGGCACTGTCGCCCACCTACGCCATCGGCTTCCTGTTCGGTCATTTCCCGGTCGCGTTCTTCTCACTGGCGGCGGTCGTTCTCGCCGTCACCGGGGCTGAGGCGCTTTACGCGGACATGGGGCATTTCGGCCGCGGGCCGATCACCCGTATCTGGCTAATCCTGGTCTTCCCCGCCTGCGTCCTCAGCTATATGGGACAGGGCGCGCTGGTCCTGGCCAGCCCGGACAGCATCAGCAGCCCCTTCTTCCTGCTGGTCCCCGGATGGGCGCGGCTGCCAATGGTCCTCCTGGCCACCGCTGCGACAGTCATCGCCTCGCAGGCCGTCATCACTGGCGCGTTCTCGCTCACCCAGCAGGCTGCTCAAATCGGTTACCTGCCACGGCTGCGTATCGCCCACACCTCCGAGGAGCGCAAAGGCCAGATCTACGTTCCGTGGATCAACTGGGCACTGATGGCCTCGGTGCTCACGCTGGTCCTCACCTTCAAAAGCTCGGCCGCGCTGGCATACGCGTTCGGCATGGCGGTGACCGGCACTATCACCATCACCACGCTGCTGTTCTTCTACATCGCCCGGTACCACTGGCGCTGGCCGCTCTGGGCCGTCGCCCCAGGAGCCAGCGCGCTGCTCGCCATTGACCTGCTGTTCTTCGCCGCCAACCTGACCAAGCTGGTGCACGGAGCCTGGCTGCCCCTGCTCATCGGCATCACAGTGTTCACGATCCTGACAACCTGGCAGCGCGGCCGGGAACTGGTCACCCGCCTGCGCCAGCAGGACGAGGGACCGTTGCAGGCGTTCATCGACCGGATCCACGCGATGAAGCCACCGCTGCACCGAGTGCCGGGCACCGCGGTCTTCCTCAACCGCGGCAAGGACACCGCGCCGCTGGCGCTGCGGGCAAACGTGGAACACAACCACGTCCTGCACCGGTACGTCCTCATCCTGTCGATCGAAACCCTGCCGGTGCCCCACGTCCCCGCCGGGCAGCGGCTGACCATCGACCCACTCGGCCACAAAGACGACCGGATCACCCACGTCATGGCCCGGTTTGGCTACATGGACGAGGCGAACGTCCCGGCCCTGCTGCCGCGGATTCTCGAAGCCGACCCGGAAAGCCCGCTGCGCGAGGGCGACGTGTCCTACTTCCTGTCCACGATTGCGCTGCGCCCGGGCAACACGCCCGGCATGAGCCGCTGGCGCAAACGCCTGTTCTTCGCCACCGCACAGATCACCGCGGATGCGGCCGAGTACTTCCGGCTCCCCCGCGAGCGCACGGTGATCATGGGCTCACGAATCGAGCTCTAGCCGCCCGCGGCCACCCGAGGTGCGGCATGGGTGGGCAGTACCGGCTCGGCACGGGTTCCAGGTCACTGGCCTGGACTGTTAGATTTGTCCGCAGCGGCCAGCGAGCCCAGCCGGGACGGAGTTAGCTATGGCGGCAGCCCAGCCGGGATCAGACGACGACGAGCTGGGGCCAGCCGGTTTCCTCGCGATCGAGTTTCCGGGCGGCCGGCTCACCGCTCCGGGCTTTGAGAAACTTCTTTCTCTCGCCGACCAGGGCGCCGTCGAAATCCTGGACATGGAGTTCATCGCCAAGGACGCCGACGGCAAGAGCAAGAAGGTTGACGTCTGGGAGTTCGCCGTTCCCGATGGGGTCGACCTGACTGCCTGGGCCGGGGCGTCGTCGGGCTTGCTCGATGACTCAGACGTCGGCGAGATCTCTGCTGCGATGCAGCCTGGCAGTGTCGCCGTTGTTGTGATCTACGAGAATCGGTGGGTTCTCGGCCTGGTGGACGCCTGGCGGCGTGACGGCGCGCGGCTGATTGCCGATGGCGGATTGTCCGCGGACGACATTGTCGCTGCCCTTGATGCGACCGAGTCCCCCTGACCCAGCGACCCTGCGGGCTGACCAGCGACGAAGCCAACGACGAGGAGGCCACAGTGGGCCTATTGAAGACCGCAGCTACCGTCGCGGTCGCCAGCTCCGTGCACGGCCGGATTCAACGACGGCAGCAAAACCGGTGGGCTGCGCAGGACCAAGACCAGGGCCTGGCGGGCGTGCCTGCCCCGCCACCGCCAACGCAGTACGCGGCCCCGGCACAGCCGCAGCAGGCCTACCCCGACCCCGTCCCGCCGCCGCAGGCACCGGCCGCCCCGGCCCAGTCAGCCAACATGAGTGACCAGCTCGCCCTGCTGAAGCAGCTCGGCGAGCTGCTGTCGGCGGGCGTGCTGACCCAGGCCGAGTTCGAGCAGCAGAAAGCCCGCATCCTGAACGGGTGACGGTGACGCCAGCCGTTCCGGCTCTCCGGGCAGAGCGCCGTCCCGCACAGACACGCCCTATGGCGCGTTCGATGGGTGCCCACGCCTGCGCAGCTCATGAGCTGCGGCAAGGACGCTCCGTTGCAGGTCGTTGGGCGGAGGGCTGCCCGGTCCCGGGCCGCCGGTCCGTGGCTGGCTGGTTTCGGCTTGTGCGGCCCTCGCCGCGGCCTGCTGCAGCAGGGCATCGCGCGGCGGGGCGGGCCGTGGCGTGGTGCGTGTCAGGAGTTCCCCGAGATGGCTGGCTTGGGCCACGCGTATGCCCGGGTATTGCGGGCCCAGGCCCATCCTGGGCCGCCTCTTTTCTGCCTGCTGCTCGTGCAGGGCTTTGGGGCAGAACCGCAACAGAATCGTCTTGATGATTGAGGTGTGATCGAACAGGGTGCTCGATACGGTGCGCGGTTCCGCCCAGGGCGACACGATGATCGCTGGCACGCGCACGCCGTACCTGCCGAACATTTCGGGCTCATCGTCAGCGGCTTCGGGTGGCGGGACGTGATCGTAGAAGCCGCCGTGTTCGTCGTAGACGATGACCAGCAGCGAACGGTCCCACTGCGGGCTGGCCGCCAGCGCATCGTAGACGGCGAGAACGAGGTCCTGGCCATCTTTGATGTCAGCCGGCGGATGGTCGTCGTTGACCGGGAAGCCGAGCGGGTTGAAGTTGGTGAACGCCGGGTCGATCCAGGACACCGACCGCAGCGTGCCGCTGGCGGCGTCTTCGAGAAAGCTGCCGATCTGCGGGTTGACGGTGACGTCGAAAACGGCCTTCCACGGCAGGCCGGTCTTGCTGAAGTAGCCGAACCGGTGGTGGTGCCCCAGCAGATAGTGGGCATCGGCCAGGCGCAGCGTCCCGGGGTCGAAGGAATACCAGCGCCAGGAAATCCGATGCGCGTCGAGGTGCCGGACGAATGAGGGCTGATGATACAAGGGCGGCACATGAGGGGGCCGGTCATCCCGGCTTCCGGCGGCCACCCCACACAGGGCGTACAGGCGATTGGGCAGCGTCGCGCCGGGTACCGAACTGAACCAGCGGTCGCAGACCGCGAACTCCTCCGCCAGGTGATCGTAGACCGGCACGTCGGCGCCGTCGTAATAGCCCATGACACAGCCCGGGTCGCCATCCTCAATTCCACGCCCAGCAAGGGTCGCGGCCGCATTGGCGACGAAGCCGCTCATGCTCCCACCGGCGACCTGCGCATCGACCGCATCGGCCGAGTGGTCAGGGTCCACATCCAGGGCCGTCCCGCCGAGGTGGTGAACCGGGTAGGTGCGCCCCTGATACTCGTTGGCGAACCCAGGACGGAGACCGTCGATGTCCGGGCGCCTGCCCGTAAGGGAGAGGTAGCCGAGCATGTGATCGAAGGAGCGATTTTCGAGCATTAAGACGACCACGTGGTCGACCTTTTCGAGGTTGGCGGCATGGACCCGTTCGCTCTCGTCGATTCCCATGGCTCCTCCGTCCCTGCCTGCAGGGTACGGGAGCGGGTGCTTGGCCGATAGCTGCCGCTGCGGACTGCCATGCAGCCAAAACCCACTGTGGGTTCCGCGGTGCGCGTGGCAGGGTGTCGGCATGCCAGCGATCTCGCTGCCCCGCCAGCTTGCCCGGACCCAGCTCTTCACTTTGGGCGTCCCGGACCACTTCACGGTTGCCGCGGACGGGGCGCGGGTGCTGTTCTTGCGCAGCCGGGCGGGTGACGACCCGGTGGGCTGCTTGTGGGCGCTGGAAGTCGGCTCCGGGACGGAGCGGCTGCTCGCTGACCCCGCCGAACTGCCCGGCGGTTCCGCGGAACGGCCGCCGGAAGAGGAACTCGTCCGGCGTGAGCGTGGGCGCCAGTACGGTGCGGGCATCGTCGGCTACGCCGCCGACGATGCTGCCCGGCTGGTGGTCTTCGCGCTGTCCGGCGGCCTGTGGGCGGTGGATGTCGCCAGCGGCCAGACCCGGCGCCTGGCCGCTGCGGATGCGGTGGTCGACCCGCGCCCCGACCCGGCCGGCCAGCGAATCGCCTACGTGGCCGGCGGGGCCCTGCGGGTGATCGAGGCGGATGGGACCGGCGACCATGCGATCGCCGTGCCCGAGGGCCCGGATGTCACGTTCGGGCTCGCCGAGCACGCTGCCGCCGAATCGATGGATCGAACCCGCGGCTACTGGTGGGCCCCGGGCGGCGACAGGCTGCTGGTCGCGCGGGTGGACGCCACCGAGGTCGCAACCTGGTACATCGCCGATCCGGCGGACCCCGGCCAGCCGCCGCGCGCGGTACGCTACCCGGCGGCTGGCACCGCCAACGCCCAGGTCACACTCTGGGTCACCAGGCTCGACGGCTCCCGGACGCAGGTCCGCTGGGACCGGGCCGCGTTCGAGTATGTGCCCGCCGCCGGCTGGGACGCCCACGGCCCCTACGCCAGTGTGCAGTCCCGCGACCAGCGCACCGTCCGGCTGCTGGGCATCGACCCGGCAAGCGGCACTACGCGGGTACTTGGCGAGCAGCGCGACCGGTGCTGGGTCCAGCTGGTGCCCGGGCTACCCGCGCGGACCGGCTCCGGTGCCCTGGTGGGCCACACCGACCTGCGCGGGACGCGGCAACTGACGATGGATGGCGCCGCCGTCACCCCGCCGGGGCTGCAACTAGAGGCGGTGCTCGGCGTGGATGGTGAGGAGGTCCTGTTCACCGCGTCCGCCGACCCGGCGCAGACCCAGCTGTGGAGTTACCGGGCCGGGGAAGGGATCCGCCAGCTCAGCACCGAACCTGGCGTCCATTCGGGGGCGCGGCGCGGCGGGACGCTGGTGCACGTCGCCCGCGGCATGGACCGTCCCGGCAGCCGGATTAGCGTCCGGCAGGCTGGCGGGCCACCGGCGCCGATCGCGTCGCTGGCCCAGCAGCCGGTGCTGGACCTGCGCGCGGTGCCGCTCGTCCTAGGGCCCCGGGAGCTGCGCAGCATCCTGTTCCTGCCGTCCTGGCACCGGGCGGGCGACGGGCCGCTGCCCGTCCTGCTGGATCCCTACTCCGGGCCGGGCATGCAGAAGGTCACCGCCGAGCAGGGGTGGTCGTCGTTCATCTCGCAGTGGTTCGCCGAGCAAGGTTTCGCCGTCCTGGTCACCGATGGGCGCGGCACCCCGGGGCGCGGGCCCGCCTGGGAGCGGGAGGTCTATGGCGACATATTCGGGCCGGTGCTGGAGGACCAGATCAGCGCCCTCGCGGAGGCGGCACGCCTGCATCGGGTACTCGACCTGACCCGAGTCGGGATCCGGGGCTGGTCTTTCAGCGGCGCGCTCGCGGCGCTGGCCGTACTTCGCCACCCCGGCATCTTCCATGCCGCGGTGGCCGGCGCCGCGGTCACCGACCAGCGAATGTATGACACGCATTGGCGTGAGCGGTTTCTCGGCCACCCCGCCGAGCACCCCGAGCGGTACGATGCGTGCTCGCTGCTGCTGGAAGCCCCGAAGCTGACCCGCCCGCTGCTGCTTATCCACGGGCTCGCCGACGACAACGTCTTCCCGGCAAACACCCTGCGCCTGTCCACCGCGCTGCTGGCCGCGGCCCGCCCGCACGAGGTGCTGCTGCTGGCCGGCGTCACCCACCACCCTCGCGACGAGACGACCACCGAGAACCTGCTGCGGCACGAAGTGCGCTTCCTGCAGCACAGCCTGGACGTGGCCACTCCCCGCGACCCGCAGCATCGGTACCGCGTTCAGGTCCGTTGAACCGGAGGCCGCCTGGCCCCACTTCGTGGGATGGCGGGTCAATTACGAGCAGGCCGCGTATGCGATCGCCGCGGCGATCGACGCCGTCCCGGCTCTCTGGTCCGGGCCGCGCCGGTAGCCTGCGGAGCCGATGCCCCCGCTACGCCCCCTGCCCGGCGTGCCGTTTCCCTGACGCTGTCGGGAAGCGCTGGTACGCAGTGCGATAACTTCCACGGCCCGCCCGCTCACCAGTGCCAGGACACGCCGTGCGCGCGCTCGGCATCGGTGATGCCAGCACACCGCGGCGTCATTGCATCGTTCGCACAGCAGCGGTCCGGCGGTACCGCCGTACGCGGCACACGGCGCTTCGTGGGGGTTGTCCGTCCACGACGGACGATCATGAGAGAAGGAAGGAGCCCACTCCCCTCCACTTTCAACGTATAGCGCACCGGGGGGCTTGCGGCAAGACCCGGGTCGTGCCGCATAATCGCAGGCTGAGGCCGGAACCTACGGAAATGGGGTGACGCGAAGTGGGTGCGCCGCTGCGGACGTGCGGCTGGGCCGGGAAGGCCGCCGGTGCACGGGTAAACCGCGCGGATGGGCGGGCCGGGAGCCAGGACAAGCGAATCCGCGCCCTGAACCGGCAACGGCCACAGGGCCCACGTTAGGGAGGCGTTGCCCGGCATGGCCACCAGGCCCGTCACGCCGGTCCGGGCGCCTTGCCGCGCGCAACGGCTGCCAGCGATCTCAGATTGGAGCTGATGCCGTGAACCCCCTGACTACCAGCGCGTTTGACCTTCCCGACCGCCTCGCCGCCAAGGCCGCCCCGGCGCTGATCGCCGACGACGAGCAGCAGTTCGTGGCTATCGCGGAGAGCCTCGAGCAGTCGATCGCCGCCTTGTCCGGCCGCCTCGATGCCGAGCGCAAGGCGCCCGGCGGCATAGGCCAGGAGGCGATGGACCGGGACATGGAGATCCACCGGCTGACAGCCCGCCTGCGCGTCCTGCGCCGCTTCGGTTTGGACCTGTGCCTCGGACGCATCGTCGGCGCGGACAATCCCGAGCCTGTGTATGTGGGACGGCTTGGCCTGACGGACAGCGCGGGCCGCCGGCTGCTGCTCGACTGGCGTTCCCCCGCGGCTGAGCCGTTCTTCGGAGCGACCCACGCCAACCCGATGGGTCTGGCCAGCCGCCGCAGGTATCGCTGGACCCGCGGCCGGGTCAGCGACTACTGGGACGAGGTGTTCACCCCGGACGGATTGGAAGGGCACGCCGCGCTCGACGACCAGTCCGCCTTCATCGCCAGCCTGGGCAGCAGCCGGTCCGCCCGGATGCGAGACGTGCTCGGCACCATTCAGGCCGACCAGGACGCCATCATCCGCGCGGATTCCGCGGCGCTCTCGTCGTCGACGGCGGTCCGGGTACCGGCAAGACCGTCGTCGCGCTGCACCGCTCCGCCTACCTCCTCTACTCCGACCCTCGCCTCGGTCACCGCCGGGGCGGCGTGCTGTTCGTCGGACCGCACCAGCCCTACCTGGCCTACGTCGCCGACGTCCTCCCCAGCCTTGGCGAGGAGGGCGTGCAGACCTGCACCCTGCGGGACCTCGTCCCCGAGGGAGCCGCGGCAGCGATCGAGACCGACCCGGACGTGGCCCGGCTGAAGTCGTCCGCGGACATGGTGAAGGCGATCGAGCCGGCCGTCAGGTTCTACGAGAACCTGCCCACCAAGGGGATGACGGTCGAGACCCACTGGTCCAACATCCGGCTCGGCACCGACGATTGGGCCGAGGCGTTCGAAGCAACAGAACCCGGTACCCCCCACAACGAGGCGCGCGACCAGATCTGGGAGAAGCTGCTCGCGATCCTGATGGACAAGCACGACGGCGACGCCCCGGCTGGCCTGCTCCGCAAGTCGCTGCTGCGGAACAGGGACCTGCGCGCGGCCCTCAACCGCGCGTGGCCGCTGATCGAACCGGCTGACCTCGTCTCAGACCTGTGGTCGGTACCCGCCTACCTGCGGATGTGCGCTCCCTGGCTCGGCCCCGGTGACGTCCAGAAGCTGCAGCGCGGGGACGCCCAGGCCTGGACGGTGTCCGACCTGCCGCTCCTGGACGCGGCGAGGCAGCAGCTCGGCGACCCGCAGGCGTCCCGACGTAAGCGCCGGCATGACGCCGCGGTCGCCGCTGAACGCGAGCAGATGGCCAAAGTCGTGGACAACCTGATCGAGGCCGTGGACGACGAATACGGCGTAGGCCTGGTGACGATGCTGCGCGGCGAGGACTTCCAGGGCGCCCTGGTCAATGAGGCCGCGCTGCCCGGTACCGATCCGGACCTGCTCGCTGGCCCGTTCGCGCACGTCGTCGTGGACGAGGCCCAGGAACTGACCGACGCGGAGTGGCAGATGCTGCTGTTCCGCTGCCCGTCCCGGAGCTTCACCATCGTCGGGGACCGCGCCCAGGCCCGGCACGGGTTCACCGAGTCGTGGCAGGAACGGCTCGAGCGGATCGGGTTCGACCGGATCAACCTGGCTTCCCTGAGCATCAACTACCGGACGCCGGAAGAGGTCATGGCGGAAGCCGAGCCGGTCATCCGGGCCGTGCTCCCGGATGCCAATGTGCCGATCTCCATCCGCAGCACCGGCGTCCCCGTCCTGCATGGATCTGCGCCGGATCTGGGCTCGATCCTCGGCACCTGGCTCGCCGCGCACGCCGAGGGGATCGCCTGCGTCATCGGCGATCCCACGTTCCGGGCGACGTCCCGCGTCCGGTCGCTGACCCCGGAGCTGTCGAAGGGACTGGAGTTCGACCTGGTCGTCCTCATCGACCCGGAGGCGTTCGGCAAGGGCATCGAAGGCACGGTCGACCGCTACGTCGCGATGACCCGGGCGACCCAGCGACTCGTCATCCTCACGAGCCCCCTGACATAGGAGACCGGGCCGGGACATCACCGGGGTTATCTCAGGATGATGCGCTCGTCCCCGATATGCGCGACGATCTCCAGCCGGCCGCCGAGTGCCGCGACGTAGGCGGCCAGCGTCCGTACCTCGGTGGCGCCCGGCTCGGCGCGCTCGATCGCGGAGACCCGTTCCTGGCGCACGTTCATGCGCTGCGCCACCTGCGCCTGGGTCAGCCTCATCCGCTGCCGGGCCCCGGCGAGGGTGTGGGCGCGGCTGCGGGCGATGAGTGCGCCCGCAGCGATCTCCACCTCCGCCTCCGCGCCGGGGAAGAACTCGTCGAGAAACGAGTCCGCGTCATACGAGGCGAAGGCGTCACCGGCCGGCGCATCCGCGACCGGGCCAGCCACGGCAACCGGGCCAGCCGCGGCAGCCGCGCTGTCCGTGGCGGCCGGCAGGCGGGCCACCGCGACCTGGATCGCGGCGCGGTAGTCGCCCAGTGAACTGCCCGGATCTTCGATACAGGCCACCACAAGTGCCGTGTCGCGCGGCTCCACCACGAACAGCAGCCCGAACCTGGTGTCGTCGGGAGCGCCCGGGCGCAGTTCCAGCATGCCGGGCGGCGGCGGAACGCCTTCGTGATCTCCGGGCTCGTCGCCGGCCCGGGAACCCGGCACGTGATCCCGGATCTCCGTCAGCAGTTCGTCGCCAGCATCGGCCTCTCCGCTGGCCACGGACGAAGCGTCCTGCTCGGCGGCCTCATCCAGATCGCCGGCGTCCTCGCCGAGGGTGGCCAGGACCTCGCGGACCGATTGGGATGCCTCGGTGGCCGTATAAGTGGCCTTGAGCGTCTCCTTCCGCACCCGGAACGCCTCGACCTTGCCCTGGAGGCGCTGGCTGGCGGCGGTCAGTTTCTCCTCCTCCCTGGTCAGGCGGAGATACTGCCGGCGCAGGCCGGAGAGCTGTTCCGCGATAGCCGCTGCCCGGCTTGCGGCAACGCCGGCCAACTCCTCCCGGCCCGCCCGCTGCGCCTCTTCGCGCTGGCGGGCGAGACTGTCAGCTTGTTGCTCCAGCGAGTTGATCTGCAGCTCAAGCCGCTTGCGCGAGGTAGCCACGTCGGCAACACCGCGGCGAACCTGCGTCAGCATTTCGAGCTGGCTCTGGTACGAGTAATCCAGGGCTTCCCTGGGATCCGCCGGCCGCCCGAGCACGGACCCCAGCGGGACGACCAGGGGCGGGCCGAGCGCCGCGCCCGCGTCGATCAGCGCCAGCATCGCCTCGCCCACCAGGCGGGCCTGCTCGGGTTCGGTGTCCCGGAGATCGCCGAGCCAAGCGCGGATCTGGCGGTGCAACCGGAGCTGGTAGCCCATGACCGTAACCTCCGAGCGCCCGCCTTAGTACTTACATGTACTGTGCCATCGGGTATCCCCGCCCGGCAAGGCTGGCCGGGGAAGGGCGCGGCTAGACCGGTCCCCGGTTACCTCTTATGGCGATAGCTGAGACGGTCCCGCGCCACCTTGGTTCTGCCCGAGGCTTCGTTAGCGGCGGCCACTCGTAGCGCCCTATCCAGATCAGGCCGGCCGATCAAGCCGTTGGCCAGCAGGAACTGCGCAAGCTCACGCTGGTGGTGTTGCTCGTTCCAGATGCGGCGCTGAAGCTCTTTCTTGAACTCCCCCACCGTTCCCTCGGCGCTGAGGTCCAGGGCAATGGCAACATCCATCATTGCCGTGGTACGCGGCGCGACCGTGCCCAGTATGTAGTCCCGGTAGTAGTAGGCCAGGGCCATGCGGGCCACGCCGTTCCGCTTGAAATAGGCGTCCACCTTGGACACGGCGTCCGGAAGCGCCTGGCTGACAGATCCGGGCACCTGGGTGGGCCCGACCGTGTTCTCCTTGGTCGGGCCGAGGACGGTACCGGTCAACTCCTCGGGCCGCTGAGCGTCATCCTCCGAGGTGCTGACGCGCAGCGGCAGGATCCACTGCCCGACACTGACCACCCACGCGCCCTCGGTCAGTTCCACCGGGTGCGACTCGAAGCGCGGCAGGGCAGGCGGCAGCGTGTGCACCGCCTGGGCCTGCACTTCCTTGAAATGCCCGGGCGACCCGTCTGCGTACGGTGCCAGGTAAACCGCGTGAGTGGTGTCGCGGCTGAACAGTTCCCAGCGGTATTGCACGTGCCGCAGGCCCGGGCAGCGGGGCGACCGGTGCAGCGTCGGGTCCCGGCCGGCGCTGAGTGTGGTCCGGTCCAGCCAGGTGATCTGATCGGGTGAGCAACTGAACCAGTCGCTGTGCCCCGCGGGCCAGATAACAAGCTCTGTCATCGGACCTGCCCGTCGCCCCCGTGGATGGCCGGGCAAGCGCACCCGTCCGCCGATGCCATGTCAGCGATGATAATCAGGACATTCCCGGACCGCGCCCGGCCCTCATCTGGCACTCGGCACCAGCAGCCGGAACTGCGTATGGAATCCAAACCGCAGCCGGTCGCCGTCGGTGACCGGGAGCCGTTGCCCGGGCTCGGCGGGCTGGCCGTTGACCCACGTCGGGCCCGCGGAATCCGTGGGTTGCAGCCACCATTGCCCCCCGCAGTACTCGATCTTGGCGTGCTCGCGGCTCACCGTCGGGTCGGGGAGCACTATGTCGCTGCCGGGATCGCGGCCGACCGTCACCGAGTGGCTGGCCAGCAGGTACTCACCGGCCTGCCCCTGTTCACCCCACAGCCAGGCGAGCAAGGGCCCGCCGGAACCCGGCGGCCGGGCCGCGTCCGGCCAGTCCGCGCCGGCCTCCCGGGCAGCGGGTACCGGCCCGTCGATCGTGTCCGCGTCGGCATACGGCCCGCGTGCTGCTCCACCTGGTTGGCAGGCCATCGGCTGGGTCTGTTCACCGTGCCCCTGCGGTACCGCGCCGGTCATCGGCGTTCCTCCGCGGTGCCGCGGTAGCCCCGGGACTCCGGCTGCGCCGTGGCTTCCGAGACCGTCTCCAGGTCAAGGGTGCCCTGGCCGGTCAGGTCCGCGGGTATTCCGTCGAGCGTCGTCCCTGCGCTCGGCGGAACCTGCCAGGACCCGGCCTCGCCGGCTCGCGGGCCGGGCTGCCACGGTCCGCGCAGCCGCGCGTTCTTCGGCTCGTGGGTCACCCGGGGGCCCACAAGGAAGCCGTCCTCGGGCTGGCCTTCGACCCGCTTGCGCACCGCGATCAGCTGGGCCCGGATCCGGTCGGCCATGGTGTGCGGGGAGCCGGGGCAGCGCAGTTGCGGATCGGTGCGCAGCCACTGGCGCACCAGCATGTCCAGGTCCTCGGGAACGTAGCCGATCAGGTCGCGGACGGGAACCGGGTCCACCGTGCTGATCAGGTTCGTGATGTCAGGGGAGGACTCGTACTGCCCGGACCGGTCGACCAGGCCCAGCGCGCGGGCCTCCCGGTAGAGCGGCGGATAGCCGGTCAGCATCCGGTACATCACCGCGCCCAGGGCGCGGACGTCCGCGTTCCTGCTGATCCAGTTGGGCTGGCGGGCCATCTGCTCGGGCGGGGCGTAGAACGGGGTGAAGCGTGCCACCGCGGTGGTGTCGTTGCCGCCGTTCGCCCGCTGGTACTGCTGTGCCAGGCCGAAATCGATGAGCTTGACCTGCCCGTCCCCGGTCAGGGCAACGTTGGCCGGCTTGAGATCGAGGTGGACCAGGCCCAGATCCCAGGCGGCGCGCAGGCCCGCGAGTATCTGAACGGCGAAGTCCAGCACCTGGCCGATGGTCAGCGTGTCCTGCTCGGCGGCCGCGCGCAGGTGCCGTTCGAGCGTGGTCGGATACAGGCGGGTGACGATGTAGAAGCCGTGCTCCACATCGAGGTCGCAGTCCAGCACCTCGGCGATGTTGGCGTGCACCGGCCCCAGCGGCAGCGACATCTCCATCTGGGCATGACGCTGTTCCCGCAGTGCCTTGCTGTCCACGGCCCCCGGCGGTGGCGCGACTATCTTGACGACGGCCTCGGCCGGGAATTCCTGCTTCAGGTCCACGGCCACGAACGGAACCCGGCCCGAGTGCGGCGCATCGGCGAGCGGCCGCTGGACATGCCACCGGTTCCCGATTACCCAGCCCCGGCCGGCCGCGGCGGCCGGTTCTCCGGTGCGGGCCGCCGGACCAGTCATCCCGTTGCCGGCCATCCCGTGGCCGGTCAGCCCGTTGCCATTCGCGCCGCTGCCATTCGCGCCGCTGCCATTCGCGCCGCTGCCGTTCGCGCCGCTGCCGCTCACGCCGTTCCCCGCCGGCGAGCCGGCCGGGCCAGCCGCGGCGCCACCGGCGAACGCGGCCGGGCCCGCGGCGGTGGTCCGCAGGCCCGGGTACAGCGCCACGATGCGCTCGTGGTAGCCGGCCTCGGTCACGGCCTGGTGGGACTTGAGGTCGAAGTCACGGGTGATGGCCTGCTTGCGGCTCTCGTGATCGCTGTCGGCCGCCGCGTCGGCACGGGAGTTACGGACCAGGCGGACCGCCGCGTTGCGCTGCAGGACGTCGTACACGGTTCCCGGTGAGAACGTCTTGAGCAGGACCGGGGCGAGGTCGATGAACATCAGCGCCGACCACAGCAGCAAGCGCCGCAGCAGAAAACCTGAATTCTGCCGGCTCAGCGTGTCCAGTGCCCGCTCCCGGGCCAGCAGGCCGTTGTCGGCTTCGATCTTCTTGGTCGCTGCCGCGATCTTGGCGGCCGTCTGCTTGCTGAGCGCCGCCGCCTGTTCCCGCGCCTGGGCGGCCGCGCTACTGACCGTGCCCTGAGCCTTGTTCTGCAGCCGGACGTCGGCCCGCCAGATCTGGTAGTCCTGCGTGGTCTGCGGGCCGGGGCCAGGCACCTGGGTGACCAGGCCGGGCGGCAGGTTGTGGCATTGCGCGGTCAGCTCGCAAAGGTAGATCCGGTGCGCCTTACCGGCCTTCTGGGTGGCGGCCCGCAAGGCCTGCTGATCGGCCGCCACCGGCTGGTTGATGATGGCGAGCTGCTTGGCGGCCGCGGCGTTGATCTGCGCGGTCTGCTGGCTTATGTCGGCAACGTGCTGGGCAGCGAGTTGCTGGCTGATCTCCGGGCCGAATATCGCCAGCACGATCGGCTCGCTGATGACCAGGCCGACGAGGGCAGCCATGGTGAAGCGGACCGCGAAGTGCACCGCCTTGGACCGCGCCAGCTGCCGCTGGCTCGGCACCGGGTCATCGGCGGTCAGCGGGCCGTAGTCGAGGCTGCTCACGATCCAGCGGTCGAAGTTGAGCACGATCGCGCCCCACAGCAGGCCCACCGGCAGGTAGAAGGGCCAGTCCCGGGCGTTGAAGACCAGCGACAGCGCCACGGTGAGCGAGGCGGTGGCCGCGGTCGCGGTGAGCAGGACGATGGCGCCCATCGATGTGTAGCGCACCCGGTCCGGCACGGTCCGCACGTACTGCGGATCGACGCCCGCCACGCGCAGCAGCGCGCTGGTGTGGATCAGCCACCACACCGCCAGCGGGACCAGCACGATCGCGGCGCATATCACCACAAGGGCGAGCCCAGGCATGGATTTCCCCTTCCGCCGTGGCGGAACCGGCACCGGGCGCGGCGGTTACCTGATGACCACCGCGGACACTGGTGCGCTTGACTGCTGGCCCCACCGGATAGCGTCGCCGTCCCGTACGACGTGCTCACTTGTCGGCGGGGTGCCGTTCAGCAGCACTCCGTTGCGGCCCAGGACGGTGATCCGCCACTCGCCGCCGGTGCAGGTGAACGTGGCATGCACGCGGGAAACGGTGGGCTCCCCGGGCAACGGAAGCTCCACCGCCTTGCCACGCCCGGCGCGAGCACCTGAAACACGGGTTTCGGCGACGGCGCCGTTGGTGATCAGCCGCAGCAACGGGGTCAGGGCGGGCTCGGCGACCGTCGCGGCGCCCGCCAAGAACGCCGGGGCAACCGCCAGCTCGGACCTGGTCCGGCCGTCGCGGAAGGGCCCGACGCCCGCACTGGCAGGCGGGCCGGCCGGGGCTGGCGCACCGACAGGGGCTGGCACACCGGTAGGGGCTGGCACGCCAACAGGGCCCAGCATGCTGACCGGGTAGGCCGCGCACACCGGGTCCACGCTGGTGGCCGAGTCCACGCTGGTGGCCGGAGTCCACGCTGGTGACCGGGTCCACGCTGGTGACCGGGTCCACGGCCAGGGCCATGGCGGCCAGCGACGACCGCTGACGGAGCCGGTAGCGGCCCGGTGGGACCGCCACATCCGCGACGACGCCCACCTCTAGCGGGACGTTACTGACAACCCGCGCGGAGTGCGCGGCAACCTCCGCCGCGTAGGCCTCGGCCGCGCTGGCGTTCACCAGGCTGAGGTCGATCAGCTCGGCCAGTGACTCGAGGTCGGCGGGGTTCATCCGGAGTTCCACGGCGTTCGGTGCCAGCAGGGAGCCCTGCGGGGTCACGACGAACACCTCGGACAGATGCCGCAGCGCGACCTGCAGCACGTCCCGCCCGTCACGCCACGGACGGCTGGCGGCACGGTGAAACCAGGGGTGGTCCCTGCCGAACCCGAACACCCGCAGCACCACCACCACACCGCCGGCCACGGCGCCGAGCAGGACCAGCAGCGTGGTACTTGCCAGCAGGGAACCGGAGCCCATCAGGAAAACCAGCCAGAGCCCGGCGATCCCGGCGGCAAGCAGCCACCGCTTCCGGCTCCGCGCCTGCAGCGGAGCCCGGACACCCGCCGTGGAACCGCGGTAAGCCATCGGCTCTCCTTTCACGCTGGCGCCGCTCGGCCGCTGTGCCTGGGTCTGCATCCCGTGATTCGCTGCTCAGCATGGGCGGCGCCGCGCCGCGGGGTCAACGATCCGCCCCGACTTCCCAGACATCTGGGAAAACGCCCCGGCCGGGCCCTGGGCTGCGACGACGGCCAGCCCCGCCGCTGCCAGAACCCCTGCCAGAACCCAGGCCAGGCCAGGCCAGGCCCGGCCCGGCCCGGCGAAAAGCAGGGCCGGGCCTGCCCCGGAATCCCTGGACCTAGTCCGGCAGCACCGCCAGCCGCAGCCGGCGCAGCCGGTCCGGGTCCGCGATCACGTCGATCGTGGTGATCTGGCGCGCGTCGCTGACCGTCAGGGCCAGCACGATCCGCAGCTGACCGGCGGGCGCGAAGACGATGCCCACGGCCCCGTCCACCAGGGCCAGCCGCGACTCCTCGGCCCTGGCGGCGGCCGCGATCGCCCCGGTGGCGACCATCTCTGCACCGTGCAGCACGGCCGGCCGTCCCGACGGTACGGCGGCGGCATCGGCGGTCAGCGTAACGTCGGAATCAAGCAGCGCGACAAGGGCCGACAGGTCGCCGCCGCGGGAGGCGGCAAGGAACGCGGTGGCTACTTCCCGCTGGCGGGCGACGTCGGCGGCATGGTCCGGGCTTGGCGCGCCGCGGACCCGGCGCCTGGCCCGGCTCGCGAGCTGCCGCGTGGCGTCCGGGGTGCGGCCGAGCGCGTCCGCCACCTCGGTGAACGGCATGTCGAACATATCGTGCAGGACGAAGGCGAGCCGTTCGGCGGGGGTGAGCGTGTCCAGCACGACCAGCAGGGCGAGGCCGACCGAGTCCGCGAGCACGGCCTCGTTCTCCGGATCGCCCAGCGGTGCGGCGCCGCCGGTCCTCCCCGGCGACCCGGCCACCGCGCCATCCCCGGCAGACGCCGCCGGCGCTGGCCAGGAGTCGCCCACCGGCTGCTCGGGCCGGCGCCGCCGCGACCGGAGCATATTCAGGGACACCCGGGCCACGACCGTCGTCAGCCAGCCGCCCAGGTTCTCCACCTCGCCGGCATTCGCGCTGCTCACCCGCAGCCAGGTGTCCTGTACCGCATCGTCGGCGTCGCTCGCCGAACCGAGCAGCCGGTAAGCGACCGCGCGCAGGTGGTCGCGGTGCTCCTCGAAGGCACCGGTCAGCCAGTCACTGTCGGTCATGGGCGGGGCGGTGGGGCCGGAGCTAGCAGAGCGCGGGGTGGTGGGGCCGGAGCTAGCAGAGCGCGGGGCGGTGGGGCCGGAGCTGGCATGTGTCACATTCCCTCGTTGCCTGGTGTCACCACACTGACACCTGCCACCGCGCCGATGTGACATGCGGGGCAGGTGCCCGAGCGGGGCCTTCGCCAGAAGGCCCGCATCAGCCAAGGAGGAAACGATGACGTCACTCATCCTGGTGACCGGCGGCACGGGCACGCTCGGCCGGCGCGTCGTGCCGCGCCTGCAGGCCGCGGGCTGCCGGGTACGGGTGCTCAGCCGGCACGCTCGCGAGGCGGCGGACGGCGTCGAGTACGTGACCGGTGACCTGCTCAAGAACGAGGGAATCCCAGCCGCGGTGGCGGGCGCGGAGATCATCGTGCACTGCGCCGGGGGCCGCAAGGACGACGACGTGGCGACCAGGAACCTGGTCGCGGCGGCGTCCCGGGCCGGGCATCCGCACCTGGTGTTCATCTCGGTGGTCGGGGCCGACCGGATCCCCGTGGTCAGCGCCACCGACCGGGCGATGTTCGGCTACTTCGGGTTCAAGCTCGCCGCGGAGCGGGTCGTCACCGAGTCCGGCCTGCCCTGGACGATCCTGCGGGCCACCCAGTTCCACGACCTTTCCCTGACGGTGCTGGCGCAGATGGCGAAGCTGCCGGTGATCCCGGTCCCGGCCGGAGTCCGGTTCCAGCCGGTCGACACCGACGAGGTCGCCGCCCGGCTCGTGGAACTGGCGCTCGGCGCCCCGGCCGGGCTGGTGCCTGACCTGGCCGGCCCACAGGTGTCCAGCATGGCCGGCCTGCTCCGCGGGTACCTGCGGGCGCGCGGGAAGCACCGGCTGCTGGTGCCGGTCTGGCTGCCGGGGCGGGCCGCCCGTGCGGTGCGGGCCGGCGCCAACCTGGCGCCCGGCCGGGCGACGGGCCATCGGACCTGGGAGGAGTTCCTGGCCGAACGGGTGCCCGCACCAGCCTGACCCGTCCCGGCCCCGGTGACCCACATGTTGTAAAGGTCACTTGACATACGATCGAGGTAAAGTTACCTTGACATTATGCGTCACCGGGCCGTGGAGGAGGCAGGCAGATGAGGACGTTCATTAGCCGGCGGCTGTGGAAGCCCGGCATGATCTTCGTGGCCGGCACCGCGTTCGCCGCTGCCTGGCTGATCCGCGGCCGCCAGAGCTGGGACCTCGCGCTCATCATCGAGGTGACGATCCTCATCGCGGCGATCGCCATGTATATCCGGGGCGGCCAGAACACCGAGGAGGGCGCGCTGGCCGCCTCCCAGCGCGACGAGCGCCAGCAGCTGGTCAACCAGCGGTCGCGGGCGCTGGCCGGGAACGTCGCGATGGTCGCCTCCTTCATCGGCCTGACCGTCGCGGTCGCCGTCAACGGCACCTGGTGGTGGCCGTGCGCGGCTCATTTTCGGTGTCACCGGCTTCGCCTACCTCTACGGCCTGTCCAGGTTCGGCGTCGGCGAAGAGGGGCCGGCCGAGGACGAAGCCGAGCCGGTCGGCGGCGAAGAAGGACCGGCGGGGGACGAAGCGGGGCCGGCGGGCGGGAAAGCGAACTCCGGATACGAAGCCAGGTCCCAGGTCACCTCGTGACCCTGCGCACCGAGCGCCTGGCGCTGCGCCGGTTCACCACCGCCGATGCGGCGAACCTGCTCAGCCTGGACGGGGATCCGCTGGTCATGCGCTTCCTGACCGGCACCACCAGGTCGGCGGCGCAGATCCGCGACGAGGTACTGCCCAAGCTCGCGGGCTGCCATCTGCGCTTCCCCGGCTTCGGGTACTGGGCCGCGGAGACCCGCGCCGGCGGGCAGTTCATCGGCTGGTTCGGGCTGCAGCCGGTCACGCCGACCGACGACGCCATGGAGCATTGGCCCGACGCCCGTGGCCAGACCGGCGTCGCCAGCCTCGGCTACCGGCTGCGCCGCAGCGCCTGGGGGCAGGGGTACGCCACCGAGGGCGCGCGGGCACTGGTGCGCCTGGCGTTCACCGGCCTCGGGGCGCGCGAGGTCGTGGCCACCACCATGGCGGTGAACACCGGCTCCCGGCGGGTCATGGAAAAGGCAGGCCTGCGGTACGCCCGCACCGTGCACCTGGACTGGCCGGAGCCCCTCGACGGCAACGAGCACGGCGACGTCGAGTACCGCCTGCTCCGCGAGGAGTGGCTGCGCACCACCGGAGTTCAGTTATGCGCTACGACGGCCCTCCAGGCGCCCCGCCGCCGGACGCCGGCGATCCCCGGGGTCAGCCAAGAGCCGCCGCCACGACGGCCCGGGCCTCCTCCTGGATCTCGGCCAGCTGCCCGGGGCCGCGGAACGATTCGGCGTAGAGCTTGTAGACGTCTTCGGTGCCGGACGGACGGGCCGCGAACCAGCCGGACTCGGTGACCACCTTGAGCCCGCCGATAGGCTCGCCGTTGCCGGGCGCTCTGGTCAGCACCGCCGTGATCTTCTCGCCCGCGAGCCGGTCGGCGGTGATCTGGTCCGGGGACAGCTTGGCCAGCGCCGCCTTCTGCGCCCTGGTGGCCGGGCTGTCGATGCGCGCGTAGGCGGGTTCCCCGTAGCGGGACGTCAGGCCGCGGTAAAGCTCGGACGGCGTCTTCCCGGTCACGGCGGTGATCTCCGAGGCCAGCAGGGCGAGCAGGATCCCGTCCTTGTCGGTCGTCCACACCGACCCATCGCGCTGCAGGAACGAGGCACCGGCGCTTTCCTCGCCGCCGAACGCGACAGACCCGTCAAGCAGGCCGGGCACGAACCACTTGAACCCGACCGGCACCTCGAGCAGCGACCGGCCCAGGCCGTCCGTGACCCGGTCGATCATCGACGAACTGACCAGCGTCTTGCCGACCGCCGCCGCGGCCGGCCAGCCGTCCCTGTGCCGGTACAGGTAGTCGATGGCGACGGCGAGGTAGTGGTTGGGGTTCAGCAGCCCGCCATCCGGGGTGACGATGCCGTGCCGGTCGGCGTCGGTATCGTTGCCGGTCGCGATCGTGAAGTCGTGCTGCCGGGCGATCAGTGCGGCCATGGCCGACGGTGACGAGCAGTCCATCCGGATCTTGCCGTCCCAGTCCAGGGTCATGAACCGGAACGTGGCGTCCACGTCCGGGTTGACGACCGTGAGGTCCAGGCCGTACCGATCGCCGATCGCGCCCCAGTAGGCCACGCTGGCCCCGCCGAGCGGATCCGCGCCGATGCGGATCCCGGCCGCCTTGACCGCGGCCAGGTCAACCGAGCGGTCAAGGGCAGCGACGTAGCCGTCGAGGAAGTCGAACCGGCCGGTGGTGTCGGCCGCGGCCGCCCGCGGGTACGGGATCCGCCGCACGCCGGCCAGGCCGCTGGCGAGCAGTTCGTTGGCCCGGTCCTGGATCCACCGGGTGATGTCGGTGCCGGCCGGCCCGCCGTCCGGCGGGTTGTACTTGAACCCGCCATCCGAGGGCGGATTGTGCGACGGGGTAACCACGATCCCGTCGGCGCGGTGGGCTGAGCCGGACGCGTTGTGGGCCAGGATCGCCCGCGACACCGCCGGGGTCGGCGTGTACCCGCCGCGGGCGTCGCACAGCACGTGGACGCCGTTGGCCGCGAGCACCTCCAGCGCGGTGACCTGCGCCGGCTCGGACAGGGCGTGGGTGTCAGCGCCGAGGTACAGCGGCCCGCGGATGCCCTGGGCGGCCCGGTACTCGCAGATCGCCTGGGTCGTGGCGGCGATGTGGTCCTCGTTGAACGTCGCGGTGAACGCGGACCCGCGGTGGCCGGAGGTGCCGAACGACACCCGCTGGGCCGGTTCGCCCGGGTCGGGATGCACGGCGAAGTAGGCGGTCACCAGTTTCGCGACGTCGACGAGGTCGCCGGGTGCGGCGGGCTGGCCCGCCCGGGCGCTGGTCATGCCATCATCCTGGTCATGGCAGGCCAGCCAGTGGAGCGCTGCGGCGAGTGCCGTTCTCGGTCCATGTCACCTCCGCCGAGCCGTCCGCCAGGCTGGCGCGCAGAACCGCCTCGTCGCCGTCGCGGGCCCAGCTCATCTCGATGCTTGCGGCGTTGCCCGAGCAGGTGAGGCTGCCCTCGAACGCCGGATGGGTGTTGCGGAACCTGATCAGCCGGCACAATGCCTGGACCACCGGCCGGGCCAGGGCATCCTCGATCTCGGCCGGGGTGTAGTGATGCCGGTTGACGTCCCGGCCGACATGCGTGCGGGCCAGCAGGCCCATGTCGTTGCCGCCGGCCAGCAGGCCGACGTAGTAGACCTGCGGGAGCCCCGGCGTCCAGAACTGCAGCGCCCGGGCGAGCAGGTAGCGGCCGTCGTCGCGGCCGAGCGCGTCGTAGAACGTGCAGTTCACCTGGTAGATGTCCACGTTCGAGGCCGCGGCGCCGGTGGCCTGCCGCGACGTGCCGCCGCTGTTGCCGTGGATGGCCTCGACCAGCCGGGCAAGCTGGTCCGGGCTGAGCAGGCCCGGCCTCGCCCGGCCGGTGCCGTCCGGGCCGACGTCGATGACACCGATCCCGTCGTGGGTGTCCAGCACCGTCACCGCGTTGGCAGGGCGCAGCCCCTGCCAGGTGAGCAGGGGCCCGGCGTCCGCGGCGGTCAGCGCATGCAAGATCAGCGGCGGCAGCGCGAAGTCGTACACGTAGTCCACCTGCCGGGCGATCTCCACCTGGTGCAGGTAGTGGGAATGCACCTCGACCAGGACCGCCATGTCGCGGTCGTGGCACCAGCCAGCGACCTCGCCGATGAACTTGACCGTCTCCGGGGTCATGAACGACGTCAGGCCGGGGGTCTTCACCGCGTATCCCACGGCGTCCAGCCGGACCTGACGGACCCGCGCCCCGGCCAGCCGGCCGAGAATGCGCCGCAGGTAGGCGCGGGTCGCCGGATGGCTGACGTCGACGTCGATCTGCTGCGGCGTGAACGTCGTCCACACCAGCGCCTTCGTGCCGTTGCCGAGCGGATACGGGGTGAACGGGAGGCCCGGCCGTGGCCGGTACAGCCGCAGCAGCGTCTCCTCGGTCGCGCCGCCGGGAAACACGGTGCCGTAGGTGAGGAACATCCCGGCGAACTGCGACGCGTCGCCCTTGGCCAGCCAGTCCTGGAACTGCGGTGAGCCCGAGGAGACATGGTTGACGATCATGTCAGCCATCACCCGGTACTCCGCGCCCAGCGCGGCAATGTCGTCCCACGAGCCCAGGCGCGGGTCGACCTCGGTATGGTCCTGCGGGTCGAAGCCCGCGTCGGCCCCGTCGTAGGGACGGTAGAACGGCAGCACGTGCACACCGCCGAACAGCCCCCGCAGCGGCCCGTTGAGCAGTCCCCGCAGTCCGTCCAGGTCGCCGCCGAAACGGTCCGCGTACGCGATCAGCTCAACCTTGGCTGGCATGGCACTCCTCATTACCCCTCTGGGTAGCCATACTCCCAGCCCGGCCGGATGCCCGCGAGGCACCTGGCCCGCTGGCATGCCCAGTGCCTGCAGGCCAGGTGCCGCAGGACAGGTGCCGCCGGGTCCGGCTCAGGGCTGAGCCTGACGGCACCCGAGCCTGGTCAACCTCCGGTCGTGGGCCCGCGCATACCTTGGGCGGGGCGCAGGGACCACAGTGATCCAGATTGAACGTTCGATCACTTGTCTTGGATCAGACCTCGCCGTCGTCGCCCTGTCAAGGCGGCAGCGGGTAACACCGCGGTATCAGCCTCCGGTCCCGGTCACCCGGCGGGCCGGGGCCCTCGGCGCTGCCGGGGGCAGGGCCGGCTCGTCGAATAGCGGGCACTGGCCGAGGTCGGGGCATTCGCAGCGGGCCGCACACTCGAGCCAGCCGCGCACCAGTTCGGTGCGCTCGATCAGGGCGGCGATCTCCGGGAGTTTCCTGCTGGCCACCTCGCGGAGCCGCTCGACCGCGGCCGGGTCCCCGGGCGAAGCGGAGAGCAGCACCTTGATCTCATCGAGCGCCAGGCCGGCCCGCTGTGCGGTCGCTATCACCGCCAGCGTGCGCACGGTGCCCCGGCCGTACCTGCGCCGCCCGGCGGCCCGCGCGGGCTCGGGCAGCAGCCCGATCTGCTCGTAGTAGCGGATCGCGGACGCGCTCTTGCCGGTCAGCTTGGCCACCGCGCCGATGGTGAGCGACAGGGCGCCGTCCGGGCCGCCACCGGAAGTTGACATCAAGCCGACTTTAACAACGACGATGGCGGGCGGGCGATGTCCCGGGCCCCGCACCGAGGAGGCAGGCCGTGACCGCAGCACAGACACCCACCGATGACAACACCGCCGGCGTGCCGGTGGCCTGCTCGCTCAGCACGGAAGGCCTCGCGGACCAGGCCGGCCGCTGGGCGCGGCTCACGGCCCGCGCGATGACCGGGCGCGCGCTGACCGCCGACGGCGTTCGCCTTGGCTTCCGCCCGGAACCGGGCATTGAGGACGAACTGCGCGCCCTGGTCGCGGTGGAGACGGGGTGCTGTGCGTGGGCAACCTGGACGGTGCGGGCAAACGCGGCGCAACTCGTGCTGGACGTCCGTGCTGCCGGTGACGGCGTCACCGCCCTGCACGGCATGTTCACCGGCCTGCGGCAAGCCCCGGTCCCACGGTAGGACTGCCGCGGCCGGGTCGTTTCACCGCCCGGCGACGCCGGACTCTAAGCCGATCGAGCCCCAGGAATCCGGCATCCCGGCGTTGCTCAGGCGAAGGTCGGCGGGCCTGGCCGTGCGAGCGGTCCACCGCTCGGTGCATCCCCGCTTGTCCAGGCAGTACCACCGGACGTCGGCGCAGGCGTTGCCGCCGTCGGCCATCATGTGGTCGGCGGGCAGGCGGATCCCGCACAACCAGCAGGGCTGGACGGCCCCCGGCCCGGCCGGGGCGTAGGACAGACGCTCTTGATCGGGCATTATGTGCTCCCCTCCAGGGCGGTTTACCGCCCCGCAAGGACCGGGAAACGGGTTTCGACCCGACCCCCTATTGCGATCGACCGAACAACCACCCCGTGGCAGTGTCGCACGTCAAGCCCGGCGGCGCACGCCATGTGTGAAGCCGCCCCGGGCGCACCGTGCCTGCCGCGGCGGTCCCGGCGAGCCGGATTCGAGTATGTCACCCGCTGCCGGACGAGGTTTGCCGCCTGGCCGGACGGGTAGCGTGCGCCCGCTGGCCATGGCCCGCTGGCCATGGGAGGTTACGCGGGCATGGCGGTGTTCATGCTGCTCGCGGCGGCCGCGGTCGGATTCCTCACCGACATACCGAAGACCGTGGTGGTCATGGTCGGCTTCTCGTTCTTCATCACGTCGTTCGCGATCGGTGTCGGCGGGACGGGCTGGCTGCTCCAGGGCGAGGTCTTCCCGACATCCGTCCGCGGCCGGGCTGCCGCGATCGCCGCCGCCGTCGACTGGGTGGCCAACTTCGCGCTTATCGAGGCGTTCCCGGCCTGGCAGAATGCATGGGGTCTGGGCTGGGTCATGGTGTCCTTCGCGGTCCTCTCGCTGGTGGCGATCGGATTCGTGTTCAGGTTCGTGCCCGAGACAAAGGGCCACTCCGTCGAGGAGGTCGTCCAGATCTTCGCGGAGCAGGCCGAGGCCAGTAAGGCGCCCGTCTAGTACTTCGCGGGCCGGCCTGGTACTCAGGAGCAAGGAACGGGCCCGCGGGCTATCAGGGTCCAGGATGCCCGGAACCCATCGGCCCGAGGGGCGTTACAGGGTCCAGAGTGCTTCGGTGGGGGACATGCGGGCGGCGCGCAGGGCGGGCAGCAGCCCGGCGGCGGCGCCGATGATGATGGTGGCGCCGAGGCCGCCGGCCCAGGCGAGTGGCGGGATGACCACGGCCCAGCCCTTGGTGTTGGCGTAGACGATCGTGGCGGCGATGCCGAGGATCACTCCGGCGGCACCGCCGGCCAGGGCGAGGAGGACGGCCTCGGCGAGGAACTGGATCCGGATATGGCCTTTGGTCGCGCCCAGGGCGCGGCGCAGCCCGATCTCCGAGCGGCGTTCCAGCACGGAGATGACCATGATGTTGGCCACGCCGACCGCGCCGACCAGCAGTGCGACGGCGCCCAGGCCGAGGAACAGGACGTCGAAGGCGCCCTGGGCGTCGGCTTGGGCGGTGAGCGCGGCGGAGGGCTGGGAGACGTTGACCTCTTCGGGCTGCTGCGGGTTGGCCTGGGCGGCGAGCAGGTTGTCCACCTTGGTGGTCTGGCCGGTGACGGTGCGCACGTAGATCGTGGTCGGCCGCCCGCCGTATTGCAGGTAGGTGTGTGCGGCGGGGTAGCCGACCAGCACCGCGGAGTCGATCTCGGGAGCGAGCACCGCGGGCTTGAGGATCCCCACCACGTAGAACCATTGGGAGCCGGCCCAGATCCGTTCCCCGGGCCAGATCCGGTCGATGCCCATCCGTTGCGCGGCTGCGGCGCCGAGCACCGCGACCGGTTCTTTTTCTGTGGCGGCGTTGAGGAACGTCCCGTGGGCCAGGGTGGTGCCGACCGCGGCGGGCAGGCCCAGGCTGGCGGCATCGACGGTGAGCGCGTTGGTGTCCACGGAGGGGATGTACGGGCTGCGGAAGGCGTTCTTGTTGGCGACCGTGCCGATGTCCTGGACGTTGGTGACCCCGTGCATCAGGGAGATCATCCCCGGAGAGGCTTTGGGCAGCTGGGCGGTGCCGCCGGTCAGCGACTGCCCGTTCTGCACGGTCAGCAGGTTGGTGCCCAGGGCGGAGATCTCCGCCAGCAGCCCGGCCTGCGAGGACGACGACAATCCCAGCACCGCGACGATCGCGGCGACGCCGATCGCGATGCCCAGCGCCGACAGGCTGGCGCGCAGCTTGCGGGTACGCAGCCCGACGGCGGCCAGCCGGGCCAGGTCACCCGGGTGCAGCCGGGCCGCCGTGGGCGTGACGGTGGTCATCGGGTCTCCTCCTGGTCCTTGGCAGGCCACGGCCGCCACGGCGACCGCCCGGCCGCCCGGCCGCGCCGCCCCCTGCCGCGGGCCCGCGACTCACCTGGCGCGGCCTCCGGCGCCGCTGGCTCGCCCGGCACATCCCCGGGGTGCGCTTCCTGCCCCGGCGGCTGACCGGGCAGCGCCTCCCCGGCCGGTGCCGCTGGCATCCCGCTGCCGGGCCGGCCAGCGGCCGGCCCGGCGTGCCGCGCTGCCGCGGGCGGCCCGTCATCCGGCGCCCGGGAAGGCAGCCCGCCGTCGCGGGGCGCCGGGGCGGGCGGGGCGGCGGTGTCGGTGATGATGCGCCCGTCGAGCATTTCGATGCGGCGGCGCATCCGGGCGGCGACGGCGGCGTCGTGGGTGACCACCACGATGGTGGTGCCCGTGGCGTTGAGTTCTTCGAGCAGGTCCAGCAGGGCGGCGCCGGTCGCCGAGTCCAGGTTCCCGGTCGGCTCATCGGCTAGCACGATGGCCGGCTGGCCGGCCAGCGCCCGGGCGATCGCGACCCGCTGGCGTTCCCCGCCGGACAGCTGGGTCGGCCGGGCGGCCAGCTTGTGCCCCAGCCCGACCTGTTCCAGGGCCCAGGCGGCCCGCTCCCGCCGCTCGGCCGCGCCCACCCCGGCATACAGCAGCCCATCGGCGACATTGCCCAGCGCGGTGGTGTGCTCGGACAGGAAGAACTGCTGGAACACGAACCCGATGCTGGCCGCGCGCAGCCCGGCCAGGCTCCGGTCGCTCAGCCGGGAAACCTCCAGCCCGGTGACCCGCACGCTCCCGCTGGTCGGCTGGTCCAAGGTGCCCATCAGGTGCAGCAGAGTGGTCTTCCCCGATCCCGACGGGCCCCGCACCGCGACCAGTTCCCCCGCGGCCACGGCCAGGCTCACCCCGGCCAGCGCGGTCACCGGCGGCGAACTCGGGTACACCTTGACCACCTGGTCCAGTTCCAGCACCAGGCCCGGCCCGCCGCCCGGCCGGGGCCGCCGCCCGGCCACCGGGTCCGCCGTCGCGGTACTCATCGCACTGCCTCCGTGGCCCTGTGCATCGCCGCCGCCCGCCTCACAGCGCGGGGACCACGACGCGCTGGCCGGGGGTCAGGTTGCCGGTGACCTGCACCATGCCGTCCGCGTCGTCGAACACGCCGACGGTCACCTTGACCAGGTGATGCCCGCCGGGGCCGGTCACCTCCACGGCATAACCACCCGAGCGAGCCATCAGCGCGGCGACCGGCACCACCAGGGCGTTGGCCACGCTGCCGGTGGTGACCTTCACCGTCACCGGCGCCGAACTCAGGTCCTTGGCCGCCTTCGGATGATCGAGGGTGACATACACCGGCACCGAGGTGACCCCCGAGGCGTTGGTCGAGGCGACCTTGCTCACCTGCGTCACCACCCCGGTGGTGACACCGCCTTCGGGCAGGTCGATCTCCACCTTGTTCCCGGCTTTGATCTCGGTCTCCAGCGACGGGTCCAAGTTGATCGTCACCTGCGGCACCGGCGAGGTGCCCGTCATCAAGGCCGTCCCCGGCGCCGCGGCGGTTCCCGGCGTGATCCCCGTCTCCCACGCGCTGATCTTCACCGCCGTCGGCAAGAACACCACCTGCCCCAGCGTCACCGTCGCCGAGGGGACGGTGACCCCCAGCGCGGTCTGGTAGTCCTCCCACGCGGTCGTGGTCGCCGCGCTGAAGTAACCCATGCCCAGGCCCGCGGCCAGCACGCCGGCCCGGGTGGTGTAACCCAGCGCGATCATCGCCTTGTTGAACTCCCGCACATCCGCGCCGGTCAGCCCCGCAGACATGTCCCGGTACGCCGGGACGTTCCCATACAGCAGCGCCACCGGCGCCCCGGACACCTGGTAGAGCACCCCGCCCTGGCGAACCGTCTTGCCCACCACCGGCAGCGTGGTGACCGTGCCGGTCGCCTGATTCACGATCGTGTAAGAACCCGAATCGGCCAGCGTCCCCGACAGCGAACTCTGCGATGTCAGCGTCTCCCGCTTCACCACCGCGGTCGAGGTGCGGTAGGCGGTGCCGGCCGCGCCCGGCCCGGCCGAACCGGACCCCTTGAACGCACCGGCCGCCGCGGCCACGATCACCCCGGCCGCGATGACCACGACCACCACCCCGGCGGCCAGCCACCCTCGCCCGCCGCGCCGGTGGGTCACCTCCGGGCCAGCCTTACGCCCCGACGAAATAGTGCCGCTCATGCTTTACCGCCAAGCTGGTATGTGGGGCAGGCCCGTCGTGCGGACCGGGGCTGCCAAGACTGCGAGTCCATCCCATCACCTCTCACCGTGAGAGCCGGAACCATCATCGGCGGCCGACCTCAGTGCGCTGCGCGTATTGCGTGTGAGTTCGGTGTGAGTGTGGGGGCACCCCACCGGACCTGCGGATTCCCCCCTGCTCACACCAAACTCGCATGCTCCTCACACCGGAACCTGGGGTTAACGTGGTCAGATGACCCGTGAGGGCCTGGGCGGGGTGGCGGGTCAGGACCAGCAAGGAGCACGGCGATGAGTGAGGCGGCGGCAAGCCTGCCCCCCGGCCACGGGGAGCTACTGGTAGTCGATGACGAGCCGTTCCTGCGTGAGGCGGTCGCCGCCTCGCTGCGGTTCCTGGGCTTCGAGGTCACCACGGCGGAGAACGGCGCGGGCGCGCTGCGGCTCGCCAGGGACCGCCCGTTCGACCTGGTCGTGCTGGATGTGATGCTGCCCGACACCGACGGGTTCGAGGTGGTGGCCCGGCTGCGCCGGGACGGCCTGCGGGTGCCGGTGATCTTCCTGACCGCGCGGGACACCCAGGCCGACAAGGTGAACGGGCTGACCATCGGCGGCGACGACTACCTCACCAAGCCGTTCGGCCTGGAGGAACTGGCGGCCAGGATCCGCACCGTGCTGCGCCGCACCCGGCCCACCGCGGCCTCGGGCCCGGTGCTCACCTTCGCCGACATCGAACTGGATCAGGACAGCTACGAGGTACGCCGGGCCGGTCACCTGGTCGAGCTGTCCCCGACCGAGTTCCGGCTGTTGCGCTACCTGATGCTCAACCCCGGCCGGGTGCTGACCCGGTCGCAGTTGCTGGCCCACGTGTGGGACTACGACTTCGGCGGGTCCAGCACGGTGGTCTCCACCTACGTCGCCTACGTGCGGCGCAAACTGGCCCAGTACGGCCCGGACGTGATCCACACCCAGCGGGGCATCGGCTATTGCCTGCGGCTGCCCCGTACCGGCGATGGGGCCAACGGTGCGGACGCCTAGGCTGTCCGGGCGGTTCCGCTGGAAGCCCCAGCGGCCGGACTGGCATGCCGTCCTCACCTTGCACCGGCTCCGCCGGGCCCAGCTCCGCACCAGGGTGCTGGCCGGCGTGCTGGCCGTGACCGTGATCGCCCTGGTCGCCTTCGACTTCGCCGCGGTCGGCGCACTGCGCCGGTACCTGCTCGGCCACACCGACGCACAGCTCCAGACCGTGCTCGCCCTCTACCGGCCGATGACGATCACGCTGCCCCCCAGGGGTAATTGGACCTTCTATGCACGGCCGGCGGGCCCGGACTTCCAGCGCGCACTGCACCCGGGCGCGGTGGCGCCCACCCGGGTGCCGCCGAACGTGCAGCAGGTAGGCGGGGGGCCGAGCCCGGCGCCCGTGCGGGCGCGCATCCAGCAGGTGATCTCCGGACCACGGTTCACCGTTCCGGCGCCGATTCTGGCGCAGTTCGGGGTCGGGTTCGTCAGCGGGCGCGGCCCACGTGAGTTCGTCCGCGGGAATCCCGGCCTCGTCCCGCGCATCCCCCCCGGCCAAATGCTGCATCTTCTCGCCGCTGATCACGGCGCCAGGAACGTGATCAGCGCGGCCGGTGACGCCACACTCCGGCTCGGCGCCGTCAGGGAGCCTGGCGGCTTCCTCTACGCCACCACCAGCCTCAGCGACGTCAACAGCACCGTCGACCACCTGGAACTGATCCTGGCCATCGCCTCGGTCGCCGTCGGCCTGGCCGTGGCCGGGGGCATCGGCCTGGTGCTGCGCCGCGGCCTGCGCCCGATCGAGCGGATGGCCAGCCAGGCCGACAAGATCACCGCCGGTGATCTCACCGAGCGGGTCCGCCCGCAGGATCCGGGGACCGAGGTCGGCCGCCTCGGCGCGGCGCTGAACGGCATGCTCACCCGGATCGAGACGTCGGTCAGCGAGCGCGAGGCCAGCCAGGAACTCACCCGGCGCTTCTTCGCCGACGCCAGCCACGAACTGCGCAACCCGCTGGCCTCGCTGCGCGCCAACGCCGAGCTGTACCAGCAGGGTGCGCTGCGGGATCCGCACCAGGTGGACGAGGCGATGGGCCGCATCGCGCACGAGGCGCAGCGGATGAGCTCCCTGGTCGACGACATGCTCCGGCTGGCCCGGCTGGACCAGCATCCCGGGCAGCACGCCGAGCCGGTGGACGTCACCGCGCTGGTCACCGAGTGCGCCGAACGTGCCGAGATCACCGACCCGGAGCGGGCCTGGCACACCGACATCGCCCCCGGCCTTTCCAGCACGGGGGACGAGGAACTGCTCCGCCGGGCGGTCGACAACCTGCTCGCCAACGTCCGGGCGCACACCCCGGACCACACCGCGGCCACCCTCACCGCCGCCCGGTGCAACGGCAGCATCACCATCGAGGTCAGCGACGACGGCCCGGGGGTGCCCCCCGACCGGCTCGCCCGCATCTTCGACCGGTTCTACCGGAACGGCCCGAGCCAGGGCTGCCCGCCCGGATCCGGCCTCGGGCTCGCCATCGTCAACGCGGTCGCCGTCACCCACAACGGCACCGCCCAGGCCAGCCTCAACGACCCGCACGGGCTGCGCATCACGCTCACCCTGCCCGCCTCCGGGGCGCCGGAGGCCAGCGCCGCCGTCCCGGTCCCGCACACGGTCTCCGCGCCGCCTTAAGGCCGCCAACCCATTACCTCGCGCCCGCGTGCGACGGCCACGCCTCGCTGCGCTCCGGCACCGCGACCGGGCTGGCCGGGACTGGCCGGCCCGGCGCGCCGTGCGGGATCCGCGGCATCCAGGCCAGCCACCTCGGCACATACCAGTTGCGGTCACCGAGCAGCGCCATCACCGAGGGCAGCAGCACCACCCGGATCACGGTCGCGTCCAGGGCGATAGCGACCGCGAGGCCGACCCCGAGCTGCTTGAAGTCCTGCATCGACAGCGAGCCGAAGACCGCGAACACCGCGACCATGATGACCGCGGCACTGGTCACCACCCCGGCCGTGGACCGGACGCCGGCCGATATCGCCTGCGCGGTGGTCATGCCGAGATCGCGTGCCTCGCGGATCCGGGACACCACGAACACGTGGTAGTCCATGGACAGGCCGAACAGGATCACGAACAGGAACAACGGGATCCACGACTCGATCGCGCCCACGGCGTGCGTGCCCACCAGCGCCGCCCCCCAGCCGTGGACGAAGATCGCGGTCATCACGCCGTAGGCCGCGGCCACCGAGAGCAGGTCAAGCAGCACGCAGGTGGCGGCGACCACCACCGAGCCGAGCGAGACCAGCATCAGCACGAACGCGGCGGCCATCACGAACGCGAACGCCCTGATGGCGGCGGTGCGCAGTGCGGCGTTGTAGTCGAGCGAGGACGCCAGCTGGCCGTCGGTCAGCGCCTGAGTGCCGCGAACGTGGCCGAAGGCCTGCGGGATCAGCCGCTGCCGCAGCGTGGTCAGTGCCGTCACCGATGCCGTGCCGGTTCCGTTGCCCGGCAGCGGCGCGCGGATCTCGGCCACGTTCGCGGCCCGGTAGACGGTGAGCTGGACCGGCTGGTGCAGCGCCCCGGCGTGCAGCGCCGCGGTCTCGAAGGATGCGATAGCCCGCCGCACCGACGGCGCCTGGATGTCCGGCGCCTTGACGACGACCTCGGCCGGTGCCGGGCCGCCGGGGAACGAGGCCGTGATCTGCCGCATGGCCGACGCCTGCGAGCTGTTCCACGGCAGCAACTGGCCGAGGCTCAGCGTCTGGGTGTGCATGCCCAGCGCGGGTGCGGCCAGGCCGAGCAGGAGGGCGGCGGATGCCACGGCGAACAGCGCCGGCCGGGCCAGTACCGGGCGCAGGATGAAGTCCCACACCCGGCCGTGGCCAGCGCCGCCGCCTGCCTGGGCCGCACGCACACGCCGCCGGCCGGGCAGCGGGATCCGGCCCAGCTCCACCCGGTCGCCGAGCAAGGAGAGCATGGCTGGCAGCACGGTGACTGAGCCGAGCATCGCGACGAACACGACCACTATGGCCGCCAGGCCCAGGCCCTGGAACGTGGCCATGCCGGACAGCAGCATGCCGACCATCCCGGTCATCACGATCAGGCCGGAAACCAATACCGAACGACCCGAGGTCGCGGCCGCCACCCGCAGCGCGCTGGCCCGGTCCCGGCCGGCCGCCCGCTCCTGACGCTCCCGGAACAGGTAGAACAGCGAGTAGTCGACCCCGACGGCCAGGCCCATCAGCAGCATCACCGAGTTCGCGTAGCTGTTCATCCCGACCAGATGGCTGAGCAGGTCGGCCAGCCCGACCGAGCCGATGAACGCGGTGAGCGCGAGCAACACGGGCAGTACCGCGGCCATCAGCGCGCCGAACACGACCAGCAGCACCCCGATGGCCAGCGGCACGGCGGTCCACTCCGCGTGGCTGAAGTTCGTACTGATGTTGTTGTTCAGCGCTTGCTGGGCACTGGCGTCGCCGGTCTCGGTCATCGTGAAGCCCGGGCTGGCCGCCTGGGCCCGGGCGACCGCGGCGAGCACCGTGCTCACCTGAGAGTCCGCGCCACGAAGCTGGAACCGGATCAGCGCGTCCCGGCCATTGGCGGAAAGCAAATGGCTGGCATAGGGGTCCTGAACTTGCCGGGCCAGACCTGTGCCGTTGATTTCGGCCAGCGCCCGGCCCACCGCGTGCCGGAATGCCGGCGACGCCGCGGTTGCCGCCGCGGAGCCGCTGCGGACCAGGACCAGTTCGGTGGCTGGCTCGCTGATTTTGGCGTTGGCAAGGATGTGCTCGGCGCGGGCGGAATCACCGGCGCCCTGCCGCCAGCCCGACAGCCCGGCCCGGCCCGCGGCGCCGCCGAGCACCGTCGCGGCAATGACGAACAGCAGCCAGAGGCCGATCGCGGTCTTGCGGTGCAGCGCGCTCCAGCCGCCCAGCGCGGCCGCGAGCCCCCGCCGCGGTGAACCGGGTGCGCGTACCACGCGTGTGTGTGCCATGACCAACTCCGTGATTGTCGCTGTGCGAGCCGGTTTTTCCGGCCCCGTCAGCGACGCTAAGACGCCCGCCACGCACGGTGACATACGGCTAAGCGGCGTCTTCGGGTACACCTAGATACACCCCCCATTTGGGGGCCAAGCGTCACTGCGCTCCCGCCCGGCGGGCCGCCACACTGGCCGTAGGTGGCACGCAACGCGAAGGGATTAACAGCCATGACGGGCAATACGGCAGCTCCGGGCAAGGCAATTGCGCCCCGCCAGCGCGGTTCCTGGATCGGCGCCGGCTTGCTGGGCTCGGTCCACGGGCTGGCCTTTGTGGGGCTGGCCCTGGCAGAGGCCGGGCTGATACTCGCGCTCGCCCTGGAACTGAGCTTCGCGATCTTCGTATACCCGCTGCTGTTCATCCCGCCGACCCTGCTGGCGGTGCGGCGGCTGGCCAGCGTCGTCCGGCGGCTGTCCGGCGAGTGGTGCGGGATACCCATCCCCGAGCCGTACCGGCCGTATCGGGAGCCCGCCCGCCACGCTGGTACCTGGTGTCGGTTCGGGCAGGCCAGCGGGCAACTGATCACCGAGCCCGCCACCTGGCGGGACCTGCTCTGGATGACCGTCGACCCGCTGCTGATCTGGTTGCTGGCCGCCATCCCGGTCACAATCGTCGGCTGGGGCCTGTTCGGCGTGCTGATGCCGGCCATCTGGAGCCCGATCGTGCACGCGGGCGGCAACAACTGGTACGCGTTCATCGACGTCACCAACTGGCTCACCGCGCTGCTGAGCGTGCCGCTCGGGATCGCGTTCATCGCGTTGGGCCTCTGGCTCGCGCCGCTGTTCCTGCGCTGGTACGGCCAGGCGGCCCGGTCGATGCTGGCGCCGACCAAGCAGGCGGCGCTGGAGCAGCAGGTGGCGCACCTGTCGGAGAGCCGCGCCGAGGTGGTGGACACCGGCGCCGCGGAGATCCGCCGGATCGAGCGGGACCTGCACGACGGGGCGCAGGCCCGGCTGGTCGCGATGGGCATGACGCTGAGCGCGGCCGAGCAGGTGATCGATGACAATCCGGCCGCCGCGCGGGCGCTGCTGCTGGAGGCCCGCGACGCGTCGGCCAAGGCCCTCACCGAGCTGCGCGACCTGGTGCGCGGGATTCACCCGCCGGTGCTCGCCGACCGCGGCATTGGCGAGGCGGTCCGCGCGCTGGCCATGGACAGCGGGCGGAAGATCCAGGTGACCAACGAACTGCCCGGCCGGCCGCCGGCGCCGGTCGAGTCGGCGGCCTACCTCGCGGTCAGTGAGCTGCTGGCCAACGTGTCCAAGCACGCCGGGGCCAGCCACGTCTGGATCGACATGCGGTACGAGCGTGGCATGCTGCGGATCGACGTTGGCGACGACGGCCAGGGCGGGGCCAACCCAAGCCAGGGCACCGGCCTGCGCGGCATCGAGCGGCGGCTGTCGGCCTTCGACGGCATACTCGCCCTGAGCAGCCCGCCGGGCGGGCCGACCGTGGCGACCTTGGAGCTGCCATGCGAGTTGTCATCGCCGAAGACCTCTTCCTTCTGAGGGACGGCCTGATCCGGATGCTCGAGGCCCACGGCTTCGAGGTCGCGGCAGCGGTGGACACCGGGGCCGCTCTGCTGGCCGCGGTGGACGAGCACCGGCCCGATGTCGCCGTCGTGGACGTCAGGCTGCCGCCGACCTTCACCGACGAGGGGCTGCGGGCCGCGCTGGAGGCCCGCCGCCGGGTGCCCGGGCTGCCGGTTCTGGTGCTGTCGCAGTACGTCGAGCAGATCTACGCACGCGAACTGCTCGCCGACGGCTCGGGCGGGGTCGGCTACCTGCTCAAGGACCGCGTTTTCGACAGCGCCCAGTTCGCCGAGGCGCTGCGCCGGGTTGCCGGGGGAGGCACCGCGATGGACCCCGAAGTCATCTCCAGGCTGCTGGCCCGCAACGCCGACGACAGCGACCTGGGCGGGCTCAGCCCGCGGGAGCGGGAGGTGCTGGAACTGATGGCCGAGGGCCGGTCCAACGCCGCGATCGCCCAGCGGATGGTGATCACCGAACGGTCGGTGGCCAAGCACACCTCGTCGATCTTCACCAAGCTCGGCCTGCAGCCCTCCGACGACGACAACCGCCGCGTCCTCGCCGTCCTCGCCCACCTCGGCCGCTGAACACGGCCCGCGATTCAGCGATCATCATGGCTGAGATGGCCTCCGGGGTTAACCACGGCACACGTCAGGGCGCCACGCCAAGGCGGCCCCACGCTTGACTGGTCAGCCGTGGCGGGCGTGCAGCGCGGTGCGCCAGCCGCCACGCAGCGCCACGACCAGCGCCAGCGCCGCCGCCACCGCCCCGGCGAGCATGGCCGCCCGGTCGCCGGAAGCGGCGGCTGTGTGCCCGCCGCGGTCCACCGCCACGGCGATCGCGGGCAGCAGCGCCGCACCGACGGCCGCGCCGATCTGGCGGCTGGTGTTGATCACCCCGCCGACCAGGCCCTGGTCGTCGTCCGCCACTCCGTGGCTGGCGGTCACCATGGTCCCGAACGCGGTTCCCGCGGTGCCGAAGCCGACCAGCATCACCGCCGCGAGCAGCGGGCTGTAACCGCCGCTGGCGGGCAGCCTGGTCAGCACGAGGAAGCCGAGGGTGGCCACCGCGCTGGTCAGCACCAGCACCCGGCGGACGCCCACCCGGTTGGCCAGCCGGGCGCCGAACACCCCGGCGGTGAACCCGATGATCCCCTGCGGCGCGATGGCCAGCCCGGTCGCCAGCGGCGAGTCGTGCAGGACCTGCTGGAAGTACAGCGACAAGACGATAAGCTCCCCGGCGTTCCAGAGGCCGAGCAGCAGGTTCATCGTGCTGGCCTTGCGCAGCCCGGGCATCCTGAGCAGGTCGGCGCGGACCAGCGGGTCGGGATGGTGCCGCTCGACGACGGCGAATCCCACGGCGGCGATGACCGCCAGTGCGGCCGTGCCGAGCAGGACCGGCGAGGACCAGCCGAGCACGCCGAGCTGGGACACGGCGAACACCGCCGCGGCCACGGCCACGGTGATCAGCAGCGCCCCGGCGGCGTCCAGCCTGGTGCCCGGCCGACGCTGGCGCGACTCGCCGAGCAGCAACGGGGCCAGTGCCACGGCCAGCAGACCGACCGGCACGTTCACCAGGAACACCGCACGCCAGCTGGTGAACTGGACAAGCACACCGCCGAGCACCTGACCGGCGACGAAACCGACCGAGGCCGTCGCGCCGTACATGCCCAGGGCCCGGTTGCGCTGCGGCCCTTCGGCGAACCCGGTGGTGATCAGGGACAGCGCCGCGGGCGCGACCATCGCGGCCCCGGCGCCCTGCACCAGGCGGGCGGCGACCAGCAGGACCGGGTCGTGGGCCAGGCCGCCCGCCAGCGAGGCGGCGGAGAAGACCAGCAGCCCGGCGATGAACATGCGCCTGCGGCCGAACAGGTCCGCGGCCCGGCCGCCGAGGATCAGCAGCCCGCCGAAGGCGATCGCGTACGCGGTGATGATCCACTGCACCGCGTCGGCGGGGAAGCCAAGCTCGGTCTCGATGGACGGCAGCGCCACGTTCACAATGCTGAAGTCGAGGACCACCATAAACGCCGCGGTCAGGATGAGGGCAAGCGCCAGCCCATGCAGCCGGGCCGGTTCCGGGGACGGGCGGGCGGCCGGCGCGGCCGCGCGGGCCGGAGATGCCATGCGACCCGGCGAGGCCGCGCGGGCCGGAGATGCCATGCGACCCGGCGAGGCCGCGTGACCCGGTGCGGACGAACCGGCCGGCGAGGCAGGGCGGGCCGGCCGTGGCGCCGGGCGGGCGGGCTGAGGGTTCCGGTGGCCGGACTGGGTGCGCTCCTTGATCAAGGTCATCGCGCGCAAGTTCACCTTTTCGATACGCTACGTCTCGTTTTCTTTGCTGTACGCTGCAACCTCATGGCGGGCGCACATATTCCACCGGCGCGAAGTGAGCTGGGACACTCCCCGGCCGGGCCTGACGTGCCTGGCAAGCGCGGCCGGCCGCGCAGCGAGGAGGCGGACCGGGCCATCCTGGCCGCGGCCACGGAACTGCTGGCCGAGCGCGGCCTCGGCGGGATGTCGATGGAGGAGGTGGCGGCCCGGGCCGGGGTGGGCAAGGCCACCGTCTACCGCCGCTGGGGAATCCCGCGGCGCCCTCGCGCTGGACGCCTTCCTTGCCGAGTTCTCGCGGCAGCAGCCACTGCCGGACACCGGGACCTTCCATGGCGACCTGCTCGCCGCGCTGCGCGGCTGGATCCGGTCGGTGACCCGCACCCCCGCGGGCCGGATGCTGGCCGGGCTGGTCGCCGAGGCGCAACGGGACCCAGCCCTCGCGGCCGCGTGGCGGGAGCGGGTGTTCGAGCCCCTCCGGGCCAGCAACACGGTCCTGGTCCAGCGGGCTGTCGCCCGCGGCGAGATCCCCGCGGGCACCGACGCCGACGTCGTGCTCGACCTGCTGTTCGGCTCGGCGTACCACCGGCTGCTCCAGGGCCACCGGCCGCTGAGCGACCAGTTCGCCCGC
>CAVPSA010000001.1:0-13142 GCA_963707905.1 uncultured Actinomycetes bacterium | reverse complement strand
AGACAGCGTGGCCGGGATCGCCAACGCCGGGGAGGGACCCCTGCCGGAGACGATCACCGCCAAGGAACTGGTCGCGTCCGCACAGTCGTGGGCGAGCTGGTTCTACCCGGCCGGCGCCTTCACGTCCGACGGCCGGGTCGTCGTGGCCCGGGACGACTACGACACTCCGCAGCAGATCGCGATCGTTGGCGCCGGCACCGAACAGGTGCTGGCCTCCCTGGCCCACGCCGGCACCGACTACATCCGATCGGTCGCGGGCTCGGCGGCGAACGTCACGTGGAGCGCACCAGACGGGACAGTGATCGAAGGAGTCCTGTGCGCGCCTCCCGGAGCCGGGCCGTTCCCGCTGGTCTTGCACGTCCACGGCGGGCCGATCGGGGCCTACCAGCGGAGCTGGACGATGCGTGACTACGCGGTGCCCCTGCTGGTCTCCCGCGGATATGCCGTCCTGCTCCCGAACCCGCGCGGTAGCGCCGGGCGGGGTCAGGAGTTCGCCGCCAAAGTCGTCGGCGACATGGGCGGCGCGGACACCCACGACTACCTGTCCGGAATCGACGCAATGATCGAGCGCGGGATCGCCGATCCGGCGCGGATCGGCACGATGGGCGTCAGCTACGGCGGCTTCATGTCGGCTTGGCTGGTGACCCAGGACCAGAGGTTCAAGGCCGCCGTCGCCGGCTCTCCGGTGACTGAGTGGTACAGCTTCACGTTCACGACCAACATCCCCCGCTGGGGACTGTGGTTCCTAGACAACGCCGATCCCGAGGAAATCGGCAACCAGGTGCACACACGCAGTCCGGTTATGCACGCGAGCAAGGCCAGAACGCCGACCCTGCTCACGGCGGGCGTGAAGGACCGGTGCACGCCGGTCGGCCAGGCCAGGGAGTTCCATCAGGCACTGATCAGTCATGGCGTCGACTCCGAACTGGTGGTCTACCCCGGGGAAGGACACGGCGTCAGCCGGTTCCCGGCCGTCACTGATTACCTGACCCGGCTCGTGACCTGGTTCGAGAGGTACATGCCGGCGTGATCTCGCGCCATGCGTGCGCGCCGGCGTCCGGTACGGTCGGCAGATCGGCCCACTCGGCGCTGCGGCCGGCGGGATAAGGCCAGTACGCAGGAGGCAGTTCATGGCGTCGGATCACGTCGGCATCGGAATCGTGGGCAGCGGTTTCATCGCCAGAGCGCATGCGGAGGCTTTCGCGCGGCTGCCCCGTGCCACCCTGCGCGCTGTGGCCTCGCGGTCAGCGGACAAGGCAGCGGAGTTCGCCGGGCGCTGGGGGATTCCCGCCTGGCTCACCGATTTCCGCGAGCTAGCCGGCCGGCCCGACGTCGACGTGGTGTGCATCGCGGCGCCGAACGCGCTGCACCGAGACATCGCCGTCGCCGCGGCCCAGGCCGGCAAGCACGTCATCTGCGAGAAGCCGCTCGCCCGGACGCTGCGCGAGGCCGACGAAATGATCAGCGCGTGCGCCGCCGCTGGGGTTCTGCTGATGTATGCGGAGGAGATCTGCTTCGCGCCAAAGTACGTCCGCGCGAAGGAGCTCGCTGATGAGGGCGCGCTCGGGGAGGTGTACCTGGTCCGGCAGACCGAGCAGCATTACGGCCCGCACTCGGACTGGTTCTGGGACCCGGAGCAGTCCGGTGGCGGCGTGCTGATGGACATGGGCTGCCACGGCATCGAGTTCACGCGATGGGTGCTGGGCAAGCCCGCTGCCCTCACGGTGGCGGCGGAGGCAGGCACGTTCGTGCACGGCGGACGGACGCGGGCGGAGGACCACGCGATCGTGACGATCCGCTTTGACGGCAACCGGATGGGCCTGGTCGAGGCGAGCTGGGCAAAGCCGGGCGGCATGGACGACCGTGCCGAGATCGTGGGAAGCCGGGGAATCACGTATGCCGACCTGATGCGCGGCTCGTCCCTGTCGACGTACAGCGATGTCGGCTACGGATATGCCGTCGAGAAGGCACCCGATACCCGTGGCTGGACGTTCACCATCTTCGACGAGCTATGGCACTCTGGAATTCCGCAGGAGATGGATCACTTCGTCAGCTGTGTCCTCGACGCGGCGATGCCGCAGGAGACCGGTGCGGACGGCCGGGCGGTACTGGAGCTGATCTACGCGGCCTACCGTGCCGCGCGCATAGGTCGGGTGGAACTCCCGCTGGAACTCAGCGAGCAGGAGGCCGCGCAGCCGCCGTTCGCCCTTTGGTGACAACTCGTCAGCAGACCACGACCCGTGTCCTCACCGGCTCGCGGCAGCGCGCAGCACGCAACGCCGCTGTTGTGACAGGCTCGATCTGCGGCTGGCCGGACCCGCGGGTACCGTGACTGCAACCCGCGCCGCGATGAGTTCGAGCACGGCGGATGGTCCTTACCGGTGCGCGCGGTGTCTCCGGGCAGCCGACCCGCTGACCGGTGCGTCGTCGTTTTGAAGGAGGAGGCCATGTCGCGGGTGCGTGTGCACAACTTCTCGGTGTCGCTGGACGGGTTCGGCACCGGCGAAGGGCAGAGCCTGGATGCCCCGTTCGGGCATGCGGGTACCCGGTTGCACGAGTGGTTTTTCGCCACCCGTAGCTTCCATGCCATGCAAGGCCAGCCGGGCGGCAGCGGCGGTGTGGACGATGCGTTTGCCAGCGCCTGGGAGCCGGGCATCGGCGCGGAGATCATGGGCCGGAATAAGTTCGGGCCTCAGCGCGGCCTCTGGCCAGATCATGAGTGGAAGGGCTGGTGGGGAGACAACCCGCCGTTTCACACCCCGGTGTTCGTCCTGACCCACCATCCCCGGCCGCCGCTGGAGATGGAGGGCGGCACCACGTTCCACTTCACCGGCGCCAGCCCCGCCGAGGCCCTGCAGCAGGCACGGCAGGCCGCAGCCGGGCTGGACGTCCGGATCGGCGGCGGCCCAGCTACCATCCGCGCCTTCCTGGCCGCTGACCTGATTGACTACCTGCACATCGTCGTGGTGCCCATCGTGCTGGGCCGCGGTGAACGGCTGTGGGATGGCCTCGGCGCGCTCGAAGAGCGCTTCCGAATAGAGGCTGTGACCAGCCCCAGCGGCGTCACCCATCTGACCTTCACCCGCCAGTAATTGTCAGCAGCCATCGCTATCCACGCTGGATGCTGAGCACGAGCGAGCGCTGCGCCCGGCAATGCGCGAAGACGCCGAATACCCGGTTCTGGCTCGCCAGGAACAAGATCGCCAGCAGGCGCCCGGCCATGCAGATCGGCGGCGGTGGAGGAGGGGGGGCACCCGGCGGGCGGGTAGCGTCAGAGACCGCGGTGCGGAGTGGTCGTTGCCGGGGAGGGTGAGCGCGATGCCGGTGGACCGTGTCAATGGGGTGGGGCTGTCTTGGGAGCGACGGGGCAGTGGTCACCGGCTGCTGTTTTTCAACGGATCGGGGCTGACCTTGCAGGCCGTCCGGCCGCTGCTTGATCCTCTTGCCGCCAGCTTCGATCTGCTGGCGTGGGACTACCGCGGCTTTGGCCGCAGCGCCCCGGTGACTCACCCGTACACCATGGGCGATATCGCGGCCGACGCCGCGGGGCTACTGGAGGTCGCAGGGTGGCAGTCGTGCCGGGTGGCCGGGGTGAGCTTTGGCGGCATGGTGGCGCAGGAGTTCGCCGTCACCCATCCGCAGCGGGTCGAGCGCCTGGCTCTGGCCTGCACATCGGCCGGTGGTGAAGGCGGATCCTCCTACCCGCTGCAAAAGCTGCTGGAGTTCCCGCCCGGGCAGCGGGCGGCGGCGGAGCTGAAGGTGGTAGACAGCCGCTGGGACCAGCACTGGCTAGAGGCCCACCCGGTGGATCGGGCCATCGCCGAGCGGATGACCGCCGCCGGGCAAGACCAGCAGGACCCGGCCGCCGCAGCGGCCTACGCGGCCCAGCTCCAGGCGCGCGAAGGCCACGACGTGTGGGACCGGCTCGGCGCGATCACCTGCCCGGCCCTGGTTGGCTACGGCAACTACGACGGGATCGCACCGGCTCGCAACAGCGAAAAGATCGCATCGCGCATCCGCGGCGCCGAGCTGCATGGCTACGAAGGCGGCCACGGGTTCTTGTTCCAAGACCCGGCCGCCCTCCCGGCATTTATCGAATTCCTGCAGGCACCACCGGACTGACGGGCAAGCGTAACGCCACGGACTTTAGGTGTTTCAGGCTTTCTGTCTTCTTTGTGATTCTTGTGTTCCGAGTGTGCTTTGAAGTCCGTTTCCTGGTGATGTGGGGCGTCTGCGACGACGTCAGCCTCGCCGCGGCGATGCATCGCTGAACCCGTGGAGCGTGGCCATGGGCAACCAGTGGGTCCTGTCCTCCTGCATGGCTTGACACATGCCGATATCGGAATATGATCGCGACGTGGCCCGCTCTTCCACGACGTCGGATGTCTTCAACGCCATTGGCGATGTGCACCGCCGCGAAATCCTGGACGCGCTGATCGCGGGCGAGAAGACGGTCGGGGCGATCGTGAACGACCTCTCGATGCCCCAGCCTCAGGTTTCGAAACACCTACGGGTGCTCAGTGAGGTGGGACTCGTCAGGTGCCGCGCGGAGGGGCGTCAGCGGCTGTACCGCCTGGAACCCGCGCGCCTTCGGCCGTTGCACGACTGGGTGGCCAAGTACGAGCAGGCGATGAACGACCGGCTGGACCGGATGGACGACTACCTCAAAGAGCTACAACGACAAGGAGAGCGGCAGTGACACCTAATCGGCATGGGTCGGCAGTCATCGAATACCCGAGTGATCTCGAGATTGTCACCACTCGAGAGTTCGACGCTCCGATCGAACTCGTCTTCGACGTATTGACGAAGCCGGAACATGTGCGCAACTGGTTCGCTCCATTTGAGGACAAGATGACGGTTTGCTCGATCGACCTGCGCGTCGGGGGGAAGTATCACATGGTCTTCGTGACCGACGACGGAACCGAGTGCTCGTTTCGTGGAACCTACTTGGAGATCGAGCGGCCGACCCGGATCGTCGACACGTGGCTGTTCGAAGGCTGGCCGGATGCGGAGGCGGTCGAGACGGTAGACCTCCACGAGACCGACGGAGTGACGAAGGTGAAGATGACCCTCGCGTTCCGTGACCAAGCTGGCCGTGACCACATGACCAAGACCGACGGCCAGGAAGACAGCTGGAACAAGATGGAGGATTACTTGAGGTCACTCGTGGATCCAAGTGGAACTGTCTCCGGTACTTAGTGCTGGTTCATCGCCTCGACCGGTTCCGTGCGCCAGGCGGGGCCTCGAACGCCTGGGGTAGTAAGCGTCTCCCCTTGCGATCAGCCTGTGGCCGTCCATCACGAAGTCGGGGCGGCGCAGCAGGGTACTCCCGTTCCGGGGAGAGGCCGCCGTGTCCGCCCAGCCCCAGCATCCGTTCCAGGCCCTCCGGTGGCGGCGGCATCGTCGTCAGCGACGGCCCGGCGGAACAGCTTCTGCACCTTCACGTCAGTCATCGGCCTCTCCTTTCTGGGTGTTGCGGCGGTCTGGGTCACAGCACGAGCACGGCAGCGACGGTGAGCGCCAGTCCCGCGACGTAGGTGGTGATGGCGCCGATCATGCGCAGCGGCACGGGCTGGCTCATGTCGCCGGCCCGCAGCACGCCGACGGCGTGCACGAAGCGAGCCGCGGTGGCCACGACTATCGCGACCAGCATCCAGGTAGCGGGATCATGTGCTCCCACGATCAGCATGAGCACGGCCAGGGTCGGGATGTACTCGGCCGCGTTGCCGTGGGCCCGGATGGCGACGAACAGCGGATCATCCATGGCGGTCGGCTGCTGGCTGGCCGACTTGCCTCGCAGCCGGGACACGTTGAATCCCAGGATGAACAGCAGCGCGCTGAGCAGTGCGATGCAGACGATAGCGGTGGTCATGGGGTCCTCCGGCAGGGCCTGATGGTTTCGATGAGCTCGATGAAGCCGTCGCACAGCGATGTGCCGAGCAGGCGGTCGGACTTGTGCAGCGCGCCCGAGCTGGTCACGTTGACCTCGATCAGGAAATCGCCGATGACGTCGAGGCCGGCCAGCACGAGACCGAGTGCACGCACTTCGGGCCCAAGGCGGTCGCAGATCTCGCGGTCACGTTCGGTGAGCTCTGCGAGCGCGGCGGGCATCCCGATGCGGAAATCGGGGGCCATCGGGTAGCGGATCGTCGCGCCAGCGGGCTCGCCGTTGTGCAGGAAGATTCGCTTGTTCCCGTCCCGGACCGCGGCGATCCACTCCTGCACGACGGCTGCCTGCCGGCCATGGCAGGTGAGCATCTCGATGATCGAGGCGCGGTTGCTGTCGTCAGCGTTCAGGCGCAGCACGCCCCGGCCGGCGTGGCCGTCGACCGGCTTGATCACGCACTGCCCGTGGCGCTCCACGAACGCGTGGATCAGCGCGTTGTCGGCCGCGACAAGGGTGGGCGGGCACAGGTCCGGGAACTTCAGCGCCCACAGCTTCTCGTTGGCGGCGCGGATTCCGCGCGGGTCGTTGACCAGCAGTGTGGAGGCGGGGCTGACGCGATCGAGGATGAGCGTCGCATCGAGGTAGCGACGGTCGACCGGCGGGTCGGTGCGGAACAGGATGGCGTCGTGATCAGACAGGCCTACCCACTCGCGACTGCGGTCGCCGACTTCGCCCGCGAGCGCCTGCGCCTGTCCGCCGGCGATCGCGAGATCCTGGATCTCGCAGTGCCGCACCCGGTGGCCGCGGCGCAGCGCCGCGTGGATCAGGCCCAGCGTCGTGTCGATCTCCGGGTCGAGCTGCGCGAGCGGATCAGCGACGAACATCAGCTGCACCGGGCCGCCTCCGCTCGTGCGGCCAGCCACGCGAAAGGTGCCGACGCAGCGGGCCCGGCGTCAAGCTCCGGATGCCACTGCACTGCGAGGACCGGCGCCGGGCCGTCAGATTCCAGCGCCTCCACCGTGCCGTCGGCCGCGCGCGCCGTCACGCGCAGCCGGGCGCCGATCTCGCCGGCCGCCTGGTGGTGCAGGGAGTTGGTCACCAGCTTCGCGCTCCCTGCGGCCGCGGCGAGCCCGCTCGATGGGAGCACGTCGACTGCGTGCCGGACGGCATCGCCGAGGTGCCCCTCGACGTGCGGCACCAGCGATCCGCCGAGCGCGACGTTGACGATCTGGAGGCCCCGGCAGACCCCGAGGACGGGGCGGCCCATCGCGAGGCTGGCGTGCACCATCGCGATCTCGGCGGCGTCCCGGGCGTGGTCGGCCGCGACGTCCGGGCCGCCGGTGAGAACAACGCCATCCACGGCGGCGACGAGCGCTTCCGGCCACGTCCCGTCCATGCACGGCAGGACGACGGGCACGGTGCCGGCGCTCGCCACGGCGTGCACATACGCCGAGAACACCGCGTGCGCCTCCACGCCCCCGAAGGGCAGCTCTACCCGCCGGATCACGGCGCAGATGCCCACCCGGGGCGCTCGGCACCGCGGGGCAGCGGAAGCAAGTTGGTCATGCATCCTGACTAATCTGGCGCATCGACCGACCCTTAGTCAAGAGGCCTGACTACAATGTTCCTGTGCCTCATCCCGAACAGGACTCCCCGCTGCTGCGGCTGCTCGGCCTGGCCACGCGGCAGCTGGCCACCGACCTGAACGACAAGCTGATCGAGGCCGGCGTCACCGACCACCGCGACTCCTGGAACAACGTCATGCCGCACATCCCCGCCTCCGGGATCCGGCTGACCGAGCTGGCCGCGCGAGCCGGGATGACCAAGCAGGCGATGGCCGAGCTCGTCGCCGAGATCGAGCGCCGCGGATACATCCAGCGCACGACGGACCCCGCTGACCGGCGCGCCAAAATCATCGAGTTCACCGACAAGGGATGGGCCATCGTCCGCCTGGCCCTGTCCGCCCTCGGCGAGCTCGAAGCCGAGATCGCCGGCCGCCTGGGCGAGCCCTCGGTCCGCCAGCTCCGCGACGCATTGCTGGAAATCCTCGACCGTCCGGCCTACGCGCGCCGGGTGGAATCCGCCGGCCCCGCGTCATGATCACATTCCCAGGCCCACCGATCGTCACGGCCACCGGATATACGGATCAGCGGATAACTATGCGGGACTGTCATGTCCGCTGTTCGGCATTATGCCGGTGATCCTTGCCATCCTTGGATGGTTATTCATGGCTTGCTTCGGTGGCGGCGTGCCGCGGTGGTGGCGGTGATGTTGAGTAGCTTGCCGACTTGTGACCAGATGAGTTCCTGGTCACAGCGACTCGGTCTCCACACCTGGACTGGGTGATCGTCAAGGAGTCGCCGACCGTGCAGGCGGGCAGGCGCGCATTCTCCTTATCTTCTCCGCCGCTACCCGCCCAAGCACATCACCCGGCGTAGGCACCTCACCCGCCGGTCAGCAGAGCGGCAGGCCACGCGGCCCCGGGCACGCGCTTCCCTGAGCTCACCGACAGCGATCTTCCCCCCAAAGTGCCCCCGAGGCACTCCCCCGCCGCCCAGGCGACGGTCACAGACCACGACGGGCCTGGCTGTCGCTCCACTGGGCGATCAGTGGTTGCGGCGGCGATCCGGTCGGCCACGAGGACCTGGCTTCACGTCCGGTCCAAGAGGCGCTGCCCCGCGTCCCCGGCTCAAGTCGATGCACAGACCCGCGTTGTCAGACCGTCGATAAGGCATGTCCTGCTCTAGCGCTCCGGGTCGCCTACGATCAGACGCCGTCGGTACGTCACCGTCGGCTATCAGCCTGGCGGAGCATCGCGTCGAGTTCGGGGTCGGCACCGATCTCCCGGACCTCTTGCGCGCAGCGGCAGGCGACGGCGATCTTGGCCGCCCACTGCAGCGCCTCCTCGCGTGAGGGCACGTCAACGAGCGTGAATCCGCCGATGGCCTCCGGGTACGGGCCGTCGGTGACCGCCCCGTCGGTGGCCACGATGCTCGCCGGCTGGCTTTCCAGCCCGCCGGCGGACACATACACGCCGGCGTTGATGGCCTCCTGGACCGCCGCGTGCGCGGCCCTGGCCACGGCGGGCGCGTCCTCGTCGGGGATGTGGTCCATCGCGTGGGCACCAAACGAGATCAGGTACTGCGTCATCCACGACTCCGTTGTCCCGGCGGCCTGCTCCGGCCGCGTCTTGACTCATGGCGAACGACTCGCCCCGGATCGATCGTTCTGCTAGAAGCAATTTCTCACGGATCCCAGCCGTTTGGGCCCCGCGAGCGTCCTGTGTTCACCGAACCGCTTGCTCAGCCGGCCGTTGGTGCTGCGGCCTCGGTGCTGGCGGGGGAGGGTTGCCGGGTGGCTGGCCCCGGTGGGACTGGAGTTTGGCGGGGAGCCGGTCGCCGTCGGGGTGATCGATCTCGCCGAATATGCGCAGCGCTTGCGTCCATGCCCGGTGGGCGGCGGCGGTGTCACCCAGGCTGTGGTGGGTGTCGCCGAGGTGGTCGAGGGCGACGGCCTCGTTCCAGCGGTCGGCGAGTTCCCGGCTGAGGTCCAAGGATCGCTGGTAGCAGGTGATGGCCTGCTGGTGATCGCCGAGCTGGTGATAGACGTAGCCGAGGCTGTCCCAGACGGCATTCTCCCAGTTGGATGCCCCCAGTTCCCGGATCACGGCTAGGGCTTGCTCGCAGCAGGCCAGGGCCTGCGGGTAGTTGCCCAACAGGGCATGGGCGTAGCCGATGTCGTTGAGGACCATTGCCTGCCCCGGGTGATCTGCCGCCCGGTAAAGGTCGAGAGCCCGCATGAAGTGGCCGAGTGCAGCAGGGGTGTGCTGCTGGCGATTTGCCAGTAGCCCGAGCATGCCGTGGACGTAAGCTTGGCCGAACTGGTCGCCCATCGTTTCGAACAGCTGCAATGCCTGTCCCAGAAGCGGGCCGGCGTCGTGAAAGCGGCCTGATCTGGTGTAGCCGACGGCAAGGCGGTGCAGGCAGTGGGCCTGACCGGTGAAGTCGCCGGCACGGCGGGCCGCCTCTAGCCCCGCCTGGCACGTCCTGGCCTGCTCATGCCACAGCCCGCCCCGCAGCAAGAAGTCGCTCAGGCTCCATACCAGCTGCCAGGCGTGAGCGCCGAAACCGGCGCTCACCGCGAGCTGGACGGCGGCCAGCAACGCGCCGTGTTCGGCGTCGAACCAGCCCAGCGCGTCGTCGGCGGTGGTTAGCTGATCCTTCACAACTCCCGGCTCTGCGGGAGCCAGGGCCAGCGGGTCGTAGTACGGCTCGGTCAGCATGGCAGCGTGGTGGGCGGTGTGCAGGTAGTGGTCGAGGAGCCGGCCGATCGCCGCGTGCCGGGCCCCCGGGCTGTCATGGGTGTGAGCCAGTTCGGCGGCGTAGGCGCGCAGCAGGTCGTGGAACCCATACCGGCTGGGGGCGTACTCGGTCAGCAGGTGCGCGCGGGCTAGCTCGGCCAGTAGCGGGCGGGCTTGCTGGGGCGGGATGGCTGCGAGGCTGGCGGCGGCGGCGATAGCGATATCGGGACCCGGTTGCAATCCCAGCAGTCGGAACAGCCGCGCCGTATCGGCGGGTAGCGCGTGGTAGGACCAGGAGAACGCCGCGCGAATATCGGTAGCCAGCTCATCCCCCTCGAGCGGGTCCAGAACGACACTCGCCTCGCGCAGTTCGGCAGCGATGTCAGCCAGCCGGAAGGACGGGTGGGCGGCGGCGCGGGCGGCCACGATCGCCAGCGCCAGCGGCAGCCGCGCACAACGCTGGATGATTTCATGTGCCGCGCCCGGGTCGCTTGCCAGCCGGCCCACTCCCAGGCGGCGTTCCAGCAGGTCATGAGCTTCGGTGGTGGTAGGAAGGTCCAGGGCAAGCGGGACGGCGCCCTCGGCAGCAACCAGCCCGATCAGCTGGTCACGGCTGGTCACGATCGCCAGGCAACCCGGGGAGCCGGGAAGCAGCGGCCGGGCCTGCGCGGCGTCGCGGGCGTTGTCCAGGACCACCAATACCCGCCTGCCCCTCAGCAGGCTGCGGTACAGCGCGGTCTGCCCGGCGAGGCTCGGTGGTATCCGAGCTGCGGGTGCTCCCAGCGCGTCCAGAAAACCGCGCGCCGCCTCGGCCGGGTCCACCGGCGTCCCGTCCGGGCCGAAGCCGCGCAGGTTCACATACAGCTGCCCGTCCGGGAACCGCCCGGCGACCCGGTGTGCCCACTGCACGGCCAGCGTGGTCTTACCCACCCCGGCTGTGCCCGAGACCGCCGAGATCACAACCGTGCCAGGACCGGCCTCGGTCGCTTGGGGCAAGAGCGCGTCCAGGCTCGCCAGTTCGGCCTTGCGCCCGGCAAATGCGGCCACCGCGGGCGGCAGCTGCGCCGGAATCAGCACCACCGGCGAAGCCTGGGGTGCCGGTGAATCGGCCGGCATCGCAGCCGCCGGTGAAGACAGTGGCACCGTGACTGCCAGCGTTGGCGCCGCTAGGGCCTGATCCTGGCGGATGATGGCGGCTTCCAATTCCCGAAGGGCGGTCAGCACGTCCGCGGCCGGGGTGCGCCCGCGGGCGGCCGCCACGAACAACACTGCCGCCGACTCGGTCATCCCCAGCGCCCCTGCCAGCAGCAAGGCGGTGTCTTTGCGGGCGGTGCGGTGGATACCGCGCTCCAGGTCACTGACCGCCCGCAGGGACAGGCCCGCCGCCTCCGCCAATTCCTCCTGCGTCAGCTTCGCCTCGCCCCGAAGCCGCCGCAGCAGCCCGGCAAAAGAAAGGTAACCCTGCTCCTGGTGCGTCAAGGCCCACGCCCTTCGCAAGCCGACAGACTGCGCCTCGCCACCACCGCTGAAGTAGAGCGCGCTGCGCCAACAATACGTCGGACCTGCGCCGCGCGTCATCATGTGGGCGTTCGTGTGGGCGTTCGTGTGGGCGGCTAGGTATGGTGCACGATCCGGCCGCCCGCGAGCCTGGGAGCAGAAGCCGACGAAGGGGTCTTGATGCGCAGGACACTCATCACACTGGAAGCAGAGCACGCGGGTCCTCGCGGCCGGGCTGATTCTCCCCGCCGCCGCGCGGGCTGCCGTCGTTACCGCGACCGGCCCCTAGGCGTCGCGGAACACCGGATTCACGTCAGGGCCTACTTGCGTCGCGCGTCAGGTACAAGACGGATGAAGAGCAGAGCCGGGGGGACTTCATGAGCAAGAGATCTGCGTCGTACTTCGTCAAAGTGCTGAGCGTGCTGGTGGCGCCTGTCATCCTGGCGGGCCTGACCGCCTCATCGGGGAGTGCGGCTACCGCGACTGCGACATTCTTCGGGGCCAAGCTGACCACCCAGAGCCAGCCCTCCAACGCCCAGAACGGCCAGTCGTGCGACGAAAACCGCGGAATCCCCCACGGTTCCACCTGCACCTGGGTGGCCATCACCGCATTCGAGAACGGCAGCCATTTCACGGCCCCACAGACCGGAACCGTCAAGCACGTGAAGCTGGTGTCGTGTGTGGCTGGAAAATTCCGGCTCCAGCTGGCCAACGCCAACCCGAGCAACCAACAGGCCCAGATCGTGGCACAAGGTCCCGAGATCACCTACGCCGGCCAAAGTCCGTGTGGGGGTACGGGCGGCGACCACTACGTCGTCCAGAGCTTCCCGGTCAACTTGCCTGTCACCAAGGGTGACTACATCGCCATCAAGGCACCATCCACCGGAACGTTGTCGTGCTCGGGTGGCGACGGCTTCCTCCTGTACGCCCCCCCGTTGCCCGTGGGTGGCCCGCTCAAGAAGGCACAATCGGGGGCCAGCTGCGACCTCTTGGTCCAGCTCAGCTACAACTAGGCGACGGCAGCCGCTCCCCTCATCGCGTCCAGGGGACGTTCCCAAACGACGCGACTCTGGCGCGACGCACCGCGGCCATCAGTCAGGCAGCCACCCAGTGGGCCGGCCCTCTGGGTGGCTGGCTTTGGTGGCGTGAATGCGGCGGCTGACATGGGCCGGCTGCCGGCGGCCCTGATCGGGCACGCGCTGGCGGGCGGCTGAAGGCCGTGGCTGCGGGCTGGGAGCCGGTGAGCATCCCAGATCCGCCGGGCGTGGCGGGCCGCGAACTTACTGGAATCGCGCTCGGACAGCGCGCAGCCTGGCGGCGGCCAGGCACCGGATGCCCGGGGAAGGATGCCAGGTGCAAGATCATTGTCTCACGAGCCACCGCCGGTGCCCTGGCTGTGCTGTGCCGGGGCAACGACTCATCCGCGGGGAGCCGGCGTCCGGTGCCCGGTTCGCTGCT